>NZ_LZRU01000023.1 GCF_002159085.1 Thermobacillus sp. ZCTH02-B1
CCGGATGACCGCTTCCCGCCATGCTGATTGACGATGCCGAAAGCACGGGAACATGATATAATGAACGGGATCAGCACAGCGGTCCTGCGCAGCGGACCGCCGGAACGCCGGAAGGAGGCAGTGAATGGGCAAGGTAGTCGTGTGCGATCATCCGCTGATCCAGCACAAACTGACGATCATACGCGACAAGAACACGATCACGAAGGATTTCCGCGAACTGGTCAGCGAGGTCGCGACGCTGATGGCATACGAGATCACGCGCGACCTGCCGCTGTCGAAGGTGACGATCGAGACGCCGATCGCGAAGATGGAGGGGAGCGTGCTGTCCGGCCGGATGATCGGGCTCGTGCCGATTTTGCGCGCCGGGCTCGGCATGGTGGACGGCATCCTGAAGCTGATTCCCTCCGCGAAGGTCGGCCATATCGGGCTGCAGCGGGACGAGGAGACGCTGAAGCCGGTCGAATACTACATCAACCTGCCGACCGACGCACAGGAGAGACTGCTCATCGTCATCGACCCGATGCTGGCCACCGGCGGTTCGGCGGTCGCGGCGCTGTCCGCGCTGAAGGCGCGGGGCTGCCGGCACCTCAAGATGATGTGCCTGATCGCGGCGCCCGAGGGCGTGAAGGCGCTGCAGGAGGCGCATCCGGACATCGACCTGTACGTCGCCGCGATCGACGAGCGGCTGGACGAGCGCGGCTACATCGTGCCGGGGCTCGGCGACGCCGGCGACCGGCTGTTCGGCACGAAATGACGGGGGCCGCCGGATGAACGGGAGCGTGAGGGGCGACATGGCAAGATTGAAAGTGATGACGATCTTCGGCACGCGTCCGGAAGCGGTAAAAATGGCCCCGCTCGTGCTCGAGCTGCAGAAATACGAAGACGTGATCGAGACGGTCGTGTGCGTCACCGCGCAGCATCGCGAGATGCTGGACCAGGTGCTCGACTTTTTCGAGATCAGGCCGGACTACGACCTGAACGTGATGAAGGACCGGCAGACGTTGACCGAGATCGCGGTGAACGTGCTCGCCGGGCTCGATCCGGTGCTGAGGGAGGCGCGGCCCGATCTCGTGCTCGTGCACGGCGACACGTCGACGACGTTCCTCGCAAGTTATGCGGCGTTCGTCAACCAAATCAAGATCGGCCACGTCGAGGCGGGGCTGCGCACCTGGAACAAGCGGTCTCCCTTTCCGGAGGAGATGAACCGGCAGCTCGCCGGCGTGCTCGCGGACCTGCACTTCGCGCCGACGGAATGGTCGGCCGGCAATCTCCGGCGGGAAAACAAGCCCGAATCGTCGATTTACATAACGGGCAACACGGTGACGGACGTGTTCCAGTACACGGTCGATCCGTCCTTCAGCCACCCGATCCTCGACTGGGCGAAGGGGCGCCGGCTGATCCTGATGACGGCGCACCGGAGAGAGGCGCTCGGCGAGCCGCACCGCAACATTTTCCGCGCCGTGCGGCGGATCGCCGACGAGTTCGCCGACATCGCGGTCGTCTACGCGGTGCACATGAATCCGGCGGTACGCGAACCCGCGTACGAGATTCTCGGCGGCCACGAGCGGATCCGGCTCGTCGACCCGCTCGACGTGTTCGAGATCCACAATTTCTATCCGCACACGTACATGATCCTGACCGATTCCGGCGGCCTGCAGGAGGAGGCGCCGTCGTTCGGCGTGCCGGTGCTCGTCCTGCGCGACACGACCGAGCGGCCGGAGGGGATCGAGGCGGGCGTGCTCGAGCTCGTCGGGACGCAGGAGGAGCGGGTGTACGCGGCCGCGCGCCGGCTGCTCACCGATCCGGCGGCTTACGATCGGATGACCGGCCGGACGAATCCGTACGGCGACGGCCGCGCGTCCGAGCGGATCGTGCAGGCGATCCTGCACCACTTCGGCCTGCGGGACGAGCCGCCCGAGCCGTTCGCGCCCGGGGAGCCCGCGCGGGAGAACCGGCCGGAAACGGCGGAGTGAACCGCCCCGAGGCCGGTTCCGCCCGAGGCACAACCGGCTCCTGCCGGGCAACCGGCAGCCCATCCGGCCGGACCGCAGGTTGGGCAAATCTACAGTCGAACTGTATGCTGTAAAGTTTCCGGACGCCGGAAGCCGCGAAAAAACGCCCATTTCCGCCGTTTGTTCACGAAATATTCGATTATGCGCGAAAAGGTCCGAATTGACAAAGGATCTGACGCATGACTAAAATAGATGGGGATTGACAGGGGTACGCGGGCATGAACAAGTCGGACAAGGGTGACAATCCCTGGCGCGCAGCGGGACTGGTGGGCGCGATGGGAGTCAACGTGGCCGCATGCATCACGGCCGGGTATTGGCTCGGTGCGCGCCTTGGCGGCACGCCCGGATGGGTTGTCGCGGGCGTATTGATCGGGCTTCTGACGGGAATTCTTTCCTGCATTGCGATGGTGAAGCTCGTGCTGGGGGGTTCCGATGGATGACATCTTGAGGCGGGCCGTTCGGCTTTCGCTGTTTACGATGGCGGCCTTGCTGATGGCCTGGGCCCTGTTCCCGAATGGACGAGACGTAGCCGCAGGATTGTTGCTCGGGATTTGCGCGAGTCTTGTGAATGCGTTTTTATTGCGCGGCAGGGTGCAGATGATCGTCCGCGCCGCGCTGGAAGGCCGGAAGCGGAGGAGCCTCGGCCTCGCCGCCCGGCTGGCGGTCATTCTGCTTGCGGTCATGACGAGCTGGCGATATCCCGAACACTTTTCGCTACCCGCAACATTGGCGGCGTGTTTTTATGTCCAGTTTGCGGTATTTTTTTTGGCGGCGGTACACAATAGGGATGTCGGGAATGGAAAGGGGTGAGAATCGGCGTGCACGAATTTCCTGTCATAGAGGTTGGAGGATTCCACCTTGACCTGTCTGCCATCCTGGCCATCGTTGTGTCCGGCATCATCACGTTTGTGATCGCGAAGCTGGCGACACGAAACCTGTCGATCCGCAATCCTTCGAAGCTGCAGAATTTCATGGAATGGGTCGTGGAGTTCGTTCACAAGACGATTGCCAGCACGATGCCGCTGTCGAAGGTGAAGATGTTCGTCGGGCTCGGCATGACGCTCATCACCTACCTCTTCGTCTCCAACCTTCTCGGGCTCCCCTTCGGGATTGTGACGGAGCACCACGAGGAATTCCGGCTCTTCGGCTCGGTGGTGGTGTCGGAGGAAACGATTGAAAAGCATGGCGGCGAAGTGCACGTCGCCTGGTGGAAGTCGCCGACGGCCGACATCATGGTCAACTTTGGTCTCGCGATCATCGTCTTCTTCCTGATCCACATCCTCGGGCTGAAGATGAACCGCAAGCATTACCTGAAGCATTATGTCGAGCCGTACCCGGTGTTTCTGCCGCTCAATCTGATCGAGCAGATCGTCCGCCCGGTGACGCTGGCCGTTCGTCTGTACGCGAACATCTATGCGGGCGAACTGCTGATTGCGACCATCCTGATGCTCAATTTCGTGGGGATTCCGCTGCTTGCCGTATGGCAGGGCTTCAGCATATTCGTGGGTGCCGTCCAGGCGTTCCTGTTCACGATCCTGACGATGGTCTACATCTCACAGGCGATTGTGCATGAGGACCATTGACCGGAACGGTACCGCACACGGCCGCGCTGGTCGCCGGCCGGGTTTTGAATCCCGTTTCAAGAAATTTCATTTTTGCGAGGAGGAATTGGTACAATGGAATTTCTGGCAGCAGCAATTGCAGTCGGTCTCGGCGCGATCGGCGCAGGTTTCGGCAACGGTTTAATCGTGAGCAAGACCGTTGAAGGCATCTCCCGTCAGCCGGAAGCGCGCGGTGCGCTCCAGACGACGATGTTCATCGGCGTCGGTATCGTCGAAGTCGTGCCGCTGATCGGCGCCGTGCTCGGATTCCTGATGTTCTTCAACGCTTAAACTGCAAACCGTATAGTTTGAGCGGGGCGGGGACGGCGTATGCCTCCACGCCTTCTGTTTGTATGATGCTGCGGGCGGAACCGTCCGTGTCCGGGAAGGGAGTGTAACGGATGTCGTTCCATTGGGAATCGACCATCTTTTCCATCATCGCGTTCGGATTGCTGTACTGGCTGCTCAACAAATACGCGTTCGGACCGCTGTTCGGCATCATGGAGAAAAGACGCGAGATCGTGCTCGGCGAGCTGGAGGCGGCCGAAGCGAACCGGAAGGAATCCGAGCGGCTGCTTGCGGAACAGCGGCAGGCGCTTGAGGAAGCGCGCAGGGAAGCCCAGGAGATCATCGAAACCGCGCGCAGGACAAGCCAGAAGCAGGCGGAGGAGATCATCCAGGCCGCGCGTGAAGAAGCAAACCGCCTGAAGAACGAGGCGCTCCGGGAAATCCAGAACGAAAAGAACAACGCGATCGCCGCGCTGCGCCGGCAGGTCAGCGGTCTGTCCGTGCAGATCGCATCGAAAATTCTCGAGCGCCAGATCGACGAGAAAGCGCACGAGCAATTGGTTGAACAATATTTGAAAGAAGTAGGGAAGACGTCATGAGCGCGGATTCGGTCGCAGCGAAGCGCTACGCCAGGGCGCTCTACGAAGCCGCGGCGCAGCGGAACGCGGTCTGGGATATCGAGCTCCAGTTCAGGGAACTGGTCGAAGCGCTGGAAAAGGATGCGGAGATCAGGGCGTTTCTCGGCTCCCCGAAATTTGAAACCTCGCTCAAGCTTTCCGTCCTCCGGCATGCGCTGGAGGGTCGGATGGACGAACTGCTCGTGAACACGGTCGAACTCCTGTTCAAGCGCGGCAGATTGCCGGAACTTGCGGCCGTCTATCAGGCTTATTCGAGAATCGCCGAGGAAGGGTCCGGACAGGCCAGGGCGATCGTCTATACGGCCCGGCCGCTCCGCGACGCCGAACTGGCCGCCGTCGCGGAACAATTCGGCAAATTGACCGGCAAGCAGGTCCGCGCGGAACAGGTGGTCGATCCTTCGCTGATCGGCGGCGTCAAGGTGCGGATCGGCGACCGTCTGTACGACGGCAGTTTGTCGGGCAAGCTCGCGCGCCTCGAGAAAGAATTGATTTCCTAAGCCAATTCAGACAGGGGTGAGCCTTTTGAGCATCAGACCTGACGAGATCAGCACGCTGATCAGGCAGCAGATCGAGAATTTCAAATCCGAAATCGAGGTCGCCGACGTCGGTACGGTCATTCAGGTGGGCGACGGGATCGCGCGCGTACACGGCCTGGAGAACGCGATGGCCGGCGAGTTGCTGGAATTCGAGAACGGCGTAGTGGGCATGGCCCTGAACCTCGAAGAGAACAACGTCGGCGTTGTCATCCTCGGTCCCTACACGGGCATCCGCGAAGGCGACCAGGTGAAACGGACGCGCCGGATCATGGAAGTGCCGGTCGGCGAAGAACTGCTCGGCCGCGTCGTCAACCCGCTCGGCCAGCCGCTTGACGGCAAGGGGCCGATCGAGGCGAAACATTTCCGTCCGATCGAGTCGCCGGCTCCGGGCGTCATCGACCGGAAATCGGTTCATGAACCGCTGCAAACCGGCATCAAGGCGATCGACTCGATGATCCCGATCGGCCGCGGCCAGCGGGAGCTCATCATCGGCGACCGTCAAACGGGCAAAACGACGATCGCGATCGACACCATCATCAACCAGAAAAACACCGGCGTGAAGTGCATCTACGTCGCGATCGGCCAAAAGCAATCGACGGTGGCGAGCGTCGTGGAAACGCTTCGTCGCCACGGCGCCATGGATTATACGATCGTCGTCACCGCATCGGCATCCGAACCGGCGCCGCTTCTGTATATCGCGCCGTATGCCGGCTGCGCGATGGGCGAGTACTTCATGTACAAGGGCGAACACGTCCTCGTCATCTATGACGACCTGTCGAAGCAGGCGGCGGCCTATCGCGAGCTGTCGCTGCTGCTCCGCCGCCCGCCGGGCCGCGAAGCGTATCCGGGGGACGTCTTCTATCTGCACTCCCGTCTGCTGGAACGCGCGGCGAAACTGAGCGACGCCCGCGGAGGCGGGTCGCTGACGGCCCTGCCGTTCATCGAGACGCAGGCTTCGGACGTGTCGGCTTACATTCCGACGAACGTCATCTCGATCACGGACGGTCAGATCTTCCTCGAGTCCGACCTGTTCTATGCCGGACAGCGCCCGGCGATCAACGTCGGCATCTCGGTCTCGCGGGTCGGCGGCAATGCGCAGATCAAGGCGATGAAGAAAGTCGCCGGCACGCTGCGCCTCGACCTCGCTGCCTACCGTTCGCTGGCGGCGTTCGCGCAATTCGGTTCCGACCTCGACAAGGCCACGCAGGCGCAGCTGACCCGCGGCGCGCGCACGATGGAAATTCTGAAACAGGACGTGCACGAGCCGATGCCGGTTGAGAAGCAGGTCATCTCGATCTTCGCGGCCATCAAGGGTCATCTCGACGATCTGCCGGTCGAGGCGGTCAGGCGGTTCGAAAAGGAATTGCACGCGTTCCTCGACACGAACCATCCGGAGATCGCCCAGTCGATCCGCGATACCAAGGATCTGACGCCGGAAACCGAGAACGCGCTGAACGAAGCGATCCTCAAGTTCAAGAAGACCTTCGTCGTCTGACGGCGGATCGACGATTACGAATCTGGCCTTCTGCCGCGCCGCGACGGTCCCGGACCCGGAACAACCGGGCGAACTCCGGGACCGGCTGTCGGCGGCGGCCGGGGCGTGCAAAGACGGGTGAGTGACGATGGCCAAAGGCTTGCGCGAGCTCAAGGCGAAGATCAAGAGCACGCAGAGCACGATGCAGATCACGAAGGCAATGGAACTGGTGGCGGCTTCCCGTCTCCGGCGCGCGCAGGAGGCTGCAACCGCGGCCCGGCCGTATGCGGAGAAATTGCGGGAGGTCGTCGCAAGCATCGCGCTCGGCACCCGGGATGTCCAACATCCCATGCTGCAGAGACGACCGGTCAGGCGGACGGGGTACCTGGTCATCACCTCCGACCGGGGTCTGGCAGGCGGTTACAATTCGAACCTGCTGCGCAACGTGTTGAACACGATCAACAGCCGGCACGCTTCGCCGGATGAATACGTGCTGTTCGTCATCGGCCGGAAGGGCCGGGATTTCTTCCGCCGCCGCGGCATTCCGATCGCGAGGGAAGTGACGGGGCTGCCGGATTCGCCGGCGTTCTCCGATATCAGGACGATTGCGCAGGAAGCGGTCAAGGGCTACGAGGATGAACTGTATGATGAACTGTATCTCTGCTACAACATGTTCATCAGCACCCTGACCATGAGGCCGACGGAGCGGCTGCTCCTGCCGCTGTCCAAAGACGACGTGGCCGCCACGCCGACGACGGTCTATGAATATGAACCGTCCGCCGAAGTGGTATTGAACGCGCTGCTTCCGAGATACGCGGAGACGCTCATCTACAGCGCCCTGCTGGACGCGAAGGCGAGCGAGTTCAGCGCGCGGATGAACGCGATGGGCAATGCGACGCGGAACGCGCAGAAGATGATCCAGACGCTTACGCTGAACTACAACCGGGCGCGTCAGGCCGCCATCACGCAGGAGATCGCCGAAGTCGTCGGCGGCGCGAACGCGCTGAAGGGCTGATCATATCCGTGCCGGCCGGCGGCGCCCGGCCGCCGGCGCCGGCATATCGGGAGGGAACGCTATGAAGAAGGGACGCGTGGTGTCCGTCATGGGTCCGGTCGTCGACATCGAGTTCGAACGCGGACATCTGCCGGACATTTACAACGCGATCAAAATTGAAGCCAAGGGCGGGGGCGGCGGTCCGGACATCAACCTGACGCTCGAAGTTGCCCTGCACCTCGGCGACAACCTGGTCCGCACGGTCGCGATGGCCTCGACCGACGGCCTCGTGCGCGGCATGGAAGCCGTCGACCTCGGCGGCCCGATCACCGTGCCGGTCGGTCCGGCCACGCTGGGCCGCGTCTTCAACGTGCTCGGCGAACCGATCGACGAGGCGGGCGAGGTGAAGTCGGACATCAAGCTGCCGATTCACCGTCCGGCGCCGTCGTTCGAACAATTGACGACGAAACCGGAAATCCTCGAAACGGGGATCAAGGTCATCGACCTGCTCGCGCCGTATGCGAAGGGCGGCAAGATCGGCCTGTTCGGCGGCGCGGGCGTCGGCAAGACCGTCATGATCCAGGAACTGATCCACAACATCGCGCAGGAGCACGGCGGTATCTCCGTCTTCACGGGCGTCGGCGAACGGACCCGCGAAGGGAACGACCTGTACTATGAAATGAAGGAGTCCGGCGTCATCGGCAAGACGGCGATGGTGTTCGGCCAGATGAACGAACCGCCGGGCGCCCGTCTCCGCGTCGCGCTGACGGGCCTCACGATGGCCGAATACTTCCGTGATGAAGAGGGCCGCGACGTGCTGCTCTTCATCGACAACATCTTCCGCTTCACGCAGGCCGGTTCCGAGGTGTCCGCGCTGCTCGGCCGGATGCCGTCGGCGGTCGGTTACCAGCCGACGCTCGCGACGGAGATGGGTCAGCTGCAGGAGCGGATCACGTCGACGAAGAAGGGTTCGGTCACGTCGATCCAGGCGATCTACGTCCCGGCGGACGACTACACCGACCCGGCTCCGGCGACGACGTTCGCCCACCTCGACGCGACGACGAACCTCGAGCGCCGCATCGCCGAGATGGGCATCTATCCGGCCGTCGACCCGCTGGCTTCGACCTCGCGGATCCTGACGCCGGAAGTCGTCGGTCAGGAGCACTACGAAGTCGCCCAGGGCGTCAAGAAGATTCTGCAGCGTTACAAGGAACTGCAGGACATCATCGCGATCCTCGGCATGGACGAGCTGTCCGAGGAAGACAAGCTGATCGTCGCCCGCGCGCGCAAGATCCAGAACTTCCTGTCCCAGCCGTTCCACGTCGCGGAGGCGTTCACGGGGCAGAAGGGGGTCTACGTGCCGGTCAAGGAGACGGTCCGCAGCTTCAAGGAGATTCTGGAAGGCAAGCACGACGATCTTCCGGAGGCGGCTTTCCGTTACGTCGGCACGATCGAAGAGGCCGTGGAGAGAGCGAAGAAGCTCTGATGCTTCCGGCGGGAGGTTATCGCGATGAGCACCATGCTGCTTGAAATCGTCACGCCGGAACGCACCGTCTTCTCCGAGCAGGTCGACATGGTCGTCGTGCGCGGCGTGGAAGGCGAGCTCGGCATTCTGCCCAACCACATTCCGCTGGTCACGCCGCTCAAAATCGCGCCGGCGAAGATCAAGCAGGGCGGCCGCGAGAAATGGGTGGCGGTCAACGGCGGCTTCCTCGAAGTCCGCAAGGACAAGGTCGTCATCCTCGCCGAGAGCGCGGAGCTGCCGGAGGACATCGACGTCGAGCGGGCGCTCGCCGCGAAGGAGCGTGCGGAGCGTCGTCTCCGGGCCGAGCGGCAGGAAGAGATCGATTTCCGCCGCGCCCAGCTGGCGCTGATGCGCGCCCTCAACCGGCTGGAAGTCAAGAACCGTCAAGATTGACGCCCGCGGACGTGCCTGCCCGTCAGGCATGGAAACCTGTCGGCCAGCCTGCCGGCCTGGCCGGCAGGTTTTTTTCTTGTTGGCGGGCGCGCGGAAGGGAGGAGTTGGCGCGTCATGATCCGCCGTTTTCTGGGATATTACCGCCCGCACATCAGGCTGTTCTGGCTCGATTTCACCTGCGCCGTCGTCGCCGCGCTGCTGGAGCTCGCGTTCCCGATGGCCGTCAACTGGGTGATCGACGAGCTGCTCCCGACGAAGGACTGGAACGCGATCGCCGTCGCGTGCACCGTGCTCCTGTTCGTCTATCTGTTCGCGATGTTCATGCACTTCATCGTCGGCTACTGGGGCCACATGCTCGGCATCAACATCGAGACGGACATGCGGCAGCAGGCGTTCAATCATCTCCAGCGGCTGTCGTTCCGCTACTTTGACAACACGAAGACGGGCCACCTGATGTCGCGGATCACGAACGACCTGTTCGACATCGGCGAGATGGCGCATCACGGTCCCGAGGACCTGTTCATCGCGCTGATGACGTTCGCGGGCGCGTTCGGCATCATGTGGACGGTCGACTGGCAGCTCTCGCTGATCACGTTCTCGGCCGTGCCGGTCCTCGTCGCGCTGATCGCGTACTTCAACCTGAAGCTGAACCGGGCGGCTAAGCAGATGTTCGAGAACATCGCCGACGTGAACGCGCGGGTCGAGGACAGCGTGTCCGGCATCCGCGTCGTGAAGTCGTTCGGGAACGAGGACTTCGAGATCGAGCGGTTCCGGCGGAACAACGCGGGCCTGCGCAAGGCGAAGCTCAGGTCGTATCTCGCGATCTCCCTGAGCTCGTCGGGCATGTACATGCTGAACCGGCTGATCATGCTGATCGTGCTGGTCGCCGGCGCCTGGTTCGCCTACCGGGGCCGCATCACCTACGGGGAGCTCGTCGCGTTCCTGCTCTACGTGCAGGTGTTCCTGAAGCCGATCGACAAGATCAACGCGCTGATGGAAATGTACCCGAAGGGCATGGCCGGCTTCCGGCGGTTCTGCGCCCTGATCGACACGGAGCCGGAGGTGAAGGACGCGCCGGACGCGATCGAGGTGAAGTCGCTCAGGGGCGACATCGAGTTCCGGAACGTGACGTTCGGCTACGAACCGCACAAGAAGGTGCTGCGGAACGTGGACCTGCACATCCGGGCGGGCGAGACCGTCGCGCTCGTGGGGCCGAGCGGCGCCGGGAAATCGACGATCTGCAGCCTGATTCCGCGATTTTACGACGTGGACGAAGGGGAGATCCGGATCGACGGCATCCCGATCCGGAAGATGACCCAGCGGTCGCTCCGCTCGCAGATCGGCATCGTGCAGCAGGACGTCTTCCTGTTCAACGGGACGATCCGCGAGAACATCGCCTACGGCCGGCTCGGCGCGACGGAGGAAGAGATTCGGGAGGCGGCGCGCCGGGCGCATCTCGGGGAGCTGATCCGCGAATTGCCGGACGGCCTCGACACGGTGATCGGCGAGCGCGGGCTGAAGCTGTCCGGCGGCCAGCGGCAGCGGATCGCGATCGCGCGGATGTTTCTGAAGAATCCGCCAATACTGATCTTGGATGAAGCGACATCGGCGCTCGACACCGAGACGGAGCGGATCATCCAGCAGGCGCTGGAGGAGCTGGCGGTGAACCGCACGACGATCGTCATCGCCCACCGGCTGGCGACGATCCGCGGCGCGGACCGCATCTTCGTCGTGAGCGGCGACGGCATCGCGGAGACGGGGAGGCACGAGGAGCTGCTGGCGAAGGACGGCATCTACGCGCGCCTGTACCGGGCGCAGTTCGGCGAGGCGGTTCCGACGTGAGATCTCCGGACGCGTTCCGTCAGTCAAACCGGACATAGACGGGGCGCACTCCTTTAAGCTATAATTATTAAGTAAATTTTTGCGGCCGGCGTCATCCGCAAGCCGTCCATACCGATCCTGCGCACGGAGGCGAACGTATGGAGAAATACGTCAACAGCTACGTGATCGTGGTCGTTTTTGTCGCGCTGGGCATTCTGCTCCCGATGGTCGCGCTGGCGGCGGGTCGCATCCTTCGCCCGAACAAGCCGACCGCGGAGAAGCAGATGACCTACGAGAGCGGGAACGACCCGGTCGGCGAAGGACAGGTTCGCTACAACATCCGGTATTACCTGTACGCGCTGATGTTCGTCATATTTGATGTCGAAACCGTTTTCCTCTATCCCTGGGCCGTCGCTTACAATCAGCTCGGCCTGTTCGCGCTGGTGGAGATGCTGATCTTCACGGCCCTGCTGCTGGTGGGGCTGTTCTATGCCTGGAAGAAGAGGGTGCTGAAATGGGATTCGATCTAGAATCGATTACGCCTGAAGAGCGCGAGGAGCTCAGCCGCAACGTGCTGCTGACGTCGCTGGAGCAGATCAAGGCCTGGGCGCGCAGCCATTCGATGTGGCCGCTGACGTTCGGGCTGGCCTGCTGCGCGATCGAAATGATGGGCACGGGCGCCGCGCACTACGACCTCGACCGGTTCGGCGTCTTCTTCCGTCCCTCGCCGCGCCAGGCCGACGTCATGATCGTCGCGGGCACCGTCACGAAGAAAATGGCGCCGCTGCTCCGCCGTCTGTACGAACAGATGCCGGAGCCGAAGTGGGTCATCGCGATGGGCTCGTGCGCGACCGCGGGCGGTCCCTACGTGCGCTCGTACTCCGTCGTCAAGGGCGTCGACCAGATCGTGCCCGTCGACGTCTACATTCCGGGCTGCCCGCCCAATCCGGCGGCGCTCATCTACGGCATCAACAAGCTGCGCGAAAAAATCCGCTACGAGGCGAAGACCGGGAAGCAGGTGACGAATCGGTGAGCGAGGAGCAAAAGCGCGAGGAGAGCCGGCCGGCGGAGCCGGAAGCCGCGCGCCGTGAGGATGCGGCCGAAGCGCGGACCGGCGGGCCGGCGGACGCGCGCGTGGAGAATGCGGGCGAAGAGAAGCGGGATGAACCGGCGGCCGAAGGCGGCCGGGAGACGGTGACGGCGCGGGAGGCGTCCGGCGGCGGGTCCGCCGGAACGGAAGCGGGGCAGCCCGCGCAGCCGCAGCCGGACGCCGCATCGGATCAGCCGGCATCCGCGGCGGGCGCGGAAGCGGAGGGCAAGGCCGCGCCGGCCGGAGACGGAGATGGCGCACGCGCCGGTGACGGCGCGGATGCCGGCACGGGCAAGTCCGGCGGCGAGGCCGCCGATGCGGGCAAGGCGGCCGTTGATCCCGAGCGCGAGGCGAAGATTCGCGCCGCGCAGGAGGCGCGCGCCGCGCGCCTCGCGGCGAAGGCAGCCGCGGGTGCGGCCGCAGGCGGCGCCGCAGCGGGCAAAGACGCCGCGGCGGCGGAACCGAAGCCGCCGTCGCCGAAGCAGCCCTGGCTTGACGAGGCCGTCGAATTGCTGAAGACCGAAGTGCATCCCGAAGCGGTCGAAGAAGCGACGATCAACGCGCTGTCGGACGACATGCCGACGATCGTCGTGAAGGCCGAGCATTGGCCCGCGGCGGCGAAGCTGCTGCGCGACCACGAGAAGCTGGGTTGCAGATATCTCCGCAACGTGACGGGCGTCGATTACGAGACGCACATGGAAGTCGTCTATTTCGTCATCAACATGGAGACGAAGCGCGAATACGCGATCAAGATTCGTACGGACCGCGAGCATCCGTCCGTTCCCTCGGCCGTGCCGGTGTGGCCGGGAGCGGACTGGCCCGAGCGCGAGATCTACGACCTGCTCGGGATCGAATTCCCCGGGCATCCGAATCTGCGCCGCATCCTGATGCCGGACGACTGGGTCGGCCATCCGCTGCGCAAAGACTACGTTCCGCTCGATCCGGAGGTGTGACGCGTGATCCGTACCGAAGAACTGCTGCTCAACGTCGGTCCGCAGCACCCGAGCACGCACGGCGTGTTGCGCATCGTGGTCAAGCTGGACGGCGAAGTGATCAAGGAAGCGACGCCCGTCATCGGCTATCTGCACCGCGGAACGGAGAAGCTGGCGGAAAGCCTGAACTATACCCAGATCATCCCGTACACGGACCGGATGGACTACCTGTCCGCGATGACGAACAATTACGTGCTCTGCTACGCGGTCGAGAAAATGATGGGCATCGAGGTGCCGGAACGCGCCCAGTTCCTGCGCCTCATCGTGATGGAATTGCAGCGCATCGCGAGCCATCTCGTCTGGTGGGGCACCTATCTGCTTGACCTGGGCGCGCTGAGCCCGTTCCTGTTCGCGTTCAAGGACCGCGAGAAGATCGTCGACCTGTTCAACGAGCTGTGCGGCGCGCGCCTCACCTACAACTACATGCGGGTCGGCGGCGTGAAATGGGATGCGCCTCCGGGGTGGATCGACAAGGTTCGCGACTTCATCCCCTACATGGAGAAGCAGCTGCAGGATTACGACCGGCTGGTCACCGGCAACGAAATTTTCCTCAACCGGGTGAAGGGGATCGGCAAATACGACGCCGAGACGGCGATCGCCTGGGGCCTCTCCGGCGTGAATCTGCGCTGCACCGGCGTAAAATGGGATTTGCGGAAAGACGAGCCCTATTGTATTTACGACCGGTTCGAGTTCGACGTTCCGGTCGGGAAGAACGGCGACTGCTATGACCGGTACCTGCTCCGGATCGAAGAGATCCGCCAGTCGCTGCGCATCCTGAAGCAGGCGGTCGAGCAGTTCCCGTCTTCCGGCGAGACGATGGGCAAGGTGCCGCGCGTCATCCGTCCGCCGGAGGGGGAAACGTATGTCCGCATCGAGGCGCCGCGCGGCGAGCTCGGCTGCCATATCGTCTCGAAGGGCAAGGCGGAGCCGTATCGCCTGAAGTTCCGGCGGCCCTCGTTCAACAACCTGCAGATGCTGCCGAAGCTGCTCGTCGGCGAGACGATGTCCAACCTGATCGCGATTCTGGGCGGCGTGGACATCGTCCTCGGGGAGGTCGACTGCTGAGATGACGAAATGGCTGGAGCAACCCCTGTCGTGGGAAAACGCGCTCTTCTTCACCGCCATGGCGGTCGTCTTCCTGCTGATCGTGCTTTTGTACGTCGTGTACGCGATTCTGTTCGAGCGCAAGGTGCTCGGATGGATGCAGTGGCGGCACGGACCGAACCGGCTCGGCCCGTGGGGGATGTTCCAGACGGTGGCGGACGTCCTGAAGCTGCTGTTCAAGGAGGACACGATCCCGCGCAAGGCCGACCGGGCGCTGTTCATCATCGCGCCGGCGCTCTGCTATGCGCCGTCGTTCGCGGTGCTCGCGGTCATCCCGTACACGCGCGAGCTGTATTTCGCCGATCTGAACGTCGCCGTCGTCTATTACGCGGCGCTGTCGGCGATCTCCACGATCGCGATCGTGCTCGGCGGCTGGGCATCGAACAACAAGTATTCGCTGCTCGGCGGCATGCGGTCGGGCGCGCAGATGATCAGCTACGAGGTGCCGCTCGTCCTTTCGATCGTCGGCACGGTCATGATGACCGGCAGCATGAACCTGCGCAAGATCGTCGAGGCGCAGGGCGACTGGTTCTGGCAGTGGAACTTCCTGCCGCAGATCATCGGATTCGGCGTCTTCCTCGTCGCGGCGGTGTCGGAGCTGAACCGCTCGCCGTTCGACCTGCCGGAGGCGGAGTCCGAGCTCGTCGCCGGTTACCACACGGAGTACAGCGGCTTCCGGTTCGCGTTCTTCATGCTGGCGGAATACGTCTACATGTTCGCGATCGCGGGGCTCGCGTCCGTGCTGTTCCTCGGCGGCTGGCGACCGCCGGCGCCGTTCCTGGATTTCATTCCGGGCATTGTCTGGATGATCCTGAAGATGGCCTTCGTCATCTTCTTCCTGTTCTGGCTCAGGGCGACGATGCCGCGCGTGCGCATCGACCAGCTGATGGGATTCGCCTGGAAGGTGCTGCTGCCGCTGGCGATTTTGAACGTGTTCGTGACGGCCGTCGGCCTGGAGCTTTTCATCAAGGGATAACGGGGGGACAAGGCCATGAAAGGCATGATCCAGGGTCTGGGCGTCACGCTCAAGACGATGTTTTCGAAGAAGGTCACCTATGCCTACCCGGATGAGCCGCTCAAGATGCCGGACCGGTTCCGCGGCATCCAGCATTTCGACCCGGACAAATGCATCGTCTGCAACCAGTGCGCGCGCATCTGTCCGACGCAATGCATCACGCTGACCGGCAAGCCGAATCCGGATCCCGAGAAGAAGGGCAAAGTGATCGACACGTACGACATCAACTTCGAGCTGTGCATCCTGTGCGATCTCTGCACCGAGGTGTGCCCGACGGAAGCGATCGTCATGACGAACAATTTCGAACTGGCGGCATACAGCCGCGACGAGCTGTTCAAGGACCGCGAATGGCTGGAGAACAACAACACGAACATCCGGCAGGACAACAACAATATCGGCGCGCCGCAGAGAGGAGGCGCGAAGTAACCGATGGGCGGATTCTACATCGACTGGTCCGGCGAACTGGTTGCGTTCTTCGCGTTCGCCGTCGTCATGATCGTCGGCGCCGTGCTGATGCTGACGCTGACGAAGGTCGTGCACATGGTGGCCTCGCTGGCGGCCGTCTTTCTCGGGCTCGGCGGCATGTTCGTCGTGCTGGAGGCGGAGTTCGTCGCGTTCACGCAGGTGCTCCTCTACGCGGGCGCCGTCACGATCCTGCTGATCTTCGGCATCATGATGACGGATCATCAGGCCGTGCAGCGGGAGCCGGTGCGGCCGGCACACGAGATCGTCTCGGCCGTCGCATCGATCGTGCTGTTCGGCATCCTGTTCTACGCGATCCGGACGACGGAATTCGCGCCTTCGGCTCCGCCGCTGCAGGCCGGGGTCGACAACGCGATGGAGATCGGCAAGCAGCTCTACACGCAGCACGTCATTCCGTTCGAGCTCGTGTCGGTTCTGCTGACGGTCGCATTCATCGGCGCGATCGTGATCGCGAAGAAGGAGGCGGAGTAAGGCGTGCTGTCCTCGTATCTGACCATGGCCGCCATTCTGTTCTGCATCGGGCTGTACGGCGCGCTGACGAAACGCAACGCCGTCATCGTGCTGATGTCGGTGGAGCTGATGCTCAATTCGGTGAACCTGAATCTGGTCGCCTTCTCGAAATACGGCGTCGTGCCGTCGCTCACGGGACAGATCTTCTCGCTGTTTACGATCTCGGTGGCGGCCGCCGAGGTGGCCGTCGGCGTCGCGATCCTGATCGCGCTGTTCCGCTCGCGCGGCTCGGCGAACGTCGACGAATTCAATGAGATGAGGAGGTAGCGGCATGGAAACCGTGCTTTCGCAATACGCCTGGCTCGTACCGGTCTTCCCGCTCGCGGCCTTCCTCATCCTGCTGGCGTTCGGCCGCGGCATGAAGCGGACCGGTCCGGTCATCGCCACGCTCGGGTCGCTCGCGTCGCTCGTCCTGTCGGCGCTGGTGCTGATCGAGCAGCTCGGCGGTGCGGATGAGTACAACAACGGCTTCGACTGGATCCAAATCGGCGGCTACACGCTGACCGTCGGCTTCGACGTGACGAACCTGACGGCGCTCATGATGGTCGTCGTCTCGCTCGTCGCATTCCTCGTCAATGTATATTCGATCGGCTACATGAAGGACGACGAGCGCATCTCCGTGTTCTTCGCGTACGTGGCGCTGTTCACGTGCTCGATGCTCGGCCTCGTGATCGCCGACAATCTGCTGATGCTCTACATCTTCTGGGAGCTCGTCGGCCTCTGCTCGTTCCTGCTGATCGGCTTCTGGTATTACAAACCGGAGGCGAAGGCCGCGGCGAAGAAGGCGTTCATCGTCACGCGCGTCGGCGACGTGGGGTTCCTGATCGCGCTCCTGCTCCTGTTCTGGTACATGCCGGATCATGACCTGTCGTTCGCCGCGATCGCGAACGTGTTTGGTCAAACCGGCCTGATCACGGAGGGCATCACGACGCTGATCGCGATCCTGATCTTCCTCGGCGCGGTCGGCAAGTCCGGCCAGTTCCCGCTGCACGTCTGGCTTCCGGACGCGATGGAGGGTCCGACGCCGATCAGCGCCCTGATCCACGCCGCGACGATGGTCGCCGCCGGCGTGTTCCTCGTCGCCCGCACGTTCCCGATCTTCGAGGCGTCGCCGGCGGCGCTCGACACGGTCGCCTGGGTGGGCGCCTTCACCGCGATCTTCGCGGCGTCGATCGCGATCGCGCAGGACGACATCAAACGGATTCTGGCCTACTCCACCGTCAGCCAGCTCGGCTACATGATGATGGCGCTCGGGCTCGGCTCGGTGACGGCGGCGATGTTCCACCTGTTCACGCACGCGTTTTTCAAGGCGCTCCTGTTCCTCGGGGCGGGCAGCGTCATCCACGCGGTGCATACGCAGAACATCCACGAGATGGGCGGCCTCGGCAAGACGATGAAGACGACCGCCTGGACGTTCGCGGTCGGCGCGCTGGCGCTGGCCGGCATTCCGCCGCTTTCGGGCTTCTGGTCGAAGGACGCGATTCTGGCGGAGGCGCTGCACGACCATCCGGCGCTGTTCGCGATCGGCATCGCGGCCGCGCTGCTCACGGCGCTCTACATGTCGCGGCTGTTCTTCCTCGTCTTCGCGGGCAAGCCGCGGAAGGGCGCTTCGGGTCACGAGTCGCCGGCCGTCATGACGGTGCCGCTCGTCGTGCTCGCGCTGCTGGCGGTCGTCGCGGGCTTCGTCGAGATGCCGTTCGAAGGAACCGGCTGGTTCGGCGAATGGCTGACGGGACATGCCGCGGCGCATGAAGGCACGGCGCTCGTCATGCTCGTTTCCACGGCGGTCGGCCTCCTGGGCATCTATCTCGGCTGGCTGATCTACGTGAAGGGCGCGATTCCGCGCGACGCCGTCACGAAGCGCATGCCCTGGCTGACCCGGCTGCTGGAGCGGAAATATTACATCGATGAAATCTATCATGCGGTCTTCGTGGTATCGCTGCGCGCGATCGGGCGGGCCTTCGATGCCTTCGACCGCCATGTCGTCGGCGGCGCCGTCCGGCTGGCCGGCGGTGCGGCGGTCTGGACGGGACGCGCTGCCACCCGGATGCAGAACGGCCAGCTGCAGTCCTACGGCCTGTATGCCGTGATCGGTCTGGTCATTCTCGCGGCGGCGATCGCCGGAAGGAGGTTTTGGTGATGGCGGGCTCTTTTCCCTGGCTGACGCTGCTGACGTTCTCGCCGATCATCGGGCTCATCGTCCTGCTCTTCCTGCCGGGGACGAACCGTCGCGCGCTCCGCTGGACCGCGATCGTCACGACGCTCGTCCCGCTCGCCCTGTCCCTCTGGCTGTTCGCCGTGCATGATGCGTCGGACCCGGACGCCTTCCGGGAGAAGGCGGACTGGATCACGATCGCGCTCAACCACGAGGCGGTCAACATCGAATCGAGCGCCTACGTGTTCCAGTATCATCTCGCGATCGACGGCCTGTCGCTGCCGCTCGTGGTGCTCGCGTCGCTCGTCGCGGTGATGGCCGCGCTCGCGTCCGTTCACATCAAGAAGCGCTGGAAAGCGTTCTACGTCTGGTTCCTGCTGCTCGAGACGGGGATGCTGGGCGTGTTCCTCGCGCGCGATCTGATTCTGTTCTTCCTGTTCTTCGAGCTGACGCTGATCGCGCTGTTCTTCCTGATCGGCATCTGGGGCTCGCTGAACCGGGAGAAGGCGGCGAACACGTTCCTCATTTACAACGGGCTCGGCTCGGCGCTCATGCTGATCGCGTTCGTGCTGCTGATCGCCACCGCGGGCGCGTCGCTGAACGCGACGCAGCAGGGGGGCGACCTGGTCTATACCGGCGACTACGCGACGATCCGGTCGAATCTGACGGCCGAGAATTCGCTCACGAATCTGCCGGGCCATTACGAGAACCCGTTCGCGCTGAGCGACGGCATGCGGTGGGCCATCTTCATCCTGCTGCTCGCGGCGTTCGGCATCAAGCTGCCGATGCTGCCGTTCCATACCTGGATGCTGCGCGTCCACGCGGAGGCGCCGCCGTCCGTCGTCATGATCCACTCGGGCGTGCTGCTCAAGATGGGCGGCTACGGTCTCATCCGCTTCGGCGTCGGGCTGTTCCCCGGGCTGGCGGAGGAGGCGGCGTTCGTGCTGGCGCTGCTCGGAGCCGCTGGCGTGCTGTACGGCGCGGCGCTCGCGTTCGTCCAGACGGAGTTCCGGCTCGTGCTCGCCTATTCGTCGGTCAGCCACATGGGCATCGTGCTGCTCGGGATCGCGTCGCTGAACGAGATCGGCCTGCAGGGCGCGGTGTACCAGCTCGTCTCGCACGGCCTCATCTCGGCGCTGCTGTTCCTGATCGTCGGCAGCCTGCATGAGCGGACCGGCACGACGGAGCTGGACGAGCTCGGCGGCCTCGCGCGTCCGATGCCGTTCATGAGCGGCATGCTGCTGGCCGCGGGGGTGGCTTCGCTCGGGCTGCCCGGCCTGTCCGGGTTCGTCGGCGAGTTCCTCAGCTTCCTCGGCCTGTTCGAGACGATGAAGTGGGTGACCGCGATCGCCGCGATCGGCGTCATTCTGGCGGCCGTGTACATCCTGCGCAGCGTGCTGAAGATCACGTTCGGCCCGCAGCAGGAGCGCTATGCGGCGCTGAAGGACGCGCGGCTGATCGAAGCCGTGCCGATGATCGCGCTCATGGCCTTCATCGTGCTGCTCGGCATCTATCCTTCCGTACTGACGGATGCGATGCAGGGCAGCTTCGACGACATCATCGCGCAGCTCAACGCGAGGATGGGGGGGTAACCGCATGTTGATGACGGCAACGCAAGCCCTTACCGGGCCGGATGTGGCTTACCTCGTCCCCGAGATCCTTCTCGTCGGCGCGGCGATTGTGCTGACGGTGCTTGATCTGCTGCTGCCGAACACGGTTCGCCGCGGGTGGATCAGCTGGCTGACGCTCGCCTCGCTCGCCGGCGCCGCGGCCGCCGTCATCGGGCAGTTCGCGATGTTCAATCCGTTCGACGGCGACGCGGAGGTCGTGTCGCTGCTTTCGGACAGCTACCGGATCGACGGCTTCGCGCTCGTGATGAAGCTGGTCATCCTGACCGCCTCGATGCTCATCCTGCTGATGGGCATCCGGACGATCGAGCGGGACGATGCGATTCCGGACAAGGGCGAGACGTTCACGATGATGCTGCCCGCCGTGACCGGCGCGCTCGTCCTCTGCTCGACGGCGGATCTGATCACGATGTTCGTCGGCCTCGAGCTGCTCGGCATCTCGACGTACGTGATGATCGGCTTCCGCAAGAAGTCGAGCCTCGCGTCCGAAGCGGCGTTCAAATATATCGTGATCGGCGCCGTTTCGTCCGCGATCATCCTGTTCGGCATGTCGTATCTGTACGGGGTAACGGGATCGACCAACCTCGGCTGGATCGCCTGGGCGCTGGAGCAGGCGGCGGCCGATTACCAGGCGCTCGTCTATGTCGCGCTGTTCTTCATCGTCGCCGGCTTCGCGGTGAAGATCGCGGCCGTGCCGTTCCATGCGTGGGCGCCCGACGTCTACCAGGGGGCGGCGACGCCGGTCACCGCGTTCCTGGCCGTCGTCTCGAAGGCCGCGGCGTTCATCGCGCTGGTCCGGGTGATCTTCAACACGGCCGTCATCCAGACGCCGTTCATCCTCGGGCCGGGGGTCAGCCCCGTCGGCGAGGACGTGCTGCTCGCGCTGAAGGTGCTCGCGGCGGCCGCGATGATCGTCGGCACGACGGCGGCGCTGCGCCAGAAGAACGTGAAGCGGCTGCTCGCGCTGTCGGGTGTCGCCAACGCGGGCTATCTGCTCGTGCCGCTCGCGATCGGGATCGGCTCGACGTCCACGAACAATCTGGGCGACTTCGCGTTTTACCTGGTCGCCTACCTGTTCATGACGATCGGCGCCTTTGCGGTCATGGCGGTCGTCGGCCGAGCGGCCGGCCACGACGAGCTGAAGGGCTACGCCGGGCTGTATTACCGCGCACCCTGGACGGCGGCGGGCATGGTCGTGCTGCTTGTCTCGCTCGCCGGGCTGCCGGTGACGGGCGGCTTCTTCGGCAAGCTGTTCATCCTGCTCAGCGCCGTGCAGATGAAGGATTACTGGCTGGCGGCGATCATGGTCGTCACCAGCGTCATCTCGTACTACTTCTACTTCAGCATCATTCGCCAGATGTTCATGCGGACCGCCGAGACGGAGGCGAAGCTCAGCGTCCCCGCCCCGACGGGCATCGTGGCGTGGATTTGCGTCGTTGCGACGCTGGCGCTCGGTTTTCTGCCGAACGCGTTCATGGACATGTTCGAGCAGGCCGTGACGCTGTCGCGCGACATCTGGATCGCGGTGCCGAAGTAATCCGGCGCACTGCAACCGGCTTTTTGGGGAAAGGATGGACGGCCGGACGGCCGGCTGGGGGCGGCGGTCCGGGAAAAGAGAGAAGATACGGAATGTCCGGCCGCATCTTGTCCGGATTGGACGGGATGCGGCCGGATCGCGTTTTCGGGGGCTGAATCGGTGCGGGCGCAAGCGGCGGGTCGAGGTGGCGGAAGCGGGCTCGCAACGCGGACGAACGTGCGTAAAAAGTCACGTGAAAGTTTTTTAAGCGCACCGGCACATCCAATCGATTATAATAGGTTCATGGCATGGAGGATCGGGTCATGGATAAGGACAGATCGTGATGCGCATGATATACGGGAACGGCCGAATCAGGGAAAACCGGATGGACGGGGAACGGAACGGACGGCGCCGGCGGCGCGGCGCGGCCGCAATCGCGGCTGTGCTGGCGTTTGCGCTGGCTTTTGCCGTCTTGCCGGGTGCGCCCGGCGGGGAGGCGGCTTCGGCCGCGGCATCGGGCGGCGCCAGACCGCGCGCCGCCGGCCATGCACCCGCGGACGGACCGGCACAGGGGGCGGCGGAAAGCGGATACGCGGCCGCAGGTTGGGCGCTCAAATGGCGGGAAGGCGCCGCGGCCGATCCCTCGCGGCTTCCCGGCACCGTCGTGCGCATGCGGCAGCCGGAGATCCGCGTCGACCTGGTCGAACCGGAGGAGGGGGTGGATCCGGAGCGCTGGCTCGAACGACTGAGCGCGCATCCGGATGTGGAATATGTCCATCCCGTCGGGAAGGTGAAGCTGCTCGCGTCGGAGGGAGGATCCGGCAAGGAGCGGACGGACGGAGTCACGGCGGCGATGGATCGGCCGGACAGGCCCGACGATCCCCATCTGGACAAGCAGGGGCATCTGTCGCTGATCGGTGCCGATCGCGCCTGGTCACTGGCGCCGGGCATGGCAACCGACCTGACGATCGCGGTCGTGGATACCGGAATCGACCTCGATCATCCGGATCTGAAGGACAACCTTGTGGACGGGATCAATCTGATCTCCCCGGGCCAGCCGCCCGAGGACGACAACGGGCACGGCACCCGGGTGGCCGGCGTGCTGGCGGCCGTCGGCAACAACGGCATCGGGACGGCCGGCGTGCTCTGGAAGGCGAAGATCATGCCGGTCAAGGCGCTGGATTCGAGCGGATACGGCGACGAGGAGATGCTCGGCGAGGCGATCGTGAGGGCGGTGGATGCCGGCGCGAAAATCATCGTGCTCTCCGTCGGGCTGTACCGCTATTCCCCCTACATGCTGGATGTCGTCCGTTATGCCGAGGAGAAGGACGTGCTGCTCGTCGCGGCGAGCGGCAATGACGGCGTGCTGCACGGCGGCAAGGCAGCGGTCAAATATCCCGCCGCCTATCCGACCGTGTTCGCCGTGGCCGGTGTCGCTTCGGACGGCAGCCCGGAACCCCGATCCAACGCCGGACCGGAAATCGATATCGCGGCGGCCTGGGAAGTGTACACGACGTCACGGGGCGGCGGATACCGAAAGGAAGAAGGCACGTCGATGGCGGCGCCGCAGGTCGCGGCGGCGGCGGCGCTCGTCTGGTCGCGGGAGCCGAATCTGAAGGTCTGGCAGGTCCGGGAGAGACTGATGCAGACGGCGCAGGACATCGGCGCTCCCGGACGCGATCACCAGTCCGGAGCGGGGCTGCTCCGGGTCGATCGGGCGCTGCAGGCGAAGCAGACGCCGGATGCGCGGGAGCCGAACGACACGCGCCAGAAAGCGGCCGTGCTGCCGTACGCCAATCAGATCGCGGGCAGCCTGAGCGGCGGTACCGACGTTGACTGGTTCAAAATCGAGGTGCCGCATGACGGCTGGCTGACGGTAACGTTTGAGGGGCATCCGGGCGAGCGGAAATCCCATCCCGCCGTATCGGCGACGCTGCACCGGCCGGACGGGTCCCGGACCTCGACGGAATGGCGGAAGGACGACTCCGGGGCCGAGTGGCAGGTGAAGCGCGGAACGCATTGGCTCGAATTGAAGTTCCTGAACGGGAAGGATCAGACGGTCGTGCCGTACAAGCTCACGACCGGATTCCGGATGGCGGCCGACGCCTTCGAGCCGAACGATACGCGGGAGGCCGCGCGTCAGGTGACGCTGGAGAACGGTCGGCTGAAGCTGACCGGCACGTTCCACCGGCAGGGAGACCTGGACTGGTTCGCCGTGACGATCGACCAGACGGGCGATTTGAAGGTGACGCTCTCTGTCGACACGATGCGCATCGATCCGGCCCTGCTCATCAAGCCCGAACGCGGCGGTCCGGAACAACGCATCGACGATTACGGCGAAGGCGTCACGGAGCGGGCGAGCATACCGGTGAACCCGGGGCGTTACCTGATCCGCGTGCGCGACGCCACGTCCGTTTCGTCCCATCCCGTGGTCGGCACCTATACGCTGATGCTGGAATTCGAGCGGAGGCACGTGGATCCGAACGAGCCGAACGACCGGATCTACCAGGCGACGACCATGACGCCGGGCACGGAATATCGGGGAGTATTCGCTGCCGCAGGGGATGAGGACTGGTTCCGATTCAGGCTGAACGCGCGCTCCGTCGTGACGGTCACGCTGGACGGAGTGCCTTCGGACCGCCGCGTGAAGATGGAGGTGTTCGACCGGCGCCAGCAGCTCATCGAAACGATCGAAACGCCGGCCGGAGCCGGCGGCCTGCGCGTCGAGCGCGAATATGATGAAGGCGATCACTACATCCGGCTGACGGCCGACCGGCCGTTCGACCGGAGTCTGTACCGGCTGCGGGTGAACGTGGAGCGGTTGACGGGCGGTTTCCGCGACATCGCCGGCCACTGGGCGGAGGAGGCGATCGTGAAGCTGAGCGGGCTCGGCCTCGTGTCGGGCACGGGCAACTGGCGGTTCGAGCCGGATCGCGGCATTTCCCGCGCGGAGTCGGTCACGCTCCTCGTGCGGGCGCTGGCGCCCGCCGGCTCGTCCGGCGCCCGGACCGCTTACCGGGATGTGGGCGCGGGTCATTGGGCCTACAACGCGATCCGGCGGGCGACGGCCGCCGGCATCGTGAACGGCATGCCGGACGGCACCTTCGGTCCGTCCCGGCCGGTGACGCGGGCGGAAGCGGCCGTCATGATCGGCCGGGCGCTCGGCCTCAAGCCGCTGGACGCGGCGGCGCCGGCGTTCGCCGATCTCCGGCCCGGCCACTGGGCTGCGCCGATGGTCAACCGGCTGAAGGAAGAGGGGCTTCTGATCGGTTTCCCCGGCGGGCGGTTCAGGCCGGATGAACCGATCAGCCGCGCGGAATTCAGCGTGTTGCTGCTCCGCGCATTGGAGGAGAGGAGAATGAGCTGAGATGGAGGACATCTATTTCTCCGTCGGGATGAATGCGCTTCTGGCCATGGTCATCATGCTGCTGAGCGTCTACCTTGCCTGGGTCCTGCTGCAGGAGCTCAAGCTGGAGGTATTCCTGAAGCAGCCCAAGGGCAGACGGGCGATCCTGCTGCGGCTGATGCTCGCGGTCGCGATCGGCTACCTGTTCTCCCGCTTCGTGCTGGACTACTGGGAATGGTCGGCGTCGCTGCGGCTGCTTGTCGAATAATGCGGACCCATTTCGTCAACAATGGTATTGATTCTGCGTCCCGAATCCCGCCTGCGGTCCCGAAAGATGCAGATTGTACGGAAATTTGCGCAGTTCCTGTAAAGATTCGAAAAATTATGCTTGTCGATCTGTGTAAGAAAATGCTAAGATTGTTCAGAGAGAGTTGGACGGATGAAAAACTGCACGTGTTCGGATCGTGAAAGGTCAGGATCATGTGCGCGGAGGGACCCATATGAGCAAAATCATCGTACGCGGCGGCCGGCGGCTCTCCGGATCGGTTCGCAACAGCGGCGCCAAAAATGCGGTGCTGCCCATTCTGGCCGCGTCGCTGCTCGCCGAAGAAGGCGTCAGCATCATCCGTGACGTTCCCCTCCTTGATGACGTGCTCACCATGCGGCAGGTGCTGACGTCGCTCGGCGCGGATTTCCGCCATGAAGGCGACGCCGTAACCGTCGACGCATCATCGCTGAACAGCTTTGAGCCACCCTATGAACTCGTCCGCAAGATGCGGGCTTCTTTCCTCGTGATGGGACCTCTGCTGACGCGATTCGGACAGGCGCGCATTTCGCTTCCCGGCGGATGCGCGATCGGCACGCGCCCGATCGACCAGCACCTGAAAGGCTTGGAAGCCATGGGGGCGGATATCGCCCTTGGGCAAGGTTACATAGACGCCCGCACGAACGGCAGGCTGAAGGGGGCCAAGATCTATCTTGACGTGCCGAGCGTCGGCGCCACGCAGAACATCATGATGGCCGCCGCGCTGGCGGAAGGGACGACGATCATCGAGAACGCGGCCCGGGAGCCGGAGATCGTCGATCTGGCCAACTTCATGAACAAAATGGGAGCCGTCGTGCGCGGCGCGGGCACGAGCATGATCCGCATCGAGGGAGTCGACCGTCTGTGCGGGGCCGAGCACACGGTCATTCCCGATCGGGTGGAAGCCGGCACCTATATGGTGGCCGCCGCCATCACCGGCGGGGATGTCCTGATCGAAGGCGCGATCGTCGACCATTTGACGCCGGTCATTTCGAAGCTGGAAGAGATGGGCGTCGAAATTCGGGAGTGCGAAAACGGCATCCGCGTGGCGGTGAACCGTCCGCTCAAGGCCGTCGACGTGAAGACGCTCCCGCATCCGGGGTTCCCCACCGACATGCAGGCGCAGATCATGGCGCTGCTCATGGTGGCGGAAGGGACGAGCGTCGTGACGGAGACGGTGTTCGAGAACCGTTTCATGCATGTGGAAGAATTCCGCAAGCTGCAGGGACAGATTCGCGTGGAAGGCCGGTCCGCGATCGTGACGGGCGGCGCCAGGCTGGTCGGCGCGAAGGTGTGCGCCACCGATCTGCGCGCGGGCGCCGCGCTGATCTGCGCCGCGCTGGCGGCCGAAGGCGAGACCGAGATCACGGGCGTTCATCATATCGATCGCGGGTATCTGCAGATTACGGAGAAGCTGGCGGCGCTCGGCGCCGACATCCGCCGGATCGATGCCGAGGCGGATCCCGCCAAGGCGGCGGGGGCGCTGCATGCGGTGCGGCCGGAGGAAGAGGGGGCGCAGACCGTCTTCGTCCGCGACAAGGAGCCAGCCCTCGTGCAGGTGCGGCCTTCGTGGGCATAATGGCAACGTGATGCAGGAACGCGCCGGTTGCGGCGCGTTCTCTTTTTTTGTCCGGCGGTGCGGCCGAAGCGGCGGGAGGACCGGCTTGCCGTCCGCATGCCGCAGCCCGGACTCGTTTTTTTTTTTTTGCATTCGAAGGGGGTTCCGCCGAATTAGGGGCCACATGTTCGCTTGCGTTTGCCCGGAGCGGGCGGGAGAGTCACCGGTCTGCCCGTTCCGGTGCCCGTCCGGTTCAGCGGAGGCGGGTCCGGTTCGTGTGACGGGAGGACGATGTGCCGGCGGCAGGACGAGAAGGCGGCAGCACGAGGAAGGCTCCGGGAGCGGCGCGGACGCGGGAGGGCGAGACCCGCGGCCGCGAATCCGGGGGCGGAGCGCTGTCCGGCAACGGGAGGTTCGCGGTTCTGTTCTAGCAATCCGCTTCATAGGATGTAGCAGACCCGTCGGATGAGAGATTCAACCGGACGAACCCGTGTCGATTGGAGGGTATGCGGAATGCGACGAAGACCGGCATGGTGGCGCATCCTGCGGGGCGGTGGCGGAAGGACGGGAATCCGGACGGCATTCCTGGCCGGCATGGCGGCGGCCATGTTGGCGAAGACGATCATGGCGGGCGGGGATCTGTCGGAATCCGGCGGTTCTTCCGCGGGATCCGGCGCGGGCCGGACGGACCGGACGGTCGGGGCGCCGGGAGCGGAGCGGATGGAGGAAGCTGCGACGGCGGCATCCGTCGGCGACCGGCGGTCGGCCCGCGGCCCGGCCGGGATCGGAAGCAAACGGCGGCCGCCGGGGAATGCCGGGACGGCCGGCGAGGGAAGCGAGCGGCGGTTGAAGGACGGAGGCGCCGGTGACGCAAGCGCGCCGGTTCGGCCGGAAGCCGGGCGGGCCGACGGCACGGGCGTTCCGGTGCCGTCGGGCACCGGACGAGCCGAAGGCGGAGGCATCCCGGAGGGGGAGACGGCCGCGGCCGGACGCATCACCGGACGGCCGGAGGACGGAAGGTACGGAGGCAACGGCGCATCGGCGCGTGCGAAAACCGGACAGGCCGGCGTTGAAGACGTATCGGGAATCACGGAATCCGGCGGTCCGGAAGAGCCCCTCGTGCGCGTCTATCTGGAAGGCGGGCGGCGGGTGGAGACGGTGCCGCTGGAGACGTACGTCCGCGGCGTCGTGGCGGGCGAGATGCCGGCAAGTTTCGAGCTGGAGGCGCTGAAGGCGCAGGCGATTGCGGCCCGGACGTACATCGTCCGGAAGCTGCTCACCGGGCCGCAGGACGAAGGCGGCGGGCGCCGGGACTACGATGTGACGGACGGCGAGGCCGACCAGGCGTATGTTCCGCTGGAGCGGATGCGGCAGCTCGAGTGCGAGCGGACGGAGGACATGGAACGCATCGAACGGGCGGTCGCCGAGACGGAAGGACTGGTGCTGGTCTACGACGGCGAACCGATACAGGCGGTCTATTTTTCGACTAGCGGCGGCCATACGGAGAATGCGGAAGACTACTGGTCCACGGAGGTGCCCTATCTGCGAAGCGTGCCCAGCCCGTGGGACGCGCTGATCTCCCCCCGGTACGAGCAGGTGATCGAGATGGGGCGGGAGGAGTTCTATGACCGGCTCGGCATCGGCAAGCGGGACCGGAAGGGCGGCATCCGGGTGTTGAGCAGGACGGCCGGCGGCAGCGTGAAAGAACTCCGGGTCGGCAGTAAAGTCCTGTCCGGCCGCGAGGTGCGCGAAGCGCTGGGGCTGCCGTCGGCCAATTTCAGCCTGAGCGTCCGGGACGACACCATCAGGCTGGTCTGCCGCGGTCACGGGCACGGCGTCGGCATGAGCCAGTACGGCGCACAGGCGCTGGCCCTGGCGGGCAATGATGCGGAACAAATTCTCTCCTGGTATTACCGGGGCGCCCGGCTGGTCCGTTCTGAAAATCTCGCGGGACGATTCGAAAGTTTCAAAACTTGAAAATTATCAATCGCCGGACGTATAAAAGATTCCTCACTGGCAAGAATGGCTGGTGAGGTGATCGAAAAATGAATGAACAGGACAAGCAAAAACCGCTTGAGGAAACGACCAGGCAGTCCCGCAGCGGTGCCGCCGGACCGGGCGGCTGGAGGCGATTGCTGTCGAAGAAATGGGTATCTCCGGCGCTGTTCATGGCCGCGGCGGCAATCATCGTAACGATCATGTGGCTCTACCAGGGGACGACCGAGAAGGCCGACGTCAAGCCGGCCGATGAGGGGTCCGCCGAAGTGAGCGACGTGACGACGGAAGATGAGACCGCCGCGGACGAGAAGACGCTGGAGGTCATCGCGGACAACGAGACGATGCAGTGGCCGGTCGTCAACCGGAGCGAGCTCGAGATCGTGCTTCCGCACTACGACGCGGACGCGCCGAGCGAAGAGCGGCAGCAGGCGCTGCTGGTGTCCGGTACGACGTACATTCCGCACATGGGCATCGATCTCGCACGGCCCGACAACGCCGCATTCGAAGTCGTTGCCGCGATGAGCGGCAAGGTGACGGTCGCCGAGCAGCATCCGACGAACGGGTATGTCGTCGAGATCGAGCATCCGGACGGGCTGGTGACCGTGTACCAAAGCCTGGGCGAGATCAGCGTCAAGGCCGGCGACGAAGTGAAGCAAGGCACGCTGATCGGCAAGGCGGGTCGCAGCGAGCTCGAAAAGGATTTCGGCGTCCATCTGCATTTCGAGGTCCGCGAGAACGGCACGCCGGTCAATCCGTTGGCGCTGCTGGACGAGGAAGAGTAAGACGCGGACCGGAAGCCGGATGAAGCCGGATGAACGCATCCTGCGGATGCCCGCCGGCGCGATGGCGTCCGGCGGGAATTCCGGAGGGCTTCCGGCGGCTCCCGCGCGGTTCAGCGGGAACGGGCCGAAACGGCCGGTTGGGCGAAGCGGCCGGCAGGCGGAAAGCCGGGGATGAAGCGGGACCGCGGAACCGCCCGCCGGACGATCCCGTCTGCGGCCATCGGGTCCGTGCGGAACGGCAGGCCGATACGGGTACGCGGAACGACCCGGCAGGCGGGATGAACCGGGACCGCGGGCCGGCCGCACGATCCGGCGTCGGGCATCCGGTCCCGGACGGTCCGCAGACCGTGAAGCGCCAGCACATCCGAACGAAGAGAGCAGGGCGGGAGACCCTGCTCTCTTCTTGTGTCGTTCCCCGATTATTTCCCGGAAAATAATTGCGCGCGGCCGGGCTTGTCACGCTTGACCACGGCGAATATCGGCCTCCCCGACTCATATAATGTACCAAACATTCCGAGTTGGGAGGCGGGAACGTGCACGATTACATCAAAGAACGGACGATCAAGATCGGCAGATGCCTCGTCGAGACCAAGCACACCGTTCGAACGATCGCGAAGGAATTCGGCGTTTCGAAAAGCACGGTTCACAAGGACCTGACCGAGCGGCTGCCGGAGATCAATCCCGATCTGGCGAATCAGGTGAAGCACATTCTCGAGTACCACAAATCGATCCGACATCTGCGCGGCGGTGAGGCGACGAAGATCAAATACAAGAAATCGGCGGCGAAGAAGCGCGAAGCGCTGACGGCCGGTGTCACGAGCGGAAAAAACGGCTGATCTTTCTACAAAAATAGAGGAATTCGGACAATCGCATCGAATTGATATCGAGTGTGGGCCGACGGGAACCAAGGCGACACTGCATGACATACCGTGTGCCTCCGTCCCGGAGGGACGGGACGGCGCGCGGTATTCGTCGGGTTCGGACAGGCCGGTGTTCAGACGGCTCGAGATCGGACAAGCCTTCGGGGCCGGCCGGAACGCCCTGATAAATTTCGGTTGGGGGACAAGCGGAATCATGTTTGGCAAGGATATCGGAATCGATCTCGGAACAGCGAATGTGTCCATTCACGTCAAGGGCAGGGGCGTCGTGTTGGACGAGCCCTCCGTCGTCGCGATCGAAAGCGAGACGAAGCGCGTGCTCGCCGTCGGCGAAGAGGCCAGGCGAATGGTCGGCCGCACGCCGGGCAACATCGTGGCGATCCGGCCGCTGAAGGACGGCGTGATCGCCGACTTCGAGATTACCGAGCTGATGCTGAAGTCGTTCATCGACCGGGTCGGCGGGCGGTCATGGTTCAGCCGGCCGCGCATCCTGATCTGCGCGCCGACGAACATCACGTCGGTCGAGCAGAAGGCGATCCGGGAAGCGGCGGAGCGCAGCGGGGCGAAGGACGTCTTCCTCGAGGAGGAACCGAAGGCGGCGGCGATCGGCGCGGGGATGGACATCTTCCAGCCGAGCGGCAACATGGTCGTCGACATCGGCGGCGGCACGACGGATGTCGCGGTGCTGTCGATGGGCGACATCGTCACGGCCTCGTCCATCAAGGTGGCGGGCGACAAGTTCGATTCCGAGATCATGAAATATATCAAGAACAAATACAAGCTGCTGATCGGCGAACGGACAAGCGAGGACATCAAGATCCGGATCGGCACGGTCCATCCCGAAGGACGCCGGGAATCGATGGATATCCGCGGGCGCGACATGGTGACCGGGCTGCCCCAGACGGTGACGATCCGTTCGGAGGAAGTGCGGGAGGCGCTCTGGGATTCGGTCATGTCGATTGTCCAGGCGGCCAAGTCGGTGCTCGAGCGGACGCCGCCGGAGCTGTCGGCGGACATCATCGACCGCGGCGTCATCCTGACGGGCGGCGGGGCGCTGCTCCACGGGCTCGACCAGCTGTTGGCCGACGAGCTGAAGGTGCCGGTGCTGATCGCGGACGATCCGATGCACTGCGTCGTGAAGGGCACGGGCATCATGCTCGAAAATCTCGACAAGGTCAGTTCGAAGAAAATGTGATGCATTCCGTCCGGCGCTTCCTCATGATATTCACAAACCGGTCCCGGATTGCCGATACATAGATTACGGAGTCTTCGCGGCATCGCCGGAGTCGGCGCGGCCGCGGGAAGGAGGTTCGTCATGCTGCGCGGGTTGTACACGGCCGCGGCGGGGATGATCGCCCAGCAGCGGCGTCATGATACCGTCACGAACAACATTTCGAACCTGAATACGCCGGGCTACAAGGAAGCGGTGTCGGTGAACCGCTCGTTCCCCGAAATGCTGCTTCGCCTGACGGGCCTGGAAGGCCAGAAGCCCAGGCGGATCGGCGCGGTGAACACCGGCGTGTTCGCGGAGGAGAGCCTGTCGGTCCATGTTCAGGGCGACCTGTATGGGACGGGCAGGATGTCGGATTTCGCGATCCGGTCGGAGATCGGGGTGCCCGGACTCGTGTTCGACGGTTCCGGCAAGGCCGTCGACGCGAACGGCAACGTCGTGTTCCGGCCGCAGGCGTTCTTCACGGTGCAAAATCCGGACGGCGCCGTCCGCTATACGCGGAACGGGGCGTTCCTCGTGAACGAGGAAGGCTATCTCGTGACGAACGACGGTTCGTTCGTGCTCGGCACGGACAACAATCCGGTCCGGTTCCCGCCGGGCGTCGCCGTCGAAGAATTGACGCTGACGGATGATTTCCGGTTCGTCGACGCGACGGGCGCCGATACCGGCGCGCAGCTCCTGATTACGGTGATCGAGAACCCGAACCGCCTCGTCCGGGAAGGGTACGGCAAATTCCGGCTGAACGACGAGGACGCCGATCTGGCGCGCCCGGCCGCCGCCGGAGACAACATCGAAGTGAGGCAGGGCCATCTCGAGCGCGCCAACGTGGACGCGGCGCAGGCGATGGTCGATCTGATGAGCGCGCTCCGCGCGTACGAGTCGAACCAGCGCGTCATCCAGTTCTACGACAGTACGCTGAACAAGGCGGTCAACGAGGTCGGGAAGGTCTAGGGCTGGTTTTCGCGCCGATTTTCGGGTATGATGCTGGATGAGAGCGGGAAAGGAGCGGTTCGATGAACAGCTCGATGATCAACGCGTTGATGTCGATGCATGCGATGCAGCGCAAGATCGACCTCATCGCCGACAACATCGCCAATCTGAATACCGCGGGTTACAAGCGCAAGACTTCCTCGTTTGAGGAGCTGCTTGCGACGCTGAAACAGCAGGATGAGCGGTTCGCGCAGCCCGGCCGGCTGACGCCGCTCGGCTTCACGACCGGCTGGGGCGTGCGGATGACGCAGGTGCTCACGGACCTTGCGCAGGGTCCGATTCAGACCACCGGGAACGCATACGATCTCGCCATCCAGGGGCGGGCGTTCTTCGAGGTGATCGTCGACGGCGAAGGGCGGCGCGCCTACACGCGGCACGGCGCGTTCCAGGCGAGGGTGAACGAGGACGGCGACGTCGTCGTGACGACGGCGGACGGCTACCCGCTGGTCGTGCGCGGCGAGGACGGCACGGACGGGCCGCTCGTGTTGCCGGCGGGCCATGAGCTGCAGGTGGATGCCTGGGGCGCGGTCAGAGCCGTCTCGCCCGACGGGTCCCAGGTCCTCGAGCTCGGCCGGCTGAGGCTGGTTGAGCCGGTGAGACCGGAGGCGCTCGCGGCGGTGGCGGACAATCTGTACGCGGTGGCCGACGGCGTCGATCCGGCGGACGTGCTGCCCGACGCGCAGCCGGACGAGAACAACGACCTCCGGATCACGCAAGGCGCCCTGGAGCAATCGAACGTCGATCTGCAGACGGAGCTCACGGATCTCCTGATGGCCCAGCGGGCCTACCAACTCAGCGCGCGCGCGCTGCAATCCGCCGACATGATGATGAGTCTGGCCAACCAGTTGCGCGCGTGAGCGAAACGGGATGAGACATGATTAACGGACAGGACCGGCCGAAGTCGCCGGCAAGGGATACGGAACCGGTCCGCGCCGCGGCGCCGATCCGGAGAGGGACGGCGGAAGCGCCGGGGACGGCGGAAGCCGCGCCGCGGCGGCCGTCCGGCCCGACGGAGGCGGGCGCGGGAAGGCCGACCGACGGGAAGCCGCCGGCCGGCGAACCGGGGAAGCCGCGCAGGCGGCGGATGCATCCGGCTCTCCGGGGGCTGCTCTGGACGCTGCGCCTGACCATCGTGCCGCTGCTCTGCATCGCGGCGCTGATCGCGGGTTTGTATGTCGGCTACACGAAAATCGGCGGCGGATCGGCCGCGGACGTCTGGAAGCTGGAGACGTGGCTCCACATGTTCGATCTGATCTTCGCCGATTCGTAAGTTGGGTCAAGATTTCCGGTTGCGAAAAAAACGGGCGCCCCGCGCCGTCGTTCAGACGGGCGGGGCGCCCTTTCGTTCATGGCCGTCCGGGTTATTTCGTGACTTTCACCCGGATGGAGACGGTTTTGCCGCCGTACGACGCCTTGATCGTGGCCGTGCCCGGCTCCCTGGCGGTGATCGTCCCGGCCGATACGACGGCCACGCGTTCGTTCGAGGAGGTCCACGCGGCGAGCGCGGTCACGTCGGATTGCGAGCTCTTGTCGAACACGGCGGTCAGCCGCACCGCCCCGGTGCCGCCGGGCTTGAGCTCCAGCTTCTTCACCGACGCGCTCAGTCCGGTCAGCTTCGGCACGACCGACACCTGCACGACGACCTTGATGTCCTGATATTCGGCGGTGAGCGCCGCCTGTCCCGCGGCAACAGCCTTCACCTTGCTGCCGCTCACGGTGACGACGGACGGGTTGCTCGACGTCCAGGCGACCTTGCTGCTCAGGTTGACCGTCTTGCCGTTCTTGTAGGTCCCGATAACCCGGATCGTCTTCGACTTGCCGGGGTTCAGCTCGATCGAAGCGGGGTTCGCTTCCAGCTTGACGATCTCCTGCTCGACGTTGACGCGGAACGACAGCTTCTTGCCGAGATGGGAAGCGGTCAGGGTGTAACGGCCGGTCAGCAATCCCTTGAGCTCGCCCCTGACGACCAGAATGTTCGGCGACGATGTCGTCCATTCCAGCTTCGGTTCGATGTCTTCGACGATGTTCCCGTTCTTCAGGACCAGCGTCACATCCGGCAGCGGGACCGTCTTGCCGGCGACGACCGTGAGCTCTTCGACGTCCGACAGGAGAGCCAGCGGCTCTTCGTGCACGACGATCTTCACCGTCGCCGTGCGCGTGCCGACGCGCGCCGTCAGCACCGTCTCGCCGAGGCCGCGCGCGAACCATTTGCCGTCCCTGACCTCGACGATCGCCTCGTTCGCCGAGGTCCATTCGGCCGCCCCGGACACGTCGATCTTCTCGCCGGTGAGCGTCTCGCCGATCACCTTCGGCAGCGCGCCCTCGCCGTCCTCAAACGCGTCCATCGCTTCCCGCTCGACCTCGATCGACCGGACGCGCGGGTAGACGGTCACGTCGACGCCGACCGTCCGGCCCATGTACGACGCCGTGATGCGGGCCTTGCCCGCTTCCTTGGCCGAGACGAGGCCGCCGGAGACGGTCACCGGGTACACGTCCGACGATTTCCATTCGGCAAGGTCCGTGACGTCGATCTCCGGCTCATCCGGGTCGTTCGCCGCGAAAGCCCGAAGCTGCACCGGATCGCTTCCCGGCAGCAGATACAGCGGCTTGTCCGCCGACAGCCTGAGGGCCGCATAGGCGGGCCGCACGACGACCGTCACCGTGGCGTGCACGCCGAAGTACTCGGCGCGGATCGTCGTCGTGCCGACGCCGGCCGGCTTTACGAGGCCGCCCTCCACCGTGGCGACGGACGGATCGGCGGACTTCCAGCCGGCCTTCTCCGTTACGAGCTCGAAGCCGCCACCCTTCCGAACGGCCGTCGCCTCAAGCTGCACGCCCGCATCGCCGTAACGGAATTCGATCAGCTCATTCGGCGTGAGCGACAGCGATTCATAGGGCGACGCGATGTTCAGCTTGACGCTGTCGGAACGCCCCTTGTAGCGGGCCGAAATCGTGACCGATCCCGGCGCCAGCAGCTCGACCCTGCCGGCTTCCACGCGGGCGACGGCTTCGTTGGACGAGCTCCACTCCGCGTCGCCGGTCACGTCCGAGGTCGAGCCGTCCTTGTAAGCCAGCAGTTTCAGCCCGAGATCTTCGCCGACCAAGACGTCGAGCGACGCGGCCAGCGGCGTTCCGTCGGACGACGCGATCTCCACTTTGTCGAATTCGTGCGTCACCGTGACGCGCATCGTCTTCGACGCGGAAGCGTATTTCACGGTGATGTCGGCATAGCCGGAAGCCTTCGCCGTCAGCAGCCCTTTGTCCACGCTGACGACGCTGCCGTTGGACGTGCTCCAGACGGCGTCGAACGTCACATCCCGATAGGTGCCGTCGGACATCTCCGCGAGGGCCGAAATCTGCCGGCTGTCACCGACATGCATCGACAGGGTGTTGTCGATGTCGGCAAACCGGACCGCCCTCACCGACTCGTCCGCCGCCCCCGCCGGCATGGCGGGAAGCGCCAGCAGGATCAGCGCGGTTATTGCGGCGACGAGGCGAATGACCATCAGACCAGTTGTCTGGTGCGAACGCATCCTCCCAACCTCCTGCGCCCAAGCGGACGTAATGTAATCTAGATGGCTTCTTATAATATAAACGGCCGGATGACTCGAATTTTGAAGAATTTTCCGCAAAAAAATCCGCCGGGCCGGTCGAAGGATGCGGTAGAAGGGCGGCGGTTTCCTTTTTCCTGGTCAAGCGTTATAATGGTTTGGGAACTTGGGAAGGCGGCTCCTGCAGCGAGAGAACGGAGGGGGAGGGGAGACGTTGAATTTGCCGAATATGCTCACGGCGCTGCGATTTTTGCTGATACCCGTCTATCTGGTCGTATTCGCGAACGGGCATATGCTTTCGGCGTTCATCGTTTTCACCGCCGCGGGGCTGACCGATATCCTTGACGGATACATCGCCCGGACCAGGGGTCTCGAGACGCCTGCGGGCGCGCTGCTCGATCCGCTTGCCGACAAGCTGATGCTGATTGCGGTCATCCTCTCGCTGCTGATCGCGGGCATCATTCCGTTGGCGGCCGCGGTGCTGCTGCTTGTCCGCGATATCGGGATGATCGCGGGATCGGCGTTTTTCCATTTCCGGGGCAAAAAGACGGTCAAGGCGAACTGGATGGGCAAACTGACGACGGTGCTGTTCTATGTGGCCCTCATGTTCATTTTCCTCGAGCTGCCGCACGGCGTGACGATGCTCTGGTTCGTGATTGCGTTCTCATTCGTCACGTCGATCATGTACATCTTCAAGTTCAGGGCGCTCAACCGCCGGCAGCCCGGCTGAGGCCGGCGCCGGCAAACCGAAAAGGAGCCTGCCCGACGAGACGTACCCGCCGGACAAGCTCCCCTATCTGAACCTCCGCGATCTGCAGCTTCGCGAAGGGTATTATTATTCTTGGCGGTTCCGAAGCCTTTTATGCACCGGAACCCGGAGGAGGATGATGCCGACATGATGGATGTCAGACAGATTCAGTCGATCATTCCGCACCGGCCGCCCTTTCTGCTGGTCGACCGGATTCTCGAGGTGGAGCCGGGCGTCCGCGCGGTCGGGCTGAAGAACGTGTCGATGAACGAGCCGTATTTCGCGGGACATTTTCCGGATTATCCGGTCATGCCGGGCGTGCTGATCGTCGAGGCGCTGGCGCAGGTCGGCGCCGTCGCGATCCTGATGGTCGAGGAGAACCGGGGCAAGCTCGCGATGTTCGCCGGCATCGACAACCTCCGTTTCCGCGGACAGGTGGCGCCGGGCGACACGCTGACGCTGTCGGTCGAGATCATCCGCTTCAAAGGGCCGATCGGCAAGGGCAAGGCGGTTGCCACGGTCGACGGCCGCATGGTCGTCGAAGGCGAAATCATGTTTGCCCTGACGGACGCGGAAGGCAAGACGGGCGCCTGAGTTCGGGAACCGCGCCTGCCCGGAAGCGGGATTCGTGCGTCCGGGCGGAGGCTTGAAGCCGGAGTGGCCGTTTGGTGAAGGCGGTGCAGTCCGGCAGGTATTTTTTATACAAGGAAAAGCAGTTCTTTATATATGTAAGAACAGTATTTCGGGTGGCAAGGAGTGGGAACGATGACGGAGCTGAACGTCGCACTGGAGCGCTATCGGGCGTGGCTCGCGGATCCGGCGATCGACGAGGAGACGAAGCGCGAGCTGCGCGAACTGGAGGGACAGGAGCCGGAAATCGTGGACCGGTTCTACCGGGAGCTGGAGTTCGGCACGGGCGGCCTGCGCGGCGTGATGGGCGCCGGCCTGAACCGGATGAACGCCTACACGGTCGGCAAGGCGACGCAGGGGCTCGCGAACTGGCTGCTGGCGCGGCGCGAGAAGCCTTCCGTCGTGATCGCGCACGATTCGCGCCGTTCATCCGACGCGTTCGCGCTCACGGCCGCGGAGGTGCTGGCAGGTAACGGCATCCGGGCGTATCTGTGGCCGAGTCTCCGCCCGACTCCGCAGCTTTCGTTCACGGTGCGGCATCTCGGCGCGGACGCCGGCGTCGTGATCACGGCCAGCCACAATCCGCCGGAATACAACGGATACAAGGTGTACGGCCCGGACGGCTGCCAGATCGTGCCGGACCTGGCGGCCGAGGTGATCGCCCGCATTCGGGAAGTCGGGAGCTTCGCGGAGGTGAAGCGGATGCCCCGCGCGGAAGCGGAGGCGGCCGGGCTGATCGTCTGGCTGGGCGAACGGGAGGACCGGGCGTATCACGAGACGGTCGCGGCCCAGTGCCTCCGGCCGGAGCTCATCAAATCCGGCGCGGGCAACGAGCTTTCCATTATTTATACGCCGCTGCACGGGGCGGGCAACGTGCCGGTGCGGGAAGTGCTGAAGCTGGCCGGTTTCGGGAACGTGCGGGTCGTCGCCGAGCAGGAGCGGCCGGACGGCAATTTCCCGACGGTGAAGTCGCCGAACCCGGAGGAGCGCGAAGCGTTCACGCTCGCGATCGAGCAGGCGAAGCGGGAAGGCGCCGATCTCATCATCGGCACCGACCCGGACTGCGACCGGGTGGGTGCCGTCGTGAAGGATGATCGCGGCGAATATATCGTGCTGAACGGCAACCAGACCGGCGCGATCCTCGTGCATTATCTGCTTACGGCGCTGCATGAGCAGGGGCGGCTGCCGGCGAACGGGGCCGTCATCAAGACGATCGTCACGGGCGAGATGGGCGCGGACATCGCGCGCAGCTTCGGCGTCCGGGTGGACAACACGCTCACCGGATTCAAGTACATCGGCGAGCGGATGACGCGCTATGAGCAGACGGGCGAGGCGACGTTCCTGTTCGGCTACGAGGAGAGCTACGGGTATCTCGCGGGGACGTACGCGCGCGACAAGGACGGTGTCGTCGCTTCGCTCTTGATCGCCGAAGCGGCGGCGTACTACAAGCGGCAGGGCAAGACGCTGTACGACGTGCTGCTCGAGCTGTACGGGAAGTACGGTTATTATTTCGAAGCGCTCGAATCGCGCACGCTGAAAGGGATCGACGGCGTCCGGAAGATTCGGGGCATCATGGAGGACTGGCGCACGGCGCCGCCTTCGGAAGTCGCCGGGGTCGAGGTGGAGCGGGTGCTCGACTATCTCCCGGGGCTCGACGGCCTGCCGCCGGAGAACGTGCTGAAGTTCATGCTGGCGGACGGCTCCTGGTTCTGCCTGCGCCCGTCGGGCACGGAGCCGAAGATCAAGGTGTATTTCGCCGTGCGCCGGAGCGGCCGGGAGGAAGCGGAATCCGCGCTGCGGCGCCTGGTCGCCGAAGTGATGGAACGGGTCGACAAACGGAGCTGAGGAGTGGACAAATTGCCGCGAGTCAATCGGAAATTGTACCGGGCGGCGCGCCGGCTGCTCCTGCTGTTCACGGCGCTGGGCGTGCTCGCCGCGCTGCCGCTCGGTGTCGTGCGCCATCAGATGGAGCAGAAGTCGAAGACGGTCGAGTTCGTGTTCGATTACCGCGATCTGCTGCTGATCGCGTCCTATCACGCGCATCCGCGGGAATTCGTCGCGGAGAAGCTCCAGGCGCTGAAGGAAGCCGGCGTGACGACGATGGCCGTGTTCGAGGGGTCGCTGGATGATTTCCAGCGCGCGGGACGGATCACCGTCTACAACTCCAAGGAAGCGGCCATGCTGCGGGGAGAGCCGGCGTCGGCGGACGAGAACTACACGTATGTGCTGTTCGCGGACGAGGCGACGGCCGAGGCGCTCGAGCCGGTGTTCCGGCGGGCGTTCGAACGGAGCGGCAACACGGTCCGGGCATGGTCGCACGGCGGCCGCCCCGGCATCGTGATCGACACGTCGGTCGAGGATGCGCAGCTTCGGCCGATGGAGCCGGACCCGCTCGCGATGGAGGAGCTCACGGCCGCCGGCTTCCGGCTGCTGCCGCGGTTCACCGACCGGATCCGGCCCTATGATCCGGTGTTGATGGACGAGCTGCTCGGCCGGTTCGCCGCGCTCGGCTCGACGTTCCTGCTGTTCGAGGGCACCGAGGCGACGGGCTTCGGGGATCGGGCGGAGCTGGGCAGCCTCGACCATTTCGCGTCGCTGCTGAACAAGCACAACATCGGGCTTGCGACGATCGAGAATCTCCGCGCGCCGCAGGCGGGCTTCGCGACGCTCGCCTGGGAGACGGACTACAACGTCGTGCGGCTGTACTCGCTGTCCGAGAACGACGCGATGACGATGACCCCGGAGGCGATCGCGGACCGGTTCCTGCTCGCGGCGAAGGACCGGAACATCCGGATGTTCTATCTGAACGCCGCGCCGGTGCGGAGCGGGACGCGGCCGGAGGTCGCCGATCCGCTGGACAATCTGGTGGAGGCGCTGGCGGGCGGCGACGATACGGAAGGGGCGATCGCGAAGCTCGAGCGGTTCGGCTTCCGGGCGGGCTTTGCCGAGCCGTTCGATTACCGGCATGAAGGATGGCAGAAGGCGCTGCGCGCCGTCGTCGCGCTGGGCGCGATCGCGGTCATCGCGCTGCTCATCGACGCGTTCCTGCGCGGGTTCGGGCCGGCCGCGTTTGTGATCGGCGTGATCGGCAGCGCCGGGCTGTACGTGCTCAGCCCGTCGCTTCTGGAGCAGGCGCTGGCGCTCGGCGCGGCGGTCGCGGTGCCGACGCTGGCCGTCCTGTGGGCGCTCGGGCGCGTCCGCGCGCATACGGAGGGCGAACGGCGGCCGGTCGGCGGCTTCGGCGCTGCGGAGCCGGCGCCGGCGGATGACGGGCGGCTGCTCGGCGGCCGGTGGACGTTCGACGGCCATCCGGCGGGCCGGCGGCTCGCGGCGGCGCTCGCGCTGTTCGCAGCGACGTCGCTGCTCACGCTGCTCGGCACGGCGTTCGTGTTCGGCCTGCTGACGAATGTGACGTACAGCCTGGTGCTGCAGCAGTTCCGCGGCGTCAGCTTGCTGCACGCGGCGCCGATCGCGCTCGTCGCGATTTACGTGTTCCTGTACACCGGGAAGTCCGTGTCCGGGCAGCTTCGCAAGCTCATGCGGCTTGAGGTGACGGTGTTCGGCCTGATCGTGACCGCCGTGCTCGCGGCCGTCGGCTACTACTACATGACGCGCACGGGCAACGCCGGGCAGGTGACCTCGCTGGAGCTCATGTTCCGGAACGCCCTCGAATCGGCGTTCGGCGTGCGGCCGCGCACGAAGGAATTTCTGATCGCGCATCCGCTGCTCGTGTTCGGGCTGTTCCTGTCGCTGCGCTATCGCGCGGCCTGGGTGCTCATGATCGCCGGGGTGCTCGGGCAGCTCTCGATGGTCGACACGTTCGCGCACATCCACTCGCCGATCCTGCTGTCACTGATCCGCAGCCTGCTCGGCCTCGGCCTGGGGCTCGTCATCGGGCTTCTCCTGATCGCGCTGTGGCAGCTCGGGGAAGGAGCGTGGCGGCGATGGGCGCTCTCCGCGAAGGGCGACGGACGTACCGCGTAGCGATATCGGGCTATTACGGGTTCCGCAACAGCGGCGACGAGGCGGTGCTGCGCTCGATCGTGTCGGCGCTCCGGGAGGAAGCCCGGGCGGCGGGCGTGCGCATCGAGCCGGTCGTCCTGTCGGTCGATCCGGCCTGGACGCGGTCGGCGCACGGCGTCGAGGCCGCGCACCGGATGAGGCCCGCCGAGGTGCTGCGGACGCTGCGCGGCTGCGATGCGCTGATCAGCGGCGGCGGCAGCCTGCTGCAGGACGCGACGGGTGCGCTGACGATCCCGTATTACACGGGGATCGTCGGGCTGGCGCGCATGCTGCGCAAGCCGGTGTTCATTTACGCCCAGGGGATCGGGCCGGTCCGGCGCGCGTGGCTGCGCCCGCTCGTGCGCTTCGCGATGAACGCGTCCCGCGTCGTGACGGTGCGGGACGGGGAGAGCGCCGCGCTGCTCGAACGCTTCGGCGTCGCGCGCGAACGGATCGGGGTGGTGCCGGATCCGGTGATGGGATTGGATTTGCCGGACGGGGAGGAGCCGACCGCGGGCGGGCCGGACGGCGCGGGGGTTCCGGTCGTCGGCGTGTCGGTGCGCCGCTGGCGGCCCGACGGCGCCGACCTGGAACGCGTCGCGGAGGCGCTGGCCGCGCTCGCCCGGCGGCGCGCGGTTCGGCTGCGCTTCCTGCCGATGCATCTGCCGGACGACGCGGAGGCGTCGCGCGCCGTGATGGAGCATCTGGCCGCGCTAGGCTTCGGACAGGCCGCCGAGCTCGCCGAGCCCGGCGACGATCCGCAGCGGATGCTGCTCGAGGTCGGGCGCTGCAGCCTCGTCTTCGGCATGCGGCTGCACGCGCTCATCTATGCGGCGAACCGCGGCGTGCCGATGTTCGGGCTGTCCTATGATCCGAAGATCGATCATTTCCTCGCGCGGCTCGGCCTGAAGCCCGTCGGGACGACGGACGGGCTCGACGCGGAGGCGTTCGCCGCGGCGGCCGACGCGCTGCTCGGGCCCGAAGGCGCGGCGGCCTGGCGCAAGCGGCACGGGCCGGCGATCGAGGCGCTGCGCCGGGATGCCCGGCGGCCGGCGCGGCTCATCATCGAAGCGTTGACCGGGCCGGACAAGGGGTGACGGGATGGACGTGAAGCGCGATTATCCGGCGGTGCCGATCTTCGGCCTGCCGTTCTCGAAGATGGACATGGCGCAGACGGTCGGGTATCTGGCGCGGCGCATCGAAGAGCGGCGGCCGACGCAGGTGGTCACCGGAAACCCGATCATGGTGATGGCGGCGCTCGAGCGGCCGGACTATTACCGCGTCCTGGAGCAGGCCGAGCTGATCGTGCCGGACGGCGCGGGCATCGTCTGGGCGTCCCGCGTCGCCGGCGACCCGGTGCCGGAGCGCGTCGCGGGATTCGATTTGCTGCACGAGCTGATGCGCGAGGGCGAGCGGCGGTGCTGGTCGGTCTATCTGCTGGGCGCGCGGCAGGACGTGGTCGAGGAGACCGCGCGGCGGCTTGGGGAGCGCTATCCGCTCGTCCGGATCGCCGGATACCGCAACGGCTATTTCGGCCCGGAGGAGGACGAGGCGGTCGTCCGGGCCGTCAGGGAGGCCGCGCCGGATCTCCTGTTCGTCGCGCGGGACGCGCTGACGACGCAGGAACCCTGGATCGCGCGCTACAAGGAGGCGCTGGGCGTGCCCGTCATGATGGGGGTCGGCGGCAGCTTCGACGTGATCGCGGGGCGGACGAAGCGGGCGCCGGCATCGTTCCAGAGGCTCGGGCTGGAATGGCTGTACCGGCTGCTTCGCCAGCCTTCGCGCGCCGGACGGATGGCCGCGCTGCCGCGCTTTGCGCTGAAAGTGCTGCGTGCGGGCCGGAATGTGACGGAGCGCCCGGGCGGCGCGGGCGAAAACGGGCCCGAACGCTGAAAAATCGGATGAAAACGGGGATGGATTTTCATACCGAAGAGGCGTATAATGCTGTTCGTTGCGGTTCGGACTTCCCGAAAAGGCGGGAAGCTCTCCAACCGCGCAAGCGACAGCATGATACATACGGGAGAGTGTGATCATGCCTGCGGGCTTTGGTCTGATCTTCGGATTCATCGTTGCGGCGGCCCTCGCCTGGCTTTTGACGCCGGCGGTCGGAAGGCTGGCGTTCCGGATCGGCGCCGTCGACCGGCCGGACGAACGGAAAGTCCATACCCGCGTCATGCCGCGCCTCGGCGGCCTCGCGATCTACGCCTCGTTCATCGCCGGCCTGTTCGCGTTGCTGCCGTTCCTGCCGGATGCGTGGCTGAGCGCCTATGACGCGCGTTTCATCCGGGCGCTGCTGGCGGGCGGCACGATCATCGTGCTGCTGGGCGCGCTCGACGACCGGTTCGGACTGCCCGCGAAGGTGAAGCTGCTCGGCCAGATCGCGGCCGCCTGCGTCGTCGTGTTCGGATTCGGCATCCGGATCAGCCTGGTCAACATTCCGTTCGGCGGGACGATGCAGCCGCTCGCGGAATGGCTTGCGATTCCGCTCACCATCCTCTGGATCGTCGGCTGCACGAACGCGATCAATCTGATCGACGGGCTGGACGGCCTCGCGGCCGGGGTGAGCGGCATCGCGATCGCGACGATTCTCGTGATGGCCGCCGTCATGGGCTACGAGGCGGTGCTGCTGCTCGGCGCGCCGTTGCTCGGGAGCATCATCGGGTTTCTGAGGCACAATTTCCATCCGGCGAGGATCTTCATGGGCGATTCGGGCTCGCTGTTCCTCGGCTTCAGCCTGGCGACGCTGTCGATGCTCGGGTTCAAACAGGTGACGATCGTCTCGTTCGTGACGCCGCTGCTCATCATCGGCGTGCCGCTGTCGGACACGTTCTTCGCGATCGTCCGGCGGGTGGTGAACCGGCGGCCGATCTTCGCGCCGGACAAGGGGCATCTGCACCATTGCCTGCGCGAGCTCGGCTTCAGCCACCGCGGAACGGTGCTGATCATCTGGGGCATCGCCGCGTTCTTCGGAGCGACCGCCATCTTCATGTCGACCGTCGTGCCGTCGTCGTCGGCGAACTGGGTCACGTTCGTCGTCATCGCGGTGCTCGTCCTCATCCTGCAGATCGGCGCGGAGCTGATCGGGATCGTCGACAAGACGCGCCGGCCGGTGCTCGACTTCCTGGCCCGGCTCGGAATGAAGGTCGGCGTTCCGACGCGGTCGAAGTGAGAAGCGGGAAGGCGGTTTTCCGGACTTTCGGCCCGGCCGTTCAGGCCGGGTCTTTTTCACTTGGGTTCGGATGAACCGGCGGATGCGGAATGTGTGGTCCGGCGGCTAAAGTATCCGGGGGTTCGAGCCGATAACTAGGGTACGGAACTTTTGTCGAATATCCGCGTCCTTTTTTATGGGTATGAAAACCATTCCCGAATCGACGAAAGAAATGCTGACAGGGGGAGGGGAGACGGCGAAGTTCGGGAACCATTGCGATCCGGACGCGGAAAAGGCTCTGTCCGGCCGGATCCGGGAAGCGGATTCGCTCCGGGGCGCATGCGGCCCGGGAGAGTCGAAATCGGTCCAGAATTGTTGAATCGGGAAGGAGGAACTTTCGTGAAGCGATTCACCGCTGTGCTGCTGGCCGTCTGTCTGGCGCTGTTGTCGGTTCCGGCGACGATCGCGCCCGTATCGGCGGCAGACGGGGATTACTTCATATTTCCGGGAGAACAATCCACCTATGAGAATGCCCGTGTCGTCCTGACAGACCGTATCGATCTGACGGGTACGATCAACGGGGTCATCGGATCGTCCATTTCCTATACGGTTGAAAAAGTGATCCTGGTCAACGGGCAGGAGCAGGTCGTCCAGTCGAATCCGAACCAGACGGCCAACATCGTCCTGTCCGGTAACACCATCCGGGTGCTGGGCATCCAGCTGTACCCCGGCGTGAACAAGATCACGTTCAAGGGGCTGATCGGTTTCACCGAGGTTTCGACCAGCATTTACATCGAATACCGCAACAGCCCGACGCTCTATGACCTGCAAGCCATTATCGACGGACAGCGGTTTGCGATCCTGGAAGACGAAACGACGGTCATTCATTCGGCGCCCTCCAGGAATCGTCCCGACTATGACATTATCATCACCGGCAAAGCGCCGAACGCGGACCGCGTGACGGTCATCGTGAACGGCCGCAGCTACACCTATACGGTCTCGGCGAACAACGACTGGTCGTTCGCGGCTTCCCCGGTCAACGTCCGGAAAGGGAAGAACACGGTAACCATCCGCGTTCACAACGATACGCAGACCGTCGAGACGACGCGCGAAATCGCGTTCTACAACGGCGAAGTGACGTTCTTTGATCTGAAGCTGACGAACGACAATACGGGCGCCGGCGCTTCCGTGCCGCTTGATTCCGTGACGAACTTCTCCGTCGCTTCCGCGGATCCGGTATACGTAACCGGGAAAGTCATCCTGCCGGTCAAGGTGACGCAGAAAGACTCCGGCGAAACGACCTATGTCCCGGATGACACCCATTTCGGCTCTCCGAGCGACAAGTACCGGTTCCGGCTCGACAACAGCTCGGCCTGGACGGATATGACGTTGCAATCGCCCAACCCGGATCCGGCGGATTTCACGCCGTCCACCGCATTCGTCATGGCCGAGTTTACGGAGTACCTCGGTACGGCGAGCGGCCTCGGGTTCAATACGCCGCATACGCTGATGTTCGAGGGCGTGAACGCGACCAAGACAACCACGGCGAATGTGGACAGAACCGGTCCGTTCATTTTCTATCTGCGGGACAAGTCCCAGCCGTATATCCAGGAAGTGAACTATCTGCCGGGATATTCGGAACAGATGGACAGCGACACGAACCGGCTGATCTCCTTGACCGGTTCTCCGCTGAACGGTGCGACGATTCCGGCGCTGCCGCTCGGCGTGGAACTGCTGATCGGCAATTCGGACGGTGATCCGAGCCCCGCGCTGATCGAGGTCAACGGAGCTGCTCCGGCCAGCGATTCGTGGGAAGAAATCAAGGTTTCGCCTCCGGTGTACGTGACCCGCGTGATCGACGGCGTGCCGCAGCAGTTCCAGCGCGTTTTCCTGAAAATCAGCAAGGCTCCGTCCTCCGGCACGCTGAAGCTCAAGTTCCAGGTCGAGGGCGGAGCGACGGCCGAGGTCACGATTTATCTGCTGTACGGCCCGTATGTGAAATACGACAGGCTGTACGACGGAATGGAAATCCGCTTCGATACGACGAGAACCGACGGCCTGGAATATATCCTTGAAGACATGCTGGGGTACTTCAGCGGCGAGCTGAAGAACGTCAGCAATCCGGCCGACATTCGCTACGAGAACGCCACGTCCGGTTCGCAAACGCTGTTGCAGACGGTGTTCTTCTACATCAACAACATCGAAGTCAAGCTGGAGCAGGACAGCACGTCCTCAAGCCCGACGCGGTTCAGGCTGAGCTCCGAAGGGCAGAGCAATCCGGCTGACAGCGACAACGTGAAACGGGCGTATGATGCCATCTTCAAGAGCGGCGAGAACGTCGTCCGGTTCGTCTTCCAGACGCCCAGTCACAGTTATGTCAGCGAGACGCGGTTTGTCGTCATTCCGACGAATCTGCCGGAAATTCCGGCCAGGGGTTCGGACGGGATCTTCCCGTACAGCCTGAACCGGGAGCCGAGCAAAAACGATCCGAACTTTGAGCTGCGGGGCACGGTCTACACGACGCGCGAAGCCTGGATGAACATTTACGGAACGTTCGACTTCGTTGATCTGGGCGACGATCCCGGAGAAGTCGAAGCGATGCTCGCGCAGCTGTCCGGCAGCAACCTTTTGGCCAATTACATTCTGCATATCCGGACCGGCTATACCGAATACGAGTGGAATCTGGGCAATGAATTCAGGGATTCGGAAGGCAACGTGTACAACGAAGGATCGCTTCCGATCGTCACGGGTCCCACCGGAACCGCGACCGGCATTCCGCTGCGCGTCGTATACAATCTGAAAACGCAGTACTTCGAATTCTATCTGGAAAGACAGCAGCTGCCGGTGGACGGAAGCCCGATCGTCTATACGTTCACGGTGTTCAACACCGGCAAGAACGGGCCGCGCGCTTCGTACCGCCTGGAAGTGGATCCGACGACCGTCCCGTACACGATCCTTTCGCCGATTCCCGAGAAGCGGACGGTCAATCAGAACTTCGTCGAAGTGATCATTTACTCCGAGGGCGCGGAGTCGGTGGTGATCGACGGACAACCGGCCCGGAAGATCCGGTACATCAACCATGCGGCGACTTCGGCGGAGGAAGCGGAACTGGATGCCTTCTATGCCCTGGTCACGGGGCTCAGGGCCAACCGGCCGACCGACATCAAGTTTGTCATTACAAGCGGCGAGGAAAAAATTCAGGACAGCATCACCGTGACCTATACGCCGGAGAACATTCCCGGCGCGAAGGTCATCCAAAAGATGAGCAACAAACATACGCCGTTCGGCAACGCCCTGACGCTGTCGTTCGAGCGGGGCACCAACCTGATCCGCCGGGATTACAACGTGCCGCAGGAGTACAAGACCCAGGTTTACAGCGGGAACAACATCCTGTTCGCGATCGCCAATCCGACGGACGGCGTGGTGGACCGCCACGAATTCGAGAGCGTGCCGGCGGGCTACGACCTGCAAGTGGAGACGGGCTCGGTCTATTTCTCCGCGAGCTTCCCGTCCCGGTTCGTGAAGGTCAGCCCGGTGTTCTGGATTGACGCGGGCGATGCGGACGACATCACGACCCCGGCATACGATCCGATCACGTCGGGCTACGATCCGATGCCGCTCAACGTGATCAAGGACGAGGAACGGAAGTTCTATTACGATCGTGCTGCCGATCGGGAACTCATTCCTTCAAAGCGCGGCACGCTGACGCTGGCTTACGATCCGTCGGCGCGTCAAAGCGCGGGCGTGTCGGTCACGGTGTTCCGGTTCGATCCGTATACCCGTCAATGGGAAAACATCGGCGGCAAGGTCGATGAGCGGAAGCACACGATCACGGTGCCGTTCGACCGGTTCGGCTATTACGTCGTCGCCAAGCTGGCCGCCAGCTTCAACGACATCATCGATCACCCGTACGGGCGCAACGCGATGGAGGCAGTGTTCGCGAAAGGCATCATGAACGCCGTGGATCCGAGCGGGGCGTTCGGCACGGATCTGTACATTACCCGCGGCGAATTCACGCGCATGATCGTCAAGGCCCTGGAGCTGCCGCTGAACTATGACGGACCGAAGCATTTCATGGACCTCGGCGACACCAGCGGCATCATCAGCCCGGACGCGCTCTGGGATTTCCGTTATATCGAGACGGCGGCGCGGGCCGGCATCGTCAAGGGCACGCGGCCGAACACGTTCTCGCCGAACGATTACATCACCCGCCAGGATGCGGCCGTCATGCTGGCGAACGCGCTGAACCTGAAGCAGGATACGAAGCTGGATTCCGTGCGCAAGCAGCTGCAAAAGGCGTTCAAGGACGAGGCGAGCATCAATATCTACGCGAAGCCGGCCGTCGCGGCGATCCAGAAGAAGGGGTATATCGCCGGATCGCCGGTGGATTCCACCGACCTGTCGAAGGGTTATGTGTTCGAGCCTACGGCCCGCCTGCTGAGATCGGATGCCGCCATCATCATCGCGCGCGTGATGGCGGATCAGAAGAAGCTGCCCGCGATCTTCGCGCCGAAGCAGCCGTGAGCACGCGCTGAAGCAAGCGCCCGGACAAGGGAAAGCCGGATCCCGAGCGATCCGGTTTTTCCCGTCCGGGCATGCAAATTTCGCGCGGAATGGAAGATAGTTGGGCTCGACGGTCCGGGCGCACGCAGGCTATACTCATAACCGTAAGTCTTGAAGTCATGGAATTTTCGCGTACGGCGCGAAAAATATTTTTCGGATACAGCGCCGATCATCGCAACTTTTTCGTGAAGCCTGCGTCTAATTACATGACTTCGGGAACGGCGGAATTCGCGGCGTGCCGCGGTTCGCAAGTCCTGAAGTTCCTCTTTACGGCAGTTGTCCGGGCATTGTATAATGTGGTAGTGCCGTGCATGACTTTGCCAGTATTTTCTTGCAAGATTCAGCGACATAATCCTACATTTCGATATATGCCCTGACGCAGACATCATTATTCATTGAAAAACAGTGCTCACTCTGGGAAGGGGGTGAATCGGCAGATGAGGGAAAAGAGCCAACTACATCACTCTCAACATCCGAAGCAGTTCAGAGGAGGAGAAAAAAAGGTTATGAAGAGAAGTTTGTCTCTGCTCGTAGCCATCGCTATGGTCTTCTCGATGTTCGCGACCGTAGTGGCGGCTGAAGAGCTCGACACTCAGGCAAAATTCGATATTCTCAAGGAAGCGGGAATTTTCGAAGGCATGCCTGATGGTTCGGCCGGGCTCGACCAAGAGATGACCCGTGCCCAATTCGCAGTCGTCATCTATCGTATCTTTGAAGCGATCGGCCAACCGCTGGCGGATGCTCCGGCGTCGTTCAACGACGTGGCGGACACGCACTGGGCGGTCAAGGAAATCGGCGCGGTCCAAAACGCCGGTTACATGGAAGGCCGCGGCAAGGGCAAGTTCGACCCGTCGGCTCCTGTGAAGAAGCAAGAGCTCGTCAAGGTTGTCTCGGTCATTCTGGGTCTTGAGCTGGATCCGAGCGCGTCGGTCTCCGGCAAAGCCTCGCCGTGGGCGCAACCGTATCTTGCGGCTGCCGAAAAGGCCGGTCTGATCCAACCGCAAGACGACTATACGGTGAACGCGCCGCGCGGCTACCTCGTGGACGTCACGTACAGCGCTTATCAACAACTCCAAAGCGCCATCAAGGTGACCGCTACGGCGAAGCAAACCGGCGCGAAGAAGGTCGAAGTCAAGTTCAGCAAGCCGATCGACGACTCGAAGGCTACCTTCGTGGTCAAGAACGGTCTGGCTGAACGCACGGTCGACAAGTACACGGTTTCCGACGACAAGAAGACCGTCGTTCTCGAACTGACGACGAAGCTGCAATCCGCCGACTCGACGGTGACGATCAAGGGCGTGGAGTCCGAAGACATCGTTGCCAATTTCACGGCGGAACAAGAGCGGGTCGCTCAAGTAAAATTCAAGAGCGACAAGCTGGCGCTCTCCGTCGGTGCGAACAACCTGCCGAACTACACCGAGGCGAAAGTCGGCTATCAAATTCTGAACCAATTCGGTGAAGAAGTATCGAACGTCGGCGGCAACCTGGTGTTCCAAGCCGCAAAAGCGACGGCCCAAGCTACAGCGAACAACGGCGTTCTGACGATCAAGACGAGTGAGACGGCCCCGTTCTACGTCGGTGAAACGGTCGTCATCAACGGCTACCTGCATCTCGGCACGTATGCCGTGACGGTCAATGAAACGCTGACGGTCGGTCAACCGGCTACGGTGGACAGCGTCGAGATCAAGGGGCTGTACCATCCGGAGAACAAGGAAATCAACACGAATTCGACGTTCTCGGATTACGTCCTGCTGATCGAAGTCAAGGACCAATACGGCAACAAGCTGGACGCGAAGCAATTCAACGCCGGTGCGTTCGTGACGGTCTCGAACCCGGGCATCTTCCAAGTTCCGGCCAAAGATCCGGCGGTCGACAACCAAGGTCCTGAAAAAGACCAAGTCGGCATTCCGCTTGCGGATCCGGTCATCACGCCTGGTTTCGAAGGCACGAACATCATCCGGATCACGACGCTCAGCGGCAAGCAGTACACCTACAATGTGGAAGTGAAGAAAGCCGCGACGGTGCAAAAGATCACGCTGCTGCCGCCGTCGGAAGTCATCGCCGCGAATGACGGCACGGTGAAGATTCCGTTCGTCGCGGAAGACCAATTCGGCAATGAAGTCAAGAAGTACAGCGATCTGGTCGGCAAGATCACGCTGTCGCCGGACAAGAAGCAAAAAGGTACTGATGGTCTGGAACTGAAGCAAGACTATGTGACGAAGGAAGCCTATATCGAACTGACGCTTCCGGCGTTTGACCCGAACCAACAAATTGCCGTTCCGTACCCGATCATGGCTTGGGTCAACGGCACGTCGAGTTCTTCGCAGCTGACGCTCAGCATTGAAAAGCCGTGGTATCCGGAGTCGATCGTCGGCCTGACGTCCGACGTGTCCGCAACGCTCGCCGTGAACGCCACGACGGAGATCAAAGCGGACTATGTCAAGGTCAAGGACAACTACGGCCGCGACAAGAAGCTGTCGGATCTGTTTAAGGATGGTTACAAGGTCGTCGTTTCGGTCGCAGACGGCACGGAAGACGTTATCGGACTCTCCGCTCCTGCCGAACTGTCGGGCGCTAACGACACCATCAAGGTGACGGCGAAGCAAAAGGGCAGCGATCGCATCAAGGTTCAGCTGTTCCACAACAACGAGCTTGTCTACTCGTACGAAAGCTTCGTCTTCACGGTTGTCGACAGCAATGGCATCGTCGAATACGCTGTTGAAGACGTGCCGAAGATGAGCAACAAGGCAAACCGTGAAGTGGAGCTGAAGGTCGTCGGCAAGCGTTCGAACGGCACGACGGTCGCGTTGCCGGTGAGCGCGTATACGGTGACGACGACGAACGGCCTGACGTTCAGCAACGGCAAGCTGAGTGCAAATGGAATCGAAAATGGTTTTGACAACGGCGAACTGAAAGCCAAGGTCGTTGTCACGATCCTCGCAACCGGCGACAGGATCGAGAAGGAAGTCGTCGTTTCGAACGCTACGCTGGTGCCGGCCACGATCGAGCTGAAGGATGCGAACGGCCTCAAAGCCTCGGACGGCGTCGTGAAGGGCTCGGTGGCAGACCTGCTCAAAGGCAATGGTGTCATCCAGAACGTCTTTGGTACGCTGAAGATCAAGGACCAATTCGGGTTCGAGATGAACGCTGCCAACAAGGACGAAGGAGCAGCCGCAATCGGACAGTTCACCGCTACGGTTGTCAACATTGACGACGTCGACGACAAGGCGACGAAGCTCACTGTCAACGGCAACGGTGGCGATGCGAACACGGTTACGGTGACCGGTCTCGAAACGGGTGACTCCTTCACGGTCATCTTCACGTCCAAGGCAAGCGGCGTGAGCATCAGCGTGCGGGTTGTCGCCGAGGAGTAATCGGCACACCGGGAAACCCCGATTCTTCGGAATCGGGGTTTCTTTTTTGTTTGTTCCATCATCCTGCAACTTTTTGCTTGTTTCTTCGTCTAAATTAGTAGCAATGCAGCAGGCAAAAGGAGAAGGTTTTATGAAAAAATTAGCAAAATATACCGGGACGGCCCTGATGGCGGGAAGCTTGCTTCTTTTCCCGCTTCCGCCGACCGCCTGGACGGTGTCCGCCGATTCGGCGGCAGCGGCCGCCGCACAGCAAACGCTGAAGCCGTTTGCCGGCACAAAGTTGAAAACGTTCATGATTTCAAACAAAAGCTATGTTCAGGTGAAGGACATTTTCTTCCAGCATGACAGCAACAGCAAGAAAGTGTTCTTCACGCTTCTCGTTTACAACGGTGACAAACAGGCGATTGATTTCACCTATTATTTCCCCGAATTGTATGCGGCATCCGGCGGAAAGTTTACGGTGCAGGAACACCCCGGGAACAAGAAATCCGGCATCGTGGAGCCGGGGACGACGGAAGAGTTCATCTTTTATGCCAACGTCAATCCGGCTTTGAACTATACCGACCTGGTGTTCAAAATCCAAAAGATCGATTTCAGCGTGCCCGGTTACTTGCGGCTGATCGGTCAGGCGGCCGTTACGTCATCCTATCAAAATTCGGTTCCTTCGAAGCATTATTACATCATTCGCAAAGGCAACAACCAGTTGAAGACCTATCTGCATCCGGGGAACAGGCTTGCCATAAGCGGATCCCAACAGCTCCGGCTCCAATTTGAAATGGAGAACGTCGGCAACCTGTCCTATACGGTGCCGGATCTGCAGTTCTACATTTTGACGAAGGCCGGTCAGATGTTGAAGCTGAAACCGGATGTTTCAAGCCGGCTGCAGCTCCAGCCGGGAGAGAACGTCGTGATCACGCTGCTGGGATCGGTCAAATCGGGCATCGATTTGTCCGGAGCCAAGCTGCTGGTTCAGACGGGCCCGACGGGCGAACAGGGCATCGAGACGCCCGTCGCCATGTACAATCTAGTATGGGACAATGCGTCCGGGTTTATAACCGGCGAAAATCAGACAGCGCAGCTCAAAGTGTCGGACATTGAGATGGAGGCCGGCATCGAGACGCTCTATCTCGACCAAACGGATACGCAAAACGAGTGGACGATTACGCTCAAGTGGACGAACAAGGGCAGCTCGGCCGTGACGCTGCCGAACTACAAATATGAGCTGATGGACAGCCGGGGCGTCCGTTATCCGGTGGATTTCGGGGAGAACGACGTTCAGGTCATTCCCGGTATCGACAAGGACATGACCGGATCGGCCGTCACGCCCCCGAACGTCAACGGACCCTTCACGCTGCTGGTTCGTTATCCGAAGGATGACGCGAATCCCGAGGAATATGTGACGGCGGCGTTCAGGCTGACCCCCGAACAGGCCGTTGGACCGGTCGAAGGGAAACGGTACCGGAACGAATATGGTCTGTACAATATCAGCGTTTCGAAGGTCGAGCGTCTCCCGTGGGGCGATCAGGACATGATCAACGCCCATGTCAACATCCAGAATCTCGGCTCTTCTTCGCAGATCATCCCCGAGATCGAAGCGGCCTTGAAGCTGAACGGCATCAGCGTGGGCGGTCAAGATATTACGGTTATGAAACTGGAAGACAAAATCATGCTCGGGGCCGGGGAGAAGACGAGCTACGTCGTCTCGACCAAAGTGCCGTACTCCTATACCTTCGATGAACTGACGCTGAACCTGACGGAGACGACCGGCGGTTCGAAATCGACGATCGGCCTGTTCAAGGCAAGCAGGATCACACCGGTTCCCTCCGTCTCGATCAACGGCAAACATACGATCGATTCGCTGGGCAGACGCGCTTCGCTCGAATTCCTGAACACCTATGTCTTCGAAGGCAAAGACAATGACCTGCTGTACGTCGAGTTCAAGTATACGAACGAGGAGAGCCGTTCGAAGACGCTGCCCGCGCTGGCCGCTTATTTCAAAGCAAGCGACGGCACGTACATCGAAGCCGATATTGTGAACGTCAAGTCGCAGGTGAAATCGAAGGGCAAAGCGCATCTCGCGGCTACCGCGGTCGTGCCGAAGACGTTCGTCAGCGACGGCAACGTGGAACTGATCGTCGGCGAGGCCGTTCTGAACGGAAAATATGCGAAACCGGACGAAACCCCGGACGGGTTCATCCGCGCCGTATCGATCAAACTGCCGAAGAACCAGAACGAGGTCAAAGAGGAGTTTGTCGATCTTGCGTTCAGACCGTACAACCTGACGATTCACAGTGCGTTCGCCGTGTTGTCCGATTCGTCGAATGTCCGGCTGGATATCAACTATACCTTGCGCAAGTCCGCCGAGTTCGACGTGATGGAGACCGGGCGCAAGCTGTACGTGGAACTTTCCGGAAACAACCTGAAATACGGCACCACCGTCGCAGTCGAGCCGGAACAGGGAGAGGCTGGCTTCGAGCTCGGAACGGAGCAGGAAATCCGGGTCGACATTCAAGGACAGAACATCGCCAGCCTGATTTACAACGGATATACGGTCAACATTTACGAAGAAATCGACGGTTACAAGCGGCACCTTGCGAGCAAGCGCTATTACAGCTTCCAGGGTCCGACACCGTGACGGGAAAGGTGGTAGTCTCCGTTGAGAAAGATCGGGCTGACGGCATTGCTCATCATCGCGGCTGCCGCCGGGACGATGGTCTATGCCAATACGGATTCAAGGGCCGACAGCCATGTGCCGGGTTCGATTGATGATCCGCTTGTAACCAAGAGCTACGTCGACAGCCTGCTGGCGGGAGGAGGAACCGGCGGGCAGGGAGGCGCAGCAGGCGTCAGGACCGAGGTCGTCACGGTCAATCCGGGAGAAGTGCTGCTCGGCAAGCAGGGCGCGCAGTTCGTGGTGCGCGCCGGCAAGGGCGTTGCGTACAGCGCGGACCCGAACGGCATATCCGATGTGACGGACGGGAAAGATATCCAAAATGGTGAGCCGGTGGCGAACAACCACCTGCTCATCTTTCCCAGGGAAGGACGCGGCGTCATGCCGGACCCCAAATCCAATACCCGGCTGACCGTGTTCGTCATCGGCGGCTACGAGATTGCAACGGCACCCAGCACGGGCGGATCCTGAGTCGAGTGACATCATCTTATACGCTTCGTCCCGGCCGCCTTGTCCCATACTAAAGGCACCACCGAGGGAGGTGCCGAAGATGGCGGGAAGAAATTCGAACGTCAAGGTCGTGCCGGAATGCCGGGCGGCGCTCGAGCGCATGAAGTATGAAATTGCGGCCGAGCTCGGGCTGACCATGCCCGCGCATGATTTTTCGGCCGAGGCTTCCGGCGAACTGGGCGAGTCGGGCGCGCGTCCCGGGTCCGTTTACGGCCGCGTGCAATGGGATGCGGTCACGACGCGGGACGCCGGAACGGTCGGCGGCCTGATCACGCAAAGGCTGGTCCGGCAGGCGGAGCAGATTCTTGGCGGAATTTGAATGAATTTCGAACAGCGTAAGTTTGACAGAGTTCAACTTTTATTATATTATTGATAGATGGAAAGTTGTTTAACAACCTTTTCCAATTGGAAAAGGTTGATTTTTTGCTGAAAATCATGACTTAGAGGAGACACGGATGCGCCTGCCTGCAAGAGGACGGCGCAAGCCGGTTGATCCGCCCCGGGTGGGCTCACAATCCGAATTGCAGGAGGTCGATCCGCGTTGACGAAAAATGGGCGTCATCTGTTCACATCGGAATCCGTAACGGAAGGACATCCGGACAAAATCTGCGACCAGATCTCGGACGCCGTGCTGGACGCGTTCCTTGAAGTGGATCCTTACGCGAGGGTGGCGTGCGAGACGGCCGTCACCACCGGTCTCGTGCTCGTCATCGGCGAGATCAGCACGAGGGCGGACTATGTCGACATCCCGGCGATCGTCCGCCGCACGATTCGCGAGATCGGGTATACGCGTGCGAAGTACGGCTTCGATGCCGAAACCTGCGCCGTCCTGACATCGGTGAACGAGCAATCCGCCGACATCGCGCAGGGCGTCAACGCGGCGCTCGAAATCCGTGAAGGGAAAGAGCAGATCGATCTCGGTCAGGAGAGCGAAGAAATCGGGGCGGGCGACCAGGGGCTGATGTTCGGCTTCGCAACGAACGAGACGCCGGAATTCATGCCGCTTCCGATCGCGCTGGCGCACCGGATTTCGCGCCGGCTGGCGGAGGTGCGCAAGGACGGCACGCTTCCTTATCTGAGGCCGGACGGCAAGACGCAGGTGACGATCGAATACGAAGGCGACCGGCCGGTGCGCGTCGACACGATCGTCGTGTCGGCCCAGCACTCGGAAGACGTGACGCAGGAGCAAATCCGCCGGGATATCCTGGAGCGGGTCGTGCGGCCGGTGGTGCCGGAAGAGTGGCTTGACGGCCGGACGAAATACTTCATCAATCCGACGGGCCGATTCGTCATCGGCGGTCCGCAGGGCGACGCCGGCCTGACCGGACGGAAGATCATCGTCGATACCTACGGCGGGTATGCGCGCCACGGCGGCGGCGCGTTCTCCGGCAAGGACCCGACGAAGGTCGACCGCTCGGCAGCCTACGCGGCGCGCTATGTTGCGAAGAACATCGTCGCGGCCGGCCTTGCGGACAAATGCGAGATTCAGCTCGCTTATGCGATCGGCGTCGCGAATCCGGTATCGATCCGTGTCGACACATACGGCACGGGCAAGGTCAGCGACGAGAAACTGGTGGAGATCATCCGCGCCAACTTCGATCTCCGTCCGGCGGGCATCATCCGGATGCTCGACCTTCGCCGTCCGATCTACCGGCAGACGGCGGCCTACGGCCATTTCGGACGCACCGACATCGATCTGCCGTGGGAGCGCGTGGACCGCGCGGAGCAACTGCGTGCCGATGCCTTGAGATGACGTTGCGTGAATGCCAAGTCATAAAGCGCGTTCCGCTGTCGAAGCGGAGCGCGCTTTTTTTGTCACCCGTGCGTATAAAGATATGCGACGGATTGTCCGAAAAAGTAAGTACGAGTGTTAACGCGGGGAGTGATCATCGTTGAGGCGCATGCGGACCATCACCGTCCTGATCGCCATCATCCATTTGATCGGATATATGCTGCTTCCGCCCGGAACTGACGGATGGTTGGCCGGACCGGAAACGGCGGGAGCGGCCGCGGGAGGCCCCAAGCTGCTCGGGACGTCGCCCGCGAACCAGGCGACGGGCGTGAGCGTCGACACCAATCTGATATTGATTTTCGATGAAGAGGTAACCCGCGGAACCGGCTCGGCGGCCGTAACGATCCGCCGGGTGGACAACAACAGCGTCGTGGAGACGTTCGAGACGGCCACCAGCAGCCGGGTGTCCATCTCGTCCAACGTCGTGACCATCGATCCCACCCAAAACCTGGACCCGAATACCGGTTATTATGTGATCATTGATGCGGGCGCGTTCCGCAATACGAGAGGCGAAAATTATGCCGGTCTGAACAGCGCGACGGCCTGGCGGTTTGTGACGGGCGCCAAGGATCAGACGCCGCCCGCGCTGCTGCAGAAACCGGCTTCCGTGCAAGTGGGTCAGCCGATCGTCCTGACGTTCAGCGAGCCGGTCTACGCGGCCAGCGGCGTCATCACGATCACGAACATCCTCGATGCCGCGGACAGCCGCACCATTGCCGTGACTTCCGGGGAAGTCTCGGGGAGCGGCACGGCGACGATCTCGATTTTGCCTTCGATTCCGCTCAAAGCGGGCCAGACTTACAAGATCACCGTGCCGAATACGGCGTTTGAAGATGCCGCCGGCAACCGCCTGTCCGGGACGAACGAGTGGAATGTGACGGTTTCGGGCTCCGCGGTGACGATCACGGGCCTGTCCCCGGCAGACGACGCGACCGGCGTATCCGCCGACACCAATCAATTGGTCATGACGTTCAACACGGCGGTGCAGAAAGACACGTCAGGCAACAAGAAGATTACGGTCAAAAATCTGATCAGCAATGCCGACGTCTACAAGATTGATGTAAGCTCGAGCGCCGTGTCGGTCAACCAGAAGACGGTCACGATCCAGCTCCCCGGCAAATTGTCCGCCAATACGTCGTATTACGTATTGGTCGATCCGGGCGCGTTCTTCGACAAGGCGAATCCGAAGGTGCTGTTCCCGGGCATCCAGGACGCGACGACGTGGAACTTCACGACGATGCCGGGCAACGACGTGACGAAACCGACGATCGTGGAACTTGTGCCCGCGGACGATTCCGTCAATGCCGGGCTGTCCCAGTCGCTCAAAATCAAGTTCAGCGAACCGGTCTATCCGGGTTCCGGCGAGATTGTGATCCGTTACAGCCAGACGGACCTGATCTTCGAGACGATTCCCGTCACCTCGAGCAACGTCACCGGTTTCGGCACGGACACGATCAGCATCACGGTAACGAACCGGTTCGTGATGAACCAGTCGTACTATGTCCAAATCGGCAAACAGGCGTTCCGGGACGCGGCGGGCAACTATTTTGACGGCATCTCGGACAAGACGACGTGGAACTTCTCGGTCTCCTCGGATACCACGCCGCCGACGATCGCGGCGATGAAGCCGGCGGCCGGCACCAACAGCGTCGATCCGAACGAAACGTTCGAGCTCACGTTCAGCGAAGCCATCCGCATCAACACGCAAGTCCTTGCTTCGAAGCCGGTTGTATTCAGAGGAAGCAAGTCCGGTACGGGAACGGTCCAGGCGAATATCAGCGTGGACCCCGCGGATGGCCGGAAGCTGATCCTCAAGCCGGCGAGCGCCCTGCAGACCGGCGCGAGTTATTATGTCGAAATTCCGGCCGGCGTGATCGAAGACCTGGTCGGCAATCCGTTCGGCGGCATTCTGAACGAACACATCTGGCCGTTCAGCACGAAAGGAACGGACCGGACGCCGCCCGTCATCCAGAGCGCGGCCATGTCGGGTACCAACCGCATCGTGCTGACGTACAACGAACTGCTGGATGAAAGTTCCGTTCCGCCTACGGGAAGCTTCTACGTGACGGCGAACGACATCCGCGTCAATGTGACGGAGGTAACGGTCACCGGATACTCGGTGGTCCTGACGCTGCAGTCGGGGATCGTATACGGGCAGACCGTGAAGCTGTACTATACGAAGAGCAGTCCGGCGATTCGGGACCTGTCGGGCAACGAGGCGGCGAATCTGACGAACTATACCGTCAAGAACGAGGCGGGTTCCACGCAGACGGCGCCGATCAGCGGCTCGGTCAGCGGCAATATCCTGACGCTGAACTTCAACAGCTCCCTGCAGCCGGTCCATGAAGAAGCATACCGGCAATTCAGCGTCTATGCCGGGGGCGCGTATATTGCACCGTCGAGAATTGCCTCGAGCGGCAGCACGATTACGCTGACCCTGTCGTCTTCGGTCACGACGGAAGGGCCCGTCTCGGTGTATTATTCGTCCGGCGCCTATCCGCTCCGGGATGTGGCCGGCAACACGGTGGCGTCGTTCAGCAATTTCCCGGTTCGCAACACGCTGGACAAAACGCCGCCGGTCCTGCAATCCATCTACGGGTCCGGCAATACGATCATGTTGATGTACAATGAAACGCTGGATTCCGGATCGGTTCCGAAGACCAATCAATTCATCGTGATGGAGTCGGGCGTGTCGCGCGCGATCTCGTCCGTATCGGTTTCCGGAACGGTGGTCACGCTGACGCTGTCGTCGACGCCGACGAACTATAAAAATGTGACCGTCAGCTACCTCGGCAGCAGTCCGGCGCTGAGGGATTTGAACGGCAACAACGCGCCGCGGTTCAGCAATCAGCCGGTCACGAACGGCCTGGTCATCGTGAATCTGCAATCCGCCACGGTGTCCGGCAACGTCGTGCAGCTCTATTTTGACAGCACGCTCAAGACGACGAATCTGCCCGCGGCTTCCCAATTTACCGTGAAGGAAAACGGCGTGGTCCGCACGGTTGCGTCCGTGTCGGTCAGCGGCTCGGTCGTGAGTCTGACGCTGGCCTCGCCGATCAGCAGCGGTTCGACGGTGACGGTCAGCTACACGCCGTCCTCGACGGGCATGCTGCAATCCACGACGGGCCTTACCGTCCCCGCGTTCAGCGACTATGTGGTGACGCATGGAAGCGGCAATACGGGCGGTCCCGGCGGAACCGACCTCGGCGGCAATTTCGAGACGGCGACCGGCGGAGGCGTCAATATCAAGGAACAGGGGGCGACGGTTTCGACCCGGACGTCGTCCGGGGGCAGAACGGCGAACCGCTATTTCCTGTCCGCCAACACGGTGAGCGAGGCCTACAGCCTCAGCCGGTCGAGATTCAATGTGTACCGCGTGACGTTTACGGTACCTTCCTCGCAGGCCGCCGCCATGGTGGAACTGCCGGCTGATGCGATGTTGAACATCAAAAAACAGTCGAATCAGGCCACCTTCTCCGTGATGTATGGGGATGTCGCCTACGAGCTTCCGCTGGGCGCGCTCGACGAGAAGGAAATTGCCGATCTGATCCGGCAGTACGGCCAGGGCAATCTGCTGTTTGAAATCGACAAAGGTTCCGTCAATCAGGCGGGCAGATTGCGGACGGCCATCATGCAGCAACAGCTGGAGATGATCTCGGACACGTATGTGTTCAACCTGTCGTTCGTAAGCGGAAGCTACTCCAAGCCGTTAACGCAATTCAAGGAATATCAGACCATGAAACTGCTGCTGTCCCGCAAGTTGAGCGAGCGGGAGCACGTGGTCGTGCGTCTGGATTCCGAGACGGGCAAGCTTGCCCACGTGCCGACGATCATCTCGAATCAGGGCAACATGGCTGTCGTGACGTTCAAAAACCATGCGAACACCGCCTACGCGCTGGTCCGGAATACGGTGTCGTTCACGGACACGACCAATCACTGGGCCCACAGCGCCATTCAGTTCATGGCCAACCGGATGATCGCCGCGGGCCGCACCGGCACGAAGTTTATGCCGAAACAGCCGATCACGCGGGCGGAGTTCGCGGTGTTCATCGTGCGCGGGCTGGGGCTTGAAGGCAGCAGGTACGATGCGCGCAACTTCCGGGATATCTCGCCGAACTCGGAACTGGCGTCGTATATCGGAGCCGCCTACAAGGCGGGGATCATCTCCGGCGTGTCGAGCACCCGCTTCGATCCGGACAGCCCGATCACGCGCGAGCAGATGGCGTCGATGATGGTCCGCGCGGCGCGCGCGATGGGGGTTGAAATTCTGACGACCCGTTCCCAATCCGAATATCTGAAACCTTACAAGGATGCGGGAACCCTGTCATCCTGGGCGAGGAGCGACATGGTCAAGGCGATCGAAGCGCAGATCATCAAAGGCATGACCAAGGACTCGCTCGGTCCGAAGCGGAACGCGACGCGGGCCGAAGCGATCGTCATGATCGAGCGGCTGCTCCGGTATCTGAACTTGATGTGAGACCATTCAGCCGCGCAGACCGCCCCGTTTCGGGGCGGTTTCCCGTTTCGGGGCGGTTTTTTGTATGCGCGGGAGGAAATTTTCGGAATTTGTCCATTGGGACCGGAACTTTTCGTTCCGAACGGGAGTCTATTTCTTTGCAGAACTTGCGGATGGGAGAGAAGAGGAACGATGCGAACGGACGGATTCGGGAAGCATCCGGGCGCCGGGCTGCCGCGTCTGCGGCGGCTGGCGCGTTATGTGCGGACAGGCGTCATCGGGATCTCGCTGCTGTTGACGACCGCCGGCGGCGCGGCATGGCCGGCTGCGGCGGCATCGTCCGCGGGGAATGGCAAGGCGTCCGGGCCTGCTCTGCATTTGATCGGGGAGACGCCCGTGACCGCGGGCGCGATGCGGCGCACGTACGAATTCCTGCCGGAGCAGAACGGCACGAACGGGATGGCGCGCGTGCACGTCATCGCAATCGATCTGACCCAACCGTATGTGTCGCTGAACGCGATGACGGGGGGCGGCACGGTGCCCGGCAGGGCGACCGTCGGGAACATGGTGAAGGAGACCGGCGCCGTTGCGGGGGTTAACGCGGACTATTTTGATATGTCGGGCGTCCAGCCGGTGCCGTTCGGCTTCCATATCGCGGGAGGCGAGCTGGTCAAATCGGCGCGCGGGATTGAAGGCATGTACATGTTCGGCATCACGAAGGACAGGGTGCCGGTCATCGACCGCTTCCGGTTCACGGGCAGCGTCGTCGCGTCGAACGGGGCGACATTTGCGCTCAAGGGCGTGAACGAGGCGGCGTTCTGGTCGAACGAGGGCGCGAGCCATGCGAACGCGCTGTACCTGTATACGAGCAGCTGGGGGGAAGCGGAACGTCCGCTCGACGCCAGCACGTCACCGACGGAAGCGCTCGTGCAGGACGGCATCGTCGTGTCGGTATCCGACAAGGTTCCGCTGCCGGTCCGGCCGCCGGAGAACGGCTACATTCTGCGCGGCCACGGCACGGCGGCGAAGTTCATCCTGGAGAATCTGATGCCGGGAACGCCGGTCACGGTATCGTACTCGCTCGTATCGGAGACATCGGGCAAGTCGTACAAGGCCGACGACTGGAGCATGATGATCGGCGGCCATACCATTCTGGTGGACGGCGGTGCGCCGGCCCAATATTCGCGGAGCGTCTCGAGCCTGAGTCCGAACGCCGACCGCGCGCGCACGGCGATCGGTTATTCGCGGGACGGAAAAACCGTCTATCTGGTGACGGTCGAGAAGAGCGGTTCCAGCGCCGGCGCCACGCTGCCGGAACTCCAGCAGATTCTCGTGATGCTCGGCGCATGGCGGGCCATCAATCTCGACGGCGGGGGATCGACGACGATGGTTGCCCGGCCGCTCGGGGAGTTCGCGGCGCAGCTCACGCATGCGACGGAAGACGGCGGCTCCGGTACGTACCAGCGCCCGGTCGTGAACGGCATCGGCGTCTATACGAGCGCGCCGCAGGGGAAGCTGAAGGGCATCCTCATCTCCGGCCGGCAGGTGCTGTTCGTCGGCGAAGAGGCGGCCTACACGCTGAAGGCCTACGATGAATATTACAATCCGCTGGATCCTTCGGGCATTGCCGTCACCTGGCGTCTGGACGATCCGAAGCTCGGGAGCCTGACGGACAACATCCTCAAGCCGGCGCGCCCGGGCACGGGGACGTTGACCGCGAAGGCGGGCAGCGCTTCGGACAAGCTGGCGTTCGAGGTGATCGGCGAAGCGCAGATCGTTCGCATGACGATCGGCGCCTCGCAGGCGGAGCTCGCGCCGGGCGCGTCGATTAGCGCGCCGGTATCCGTGGAATTGTCCGACGGCCGGAAGCTGTCCGTACCCGCGGCAAGCGTGCGGTGGGAATTCCGCGGCTTCACGGGAACGGCGAAGGACGGCGTCATCCATATCGACAAGGTAAAACCGGGCGTGAGCACCGGTTACGCGATCGCCCGCTACGACGGCTATTCGGCGCTGCTGACGCTGAAGGCCGGCGAGGCGCTGCCGTTTGAAGATTTCGAGAGCGGCAAGACGGCGGTTTCGGCGTCGCAGGCGCCCGCGCAAGTGACGGCGGAGGCGGATCTCGTCAGCGGTCTGCCGGGCGAAAACGAGTCGACGGTGCTGCGGCTGCGGTATGATTTTTCGACGAGTGCGGAGGACCGGAACAAGGCGGCCTATGCCGTATTGGGCGAGCAGGGCGTCGTGCTTCCGGGAGAGCCCGTCGGCCTCTCGGTCGACGTGTTCGGCGACGGCAGCAGCCACATGGTCCGCGCGATGATCACGGACGCGGACGGCAAGGATCAGCTCGTAACCCTGGCATCGTCGCTGAACTGGACCGGATGGAAGACGGTCCGTGCGGATCTGGCGTCGTACAAACCGCCGTTCAGGCTGAAGAGCCTGTATGTCGCGTCGCCGAAGGAGGGGCAGGCGGCTCGTCCGGCGTCCGGCGAGGTCTATTTTGACAACATCCGGCTGCATTATCCCGTGTCCGACGGGCAGGAATACGAGACCGTCGTGCTCAAGATCGGCTCCCGGCAGGCGACGGTCGGCGACAAAACGTTCACGCTGGATGTCGCGCCCTTCGTGGAGAACGGCGTGACCTACCTGCCGCTGCGCTTCGTCTCGGATCAGCTCGGCGGCAGCGTCGGCTGGGACGGACAGGCGAAGAAGGCGACGCTGCTGCGCGGCGACCGTCTGCTGGAACTCAGGCTCGGATCGGAGACCTATATCGTGAACGGCGAGCGGAAGCCCGCCCCGGCCCAGATCCGGATCAAGAACGGCAGGACGCTCGTCCCGGTGCGGCTCGTGTCGGAACAGCTCGGTCTCAAGGTGACCTGGAACAAGCAGGACAAGACCGTGACGATCGAATGACCGAAAAGCGAACGGCCCGCGAATTTGTGATATATTTAGAGATGAGAGCAGGAATCCATTCGCGAGAAGGTGCTTGATGCCATCGTGGATTTCCGGATCCAGCATATCGACAGCATCATCAAAAACGCGATCTCGGTCATGGAACAGAGCAAGTACCAGATCTTCGAGATCGCCGAATCGGCCCGCCAGGAGTGGCTGCAGCTCCGGCAGGAGCTCGAGCGGGTCAAGAGGGAAACGAGCGAGACGATCGACAAGGTGGACGAGCTCGAGCGGGAATACCGGCGGGCGCGCATGCAGCTGGTCGAGGTCAGCAAGGATTTCATCCGCTATAAGGAAGCCGACATCAAAAGCGCCTACGAGAAAGCGACGCGAATCCAGTTGGACCTGCTCATGTATCGCGAGAAGGAAGCATACCTTAAGGCTCGCCGGGACGAACTGCAGCAGCGGATCAAGAACGTCGAGGTCTCCGTGGAGCGCGCGGAGACGATCAGTTCGCAGATCAACGTCGTGCTGGAGTATCTTTCCGGCGACCTCAACCAGGTGACGCGCATTCTGGAATCGGCGAAGAACCGTCAGCTGATCGGGCTGAAGATCATTTTGGCCCAAGAAGAAGAGCGGAAACGGATGGCCCGGGAAATCCATGACGGTCCGGCCCAGTCCCTGGCGAATCTAGTGCTTAGGACCGAAATTGCGGAAAGGATGCTGATGAAGCAGGAATTTCAGCTGGTTCAGGAAGAATTAATGGAATTGAAAAGTCAGGTTCGCTCAGGACTGGAAGAAATCAGGAAGATCATTTTCAATCTGCGACCGATGGCTCTGGACGATCTGGGACTCGTGCCGACGCTGCGAAAATTCGTGCAGGACTTCGAGGAGAAGACGAAGATTCGCGCGGTGTTCGAGACGTCCGGCCGCGAGCTCCGGATGCCGTCCGGCATGGAGGCCGCCATCTATCGTCTTGTCCAGGAAGCATTCTCCAACGCGCTGAAGCATGCCTCCGCGTCCTATGTCAGGCTGGAGATCAAGTTCCATCCGAAGCGGGTCAATCTCGTCATTCAGGACAACGGCGTCGGCTTCGATGTCGAACAGACGCTGGCGCGGTCGAAGCACAGCTCCCATTTCGGGTTGATCGGTATGACCGAACGGGTGGAACTGCTCAACGGCAAGATGGAAATCCAATCCGCGAAAGGACAGGGGACCAAAATCTCCATTTCCATTCCCGTGGATACGGACCTCTGAAAGGAGACGTGATCAGCATGGACCTCAAGGCTGCGGGAAGCCGCAAAATCAAGGTGCTGCTGGCGGACGACCATCAGCTGTTCCGCGAGGGCCTGAAGCGGATCCTCAACATGGAAGAGGATCTGGAGGTCATCGGCGAGTGCAGCGACGGCATCCAGGTGTTGGAGTTCTGCAACCACACGAAGCCGGATATCGTCCTTATGGATATCAACATGCCGGTCGAGAACGGGGTCGTGGCCACCGAGCGGCTGCGGGACCTGTTCCCGGACGTAAAGGTCATCATTCTGTCCATCCATGACGACGAGAGCTATGTCTTCGAGACGCTGCGCAAGGGCGCTTCCGGTTACCTGCTGAAGGATATGGAAGCGGAAGCCCTGGTGAACGCGATCCGTGCCGTGGCGGAAGGACACGCATACATACATCCGAAGGTGACGGGCAAGCTGATCAACCAACTGCGCCGCATGACCTATCTGAACGACATGGGCGTCATGTCGGGAGCGGCCGCCAGCAAGGAGTCCGGCGTCAAGTTCGTCGGCGAGAAAAGCCCGCTGACGCGGCGCGAGGCGGAAGTGCTGCGGCTGATGGCCGAGGGCCTGAGCAACAAGGCGATCGGCGAGCAGCTCTTCATCAGCGAGAAGACGGTCAAGAACCACGTCAGCAGCATCCTGCAGAAGATGGAAGTCGACGACCGGACGCAGGCCGTCATCAATTCGATCAAATACGGCTGGGTGACGCTGTAAGCCGCCGGATCGCGCGTGCGAACGTGCGGGCGGCATGGGGCGGCGTTGGCGGGGGAACCCGGAAGCGCCGCTTGCGTTCCGGAATCCGGATTTCGGGTGTGAGGGCCCCCGTTTGCCGGCCGGATGCGGACGGGCTTCGTGCCATGGACCGCTTCGGGCCGGGAGGCGGGGGCTTCGTGTGTCCGGCGCAGGGCTTTCACGACTGGGCATCCGTGCGCATATGCTGTTGGCACGAAGGAGGCGGATGCTCATGTGGTGGATGCTGCTTGCGATCATCGGCTGCTACGCCTTCGCCGCGCTGGCGGTGCGGGCGGCCGTCCGGCGGCATCGGGTGCGGCGCGCCGGCACGCATGTGGTGCTGCTTGCGGGCAATCAGGGCGGTCGGATCGAGTGGTATCTGCGCCGGCTGCGCCGTTGGTCGCTCCGCACCGGCCGGGACGTCCGCGTGACCCTCGTGGATTGCGGATCAACCGACGATACCGTCGCCATCGCGGAGCGGTTCGGCCGGAGGACGGGAGCGGTGAGCGTCGTGCGCCCGGGATGGCTGGCCGCTACACCGGAGCGGCGGGAACGGCCGGAGTTGAACGGGATTGAAATCGGTCGCGATGGCGCGGTTCGATGCGGCAATGACAGGGCGCGCATCCCTGGGGATCTGCCGAACGAAGATGAAGTGCAACTTCCGGAGGAGCTGCTGCTTTTTGATCTGAGCAATCCGGAGGATGTGGCGAGATTGCCATAGATCCGGTTGATGCGGCGGGCGGCGGGGGAACCGATCGAGGGCTGTCCCCGCGAATCTCGCGAATCGCCGAGTCGCCCTTCGATCCTGCGGCCGCCTGCCGATGATCCCGCGCCGGCCGCTCGAACGGGCCGGAGCGGATTGGCTTCAAGATCTTGATGGGAGAGCGGATTTGTTCTATAATGCTGGCAAAAGGTTGTTCGGTTGGCAGGAAGCACCTGCCTCGCAATTGTGCGGGGCGGGTGTTTTTTCTTTGCGCTTCGGCGGCCGGGCCGGGAGATTTTTATCGGACGGTATTCCAGTAATGGGAATATTCGTCTAATATTTAACTGATCGACAAAAATTGATCAGGGAGTGTCGGATTCCTATGATGCGCATGGTGAAGAAGCTGTGGGTCGCTGTGATCGTTGCCGCATTGTCGGTCTCGGCTTTCGGCGTCTCGGCGGCTGAGCAACAAGTGGCCGGTTCCTTCAAGGACGTACCTGCCGGGCATTGGGCCGCCTCGGTCATCCGGGAGGCGGTCGGTAAAGGCTATGTGTCCGGTTATCCGGACGGCACGTTCAAGCCGGACCGGAACGTAACGCGGGCCGAGTTCATGAAAATGCTCGTCTCGGCGTTGGGACTTCCTCATTCGCAGGGAGGCAGCCCGTGGTATCAACCTTACAATGACACGTTGCGGAAAACCGGGATTTTGAACGACGACGATTTCCACTTCCTGAATTACGACGCGCCGATCACCCGGCTCGAGCTGATCCGGCTGGCGGTGAAGGCGCTGGATCCGGAACATATCGGCAAGGAAGAGATTGAACTGGTTCGTACGGCGGCGGAGACGGGGCTCTTGCGCGGCATGGATGGAGAACTCAAGCTGAGCGGCCGCACCACGCGCGCCCAGGCGGTTGCGTTTATGGAACGGTTGTTGGCGTTGCGCGCCGGGGAGACGCTGTCCGTCGATCATGTCGCGCTTGCGCAGGCGGAGGCGCTGGAGGCCGATCCCTGGGGGCGGGTCATCCGGACGACGAACCTGCCGAAAAACGCGGCGGACTACCCGTATATCCTCGAAAGCATCCCGAATGCCATGTACGAGATGGGGTACAACGAGAAGTTCTTTTCAAATGGATTGGGCGAGACTTCAAGGCAGTTCCATGAACGATGGAAGTCCTACAAGCGGGAAAACATTGACAAATGGCTACCTAATGCAGAACGATGGCTGAATATGGTAGTGAATGTCGATTATCAGACGATTGATGATCGTTGGGTGAAGGAGATGGGCGATCTTGGTAATTATTTTGCCCGGAGAGATGCCATCGACAGCTTCTACACCCGTTACGCAGAGAAAGTTCGGAAAGAGAAAATCCGAATCATTGGCAACGTCAGGTTGGAGCCGTCAATCATCGTCAATGACCATTTGTATCGTACGTTCATGAGGGCCAAAGTGGAATTTAAAATCGTCGAAGCGAAAAATCCGAAAGACGTTTTCTTCATGACATTCCAGCCAAAGGAAGGATTCAAAATCGGACAGTGGTACCGTGGATACGCGGATATTGAACTTGGCGACATGGTCGTTCATCCGGACATGTTGACGGATATGCGGGTGGGGCACGTTTACTCAACATTCTTCTGGAATTACGATTTTAACATTAAGGAGTGACGGTATGCGACGCAAGCTGCTTTCATATGTTTTGATCGCGGCGTTGCTCGCGCCTCTCGCGTTGCCCTTCGTTCCTGTCGGCGAAGCCGTTGCAAGTAACATGATGTTCAGATATAACAAGGCTACCGATACCTATGACGGATGGTCCAACGATGTAAAAGCGCGGCCGGGGACAGTCAGCTATCGGACGGTAGGCTGGACGGTTACGAGAGTGCCAACGAACGGAAATCCGTTGGCCTATGCGCACGGCGTGATGCTGGACAATGATGACAATCCGGGGTTCCAAGTTTTGGAGGATCCGCCTAATGCCGGTCCGGGTGATAATATCAGAACTTATTTTGCCGTCCCCCGGACCGTTCTCGAACAGGCGCTGAAGGACGCCGATCTGCTGGATGCCGTGGACGGCCAGACGGTCTATATCCACTCGATCTTCCGCATCGAGAACAGCCCGAAAAATGCGGGGAAGCTGTTTTACACGTTGGAGGACATCCTGGCGGCGGAGAACTGGTCCCAGGAGACCCGGGAAAACCTGCGCATGCGTTTCGATAACCCGATCACGTTCCAGTCTCCGTTTTATGATGGTGATGTCGTGAGGCGGCTTGTCCATGCGGATTCGACCGTCGAGGAGCTGCCTCCGGTGAATGTGGTAAAGGGCGTGAAGTCAGGTACCCCGTTCAGCTACACATTGGAAGATACCGTTGGCCATAACGGAAAAACGTTCCGTCTCTACAAGTCATACATCCGGTTGAAGCTGAAGCCGAATGAGGAACTTTATCCGCAATTTGAAGGGGATCCCGCCCTCAAAACTCGCAATACGACCATTGCCGTCGGAGGCACTGATATCGTCGGCGTCTATCGAGAGGTGACGCAGAAACCCGACTTGGTCACGGTGGACATCACGGCAGACGGCCCTATCGAAGCCGAAAAGCCTGTCAGCTTTACGGCGAAGTGGAAGGTGGCTGATCAGGCAACCGGAAAGCCGTACAACGTCTCCATCATGGTCAATGGCACGCAGATTAAGCTGGAAAGTCAGGCTGCCGGACAACCCGGCGAATATACCATGAACTTTACCTATACGTTTACGGATACATCCCAAAAGACGTTCCTGCTGATCGTAGACAGCACCAATGCAATTGATGAAAGCAATGAGAACAACAACCAGGTATCTAAAATGTTCAAGGCGGCCGACCCTAACAGGAACTTTACCGGCGATTTCGATGTGTTGCCGCCGGCGATCGAGTTCCGTGAGTCGTTCCAGTTGAAACCGAAAAACTTCACGTTCAACGGCTGCACGTATGACGGCCATCGGTACAAGATTGAACGTGATGGATTGTCGGTTTACACGCCATGGGCGGACAGCCAGAGCTACGTGCACTCGTATTCCTACAGTACATATCCGTCGGTCATCGGCATCGGGACGCACTTCATTACCCTCGAAATCCGCACGAAGGATTGCGGTATGAAGCAGACGGCCACGCATACGCTGGTCGTGAACGGGCCGAGCCACAACCGGCCGCCCGAATTCGAGATCGGGTTTGTCCATCCCTACAACCCGACGAAGCCGGTTCATGAGGTCGTCGAGGGCACCGTTATGCACCTGATTTACATCACCGATCCGAGCGTACCGACGCCCCATGATCCGGACGGGGATCCGATCGAATTCCTGGGCTTCGATTTTTCCGAAAGCTCAAACTGGGCCAAGACGATCCCGCAGAACTATCCCGAGTACGGCGACGGATATCACAACATCGTGATGAACGGCCTCGGTTATCACGTGGTCAAGGCTTCGATGCGGGATGCCTTCGGGGCAACCGCTACCCGGACGACGTACATCCGGGTCATTCCGCCGAACCCGATCCCCGTGATCGAAGGGCCGAAGGAAGTGAAGGAAGGCCGGCCGCTGCCGCAGCCGTTCAGCAGCGCGAAAAGCTACAGCCCCGCTGGACGGGCGATCGATCATTCCAGGGACGAATGGGGAAACCTGAAGGAAGTCTATACGAAGCCGGGCAAGGAGATCATCACGCTGCATGTTTACGACAGCATCGGCCTGAAATCCCTCGAACCGGCGGTGCACGAGCTGACGGTGCTGCCGGATGAGCCACCGGTGGCGAAGCTCGAAGTGGAGCCCCGCGGCATCCGCGGCCAGACGTATTACGTGTACAACAAGTCGTACAGCCCCGACGGCGAACAGATTGTCTCCGTCCAGTACAAGATGCGTTATGATGCCGAAAACAACGGCTTCGATGACGATCCGTGGACAAACCTGAACGGGGATATGACCCGCGCCGTGTTCAAGCCGGATCGGGTCGGGAAGTATCAATTCTACGTCAAGGTCTGTGAAGACTACGGCAAATGCGACGACACCCTGTCCGATCCGGTGGAGCTCACCATGATCGACATCGTCAATTTGGCGCCGGAAGTGTCGTTCGAGCTGGAAGGGAAGAACCCGCAGCCGGACCATTCCGTCGCTCGCATCTATACGCCTGCGGAAATGTTCGGCTGGACGCTGACCGATGTCAACAGCACGAGTCCGCTGGACGGCAAACGGATGCGCTGGAGCTATTCGGCCAGCGAATTGTTCGGCAAATCCGGGAAAAAGCCGGAGCGATTCTACGGGAACGGCTTGTACATCCCATCGGCCACGCTCTCTTATTTTCCACCCTTCTCGGATGCGGGGTACGGCAAAAACGGTTACAATCTCTACCGGCCCATAGGCGGGGTGGATCCGAACAAGACGTTCAGCCAGCCGTTGCTGGTGCCTAATCCGAATTCGGAAGGAAAATGGAACCTCGTATCTTTTTCTCCGGGTAATTTGCCGAACTTTGTTTCCACGCCGACGCATTTGTATTTCAGCTACAACGAACGGTTCTACGCGCTGAACAAGAGCAAAATCGGCCGGTATGAGTTGCAGTATATTTATACCAATGGGAGACTTTCGGGCGTCGAACACACGCTCCCGGATGGCTCGTACTATGATTACATCCTGCATGCGCCGAACGCCCAGTTTTTTGCAGAGGTTCGGCATTGGGCAGGCGAACCCATTAAGTTTGTCGAAGAACATGAGAAAGTGCCCGGGGTCAACTATGCGGGGGTTGGCTATACACCGGTTGAATACTACGTAACGGATGACACCGTCTACCAGGTCGTTGAATGGAGATGTTATTGTGGTTTATACAGTGACGGGGAAAGGTTCCATATGGGAGGATACACCCTGTTCACTTATGACCTGAAGACGGGGGAGCTCATTGCAAGCGGACTCAAGAAGGGCATCAATTATCCAATTAGTAATCCTCCGAGACAAGGTTTCTCACGAAACGGGAATCTCGTCTATCTTCCCAATTATTCGAACGAATTGCAAACCTATGATCGGTATTTGAACCTGAAAAGCAGAAAGCAACTGCAACAATTCCCGTATGATCCTCCTGCTTCTTGGTTGAGCTGTAGCGGAGGTTACAAGTTTGACAAGGTTTTTGAGGATATCAATGAAAACACCTATGTATACGAGGAAGTGAACTGCTATAACGGCGATGAGTGGAGAAATTACGGTTCCGTGTATCTGGTAAAGTTTGACCCGGATTTCAATGTGGTATGGCGGGCCAAACTTGAAGGAACCGACCTGATGCCCAACATTGACGTATACACCCATGACGTTCCGGATATGATCGTCAATCATGCGGGGAAAGAGATCATCGTCCGGAGCTACCAATACTTTAATACTTGGGCCGGCACCAAATATATTCAGGCCGTGAATATGGATACCGGTGCCACCCGCATTCTGGAATCCGCAGATTTTGCGTGGAACGGCACCACGTTCGACATCGATGCCTTCGGCCAGATGCAGACGAGATCGTCGCTGGAATTGCCGTATTCCTATACACCGTATGGCATCAAGTTCCGGTGGAGCGGCAACCGCTATTACGGTTATACCTGGACCGGACAGTCGCAGTATTCGTTTGAGGCGGGCGGCATACTCAGTACCGACGGATACACGGTGAGAGTGGCACATGATATCAGAGTCGCGCAGTATGTCGGCGATGGTCTTTTGCTGTCCTTGTTGACGGAAAGCGGCACCACCTTCATGTACTACTGGACTCCGTGGTTGAACGTCGGGGTTCCGGTGGAAGGCGAGCGGCAGGGTCCGGGCTTTACGCTGGGGCAACTGCTTTCGTCGACGAAGGTCAAGGACCATGAGCTTTCGTTCACGCTCTCCCTGGACGATGCCGATGCGGATCGGGAGCTCGTCGGCATGTCGTTCCGGGCCGCAGATGCCGCCAACCGGTATGCGTTCGAAACAAACGGTTCGACGATATTCCTGTCCAAATATGTGAACGGCAAACGGACGGTGTTGGCGCAGCAATCTTTCCCCTTTCAAGACAGGGAGAAGGTGCTGATCAAGCTCCGGTTTTCCGGAGACAAACTGCAGCTTTACGTCAACAACGCGCCGTACTTCAACGTGACGGACAGCACGTTCCGGGAAGGGAAATTCGGTCCGTTCAGCAACAAGTCTTACGTCCGTTTCGGACCGGTATCGGCGAAGGAGATTCTGCCGGATCAGATTTACTGGTATAGGGACTATGCGATCTGGGATGAAGGCTCCGCAAAGGCCGAGGTCCGGTACAAAAACATCTCGTTCGTCGATCCGGAGAACGACCCGCCGGCAGGATCGTATCAGTGGTCGATTACGCATACGCCGCGCTTCCTGAACAACCAGGGGCTGTCGGCGCTGCACGGCAAGACGTTCTCGTCGCCGGTGCTTGAGTTCGACAAGGTTGGCGATTACACGGTCATCCTGCGTGCGAAGGACGACCCGCATCCGGAGCACCGCCATCCGGATCCGACATTCGAGGAGTACCGTCAGCCGTCCAACGAATTTACGGCGGTCATCACCGTGCACCGCCGGCCGATCGCGGACAAATGGCACTCGATTGCAAGCGACGGCACGATCCTGTGGTTCGACCGCAGCCATGACCCGGACCGCTGGATCAGCGATACGGAATACTCCACCGAACCGACCGGCATCGACTACAAGACGACGCGGGGGATTCTGGAGAAGAAATTCTATTACATCACACCGAGCGGCCGGTATGTGGCCGAGAAGCTTGTCGTGCCGGACGAGCTCGGCACGTATATCATCGGGATGGCGGTGAAGGACGAATACGGTGCCTGGAGCGAATATGACGTCGATTTCGTGACGGTCACGAAGCTTCCCGAGCCCAACGAACCGCCGGTGGCCGCGTTTACGGTGAACCCGTCGACCACCTACAGGGGCGTACAGGTCACGATCGAGTCGCAATCGCGGGACAAGGAAGACGGCGGCCGGGAGAATCTGAAGCACACCTATTACCTCAAGAACCTTACGACCGGCGGACCCGAGACGGTGGCAAGCGCATCCCGGACCGTCTGGACGAAGACGTTCAGCACGCTCGGCACGTTCCAAATCCGGCTCGTGGTGGAGGACAGCCTTGGCCAGCCCGCGCAGGCGGTCAAGACCGTTACGATTGTGAACCGCAAGCCGCAGGCGAATGTGACGACGCCGGCAAGCACGAGTACGTCCAATCCGACGAAGTTTGATGTGCTGCGTCCGACGTTTGTCTGGACGTATTCGGACGCCGACGGGGACGCGCAATCGATGTTCCAGGTGCAGATCTACCGCTTGGACGGCACGCTTGAGCGCGACACCGGGCCGCGATCCGGTTCCGTCACGAGCTGGACGCCTGCCGTGGATCTGCCCGAGCGCGTGACGATGTACGTCCGCGTCCGCGCGCATGACGGAATCGAGTGGGGCGATTGGAGCGCGCCGAAGTATTTCTACATCGAGACGAACCGGCCGCCGGTGGCCGACTTCGACTGGACGCCGAAGCCGGTGTACGAAGGCGACACGGTGCAACTGATCGACCGTTCCTCCGACCCCGACGGCGACCCGCTGACTTATGACTGGCAAATCACGGGGCCTGGCGGACGGAGCCTTGCGTTCAACGCGAAGGAGCCGAGCTTCCGGGCGGAGCAACCGGGCAGCTACACGATCCGGCTTGTGGTGAGCGACGGCCGGGAGACGGCGCAGGCGGAGCGCGTACTGGAGGCGTTGCCGCTTACGATCGACGGCGAAGTGCATCACACGCCCGAGTGGCGCAAGATGCACGAGGAGGCCGGGCACGAGGTCGACCGGGACCCGAAGGATTTCTACTCGGGCGAGATCATCCGGGTGGCCGCGGTGATCTCGGAGGCGCCGGCCGACGAGGTGACGGCGGAGCTGGAGGCGGTGTCGAAATCGGGCGGAGCGATCCGCAAACAGGTGCAGCTCAAGGCCGCGGGCGGTCGGCGGTACGAGGGCGAGCTGCACGACAAGAGCTGGATGACGTTCGATGGGAGCATCCGGGAAGGCGAATATCCCGTCGTGTTCCGGGTGCGGTACCGGAACGGGACCGTCAAGGAGACGTCGGTACCGATCCGGATCATCGGGAACATCCACAAGCATGTGTCGGTGCACCGGGTGCGGTGAACGGGCGGCGGATCGGAGGTCGAAACCGCCGGACGTTCGCTTGCCGTCTGACGGACGGGGGCATCGAATATGAAAGGATATCTCTATGCTTTTGCTTCGGCGGGCCGCTGGTCGGCCGTCGTGACGATATCGCCGGAAGTCGATCTGGCCTTTTGGCTGGATGCGGAATTTCGCCGGACGGTGGAAGAGATGGCATCCGGCTGCGGAGGCGAGGGGACGGGAAAACGGCAATACGGTAAAGCGGAAGAGCGGCAGAACGGCGAAGCGGCGACATGGCCGGGTGGCGGCCGGGAGGGGCGGCTTACGGACGGAGCGGAAGCGGGACGAAGCGGCCTCGCCGATGTCGTCCTGCTCTTGGACGAACCGCTGCCGCTCGGCATCGCCTTCGCCGCGGCTGAACGGTTCGCCGCGAAGGCGCGGCGCGTGCGGGGAGAGGCGCGGGCCGCACGGCTGCTGCGCGCCTGCGCGCGCGGAGCGGAGCTCGGCGGCGGCCTGCGCGGCACCTTGGACTTGTTCCGGATCTTCGGCCGGGAGGGGACCGCGCGGCGCGTGCGCCGATATACCGCCGTGCGATGGGACCGGGCCTCCGGGATGCGGGAGGCGGCCCGGAAGCTGGCGGCGGCCGTTTGCGAAGCCGCCGACGCGCTCGAGGGGCGTGCGCTGCTGCGCGGCGAAGCGCACGCCCTGCTCGGCGTGCCCGCCCGCCGGAGCGCCGCGTTCGTCGACGCGGCGCTCCAGCTCGCGGCCCTGCTGGGCCGGCTGCGCCTGGGCAGCGCCGTCGCCGGCTGGCGCAGGCGCCGCTGCCGGCGGTGCGGCAGCGGCGAGGCGCATATGCACCGCACGCCATGCCTTGCGTGCGGCCGCGTCTGCGCCTATTGCGAAGCCTGCCTGATGCTGGGCCGAAGCAGGGAATGCGCGCTGCTCGTCAGCGGCATTCCCGCGGGCGGCGCATCCGGCCGCTTGCGTCCGGCGGACGGACTCCCGCCCGTTCCGGTCAGGCTCGCGCGCCGGGGCCTCAGTCCGGCCCAATCCGCGGCGGCGGAGGCGGCGCTAAGTTGGCTGGAAAGCCCGGACGACGGAGGAAGTCGGGCGTTCCTGATTTGGGCGGTCACGGGCGCGGGCAAGACGGAGATGATGTTCCCGCTCATCGAATCCGTGCTCGCGCGCGGTGGAAACGTATTGATCGCGACGCCGCGCCGGGACGTCGTGCTCGAGCTCGAACCGCGCATCCGGCGGGCGTTCCCCGGGCGCACCGTCGCCGCGCTGCACGGCGCCAGCCGCGAGAAATGGACGAAGGCCGACATCACGATCGCGACGACGCACCAGACGATCCGGTTCGAGGCCGGCTTCGATCTGGTCGTGATCGACGAGCTGGATGCTTTTCCCTATCACAACAATCCGATGCTGCAATACGCGGCGGAGAAGAGCCTGGCCCCGGGCGGCCGGCGCGTGCTGCTCACCGCGACGCCGCCGGCGGAGCTCAGGCGTGCGGCCATCCGCGGACGGCTGCCGCATGCGCGCGTGCCCGTCCGGCACCACGGCCATCCGCTGCCGGTGCCCGAAGAGCTCCGGATTCCGCCCGTGCGTGAACTGATCCGCCGCAACGCGGTTCCCGACAGGCTGAAACAAGCCGTTCTCGCCTCGCTCTCCAGAGGGGCGCAACTGTTCGTGTTCGTGCCGCGCATCGCCGATACGGGCCCCGTGGCTTCGCTGCTCCGCGGCGTCTGCCCGCCGGGAACCGCGATCGGGCACACCTCCTCGCGGGACGAGCGGCGGACGGAGACGGTGCAGCGATTCCGGAACCGCGAGCTGCGCTTGCTGGTGACGACGACGATTCTCGAGCGCGGCGTGACGATTCCGCGCAGCGACGTGTTCGTGCTGGATGCGGACTCGCCTCTGTTCGATGAAGCTTCCCTCGAGCAGATGGCGGGACGGGCCGGCCGATCGAAGGAGGATCCCCACGGACGGGTTTATTTCTGCGCGCCGCACGCGACCCGCGCCCAGCGCGCCGCCATCCGCCGGATCCGGGAGATGAACGCGATCGCCGCGGCCGGGGGCCATATTCGCATGGAAGCGCCGCCGGGCGAAGTCCGCGCGGGAGGCCTCCGGCGATGATGTCCTGGACCGGTTTCCTGAAGATGCTGCTTGCGCATACGGCTGATTGGATCGGGCCGCCGGACGAACGCTGCCTCGTCTGCGGCGACCGGCGGAACGGCCTCCCGGCGCGATCGTCGGAAGCCCCGAACCTCGAACGATGGCTGTGCGCCGGCTGCCTGCGGCGCATTCCCTGGATCCGGCGGATCGCCTGTCCGCGCTGCGGCCGCCCCGTGTTCTGCCCGGACTGCATCCGGCGGCCGGTCCGCGCCTTCGCAATGAACCGCAGCGCGGTGCGCTACAGCGACGACATGAAGGCGTGGCTCAAGCTGTACAAATTCCGCGGCGACGAGCGCTACGGCGATCTGCTGGCCGAAATGCTGCTTCCGGCCTACGAGCGGCTGACCGCGGAGGCGGCCGCCGCATCCCGACGGGCGGGCGAAGCGGCGATTGCCGGAGCGGACCGGAGCGGTGCGGCGCGATGGCCGGGCGGGCCGGAGGCGGCGGGCGGACCGTGCGGACCATGGGGATTCCGCCGGCACGGCGCTGATCCGGCTTGTCCGGCGGGCGTCCGCCCTTCCGGCCGCGGCGTCTGGCACGCCGTCACGTATGTGCCGGTCAGCCGGGAGCGGGCGGAGGAGAGGGGGTTCAACCAGGCGGAACGGCTCGCCCGGGCGGCCGCGAAATGGGCGAACGCGCCGCTCCTGCCGCTCCTCCGGCGCCTCCGCGACGGCGGCAAGCAGAGCCAGCGCGGAAGAATCGAGCGGTTCCGGGCAATGCGGGCAGCGTTCGGACCCGACGAAACCGAAATCCGGCGGCTTGCGGCGCGGTTCGTGCGGGCGGGGCGCTCTCCCGGCGAACCCTTGCGCATCCTCCTGGTGGATGACATCTACACGACCGGCGCCACATCGGAGGCGTGCGCCACGGCGATCCGCTCGGCCGCTCCGTGCAACGTTCTGGTCTACGTGCTGACCTGGGCACGCTCGTGACATTTCGGAAGCGATTGGCTCATTTACATGGTGAATCGATCAGCTCACGGCAACATGAGGCATTGGGTGCACGCCGTCGTTCCGGACCGGCCCCCCGGAAATACGATGCAATAAATCGAAGGTCCCTATTTTTCGCAAAATATCGCATTATTCTTCCATTTTCGATAAAATAACGTCAAAAGGAATCTGTGTGCATGGGGGACTAGGGGCCAATGAAGCTCGACTATTGTCCGCGTTGCGGTAAGCTGTTCGCCAGGGGTATCCGCGACATTTGTCCGAATTGCATAAAGGAAATCGAGGAAGATTATGAGAAATGCGTCGCGTACCTCAAGGAGCACCCGAACATTACGATCCAGCAGCTTTCGGAGGCTACCGGGGTATCCGTGCGCCAGATTACCCGGTTCATTCGCGAGGGACGCATCAGCATCAGTGCCCATCCGAACATGTATTACTCCTGCGAATCCTGCGGCGCGCCGATCCGGGAAGGCAGCATGTGCCCGAAATGCCTGAAGAAGCTGACCGAAGAGATCAAGGCGCAGCAGGCGATCGAAGCCCGACTGAAAGCCGAAGCTCAGCACGTGCGGCCGGAGACGTACCAGATCAAGCAGGCAGAACGGCAGTCGGAGCGGAAAGATCGTTAAACCTCCCGTAAAACCTATAAATTTTGCGAAGACGGCAACCGATAATACCCACATAGGGATTATCGGTTGTTTTTGCGTTATTGTCGCGCAGGAAGAGGTGGCAACCATGAAGATCTACGAGATCGGGCGCTTGAGCGCCGTCCGCACCTATCAGAAACAACAGGATGCGAACGCCGGCGGCAAGGGCGCGGTGAAGCGCAGGGACGAAGTGCAAATATCCGCGGAAGCGCAGCAACTGTTCTCGGACAGCCGGCTGTTCGGCGCCGAGCGGGCGGAGAAGATCAATCGGCTGAAGCAGTCGGTGGCGACGGGCACGTATTACGTCGATGCCGGCAAGATCGCCGACAAGCTCTGGCCGTATCTGAAATAGGCGCACCGCAGGCCTGTCGGTATCTCATGAAGAAAGACGGTGAACCGGATGGCGGTCCAGGACATCGTCCGGATATTGGATGAACAAGCGGAGCTGTACGGCCGGCTGCTCGAGACGGCGAACGAGAAGACGCCCGTGCTGGTGAAGGGAGACGTCGACCGACTCAACGCGATCGTGCAGCAGGAGCGAAAGCTGATCGCCCGGGCCGAGCAGCTGGAACAGCAGCGCATTCTTGCGACGCACCGCCATTTCGTATCGCTCGGATATATTTCCCGCATGAACACGCTGCGCGAAGTCATCCAGTCGGTGAATCAGCCGGAGCTGAAGGAACGGCTGATCGGGCAGCAGCGGAAGCTGTCGCAGCTCCTGGAAGAGCTGCGACGCGTGAACGAACTGAACCAGCAGTTGATCCGCCAATCGCTTGCCTTCATTGAATATTCAATCGAACTTCTGGTCGGCAATCCTTCCGAAGATATCGTGTATCAGCATCCGCAGAAGAACCACGGGACCGGAGGCAGGAACGGCGTGTTTGACAGGCGGGCATGAGCCGGGCGGCGGTGTTGGAAATACGATCCGTTACGTCCAATCCGCCGATCCGAAGACGAAGCTGCATCCGGTCCGTTCCGGTCAGGGCGATTTGAATGCAAGCCTTGCTTTTGGAGGTGTCTGAATGCGATCCACATTTCACGGTCTGGAAACGAGCAAACGGGCATTGTTAACCCAACAGGTGGCGTTGATCACCGTCGGTCACAACATCGCCAATGCGGCAACCGAAGGCTATTCCCGGCAGCGGGTCCATCTGTCGGCCACCCGGCCCATCGAAGCGCCGGGCATGCAATCCAGCACGGCTCCGGGTCAAATCGGCACCGGTGTTCAATATGACAGCATCGAACGGCTCAGGGACAGTTATCTGGATCTGCAGTATCGAAGGGAAAACGCGTCCCTGAGCATGTGGCAAGTCCGCAACTCGACGCTGGATTCCATCGTGGCGCTCATCAACGAGCCCAGCGAGAGCGGATTGCGCAGCGTCATGGACAAGTTCTGGGATTCGTTGGAAGTCCTGAACCGGGATCCGGGCTTGCTGAGCGCCCGCATTGCCCTTGTCAGCGCGGCCGTCAATCTGACGGACACGCTCAACACGCTGGAAAACGGTCTGAGGGCGCTGGAGAGCGACATTGAGCTGAACATCAATCGCAAGATCGCCCAGGCCAACACGCTCATTGAGAACATCGCCAACATGTTCACGCTCATCCGGCGCACGGAGGGAATGGGCAACAACGCCAACGACTTCCGCGACCAACGGGACCTGTTGGTGGACCAACTTTCCTCCATTATTGACGTGCAAGTGATCGAAACGCCGGACGGCGACTATTCGATCGTGGCGGGCGGCGTGACCGTGGTGGCCAATGGCGAGTTCACGCTGCTTACGGCTGATGTTGTGGGGACGGCGGCAGGCGGCGAACTGGCCGGATACAGGCAATCGTTGGAGGAGATCACCCACATCCGCAACCAGTTGAACGCGATGGTGAACACCCTTGTCAACGGGGAAATGACGGTCCGGCTCGAGAACGGGTACATGACATCGAGTGACCTGGTCGCCTTGAACGATGTGACGCTGGCGGACGGCACCGTCATTCCCGCCGGGCAGACCATTCCGGCCGGATCGGAAATTGTGAGCCCCGTGGAACTTCGGGTAAACGGTTTCAATGGCTTGCACCGGCTCGGTTACGCGCTCACCGACGGACGGACCGACATTCCGTTCTTCACGACAGCCGATGGCAGCGATACGTTCACATTGGAGAATATCCGGGTCAATCCCGAAATCCAGAAAAATACGAATCTTGTCGCGGCGTCGGGCAAATACGAGATGGTCGGCGGCAACAGGGTGACGATTCGGGGGAACAGCGATATTGCCCATGCGCTGACGAGACTGCGTGACCATGTGTTCCAGTATCCCCCGGAACTGACCAACTTGTCCTCCGGCACGATTGACGACTATTTCCGGGCGGTGGTCGGCGACCTCGGCATCCGCAGCAACAATGCCCAGCGGCAAGTCCGCAATTTGCAGGATTTGACCGATGCCGTCTCCATGCGCAAGCAACAAGTAAGCGGCGTTTCGCTGGATGAAGAACTGGCGGACATGATCCGTTACCAGCACGCCTACAATGCCGCGGCACGCAACATGACCGCCGTGGATGAAATGCTCGACCGGATTATCAATCACATGGGCCTGGTCGGCCGATGAAGCGGGGTGAGCAGGCATGCGCGTGACCCATACGATGCAGCATTTGCAATTCTTGAAAAATTTGCGCAACAACAATACCGGCATTCTGGATTGGCAGAACAAGCTGGCTACCGGCCGCCGCATCCACAAGCCGGGCGACGATCCCGTCGGCGTCGGCTATTACATGCGGTATAACAGCGAAATCAACCGGGCGGACGTCTTTTTGGAAAACGCCAACACGGCGCTCGGGTTTTTGAAAACGATGGACCAGATGCTCCAGCAGGCGAACGATGTATACAAACGGGCCAGGACGCTGGTGCAGCAGGCAACGACGGGCACGACGCCGGAGGAGGACCTGAAGCTTATTGCCGCCGAAATCAAACAGCTCAAAGAACAGCTGGTTACGATCGGCAACAGCAGCTTCTCCGGCCGGTACCTGTTCAACGGCCAGAAAACCGACCAGCCTCCCTATTCGCTGACGGATCCCGCCAATGACAGAACGGACCGGGGCGTCTATTATCTGAATGTCAGTCCGTTCGTGTCCGTGCCGGTCAGCATCAGCGGGGAAGACATCTTCGGCGAAGCCGGAGCGCCCGACAACGCCTTCCGCGTTTTTGACAACATTTTGACCCACCTGGAGAACAACGACCGGGACGGCCTACTGGCGGACATGGACAGAATTCTGGATCTTGCCGACCGGCTGAACGAGGCCTGGGCGGAAGTGGGCGCCCGCACGAACCGGTTCGAACTGATGAAGGAACGCATCGAGGATCAGCTGGTATCCCTGAAGGAACTGCGCTCCCACGTCGGCGATGTCGACATGGCCGAAGCACTGATCGAGCTGCAGCAGCGGGAGAACGTCCTGCAGGCTTCCCTTGCCGTCGGAGCGCGGATCATGCAGGTGTCGCTTGTCGACTTCCTCAAATAGAAGCGGAGCGGTCCTGGATGAACATGTCCGTCAGCTCCACGAATTCCCGTACGTTGACGTCTTTCGCGGCGGATATGAAACCGGTCCGATCGCACTCCGTTCGCAACATGGAGAAGGTCGAGGTCGATGCGGCGCCGGAAGCGGCCGTTCTGGAAATCCGCACGCGGAATCCCGAAATGACCGTCGACTGGGATCCCGTCTGGCGGGAGCGCGGGTTTCTGAAAGTGCACGATCTGAAACGGGAAATCGAGGCCATCGCCCAGGAGCGGTACGCCCGCAACGTCGAATTCCGGGTCAAATCGGGGCTCCGGGTGCGCGACCTCCACAAGGAGAAGGGCAACGTGTTCGGCCGCATCGCGTTCGACAAATTCCTGTACACCCGTCAGCGATACGTGAAAATCGACGCCGCGCCGAAATTCGGTGTGCAGATAGACGTCCGCATCCATCCGCCTGAAATCAGGGTGGAAACCAATTTCAAATGGGAGCGCGATTGACGCCATGCATCAGGCCGCAAATCCGCCGGCTGCGGTTCGCACCGTCAACAGCCTGGCATACGGAGCATTTCAGGTCACGGAGGATCAGATCTACCATTTCCCGCGCGGATTGGTGGGGCTGCACGAATACAAGGATTATGCCCTCATCCAGGTGGAAGACGGACCGTTTTACGTGCTGCATGCCCTCAACGACGAGCTCAGTTTCATTTTGCTGCCGGCCCATCTGGCCGCCGACGACTACGGTTTCCACATCGATGACGCCACCGTGGAACTGCTGCAAATCCGGAAACCGGAAGACGTCAACACGTTCGTGATCGTCAACGCCATTGACGACGACCTGTTCGTCAATCTGAAAGCACCGATCCTTGCGGCGCCCGCCAGCCGACGCGGATGCCAGTTCATCATCGATGATCCGACGTATCCGATTCGCCATCCGCTGCTTCGCAAGGAGGGGTCCTAGTGCTCGTGCTGCGGCGAAAAACCGGCGAGTCGGTGATGATCGGTGACGGCATTGAAGTGCAGGTGCTCGGTGTGGAAGGCGATACGGTGAAGCTGGGTTTTTCCGCTCCGCCGGACATCCAGATTTTCCGCAAGGAATTGGTGGAAAGCATTTGGCAGGAAAACCTGAAAGCGGGCAAGCAGCCGCCGAATCAGGACCAGCTTCGCCACCTGATAAACAGATTTTCCGGCAAGGATGCCGGCAAGCAGGATTTCCAGCAGGAAAGGAAGTGAAAACATGTCTGTCGTTCATGGCGCAAGTGTCCAAAAGCCGGAACCGTTTCCCGTCGAAACGGAGCGCATCGAACCGTTGGTTCCCGTGAAAAGCAAGATGTCAAGCGAATCCGGAAAGGTCGCCGGGCGGAGCGAAGGACCGCTGGGCGAACGCCTTCTGGAAGGAAAAAGGACGTTCCGCTTTGACCAGATAACCGAACAGGACAAGCAAAAACTGCAGGAAGAACTGGATCGGCACAACGCGGAATTCGCCTATACCGGCAAGTATCTCAAATTCAAGTTCGACGAGGAAGCGTCCATGCTGTACGTGGAGGTCATCGATGCCTCCACCCATGAAGTGATCGTCAGCCTGCCGCCGGAATTTTTGATCGATCTGTCGATCAAGATGAAGAAAATTCTCGGGCTGTACATTGACGAAAGGCTGTAATGAACCGCCATCTGCCGCATGACGGCGATTCATGCTGACCAAGGAGGGTCCGCCATGTCTTTCAGTCTGAGCGGCATTGCATCCGGTCTGGATACCAATACGATCATATCCCAATTGATGCAGATCGAACGCATCCCGTACAACAAACTGGAGTCGAAAAAGAAGACCTACGACGCGCAGCTGTCCGTGTTCCGCACCATCAACACAAAACTGGCCGCCCTGCGGACGGCTGCCGAAGATTTGCGCCTTCAGGCCAATTTCAGCCTGCGCAGCGCGAGTATTTCCGATGAAACCGTGCTCAAGTCAGCAGCATCGGATGCCGTGCAGGAAGGCGTCTATGTGGTGCAGGTCGAGAAACTGGCCACCTACAGCACTTTTGTAACGGATGGCGTCGATGCTTCCGGCAACAGCCTGGCGGGCTTGACGGAAATCACGATCGGACTCAATGGAAACGAAACGACCATCAACATCGACGAAGATCTGAGCGGAAAAACGAACGATGAAATTCTGGCCCTTATCGCCAAGAAGATCAACAAGAAGATCAATGAGAACAAGGATCTGGGCGTTCGGGCAACCGTGATCCAGAATGAGCCGGGCAAAAAGGCGCTCATGCTGACGGCCAAAGAAGCCGGGGGCATCGAAATCACCCTGGACGCGGACGTTTCGCTGGGTGGAAAAAACAAACTGGGCCAGAACGCCGTTTTCTACATCAACGGCATTGAATTCCAGTCCTCCAGCAATGAAGTCAGGGATGTCATCAACGGGTTGAGTCTGACGCTGCTCAAGGAAGGCACATCCACCATCACGGTTTCCCGGGACGCCGACAAGGTGGCCGAGAAGGTGGAAGCCTTCGTCAAGGCGTACAACGACGTCATCCAGACCATCCGCGAAAATACGGCGCAGGGGAAATTGCTGCAGGGAGATTCCACGCTGAGAACCCTGCAAAACACGCTGTTCTCGGAATTTAACGCCAAAGTGGCGGGAGCCGAAGCATTCGAATTCTTGTCGCAAATCGGCCTGTCGATTGATGAAGGCAAAACCTCCGCCGAAACGATGACGGGCCAGATCGTATTCAACAAGGAAAAATTCAAGGAAGCGCTGCTGAACGACCCGGAAGGCGTGTTCCGGCTGTTTTCCAACCATGACAGCCAGAACCCCGGCATCGCCGACCGCTTCACCGAAACGCTGCGCTACTGGACCCGTTCGGGCAACGGCATCCTGGCCGCCCGGATCCAGGGCTACAATGCGGAGATATCTTTCATCAACAAGCAGATGGAAGATATGGAAATACGGCTTGCGATGAAAGAAGAGCAGCTGAAAAAGCAATTTACCGCCATGGAAACGATGCTGATCCAATTGCAGAACGAGCAGGCCTGGCTGAACAGCCAGCTCGCCGCTTTCCTCGTGCGTTGAGACCGGACTACCGTTGAGGGGTGAAGATGTTGGCGACGCCCAATCTGACCGGGTATCAGGCCTACCAGAAAAGCAAGTATGAAACCGCCTCGCCCCACAGATTGATTTTGCTGCTGTATGATGCGGCCATCGCCAAAATGAAACAGGCCATCGAGCTGCTGGAAGCGGGACGGACGGCAGAAGCCAGGCCTCCGATCCTCAAATCCCAGGACATTGTCTGCGAGCTGCTGGCATGCCTCAATGAAGAGCAGGGCGGCGAAATCGCGCAAAACCTGAAACAGATTTACTTCTACGTCGTGCGGCAGTTGGCGATGGCGGACATTCGCAAGGAAGCGGCCTACGTGAAAGAAGCCTTGGAACCGATCATGAGTCTCCGTTCTGCTTGGCAGGAAATTGGAAAGGAAGCCGGCCTTGGGCTTCGGGGATGACAGGCAGGCCGCGTTGGACCGCTGGGTCGGATTGTACCGGGATCTGCTGAACATCAGCCGGCGAATGCTGGACACGGCGCAGACGTGCCCGGACGCCGATCAGCTGCTGGAGGCCATGGGCCCGGCACTGTCGGACTGGCGGCGAGTCAGGGATCAGATCACCGTTCTGGAGCAAACGTTGCGGGCGGAATGGGGCGTGGAAAAGGCGACGGAACTGTTCCGCCTGCACATTCTGTCCATCCTTCAGGACGTACAAGACAACCTGTCAAGATCGTCCGCGATCATGCAGACGAGACTGTCGGAGACGGGCCGGTCGATCCAATCCGCCAGGGACCGCAGGCAGGCCACGAAGGCTTATAGCGCACTGGAGCAGGATTGGCACGAGGCGCATTTTTTCGACGAAAAAAAATAAAAAATAAAAATTTTCTGCAAGGATATATAAACTTTTGATGATCACCTGCCGATATTAGTTATCGAGTCGCAAGGATGCGACAATCCATATCAATCAAGGAGGATGATTGAGGATGTCGATGTACATCAACACCAACGTTGCTGCCATCAACGCCCATCGCAACCTCACCTTCAACAACACCCAGATGGGCAAGACGATGGAGAAGCTGTCGTCCGGCTACCGGATCAACCGTGCGGCTGACGACGCGGCCGGCCTTGCCGTCTCCGAAAAGATGCGCTACCAAATCAACGGCTACAACCAAGCCATGCGGAATGCCCTGGACGGCATCTCGCTCCTGCAAACCGGTGAAGGCGCGCTGACGGAAGTGCATGCGATGCTGCAACGTCTGAACGTGCTGGCTACGCAAGCCGCCAACGGCACGCTCGATGACGACGACCGGGCAAAGCTGCAACTTGAAGTGGAGCAACTGCTCAAAGAAATCGACAACATCGCCGATACCACGGAATTCAACGGCATCAAACTGCTGGATGGCACTGAGGGCACCGTCTCCTTCCAAGTCGGTTTCCGGGCCAACACCACGATTGACATCGACCTGAGCACCGGCATTGGTACCGCGGCGCTGAGCATCGACAGCATCAATATCAGCACGGCGGCTGGTGCGCAAACCGCCATTTCGGCGATCCAAAACGCCATCAGCACGGTGTCCGAGCTGCGCGCCAACTTCGGTGCGGTGCAAAACCGGCTCGAGCACACGATCAACAACCTCGGCGTCAACGTGGAAAACCTGTCCGCTTCCGAATCCCGGATCCGCAACGCGGACATGGCGAAAGAAATCACCGAGTTCACCCGCAACCAAATCCTGGTGCAGGCCGGCACGGCGATGCTCGCCCAGGCGAACGCCGTACCGCAAAACGTGCTGCGTCTGCTCGGCTGATCGCAGACAGTCGGCATGATCCAGCTTGCAAGGGGCTGTCCCCCAAACGGGGGGCAGCCCTTGTGTTTTTATTATGGGGATTACGGGCGAGCGAAAACCGAACGCGTGCTTATTTCGCAGCGCCGCTTTCCCTGACCCGGTTCGTATGCCGCCCCAATTTCATGCCGGCTTTGATTTCACATGCTGGTATTGGTTTCAGGAATCGCAAGAAACCTCTGGAATGAATTCGCTTTCAAAAAAAGTTTGACTTCGCATTCCCCGGAGTGTATAGTCGAATTGTGGGCCATGCTAAACATGTCGCCTCACAGCCATATGAAAAACGAAGGGAATGTGTGTTGAATGCAAGGAAGAGTCAAGTGGTTCAGCGCGGAAAAGGGCTACGGATTCATTGAGACGGAAGAGGGAGGCGACGTGTTCGTCCACTTCTCCGCCATCCAGGCCGAAGGTTTCAAGACGCTCGAAGAAGGCCAACAAGTCGAGTTCGACATCGTCCAGGGTGCGCGTGGTCCACAGGCGGCGAACGTCGTGAAGCTTTCGTAATCGGATCCGTACCAACGGACGCAGTACCTGAACGCCACACCCCCGGATCGATCCGGGGGTTTTCTATTTCATTTCGGCTTTCGGACGGAAGACGCGGGAAAAAGGGCAATCGGGATTTTTGGTTCGGAAAATTCAAAAAATTCAAAAAAAATTCACGCAAAACGCGTGTCAAGTTTTTGTAAAGCCCATTTCGGTATGTTACAATGAATTCAGGACATTCTAGGAGGGGTGCATATGAGGCTCAATATCCGCGGAAAGCAACTGCCGGTTACGGAAGCGCTGAAAGAGTACGCGGAGAAGAAACTTGCGCGATTGGACAAATATTTCGAGAATCCCCAGAACCTGGATGCCCAAGTCACGCTCTCCGTCACCAAGAACGTGCATGTCGTCGAAGTGACCATCTCGCTCCCGGGATTGTTGCTGCGGGCGGAAGAGCGGCATGATGATATGTATGCGGCGATCGACCTGGTCGTGGACAAGCTCGAGCGCCAAATCCGGAAACACAAAACCCGCGTGAACCGCAAGCTTCGCCAGGAAGGCAGGCTGAAAGAGCTGTTCGCGGAAGAACCAGCCGGCAAGGTCGCGGTCGCCGAAGCGGACGAAGAAGAGAAGTTCGAGGTCGTCCGCACGAAGCGGCACACGCTCAAGCCGATGGACGTGGACGAGGCGATCCTGCAGATGAATCTGCTCGGCCACAGCTTCTTCGTCTTCATCAATGCCGATACGAAGGAAGTCAATGTCGTCTATCGCCGCCAGGACGGCAAATACGGACTCATCGAGCAAGCCTGATCCCCTTCCGAATGCCGGCCGGCCCGCACGGGCCGGCTTTTCCGATGCCCTCCGGCTTTCCGCGGATCGGAAGCGGCGTTTGCCTCGTCGCCCCCGAGCTGGTACAATTGAATTTATGAGTTGTCAGACGAAAGGGGCTCTCACGCCATGCTCGGTCTTGTGAAGAAACTATTCGGCGATGCCAACGAGCGTGAGATCAAGCGCTTCATGAAGGTCGTGGAGCGCATCAACGCGATGGAGCCGGATTTCGAGAGGCTGTCGGACGACGAGCTCCGCGGGAAGACGGTCGAATACCGGGAGCGGCTTGCCCGCGGGGAGACGCTGGACGACCTGCTGCCCGAGGCGTTCGCGACGGTCCGCGAAGCGTCGAAGCGGACGCTCGGCATGCGCCATTTCGACGTCCAGCTGATCGGCGGCATGGTACTGCATGAAGGCCGCATTGCCGAGATGAAGACGGGGGAAGGCAAGACGCTCGTCGCGACGCTGGCCGCCTACCTGAACGCGCTGGAAGGCAAGGGCGTCCACGTCGTCACGGTCAACGATTACCTGGCCCGGCGGGACAGCACGACGATGGGGAACATCTACACGTTCCTCGGCATGACCGTCGGCTGCAACGTGCCCGGCCTGACGCACGCGCAGAAGCAGGAGGCGTACAACGCCGACATCACGTACGGCACGAACAACGAGTTCGGGTTCGACTACCTGCGCGACAACATGGTGCTGTACAAGGAGCAGATCGTGCAGCGGCCGCTCCACTACGCGATCATCGACGAGGTGGACTCGATCCTGATCGACGAGGCGCGGACGCCGCTCATCATCTCCGGCCAGGCGATGAAATCGACCGAGCTCTACTACGCCGCCGACCGCTTCGTGCGCAAACTGAAAGAGGGCGAAGATTACACCGTCGACCTGAAAATGCGCTCCGTCACGCTGACGGAGGCGGGGGTCGAGAAGGCGGAGCGCGAGTTCCGCATCGAGAACCTGTATGACCACGCGAACGTGACGCTCAACCACCACATCCAGCAGGCGCTCAAGGCGCACGTCATCATGAAGCGCGACGTCGACTACGTCGTGCAGGACGGCGAAGTCATCATCGTCGACGAGTTCACCGGGCGGCTCATGGCGGGACGCCGCTACAGCGACGGGCTGCACCAGGCGATCGAGGCGAAGGAAAACCTGCAGGTGCAGAACGAGAGCATGACGCTCGCGACGATCACGTTCCAGAACTATTTCCGGATGTACCGCAAGCTCGCGGGCATGACCGGCACGGCGAAGACGGAAGAAGAGGAGTTCAAGAAAATCTACGGCCTCGACGTGGTGGTCGTGCCGACGAACAAGCCGATGATCCGCGTCGACCTGCCCGACGTCGTCTACAAGACGGGGAACGCGAAGTACCGGGCGGTCGTGGAGGAGATCGTCCGGCGGCACCAGCAGGGGCAGCCGGTGCTCGTCGGCACCGTCTCGATCGAGAACTCGGAGCGGCTCTCCGAGATGCTGAAGCGCCGCGGCATCCCGCACAAGGTGCTGAACGCGAAGTACCACGCGGAAGAAGCGGAGATCATCGCCCGCGCCGGCCAGCGGGGCGCCGTGACGATCGCGACGAACATGGCCGGCCGCGGCACCGACATCATCCTCGGCGAAGGCGTGGCCGAGCTCGGCGGGCTGCACATCATCGGCACCGAGCGGCACGAGGCGCGGCGGATCGACAATCAGCTGCGCGGCCGCGCGGGCCGGCAGGGCGACCCGGGCTCGTCGCAGTTCTACCTTGCGCTTGACGACGATTTGATGCGCCGCTTCGGCTCCGAGAATATCATGGGGATGATGGAGCGCCTGGGCTTCAGCGAGGACGAGCCGATCGAGAGCAAGCTCGTGACGAAGGCGATCGAGTCCGCCCAGAAGCGGGTGGAGGGCGCCAACTTCGACACGCGCCGGATCGTCCTCCAGTATGACGACGTCATGAACCAGCAGCGGGAAATCATCTACAAGCAGCGGCGCGAGATCCTGTTCGCGGAGAACATCCGCGATCACGTCTTCGACATGATCCGGCCGGTCGTCGAGCGGATCGTCGAGGCGCACTGCACCGACGAGGATGTCCCGGAGGAGTGGAACCTGGACGCGATCGTCGACTACGCGCACGCGACGTTCCTGAAGGAAGGCACGCTCAAGCGCGAGGATCTCGAAGGCCGCGACAAGCAGGGCATCGTCGAGTTCCTGATGGAGGAAGTGCGCAAGCTGTACGACGAGCGCGAACAGCAGATCGGCGAGGAGACGATGCGCGAATTCGAGAAGGTCGTCGTCCTGCGCGCCGTCGACAGCAAGTGGATGGATCACATCGACGCGATGGACCAGCTCCGGCAGGGGATCCATCTGCGGGCGTACGGCGGCACCGATCCGCTGCGCGAGTACCAGCTTGAAGGCTTCGAGATGTTCCGCGAAATGATCGAGAACATCCAGGAAGAAGTCACGAAATATATTATGAAGGCGCACGTCGAAAAGAACGTCCAGCGCCAGGAAGTCGCCAAGGGCCAGACGGAGGCCGGCGGCGGCAGCAGCAGCCGGGAGGCGCAGCGGCGCCCGGTCCGGCGCACGGCGCCGCGGATCGGACGCAACGATCCGTGCCCTTGCGGCAGCGGCAAGAAGTACAAATACTGCCACGGCGCGAACGTCTGACGGCGGCGCGCCCGGCATCATGCATATTGCGAAATTGAGGTGACCAGCGAACCATGATCGACGCAAGCGTCAAACAGGACCTGCGCGAGATGGCGAAGCGGCTCCAAGAACTCAGGGGGTCTCTTTGACCTCGATCTCAAGCAGGAGCTCATTGCGGATTATGAACAGAAGATGGCGGCGCCCGACTTCTGGGATGACAACGAGCGGGCGCAGAAGCTGATCGGCGAGCTCAACGCGGTGAAATCCGTCGTCGACACCTACAACCGCCTGACGGCCGAGCAGGCGGACCTCGAGGCGCTGCTCGAGCTGGCGGAGGAGGAGGGCGACGAATCGCTCGAAGCCGAGTTGGCGGAAGGCGTCGCGAAGCTCAAGCGCGAAATCGGAGATTTCGAGCTGCAGCTTCTTCTCAACCAGCCGTACGACCGGTTGAACGCGATCCTCGAGCTGCACCCGGGCGCCGGCGGCACCGAGTCGCAGGACTGGGCGAATATGCTGTACCGGATGTACACCCGCTGGGCGGAGCACCGCGGCTTCAAGGTCGAGGTGCTCGACTACCTGCCGGGCGAGGAAGCCGGCATCAAGAGCGTCACCCTGCTCATCAAGGGGCATAATGCCTACGGGTACCTGAAAGCGGAGAAGGGCGTCCACCGGCTCGTCCGCATCTCGCCGTTCGACGCCTCCGGCCGTCGCCACACGTCGTTCGTCTCCTGCGATGTCGTGCCGGAGATCGAAGACGACATCGAGATCGAGATCCGGCCGGAGGATCTGAGGATCGACACGTACCGCTCGAGCGGCGCCGGCGGCCAGCACGTCAACAAGACGGAGTCGGCGGTCCGGATCACCCACATCCCGACCGGCATCGTCGTCTCGTGCCAGTCCGAGCGCTCGCAGATCCAGAACCGGGAGCGCGCGATGAAGATGCTCCGGTCGAAGCTGTACGAATTGAAGATCGAAGAGCAGCGCAAGGAACTGGCGGCGATCCGCGGCGAGCAGACGGACATCGCGTGGGGCAACCAGATCCGCTCCTACGTCTTCCATCCGTACAGCATGGTCAAGGACCATCGGACCCAGTACGAGACCGCCAACGTCCAGGCGGTGATGGACGGGGAAATCGACGGATTCATCGACGCCTATCTGCGCAGCCAGATCCGCAAGGAAGCGTAAGAACGGAAAGGCCGGACCCGTGCTTCGGGTCCGGCCTTCTTCCGCTATCGGGCCTGCCGATCCTTCGGCGCGGCGATGCCGAACAGGAACATCGTGCGGAACTGTTCCCCGAGCAGCCGCAAATCGTGGAACTGCGCCAGCACGTCGGGCCGGGCGAAATACTCGGCAATGCCCTGCATGTACACCATCAGGATATGGGGCGAAAGATCCTTGCGGATGACGCCCTCCTCCTGGCCGCGCACGATCAGTTCGCGCAGCTGGTCGTGGACGTGCTCCCGGTAATAGCGCAGCAGATCCGCCACGATCCCCGGATACAGCTCGAGACTTTCCCGGATGAAGCGCTCGGGCACGACGGGCATGCTCCGGTAATCCAGAATGGACACGAGCGCCGACAGGGTGTCCGGGCTCTCCGCGATTTTCCGGTTCATGATCGCGTGCTGTTCCCGCATGTACCGTTCCATCACCGCGCCGACCAGCCGTTCCTTGCTTCGGAAGTGCTTGTAGATCGTCATCTTTGCGACCGGGACGGCGGCGGCGATGTCGTCCATGCTGACGTCGGCCACTCCCCGGGCGAAAAAGAGCTCCGTCGCCTTCTCCAGTATTTGTTCCCGCTTGCGCTGCCTCAAATCCGACCCACGTCTCCCGATGTTGCCGGCGTCGCGCGCCGCATGCTTGCGGACGGTTCAGCCGGCGATGTCTTTGATGCGATAATACCCGATCGCTCCGGCGACGGACAAGACGCTGACGAGCGCCATGACGGCCGCGTCCGGCGCGGCCAGCCCGCCGCGTTCCGCGATGGCCGCCGCGTCCGCGAAGGAGAACAGGCTGACGCGGCGCAGGAACCCGAACCGTTCCGACAACTCCGCGACGACATGCAGCGCGTAGGACAGGAACACGATGCCGAGGGCCAGCGACACGACGCTCCGGGTGCGGCGCATTGCGGCCGACAGCAGGAAGGACACGGATGCGACGGTCCCGTGGAGCAGGAAGGCTGCCAGCATGTACCAGGCGAGGAGGTCGAATTCGACCGCCTCGTCCGCAAAACCCGTGCAGGCGAAGCCGACCGCCGCAATGACGGCGTTCAACGCGAACAGGTTGGCGAGCACGGCCGCCAGCTTCTGGAGCGCCACCGACGTGCGGGTGACCGGCCTTGTCAGCAGGAACTCGGCGGTGCGGTCGTTCTCTTCCCCGGCCAGCATGCCGGCCGCGAGCAGCGCCGCGTACACGCTGCCGGCCAGCGTGTTGATCAGATGCACCTCCACACCGTAGAAGCCGGCGTACGTGCCGAGCTTCAGCACGTCCATGCCGAACACGCCGGCGATCGGTCCGGGGAACAGATTCAACATGTCTTCCACCGTCTGCGCATTTCCGGCGAAGGACGGATACACGCTCAATATCAGCAGCCCGAGTCCGCCCAGCACGAGGCTCCAGACGATCAGGCCCCGGGCATGGGACCTGAGCTCCCTCCTGAAGATCATCCGCCTCACGCCCCTTCGTCCGTTTGGTATTCCTGCATGAAGATGTCTTCCAGGGCAGGCTCCCCGATCCGGATGTCCGCCAGCGGCAGCCGTCGGACATACTCCAGCAGGTCGCGCACGCCGCCGGCATAGAGCAACGTCAGGACATGGCCGCTGACGTCCTGCCGGACGACGCCGGGGAGCTCATCATCCCGCACCGGCTGCGGTCTGGCGTCCGCGGCGAAGGTGAGCGTCACGGTCTTGAGGCCGCTCCCCACAAGCTTGCTGACCGATTCCACGCGGACGAGCCGGCCGTCCCGGATGATCGCGACGCGCCCGCACAGGCGCTGCACTTCCCCCAGGATGTGGGAGGAGAAGAAAATCGTCGCGCCCCGCTCCCGCTCCTCCCGGAGCAGATCGAAAAACGCATGCTGCATGAGCGGATCGAGCCCGCCGGTCGGCTCGTCGAGGATGAGCAGCCGCGGACGGTGCAGGAGCGCCTGGATGATGCCGACCTTTTTCCGGTTGCCGAGGCTGAGATCCGATATCCGGCGGGCGAGATCCAGATCGAGCCGCTCCGCGAGGCGCCGCAGGCGGGCTTCGTCGGGTTTGCCGTAGAATCCGGCGGAATAGCGCAGCAGCTCCGCCGCCCTCATGTCATCGTAATAGCGCACCTCGGCCGGCAGATAGCCGATCTCGCGGCGGATGTCCCGGGAGTGGCGGACGACGTCTTTGCCGAACACCCGGGCCGATCCCGCGGTGGGACGGATCAGATTGAGCAGGATGCGGATCGTCGTGCTTTTGCCCGCCCCGTTCGGTCCGATGAATCCGAAGATTTCGCCCTCCTCGACGGAAAAGGAGACGTCCTCGATGCCCCGCCGCTTTCCGTACCGCTTCGTCAACCGGTCCAGCTCCACGATCGCCATGCGAACCCCTCGTTTGCGAAATATACTCAAAATAACTTTTTAGTATATTATATGTGGATAAAACGAAAAAATAAAGTTCAAAATATACTAATTATTAATTCTTGGTACATATATTTTTGATTGCCAGCCCATCGGTGCCGCCGCCGCATGTTCCGGACGGGGGAAAGGCGGAAAAGCGGCCGGAAACCGTGATTGTATTTTCATGTAATTCATTGTATAATGATACGGACTTGCGATACGGATTTATTCCGCCGTCTCCATGGTGTAGAATGGGGAAGTCAAGGACAACGAACGGGTGAGGGAACGGACAGATGGACAAGGAGATCAGGGCGGCGATCGTCGGCTCGACCGGTTACGGCGGCGTGGAACTGATCCGGCTGCTCTCGGCCCATCCGAAGGTTGCCATTTCCGCCGTGCTGTCGTCGTCCAGCGCGGGCGAGCCGCTGGCGGCGGGTTATCCGCATCTGACGGAGATCCGGACGGACGTGCTCGAAGCGATCGATCCGGCGTCGCTTGCGAAGAAGGCGGACGTCGTGTTTCTCGCGACGCCGGCGGGCGTCGCGGCGAAGCTGGCGCCGCAGATGCTGGAGACCGGGCTGGACGTGATCGACCTTTCGGGCGATTTCCGGCTGAAGTCGCCGGCGGTTTACGAGGAATGGTACAAGAAGCCGGCCGCCGATCCGGCCTGGCTCGGGCAGGCCGTCTACGGGCTCGCGGAAGTGTTCGGCGAGGACGTGCGCGGCGCGCGGCTCATCTCCAATCCGGGCTGCTATCCGACGGCGTCGCTGCTCGGCCTGATCCCGGCCGTGCAGGCGGGATTCATCGACCCGGCGACGATCATCATCGACGCGAAGTCCGGCGTGTCGGGAGCGGGCCGCGGCGCGAGCCTCGGCACCCACTACGCGGAGATCAACGAGAACTTCAAGGCGTACAAGGTGAATCAACACCAGCATATCCCCGAGATCGAGCAGGCGCTCGCCCGCGTCGCCGGACATGAAATCACGGTCACGTTCACGACCCATCTCGTGCCGATGACGCGCGGCATCATGGCGACGATGTACGCGGCCGTGAAGGGCGGCCGCACGCAGCGGGATTTCATCGACCTGTACCGGAGCTACTACGAGAACCGCCGGTTCGTGCGCATCCGCCCGGAGGGCGTGCTCCCGGCGACGAAGGAAGTGTACGGCTCCAACTACTGCGACATCGGCTTCGCCGTGGACGGCCGGACGGGGCGCGTCACGATCGTGTCGGTCATCGACAACCTCGTGAAGGGCGCGGCCGGACAGGCGATCCAGAACCTGAACCTGCGCATGGGCTGGGACGAGGGGCTCGGGCTGGATTTCGTTCCGGTCTACCCGTAACGCCGACGACCGGCGGATGGATAGAGGAAAAAGGACACGCCTTCATCATACGTTCTGCAAGGAGACCACGATACGAACATGGGACAAGGGAAACCGTTCGAAACCGTGCCCGGCGGCTCCGTCACGACGCCGCTCGGCTTCAGGGCCGGCGGTCTGCATTGCGGCCTGAAGAAGACCGACCGCAACGACCTCGGCGCCATCGTCTGCGAAGTGCCGGCGGTCGCCGCGGCCGTTTACACGACGAACCAGGTCCAGGCGGCGCCGCTCAAAGTCACCCGCGAAGGGCTGGAGAAGGAAGGCCGGCTGCGCGCCGTGCTCGTCAACAGCGGCAATGCGAACGCCTGCACCGGCGAGGCGGGCGAAGCCGACGCGCGCGAGATGCAGGAGACGTTCGCGCGCGCGCTGGGCGTGCCGCCGCACCAGGTCGCGGTCGCGTCGACCGGCGTCATCGGCGAACGGCTCCGGATGGACCGCGTCCGCTCCGGCATCGCCGCGATGCCGGAGAAGCTGCGGGCTGACGCGGAGGGCGCGGAGGCGTTCTGCCAGGCGATCCTGACGACCGATCTCGTGAAGAAAACGGTCTGCGTAAAGCTCGACATGGACGGGAAAACCGTCCATGTGGCGGGAGCGGCGAAGGGCTCGGGCATGATCCATCCGAACATGGCGACGATGCTCGGCTTCATCACGACCGACGCGGCCGTCGGCGGCGAGGCGCTGCGGTCGCTGCTCCGGCAGGCCGTGGACGTGACGTTCAACATGATCACCGTCGACGGCGACACGAGCACGAACGACATGGTCGTCGCGATGGCGAGCGGGCTGGCGGGCAACGACGAGCTCGGTCCGGACCATCCGGACTGGAGCCGGTTCGCCGCGGCGTTCACGCATGTGTGCGAAGAGCTCGCGAAGGCGATCGCGCGCGACGGCGAGGGCGCGACGAAGCTGATCGAGGTGCGCGTCGAAGGCGCGGCGAGCGACGACGACGCCCGCGCGATCGCGAAGACCGTGATCGGCTCGTCGCTCGTGAAGGCGGCCATGTTCGGCGCCGACGCGAACTGGGGCCGCATCATCGCGGCGGTCGGCCGCGCGGGTCGTCCGATCGATCCGGCGAAGGTCGACATCTCGATCGGGCCGATCCGGGTGCTGGAGCAATCCCGTCCCGTTCCGTTCGACGAGGACGAGGCGCTCGCGTACCTCAAGGGCGGCACGATCCGGATCGACGTGAACCTGAACATCGGCACCGGGCGGGCGGTCGGCTGGGGCTGCGATCTGACGTACGATTACGTGCGGATCAACGCCGCGTACCGGACCTGACGGAAAGGGCGGGAAGCGATGGCACAGGAGCGGTTCGTGATGAAATGCGGCGGCAGCACGCTTGCCGCCTTGCCGGATTCGTTCTTCCGCGATCTCCGGCAATTGCAGGAGGAAGGCTGGCGCCCCGTCATCGTGCACGGCGGCGGGCCGGCCATCTCGGAGATGCTCGGCCGGCTCGGCATCGAATCGGAATTCGTGAACGGCCTGCGCAAGACGGACGAGGCGACGCTCGACGTCGTCGAAATGGTGCTGGCGGGCCGGATCAACAAGGAGATCGTGCGCCGCATCCAGTCGTGCGGGGCCAGGGCGCTCGGCCTCTCCGGCACGGACGGGATGCTGATCCGGGCCGTGCCGGCCGCGAACGCGGACGCGATCGGCTTCGTCGGCGACGTGGCCGGCGTGAACACGGCGATCATCGAAGGCGTCATGGCGATGGGCTACATCCCGGTCATCGCGCCGGTCGGCATCGACGAGCGCGGGCAGCGCTACAACATCAACGCGGACACGGCGGCGGGCGCCGTCGCGTCGCATCTCGGCGTCGAGCGGATGATCGTCGTCACCGACGTGCCCGGCATCCTGCGCACCATTGACGGTGAGAAGCGGGTGCTGCCGCAGGTCACGACGGCGGAGATCGACGGGATGATCGCCTCCGGCGAAATCTACGGCGGCATGATTCCGAAGGTGCAATCGGCCGTGCAGTGCCTCCAGGGGCGCGTGCGCGAAGTCGTCATCATCAGCGGGGCCGAGCCGGGCGCGTTCGCCCGCGCGGTGCGCGAAGGCGGCGTCGGCACGCGCATCGTGAAGGCCTGACGGGTGCGCGGAACGATAGTTTCCATACGCAAGGAACAAGGAAAGGTGGCGCGGCAAATGAGCGGAGCGCATGGGACGGAGGGCGCGCCGGCGAGCGCGCTGTTTCCGACGTACGCCAGATTTCCGATCACCCTCGTGAAGGGGCAGGGGAGCTGGCTGTGGGACGACCGGGGCAACCGGTATCTCGACTTCATGAGCGGTCTGGCGGTGACGAACCTCGGCCACGTGCCGGCGAAGGTGAAGGAAGCGCTCGTGAAGCAGCTCGACGAGCTGTGGCACGTGTCGAACCTGTTCCGCATTCCGGGCCAGGAGGAGGCGGCCCGGATGCTGACGGCGCACAGCCACGCGGGAGCCGTCTTCTTCTGCAACTCCGGCGCGGAGGCGAACGAGGCGGCGATCAAGCTGGCGCGGCGCTATCACCGGAAGGTGCTCGGGAACGACCGGTACGAGATCATCACGTTCCATCAGTCCTTCCACGGCCGCACGCTCGCCACGCTGACGGCGACGGGGCAGGACAAGGTGAAGGACGGCTTCGATCCGCTGCCGCCGGGCTTTGTCAGCGTGCCGCTGCATGACGAGCGGGCGCTGCGCGAAGCGGTCACGGACAGGACGGCGGCGATCATGCTCGAGATGGTGCAGGCGGAGGGCGGCGTCATCCCGGTCGATCCCGCGTTCGCGCAGGCGGTCGCGCGGCTGTGCGAGGAGCGGGGGCTGCTGCTCATCGTCGACGAGGTGCAGACCGGCATGGGCCGCACGGGCAAGCTGTTCGCGTTCCAGCATTACGGCATCGAGCCGGACATCTTCACGCTCGCGAAGGGGCTCGGCAGCGGCTTCCCGGTCGGCGCGATGCTCGCGAAGGCGAAGCTGGCCGGGGCGTTCGGACCGGGCAGCCACGCCTCGACCTTCGGCGGGACGCCGATCGCGATGGCTGCGGTCAAGGCGACGATCGAAACGATGCTTGCCGAGAACATCCCGCAGCGCGCCGCCGAATCCGGCGCGTATCTGATGGCCCGGCTGCGCGAGGCGCTGGCCGGCTGCCCGGCGGTCCGGGAAGTGCGCGGGCTCGGGCTGCTCGTCGGCATCGCGTGCGACCGGCCCGTGGCGGATTACGTGGCGGAGGCCCACCGCCGCGGCCTGCTCGTCGTGACGGCCGGACCGAACGTCATCCGTCTCCTGCCGAACCTGCTCGTGACCCGCGAAGAGATCGACCAGGCCGTCGACATCCTGGCCGGCGTGCTGGCCGGGCAGGCGGCGGCCGCGCAAACGTAACGGGCGCGCGAGGGGCGCGTCCGCATGGACAAGGAGTGATGGATGGGATGCCGCAACTTTCGGAATTGCTGAACGGCGAGATCGCCGCTTCGCTGAAGGGGCGCGATTTTCTCGCGCTCGTCGATTTCACGCCGGAGGAGATCCGGTGGCTGATCGATTTCGCGATCGAACTGAAGCGGCTGCACAAGGCGGGCGAGCCGTTCCAACCGCTCAAGGGCAAGACGCTCGGCATGATCTTCGAGAAATCGTCCACCCGCACGCGCGTGTCGTTCGAAGTCGGCATGTATCAACTGGGCGGCTACGCCCTTTTCCTGAGCCGGAACGACCTGCAGCTCGGCCGCGGCGAGACGATCGCCGACACGGCGCGGACGATGTCCCGCTATCTGGACGGCATCATGATCCGGACGTACGCGCACCGCACCGTCATCGAACTGGCGCGGGCCGCGACGATCCCGGTCATCAACGGGCTGACCGACTACGCCCACCCGTGCCAGGCGCTGGCCGACTACCAGACGATCCTCGAGCACAAGGGCCGGCTGGAGGGGCTCAAGATCGCCTACATCGGCGACGGCAACAACATGGTCCATTCGCTGCTCGTCGGCGCGGCCAAGCTCGGCCTGCACATGTCGATCGCGTCGCCGGAAGGGTACGAACCCGATCCGGAGCTGATCCGGCAGATGCAGGAGACGTGCGGGGAGACCGGCGCGTCGATTCGCGTCGTGCGCGATCCGCGCGAGGCGATCGAGGACGCGGACGTCGTCTACACCGACGTCTGGGCGAGCATGGGCTTCGAGGCGGAGCAGGAGAAGCGCAGGATCGCGTTTGCCAACTATCAGGTGAACGAGGATCTGGTGCGTTACGCGAAGCCCGACTTCGTCTTCATGCACTGCCTGCCGGCGAAGCGCGGCGAAGAGGTGAGCGCGGGCGTCATCGACGGCGATCATTCGATCGTCTTCGACCAGGCCGAGAACCGGCTGCACGCGCAGAAGGCGATCATGGCGGCCATCATGTCGTGATCCATTCAGAACAAGGAGCGGAATCCGAACATGGCGAAGGAAAAGATCGTGCTCGCCTACTCCGGCGGGCTCGATACGTCGGTCATCCTGAAGTGGCTGAAGGAGACGTACGACGCGGAGGTCATCGCCTTCACGGCCGACATCGGCCAGAAGGAAGAGCTGGAAGGCCTCGAGGAGAAGGCCTACGCGACCGGCGCGTCGAAGGTGTACATCGACGACCTGCGCGAAGAGTTCGCGCGCGACTTCATTTTCCCGATGTTCCAGGCGGGAGCGCTCTATGAAGGGCAGTATCTGCTCGGCACGTCGATCGCCCGGCCGCTCATCGCGAAGCGGATGATCGAGATCGCGCGGGCGGAGGGCGCGACGGCGATCGCCCACGGCGCGACCGGCAAGGGCAACGACCAGGTGCGGTTCGAACTGACGGCGGCGGCGCTCGCGCCGGACATCAAAGTCATCGCGCCGTGGCGCATCGAGGCGTTCCGCGAGCGGTTCCCGGGCCGGGCGGAGATGATCGCCTACGCGGAGCAGCACGGCATTCCGGTGAAGGCGACCGCGGAGAAACCCTATTCGATGGACCGCAATCTGCTGCACATCAGCTACGAGAGCGGCGTGCTCGAAGACCCGTGGTTCGACGCGAGCGCGGAATCGATGCGGGACATGTACATCCTGACGGTGTCGCCGGAGGAGGCGCCGGACGAGCCGGAGTACGTCGAGCTCGAGTTCGAGGCCGGCAACTGCGTCGCGGTCAACGGCGAGCGGATGACGCCGCTGCAGGTGATGGAAAAGCTGAACGAGCTCGGCGGCAAGCACGGCATCGGGCGCGTCGACATGGTCGAGAACCGGTTCGTCGGCATGAAGAGCCGCGGCGTGTACGAGACGCCGGGCGGCACGATCCTGTTCGTCGCGCACCGGAAGATGGAGTCGCTGACGATGGACCGCGAAGTGATGCACCTGCGCGACTCGCTCATTCCGAAGTACGCGGCGCTCGTCTACAACGGCTTCTGGTTCTCGCCCGAGCGGCTCGCGATCCAGGCGCTCGTGACGGAAAGCCAGAAGAACGTCACCGGCACGGTCCGGCTGAAGCTGTACAAGGGCAACGTGATCGCCGCCGGCGTAAAGAGCCCGGTCAGCCTGTACAATCCGAACATCGCGACGATGGAGGCGGATCCGACGCAGGCCTACGACCAGGGCGACGCGACCGGATTCATCCGGCTGCATGCGCTGCGGCTGAAGGTCTACGCCGCCGCGCAGGGGAACGCGCAGGCGAAGCAGAACTGAACGGGGCCTGTCCGGGAGGGCCGGCCGCGGACCGGGGGCCATGCGATGCCCCGGGGTTCGGGCGGCCCTCTTTTTCGGCACGAACGGTCAGGTGCGAACGGAACATTCGTCCCGAAGGCGGGACAGCGGGGAGTGTCAGTCGTGAGCAAACTGTGGGGCGGCCGGTTCACGAAGCAGACGGACCGGCTGGTGGAAGAATTTACGGCGTCCATCACGTTCGATAAAGAACTGGCCGAGGAGGACATCGAGGGCAGCCTGGCCCACGCGGCGATGCTCGGCAGGCAGGGGATCATCCCGGCGGAAGACGCCGAACGGATCCGCGAAGGGCTGCTCAAGGTGCGCGACAAAATCCGCAGGGGCGAGATCGAGTTCTCGATCGCGGACGAAGACATCCACATGAACATCGAGAAGCATCTCATCGCGGAGATCGGCCCGGTAGGCGGCAAACTGCACACCGGCCGCAGCCGGAACGACCAGGTGGCGACCGACATGCACCTGTATCTTCGCCGCCGGGTCGTCGAAATCGTCGATCTGCTGCACAAGCTTCAGACCGCGCTCGTCGAACAGGCGAAGGCGAACACGGACACGATCATGCCGGGCTACACCCATCTGCAGCGGGCGCAGCCGATCCTGTTCGCCCACCATCTGATGGCGTACGTCTCGATGTTCGGCCGCGACGCGGAACGGCTGATGGACAGCTACAAGCGGATCAACGTGCTGCCGCTCGGCGCGGGCGCGCTCGCGGGCACGACGTTCCCGATCGACCGCCGGTTCGTCGCCGAACAGCTCGGCTTCGACCGCATCTACGAGAACAGCCTCGACGCGGTCAGCGACCGCGATTTCATCGTCGAATTCCTCGCGAACGCGTCGCTCATCATGATGCACCTGTCGCGGCTCAGCGAGGAGCTGATCCTCTGGTCGAGCACGGAATTCGGCTTCATCGAGCTTGACGACGCGTTCTGCACGGGCAGCAGCATCATGCCGCAGAAGAAGAACCCGGACGTGCCGGAGCTCGTGCGCGGCAAGACCGGCCGCGTCTACGGCCACCTGATCGGCCTGCTGACCGTGCTGAAGTCGCTGCCGCTCGCGTACAACAAGGACATGCAGGAAGACAAGGAAGGCATGTTCGACACGGTTCGCACGCTGCAGGGCTCGCTGCAGCTGTTCGCGCAGATGATCGCGACGATGACCGTGAACCGCGAGCGGATGCGCCAGGCGGTAAACCGCGACTTCTCGAACGCGACCGACATCGCCGACTTCCTCGTCGGCAAGGGCATGCCGTTCCGCCAGGCGCATGAAGTGATCGGCAAGACGGTGCTGTATTGCATTCAGAACGGGAAATTCCTGCTTGATCTCACGCTGGATGAATTCAGGCAGTTCTCGCCGCTGTTCGACGAGCGCATCTACGAGGTGCTGAAGCCGGAATCGGTCGTAAATGCGCGCGACGTCTACGGCGGCACGGCGAAGAACCAGGTGCTCGCCGCCATCGGACGCGCCGAGGAGGAACTCGCGCGGATCGCCGATTGGGTGGCCGCGCACCGGGAACACGCGTAAGCACCGGGAAAGCGCGCAATCCGTTTCCGATCGTCCCCTGCCCGAACCGCGCTGCGAATGAACGGACATTCGCGGCGATGGTCGGAAGCGGGGGAATTTTTGTGCGGTTCAGCGCGAATCGTACAGGCCGGCGAGCCCCCAGACGACGGTGGCGACGAGCAGCAGGCCGAGGACGGCGGTCAGCCAGAAATGCAGTTTTCGCATGCAATCACCTCGCGCGCGGAGATATCCACCATGCCTATGCGGCGCGGACCCTTTTTATGACAGCGGGACGGCAATTGCCGCATTCCGCGCCCGTCGACGGCAAACGCGCCGAACGCCCGTCCGGAACCGCCGTCGCATTTTCGGAAAATGAAAAATCTCAAATCTGCAAATTTGTACTTTCCTAAAGGAATTCGGCCGTTTCTGTCGAAAAGAACATTTTAGCCTTCTACAGGATGTGATATCGTTGATCGAGATGCGCGACGTCTGGAAGATTTATCCCGACGGCAGCCAGGCGCTGCGAGGCGTCTCCGTGCTCATCGAACGCAACGAATTCGTCTACATTGTCGGCCCTTCCGGCGCCGGCAAGTCGACGTTCATGAAGCTGATTTACCGCGAGGAAGTGCCGACCAGGGGCGAAATTTCGGTAAACGGCTTCAATATCGGAAAACTGAAACCGCGCAAAATCCCGTACATCCGGCGCAACATCGGCGTCGTGTTCCAGGATTTCCGCCTCCTGCCGAAACTGACGGTCTACGAGAACGTCGCATTCGCGATGGAGGTCATCGAGGCTCCCCGCAGGCTCATCCGCAAGCGGGTGATGGAGGTGCTCGAGCTCGTCGGGCTGAAGTCGAAGGCGAACAGCCTGCCCGCGCAGCTTTCGGGCGGTGAGCAGCAGCGCGTCGCGATCGCGCGCGCGATCGTGAACAATCCCGCCGTCATCGTGGCGGACGAGCCCACCGGCAACCTCGATCCCGAGACGTCCTGGGGGATCATGAACCTGCTGGAGGAGATCCATTTCCGGGGCGCGACGATCGTCATGGCGACGCACAACAAGGAGATCGTCAACACGCTCCGCAAGCGCGTCATCGCGATCGAGAACGGCGTCATCGTGCGCGACGAGCCCAAAGGGGAATACGGATATGAAATTTAGCACGCTCCTCCGGCATCTTCGCGAGGGCTCGCTCAGCGTTGTCCGGAACGGCTGGATGTCGTTCGCGTCGATCAGCTCGATCGCGATTTCGCTGTTCATTCTCGGGGTGTTCCTGCTGCTCACGCTCAACGTGAACAATCTGACGAAGCAGATCGAGAACCAGGTGCAGATCCGGGTGTTCCTCAGCCTCGACATCAGCCGGGAGAAAATCGAGGCGATCGGGCGGTCGATCGGCGCGCTGCCGGAAGTGAGCCGCATCCGCTTCGTGTCGAAGGCGGAGGGCCTTGAGATATTGCGCCGGAACCTCGGCGAAGACGGGCAGGGCATCCTCGACGAGTACGACGACACGAACAATCCGCTGCCGGATTCGTACACCGTCGAGGTCGTCGATCCGGAGCGGATCGCCGAAGTCGCCGCGAAGATCCGGGCGATCGGCGACGCGGATCCGGATCGGCCGATCCGGAGCGTCCGGTACGGCCAGGGCACCGTCGAGATGCTGTTTCGCGTCACGAACGCCGTGCGCAACGTCGGGCTCGTCATCGTGCTCGGACTGGCGTTCACGGCGACGCTGCTCATTTCCAACACGATCCGGATCACGATTTTCGCCCGCCGGCGGGAGATCGGGATCATGAAGCTCGTCGGCGCGACCAACAGCTTCATCCGCTGGCCGTTCTTCGTCGAAGGGGCGCTTCTCGGGTTCATCGGTTCCGCCGTGACGACGGCCGTGTTGCTGGCGGCCTACAACTGGCTGGTCCAGTCCCTGCAGCTGGAATTCGGCCTGATGATGATCCGGCTCGTCACCGTTCGGGAATCCGGCCTGCTGGTCGCGGGCGTGCTGATCGGGATCGGCACGCTGATCGGCATCTGGGGAAGCGCGATTTCCGTGCGCAAGTACCTGAAAGTGTAGGTGATCGGGATCGTGAAACGAACGCTCGCATTTCTCGCCTGCATGCTTCTGGCTTTCGCCGTCTCCCAGCCTTACCGCACCGAGGCGGCTTCCGAGCTCGAAAAGATTCGCAGCGAGATCAAGCGGCTGCAGAAGCAGATGAGCGATGTCGACGCGAATCTGAAGAAGGTCGAGCGGGACAAGCAGTACGTGCTCCATCAGAAGGAAGTGACGATGGACGAGATCAACGAGCTTGTCTCGGAGATCAACGCGCTCGAAGAGGAATTGATCCAGGTGGACCGGCAGATCGCCGATACGGAGGACGCGCTCGTCCAGGCGGGGCAGGAGCTCGAGGAAGCCCAGACGCGCATCGAGGAGCGCAGCGAGCTGCTTGACGCCCGCGTCCGGCTGATGTACACGAGCGGGTTCGTTTCCTATCTGGACGTGCTCCTGAGCGCGACGAGCTTCTCCGATTTCCTGGACCGGCTGGACTCGCTGCAGTCGATTCTCGCGCAGGACAAGGCGCTGCTCGAGGCGCACCGGGCGGACAAGGCGCTCATCGAGGAGAAGAAAGCCCGGATCGAGCGGGAGCTGGCCGAGCTGCGGGAGCTTTACAGCCAGAAGGAAGATTATTACAATCAACTTGTCGAGAAAGAAAAAGAGAAGGAAGTCATGATCCTCGAGTACAACCGGAAGATCGAGGAGCTGGAGCAGCGGGCGGAGGAACTGGAGGAAATCTCCGAAGAGCAGGAGAAGCTCATGATGGAGCTCGCCCGCAAGGAGAAGGCCGCCATCGAGGCCGAAAAGAAGAAAAAGAACAAGGTGTATTACACCGGCGGCAAGCTGGGCATGCCGATCAGGGACTACAAGTACGTCAGCTCGAAATTCGGCCCGCGCACGCATCCGATCACCGGCGAGAAAGGCAAGCAGCACAACGGTATCGACTTCGCGGCGCCTGCCGGCACGGACATCTACGCCGCGGAGTCGGGGACGGTCATCGTGGCGCAGCGCATGAGCGGTTACGGCAATACCGTCATCATCGACCACGGCAACGGCCTGTGGACGCTGTACGCGCACATCCGCAACGGCGGCATCCTGGTCAAGGCCGGGGACGAAGTCAAGAAGGGCCAGAAGATCGCCGAAGTCGGCAGCACCGGCAATTCCACCGGTCCGCATCTCCATTTCGAGGTGCGGCTCAATGAAAAACCCGTCGATCCCGACAGTTATTTGCGCTGACGGCGCATGCCGCGCGCGTAACTCCGGACCGCCACCCGAAGCGATCCCGCGGAGGATGGCGGTCTTTCTCCACAGGCAGGAACGCGCGGGCTTCGGACGCCTGCACCGTCCCGTCCGGCGCCGCCTTTCCGCGGGGGAGCGCGGGCCTTCGCGAACGTGTCCGGGAACGGCGGAACACGGGGGGACGATCCATGCTGTTTCGCGGCCGCACGGTGACCGCCATGCTCCTCCTCACGGCGCTTGCGTCCGCGCTTGTCACGCTGACGGCCGCGGAGCGGTGGCTGCTTGAGGGGCGGGATTTGGAGCCGCAGGCCGGAGCGGCGCCGTCCGGAGACGGAGGGCTGACCGAGCGGGAAGCCGCCCGCCTGGGTGAAGTGCTGGATCTGATCGAACGGAAATATTATGTCCCGGTCGACCGGGAGAAGCTGCTGGAGGGCGCGATCCGCGGCATGCTCGAGACGCTGGACGATCCGTATTCGGCCTGGCTGGACAAAAGCGAGGCGGAGCAGCTCGAGGATTCGCTCGAGGGGACGTTCTCGGGCATCGGCGCGCGGCTGCAGGTCCGGGGCGGCCTGGTGATCGTCGAATCGGCGATCAAGGATTCGCCCGCCGAGCGGGCGGGGCTCCATCCCCGCGACGTCATCCTGTCGGTCAACGGCCATTCGCTCGTCGGCGTCGATCTGAACGAGGCCGTGAATCTGATCCGCGGACCGAAGGGAACGAAGGCGAAGCTGCTCGTGCAGCGCGAGGGGGTTGCGGAGCCGTTCGAGCTCATCCTCGTGCGGGACGAGATCGATCTGGAAACGATCTTCACGCGTCTGACGCCCGACGGCATCGGCGTGATCGAAATCCGCCAGTTCACGCTTCATTCGCTGGACAAATTCGGGAAGGCGCTGGAGGAGCTCGAGGCGTCCGGCATGAAGGCGCTCGTCATCGACGTGCGGAACAATCCCGGCGGGCCGCTGCCGGCCGTCGTCTCGATCGCGCAGCTCTTCATCCCGAAGGGTGAGCCGATCGTGCAGGTCGAAAATCGGCAGGGCGGACGCGAAGTGACGGTGTCGCAGGGCGAGAAGAAGCCTTATCCGGTTGCGGTGCTCATCAACCGGGGAAGCGCGAGCGCGGCCGAGGTGCTGGCGGCGGCGTTGCAGGAGTCGGCCGGCGCGCTGCTGGTCGGCGAGACGACGTTCGGCAAGGGCACGGTGCAGGTCAGCTACGAGAGCCATGCCTCTCCGGGCAGCCAAGTCAAGCTGACGATCGCGAAATGGCTGACGCCCTCCGGCAGGTGGGTGCACGACGAGGGCGTAAGCCCTGACATCGCCGTCGAGCAGCCGGACTATTTCCGGGTGGCGCGCCTGTCCAGGGAACGGACGCTGGCCCGGGACATGGCCGCCGAGGATGTGAAGAGCCTGCAGATCATGCTGAAGGCGCTCGGGTACCATGCCGGCAGGACGGACGGCTATTTCGACGCGGCGACCGAGGAAGCGCTGAAGGCTTTCCAGCAGGCCGAAGATCTCCCGGCGACCGGCCGCACGGACGACGCGACGGCGGACCGGCTTGAGCAGCGGGTGCGGGAACGGATCGGCGATCCCGCGAACGACCGGCAGCTGAACCGGGCGATCGATGCGCTGCGCGCGCGGGTCGCCGCGTCGGCTTCGGACGGAGGCACGGCGGAAGCGGGATCCGCGGCGCGGAAGGAGCAGGCGGGCAAGAGCGAAGCGGAAGGGAAGTGAAGGCCGATGGAATGGTGGCTGGAATGGCTGGTGCAGGCGGGATACGGCATCGTCCGGGCGCTGCTCCAGCCGTTCGGATACATCGCCGTGCTGCTGGTGCTGCTGCTGGCGTTCCGTCAGATTCGGACGGAGCGCAGGCTGTTCCACGCGCGGCTGACGGCCTGGCCCGGCCGCATGCTTGCGGCGCTGCCGGCGGGGCTGATGGCCGGCGTCATCGTCTCCGCGGCCGTCCAGTTCCTGGGCGTCGATCTGAACGCGGAAGCCGTGATCTGGCTCTGGTGCGCGTCGCTTTTGCTCGGGCTCGTGCGGCTTCGCTTCGTGTCGGCGGCCTACGGCGCGGGGCTCGTCGCGTTCCTGCAATGGGCGGCCGGCTGGTTCGACTGGTCGGGCGCGCCCGAATGGGTCCGCCGGTTGACGGCGTCGCTCGCGTCGTTCGACGCGGCGGGCCTGCTGCTGGTCGCCGGCCTGCTGCTGCCGCTGGAGGCGCTCATGCTCCGCTTCTTCAGCCGCCGCCTCGCCGGGCCGGTCATCGTCGACGGCAAGCGCGGCCGGCCGATCGGCGGCTGGCGCATCGACGCCGTCTGGCCGGTGCCGCTGCTGCTGCTCGTGCCGGCGGACGCGTCGTCCCCCGCGCTGCCGTGGACGCCGCTGTTTTGGAACGCGGATGATGCGGCGGGCTGGGCGATGCTCGGCCTGCCGGTCGTCGTCGGCTCCGTCTGGCGCACGACCTCGCTGCTGCCGGCCGCGAAGGCCGCGCGGGCGGCGAAGCCGCTCCTCTGGACCGGGCTGATCGCCGCCGCAGCGGGCGCGGCCGCTTCCCGCTGGGAACTGGTGCTGACCGCGGCCGCCGCGGCCTTGCCGGCGCTGCGCGAGATCGCGCTCTGGCTCGAGCGGACCCGCGAGGCGGCATCCGCCCCGCTGTACGCCCATGAAAGCGGCGGGCTGCGGGTGCTCGCGGTGCTGCCCGGCTCCGCGGGCGCGCAGCTCGGCATCGAGCCCGGCGAGGTCGTGCGCAAGGTGAACGGCGTCGCCGTCCGCTCGCCGGAGGACCTGTACGACGGCCTCGCGGCAAACCCGGCGTTCTGCAAGATCGAGCTGCTCAACCACGAGGGCCATGTGCGATTTGCGCAGCGCGCGCGCTACGAGAACGAGCATCACCAGCTCGGCCTGATCATGGCGCCGTTCGAAGACGCCTCCTGGACCGTGAGCGGCGCTTCCCGAACGCTGATCGGGCTGTTGCCCTGGAGCCGGCCCTACCGCCGCCGGAAGGCGGCATCGGCCGGACCGGCCGACGGGATCGCCGTGCAGACTGAAGCCGCCGCCGGGCATTCGTCCGGTGAAGCGGCCGGTTCCGCCGCCGGCGGGGACGAGGATGCCGCGTCCCTGGCGCTGCCGGCCGCCGAAACCGGGGGTGCGCCGGGCGGAATGCCCGCCCCTGGATTGCATGCGGCCCAAGCGGGGGGTGAAGGCGGAAACGGCGGCGCCCGGGGACCGGACGGCGCCCGGGAGGGGGCGGCCGTCGTCCCGCAAACGAAAGATCGATGACCATGCGCCGGCAGGCCTGTCCGCGCCCCTTGTCCGTTCGGTCCAACGGTTGCGGGCCGACCGAACGGCAGGGGGCGATTCGCAGGCCGTGCCGCCGGTTCCGGAATCGGGCCGTCCCCGCCCCGCGTGACGGGGGTGTTTTTTTCTTGGTATTCCCGTTGCGCATGCAGCGGCGATTCCGGCGGCGGCTCGTCCGGGGATGGAAGATCCGACCCGCGATTGCGCTGCGCCGGGAGAACCGATATAATCGAATGGGAACATTTATTCCCATCCGGCCGGGGACGCGGGAAGGACAGGTCCGTCCCGCGTCTGCCGGCCGGCCGCACGGGGCATACCGGATAATGGCGGACGAACCGGAGAGACCCGGACGTCGGCGGGGCGCCCGGCGCGCATCGTCATCGTCCAAGGTGCGCCGCCGGAGGCGGACAGCCGAAAGGAGAGGGAAGCGAGACCGATGCGAGAACCGATAGCGATTCTGGACAAGCCGTTCGAGCTTGTCTCCGATTTCAAGCCGACCGGGGATCAGCCGCAGGCGATCGCGAAGCTGGTGGAAGGCGTCCGGAAGGGCAAGAAACACCAGACGCTGCTCGGCGCGACGGGCACGGGCAAGACGTTCACGATCGCGAACGTCATCAAGGAGCTGAACCGACCGACGCTCGTCATCGCGCACAACAAGACGCTGGCGGCGCAGCTGTGCAGCGAGTTCCAGTCTTTCTTCCCGAACAACGCGGTCTCCTATTTCGTCAGCTATTACGACTACTATCAACCGGAAGCCTACATTCCGCAGACGGATACCTATATCGAGAAAGACGCCAGCATCAACGACGAGATCGACAAGTTGCGCCACTCGGCGACCAGCTCGCTGTTCGAGCGGCGCGACGTCATCATCGTGGCCAGCGTGTCGTGCATTTACGGCCTCGGCTCGCCGGACGAGTACCGCGACCTCGTGCTGTCGCTCCGCGTCGGCATGGAGAAACCGCGCAACGAGATTCTGCGCAAGCTGGTCGACATCCAGTACCAGCGCAACGACATCAACTTCGTCCGCGGCACGTTCCGCGTGCGGGGCGATACGATCGAGATCTTCCCGGCCGGCAGCCACGAGCGGGCGGTCCGCGTCGAGCTGTTCGGCGACGAGATCGAGCGGATCACCGAGATCGACACGCTGACCGGCGAGATCATCGGGGAGCGGAACCACGTCGCCATTTTCCCGGCGTCCCACTTCGTCACCCACCAGGAGAAGCTGAAGCTCGCGCTGCAGAACATCGAGCGCGAGCTGGAGGAGCGGCTGGCGGAGCTCCGGTCGCAGGGCAAGCTGCTCGAGGCGCAGCGCCTGGAGCAGCGGACGCGCTACGACCTCGAGATGCTGCAGGAGATGGGATACTGCCCGGGCATCGAGAACTATTCGGGACCGCTCACGTTCCGCAAGCGGGGCGAGCCCCCGTACACGCTGCTCGATTATTTCCCGGACGATTTCCTGATCGTCATCGACGAGTCGCACGTCACGATTCCGCAGCTGCGCGCGATGTACAACGGCGACCGGTCGCGGAAGGAAGTGCTCGTCGAGCACGGATTCCGGCTGCCATCCGCGCTGGACAACCGGCCGCTCCGGTTCGAGGAGTTCGAGGCGAAGGCGAATCAGCTCATCTACGTGTCCGCGACGCCCGGACCGTACGAGCTGGAACATTGCGACGAGGTGGTCGAGCAGATCATCCGGCCGACGGGCCTCGTCGATCCGGTCGTCGAGGTGCGGCCGACGAAGGGGCAGATCGACGACCTCGTCGGCGAGATCCGGGCGCGGATCGCGAAGGACGAGCGCGTGCTCGTCACGACGCTGACGAAGAAGATGGCGGAGGATCTGACCGACTACCTGAAGGACATCGGCATCAAGGTCCGCTATCTCCATTCGGACATCAAGACGCTCGAGCGGATGGCCATCATCCGCGACCTGCGCCTCGGCGTGTTCCACGTGCTCGTCGGCATCAACCTGCTGCGCGAGGGGCTCGACCTGCCCGAGGTGTCGCTCGTCGCGATTCTCGACGCGGACAAGGAAGGGTTCCTCCGCTCCGAGACGTCGCTGATCCAGACGATCGGACGGGCGGCGCGGAACGCGGAGGGCCGCGTCATCATGTACGCCGACACGATCACGGACTCGATGAGCCGCGCGATCCGCGAGACGGAGCGCCGCCGGACGATCCAGATCGCGTACAACGAGAAGCACGGCATCGTGCCGCAGACGATCCGCAAGAAGGTGCACGACGTCATCGAAGCCGTGAAGGTCGCCGAGCCGAAGGCGGAGTACGGCGCGGAGTCGTTCGGCAAGATGTCGAAGAAGGAGAAGCTGAAGCTGATCCAGCGGCTGGAGGCCGAAATGAAGGAAGCGGCGAAGCGGCTCGAATTCGAACGCGCGGCCGAGCTGCGCGACGCGCTGCTCGAGCTGAAGGCCGAGCTGGAATGAGAGAAACCGTGCCCAGGGCGGCATGAAACCGGGAGGTACCGCGAGTGGCCAGCGACCGCATCATCATCAAAGGGGCGAGAGCCCACAACCTGAAAAACATCGACGTGGAGATTCCGCGCGACAAATTCGTCGTCCTGACCGGCCTCAGCGGCTCCGGAAAATCGTCGCTCGCGTTCGACACGATCTATGCCGAAGGCCAGCGGCGGTACGTCGAATCGCTGTCGGCCTACGCCCGGCAGTTCCTCGGCCAGATGGAGAAGCCGGACGTCGACTCGATCGACGGCCTGTCGCCGGCCATTTCCATCGACCAGAAGACGACGAGCCGCAACCCGCGTTCGACCGTCGGCACGGTGACGGAGATCTACGACTATCTCCGCCTGCTCTACGCGCGCATCGGCAAGCCGCATTGCCCGGAGCACGGCATCCCGATCACGGCCCAGACGGTCGAGCAGATGGTCGACCGGATCCTGGAGTACCCGGAGCGGACGCGGCTGCAGATCCTCGCGCCCGTCGTCTCCGGGCGCAAGGGCGAGCACGCGAAGCTGCTCGCGGACATCCGGAAGCAGGGGTTCGTGCGCGTGCGGGTTGACGGCGAGATTCGTGATCTGTCCGAGCCGATCGAACTCGAGAAGAACAAGAAGCACAGCATCGAGGTCGTCGTCGACCGGATCGTCGTGAAGGAGGACGTCGCGCCGCGGCTTGCCGACTCCCTGGAGACGGCGCTGAAGCTGTCCGACGGCAAGGTCATCGTCGACATCATCGGGCAGGAGGAGCTGCTGTTCAGCTCGAAGCTGGCCTGCCCGGAGTGCGGGTTCAGCATCGACGAGCTGTCGCCGCGGATGTTCTCGTTCAACAGCCCGTTCGGCGCGTGCCCCGAATGCGACGGCCTCGGCGTGAAAATGATCGTGGACCCCGATCTGATCGTCAGCAATCCGCGGCTCACGATCGAGGAAGGGGCGTTCGAAGCCTGGGCGGGCAGCACGTCGAACTACTACCCGCAGTTTCTGCGCGCGGTGTGCGAGCATTACGGCATTCCGACGAACGTGCCGGTGGGGGAATTGCCGCCCGAACAGATTCACAAGCTGCTCTACGGCACCGGCGGGGAGAAGGTCCGGTTCCGCTACGAAAATGACTTCGGCCATACGCGCGAGGCGTATGTCGCCTTCGAGGGCATCGTGCCGAATCTGGAGCGCCGCTACCGGGAGACGGCGTCCGACGGCATCCGCGAGTTCATCGAGCAGTTCATGAGCGCGAAGACTTGCGGCACCTGCAAGGGGCACCGGCTCCGGAAGGAGAGCCTGGCCGTGACGGTCGGCGGCAAGAACATCGCGCACGTGACGTCGCTGTCGATCCGCGAGGCGCAGAAATTCTTCGCCGAACTCGAACTGAGCGAAAAGGAGCGCGCGATCGCCCGCCTCATCCTGAAGGAGATCGACAACCGGCTCGGTTTTCTCGCGGCGGTCGGACTCGATTATCTCACGCTCAGCCGCGCGGCCGGCACGCTGTCCGGCGGCGAGGCGCAGCGCATCCGGCTCGCGACGCAGATCGGCTCCAGCCTGATGGGCGTCCTCTACATCCTCGACGAGCCGAGCATCGGCCTGCATCAACGGGACAACGACCGGCTGATCCAGGCATTGTACAAAATGCGCGACCTCGGCAACACGCTGATCGTCGTCGAGCACGACGAAGACACGATGCTCGCGGCCGACTACATCATCGACATCGGACCGGGCGCCGGCATCCACGGCGGCCGCGTCGTCGCGGCGGGGACGCCCGAGGAAGTGATGAACAACCCGGATTCGCTGACGGGCCAATATCTGAGCGGGAAGAAGTTCATCCCGGTGCCCGAGGAGCGCCGGAAGCCGGACGGCCGCTGGCTTGAGGTGCGCGGCGCGCGGGAGAACAACCTGAAGAATGTCAACGTGAAGATTCCGGTCGGCCTGTTCACGGTCGTCACCGGCGTCTCCGGCTCCGGCAAGTCGACGCTCGTGAACGAGATTCTGTACAAGGCGCTGGCGCGCGACCTGAACCGCGCGAAGACGCGCCCCGGCGAGCACGATGCGATCCTCGGCCTCGAGCATCTCGACAAGGTGATCGACATCGACCAGTCGCCGATCGGCCGGACGCCCCGTTCCAACCCGGCGACGTACACCGGCGTGTTCGACGACATCCGCGACGTGTTCGCGAACACGCCCGAAGCGAAGGTGCGCGGCTACAAGAAGGGCCGCTTCAGCTTCAACGTGAAGGGCGGCCGGTGCGAGGCGTGCAGCGGCGACGGCATCATCAAGATCGAGATGCACTTCCTGCCGGACGTCTACGTGCCGTGCGAAGTGTGCAAGGGGAAGCGGTACAACCGCGAGACGCTCGAAGTGAAATACAAGGGCAAGAACATCGCGGACGTGCTCGACATGACCGTCGAGGACGCGGTCGAATTTTTCCGCAACATCCCGCGCATCCACCGCAAGCTGCAGACGCTGCTCGATGTCGGCCTCGGATACATCAAGCTCGGACAGCCCGCGACGACGCTGTCCGGCGGGGAGGCCCAGCGCGTGAAGCTCGCATCCGAACTGTATCGCCGCAGCAACGGCCGGACGCTCTACATTCTCGACGAGCCGACGACCGGCCTGCACGTCGACGACATCGGCCGCCTGCTGAAGGTGCTGCACCGGCTGGTCGACGCGGGTGACACGGTGCTCGTCATCGAGCACAACCTCGACGTCATCAAGACGGCGGACCACATCATCGACCTCGGACCGGAGGGAGGCGACGGAGGCGGCACGGTCATCGCGACCGGCACTCCCGAGGAAGTGGCGGAATCGCCGGTATCCTACACCGGCCGCTACCTGAAGCCGATCCTCGAGCGCGACCGGAAGCGCATGGAAGAGCGGCGGCGCGCCGAGATTGCGGCGGCCGAGGCGAAGTAGGAGAATTGTGGTATGATTAGGTTTGTGAATCACGCCTGAAGGAGTTGGAAAAATGGTCAGGGCAACGATAGGAGTTCTGCCGGGAGACTACATCGGTCCAGAAATCACCAGGGAAGCGCTCAAGGTACTGGATGCGATCAACCGGAAATACGGCTGGGACATCCGCACCGTGCATCTGGAAGCGAGCGGAGAGGCCTACGACAAATACGGCAAACATCTTCCGGACCATACGCTGGAAAAGGCGGCGACGTGCGATGCGCTCCTGAAGGGTCCGTTCGGCGGTCCGCCGGAGGAATTGCACCATCCGAAGTGGTCGGGCGTGGAACAGGGCGCGATCCTGCCGCTCCGGAAACATTTCGACCTGTTCATGAACCTGAGGGAAACGAAGGTATATCCTTCGCTCATCCAGCATTCTCCGATCAAGGAAGACATCGTGGCGGACACGAACATCCTGATCGTCCGCGAACTGACGTCCGGCATTTATTTCGGCAAGAAGGAAGAGCGAATCGTCGACAACGAACGCGAATATTCCGACGTCGAAGCGTACCGCGAATCGGAAATCCGGAGAATCGCGCTGCGGGCGTTCGAGATTGCCCGGAACCGGCGGAAAAAGGTCACGCTGGTCGCGAAATCGAACGTGCTGAAAAGCAGCGTGCTCTGGAGAGAAGTCGTCCAGGAAGTCGCGAAGGATTTTCCGGATGTCGTCCTGGATTACATGCACGTCGACAATGCCGCCATGCAGCTGATCCTGAATCCCCGGCAGTTCGACGTCATCCTGACCAACAACATGTTCGGGGATATTCTGTCGGACGAAGCCTCCGTCCTGAGCGGCTCCATCGGGCTGCTTCCCTCCGCAAGCCTGGGCAGCTCGACATTCGGGCTCTATGAGCCGATCCACGGTTCGGCTCCGAGCATCGCCGGCAAGAACATCGCCAACCCGATCAGCGCCATCCTGTGCATCGCCCTGATGCTGCGGTATACGTTCGACAAGGAACAGCAGGCGCAGGAAATCGAGAACGCCGTGGAAAAGGTGCTCGAACAGGGATATCGGACCGCGGATCTGGTGCAGGGCAGGCCCGATGTGCAGGTGGTCGGGACCGACCGGATGGGGGATCTGATTACGAAGCAGATTCTCGGATCTTGATCCGGAACATCACACGATGGGCCATGGCCGTCGCTGCTCGGGGCGCAGGGGCTGTTGATGCCGCCGCGCCGGCCGGGGAACGGACCTGGCCCGTTTTGCATTCAAGGACGGGGTGTTCGTTGCGTCCGGCCGATCTTGTTACAGTCCGCGGGTTTCGCGGATGTACAGATCCAGCGTTCTTCTGAACCATTCCCCGTAGCCCGCGAGCGGATAGACCGTCCATTCCGCCGGATGTCTCGCCACCTCGATTCCGTTCCATGATGGATCGATCGCCTGAGCGGGAAATCCCGGACGGTGATCCGAACGCCGTGTGGGGAGCAAGCCGCTGCTTCCGGGCGCGAGCAAACGTCCGGCTGCAGCGGAAATCCGCGGAATGTGACGGGAGCTGTCTTCCATTGTAGCAAAAAAACGGATGGTGCGGGCGAAAATGTTTTTGGGGCATGCTAAAGAACGGGCGGCTCCGGGAAGCCCGGAGCATGACAAACTTGTTAACAATGTGAAGAAAGGCTTGCAAGCGGCGCCATGACAGGCTAACATAGACGGAGACAGTGTTTACCTTCGGCGCGACGAATCAGAAGGAGGTCCCCTCATGTTGCTTCTTGCGGAAGAGTCTGCAACCGCCAGCAGCTTCGATCCGTTCGACATCATGATGCTGCTGTTCACCATCGTCATTGCGATCGGCTTTGTGCGGCTGCTCATGGAGCGTCCGCGCAAGAACTACTTCGCGATCGGATTCGCGGCCGTGTCCCTCGCGGTCTTCCTGTTCATCGACTATGTCATGATCTTCGAGATCTGGATGGGCTGACGTGCCGGCAGCGCATCCGGCGCGGAATACAAAGAGCCTCTCCGCCGCTCGGGCGGGAGGCTCTTGTCGTTCATGCCGTTCGGTTGATCGCGCGGCGGGCGGCTTACACCCACCACATCTCGCCCAGCGGTTCGCGGATCAGCACCTGCTGCAGATGCTGCACGGCCTTCGTGAAGCCTTCCTCGACGGACATCAGGCCGTCCTCGTGCTCGATGCTGACGACGTAGTCGTATCCGACCAGCCGCAGGGCGCTGATGATGTCGGCCCACGTCTTCAGGTCGTGGCCGAATCCGACGGTGCGGAACTGCCAGGCCCGTTCGAGCATGTTCGTGTACGGCTGCATGTCCGTCAGGCCGTAGCGGTTCACGTTGACCGGATCGATCGACGTGTCCTTCGCGTGGAAGTGATGGATCGCTCCGGCGCTGCCGAGGATGCGGACCGCCTGCACCGGATCGATGCCCTGCCACCACATGTGGCTCGGGTCGAGGTTGGCGCCGATCGCCTCGCCGGCCGCCTCGCGCAGGCGGAGCAGCGTCGCCGGCGAATGGACGGAGAAGCCGCCGTGCAGTTCGAGCCCGATCTTGACGCCCCGTTCGGACGCGTATTTCGCGATTTCGCTCCAGTACGGAATGACCTTGTGCTTCCACTGCCACTCGAGCACTTCCTGAAAGTCGTTCGGCCACGGCGCGACCGGCCAGTTCGGGTACTTCGCGTCCTCGCTGTCGCCCGGGCAGCCGGAGAACGTATTGACGACCGGCACGCCGAGCTTCGACGCCAGGTCGATCGTCTCGCGGATCAGCCGGTCGGCTTCGGACGCGATCGCCTTCTGCGGATGGAGCGGGTTCGCGTGGCAGCTGAACGCACTGATGATCAGACCGCGGGATTCAACCGCTTTCAAATATGCCTTGCGCTTGCCCTCGTCCTCCAGCAGTTCCCTCCGGTTGCAGTGGGCGTCGCCGGGGTAGCCGCCGGTACCGATCTCGACCGCCTCCAGCCCCTTCGAGGCGACGTAGTCGAGCATTTCCTCGAACGGTTTCTGTGCGAACAGCACGGTAAAAATGCCGAGTTTCATGCCGCCGCTGGACCTCCTTCGCATTCCGGCTTCTGACATCTTCTTCCCGTCCATTATATCATGCCCCCGATTCCCGCAGAACGCGCGCGCGGCAAAATGCCAAATTTGAATAGGAACAAACCAAACGGCCGCCCGTCTTCCGGTGCCGCCGCCCGGATTCGCGGCCGGGCTATTGGAATCCCGGCCGCCGGGTGTTACACTGGTGTTGCCTGCACGGGTGTTGCCGCGGCGGAGAACGGTATCTCGCGAAGGCGAAAGACAGGACATACCGGAGGATCGGAGATACGGATGAGAAGGAACGGATTGGGACGCGAAGACATCGAACTGCTGGCGCCGGCCGGCAACTGGGACTGCCTCCGGGCGGCGGCGGCAAACGGCGCGGACGCGGTGTACTTCGGCGTCGAGCAGTTCAACGCGCGGGCAAGGGCCGAGAATTTCCGGATGGAAGAGCTGCCGGACATCATGGCCTTCCTGCGCCGCTACGGCATGAAGGGGTATCTCACGTTCAACATCCTCGTCTTCGAGGATGAGCTGGAATATGCGAAGCGGCTGACCGAAGCGTGCGCCGACGCCGGCATCGATGCGGTCATCGTGCAGGATCTGGGCCTCGTGCGCATGATCCGCGAGATCTCGCCGGACCTGCCGATCCACGGTTCGACGCAGATGACGATCACCTCGGCGGAGGCGGTCGAATTCGCGGCAAGCCTCGGCATCAGCCGGGTCGTGCTCGGCCGGGAGAACAGCCTGAAGCACATCCGCCGGATCGCGGAGCAGACGGACGTGCCGCTCGAAGTGTTCGTCCACGGCGCGCTGTGCGTCTCGTATTCGGGCCAGTGCCTGACGAGCGAGATGTGGGGCGGCCGTTCGGCGAACCGGGGCGAATGCGCGCAGGCGTGCCGCCTGCCCTACGACCTGATCGTCGACGGCGTCGAGAAGCCGATGGGCGACGTCGCCTATCTGCTCTCGCCGAAGGATCTGGCCGCGATCGGGCTCGTGCCGGATCTGATCGAGGCGGGCGTCGTATCGTTCAAGATCGAGGGGCGCCTGAAAAGCCCCGAGTACGTCGCGAACGTCGTGGGCAAATACAGGGCCGCGATCGACCGGTATTTCGCGGGGGAGCACCGCGAGCCCTCGAAGGAGGAGATCCGGGAGCTTCAGCAGAGCTTTTCGCGCGGGTTCACGCCGGGTTTCCTGCTCGGCACGAACAACAAGCAGCTCGTGGAAGGGACGTTCCCGAAGAGCCGCGGCGTCTATCTCGGCCGCGTCGAGCGCGTCACCCGGGACGGCGTCGTATGCCGGCTCGAAGCGCCGCTCAAGCGCGGCGACGGCATCGTGTTCGACGCCGGAAATCCGGAACTGCCGGAAGAGGGCGGCCGCGTCTACGACATCCGGCGGAACGGCGCGAAGGTCGAGGGGGAAGCGGGGGAAGGCCAAACGGTTGAAATCGTGCCCGGCCGGAGCGATGTCAACCTGAAGCGGGTGAACCCGGGCGACCGGATCTGGAAGACGAGCGACCCGGCGCTCGAGCGGCGCCTGCGCCGGACGTTCGAGACGGACAAGCCGTACCGCACGTTCCCGGTCCGCGTCACGGTGTCCGGCCGCGCGGGCGAGCCGCTGCGGACGGTATGGACCGATATCCGCGCCTCGAACAGCGTGGAGATCGTCAGCGCGATGCCGCTGGCCGTCGCCGAGAAGCGCCCGCTGGACCGGTCGCTGCTCGCCGAACAACTGGGCCGGCTCGGCGGGACGATTTTCCGGTTGGAGGAGATGGAGATCGGGCTGGAGGGGCCGGTGATGCTGCCGGTCAGCGAGCTGAACCGGCTCCGCCGGGAAGCGGCGGCGAAGCTGGAGGAGGTCCGGATGAGGCCGCGGCCGTACGCGAAGCGGAGCATCGACCCCTACGCGGATGCCCGGACGGCTTCGCCCCTTGCGGGCGAACCGGAGCTGACCGCGCTGTGCCGCAGCCTGGAACAGGTCGAAGCCGCCTTCGCGGCGGGCGTCGGGCTCGTCTACGCCGACTTCGAATTCATCCGGCAGTATGCGTCGGCCGTCGAGCTGGCGCGCCGGGCGGGAAAGCGGATCGGGCTGGCGACGCCGCGCATCCACATGCCCGGGGAAAACGGGTACCATGCCATGATCCTGAAGCTCGAGCCCGACGCCGTGCTCGTCCGGAACACGGGCGCGCTCCAATACTATCTTCGGAAGCGGGCGGAGGCCGCGGGGTCCGAATCCCGGTTCCCCGAGCTGATCGGCGATTTCTCGCTGAACATCGCCAACCACAAGGCGGCGAACCTGATGCTGGACCTGGGCCTCCGGCGCGTCACGCTCTCCTACGATTTGAACGCGCAGCAGATGGCGGATCTGCTCCGGCGGATGGACGGCTCGCGGGCGGAGATCGTGATTCACCAGCATCTTCCGATGTTCCATACGGAGCATTGCGTCTACTGCACGTTCCTGAGCGACGGGACGGACCATACGAACTGCGGCCGGCCGTGCGAGAAGCACCGCGTGTCGCTCCGCGACCGGATCGGCATGCTGCATCCCGTCCGCGTCGACGACGGCTGCCGCAACACGGTGTACAACGCGATCGAGCAGTCGGGCGCCGAATATCTGCAGAGCTTCATCGCGCTCGGCGCAGGCACGTTCCGGGTCGAGTTCCTCGAGGAGCCGGCGGCGAAAGTGGAGGAAGTCATCCGGCTTTATACCGGCGCGATCCGCGGCAAAATCGGGGGAACCGAAGTCTGGCGCACCCTCAAGGCAATCAACCAGCTCGGCGTCACGCGCGGGGCTTTGGTCAAGTGATCGAAACGGCAGAACGGCACGACGGCCCGGCCGCGCGGCGTGGCGGCAGGGCTGCGTGCCGTTGTCGCATCGCCGGGGCGGGCCGCCGGGGCTGCCGGACGGAAGGAATTCAATGCGATGTGAGCGAACTTTGATTGTTAGAAAGTATTTCTTTTTTCCTAAACCGGTAGTACGATGAACCTACATTTCATGGAAACGGAGTCTTCACCATGCGTCACACCGGGAATCAAGGCGAACCGGACAACTTGAGAGAACGCGTGCTGAGGCTCGAGCAGGCCGTGCAGGACGGGCAGCTTCCCGATTGCGCGGAACTGGAGCAGCTTCCCGAACACGTCCTGTTCCGCTCGCCGTTCCTGCTCCGCGCCGGCGCCGTCAAGCACATGCTGGACGGCAGGCTCCGGGATGCGCGGAAATGGGCGCAGGCCGCCGTGAAGGCGTTCGCGGTGCTCGCGGACCATCGCGGCATGCTGTCGATGATCGGTCTGCTGTCGCTCATCCATGTGCGGATCGGCGATTTCGCGGACAACGAGGCGATGCTGATGCACCTCGACGCGGAAGCCGGGCGCGATCCGGATCTGTGCGGCGGCTACGTGTGGTGGGCGCTGGCGCGGGGCAAATGCTGGTCCCGGACGACCGCCTTTCTCGCACCCAGGCTGATCGACGACGACTTCGCCCGGGCGGCCGAGCGGTTCCGCGAGGACGGGGACGCGATCGGGTTCGCCTATGTGCTGCTGGACCGGTGGATGTACGATCCGGCCGGCATGCAGAAGGGCGCGTGGCCGGGCAGGATCGCCGAGCTCGGCCGCTGGGCGGCGCTCAGGCCGGAGTGCGCGTTGGTGTACGAGGCGCTGACGGGTGGGACGTACAGCGGTCTTCCGGAGCGGTATGCCTACATGATGCGCACGCTTCGGCCCGGGGCGGAGGACGTCGGCTGGCCGGAGGGCGAGCTTCGTTACGACGTGGAGGTGCAGATGTTCGCCTGCCGGCTCAACGTGGAGCGCCGCCTCGCGGAAGGCGAGCGGACGGACGCGGCGGTGGCGCTGCGGCAGCTGGAGCTGCTCCACAAAGAGATGTCGACGCCGCGCACGCTGGCCTGGGTGGCGGAGTTCAAGGGCAAGCTCGGCCTGGCCGCCGTCCAGCCCGTGCGGCCGAGCGAACCGCAGGAGGCGGGGTCGGAGGAGCGGGCGCGGCGGATGCGCATCCAGCTCATGTCCGGCATCCGCATTTTCCTGCCGGACGGCACGGCGCTGCAGCCGAAGTGGAAGCGCCGCAAATCGCGCGAGCTGTTCGTCTACCTGCTGCTGCAGCAGGATTACCGCGCGCTCCGCAACCAGGTGCTGGAGCAGCTGTTCGGCGAAGCGGACTCCTCCCGGGCGGCGAACCACCTGTATGTGTCGCTGCACGAGCTGCGCAGCGCGCTGGCGGGCATCGGCTTCGAAGACGCGATCGAGGTCCGCGGCGGGCTGGTCGGCTTCCGCGAGTCGGTCATCGACATGGTCGACGTCGAGCAGTATGTCACGCAGTCGCGCGTCGGCGACCAGCTCTGGTCGACGGACCGCGACGCGGCCGTCATGCTCTACATGGATGCCGTGCGGCAATACGGACTGCTCGGGGCGGACATGCCGGCTTCGGACTGGCTGGAACGGTGGCGGATCCAGCTGCTCGAGCGGCAGACGGTGATGCTGCGGCGGCTGGCGGAATATTACGTCAGCCTGTCCGAAGACAGCCTCGCGGAGCAATGGCTGACCGCCTGGATCGATCTCCGGCCGGACCAGGAGGAGGCGTATCAGGCCATGATCCGTTTCTGGAAAGAACGCGGCCGCCACGCCGAGGCGGTCAGTTGGTACAAGCGGCTCGAGCGCGTCTTCCGCGAAGAATACGGCATGGAACCGCTGGAGGAGACGAAGCGGCTGGCATGGGATTCATGAGGCGCCTGGCGTATCCGGCGGCCGCCGCGGCGCTGCTGATCGCCGGTGCCGCGGCCGGCTGGATGGCAGCGGCATTCCTGCCCCGCGACGCAGCCGCGGCGGCGGCCGCGGCGGTGCTGATGGCAGCCTCGTGGGCCGCGGGATGGGCGATGCGTTCCATGGTCCGGCGCGGGAGGTGCGAAGAACCGGACCCGCGGACGGACGGGGCGCGGGCGGAGCGGGAGGATGCGGGCGCGAAAGCGCCCGGTGACGGATGGAATGCCGGTTTTGACGCGAGGCAGCCTGCGGCCCGGGACGCGGCTTCCGGAGCGGCCGCTCCCGCCGAGCGGCCGTCGGCGCCGGGCGCGGCCGGCATCCGGGAAGACGGGGAAGGCCGCGCGCCGGCGGGCGTCGAACCGATGGCGGCCGAGCTGCGGCTTGCGATCGAGATCCAGCGCCGATGGCAGCCGCCCGTCGACCTGCGCCTGGACGCCTGCCGCGTGACGGCCCGCAGCCGCCAGGCGGCGGAGATCGGCGGCGATCTGTTCGACGCGGTCGTCCTCGACGACGCGTGTGTCGCCGTGCTGATCGGCGACGTTCCCGGCAAGGGGTTGCAGGCGGCCTTCATGGTTCCCGCGCTGCTGCTCCTGTTCCGCTCCGAGGTGAAGCGGGGCGGCGGTCCGGCGGAGCTGCTCGGGCGGATGAACCGCGTACTGGCGGGCATCGGCGCCGAAAGCCTGGCGGGGGGCGGCATTCCGCTCGGCATCGGCCTGTTGGACGCCAAGAAGGGCGAGATGCGGTACGCCGGCGCCGGACATCCGGCCCCCTATCTCGTGATGCCCGGAAGGGCGCCGAGGCAGATCGAAAGCTCGTCGCTGCCGCTCGGCGTGAACATGGAAGAGGAGTACCGCGACACGGTGTTCCGGTTCGCGCCGGGCGAGCGGTTCGTGCTTTATACGGACGGCATCATCGAGGATACCGGTCCGGACGGCGACATGTACGGCTTCGACCGGTTCGAGGCGGAGCTTGCGGCATGGCCGGCGGACATGCCGGCCGCGGAGTGGATGGAGCGGCTGCTGGACGGGCAGGAGCGACGCCGGGCATCCCGCCGCGACGACCGGACGCTGCTCGTCGTCGAGTACAATGCCGGCAAGGCCGGCCGGGTCAGGGAGCTTCGCGGGCGGAGCTGGCGCGTGCCGTCGGCGCCGGGCTGCGAGCGGTTGATCGCCGCGGAGCTGGCGTCCCTGCTGCGGGAAGAATGGGCCGATTCCGGACGGACCGACGACATCGTGTCCTGCGTCGCCGAGGCGGTGATGAACGCCGCCGAACACGGCAACGGCTTCGACCGGGAGAAGACGGTCACCGTCCAGGTCCACTTCGGCCAGTCGATCATGGTCTGCCGGGTGCGCGACGAAGGCGCCGGCTTCGATCCGAAGGCGTACCGGTCGGCCCGGACGGCGGGCTCCCGCCACGATGACGACGCCGATTACGGCCGCGGATGGGGAATCCGGCTGATCGACGAGCTGACCGATTACTGGATCGCCACGCGCGACCCGAACGGTTTTTGCGTGGAAATGTATTTTCTTTCGCATGATCGAAGACCGTGAAGCGGGGGGAGGGGTTGTGATGGATTCCATGCTTGAACTGAGCGTTGTGCCGTTCGATTCCGGGTTGTCCATCACGCTGAAGGGTGATCTGGACCAGCAGGCGGAACCGAAAATACGGTCCATCCTCAATTGGGAGGAAGGGCTCGGCGACGGGCGGCGTTATCTGATTCTGAACCTGCACGAGGTGAATTTCATCAACAGTGCGGGCATGGCGCTGCTCATCCGCATTGCCAGAACCGGCCGGAAGCGCGACTACCACACGTTCATCTGCGGCGCTTCGGCGCATTATCAGAAACTGTTCCGCATGGTCGGGCTCACCGAATACGTCATGCTGTATCCGGACGACTATGCGGCGATGCAGCGGATCGAAGCGCTGGAGAGCGGCGTGACCGGCGCCGGGCAGGTTTGACGATGCCGGAGGCGCCCGGACCGATGGGTCCGGAACCGGGGATGGCTACCGGCAACTCGCAAGCGGGGTGGAGGACATGAACGACCGCGCGGCGGAACGGCTGCTCAAGGCGTGGCGCCATCTCTTCAAACTGGATCCCGACCGGTACCTATCCGATTCGGCGCTGGACGCGGTTTGCCGGTCCGGAACGGACGCCGTCATCGTCGGCGGTTCGACCGGCGTGACCTTCGACAACACGGCCGATCTCCTGGCCCGCATTCGGCGCTACGAAGTGCCGTGCGTGCTGGAACTGTCGTCGGCGGACGCGGCCGTACCGGGGTTCGACGCGTATCTGGTGCCGATCGTGCTGAACGCCGGTACGGCGGAATGGATCGCCGGCCGGCAGGCGGAGGCGATCGCCGCCTACGGTTCGATGATTCCGTGGGACGTGACGATCGCCGAAGGATACATCATCCTGAACGGCGGCTCGGCGGCTGCGAGGCTCACGGGAGCCCGCACGGAGATCGGCGGGCGCGACGTGCTGGCCTACGCCCGCCTGGCGGACCGGCTGATGCGGCTGCCGGTCGTATATCTCGAATACAGCGGGCGCTTCGGCGACATGGAGCTGGTCGAGCGGGTGCGGGCCGACCTGAAGGGCGCGCGGCTGTTCTACGGCGGCGGCGTCACCGACGCGGAGCGGGCGCGCCGGGCGGCCGCGGCGGCGCACACGGTGATCGTCGGCAACGTGATCTACGAGCGGCTGGACGACGCGCTGGCGACCGTCGCGGCGGTCAAGGGCACGCCCCCGCCGGCGTGACGGAGCTTCCCGCGCCTGCCTTGCCTTCCGGCCTTGATGCCCCGTCCGCCAGGGCCCCGACCACGATGGTCCATCCCCCGGGCCCAACCCGTCTTTCCGCATTCCTCCGTTCGGGCAGCGTGGCGGGGTTTCATCTTCCGCCAACCGCTCCCGAACTTCGTGCTTCGCATCCACGGCGGTCCGCCGCCTCTCCGTCCGCATTCCGCATTGCGCGCAGATAACCGTCCGCATCCCTCCCCGGCCGCAAATTGACACGCCCGGTGCGGTCGACTAGACTGAGAACAGGCGAACAACCATGCGAACAGAAGGAGTTCTGCCATGTTCAGTTCCATCGACCTCGACCAGGCGGTCGAGCGGCTCAACCCGCGCCAGCGGGAGGCCGTTCAGACGACGGAGGGCCCGCTGCTCATCGTGGCCGGCGCGGGCAGCGGCAAGACGCGCGTGCTCACGCACCGGATCGCGTACCTGATCGGAAAGAAGCGCGTCGCCCCCTGGAACATCCTGGCGATCACGTTCACGAACAAGGCCGCGCGCGAGATGCAGGAGCGCGTCGAGGCGCTCGTCGGCCCCGGTGCCGCCGACATCTGGGTGTCGACGTTCCACTCCATGTGCGTCCGCATTCTGCGGCGCGACATCGAGCGGCTGGGCTATACGAAAAACTTCACGATCCTCGATTCGGCGGACCAGCTCTCGGTCATCCGGGCCTGCATGAAGGAGCTCAACTATGACGTCAAGAAATTCGAGCCCCGCATGATCCAGGCGAAAATCAGCGGGGCGAAGAACGAGCTCCTGTCCCCCGAACGGTACATGGGCCGCAAGGGCGATTACGTCGACCGCATCGCCGCCGAGGTGTATCAGCTCTACCAGAAGCGGCTCAAGAGCAACAACTCCCTCGACTTCGACGATCTCATCATGGCGACGATCGACCTGTTCAGGGCGGAGCCGGACGTACTCGAGTTCTACCAGAACAAATTCCGCTACATCCACGTCGACGAATACCAGGACACAAACCACGCGCAGTATGTGCTGTGCCGGATGCTTGCCGAGCGGCATCGCAACATCTGCGTCGTCGGCGACAGCGACCAGTCGATCTACCGCTGGCGCGGCGCCGACATCACGAACATCCTCAACTTTGAAAAAGATTACCCGGAAGCGGTAACGATATTGCTTGAGCAGAACTATCGGTCGACCGCCAACATCCTGAACGCGGCGAACGCCGTCATATCCCGGAACGTCGGCCGCAAGCCGAAGAATCTGTGGACCGACCGCGGGCCGGGCGAGCCGATCCGCGTCTGCCAGGCCGAGTCGGAACACGAGGAAGGGCTGTACGTCGCGAACGAAATCCGCAAGAACCGGGAAGCCGGGCGCCGGTATTCCGACCATGCGGTCCTGTACCGGACGAACGCCCAGTCCCGCGTCATCGAGGAAATGCTGATCAAGGCGGAGATTCCGTACCGCATCGTCGGCGGCATCCGGTTCTACGAGCGCAAGGAGATCAAGGACCTGCTCGCGTACCTCCGGCTCGTCTCGAACCCGCACGACGACATCAGCCTCGAGCGGATCATCAACGTGCCGAAGCGCGGCATCGGCGAGACGACGTTCGCGAAGCTGGCGGCCGAGGCCGCACGGCGCGGCACGTCGATCTTCGGGGTGCTCGGCAATCCCGAAGGGCTGGACGTGACGGGCAAGACGCGGGCGGCGCTCGAGGAATTCCGGCGGATGATCGAAGACCTGTCGCGGATGGTCGACTACCTGTCCGTGACGGAGCTGACGGAGCAGGTGCTCGAGCGGACGGGCTACCGCGAGGAACTCCTGCGGGAGAACACGCTCGAGGCCCAGTCCCGGATCGAGAACATCGACGAATTCCTGTCCGTCACGAAGGACTTCGAGCAGCGCAGCGAGGACAAATCGCTCGTCGCGTTCCTGACCGATCTCGCGCTGATCGCGGACATCGATACGCTGGACGACGGCGCGGACGGCGGGGATGCGGAAGACGCCGTCATCCTGATGACGCTGCACAGCGCGAAGGGACTCGAGTTCCCGATCGTCTTCATCATCGGCATGGAGGAGGGCGTCTTCCCGCACAGCCGGGCGCTGACGGACGAAGAGGAGCTCGAGGAGGAGCGGAGGCTCGCCTACGTCGGCATCACGCGCGCCCAGGAGCGGCTCTATCTCACCTGCGCACGGATCCGCACGCTGTTCGGCCGGACAATGGCCAATCTGCCGTCGCGCTTCCTGGCGGAGGTGCCGGACGAGCTGAAGCAGCACGATTCTCCCGATCGTTCGTTCGAACGGGGTTACTCCCGCTTCGGCGGCGCTGCAGCCGGAATCGGCCGGCGCGGCGGCTTCGGCGGCGGATATGGCGCCGGGTCCGGAGCCGGGATCGGCTTTGGCGCCCGGGGTGCCGCGGCGGCCACCGGAGCCGACGGCGCGCGGACGTCCGCCGGCGCCGCCCCTTCGGGCGGAGGCGCGGCCGGCGTGTCCTTCGCGCCCGGCGACAAGGTGAACCACGCGAAGTGGGGCGTCGGCACGGTCGTCGCCGTCAAGGGAGAAGGCAACGACCGGGAGCTGCAGATCGCGTTTCCGGCGCCGGTCGGGGTGAAGCGGCTGCTCGCCGCCTTCGCGCCGATCACGAAGCTGTAGCCTGTCAGGAACCGCAAGCCCGACGCAATCGTGAAAGTGGGGGTGCGACCGTGGCTATTCAGGAAAAGCTGGACCGGATGGCCCGGCTGGTGGATGAGATCAATTTTCACAACCGGAACTACTACACGCTCGACAGGCCCGTCATCAGCGACAAGGAGTACGACGCGCTGTACGACGAGCTCGTCGCGCTCGAGCGGGAGACGGGCGTCGTGCTGCCGGATTCGCCCACGCGGCGGGTCGGCGGCGAGATTCTGAAGGGCTTCGAGCCGCACCGCCACAAGGCGCGGCTGTGGAGCCTCGACAAGGCGCAGACCGTGGAGGATCTGCTTGCCTGGAACGCCCGCGTGCTGAAGGCGATCGCGGACTACAACGCGCAGAACCCGGACCATCCGCTGCCGAAGCCGACCTACGTGATCGAGCTGAAGTTCGACGGTCTGACGCTGAACCTGACCTATGAGAACGGCCAGCTTGTGCAGGCCGCGACGCGCGGCAACGGCATCGTCGGCGAAGGTATCCTGCCGCAGGTGAAGACGATCCGGACCGTGCCGCTCACGATTCCGTTCAAGGGCCTCATCGAGGTCCAGGGCGAAGGGATCATGCACCTGTCCGTCTTCGAGGAGTACAACCGGACGGCGGCGGAGCCGCTCAAGAACCCGCGCAACGCCGCGGCCGGCGCGCTGCGCAATCTCGATCCGCGCGTCACCGCCGAGCGGAAGCTGAACGCCTTCTTCTACAACGTCGGCTATTCGGAGGGCATCTCCTTCGCGACCCACGAGGAAATGATCCGGTTCCTGAAGGACAACGGCTTCCTCGTAAACGACTATATCGCCTATTTCGACCGGATCGAGGACGTGGCGGAGGAACTGAAGCGCATCGAGGAGCGGCGCGGCAGCTTCGATTTCCAGATCGACGGGGCGGTCGTGAAGCTCAACGACATGCGCACGCGCGAGGTGCTCGGCTACACGGACAAGTTCCCGCGCTGGGCGATCGCGTACAAGTTCGAAGCGGAGGAAGCGACGACGGTGCTGCTGGCCGTCGACTGGCAGGTCGGCCGCACCGGCAAGCTGACGCCGATCGCCCGCGTGGAGCCGGTCGAGCTGGCCGGCGTGACGGTGCAGAACTGCACGCTGAACAACATGGGCGACATCGAGCGCAAGGGGCTCAAGTACGGGCTCGGCACGCGCGTCTGGATCCGCCGCTCGAACGATGTGATTCCCGAAATCCTCGGCCGCGCGAGCGAAGAGGAGGGCGGCGAGATCGTCTGCCCGACGCATTGCCCGGCCTGCGGCTCGCCGCTCGAGCAGCGGGGCGCGCACCTCTACTGCAACAACCGGCTCGGGTGCAAGCCGCAGATCGTCGCACGCATCACGCATTTCGCGTCGCGCGACGCGATGGACATCGAGACGTTCAGCGTCGCGACGGCCGAACAGCTTTATGACGAATGCGGCGTGCGCGATCCGGCGGACCTCTACGATCTCACGAAGGAGGAGCTCGTCGCGCTGGAGCGGTTCGGCGAACGCAAGGCGCAGAAGCTGCTCGACGCGATCGAGCGGTCGAAGGAGCGCGACCTTGCTTCCTTCCTGTTCGCGCTCGGCATTCCGAACACGGGCAAGGCGACGACGAAGATGCTTGCGGACCACTACGGCAGCCTGGACGCCGTCATGGCGGCGAAGGCGGAGGAGCTTCGGCAACTGCCCGATGTCGGCGAGATCGTGGCGGAATCGATCGTCGGCTTTTTCGCCGATCCGGTGAACCGCGAGAGCATCGCGCGGATGCGCGCGGCCGGCGTGAAGGCGGAGGCCGGGCGGCCGGCGGCCGTTCGGACCGACAGCGTCTTCAGCGGCAAGACGGTGGTGCTGACCGGCACGCTGTCATCGATGACGCGGGATGAGGCGACGAAAAAGCTGGAGGCGCTCGGCGCGAAGGTGGCCGGCAGCGTGTCGAAGAAGACCGACTTCGTCATCGCGGGCGAAAGCGCCGGCAGCAAGCTGGCGAAGGCGCGGGAGCTCGGCATTACGGTCATCGACGACGAGGCGGAGTTCCTGCGGATGCTGGGCGAGTGAGCGGAGTTCCCGCGGATGCGGGCAGAAAGGGCACATGAAGCGGAGAAGCGGGCCGCAGGGGCGGTCCGTTTTTTCATGCAACGGATGGCCGGCCTTCCGGCAACCCCGGCGCGTCCGGCCGCATAACGCCGCGCGGGCGGTGCAGATGCTAACGGCTGAATTCACCGAAAGGGGGTGCCGGTCTTGGCGAAGAAAAACCGCGCCGGCAAGGCGGACGAGCAGACGACGAAACTGAACCGGCTGCCCGCCGACGATACGGAATTCGCGGGCGAATACGCAGCGGAGCAGAGGAAGAAGCAGAAGTCGAAGAACGCATGACGCCCCGCGACGGGCCGACGCAAAATGGATCGCCCATCCGGAGTGGTTGCCGGATGGCGGCACGTTGAACGGACCAAAGCAAATCAAGGGCCGCATCCCGCACGGGAGCGGCCCTCGTTTTCCGCCCGGTCCTGGTTCGGGTTCAGTGCACGGTCTCGTTCTCGATGACGAATTCGTCGATCAGCTTGTTGCGGTACATGAGGGAGAGGTTCAGGCCGTCGTACTCTTTTTCCTTGTCCAACTCCCGCATCAGCACCGCCGCGATCGCGCCGGCGTCGTCGGCGTGCCGCCGCTCGCGGAAGTCGATAAACCCGGTCAGGCGCCGCTCGCGGATGTCGACCGTCGCCGTGCCGATCGTCCGGTTGCCGTCGGCCTTCGACCGGATCTCGTAGGTGAGCGCGTCGCCGTCGTCGCGGATCAGCCGGGCTGTGAAGTTCGCTTCTCCGCGCATCCCGGGCTTGATCGCGGCCCCGGCCTTCTTTCCGCGTCCGGCCTTCCGCGCCTGCTCTTCTTCATACGCCAGCTCCACCGTCTCGATCAGTTCGTCGTCATGGCGGTGGTCGATCAGGAACTCGTCGACCGAGTCTTCATCGAAATCCGAGACGATCAGCTCCGTGACCAGCTCGATGTCATCCTCGTCCGGTTCGCGGCGCCATTCCACGCTGCCCGTCACTTTGCCGTTGGCCGCACGCAGACGGGCTTCCGCGAGCAGACGGCTCCGGTCGTCGTAGACGTGATAGTGCAGCCGGTTGCGCCGCTTGCCGACGAGCACCAGCTCGTATTCCGCTTCGCCCCATTCCGGCTCCGCGTCTTCTCCGGCCGCTTCAATCGCATCGTCCGCCGTCACGATGAGCTGCTCATACGGACTGTACGTGACGAACACTTCGCACGTATCGATGTCCGCGGCCATCACGACGGACCGGACGTAATCGTTGATCCGCGCGAGCACTTCCCGCTTGTCGCGGGCGCGAACCGCTTCGCGGTCGAGCTGGACGGCCCCGGTCAGCCGCCCGCCTTCGCGCCAGACGAGCGCCATCGTGCCGGCGAAGCGGCCGTCCACGAGGATGTCGTTCACTTCGCCTCCCGCCGTCCGAAGATCGGGACGCAGTTCGAACCGCTTCACATTGATGCCTCCTTCGCCTGGGTATGTCGCTCCAACGACGCGGCGCGGATGAGGCGCCGACTGTGTCAGCATTCCCCGATTGCGGGCCGGTTCATTCCGGCATCGGGTGCCGGGCGCGCCTTGCCGTGTATCGTTGCGGGGCGTTTGTGTCCGCAGCGCACCTCTGCATCCCGCTGCCAACGGTACGCTGTACCGTTGAAGGGATCCGGAGCGCGTTTGTCCCCGCAGCGTACCACCGCATTTCGCCGCTAACGGTACGCCGCTAACGGTACGTTGTACCGTTGGAGGGATGCGGCGGGCACTTCACGCGCGTGTAACGGTACGGCATACCGTCGGAGGGCGCCCGGCTTTGCGGGCGATCGCGGCGGGCCGGGAGTGCCGCCGCTGCCGGAAAGTTCCGCCGCTTAAAAAGCCGGACTCCGCGGAACACTAGCCGTGCGGCGCTCCCCGCGAGGAGGCGACAGTTCCCGTGCATTTTCTGTTCAAATGGCTTCTCAACGGCATCATCGTGACGCTGCTTGCGGCCTGGTACGCGGACGTGACGTATCTCGCCGCCCTGGCCGCCGCTTCGGCGCTGGCGGCGATCGCGTATCTGGCGGGCGACCTCTGGCTGCTGCCGAAGACGAACAACACGGTGGCAACCGTCTCCGATTTCGCGCTTGCGGCGGTATTCCTGTTCGCCGTCAGGTACTTCTTCGACTGGGACCTCGGCTTCGGCGAAATTCTCTTCATATCGGCGCTCGTCGCCTGGGCTGAATGGCTGTACCATCGTTACGTTCTCGGCGGCGAGCTGAAGGTTCCGGGGTAAGGCCGGGCTGCGGCGGCTCGATATTCTCCGGTCGGGAGGGACGCAACATGAGCCGGTTGAACGATGTTGTCGCAAATCACGAGAATCTCGACAAGCTGAACGTCATACTGAAGCATTACGGCGTGAGCGCCGAGTTCGTCGCCCATACGCTGGCGGAGGGTTTCAGCCAGGACAAGGAGCTGCCGAAGGAGCTCATCGAAGACATGAAGCAATTCTGCGCCATGCTGTGATGCGCGAATCCTGGAGGTGGGGCGGCCGTGAACAGGATCAGGCGGATCGCGATCGGAGTCGCCTGCGCGGCGGCGCTGACGACGCTGGCTTTGACGGGCTGCGCGGGCGGCGGGAACGACGGCGATCGGATCGGCGCGTTCGGCACCGGGTACGGATCGAACGGCACCCGGCTGCTGGAGCGGGACGATGACGGCAGGCCGTCCGCCGGCGCGCCGGAAGAGGCCGGTCGCATCGGCGGACCGGCAACCGATGAGGTCGGCGGATACGGCCGGCGCGGAGCGAAAGGCGGCTTCGCAGGCGGCGTGAAGGAAGAGGGCGGCCCAAGCGCGGGCCGGATCGAGCCCGGTCTGTCCGGAGAACGGCTGCGATCCGGAAGCCGGAGCGGCGTTCCGGTCGGCAACGGATACGACGGCATCACCCCGGACGGCAAGGGCACGTCCGATCCGAAGGGCGCCGCGGCGGAAAACTCCGGCGGGGTCGCGCTGCAGCTCGGCGGCCTCCGGATTGCGGACGCCGAAGCGATGGCCGGGGACGGCGCCCGCGTGCTGCGGGTGACAAGCCCGGCGGCCCGCCAGGCGCTCTCGCGGCTGAGCCGGAATTTGCAGTCCGGCCGCCCGTGGGACCGGGCCGACGAGATTGCGAGGGATCTGCGCATCGTGCTGAGGGACGCGCGCTGACGGACGAACGGCCGGCCGCGCCGGCCGATTCGTACATAGAAAATTCGTGGAAACACCGCTTGACGGAGATGAAAAATCAGGTATAATAAAGTTAAGGTCAAAGATAGTCAAAGTCAGAACACCGGAAACGGTGGGTCGAATCGGTACGGTCAAAGGGAATACACAGTTTGGTCAAATCCGGCCGGCCATCGACTGGGGGGTGTGACCATGCGCAATATTTCCGACCTCATTGAGCAATATCTGAAACAGATGATCCGGGAGAGCGCGGAAGGGATCGTCGAGATCCAGCGCAACGAACTGGCGGACAAGTTCTCGTGCGTGCCGTCGCAGATCAACTACGTCATCGCCACCCGATTCACGCTGGAACGGGGTTACCTGGTCGAAAGCAAGCGCGGCGGCGGCGGTTACATCCGCATCCGGAAGCTGGAGCTGCCGGCCCATCAGCCGATCCATGAACACGTGCTGCGCACGATCGGCGGCCGCATCGATCAATCCGCGGCGGAAGGCCTGATCGGCCGCCTGGCGGAGGCGCAACTGCTCAGCGACCGTGAAGCGAAGCTGCTGAAGGCCGCCGTCTCCCGCGAGGCGCTGGCGCTCAATCTGCCGCTCCGGGACGAGCTCAGGGCGCGGCTGCTCAAGTCGATGCTGGTGGCGCTCTTGGCGGAAGGGAACTGATGCCCATGGCGCGGAAATGGAAATATTACAGAAGGAGGTCGTCCGGCATGTTGTGTCAGGATTGCGGGAAACGTCCGGCCACACTGCATTTCACGAAGATCGTCAACGGCGAGAAGTCGGAGTTTCACTTCTGCGAGGCCTGCGCGCGCGAGCGGGGGGAGCTGATCCCGGGCACGGCGAACGGATTCTCGATCCACAGCCTGCTCTCCGGGCTGCTCGATTTCGATCCCCCGGGCGGCGGAGCCGGGCATGTCTCGCATCCGCTGCGCTGCGAATCGTGCGGGCTCACCTACAGCCAGTTCAGCAAGGTCGGACGCTTCGGGTGCAGCGACTGCTACCGGTACTTCTCCGGCAAACTGGACGGGCTGCTCAAGCGGGTGCACGGCAACACGGTGCACGTCGGCAAGGTGCCGCAGCGCGCGGGCAGGATGATCCGTTCCCGGCGCGAGATCGACCGGCTGAAGCGGGAGCTGCAGGAACGCATCGCCCGCGAGGATTTCGAGAGCGCGGCCCGCATCCGGGACCGGATCCGCGAGCTCGAGCGGAGGCTGGCGGAAGGCTGACCGTCGTTCACCACCGGACTGAGAGGGAGGGGATGTGAGATGGAAAAGCGTCGTTTTGCGCGCGAAGCGATCAGCGAATGGATGCGGCACGGCGGACCGGATTCCGACATCGTGATCAGCAGCCGCGTCCGTCTGGCACGCAACCTGAGCGGGCATCCGTTCCCGATGCTGGCGACGAACCATCAGGCGCGGGAAGTGATGGAGAAGCTGACCGGGGCGGTCCGGGCGGGCAAGTTGGACGAGATCGGGAAGTTTGATATTTTTGTGTTGGATGATCTGACCGAACTGGAGAAGCAGGTGCTGGTCGAGAAGCATCTCATCAGCCCGGCGCTGGCGAACGAGTCGCGCTGCGGGGCGCTCATCCTCGACCGCACCGAATCGGTCAGCATCATGGTGAACGAGGAAGACCATCTCCGCATCCAATGTCTGTATCCGGGCTTCCAGGTGAAGGAAGCGTGGACGAAGGCGAGCCGGATCGACGACAAGTTCGAGGAAGCGGTCGATTACGCGTTCGACGAGACGCGCGGGTATCTGACGAGCTGCCCGACGAACGTCGGAACGGGCATCCGGGCCTCCGTCATGATGCACCTGCCCGCGCTCGTCATCACGCAGCAGATCAACCGCATCATCCCGGCCGTGACGCAGGTAGGCCTGGTGGTGCGCGGCATCTACGGCGAGGGCAGCGAAGCGCTCGGCAACCTGTTCCAGGTATCGAACCAGATTACGCTCGGACAGTCGGAGGAGGAAATCCTCGACCATCTCCACAACGTGGCGCGGCAGATGATCGAGCACGAGAAGGCGGCGCGCCGGCGTCTGCTGGCCGAGTCGCGCCTGAGGATCCAGGACCGGGTGTGCCGTTCCTACGGCATTCTCTGCCACGCGGCCGTCATCGACTCGAAGGAGGCGGCGCAGCGGTTGTCGGACGTGCGGCTCGGCATCGACCTCGGGCTCATCCCGGACGTGCCTCCGGCGGTGATGAACGAGCTGTTGGTGAAGACGCAGCCCGCTTTCCTGCAGCAGACGTTCAACGAGACGATGACGCCGGAGCAGCGTGACGTCCGCCGCGCGGAGATGATTCGGGAGCACTTCAGAAAATTCAGGTACGGAGGTGCGTGAGGTCATGATGTTCGGAAGGTTTACGGAGCGCGCGCAGAAGGTGCTCGCGCTTGCGCAGGAAGAAGCGGTGCGTCTCGGCCACAACAACATCGGGACGGAGCACATTCTGCTGGGGCTCATCCGCGAGGGTGAAGGGATCGCCGCGAAGGCGCTGACGGCGCTCGGCCTCGGCCTCGAGAAGATTCAGGATGAGGTGGAATCGCTGATCGGCCGCGGCCAGGAGCATCCGACCAGCATCGCCTACACGCCGCGGGCGAAGAAAGTGATCGAACTGTCGATGGACGAAGCCCGCAAGCTCGGCCACACCTATGTCGGAACGGAGCACATCCTGCTCGGCCTGATCCGGGAAGGCGAGGGCGTCGCGGCGCGCGTGCTGAACAACCTGGGCATCAGCCTGAACAAGGCGCGGCAGCAGGTGCTGCAGCTGCTCGGCAGCAGCGAGGTCATGTCGAGCAGCCACGGAGCGCCGACGAACGTCAACACGCCGACGCTGGACAGCCTGGCCCGCGACCTGACGGCGGCGGCCCGCGACGGCAATCTCGACCCCGTCATCGGCCGGAGCAAGGAGATCGAGCGGGTCATCCAGGTGCTCAGCCGCCGGACGAAGAACAACCCGGTGCTGATCGGCGAGCCGGGCGTCGGCAAGACGGCGATCGCGGAAGGGCTCGCGCAGCGCATCGTCGCGAACGAGATTCCGGAGACGCTGCGCGACAAGCGCGTCATGACGCTGGACATGGGTTCGGTCGTCGCCGGCACGAAGTACCGCGGCGAATTCGAAGACCGGCTGAAGAAGATCATGGATGAGATCCGGCAGGCCGGCAACATCATCCTGTTCATCGACGAGCTGCACACGCTGATCGGCGCCGGCGGCGCGGAAGGCGCGATCGACGCGTCGAACATCCTGAAACCCGCGCTGGCGCGCGGCGAGCTGCAGTGCATCGGCGCGACGACGCTCGACGAATACCGGAAGTACATCGAGAAGGACGCGGCCCTGGAGCGCCGGTTCCAGCCGATCATGGTGGAGCAGCCGACGCCGGAGGAGACGATCCAGATTCTGCACGGGCTGCGCGACCGCTATGAAGCGCACCACCGGGTGAAGATCACCGACGAGGCGATCGAGGCGGCCGTCCGGCTGTCGGATCGCTACATCACCGATCGGTTCCTGCCGGACAAGGCGATCGACCTGATCGACGAAGCGAGCTCGAAGGTCCGGCTCCAGTCGTACACGGTGCCGCCGAACCTGAAGCAGCTGGAAGCGCGGCTGGAAGAAATCCGCAAGGAGAAGGACGCCGCGGTCCAGAGCCAGGAGTTCGAGAAAGCGGCCGCGCTGCGTGACACGGAGCAGAAGATCCGCGAAGAGCTCGAGATGACGAAGAACCTGTGGAAGGAGAAGCAGGGCCGCACCGATTCCGAGGTGACGCCGGAGGACATCGCGCAGATCGTCTCGAGCTGGACCGGCATCCCGGTCAGCAAGCTGAAGGAGGAGGAGACCGAGCGGCTGCTGAAGCTGGAGGAGATTCTCCACAGCCGCGTCATCGGGCAGGATGAGGCGGTCAAGGCGGTCGCCCGCGCCATCCGCCGCGCCCGCGCCGGGTTGAAGGATCCGAAGCGGCCGATGGGCTCGTTCATCTTCCTCGGCCCGACCGGCGTCGGCAAGACCGAGCTCGCCCGGGCGCTCGCCGAAGCGCTGTTCGGAGACGAGAATGCGATCATCCGCATCGACATGTCGGAGTACATGGAGAAACATTCGACGTCCCGGCTCGTCGGTGCGCCTCCGGGATACGTCGGCTACGAGGAGGGCGGCCAGCTCACGGAGAAGGTGCGCCGCAAGCCGTATTCGGTCGTGCTGCTTGACGAGATCGAAAAGGCGCATCCGGAAGTGTTCAACATCCTGCTCCAGGTGCTCGAAGACGGCCGCTTGACCGACTCGAAGGGTCGCGTCGTCGATTTCCGCAACACGCTGATCATCATGACGTCGAACGTCGGCGCCGACCAGATCAAGCGGAGCTCGACCCTCGGCTTCACGGCGACGCAGGATTCGAGCCGCGAGTTCGGCCAGATGAAGGAGAGGGTGCTGGCCGAGCTGAAGAAGACGTTCCGTCCGGAGTTCCTGAACCGGATCGACGAGACGATCGTGTTCCATCAACTCGAGCAGGAGCACATCAACCAGATCGTCACGCTCATGGCGAACGAGCTGCGCAAGCGGCTGCGCGAGCAGGACGTCGACTTCGAGCTGACGGATGCGGCGAAGGAATTCCTCGCGAAGGAAGGCTACGACCCGCAGTACGGGGCGCGTCCGCTGCGCCGCGCGATCCAGAAGCACATCGAGGACCGGCTGTCGGAAGATCTGCTGCTCGGCAAGATCAAGAAGGGAGACAAGCTGACGATCGACGTGCGGGACGGCGGGCTCGTCGTCATCCCCACGGGTTCGATCGCTCCGGAAGAAGCGGCATCGAAATAACGGCAAACAGAAATAACGGTATAAACGGCCTGTCGGGGCCTGACGGCACCCGGCAGGCCGTTCTTTGTCCCGGGATCCGGACGCCGCGGTGTCCACCGCTCGGTTCCGTGCGGATCGCATGCGGCGAAAGCCCAAAAAAAGGCCGTCCCGACAACCGTCGGAACGGCAGCGGCCTGCCGGCGGATCACACCAGCTTGTATCCGCAGTTGGAGCAGAAGTTGCCTTCGCCCGCCTTCGCGCCGCAGTTCGGGCAGAAGTTCGGCCGCGCGGCCCCGCCGGTCCCGGGCGCCTGCCCGGCCGCCGGCGTCTGCGCGGGACGGGGCTGCATCGCCTGGTTCATGTTCTCCAGCATCTTCCCCGCGATCTGCATGCCCATCATCATGCCCGCCATGTCCGGGGCGACGCCGCTTCCGCCCGTTTTGCCGGACGCCATCGCCTCCGTCATCGCGATCTGCTGGTACCGCCCGATGTCGCCCACCATCCCCTGCGACGCCACCTTGTTGATCATGTCCTGGACTTCCTTCGGATAGTTGAAGCTCACGATCGTGAACCCCGTGATCGTGATCCCGCTCTTCATCATCTCCATGTCCAGGTCTTCCCGGATCCCCCGGCCGATCTCCGCCGCGTTCGCCTGCAGGTTGAACATGTCCCGGCCTTCCCGCGTGATCCACTTCATCAGCAGCTGGTCCAGCACCGCGCTGATCCGGATCCGCACGTCCTCGACCAGATACTGGTCGCGCACGCCGGCGATCTGATCGATGAACGTCACATAGTCGCTCACCTTGAACGTGTACGTGCCGTGGGCGCGTACCGGCATGCCGCCGGGGAAGCCCGCGGCCGGAATGTTGATGACGTTCGGCGTGCCCCACTTGACGACGAATTCCTTCGTGCTGACGAACAGCACCTCGACCCGCATGCCGCTGTTGAAGCCGAACTTGAATCCCTTGAGGGTGGAGAGGAACGGGATGATCTGCGATTCGATGTCGTACTCGCCCTCGTCGCGGAAGATGCCCTCGATCTTCCCGTTGTTCAGGAAGATCGCGTCCTGTCCCGGGCGGATGATCAACCGGCTGCCCTTCTTGATCTCGTCGTTCTTCCACTTGTAGAAGATCATGTCGTCGCGGAATTCCTTCCACTCCACCACGTTCGCGAACTGCTTGCGGAAAAACATCGGATCTCCTCCTCGCCCTCGATGATCGGAACCGGCCCCTGCCGGATCGGAGCTTTCTCCGCCCGAGCGGAATCTGCCGCATCAGATCCCGGTCAATCGGACTCGACGCATCAGAACTTGCCCCGGCTGCTGCTGAAGGACCGGCCGCCCGGCGTGACGCCGCCTCCGCCGCCGAAACTTCCCCCTCCGGAGGAAGGCTTCTCGATCTTCGTCTTCGTGACGGTCTTGTGCGTGAACACATCCGACCGGCCGACGACGCCCGAGCGCCGTTCGTCGAGATAGGTGCGGGCGTTCACGGTCACCCGGCCGCCGGCGTTCATCGCCATGACGCCGACGGCGACGGCGGCGACAACCAGCGAGACGGCGACCTGGAACCACGCCTTGAACAGGATGTTGTCCGGATTGACACCGGGGCGGTAGCCCATATAGTCGTGGGCCAGTCCAAGGTATTTTTCGAACGCCTCGTAGAATTCCCCTTCCGACAGGAGGGGAGTGATCTTCCCGCGGATTTTGTCCAGCCTTCCGGAATCGAGCAGGGTTTCGGCCTTGCCGAATCCGGCCAGGAACACGTCGCGCTCCGCCAGGTCGACGGCCAGAATCGCGGCGTTGCCGTGGGGCCGGTCGTATCCCGGGGCTTCTTCGTCGTAGAACCGGGCGACATATGCTTCGATGTCCGGTCCGCCGGTGCCGTTCAGCGTGATGATCAGGAAATCGGTCTCGCGCTCCGCGCCCAGCCTGGCGGCAAGGCTGCCTAGCGCCCGCTCCTCCTCTTCGGCGAGCAGATCCGCGTGGTCGTACACCAGCTTTTTGGCGCGAACCGATTCCGCCGCGGCCGGAAACGCGAGCATCAGCGCAAGCAGGAGGGCGGCGGGCAGCAGGCACGCAAGCGCCGTTCCCTTCCGTCCGATCACAGGAAACCGCCTCCCAACGCCCAGGACAGGGTCTTCATCGCGAGCAGCGTGCCGGCGAAAATGCCGCCGAACCAGGCGGCGATTTTGGCCCGGCTGAGCGGCGGCCTGCCGGTGATCTTGCCGGTCTGGCCGTTCATCGCGAAGTTGTGCTTGAAGTTGTCGTAGTCGTAGACGACGAGCCAGACGGGAAGCAGCACGTAACGGCTTTCGACGTGCCGCGTGTCGATGTCCTCCGATACCCGCGTGACGGTGGCGTATCCGGAGAAACTGGAGCGGATCGCCGACTCGATGAAGCCGCGGATTTTGTCCTTCGCCCGGTCCAGCAATTCGCGGTCCGTGAACTGGTATTTTTCCGCCAGGAAGCCTGCCAGATACGCCGGGCGGAATTCCTTCAGCCCGTCGTACCGGTAGGGCTCGAGCCGGTCCATGAAGGCGTCATCCATCTTCGCGGACGCGTCGACGGGCACTTTGAGGTAATGCAGATCGAGCTCGCGGTATACATCGTAATAATGCGTCTCGGTGTACAGGTAGTCCCCCCTCCTGTAGGTGCGGACCTTCGTGCATACGGCCCGGACCTTGACCCGGCTGTTCAGATCGTACAGCCAGAACGGCACATAGATGCCCGTGATGCTGTTGATCCGGTCGGCCGTCATGAATCCGCGCGGCGTGAGCAGCCCGTTGCGGCACCATTTCCTGAACGCCTTGATCGCTTCTTCCCTGCCGATCGCGAACGGAATGACATACTCCGGCGCATGTTCCCCCGCCACCCGGTCGGCGAGGACGACGCCCGCGCCGCAGAACGCGCAGACCGTCGCGGCCGTCTCGGGCAGCGCCATCAGGTCGGCGCCGCAGTTCTCGCAGTGATACGCGGCGGTCCCGTCATGCCCGGGCTTCGGCCCGGAATCGGGCCTTGCGTCCGCCGCCTCGACGTCCATCTGCGCGCGGCAGGAGGGACAAACCAGTGTGCCGGTGCCGGCGTCGAACACCATATCGCTGCCGCAGCCGTGACATTTGTGGTGCAGGGTCATCATGGGCGACACCCCCCTCCGTCCGGTTCACGGTTAGCGGAAAAAGGCCGGGCCGGACGCGTCCCGGACGGCGGACCGCCTGGGACCGCTGCATCCTCCGGGTCGTCCGCCCGGATCCATACGCAAAGAAGCTGCGGCCGCATGCGGGCCGCAGCTTCCCGGTCAAGCCTGATCCTTGCCCTGAATCCGCGCTTTCAGAGCGGCCAGTTCCTCGTCGATCGACGCTCCCGACGGCGCATCGTATTTCGCTTTCAATTCCTCGATGTCGTCCGCGGCGCCCGCGTTCAGCTCGGCCAGCGCTTCGGCCTTGTCGAGCTCGCGGTTGATCCGGTCCTCCATCCGCCCGAACGCGGAGAGCGACCGGCCGGAATTCGCCGCCGAAGACGTGATCTCGTTGATCCGCTGCTGCGTCTTCGCGACCGACCATTTCGCCTTCAGCATCGCGCGGCGCTGCTCCAGCTCCCGGATGTCGCTGACCAGCTTGTCGTGGAGCTGCCGCATCTTCTCGGCGTTGGACGCGGCGATCTGCCACGCCTTGTGCAGCGACTCGGCCTGCGCGGAGGCTTGCGCCTTCCGCTCGAGGAACCTCCTTGCATCCGCCTCGTTGCCGGCTTCGAGCGCCTTGATCGCGTATTGCTCCAGCTTCGCGATCTCCTCCCGGCACTCGTCGTATTCGCGCCTGGCGCGGCGCTCCTCGGCGATGACCGCGGCCGTCTCGGACTTCACCTTCCCGAGATCGCTGTTCAGATTGCGCAGGTACTGGTCAATCATTTTCTCCGGATTTTCCGCCTTGTCGAGCAACGCATGGAAATTTGCCGCCATGATGTCCCGGAAACGCGCCAATATGCTCATTTTCCCACACCCTCCCGTCTGCCGGAGCCAATTTTCCAATTTACAGTCATTCATACTGTATGAACGGGAAAAAAGTTTCAACCAATATATGCAATCTGGTAAACTTCAATAAAGAAAACGGATTCATTCCCCATCAGGCATTCATCATCCGAGGAAAGGGGCCAGACGGCATGATGCAAGAAGCCACGAGTTCCGACAGCAGGCAGAAGCGCCGCGAAGCCCTGTACGGCCTGCTCGGCAGGCTGCCCGACCGGCTCGGCGAGCCCGCGTTCCGCACGCTGGAGCGGAGGATCGAAGGCGGCATCGCGATCGAGAAACTGGTGCTGGAACTGAACGGGCTGGAGCCGGTTCCCGCATACTTCCTGAAGCCGAAGGATGCGGAGGGCCGGCTGCCGCTCGTCGTCTACAACCATTCGCACGGAGGTTACTACGACGTCGGCAAGGAGGAGGTGTTGCGCTCCGCCCCCTACCTGCAGAAGCCGTCATACGGGGAGGCGCTGACGGCGGAGGGGTACGCGGTGCTCTGCATCGACCATTGGGCGTTCGGCGAGCGGAGCGGGCGGACGGAGCGGCAGATTTTCAAGGAAATGCTCTGGCGCGGCCGCGTCATGTGGGGCATGATGGTGTTCGACAGCATCCGCGCGCTCGATTACGCGGTCACCCGGCCGGACGTCGATCCGGAGCGCATCGCCACGCTCGGCATGTCGATGGGCGGCACGATGGCCTGGTGGCTGGCGGCGCTCGATCCGCGCATCCGCGTGACGGTCGACCTGTGCTCGCTGGTCGAGTACGATGCGCTGCTCGAGACGGGCGGCTACGACAGTCACAATTTTTATTATTTCGTTCCGGGGCTGCTTGGGCACTTCCGCGCCTCGGACATCAGCGCGCTGATCGCGCCGCGGCCGCACCTGAGCCTGGCGGGCGAGCGGGACCGGCTCACGCCGCCGGCGGGACTCGATGCGATCGACCGGAACATGCGGGAATTGTACCGCGCGCTCGGAGAGGAGGAGCGCTGGCGGCAGCTTCGGTATCCCGTCGGCCACGAGGAGACGGGGGAGATGCGGCGGGAGGCGCTCGCGTTTTTGCGGAAGTGGCTGTAGGACGCGGTCGGACTCGGGGAACATTCGTTCGTTTTTTCTTCCGTTCGGGCGGCCGGCGTGGTAAACTGGGGAAGGTCGAAAGCAACGGCGGAAACGGAGATTTGAAGCGATGGCGAAGATCAGGACGAAGTTCGTCTGCACGTCATGCGGCACCGAATCGCCGAAGTGGATGGGGAGATGTCCCGGCTGCGGCGAGTGGAACTCGATGGTCGAGGAGCGGGAAACGGCGCACCGGGCGCAGGCGGCGGTTCGCGCCTTCCAGGCGCAAGAAAAACCGAAGGCGATCATACACATAGAGAGCGGACGCGAGCCGCGCATCGAGACGAGGATGCGGGAGCTGAACCGCGTGCTCGGCGGCGGCATCGTGCCGGGATCGCTCATCCTCGTCGGCGGCGATCCGGGCATCGGCAAGTCGACGCTGCTGCTGCAGGCTTCGCACGAGTTGGCGCTGGCCGGCCGGACGGTGCTCTACGTCTCGGGCGAGGAGTCGGTCCGGCAGACGAAGATGCGGGCGGACCGGCTCGGCGCGCTGCACGAGCGGCTGTTCGTGCTGTGCGAGACGAACGTCGAGCGGATCGGCGAGGCGATCGACGAGGTGCAGCCGGATTTCCTCGTCATCGACTCGATCCAGACGATGTACGAACCGTCCGTTCCGTCCGCGCCCGGCAGCGTCGCGCAGGTCCGGGAGTGCACCGCCTGGTTCATGCGCGCGGCGAAGGGACGCGGGATCGCGACCGTGCTGGTCGGGCACGTGACGAAGGAGGGCGCGATCGCCGGCCCGCGGCTGCTCGAGCACATGGTCGACTGCGTCCTCTATTTCGAAGGCGAGCGGCATCACGCGTACCGGCTGCTGCGGGCGGTGAAGAACCGGTTCGGCTCGACGAACGAGATCGGCATTTTCGAGATGTCGGAAGCGGGACTGCGCGAGGTGGAGAACCCGTCGGAGCTGTTCCTGTCCGAGCGGCCGCTCGGCGTCTCCGGCTCGACGGTCGCCGCGAGCATGGAGGGGACGCGGCCCGTGCTCGTCGAGCTGCAGGCGCTGGTCGCGCCGACGATGTTCCCGTCCCCGCGGCGCATGTCGGCCGGCATCGACCATCAGCGGATGGCGCTCATCATCGCCGTGCTCGAGAAGCGGATCGGCCTGTTCCTCCAGAACCAGGACGCGTACCTGAACGTCGCCGGGGGCGTGCGGCTGGACGAACCCGCCGTCGACCTGGCGGCCGCGGTCAGCATCGCGTCCAGCTTCCGGGACGTGCCGACGCGGCCGTATGACGTCTTCTTCGGCGAGGTCGGGCTGACGGGCGAGGTGCGCGCCGTCTCCCGTGCAGAGCAGCGGGTGAAGGAGGCGGCCAAGCTCGGGTTCAAGCGGGTCATCATGCCGGAGCGGAGCCTCAAGGGGTGGAAGCCGCCGGAGGGTATCGAGATCATCGGCGTCGGGTCGCTGGAGGAAGCGCTCCGGGTCGCGCTGGGCTAGGCGGCCGGCGGACGGCCGCGGAGCGGCTGCGAACGCGGGCTGCGGCGGGCAGGGGCGCGGGTTCCCGATCCCGCGGCGGCGCGGCGCCGGAAGGGGCGGAAGCATCACAGGGCGCCGGGCCGCGCGGCCCGCGGCGATTCGCGCTTTCAGGAACAAGGGTTCATTGACAGGCACATCCGATTTTCTTTAGAATAGGGTGAATCCGGCTCCCCGTCATGAGACGCGGACCGCAGGCGTTCCGCCTGCAGACGCCGGTCTTCGCGTCATGGATGCGGCCGCCCGGGAGAACGGTTCCGTCCGGTCGTCCCGGGGCACTGTTGAGATGAGGTGGAGCAGATGTTCACGAAGTCCATACCGAGTCTGATCACGATCGGCAACCTGTTCCTCGGGATTGCCGCGATCATGCTCGTGTTTCACGGGAACCCGCAGCTCGCGGCCCTGATGGTCATCTTCGCCATGCTGCTCGACGGCGTGGATGGCCGGGTCGCCCGGGCGCTGGACGCGCAGAGCGACTTTGGCAAGGAACTGGACTCGCTGTCCGACGTCATCTCCTTCGGCGTAGCTCCGGCCTTCATTATGTACGTTGCCGCGTTCCAGGAAGTGAATCCCGCCGCGGCGTGGATCGTCACGGCGATCTTTCCGATCTGCGGCGCGCTCCGGCTGGCGCGGTTCAACACCGCCTCCGGCAATCCGGGCTATTTCGTCGGCCTGCCGATTCCGGCCGCGGGCGTCGTCGTCGCGACGCTGGCGCTGTTCTACGGGGACATCCCCGTCATCGTCCTGATGGTCGCCACGCTGGTGCTGTCGTTCCTGATGGTGAGCAACATCAAATATCCGAATTTCAAGAAGGTCGGCATTCCGCGCCATGCGGTGTGGATCGTGCCGCTGATCGTGGCGGTCGCGGTCGCGCTCGGCCTGCTGTTCCCCGACCATCTGGCGAAGATCCTGTTCGTCCCGCTGGCGCTGTATGCCCTCTACGGACTAAAAAAAAACGTTGACCGCCGCATCGCGAAGAAGAAGAGGGCCCGCGCCCTCCAGGCGGAGGAATCGGCGAAGTCCGAACATACGGCCTGAAAGCAAAGCGAGCCCGGGGACCGCATCCGCCGTCTCCGGGCTTGTTCGTTCGCTCATGGGGCGCAGCGCCGACGACCGGTTCAGGTCATGTTGAAAATGCCAAGCGTGGCGCATTTCTTCGATTCCTGCTCGAGCACGTCGTCCAGCCGGATGTCGAGCAGGTTCGCGAGCGCGCTCATATAGAAAAACTGCCTGCCGAGCTCGAATTTCAGCACGTCGCGGCAGTTCTCGCACAAACTTCCCGAGATGTGATGGTCGAGCTTCAGCTTCAGCTCTTCGATGCCGAGATCGCTGCGGAAATCCTGCCTGCGGGCATGCAGCTCGATGCACCCGCATTCCGTGACGGCCTTCGTGACGGCGCGGTTCACGGAAGCGGCCGATTGTACGTGCTTGGACAAGACATCCATCAGACTGCGGTGGCGAAGCAGCAACCCGGATACCTGCCGCTGAAAATCCTCCAGCGTCAAACCTTCCACCCCATTTCGAGAATGTGCTTCCGATTTCCATTATAGAGCAAGCGGACCGGATTTCCAAAAAAGATTTCGCGTGCCCGCGCGGGAGAACGCCGGTAAAAATCGCCTCCTTACGGTTAGGCCGACCATGATCGGCGCATACTTGTAACGGAGGTGAAGCTCATGGCGGTCAAACGCGTGATCCAGGCGCTCGGACTGATCCTCGGCGGCATGGCGGGCGACTCGGTCCATGCCTGGACCCATGGAACCGCAATCTGGAGCGGTTACGGCGATCTGACCCGATCGGGCAGCTACTACGCCGACGTCGCCCTCGGAGCGCTGCTCGGCCTCGCGGCCGCGACGATGCTGGCCGGACCGGCGGTTCACTGGATGCAGCGGGGCGCGGAGCGCGCGGCGTCCGTCCCGACCATCGACCTTGCGGCGGGCGGCCTGGGGATGACGGCGGGGCTGGCGATCTCGGCGCTTCTCCAACCGGCGGTATCGCGGCTGCCGGGTGCGGGAGCGGTGCTGCCGGCCGTGATGACGCTGCTCTTCGGCTATATGGGAATGCGCATCGGATTGAACAAGAAGGAGGAGATCAGCGGATTCTTCCGGATGCTGCTTGAGTCGAGGCGTCCGCCCGCGCAGGAGGAGGAAGAGCCGAGGCACCACGAGCACAAGATTCTGGATACCAGCGTCATCATCGACGGAAGGATTGCGGATATCTGCAGGACCGGATTCATCGAGGGTACTCTGGTCATTCCCGAATTCGTGCTGGAAGAGTTGCAGCATATCGCCGATTCTTCCGACCTGCTCAAGCGGAACCGGGGACGCCGCGGCCTCGACATCCTGAACAAGATCCAGAAGGAACTGGACGTGAAGGTGGTCATCTACGAAGACGACTTCGACGAGCCCGGCGAGGTGGACAGCAAGCTGGTGAAGCTCGCGAAGGCGCTGCGCGGCAAAGTGGTGACGAACGATTTCAACCTGAACAAGGTGTGCGAGCTGCAGGGAGTATCGGTCCTGAACATCAACGATCTCGCGAACGCCGTGAAGCCGATCGTGCTCCCCGGCGAGGAGATCGTCGTCCAGGTCATCAAGGACGGCAAGGAGCACGGCCAGGGCATCGCCTATCTGGACGACGGCACGATGATCGTCGTCGAGGGCGGGCGCGACTTCATCGGCTCGACGATGGAGGTGCTCGTCACGAGCGTGCTGCAGACGTCGGCGGGGCGCATGATCTTCGCGAAGCCGAAGCTGCTCGAGAAGGCGCAGTAACCGGGGCTTGCGGTCCGGCCCGGATTGCCTGCATGCATCGGGGTTGCAGACGGCGAATTCCGCGGGCGTGCGGACGGACGTGCCGGAAAGCGCTGGTTCGGCGGGCGCGCCGGCGGGAAGCGAGGCGAACGGCTACGGGAACCGTCCGGCGGGATCCGGCATGGCGCCGGGTCGCGCGGGCGGTCCATTTTTTTGTGCCGATACGAAAAATGAGCGCTCCCACCTAAAATCCGTGTCATTTGCAAGCGCTATCATTCGTGTTAGCCTGAAGCTGAACCCTGCAAGACACGCGATGAAGAAGGGGGAAACCACACGTGCGAAAGCCACTCCACATCCTGCTGACGGCGATCGTCGTTCTCACGCTGGCCCTGGCCGGCTGCTCCAAGCGCGAAGGCTCGGGCAACGGCGGCGCGCCGGACGGCGCCGGGACGGCGGAGAAGCCGCAGACCGAATCGAATGTTACGGGTTCGTCCGGCGGCGGGTCGGGCGAGAAGAAGCGGATCACGGTGTACGGCACCGCGGCCGACAAGGCGGTACAGGACGTGTACAAGGAAATCGCCGGGGCCTTCATGGCGGAGAATCCGGACATCGAGGTCGATCTGCAGTTCCCCGGCTCGGAATACGAGAACATCCTGAAGGTCAAGATGGCGGCGAACGACCTGCCCGACGTCTGGGATACGCACGGCTGGGCGGTCATCCGGTACGGCCATTATCTGGCCGACCTGCGGGATGAAGCATGGGTCGCGGACATGACGGACACGATCCGCGACGTGGTGACGGACGAGACCGGCAAGGTGCACGCGCTCGTGCTCGCCGAAGCGAAGGACGGCCTCACGTACAACGCCGACCTGCTCCGGCAATACGGCATCGAGCCGCCGCGGACGATCGACGAGCTGATGGCGGCCGCGGAGAAGATCGTGACCGAAAGCAACGGCCAGGTCATGCCGTTCTACTTCTCCGGCATCGACGACTGGATGATCGGGCAGTTCTTCGACTACTTCGCGACGTCGCTGCTGATCAGCCCGCAGCAGAACGAGGCGGAGAACCTGCTGAACGGCACGATGGACTGGAGCAAATGGACGCCGCTCGCGGAAGTGTTCCTCGACATGTACAAGAAAGGGTACATCAACAAGGACGTGCTGACCGCGAAATACAGCGACCTGCCGACCCTGTTCGCCCAGGGCAAGGTGGCGTTCACGCTGCTCGGTCCTTCCTTCGCCGACGAAGTGCACAAGATCAATCCGGACATCGAGATCGGCCTGATGCCCGTTCCGGCCTGGTACCCGGACGACGAGCCGAATTTCTCGGGCGGCGAACGGTACACGATGGGCGTCTGGAAGGACAGCAAATATCTCGAGGAAGCCAAGAAGCTGGTCGCCTATTTCGCGAAGCCGGAAAATCTGGCCAAGTTCGCCAACGTGACGAAGTTGCCGGCCGGCATCAAGGGCGTCGAGGCGAATCACGAATTTACGGAGTACTATGACAGGTACGCGAACATCCGCGTCTTCCCGTACTTCGACCGCGTCTATCTGCCGAACGGCATGTGGGATGTCATGTGCAAGACGGGTACCGCCCTGCTGGCCGAGCAGGTGACGCCGGAGCAATTCTCCGAGAAGATGAGGCAGGAAGTCGAGCGTCTGAGAAACCAATAATGCGACCGGACCTGGCAGGGGGCCGCGAAGAACCGGCCCCTTGCCCGTTTGTCCCGCGTCCCGGGCGCGGCGCGACGGTCCGTCCCCGCCGAATGGACTTGCGATTGATGTAAGATAGGGGTTGACGCAATCGACATTCGGCCGACGCGCGAGAGAGGGGATGGGCATGACGCTGACGCTTCGGCAAAAACTGGTCGTGCTGTACCTGCTGACCGTCGCGGTTCCGCTGGTCGTGATGATCGCCATCCTGCCTGCCTACTACCGGGACTTGTTCAACCGGCAGACGTCGGAGCTGTACGAGGGCACGCTGTCGTCCCTCACCTCCAATGTGGAAATCTATCTGGACGAGCTGGAGCGGCTGACGATCATGCCCTATCTGTCGAACGATGTCATGGTCGCGATGAAGCTCAGGGCGGACGGCCGCTTCGACGAGGCCAGCGAGTATTCCCGTCACCTCGCGGAGCGCGCGCTTCGCTTCACGCTGCCGAATCAGCTCCGCCAGACGCGCAACGATATTCTCGGCACCATCCTGGTGCTGGCGGACGGCTCGGTCTATTCCGTCAACAACACGAACCAGCCGGTGGAGCCGGATCCCGACTATCCGTACGAACGGCAGGAGTGGTACCGCAAGGCGGTGGAGCATGACGGCCGGGTGGCGTATATCAGCAGCCATCCGCAGGATTATTTCGGATCCGACCGGCAGGTGTTCTCCGTGGCCCGGCTGCTCAAGGACCCGGATTCCGGCAGGCCGCTGGGCGTCATGATGGCGGACGCGGACAACATCATCCTGGAGAACATCATCCGCAACGTCCGGTTCAACGTGACGACCATTGTGGCGGTGCTCGACGAGAACAATCGGCCGCTGTACGCGAACCGGCCGCTGACCGACGCGATGCTGGCCCAGCTGGCCGAAGGCCGGCAGACGGTGGCGGGACCGGACGACACCTACCGCACCGTCGTCAAAACGGTGGAAAAGTCGGGCTGGAAAATCGCCGTGCTGTTCTCCAACCGGGAGTTTCAATCGAAGCTGGCCTGGCTTTACCGGATCGGCCTGCTGTTCGCCGCGGGCGGCGTGCTGCTGACGCTGCTGCTCCACGTGTCGTTGACGCGCTGGATCGTCCGGCCGTTCACGGACATGGTGCGCGTCATGAAGAAGGTGCAGCACGGCGATCTGGACCAGCAGATCGACATCAGGGGAAGGGACGAGATCGCCCAGCTCGGCTCCGCGCTCAACATCATGATTTCGCGGCTCAAGGAGCTGATCGACCGGGAATACCGCGCCGAGCTCGGCAAGCGCAACGCGGAATTCCGGGCGCTGCAGTCCCAGATCCATCCGCATTTCCTGTACAACACGCTGAACGGCCTGATCGGCCTGAACCGTTCCGGACAGCACCGGCAGCTCGAGAAGGCCATCCTGTCGCTGAGCGGCATGCTCCGCTACACGCTGGAACAGGCGGACACCTCCACGCTCGGGCGCGAGATGGACTTCCTCGGGGCCTATCTGGAACTGCAGCAGCTCAGGTTCGGGAACCGGCTGGCCTATGACCTGGCGTACGATCCGGAGCTGGCCGATTTCCGGCTGCCGAAGCTGCTTCTCCAGCCGCTCGTCGAGAACGCCGTCATCCACGGGATCGAACCGCTGGACCGCCAGGGAAGGCTGACGATCCGGGCGGAGCGCGTGACGGAGCCGGACGGCGCGGGGGGATCGTGGGTTCGGATCCGGATCGAAGACGACGGAGCGGGGTTCGACATCGCCACGTCCGGCGAAGGCGTCGGCGTCGCGAACGTCCGCGAGCGGCTCGGGCTTTTCAACCGGGAAGCGAAGCTGATGCTGCGCAGTGTGCCGGGGAAGGGAACGACGACGGAGCTGCGGATTCCGGCCGGGGAGGTGACTGCCGGATGAAAATCGTCATTGCCGATGACGAGCCGTTGGTGCGCGTCAGCCTGAACAGCATGATCCAGGAGATGGAGGCATCGTGGGACATCGTCGGCGAAGCCGGAAGCGGGGAGGAGCTGCTGGATCTCCTCGCCGGACATCAGCCGGAAGTCGCGATCGTCGACATCCGCATGCCGAAGCTGGACGGCCTGGAAGCGATCCGCCGGGGCCGGGAGCTCTCGCCGCTGACGCGGTGGATCATCCTGTCGGGGTTTTCCGACTTCCAGTACGCGCAGCAGGCGCTCCGGCTCGGCGTGAACGAGTACCTGCTCAAGCCGGTCAACCCGGAGGAGCTGGAGAAGGCGCTCCACGCGGTCAGCGCGCAGAACCGGGAATACGCGTACCTGCTCAACTGCCAGTTCGAGAACCGGCTCATCGCGCTGGTCCACGGGCTGACGAACCCGGCTTCGGAACCGAAGGACAGCCTGCTGCGCAAGGGACATTTCCAGGCGCTCGTGTTTCTCTTCGACAGCCCGATGGAGGCCCGGGAGCTGGAGCCGCTGAAGGGCGCGTTCATCGACGAACTGCGGCGGGCCGTGCCGGACTATCTCGTCTGCGGCCTGCAGCTGGCCCTGTTCACGATGACCGGAGCGGAGTATGTGCTCGCCGGCGTCTGGGATCCGGAACGGGCGGATGCGCGCGGAGCCGCGAGGCTGTTCTTCCGTCATGCGGAGGAGGCCGCCCGGCTGATCCGGAGCGGCGAACTGGCCGTCACCGCGGTGCTGTCCGACCCCTGTGACTGCCGGGAACGGTTCTTCGGGCATCTCCGCGAAATCCAGGATCATGCCGGCTTTCATCTCGTATCCGGCATGAACCGGACCTGGACGTATGCGCAGATGAAGCGGATGGCCGAACCGGAGGAGCGGCTGAAGCTCGGCCGCCTGCTCCTCCGGCTTGCGGGCGACTGCCGCAACCGGCTGTATCTGAATTACCAGCACACGCTGGAGGAGATCGGCGCCCTCCTCGCCGGCATGCCGGAAGAGCTTCTGACCGGCGAGATCCGGCGCAACATCCGCGATTACGTCCGGTTGGCGTTCGGCGTGGAACTGGCGGACGATGACCGGACGGCCTGGATCCGGGAGCTGAAGGAGTGGGGCGAGCGCTGGCTGCGGCGGAACGCGGACGGGGCGGAGCCGCAGGATCTGGTCGATCAGATGCTCCGGTACATCGACCGGCATTACATGGAGAACCACATCAGCCTGAACCAGATCGCCGGTGAACTCAACGTGACGCCCAGCTACCTGAGCGCGCTGTTCCACAAGAAGACCGGCACGACATTCATCAAATATCTGACCCGGCTGCGGATCCTGAAGGCGAAGGAGCTGCTGCTCGGCACGAACCTGCAGGTCCGGCAGATCGCGGAGCGGGTCGGCTATCACAGCACCAGATATTTCACCAGACTGTTCGTGGACATGGTCGGCGAATATCCGTCGGATTACCGGAAGAAGGCGAGGAGAGAAGAGCATGCCGATCCTTGATCGAGCGCGCGCGGGTGTCAGGGCGCTCGTCCGGCTCATCCCGGACCGGTGGCGCCATTCGCCGGTCTGGCTCAATCTGCTGTACGTGCCCGCGCTTCTGCTGTTCGGCGTTTTCATCCTCTATCCGTTCATCCGCGGCCTGATGTATTCCTTCACGAACTGGGACGGCTACTCCCAGACGTACAAATGGATCGGCTGGTCCAATTACCGGCGCATGTTCTCGGATCCGGACGTCGCGCGCGTCATCCGGAACACGTTCATCTACGGGCTTGGCAGCGCGCTGTTCCAGAACATCATCGGGCTTGCGTATGCGCTGTTCCTGAATCTGAACCTCCGCCTGCGCGGGCTGACGCGGACGATCGTCTATCTGCCCGCGATCATCAGCCCGCTGATCATGGGCTACATCTGGTATTTCTTCTTCCAGTACCACGGAGGGGCGATCAACGACATCGTGCTGCTGTTCTCCGACGAGCCCCTCAATCTGCTGGGAGATCCGGACCTGAACGTCTGGATGATCACGATCGTGAATACGTACCAGTTCTGCGGCGTCGCGATGGTGATTCTGCTCGCGGGCCTGCAGGTGATCCCGAAGGATTTCCAAGAGGCGGCGAAGATCGACGGGGCCGGCGCGCTGGCGCGGTTCCGCCACGTCACCTGGCCGCTCCTGGCGCCCGCGGTCACGGTCAGCGTCGTGCTGAACGTCATCGGCGGCCTGAAGCTGTTCGACGTGATCACCGCGCTGACGAACAGCGGGCCGGGCTATTCGTCCGCGTCCCTGTCGACGCTCATGTATCTGCTCTATTTCGGCAGGCAGGACGCGGGATACGCGGCGACGATCGGCAACCTGATGTTCGTCATCATTTCCGTCGTGAGCTTCACGATCCTGTTCTACCTGAAGCGAAGGGAGACGCCGCTGGCATGAGGAAGATCGCCTGGGTACGCGAAGGGCTCGCGCTGCTCATCTGTCTCATCCACGTGCTGCCCTTCTACATTCTGGCCACGACGTCGTTCAAGGCGCACGATGATTTTTCCTCCAAATGGGTCGCGCCGGGCTATCTCTATCTGGACAATTTCGTCAACGCCTGGCGGGAGGCGCATCTGGACCGGGCGTTTCTCAACAACGTGATCGTGACGGCCGGATCCGGGCTCCTGATCGTGCTGGTCGGCTCGATCGCGTCGTATCCGCTCGCGCGGTACCGGACGCGGCTGAACCGGGCGGTGTACGGCATTTTCGTGTCCGCGCTGATCGTGCCGCCGCTCACGATTCTCGTGCCGCTGTACCGGTTCATGGTGGACATCGGCGCGATGAACACGCTGTGGGGCATCATTCTGCTCCATGTGACGTTCAGCCTGCCGATCACGATCTTCCTGTACACCGGCTTCATCAGCTCGATCCCGTTCGAGCTCGAGGAAGCCGCGCTGATCGACGGGGCGGGCCGGTTCCGCCTGTTCTACCTGATCCTGATGCCGCTTCTGAAACCGATTACGGCGACCGTCATCATCCTGACCTGCGTGAACATCTGGAACGACTACCAGTTCTCCGTGTTTTTCCTGCAGCGCTCGGAGATGCACACGATCACCGTCGCGCTGTCCGGATTTTTCAGCCAGTACAACAACTACATCGGCTGGGTGGCGGCCGGCTCGTTCCTCGGCGCCGTTCCGATCACGCTGGTGTACCTGTTCCTGCAGCGCTATTTCATTCAGGGCCTGTCTTCCGGCGCGGTGAAAGGCTGAGGACCGGGAAGGACGATCAGGCTGGGGGGAGGCTGGCTTGATGGCGATTTTGTATGACGAGGTTCGAAGGATTTTTCATTTGCAGACGCCGGGAACCAGCTACGTCATCGGGCTCGTGAAGGACGGCGCGGCGCCCGTCCATCTCTACTGGGGCCGGAAGATCCGGCCGGGCGCCGAAGAGCGGCTCCTGCGCCGGGGGTGGCGGCACGCGCCGGCGCCGTTTCCGGGCGACAACACGCTCTCGTACGACTGGCTGCCGCTGGAGTATCCCGGCTACGGCACGGGCGATTTCCGCCATCCGGCGTACGAGGCGCAGCTGGACGACGGCACGACGGCCGTGGAGCTCATCTACGACAGCCATCGCATTCTCCGCGGCAAGCCGCCGCTCGAGGGGCTGCCGGCCGTCTACGTCGAATCGGACGACGAGGCGGAGACGCTGGAGCTTGTGCTCGTGAACCGGTATTCGGGCCTGAAGGCGGTGCTCTCCTATACGGTGTTCGCGCGGCACGACGCGATCGCCCGGTCGGTGCGGTTCGTCCACGAGGGCGATCGGCCGATCCGGCTGCTCCGGGCGCTCAGCGCGAGCGTCGATCTGCCCGGCAGCCGTTATGACTGGCTTCACCTCAGCGGCGCCTGGCTGCGGGAGCGGATGATCGAACGGCGGCGGCTCACGACGGGCACGCAGGGCATCGAAAGCCGCCGCGGCGCGAGCAGCCACCAGCACAATCCGTTCATCGCCCTCCTGTCCCCGGACGCGGACGAGGATCACGGCGACGTGTATGCGATGAATCTCGTCTACAGCGGCAGCTTCGCGGCGCAGGCGGAGGTGGACCAGTACGGCACGACCCGCCTGTCGATCGGGTTGAACCCGTTCGATTTCGGCTGGCTGCTCGAGCCCGGCGAGTCGTTCCGGACGCCGGAGGCGATACTGGTCTACTCCGCGGAGGGGCTGGGGGCCATGTCGCGCACGTTCCACCGGCTGTACCGGACGCGGCTGTGCCGGGGCACGCACCGCGACCGGATCCGTCCGATTCTCATCAACAACTGGGAAGCGACGTACTTCGATTTCACCGAGGAGAAGCTGCTCGAGATCGCGCGGTCGGCCCGCGGGCTCGGCATCGAGCTGTTCGTGCTGGACGACGGCTGGTTCGGGAAGCGGAACGACGACACGTCGTCGCTCGGCGACTGGAAGGCGAACGAGCGGAAGCTGCCCGGCGGGCTCCGGCGGCTGGCGGAGCGGGTGCGGGACGAGGGCCTGCTGTTCGGGCTGTGGATCGAGCCGGAGATGGTGTCGCCGGACAGCGATCTCTACCGTGCGCACCCGGACTGGTGCCTCCACGTGCCGGGCCGGCGGCGGACGGAGATGCGGAACCAGCTCGTGCTCGATTTTTCGCGGGAAGACGTGTGCGAAGCCGTGTACCGCATGATTGCGGACATCCTGTCCTCCGCGCCGATCGGCTATGTGAAATGGGACATGAACCGGAACATGACCGAGATCGGCTCCGCCGCCCTGCCGCCCGAACGGCAGCGGGAGACGGCGCACCGCTACATGCTCGGGCTGTACCGGGTGCTCGACCGGCTGACGCGCGAGTTCCCGCATGTGCTGTTCGAGGGCTGCGCGAGCGGCGGCGGGCGGTTCGACCCGGGCATGCTGCACTATATGCCCCAGACTTGGACGAGCGACAACACCGACGCGGTCGCCCGCCTGAAGATCCAGTACGGCACGAGCCTCGTCTATCCCGCGATCGCCACGGGCGCCCACGTGTCGGCCGTGCCGAACCACCAGACGGGCCGCGTCACGCCGCTCGACATGCGCGCGCACGCGGCGATGTCCGCCAACTTCGGGTACGAGCTGGACGCGACGGCCCTGACCGAGGAAGAGAAGGAGCAGCTGCGGCGGCACGTCGCGCTGTACAAGGAGATCCGGCATCTCGTCCAGTTCGGCGACCTGTACCGGCTGCTCAGCCCGTTCGAGGGCGACGAGGCGGCCTGGATGTACGTGAGCGAAGATCGGGCGGAGGCGGTCGTGTTCTATTTCCGCGTGCTGGCCGAGGCGAACGGACCCTTCAGGCGCTTCCGGTTGAAGGGGCTGGACCCGGACGCCGCTTACCGGCTGGAGCCGCTTGACGGGCGGGAGGACGCGAACGGATCCGGGTCCGTGTACGGCGGGGATCAGCTCATGTGGGCGGGCCTGCATGCCGAGACGGGCCCCGGGGATTTCCGGAGCCGCCTGTGGCGGTTGACCCGGGTGTGAGATGGCGGCAATCTCCTTAATCGATGAGCATGTTCAAGCATGCTCCCCTTTTCCCGGAGGGAATGGCGGACGGGCCGATCGGGCGCGCCGCGGTTCCCGTTTTTTTTTGGGCCGGTCAGCGGCCGGGACGGCGGCATCCTTGCGAAAAGCGCGGAGATTCCCTTGCGGACGGATCCGCCGCTGTTCCCGCCGCCTCCCGCCGGAGAAGCGCGACGCCTCCGTCGACTCCCGGCGCCGGCGCGCGCCGCCCCGAACGCCGTCGGCCGTTGAAGCGCCGGCGGCGCTGGTGTTATGATAGGGGGGATATGCTGGCTGAAGGAAGGCGGGACTGCCGCATGATGGAACAATCGGCGGATCCGGGCGCCGCTTGGCCGGCCTGGAGCGCGGTCGTCGTCGCGGCGGGGCGCGGCTCGCGCATGGGAACGGACGAGCCGAAGCAGTATCTCGAATTCGCGGGCAAGCCGATCCTGCTGTACGCGCTGGAACTGTTCGAGGCGATGCCGGAGATCGGCGAGATCGTGCTGGTGGCCGCCGCGGATGAGATCGGACGGTGCGAGGCGCTGTGCCGGGAGCGCGGGCTGCGCAAGGTGCGGCGGATCGTCGCCGGCGGCGCGGAGCGGCAGCAGTCGGTATACCGCGGAATCGAGGCGGCGTCGGGCGACTGGGTGCTCGTGCACGACGCGGTGCGGCCGCTCGTGACGGCCGACGCGGTCCGGCGCTGCATGGCGCGCGCCCTTGAGACCGGCGCCGCGGTGCTCGCCGTGCCGGTTAAGGACACGATCAAAGTCGTGGACGAGGCCGGCCGGATCAAGGAGACGCCGGACCGCCGCGCGCTGCGGGCGGTGCAGACGCCGCAGGCGTTCCGTCGCGGGCTGCTGCTCGCCTGTCACGAGCGGGCGGCGCGCGAGGGATTCGCCGCCACGGACGACGCGATGGTCGTCGAGCGGTACGGCCATCCGGTGGCGGCGGCGGAGGGCGAATATGCGAACATCAAGATCACGACGCCGGACGATCTCGCGGCGGCGGAATGGCTGCTCAGGACCCGTCGTCCGGAGGCCGGGGCGGCTCCCGCGGGTTCGCCGGCGGGCGGGACGGAAGGAGCGGACGGCATGATCCGGATCGGACAAGGGTTCGACGTGCACGCGTTCGCGGAAGGGCGGCCGCTCGTCATCGGCGGCGTGACGATTCCCCACGAACGCGGCCTGCTCGGGCACTCGGACGCCGACGTGCTGCTGCACGCGATCGCGGACGCGGTGCTCGGCGCGCTCGGGCTCGGCGATATCGGGAAGCATTTTCCCGACACCGATCCCCGATACAAGGACGCCGACAGCACGAAGCTGCTCGGGCACGTCTGGTCGCTCGCGAAGGAGCGCGGATACCGGCTCGGCAACGTCGACGCGACGATCATCGCGCAGCGGCCGAAGATGGCGCCGCACATTCCGCGGATGGTCGAGACGATCGCGCGCGTGCTCGAAGCGGATGATCCGTCGCGGGTGAACGTGAAGGCGACGACGACCGAGCGGCTCGGGTTCACGGGCCGCGAAGAGGGAATCGCGGCGCAGGCGGTCGTCTGCCTCGTGAAGCGGGAACGGGAGTAGACGGCGGGCTTTCTTTTTCGGAAATCGGGAAATCGCAGCGGAAAGGGGTAGCGGTCATGGCAAGCGAAGTCCGCGTCCGTTACGCGCCGTCGCCGACGGGGCATCTGCACATCGGCAACGCGCGGACGGCGCTGTTCAATTATCTGTTCGCGCGCAGCGCGGGCGGAACATTCGTCATCCGCATCGAGGACACCGACACGAAGCGGAACGTCGAGGGCGGCGAGGAGAACCAGCTCAAGTATCTGCGCTGGCTCGGCGTGGACTGGGACGAGGGGCCGGACGTCGGCGGGCCGTACGGACCGTACCGGCAGACGGAACGGCTGGACTACTACCGCGAGCTGACGGAAGACCTGATGAGGCGCGGCCTCGCCTACAAATGCTACTGCACGGAGGAGGAGCTGGAGCGCGAACGCGAGGAACAGGCCGCCCGCGGCGAGACGCCGCGCTATTCCGGCCGATGCCGGAATCTGACCGAAGCGGAGCGCGCGGCGCTGGAGGCGGAAGGGCGCACGGCGAGCATCCGCTTCCGGGTGCCGGAAGGGAAGACGTACGCCTGGAACGACATGGTGAAGGGCGAGATCGCGTTCGAGTCCGACGGCTTCGGCGACTTCGTCATCGTGAAAAAGGACGGCATCCCGACCTACAACTTCGCGGTGGTCGCCGACGATCACGCGATGCGGATCAGCCACGTGCTGCGCGGCGAGGACCACATCTCGAACACGCCGCGCCAGCTCATGATCTACGAGGCGTTCGGCTGGGAGCCGCCGGTGTTCGGCCACATGACGCTGATCGTGAACGAGCAGCGCAAGAAGCTGAGCAAGCGGGACGAGACGATCGTCCAGTTCATCGAGCAGTACGAGAAGCTCGGCTATCTGCCGGAAGCGCTGTTCAACTTCATCGCGCTGCTCGGCTGGTCGCCGGAGGGCGAGCGGGAGCTGTTCAGCCGCGATGAGCTGACGCGGATCTTCACGCCGGACCGGCTCAGCAAGAGCCCGGCCGTGTTCGACCCGCAGAAGCTGGCGTGGATGAACGGCGAGTACATCCGGATGGCCGACCCGGACCGGGTCGCGGCGCTCTGCGTGCCGCATTTGCAGGCGGCGGGCTTCCTGCCGGAGGAGCCGGACGCGGCGCAGCTGGAGTGGACGAAGCGGCTGGTCCTGCTCGTCCGGGAGAAGCTGCACAGCGCGGCGGACATCGTGCCGCTCGCCGAGGTGTTCTTCCGCGAGGATCCGGAGGACGAGCCCGAGGCGGCCGGGGTGCTGCGCGAGGAGCACGCGCCGGTCGTGCTGCGCGCGTTCCTCGACGCGGTGCGCTCCGCGGAGGGCGAGTGGACGGTGGACGCCGTCAAGGCGCTCTTCAAGGATGTGCAGCAGGCGACGGGATTCAAGGGGAAGCAGCTTTTCATGCCGATCCGTGCGGCGCTGACGGGTCAGACGCACGGATCGGACCTGAACGAGACGATCGCGCTGCTCGGCCGGGAGAAGACGGAAGCGCGCCTGGTGAAGCGGCTGGGCTGATCGGGATCTGCGGCGGCCCGCGCGCGGCCTGAACGGCGGGTCCGGCCGATCAGGCCGGGCGGACGCGGTCGGTACCGCACGCATGACCGGGTCCGGCCGGACCGATGCGGGCGGGCGATGGTTCGCCGCGCGCCCGCGCGCAGCGTGCGCCGGTTCGCCTCCGTGCGCCGGTTCGCCTCCGCGCGCCGGTCCGCCGGATTGAAAGTTCACGCGCCTCGGGTTATACTTGTTGACAGACGGGCTCCCGCCCCGGGTGCGCGGGGCGCGGGGAGCGAAAGACAAGCGCATACGGCGACAAGCGTTGAACAGGAGAAGTACGTTCCGGCAGGATTCCCAGAGAGGACAACCGCGTGCGGGCGGTTCATCCGCCTTGTGCGCCGGCTGGAAGTTGTCCATTCCGCGGAACCGAACATGCGCCTGGGAGCTTCGCCCCGAACCCGCGGCCTTTCGTCCGGCGGCAGTAGGCGGCGACGGGTCGCGCCGTTACACGCGGCAAGAGATGGGAACGCGTGGCGTCGGGTCTCCGGCCTGACGGTCCCGCAAGCGGGCGCGGACGGCGTTCCCAAGCAGAGTGGAACCGCATGGAATCATGCCTCTGCAGCTTCGGCTGCAGAGGCTTTTTTGGCGTAGGGGCGAACGGAACGCGGACGGGCGGCCGGCGCGATTTCGTCCATACGGGGGTGAGAAAAAAGGGATGTTTCGCACGTTGAAGTCCGACATTCAGGCGGTGTTCGACAACGATCCCGCGGCGCGCAACTGGCTCGAGGTCGTGCTGACGTACTCCGGGCTGCACGCCATCTGGATGCACCGGATCGCACACGCGCTGTACAAGCGGAAATTCTTCACGCTCGCGCGCATCGTTTCGCAGTTCAGCCGGTTCATGACCGGGATCGAGATCCATCCCGGCGCGAAGATCGGCAAGCGGCTGTTCATCGACCACGGGATGGGCGTCGTCATCGGCGAGACGTGCGAGATCGGCGACGATGTGGTCATCTACCAAGGGGTGACGCTCGGCGGCACGGGCAAGGAGAAGGGCAAGCGCCATCCGACGATCGGCAACAATGTCGTCATCGGCGCGGGCGCGAAGGTGCTCGGCTCCTTCAAGGTCGGCGACAACTCGAGAATCGGCGCGAACTCGGTCGTCGTGCGGGAAGTGCCGCCGAACAGCACGGTCGTCGGCATTCCCGGACGGGTCGTGCGGAGCAACGGCCAGCGGGTCGACCGGCTCGACCATACGAAGATTCCGGACCCCATCATGGAAGTTTTCCGGAGCATGCAGCGGGAAATCGACGAGCTGCGCGGGGAACTGGAGGCGCTGAAGCGGCAGGCGGAAAGCCGGTCGGCGCGGGAGCAGGCGGCGCAGGCGGTGACGGTGCAGGCGGCTGCCGCCGAGCCGGCGCCGGCCGCCGCGCCGGAGCGGTCTTCGGGATCCGTGCCGGAACGGGATGCGGACAGACAGAAGATCACGACCGGAGGAGACGCGTGACATGACAGTCGGCGAAATCCGAATCTACAACACGATGACACGGGAGAAGGAAGTGTTCGTCCCGCAGACGCCGGGCAAGGTCAACATGTACGTATGCGGACCGACCGTATACGACTACATCCACATCGGCAACGCGCGGCCGGCGATCTTTTTCGACGTGGTGCGGAGGTATTTCGAGGCCGTCGGCTACGAAGTGAACTACATCGTCAACTTTACGGACGTGGACGACAAGCTGATCCGCAAGGCGCAGGAGCTCGGTTCGACGGTGCCGGAGGTCGCGGAGAAATATATCGCGGCCTACAACGAGGACATCGAGGCGCTCGGCGTGCGCAAGGCGACGGTCAATCCGCGCGTCATGCACCACATTCCCGAGATCATCGCGTTCATCGAGGGGCTGATCGCGAAGGGATACGCCTACGAGAGCGGCGGAGACGTCTATTTCCGGACGCAGAAGTTCCCGGATTACGGCAAGCTCTCGCACCAGAAGCCGGAGGAACTGCAATACGGCATCCGGGTCGAGGTGGGCGAGAAGAAGGAGAACCCGCAGGATTTCGCGCTGTGGAAGGCGGCGAAGCCGGGCGAAATTTTCTGGGAGAGCCCGTGGGGACCGGGGCGACCGGGCTGGCACATCGAATGCTCGACGATGGCGCGCAAGTACGCGGGCGACACGCTGGACATCCACGGCGGCGGCCATGATCTCCAGTTCCCGCATCACGAGTGCGAGATCGCGCAGTCGGAGTCGCTTACCGGCAAGCCCCTCGCGCGGTACTGGATGCACAACGGCTACATTCACATCAACAACGAGAAGATGTCCAAGTCGCTCGGCAACTTCGTGACGGTGAAGGATTTGCTGAAGCGGACGAAGCCGGCGGCGCTGCGTTATTTCATGCTGTCGGCGCACTACCGGAGCCCGCTCAATTTCAGCGAGGAGGCGATCCGCCAGGCCGAGAACAGCGTCGAGCGGATCGCGATTTGCCGCGTCAACCTGAACCACCGGCTGGCCGCGCTCGGCAGCCGCGGCGCCGCCGAGGCGGAGCGGGCGCGCGGGACCGGGTCGACCGGCGAGCCGGAGCTTGACCGCAGGATCGCGGAGATCCGCGCCCGGTTCCACGAGAAGATGAGCGACGATTTCAACACGCCGGACGCGGTGACCGCGCTGTTCGATCTCGTGAGCGAGGCCAACCAGGTGCTGAAGCGGGAAGTCGTATCGGGCGCCGTCCTCCAAGTGCTGCTCGACGAGCTGGAGGCGATCGACCGGGTGCTCGGCCTGCTGCCGCCGGAGGACGACGCGAAGCTCGAGGACGAGGAGATCGAACGGCTGATCGCGGAGCGGACGGAGGCGCGGCGCAACAAGAACTGGGCGCGCGCCGATGAAATCCGGAGCCTTCTGGCCGAACGGGGCATCATTCTCGAGGACACGCCGCAGGGAGTGCGCTGGCGCCGGAAATGAGCGAACCGCAATCAGCCGCACGCGAAGGAATGGACGGGGAATGCCGGGAGCACGAGCGGTGGCCGGTCGAACCGCCGGCAAGGCCGCCGCACCTGATGAATCCGATGGCGCTCGCCTATGTCGGCGACGCCGTTTTCGAGCTTTTGGTCCGCCAGCATCTGGCGGCCCGGCCGAACCATAAGCCGGGAGAGCTGCACCGGAGCGCGGTCCGGTACGTCTCCGCGAAGGCGCAGCGCGCGCTGCTCGACAAGCTGAAGCCGCACCTGACGGAGGAAGAGGCCGAAATCGTCCGCCGCGGCCGCAACGCGAAGTCCGGACCGCCCCCGAAGGGAGCGGACATGGTCGATTACCGCCACGCCACCGCGCTGGAATGCCTGTTCGGCTGGCTGTATTACGCGGGCCGGTTCGGGCGCATGGCGGAATTGTTGCGCGTGGCGGACGAAGAAGGACCGCTGGCCGGCTCCGGCAGCCGTCCGACGCAAGGAGGGTGACCGATGACCGGTCGGGAGACAGACATCGGGCAGGATGAGATCATCGCCGGCAGGCATCCGGTGCTGGAGGCGCTCAGGGCCGGCCGGGACATCCACAAGATCTGGATCGCCGAGGGCGTCCGGCGCGAGCTGATCCGGCCGATCGAGGAGGAGGCGCGCCGCCGCGGCATCGTCGTCCAGACGGCGGACCGGCGCAAGCTGGACCAGATCGCGCCGGGAGTCGCCCACCAGGGAGTCGCCGCGCAGGCGGCCGCCCACCGCTACGCGGAGCTGGACGAACTCTTGGAGCGGGCCGCGGCGAAGGGCGAGCCGCCGCTTCTCCTGCTGCTCGACGAGATTGAAGATCCGCACAATCTCGGGTCGATCCTGCGCACGGCCGAATGCGCGGGCGCGCACGGCATCGTCATTCCGAAGCGGCGCTCGGCGGGGCTGACGGCCGCCGCCTACAAGGCTTCCGCGGGCGCCGCCGCGCTCGTGCCCGTCGCCCGCGTCACGAACCTGGCGCAGACGATCGACCGGCTGAAGGAGCGCGGCATCTGGATCGCCGGCGCCGACGCGGCCGCGCCGGACGACGTCTGGCGGGCGGACCTGACGCTGCCGCTTGCGATCGTGATCGGCAGCGAAGGCCGGGGCATCGGCCGGCTCATCCGGGACAAATGCGATTTCCTCGTCAGACTGCCGATGTTCGGCCGAATCAACTCCCTGAACGCGTCCGTCGCCGCGGGCGTTCTGCTGTACGAAGCCGTCCGGCAGCGGGCCGCCGCGGCGGACAAGGGCGGAAGCGGCGTCCGGCCGGCGGAGCGGGACGTCTGACATGACCGTATCGCGGGAAGTCGTGCTCCTGGTCGACGGCTACAACATGATCGGCGCATGGCCCGAACTTGAAAGGCTGAAGGAGCGCGACTTCGAGGAAGCGCGCGACCGGCTGCTGGATATGCTCGCCGAATACCAGGGCTATTCCGGCACGAAGGTGTACGTCGTATTCGACGCGCACCAGGTGCCCGGCCCCGGCAGGACATACCGGCAGCGGCGGCTGAACGTCATTTATACGAAGGAAAACGAGACCGCGGACGCGTGCATCGAACGGCTCGTCGGCGAGCTGTCCGGGCGGGGGCGGCACATCTACGTCGCGACGTCCGACCACGTGGAGCAGCGCGTCGCCTTCGGCAAGGGAGCGCTCCGGATTTCGGCCCGCGAGCTGCTGATCGAGATCGAGCAGAACCGCAAATGCATCGACGACGCGCTGCGCCGGATGCCGGACAGGCGCAATCCGCTGGACGGGCTGCTGGACCCGGGCATCCGCCTGAAGCTGGAGCGGATGCGCCGCGGCGGGGAGGATTCGGACAAGGAATAAGCCCGGATGAAGGTCCGGCTTTTTCTTTTTGACGCACAACGTGCGTGAGTACTCACTTGAAAATCGGAAGCGGCCGGCGTATACTGGCGCCAAGAAAGTGAGTGATTACTCACTCGCATCGTAAAGGAGGATCCCCCGATGTCCCGTGAACAGCGCGTGTGCATGTCGGCCCGCGGCGTCGTTCGCAGGTTCGGCGGCAAGGAGGTCATCCGCGGCATCACGCTGACGGTCCGCGCCGGCGAAATTTTCGGCCTGCTCGGTCCGTCCGGCTCGGGCAAGACGACGCTGGTCAAGATGCTGGCCGGCATCGACAGGGCGACCGAGGGTGACATCGAGGTGCTCGGCACCCGCATGCCGAATCTGGAAGTGCTGAGCCGGATCGGGTACATGGCGCAGTCCGACGCATTGTACGCGGAGCTCACCGCCCGGGAGAACCTGGAATTTTTCGGCGCCCTGTCCGGGCTGCGCGGCGGCAGGCTGAAGCGGCGCATGCGGGACGTGATGGAACTGGTCGGGCTGGCGGAAGATCTGGACCGGTTCGTCGGCACGTTCTCGGGCGGCATGAAGCGCCGGCTGTCCCTCGCGATCGCGCTGCTGCACGAGCCGGAGGCGCTCATCCTCGACGAGCCGACCGTCGGCATCGACCCCGTGCTGCGCAAGTCGATCTGGGACGAACTTCACGCCCTGAGCCGCCGGGGCACGACGGTGCTCGTCACGACGCATGTCATGGACGAGGCCGAGAAATGCGGCCGGCTCGGCATGCTCCGCGACGGACGGCTGATCGCCGCGGGCACGCCGGAGGAACTGAAGGCGGAAGCCGGCGCCGCGTCCATCGAGGAGGCCTTTCTCCATTTCGGAGGTGTTCGCGCATGAGAGTCCGCGCCCTGATCGTCCGGATCATCCGCCAGTTCCTTCATGACAGGCGGACGCTGGCGCTGCTGATCATCGTCCCCCTGGCCGTGCTGTCGCTGGTCTATCTGGTCTTCGACGGCGATACCTATCGGCCCAGGATCGGTGCCGTCGGGGCGAAGGATTCGGCCATGCCGGATATCCTCGGGCCCTATGCCGAAGTCGCGATGTTCGACAGCGGGGAAGAGGCGGAGGCGGCGCTCGCCGGCCGCGAGATCGACGCGATCGTGAGGCTGGAGGGCGGTTCGCCGCGGGTGAAGCTCGAGGGCAGCGACCCGGCCCGGAACCGCGCCGTGACGGCGGCGGTGCAATCGGCGATGCGGGATCTCGCGGCCCTGCGGCACCAGGCCCTTTCCGTTCCGCTGCCGGATTTTCGAATATCTGCACGGCGGACCGGACATGTCGACCTTCGACAGCCTCAGCCCCGTGCTGATCGGCCTGTTCGCCTTCTTCTTCGTGTTCCTGATCGCGGGCGTATCCTTCCTGCGGGAGCGGACCGGCGGCACGCTGGAGCGGCTGCTCGCCACCCCGCTGCGCCGCTGGGAGATCGTGGCCGGCTATACGGCGGGTTTCGGCATTTTTACAAGCCTGCAGGCGGTGCTGATCGCGGGCTATGCCGTCGGCGTGCTCGGGAGCATGATGGCCGGATCGTTCGGCTGGGTGATCCTGATCATGCTGCTGCTGTCGCTGACCGCGCTGAGTCTCGGCACGTTCCTGTCCGCGTTCGCCGATACGGAGCCGATACGGAATACCAGATGATCCAGTTCATCCCGCTCGTCATCGTGCCGCAGGTGTTTTTCTCCGGCCTGTTCGACCTCGGGAGCATTTCCCCGTGGCTCCGCTGGCTCACGCACGTGACGCCGCTGAAATACGGCGCGGACGCGCTCCGGGACGTCATGATCCGCGGCGAGGGATGGAACGCGATCCGGTTCGAAGTCTTCGTCCTGCTCGGACTGTCTGTCGCCTTCATGGCGGCCAACGTTTTCGCATTGCGCAAACACAGGAAAATATAGTAACCTGAAGAAGCAGGGGGTTTTCGGGTGGTGCGAGGAGAGTCCGCCTTTCCAGACGATAGGGAGCAGTGGATCATCGACCTGCTCAACCGGCTCGAAGCGGATGACGTCAGGAAGACCGAGAAGCAGATCCGGATCATCGAGGCGGCCGTGGAAGTGTTCTCGGAGAAGGGATTCGCGGCCGCTTCCACGAGCGAGATCGCGCAGCGGGCGGGCGTCGCGGAAGGCACGATTTTCCGCCACTACAAGACGAAGAAGGATCTGCTGCTGTCGATCGCCGCTCCGGTCGCGGTCAAGCTGTTCGCGCCGTTCCTCATGCGCGACTTCGCGAAGCTGCTGGAGATGCCGTACGACCGGGCCGAGGATCTCTTCCGTGCCATCCTGCGGGACAGGCTGGACTTTGCGCGCAAGCACAAGAAGCTGCTCAGGATCCTCGTCCACGAGGTGCCGTTCCAGCCGGAACTGCTCGCGCAGGTCAAGGATCTGTTCACGCATATCGTCATCGCGCGGATCGAGCCGTTGATCCGCCATTTCCAGGAACGGGGAGCGCTGCGGGAGATGCCGACGTGGCGCGTCATCCGGGCGACCGTCAGCCAGTTTGTCGGCATGGTCGTGTTCCATGTCTTTCTGGCGCCGGAGTTCCCTTTTGACGAGGAAGAGGAAATCGAGCAGACGGTGGACATCCTCCTGCACGGCATCGCCGGGAGACCGTCCTGACGGACCCTGCGGATCACGGCGGGCCGATCCGGTGTCCGCAGCCGGCAAATCGCCCGAGTAGCAAGAAATGCCGGACGGCCGTTGTTGACGCTCCAAAAGATCATCCTTTATACTGACTCTATTATTGCGCCGCTATTTTTGCGGGCTCGGATGCGTACACGTCTTGCAGGCCGGAGGGATCAGTTCGTGGGCGTCGACCTCAAAGCTGAGCGAATGCGCGAGTTTGAATCGAGATCCGACGAGGACATTGTCGAGGCGGTGCGCGAAGGCGACAGCGACGCGCTGGAGTATCTGATCAACAAGTACAAGAACTTCGTGCGCGCGAAGGCGAGGTCGTATTTCCTGATCGGCGCGGACCGGGAGGACATCGTCCAGGAAGGCATGATCGGCCTCTACAAGTCGATCCGCGACTTCCGGGGCGACAAGCTCGCGTCGTTCAAGGCGTTCGCCGAACTGTGCATCACGCGCCAGATCATCACCGCCATCAAGACGGCCACCCGGCAGAAACATATCCCGCTGAACTCGTACATCTCGCTGGACAAGCCCATTTACGACGAAGACTCCGACCGTACGCTGATGGACGTTCTGTGCGGATCGCGCGTATCCGATCCCGAGGAACTGATCATCAACCAGGAGGAATTCGTCGGCCTGGAGGACAAGATGGCCGAGATCCTGAGCGATCTCGAGCGCCAGGTGCTCATGCTCTATCTGGACGGCCGTTCCTATCAGGAGATCGCGGTCGATCTGGACCGGCACGTGAAGTCGATCGACAACGCGCTGCAGCGCGTGAAGCGGAAGCTGGAGCGCTATCTGGAGATCCGGAACGTGGGCGGGTAAACGATTCGGCATACGCCGGAACCCGGATCGTCCGGATGATGGGAAGCGCTTTCAGACAGTGAACGGCTGCATGATGAACGGCGGGAAGCCGGGCGGGAAGCTGAATCGGATGCTGCGTCGGCCGGATCGGCGGAGCGGACGCGGGCGTATGGCGGGGGCTTTTTTTGACCATAATGGTCGGAAACGGGAAACATGGGCGAGCCCCCGCAGGCGATCACCCGCGCAAAATGCGTTGACAGGGGACGGCCGTTGTGCTAAAGTGTGTTAGGTAGCCCTATAAATACGAACGGTTTATTTTTTTTGTGCTTTATCCGCTGCCGGCTTCACCGCCGGCGGAACGGAGGACCGCGCCGCCCGGAAGGCGGTTTCCGGCGGTTGCCGAAACGCCGGAATGCCGAACGCGGCTTCGGGCACTACGAGTTCGGGAGGTGGACTTCACATGCGGGTGATCATCACGCTGGCTTGCACGAACTGCAAACAACGCAACTACACGACGTCGAAGAACAAGCGGACGACCCCCGACCGCATCGAGCTGAGAAAATACTGCAAGTTCTGCAACGAGCACACGCTTCATCGCGAAACGCGGTGAGGCACTGGAGGTATTGACGTGACCTTCCTGGCGAAAATGAAACAGGGCTTCGGTTCGACGATCAGCTTCTTCGCCGACAGCTGGAACGAGCTGAAGAAAGTCCGCTGGCCCAATCGCAAGGAACTGACGAGCTACTCGATCGTCGTCTTCGTGGCGATCATCTTCGTTACGATCTACTTCTGGGTGCTGGACATCATCATCTCCGAGCTGGTCGAGCTGATCATCTGACGAACCGCTCCGAAGGTGGCCTGCGCATGGATAAACTGGAGAAACGATGGTATGTCGTCCATACGTACTCCGGATATGAGAACAAGGTGAAGACCAATCTCGAGAAGCGGGTCGCTTCGATGGGCATGCAGGACAAAATTTTCCGCGTGCTCGTCCCGACCGAGGATGAAGTCGTCACCAAGGACGGGAAGAAAAAGACCGTCCAGCGCAAGGTGTATCCGGGCTACGTCCTCGTCGAGATGATCCAGACCGACGATTCCTGGTATGTCGTCCGCAACACGCCGGGCGTGACGGGATTCGTCGGGGCGAGCGGCTCGGGGTCCAAGCCGGTTCCGCTCCAGCCGGAAGAAGTCGAACAGATTCTGCGGCACATGGGCATCGAAGAGCCGAAACCGAAGATGGACTTCGAGCTGAAGGACACCGTCCGCGTCAAGAGCGGTCCCTTCACCGACTTCATCGGCACGGTGGAGGAGATTCTCTACGACAAGAACAAGCTGAAGGTCCATGTCAACATGTTCGGCAGGGAAACCCCGCTTGAGCTGGATTACACTCAGGTGGAAAAGATATAACATCCGGTTTCCGGCGTCCGCGCGCTCCGGCGCGCGGCGGTGGGAGGACCGCGGATGCGCTTCGCGGCGGCGTCCGAACGGGACGCGCTTGCCGGGGAAAGGCGCTTTCGTGACCGAAGGCGGTCCGGGCGCCCCGAAGGCGCGGCGGCGGTCCGTCTGACCACATTCCAGGGGCAGGAGGTGTTGCGAAATGGCGAAGAAGGTCATCAAGATCGTGAAGCTGCAGGTTCCCGCGGGCAAGGCCAATCCGGCTCCGCCGATCGGTCCCGCGCTCGGTCAGGCCGGCGTGAACATCATGCAATTCTGCAAGGAGTTCAACGCGCGCACGGCTGACCAGGCAGGCCTGATCATTCCGGTCGTCATCACCGTGTACGAAGACCGTTCGTTCACGTTCGAGACGAAGACGCCGCCGGCGGCCGTGCTCCTGCGCATGGCGGCAGGCGTCGAGAAGGGCTCCGGCGAACCGAACAAGAAGAAGGTGGGGACGGTCAAGCGCAGCAAGGTGCGCGAGATCGCCGAGCAGAAGATGCCCGACCTGAACGCGAATTCGATCGAGGCCGCCATGCGGATGGTCGAAGGCACGGCGCGGTCGATGGGCATCGTCATCGAAGACTGACCGGGCATCGGTACCGGTCGGAAGCGCGGATCCGACGGTCCGCGAACCGTGGGAGGACGCCCGGACGGGCGGTCCGCTGACACCACACAGGGAGGAGAGCGACATGGCAAAACGCGGCAAAAAGTACATCGAAGCCGCCAAGCAAATCGACCGCACCAAGGTCTACGAGCCGCTCGAAGCGGTGCAGCTCGTGAAGAAGGCGGCAACGGCCAAGTTTGACGAATCGGTGGATGTCGCCGTTCGTCTCGGCGTTGATCCGAAGAAGCAAGACCAGGCGGTGCGTGGCGTCGTCGTCCTGCCGCACGGCACGGGCAAGACGAAGCGCGTCCTCGTGTTCGCCAAGGGCGAGAAGGCGAGGGAAGCGGAAGCCGCCGGCGCCGACTACGTCGGCGATACGGACCTGATCCAGAAGATCCAGCAAGGCTGGCTCGACTTCGACGTCTGCGTGGCGACGCCCGACATGATGGCCGAAGTCGGCAAGCTCGGCCGGATTCTCGGCGGCAAGGGGCTCATGCCGAACCCGAAGGCCGGCACGGTCACGTTCGACGTGGCGAAGGCCGTGCAGGAGATCAAGGCCGGCAAGATCGAATTCCGCCTCGATCGCGCGGGTCAAATCCACGCGCCGATCGGGAAGGTGTCGTTCGAAGCCGAGAAGCTGGAGGAGAATCTGCGGGCCCTGATCGAAGCGCTGCTCCGGGCGAAACCGGCCGCGGCGAAAGGGGTCTACCTGAAGAAGATCGCGATCTCTTCCACGATGGGTCCGAGCGTAGCCGTCAACACGGCGGCCTATCGCTAAGGCATCACGCACATCCGAATCGAATATACGCGTACCGTAGACAGTAGGTGCCGCAAGGCTTAATTTCCTACCGAGGTGCTGGGCATAGATGCGATCCGCCGGAAGCGTTCGCTCCGGCGGCCGCACGGTCATGGCCTCCGCTGTCTGCGGAGGCCATGTTCATGCTTCGGGCGATTAAGCCGTCGGCATGCGGATGCGCGACTCTGTGAACGGGAGGTGTCATCATGGCAAACGCCAGGATCATTGAGGAAAAAGCGCGGCTCGTCGAGGAAATCACGCAGAAGCTCCGCGAAAGCGCGGCGACGGTGCTGACCGACTACCGCGGTCTGAACGTCGCGCAGGTGACGGAGCTGCGCCGCAAGCTGCGCGAGGCGGGCGTCGAGTTCAAGGTGCTGAAGAACACGCTGGTTCGGCGCGCGACGGCGCAGGCCGAGCTGACGGAGCTGGACGCGGCGCTCACGGGTCCGACGGCCATCGCATTCGGCAAGGACGATCCCGTGGCGCCGGCCAAGATTCTGAGCGAGTTCGCGAAGGAGAACGAAGCGCTCCAGATCAAGGGCGGCGTCGTCGAGGGCCGCGTCGTGAGCGTCGAGGAGATCAAGGCGCTGGCGAATCTTCCGTCCCGCGAAGCCCTGCTCTCCATGCTGCTCAGCATGCTGCAGGCGCCGATCCGCAATTTCGCGCTCGCCGTCAAGGCGGTCGCGGACAAGAAGGAAGCGGAAGCCTGACGGCGCGATTCGCGCGGCGGACGCTGTCCGCATGAGTTGCTGCATGCAATGATTCGCTGCCCGGAAGGGCAACCGGCGAAATGAACATAACATGATTGATGGAGGTCAGACCATGTCGAAGGAACAAATCATTGAAGCGATCAAGGGCATGACGGTCCTTGAGCTGAACGAACTCGTGAAGGCGATCGAGGAAGAATTCGGCGTCACGGCGGCCGCTCCGGTCGCGGTTGTCGCCGGCGCGGCGGGTGCCGCTCCGCAAGCCGCGGAACAGTCGGAATTCGACGTCATCCTGGCGAACCCGGGCGCGTCGAAGATCAACGTCATCAAGGTCGTCCGCGAAATCACGGGCCTCGGCCTGAAGGAAGCGAAGGACCTGGTCGACAACGCGCCGAAGCCGCTGAAGGAAAAGGTCAGCAAGGAAGAGGCCGAGTCGATCAAGGCGAAGCTCGAAGAAGCGGGCGCGACCGTCGAAATCAAATAATGCATTCAGCCTGATGTTTCATGCCGAACCCTCCGAAGCTTCCGTCTTCGGAGGGTCGGCGTCATTTTGGCCCGGTGCGCGCGGGCGGCGCGTCATCCGGCGGGAGGTGTGCGGCATGACCGAGCATTATTACACGAAATCGCCGCGGTCGGAAAGCGACAGAAGGCGGTTCGAGGCGGTGCTGCGGGGAAGAAGGCTGACGTTCGAGACGGACGCGGGCGTTTTTTCCCGGTCAGGCGTCGATTTCGGGAGCCGCCTGCTGATCGAGACGGCGGAGATCCCGGACGGGGCGCGCGTGCTCGACGTCGGCTGCGGTTACGGGCCGATCGGCCTCGCGATCGCGGCTTCGCTGCCGAACGCCCGCGTCACGATGGTCGACATCAACGAACGGGCCGTGGAGCTCGCGCGCGCAAACGCCGGGTTGAACGGCATCCGCAACGTGACGGTGCTCGAGAGCGATCTGCTGGAGGCGGTGCGCGGACAGACGTTCGATGCCGTGCTGACGAATCCGCCGATCCGCGCGGGGAAGGCGGTCGTGCACCGGATCTTCGCGGAGGCGCGGGAGGTGCTGGCGCCGGGCGGCGCGCTCTGGGTCGTCATCCGGAAGCAGCAGGGGGCGCCTTCGGCCACGGCGAAGCTCGAAGAGCTGTTCGGACCGGACCATGTGCGGACGGCGGCCCGGGACAAGGGATACCATGTTTTGCGGGCCGGGCGGCAAATCAATTGTTGACTCGCATTCTTCAGTGTGGTACCATTATAAAATGTCAGCATTTAAAATGGGGCACAAGTCTTTCGTTCGCCGGTTGTCAAGAGGGAATGTTGCCGTGGCGGCGGAAGCGGTGCCCGGGTTCGGCGGATCAGAGGTATAATGACCGGGTTTCGGGTGAAAATGATCTATCATATGGGGAATTCTGCCTCAACCGGAGAAGTGCGGCGCATCGGCCGTTTTCCGTTTTCGCGGCTCGCGCTGTGCAGGCGGTACCGGTTCGGCGGCGATTCGCGGCACGACGGTCTTTAACCGGGCGCATGCGTCCGGTAAGGCCTTTATTTCGTCTATGGGGTCTGCGGGCGTTATCGGGCCGCCGCGTCCGGACCCTCGCGTCGGGGCCCGGCGGATTGATGATAGAGCAGGCAAGGCTGCAAGTCAACCATGAGGGGTGGGGTAAAGTTGGCAGGACATCTCGTTCAGTACGGCCGACGCACGCGCAGAAGCTATTCCCGCATCAAGGAAGTGCTCGAGGTACCGAACCTGATCGAAATCCAGCAGAAATCGTACCAGCGCTTCCTGGAGCGGGACCTGCTCGAGCTGTTCCAGGACATCTCGCCGATCACGGACTTCACGGGGAATCTGCAGCTCGAGTTCATCGACTATTCCCTCGGTGAGCCGAAGTATACGGTGGACGATGCGAAGGAACGCGATGTGACGTACGCCGCTCCGCTTCGCGTCAAGGTTCGCCTGATCAACAAGGAGACGGGCGAGGTGAAGGAGCAGGAAGTGTTCATGGGCGATTTTCCGCTCATGACCGAGACCGGCACGTTCATCATCAACGGCGCGGAGCGCGTCATCGTCAGCCAGTTGGTCCGCTCCCCCAGCGTGTATTTCAGCACGAAGGTTGACAAGAACGGCAAGAAGACCTACACGGCTACGGTCATTCCGAACCGCGGCGCCTGGCTCGAACTCGAGACGGACACGAAGGACATCATCTACGTGCGGATCGACCGCACGCGGAAGATTCCGGTGACCGTGCTGCTGCGCGCCCTCGGCTTCGGCACGGATGCGGAAATCCTCGATCTGCTCGGCAACGACGAGTTCATCCGCAACACGCTCGACAAGGACAACACGGACTCCGTCGAGAAGGCGCTCATCGAAATCTACGAGCGGCTGCGTCCGGGCGAGCCGCCGACGCTCGAGAACGCGAAGAACCTGCTTGTCGCGCGCTTCTTCGACCCGAAGCGGTACGACCTGGCGAGCGTGGGCCGCTACAAGATCAACAAGAAGCTCAACATCAAGAACCGGCTGTTCAATCAGCGCCTGGCGGAGACGCTCGTCGATCCCGCGACCGGCGAGATCATCGCCGAGGCCGGCCAGGTGATCGACCGTCGGCTGCTCGACCAGATCACGCCTTACCTCGAGAACGGTGTCGGCTTCAAGACGTACCACGTCTCGAACGGGGTGTTGGATGCCCATAGCATTACCCTGCAATCGATCAGCGTATTCTCGCCCGAAGAGGACGGGAAGATCGTCAAGATCATTTCGAACGGCAACATCGACAAGTCGGTCAAGCACATCACGCCGGCCGACATCATCGCGTCGATCAACTATTTCATCAACCTGCTGCACGGCATCGGCAGCACGGACGACATCGACCATCTCGGCAACCGCCGCCTCCGTTCGGTCGGCGAGCTGCTGCAGAACCAGTTCCGCATCGGCCTGTCCCGGATGGAGCGCGTCGTCCGCGAGCGGATGTCGATCCAGGACGCGAACACGATCACGCCGCAGGCGCTCATCAACATCCGCCCGGTCATCGCGGCGATCAAGGAGTTCTTCGGCAGCTCGCAGCTGTCGCAGTTCATGGACCAGACGAACCCGCTGGCGGAGCTGACGCACAAGCGGCGTCTGTCCGCGCTCGGCCCCGGGGGTCTGACGCGGGAGCGCGCGGGCTTCGAGGTGCGCGACGTCCATCCGTCCCACTACGGCCGGATGTGCCCGATCGAGACGCCGGAAGGTCCGAACATCGGGCTGATCAACTCGCTGTCGACGTACGCGCGGGTCAATGAGTACGGCTTCATCGAGACGCCGTACCGCCGCGTCGATCCCGAGACGGGCGTCGTCACGGACGAGATCGTCTACATGACGGCGGACGAGGAGGACAACTACGTCATCGCGCAGGCGAACGCGCAGCTCACGCCGGAGGGCAAGTTCGCCGAGGACATGGTCGTCGTCCGCTACAACAAGCAGGCGGACAACATCCTGACGATGCCGAGCAACCGCGTCGACTTCATGGACGTGTCGCCGAAACAGGTGGTTTCGGTTGCGACGGCGCTGATCCCGTTCCTCGAGAACGACGACTCGAACCGCGCGCTGATGGGTGCGAACATGCAGCGCCAGGCCGTGCCGCTGCTCGTGCCGGAAGCGCCGCTCGTCGGCACCGGCATGGAGTACCGCGCGGCGATCGACTCGGGTGTCTGCGTCATCGCGAAGTGCGACGGCATCATCGAGCGCGTCACGGCGAACGAGATCTGGCTGCGTCGCGTCGACACGGTTGACGGCCGGCAGGTGACCGGCGATCTCATCAAATACAAGCTGCACAAGTTCGAGCGCTCGAACCAGGGTACCTGCATCAACCAGCGCCCGATCGTAAAGAAGGGCGATTTCGTGCGGAAGGGCGACGTCCTGGCGGACGGTCCGTCGACCGACCAGGGGGAACTCGCGCTCGGCCGCAACGTGCTCGTCGCGTTCATGACCTGGGAAGGGTACAACTACGAAGACGCGATTCTGCTCAGCGAGCGGCTCGTCAAGGAGGACATCTACACCTCCATCCACATCGAGGAATACGAGTGCGAGGCGCGCGACACGAAGCTCGGGCCGGAGGAGATCACGCGCGACATTCCGAACGTCGGCGAAGACGCGCTCAAGAATCTGGATGAGCGCGGCATCGTCCGCATCGGTGCCGAGATCAGCGCCGGCGACATCCTCGTCGGCAAGGTGACGCCGAAGGGCGTGACCGAGCTGACGGCGGAAGAACGCCTCCTGCACGCGATCTTCGGCGAAAAGGCGCGCGAGGTGCGTGACACGTCGCTGCGCGTGCCGCACGGCACGTCCGGCATCGTCGTCGACGTCAAGGTGTTCACGCGCGAGAACGGTGACGAGCTGCCGCCGGGCGTGAACCAGCTCGTGCGTGTCTACATCGCGCAGAAGCGGAAGATTTCCGAAGGCGACAAGATGGCCGGCCGTCACGGCAACAAGGGCGTCATCGCGCGCATTCTGCCGGAGGAAGACATGCCGTTCCTGCCGGACGGCACGCCGGTTGACGTCGTGCTGAACCCGCTCGGCGTCCCGTCGCGGATGAACATCGGGCAGGTGCTGGAAGTCCACCTCGGCATGGCGTGCAAGAAGCTCGGCATCTACGCCGCCACGCCGGTCTTCGACGGCGCGAACGAGGAAGACGTGTTCAACGCGATGGAAGAAGCCGGCATGCGGCGTGACGGCAAGACGATCCTGTACGACGGCCGGACGGGCGAACCGTTCGAGCGGGAAGTCACCGTCGGCGTCATGTACATGATCAAGCTGGCCCACATGGTCGACGACAAGATCCACGCCCGTTCGACCGGTCCGTACTCGCTCGTCACCCAGCAGCCGCTGGGCGGCAAGGCGCAGTTCGGCGGCCAGCGGTTCGGCGAGATGGAAGTGTGGGCGCTGGAGGCTTACGGCGCCGCCTACACGCTGCAGGAGATACTGACCGTCAAGTCCGACGACGTCGTCGGACGGGTGAAGACGTACGAAGCGATCGTCAAGGGCGAGAACGTGCCCGAGCCGGGTGTTCCCGAGTCGTTCAAGGTGCTCATCAAGGAGCTTCAGAGCCTCGGCATGGACGTGAAGATCCTGACCGAGAACGAAGAAGAGATCGAGATGAGGGAGATCGACGAAGAGGAAGAAGGCGCGGGCGAGAAGCTCAACCTGAGCCTCGAAGGATCGGAAGTCAGCATCGAGTGATCGACGCCGCATGACGCATCGTCGGACCGGGCGATGCCGCCGTCTCCGCGGCGCGCCGTGATGCGCGGTTTCTTGCTCGGCGCGCGGCTTCGCCCGCCCTGCGGCAGAGACTGGAGGAGGGTTGCTCCTTGTTGGATGTGAACAACTTCGAGTTCATGAAGATCGGTCTGGCTTCGCCTGACAAAATCCGCTCCTGGTCGCGCGGAGAAGTGAAGAAGCCCGAGACGATCAACTACCGTACGCTCAAACCCGAGAAGGAAGGGCTGTTCTGCGAGAAGATTTTCGGTCCGACGAAGGACTGGGAGTGCCACTGCGGCAAATACAAGCGCGTGCGCTACAAGGGCGTCGTCTGCGACCGATGCGGCGTCGAGGTGACGCGCGCGAAGGTGCGCCGCGAGCGGATGGGCCACATCGAGCTGGCCGCTCCGGTGTCCCACATCTGGTATTTCAAGGGTATTCCGAGCCGGATGGGGCTGGTGCTCGACATGTCGCCGCGCTCGCTCGAGGAGGTCATCTATTTCGCATCGTATGTCGTGACCGACCCGGGCGACACGCCGCTCGAGAAGAAGCAGCTCCTCTCCGAAAAGGAATACCGCAGCTACCGCGAGAAGTACGGCTACGGCTTCCAGGCCGGCATGGGCGCGGAAGCGATCAAGAAGCTGCTGATGGACATCGACCTCGACCGCGAGATCGAGATGCTGAAGGAGGAGCTGCGCACGGCGCAGGGACAGCGGCGCAACCGCGCGATCAAGCGGCTTGAGGTGCTCGAGGCGTTCCGCAATTCGGGCAACCGTCCGGAATGGATGATCCTCGATGTGCTGCCGGTCATCCCGCCGGAGCTGCGTCCGATGGTGCAGCTCGACGGCGGCCGGTTCGCGACGAGCGACCTGAACGACCTGTACCGCCGCGTCATCAACCGGAACAACCGGCTGAAGCGGCTGCTCGATCTCGGCGCGCCGGACATCATCGTGCAGAACGAAAAGCGGATGCTGCAGGAGGCCGTCGACGCGCTGATCGACAACGGCCGCCGCGGCCGTCCGGTCACCGGGCCGGGCAACCGTCCGCTGAAGTCGCTCAGCCACATGCTGAAGGGCAAGCAGGGCCGGTTCCGTCAGAACCTGCTCGGCAAGCGGGTCGACTACTCCGGCCGCTCCGTCATCGTCGTCGGGCCGAGCCTGAAGATGTATCAGTGCGGCCTGCCGAAGGAGATGGCGCTGGAGCTGTTCAAGCCCTTCGTCATGAAGGAGCTCGTGAACAAGGGGCTCGCGCACAACATCAAGAGCGCGAAGCGCAAAGTCGAGCGCGTCAGCCCGGAAGTGTGGGACGTGCTCGAGGAAGTGATCAAGGAGCATCCGGTGCTCTTGAACCGGGCGCCCACGCTGCACCGCCTCGGGATCCAGGCGTTCGAGCCGGTGCTGGTCGAAGGGCGCGCGATCAAGCTGCACCCGCTCGTCTGCACGGCGTACAACGCCGACTTCGACGGCGACCAGATGGCGGTGCACGTGCCGCTCTCGGCCGAGGCGCAGGCGGAGGCGCGGCTGCTCATGCTCGCGTCGGGCAACATCCTGAACCCGAAGGACGGCAAGCCGGTCGTCACGCCGTCGCAGGACATGGTCCTCGGCAGCTACTACCTGACGATGGACGACCCCGGCGCGAAGGGCACGGGCATGAAGTTCGCGACGGTGAACGAGGCGATCTCCGCCTATCACCGCGGCATCGTCTCGCTCCACGCGCGGATCGTGATTCCGGCCCGCGCGCTGAACAAGAAGACGTTCACGGAGGAGCAGGAGCGCTCGCTGCTCGTCACGACCGTCGGCAAGCTGATCTTCAACGAGATTTTCCCGGACACGTTCCCGTACATCAACGAGGCGACGAAGGAGAACCTGCTCCAGGGCACGCCGGATCGCTGGTTCATCAAGGAGAAGGGCGTCAACATCGACGAGTTCATCGCGCAGCTCCCGATCGCGAGCGCGGTGGGCAAGGAATATCTCGGCCAGATCATCTACGAGTGCTTCCGGCTGTACCAGACGACGACGACGTCGGTCATTCTCGACAAGATCAAGGAGCTCGGCTTCGCGTATTCGACGAAGGCCGGCATCACGATCGCGATCTCGGACGTCGTCGTGCCGGAGGAGAAGAAGGAGATTCTGGCCGAATCCGAAGAGAAGGTCCGGATCGTTACGAACCAGTACCGCCGCGGCCTGATCACGGACGAGGAACGCTACGACCGCGTCATCGAGATCTGGAGCCAGACGAAGGACCGGATCACGGACGTGCTGATGAAGTCGATGGACCGGTTCAACTCGCTCATGCTCATGGTCGACTCGAAGGCGCGGGGCAACAAGTCGCAGATCACGCAGCTCGGCGGCATGCGCGGCCTGATGGCGACGCCGTCCGGCCGGATCTTCGAGCTGCCGATCAAGTCGAACTTCCGCGAAGGGCTGACGGTCCTCGAGTACTTCATCTCGACGCACGGCGCGCGGAAGGGTCTCGCCGACACGGCGCTCCGGACCGCGGACTCGGGTTATCTCACCCGCCGTCTCGTCGACGTCGCGCAGGACGTCATCGTGCGCGAGGAAGACTGCGGCACGGATAAGGGCATCACGGTCACGAAGATCCACGACGGCAAGGAAGTCATCGAGGATCTGTACGACCGGATCGAAGGCCGGTTCGCCGCGACGGCGATCCGCCATCCGGAGACGGGCGAGATCATCGTCGGCAAGAACGAGATGATCGATGCCGAGAAGGCGGCGAAGATCATCGCGGCCGGCATCGAGAAGGTCGAGATCCGCTCCGTGCTCGCCTGCCGCGCCCGCCACGGCGTCTGCAAGATCTGCTACGGCCGGAACCTGGCGACCGGCAAGGTCGTCGAGATCGGCGAAGCGGTCGGCATCATCGCGGCCCAGTCGATCGGCGAGCCGGGGACGCAGCTCACGATGCGGACGTTCCACACGGGCGGCGTCGCGGGCGAAGACATCACGCAAGGTCTGCCGCGGATCCAGGAGCTGTTCGAGGCCCGGAATCCGAAGGGTCAGGCGACGATCTCCGAGATCGACGGCGTCGTGAAGGACATCCGCGACACGAAGGACCGGCGCGAGATCGAAGTCGAGGGCGAAGCGGAGACGAAGGTCTACTCGGTCAGCTACGGTTCGCGCATCCGCGTGAACATCGGCGACCGCGTCGAAGCGGGCGACGAGCTGACGGACGGCTCGATCGACCCGAAGGAGATGCTCCGGATCAAGGGCATCCGCGGCGTGCAGAACTACATCCTGCAGGAAGTGCAGCGCGTCTACCGGAACCAGGGCGTCGAGATCAACGACAAGCACATCGAGGTCATGATCAAGCAGATGCTGCGCAAGATCCGCATCGTCGACGCGGGCGACACGCCGCTCCTGCCGGGCACGTACGTCGACATTCACGAATACGAGGAAGCGAACCGCCAGGCGATCCTCGCGGGCAAAGAACCGGCCGTCGCGAAGCCGGTGCTGCTCGGCATCACGAAGGCGTCGCTGGAGACGGATTCCTTCCTGTCCGCGGCTTCGTTCCAGGAGACGACGCGCGTGCTCACCGACGCCGCGATCAAGGGCAAGGTCGACCAGCTGCTCGGCCTGAAGGAGAACGTCATCATCGGCAAGCTGATTCCGGCCGGCACGGGCATGGCGCACTATCGGAGCATCCGCCTGTCCGGAACGGAAGAAGATCCGCAAGCGCCGGAAGAAGCGCTTGAGGGCGTGGCGGTGGAATCCTGACGCGACGGAAGCCGGGTCCGTCGGCGGGAAGCGCCGCGCGTCCGCGGACAACAGGTTGACCCGATGACCCGAGCGTTGAGGATGGCGGCATGGGCCGGCCGGACGATCCGATCGTCCGGACCGGCCCGGCCGCTGTCCGGGGGGATTTTGCTTTGGCGTCAGGACGCGGCAAGCCGCGCGATTGCCGCAGGGCTTGTCGCGGTTGTTCGCAAAACGGACGCGTCAAATTGAATATTCGCCGCCGGCCGTTTTGCTTGACACACCCTGGCAGCAGGTGATACTATATCGAAGTGTGCCTGCACAAGGATGGGGATCGTGCGCCTTCGTGGACGGGAGGAATCTCCATGCCCTGGAAGATCGGCACCAAGCAGACGACGAAAGCTGTGGAGCAAAGGTTGGCCGCGCGGGTATACATCGCGCGCGATGCAGATCCTCGGTTGACGGGCAGACTCGTGGAGCTCTGCCGCGAAGCGGATATCGAGGTCGAATGGGTGGACCGGATGGCCGATCTCGGCAAGCGCTGCGGGATCGACGTCGGAGCCGCCTCGGCCGCCTGGATTCCGGATGGAACGTAACAGCAGGCAGCGTATGCGCCGGATTCCGCCGGAGGAATCGCGGTTCGGGCTTTTGTCTGCTTCAAAATGAGCCGCCTGGATCTGTGGACTTGAGACACGCAGCTTTGAGGCACCGAGACGGACAGGGAAGGGGGTGGCAACATGCCGACAATCAACCAGCTCGTGCGCAAGGGCCGCAAGGCGAAGATCGTGAAATCGAAGTCGCCGGCGCTGCAGCGTGGCTACAACGCCCTGAAGCGCATCTCGACGCCGCTCAGCTCGCCGCAGAAGCGGGGCGTCTGCACCCGCGTGGGCACGATGACGCCGAAGAAGCCGAACTCCGCCCTGCGGAAGTACGCGCGGGTACGCCTGACGAACCGCGTGGAAGTGACGGCCTACATTCCGGGCATCGGCCACAATCTCCAGGAGCACAGCGTCGTGCTGATCCGCGGCGGCCGGGTCAAGGACCTCCCGGGTGTCCGTTATCATATCATCCGCGGCGCGCTTGACACGGCAGGCGTGGCGAACCGCAAGCAAGGCCGCTCCAAGTACGGCGCGAAGCGCCCGAAGGATGGCAAGAAGTAATAGATCGGCGACGAACGGAGAAACATGATGGAAGGAGGTTGGAACGATGCCGAGAAGAGGACCGGTGCCGAAGCGCGATGTGCTGCCGGACCCGATTTACAACAGCAAGCTGGTCACGCGGCTCATCAACCGCATCATGGTCGACGGCAAGAAGGGCAAGGCATCGAGAATCCTGTATGAGGCGTTCGAGATCATCCGCGAGCGGACGGGCAAGGACCCGATGGAAGTGTTCGAGGCGGCGCTCAAGAACGTCATGCCGGTGCTCGAAGTCAAGGCCCGCCGCGTCGGCGGCGCGAACTATCAGGTTCCGGTGGAAGTCAGGCCGGAACGCCGGACGTCCCTCGGGCTCCGTTGGCTCGTCAACTACGCCCGCCTGCGCAGCGAGAAGACGATGCAGGAACGGCTCGCGGCCGAGATCATCGACGCGTCGAACAATACCGGCGGAGCCGTGAAGAAGCGCGAAGACACGCACAAGATGGCCGAGGCGAACAAGGCGTTCGCGCACTACCGCTGGTAGGATTCAGATTCGGAAGGAGACAACAGCATGCCTAGACAGTTCTCCTTGAAAGAGACGCGCAATATCGGGATCATGGCCCATATTGACGCCGGCAAGACGACCACCACGGAGCGCATCCTGTTCTACACCGGCCGCACGCACAAGATCGGCGAGGTACACGAAGGCGCCGCGACGATGGACTGGATGGAACAGGAACAGGAGCGCGGCATCACGATCACGTCCGCCGCGACGACCTGCCAGTGGAAGGGTCACCGGATCAACATCATCGACACGCCGGGCCACGTCGACTTCACCGTTGAAGTCGAACGTTCCCTGCGCGTTCTGGACGGAGCCATCGCGGTGTTCAGCGCGAAGGAAGGCGTTGAACCGCAATCCGAGACCGTCTGGCGTCAGGCGGACAAATACGGCGTTCCTCGGATCGCCTATGTCAACAAGATGGACATCATCGGCGCGGATTTCCTCGCCGTCGTCCAGGACATGCGCGACCGCCTGCAGGCGAACGCCGTCGCGATCCAGCTGCCGATCGGCGCGGAGAGCGACTTCCGCGGCATCATCGACCTGATCGAGCGGAAGGCGTATTTCTACCAGGACGACCTCGGCAAGAACATCGAAGTCGGCGAGATTCCGGCCGAACTGGCCGACAAGGCCGAAGAGCTCCGCAACGAGCTGGTCGAGAAGGTCGCCGAGATCGACGAGGATCTCATGATGAAGTATCTGGAAGGTGAGGAGATCACCGTTCCGGAACTGAAGGCGGCGCTCCGCAAGGGCACCTGCTCCGTGAAGATCTTCCCGGTCGTCTGCGGTTCTTCGTACCGGAACAAGGGCGTGCAGTTGATGCTGGACGCGGTCATCGACTATCTGCCGTCCCCGGTCGACGTGCCGGACATCCGGGGCGTGCTCGAAGACGGCACGGAGACGACGCGCAAGTCGTCCGACGACGAGCCGTTCGCGGCGCTCGCGTTCAAGATCATGAGCGACCCGTTCGTCGGGAAGCTGACGTATTTCCGCGTCTATTCCGGCGTCCTGCAATCGGGGACGTACGTGCTGAACGCGACGAAGGGCAAGCGCGAGCGGATCGGGCGCATCCTGCAGATGCACGCGAACCATCGCGAGGAGATCACGGAAGTGTACGCGGGCGACATCGCGGCGGCCGTCGGCCTGAAGGATACGACGACCGGCGACACGCTCTGCGACGAGAAGCATCCGATCATCCTCGAATCGATGACATTCCCGGAACCGGTCATCGAGGTCGCGATCGAGCCGAAGACGAAGAACGACATGGACAAACTGGGCGTCGCGCTGCAGAAGCTGGCCGAGGAAGACCCGACGTTCCGCGCCTACACCGACGAGGAAACCGGCCAGACGATCATCGCGGGCATGGGTGAGCTCCATCTCGAGATCATCGTCGACCGGCTGAAGCGGGAATTCAAGGTCGAGACGAACGTCGGCAAGCCGCAGGTCGCTTACCGCGAGACGTTCCGCACGCCGGCGCGCGTCGAGGGCAAGTTCGTGCGCCAGACCGGCGGCCGCGGCCAATACGGCCATGTCTGGATCGAATTCGAACCGCTTGAGCAGGGTTCGGGCTTCGTGTTCGAGAACAAGATCGTCGGCGGCGTCGTGCCGAAGGAATATGTGCCCGCCGTCCAGGCCGGGATCGAGGAAGCGATGCGCAACGGCGTGCTCGCCGGCTATCCGATCGTCGACATCAAGGCCACGCTCGTCGACGGTTCGTACCACGAAGTCGACTCGTCCGAAATGGCGTTCAAGATCGCGGGCTCGCTGGCGCTCAAGGCGGCGAAGGACGTCTGCAATCCGGTGCTGCTCGAACCGATCATGAAGGTCGAAGTCACGGTGCCGGAAGAGTACTTCGGCGACGTCATGGGCACGCTCAGTTCCCGCCGCGGACGGATCGAGGGCACGGACTCGCGCGGCGGCGCGCAGATCATCCGCGCGAAGGTGCCGCTCGGCGAAATGTTCGGCTATTCGACAACGCTCCGTTCGACCACGCAAGGCCGCGGGGTGTTCTCGATGGAACTGTCCCACTACGAGGAAGTTCCGAAGTCGATCGCGGACGAGATCATCTCGAAGTACAAGGGCAACAGCGGCAACGAGTGAGCATTCCGTTGCGGCACAACCGATGTGGATCCGGGACGGATGAAGCGGCGCGGTGCGCCGCTCCCGCTCCATAACCCAATCCATAATCCAAGGAGGCAATGGTTCACATGGCCAAGGCGAAATTCGAACGTACGAAACCGCACGTCAACATCGGCACCATCGGTCACGTCGACCATGGCAAGACGACGCTGACGGCTGCCATCACGACGGTTCTGGCGAAGCGGTACGGCACCGGCCAGGCGATCGCCTACGACCAAATCGACAAGGCGCCGGAAGAACGCGAACGCGGCATCACGATCTCGACCGCCCACGTCGAGTACGAAACGCCGAATCGCCACTATGCGCACGTCGACTGCCCGGGCCACGCCGACTACGTCAAGAACATGATCACGGGCGCGGCGCAAATGGACGGCGCGATTCTCGTCGTGTCCGCCGCCGACGGTCCGATGCCGCAAACGCGTGAGCACATCCTGCTCTCCCGTCAGGTCGGCGTTCCGTACATCGTCGTCTTCCTGAACAAGTGCGACATGGTGGAAGACGAAGAGCTGCTCGAGCTGGTCGAAATGGAAATCCGCGACCTGCTGAACGAGTATGAATTCCCGGGCGACACGACGCCGATCATCCGCGGTTCCGCGCGCGAAGCGCTGGAAAATCCGGACGGTCCGTGGGGCGACAAGATCATCGAGCTGTTCGAAACGATCGACAACTACATCCCGACGCCGCAGCGCGAAGTCGACAAGCCGTTCCTCATGCCGGTCGAAGACGTGTTCACGATCACCGGCCGCGGTACGGTTGCGACGGGTCGCGTCGAGCGCGGAACGGTGAAGGTCGGCGACGAAGTCGAGATCGTCGGTCTGCGTGACGAGACGAAGAAGACGGTCGTCACGGGTGTCGAAATGTTCCGCAAGCTGCTGGACGAAGCGCAAGCCGGCGACAACATCGGCGCGCTGCTCCGCGGTGTGGAGCGGAAGGAAATCGAACGCGGCCAGGTGCTCGTGAAGCCGGGTACGGTCAACCCGCACACGAAGTTCACGGCGCAAGTCTACGTCCTGACGAAGGAAGAAGGCGGCCGCCACAAGCCGTTCTTCTCCGGCTATCGTCCGCAGTTCTACTTCCGGACGACGGACGTCACGGGTGTCATCCAACTGCCGGAAGGCACCGAGATGGTCATGCCGGGCGACAACGTCACCCTGACGGTCGAACTGATCGCTCCGATCGCGATCGAGGAAGGCACGCGCTTCGCAATTCGCGAAGGCGGCCGCACGGTCGGCGCGGGCGCCGTTGCCAAAATCCTGCAATAACGCTGCGGTCATACGCAGCCCGCTGCGGCCGTTCGGCGGCACGTACCGCCGGACGGCCGTTGATTTTTGCTTCGGGGCGGCGGCAGATCATTGACGCCGAAAATGAGAACCATTATCATAGTAGACGGATCGATCTGAACGGCTGACCGATGGCCGGCCGCGGGCGGCAGACCGCCGCGGCCATCCGGCCGTGCGCCGGCGGCGAATCGTGAATCGGCCTGCGCAGGCAGGCGGACGAAAAGGGATGAGAGGCGCCATGGAAAGACTGGTCACGCGGGACCTGGCGATCGGATACGATGACCGGCTGATCGTCGAAGGGTTGAACCTGAGCATACCGTCCGGCAAGATCACCGCGCTCGTGGGGGCGAACGGATCGGGCAAGTCGACGATCCTGAAGACGATGGCCCGCATCATGAAGCCGAAGCGCGGCAGCGTGCTGCTCGACGGCAAGGCGATCCATTCGCAGCCGACGCGGGAAGTGGCGAAGCAGCTCGCGATTCTGCCCCAGAACCCCGTCGCGCCCGAGGGGTTGACGGTGCGCGAACTGGTCGGCTACGGCCGCTACCCGCATCAGCGGGGCTTCGGCACGTTGAGTCGCGAGGACCGCGAAATCGTGGAATGGGCGATCGAGGTGACCGGGCTCGAGGCGTTCGCCGACCGCGCGGTCGACCAACTCTCCGGCGGCCAGCGGCAACGGGCGTGGATCGCGATGGCGCTCGCGCAGCAGACGGAGATCCTGTTCCTCGACGAGCCGACGACCTATCTCGACATGGCGCATCAGCTCGAAGTGCTGAAGCTGCTCAGGCAGCTCAACGAAGAGCAGGGACGGACGATCGTCATGGTCGTGCACGACCTGAACCACGCCACACGCTTCGCGCACCACATGATCGCCATCAAGGCCGGCAAGATCGTGGCGGAAGGCGAGCCGGCGCAGGTGACGACGAAGGAAGTGCTGCGCGAGGTGTTCGGCATCGAGGCCGACATCCTGTTCGATCCGCGCACGGGCGTGCCGCTCTGCCTGCCGTTCGAGCTGTTCCGCGAAAGCCTGCGCGCGGCAAAGAAGCGCGAGGGCAGGCCCGCGAAGGACGGACGGGAGATGGGCGGCGCCGCGACAGGAGCGGCGGAGCGGCAGGCGGACATGCCGGCAGGCGCGGGTGCGCGCGGTTGAAGCCCCGCGCGGCGCCGGCGAAGATCGCGGCATGGCGGAGGCGGAGCGAAGCCACCGGTTCCCTTCGGGACGGTGGCTTCTTCTTTTTCCGGGACCTGATCCGTGACCGTCAGCCCGCCGGACGGAATCGGGAAGGCGCCGGGAGGAGCGCTTGACGGTGCAGACCGAAGCGCTTCCTTATTTTAATGGCAATCGCAGCGGCGGTCGTCAGCGCGGTTTCCGGAAAAGAAAAAGATTGCAATCGCTTGTACGGTCCGCTATAATGTTGCATGTTGGTCTGCGACGTTGCGATGATGCGGGAGGTTGCCGACACACCCGGCCCCTTTGCCATAGGGGGCCTGTCGGGGAAATTCTCGCGGAGTATGTCCGATTACCAAATTGGGCGACAGAAGGAGGGACTCATATGGCAGCCAAGGCGAAACAAAAGATCCGGATCCGTCTCAAGGCTTACGACCATCGCATTCTCGATCAGTCCGCGGAGAAGATCGTGGAGACGGCGAAGCGCTCCGGCGCTGGGGTCTCCGGTCCGATTCCGCTTCCGACGGAGAGACAGGTCATCACGATCCTCCGGGCGGTGCACAAGTACAAGGATTCCCGCGAACAGTTCGAGATGCGCACGCACAAGCGTCTGATCGACATCCTGAATCCCACGCCGCAGACGGTCGATGCGCTGATGCGTCTGGACCTTCCGTCCGGCGTCGACATTGAGATCAAGCTGTGAGGCCGCGGACGGGGCGGCCATTCTACGCACGACAAGGAAATGAGGTGTCAACATGAAAGGTATCTTGGGCAGAAAGCTGGGGATGACGCAGGTCTTCGCGGCTGACGGCTCCGTCGTACCGGTCACGGTCATCGAGGCCGGCCCGTGCGTCGTTCTCCAGAAGAAGGTTCGGGAGACCGACGGCTACGAAGCCATCCAGCTCGGCTTCGCCGACAAGAAGAACCCGAACAAGCCGGAAATCGGCCACGCCAAGAAGGCCGGCACGGCACCCAAGCGCTACGTGAAGGAAATCCGCGGGGTCAATGTGGACGAATACGAAGTCGGCCAGGAGATCAAGGCGGATATCTTCAAGGAAGGCGAGTTCGTCGACGTGACGGGCATTTCGAAGGGCAAGGGCTTCGCGGGCGCCATCAAACGCTGGGGGCAGCGCCGCGGTCCGATGGCCCACGGTTCGAAGTACCATCGCGGTCCGGGTTCAATGGGTTCGATCCAGGCGAACCGCGTGTTCAAGGGCAAGCCGCTGCCGGGCCGTATGGGCAGCGAGACCGTCACGATCCAGAATCTCGAAGTGATCCGTGTCGACGCCGAGCGCAACGTCATTCTCGTCAAGGGCTCGGTGCCGGGCACGCGGAATTCGTTCCTGAAGATCAGATCCTCGGTGAAGAAGCAATAGACCGATTCCCGCGGGGGAAGGAGGAACATGAAATGCCGAAGGTAGCAGTATACAATGTCAGCGGGGCGCAGGTCGGCGAGATCGAGCTGTCCGACGAGGTGTACGGCATCGAACCGCACGTGCACGCGCTGCACAGCGCGATCGTGCTGCAGGAAGCCGCCGAGCGCCGCGGTACGCATAAAACGAAGAACCGCGCGGAAGTGAGGGGCGGCGGCCGCAAGCCGTGGAGGCAGAAGGGCACGGGCCGCGCACGCCATGGCAGCATCCGTGCGCCGCAATGGAAGGGCGGCGGCGTCGTGTTCGGTCCGGTGCCGCGCACGTACGGATTCAAGCTGCCGAAGAAGGTTCGCCGTCTGGCGATGCGTTCGGCGCTCTCCGCGAAGGTGGGCGCGAGCGAACTGATCGTGCTGGATGAGCTGAAGATGGAACGGCCGAAGACGAAGGATTTCGTCGGCATTCTGAACAATCTCAAGGTCGACCGCAAGGCGCTCGTCGTAACGGCGGAATACGACGACAACGTGGCGCTCTCCGCGCGGAACATTCCGGGCGTGAAGTTCGTCGCGGCTGACGGCATCAACGTGCGCGACGTCATGGTTCACGACAAGCTCATCATGACGAAGGACGCGGCACTGAAGGTACAGGAGGTGCTGGCGCAATGAAGGACCCGCGCGACATCATCAAGCGTCCGGTCATCACCGAACGGACGACCGAAATGATGGCGAACAAGCGCTACGTCTTCGAAGTTGACATCAAGGCGACGAAGCCCGAGATCAAACGGGCGGTCGAGCAGATCTTCAAGGTCAAGGTTGTGAAGGTCAACACGATGCGCGTTCCGGCCAAGCCGAAGCGCTATGGCCGTTATGAGGGCTACACGAGCGAATGGAAGAAGGCGATCGTGCAGCTCAGCCCGGACAGCAAGGAACTCGAATTCTTCGAGGCGTCCGTCTGATTCTGTTGAGACAAGGAGGGGATACTCGTGCCCATCAAGAAGTACAAACCGACTTCTCCGGCCCGGCGCGCCATGACGGTCTCGACGTTCGAAGAAATCACGACGGACCGCCCGGAGAAATCGCTGCTGGCGCCGCTGAAGAAGAAGGCCGGCCGCAACAACCAGGGCCGGATCACGGTCCGCCATCGCGGCGGCGGCCACAAACGGAAATACCGGATCATCGATTTCAAGCGCGACAAGGACGGCATCGTCGGCAAGGTCGCGACGATCGAATACGACCCGAACCGTACGGCGAACATCGCGCTGATCCACTATGTCGACGGCGAGAAGCGCTACATCATCGCGCCGAAGGGGCTGAAGGTCGGCGACAAGATCATGTCCGGTCCCGACGCGGACATCAAGGTCGGCAACGCGCTGCCGCTTGAGAACATCCCGGTCGGTACGGTCATCCACAACATCGAGCTGAAGCCGGGCAAGGGCGGTCAGCTCGTGCGCGCGGCCGGCACCGAAGCACAGCTGCTCGGCAAGGAGGACAAGTACGCGATCGTCCGCCTGGCTTCCGGCGAGATGCGCCGCATCCTCCTGAAGTGCCGCGCGACGATCGGTTCGGTCGGCAACGAGGACCACGAGCTGGTCAGCATCGGCAAGGCGGGTCGCAGCCGCTGGCTCGGCAGACGCCCGGCGGTCCGCGGTGTCGTCATGAACCCGGAAGACCACCCGCACGGCGGTGGCGAAGGCCGCGCTCCGATCGGCCGGAAATCGCCGGTTACGCCGTGGGGCAAGCCGACGCTCGGCTACAAGACGCGCAAGAAGAAGAAGGCGTCGAACAAGTACATCATTCGTCGCCGCACGAAGTGATCGTACGCCCGCCGCGTGACGGATGGCTCCCGCGCGGAAGCCGCGTGAAGCGCCCGCGCGGATCCGGCGGGCTTCGGTCTCGATTCAAGCGAAGGGAGGAGCATCGATGGGTCGCAGCCTGAAGAAGGGGCCGTTCGCCGACGCTCACCTGCTGAAGAAGGTTCACGAGCTGAACAAGGCGAACAAGAAGGCGGTCATCAAGACCTGGTCCCGGCGTTCGACGATTTTCCCGGAATTCGTCGGCCACACGTTTGCGGTGTATGACGGCCGCAAGCATGTGCCGGTGTATGTGACGGAAGACATGGTGGGCCACAAGCTCGGCGAATTCGCGCCTACGCGCACGTTCAAGGGCCACACCGAGGAAGACCGCAAGACGGGCAAGCGTTAATCCGACATTTCGGCGCCTGTCGGCGGCCGCGTCCGCCCGGAAGGGCGGCCTGAGGCCGGCCGGAACAGGCTGATTGCGTGAGAGGAGGGTTCTGGGATGGCTGAAGCGAAGGCACACGCGAGATATGTGCGCATCGCGCCGCGCAAGGCAAGGCTCGTCGTGGACCTGATCCGCGGCAAGAGCGTGGGCGAGGCGCTCGCGATTCTGCGCCATACGCCGAAGGCGGCCTCCCCGATCGTGGAGAAGCTGCTGAATTCGGCGATCGCGAATGCGGAACATAATTACCATATGAACGTTGAACGGCTCTACATTTCCCAGGCGTACGTGAACGAGGGGCCGACCCTGAAGCGGTACCGTCCCCGCGCGCAGGGACGCGCGTTCCCGATCAGGAAACGTACGAGCCACATCACACTGGTGGTAGCTGAAAAATAAGGAGGGACATGTGTGGGTCAAAAGGTCAATCCGGTCGGTCTCCGCATCGGCATCATCCGGGATTGGGAATCGAGATGGTTTGCCGGCAAGGATTTCGGCGACCTGCTGCTTGAGGACGTCAAAATCCGCGATTTCCTGAAGAAGAAGCTGAAGGACGCCGCGGTCTCCCGCATCGAGATCGAACGGGCGGCGAACCGCGTCAACGTGACGATCCACACCGCGAAGCCGGGCATGGTCATCGGCAAGGGCGGCTCGGAAGTGGAAAATCTCCGCGCGGAACTGACGAAGATCACGAAGGGCAAGAAAGTTCACATCAATATCATGGAAATCAAGCAGCCGGATCTGGACGCGACGCTCGTCGCGGAATCGATCGCCCAGCAACTCGAGCGCCGCATCTCGTTCCGCCGCGCGATGAAGCAGGCGATCCAGCGGACGATGCGCGCCGGCGCGAAGGGCATCAAGTGCAGCGTCAGCGGCCGGCTCGGCGGCGCGGAAATCGCGCGCACGGAAGGTTACACGGAAGGCACGGTGCCGCTCCACACGCTGCGCGCGGACATCGACTACGGTACGGCGGAAGCCCATACGACTTACGGCCGCATCGGCGTGAAGGTCTGGATCTATCGCGGCGAGGTGCTTCCGGCGAAGAAGAAAGCTTCCGTCCAGGAAGGAGGCAACTGACATGTTGATACCGAAGCGCGTCAAACACCGCAAGGTGCAGCGCGGTACGCTGAAGGGCCGCGCGAAGGGCGGCACGGAAGTGACGTTCGGCGAATACGGCCTCCAGGCGCTGGAGCCGGCGTGGATCACGAACCGGCAGATCGAGGCCGCGCGGATTGCGATCACGCGTTATGTCAAGCGGGGCGGCAAGATCTGGATCAAGATCTTCCCGGACAAACCCGTGACCCAGAAGCCGCTTGAAGTCCGGATGGGCGCCGGCAAGGGCAACGTCGAGAAATGGGTTGCCGTCGTCAAGCCGGGCAAGGTCTTGTTCGAACTCGCCGGCGTGCCCGAGGAAGTCGCTCGTGAAGCGATGCGTCTTGCATCCCACAAGCTTCCGATCAAGACGAGGTTCGTGAAACGGGAAGAAGCGGGTGGTGAAGCAAATGAAGCAAATGAAGGCTAACGACTTCCGCAACATGACCACGGCCGAAATCGAAAAGAAGATTTCGGATTTCAAGGAGGAGCTTTTCAACCTGCGCTTCCAACTGGCCACGGGCCAACTCGAGAATCCGTCGCGCATCCGCGATGTGCGCAGGGCGATCGCGCGCGCGAAGACGGTCATCCGCGAACGCGAACTCGGCATCCGTTGAGCGGATCCGGCCAAGAACCGAACCTCTGTGACGAGGAAGGAGGAAGACCATGAGCGAACGCAACCGCCGCAGGGTGGAGATCGGACGCGTCGTCAGCGACAAGATGGACAAGACGATCGTCGTTGCGGTCGAGACGTACAAGAAGCACAAGCTGTACCACAAGCGGATCAAATACACGAAGAAGTACAAGGTGCACGACGAGCACAACGAGGCGAAGGTCGGCGACATCGTGAAGATCATGGAGACGCGGCCGCTGTCGAAGGAGAAGCGGTTCCGTCTGGTCGAGATCGTCGAGCGGGCCGTCGTGCTGTGAGGTTTCGGCTTTTTTGCCCTGAAAGGAGGACACTGGCATGATCCAACCGTTCACGCGACTGGTCGTAGCTGACAACACCGGCGCGAAGGAACTGATGTGCATCCGCGTCCTGGGCGGTACGGGTCGCCGCACGGGCCGGATTGGCGATATGATCGTGTGTTCCGTCAAATCCGCAACACCCGGGGGCGTTGTCAAGAAAGGCGATGTCGTGAAGGCCGTCATCGTACGGACGAAGCGCCCGCTGCGCCGCAAGGACGGCTCCTACATCGCGTTCGACGAGAACGCCGCCGTCATCGTGCGGGAAGACAAGAGCCCGCGCGGCACGCGGATCTTCGGACCGGTCGCCCGCGAGCTTCGGGACAAGGATTTCATGAAGATCATCTCGCTGGCGCCGGAAGTCATCTGACCGGACCAACCATGAACGGGCGGCACGGGGCCGCCGTCGGATAACGTCAACTCCGCAGTCAAAGTGAGGTGTAACGAATGCCCAGGCAGAAAAAGGTGCTCGCATCGCACAACAACAAGCTGCACGTGAAGAAGGATGACATGGTCATCGTCATCACGGGCAAGGACAAGGGCAAGAAGGGCCGCGTCATCGCCGCCTTCCCGCGCGAGAACCGGGTGCTGGTCGAGGGCGTGAACATCGTCAAGAAGCATACGCGTCCCTCGCCGAAGAACCCGCAGGGCGGCATCATCGAGCAGGAAGCGCCGATTCACGTTTCGAACGTGATGCATATCGACCCGAAGACCGGCAAGCCGACGCGGATCGGCTACAAGATTCTGGAGAACGGCAAGAAGGTCCGGTACGCGAAGCGTTCCGGAGAAGTCATCGACTGATGCGCAAGGCGAAAGGAGGTACGCCTGAGGAATGGCAGTACGGCTCAAGGAGAAATTCCTGAACGAAGTCACGCCTGCTTTGATGCAGAAGTTCAACTATACATCGGTCATGCAGGTGCCGAAGATCGAGAAGGTCGTCATCAACATGGGCGTCGGCGAAGCGGTCGGCAATCCGAAGGTGCTCGACGCGGCGGTGGACGACCTGACGAGGATCGCGGGCCAGAAGCCGGTTGTCACGCGCGCGAAGAAATCGATCGCGGGCTTCAAGGTGCGCGCCGGCATGCCGATCGGCGTGAAGGTGACGCTGCGCGGCGACCGGATGTACTATTTTCTCGACAAGCTGTTCAACATCGCGCTTCCGCGGGTTCGGGACTTCCGCGGCGTCTCGCCGAAGGCGTTCGACGGGCGCGGCAACTACACGCTCGGCCTGAGAGAGCAGCTGATCTTCCCGGAAATCGATTACGACAAGATCGACAAGGTGCGCGGCATGGACGTCGTCATCGTCACGACGGCCAGGACGGACGAAGAAGCTCGTGAGCTGCTGACCCAACTGGGCATGCCGTTCGCGAAGTAATCCGAAGGCGGGAGGTGCGAACCCATGGCGAAGACGTCGATGATCGTCAAGTCGAAGCGCAAGCCGAAGTTCAAAGTGCGGGCCTACACGCGCTGCGAACGTTGCGGCCGCCCGCATGCTGTTTTACGGAAATTCAAAATCTGCCGGATCTGCTTCCGCGAATTGGCGTACAAAGGCCAGATTCCGGGCGTGAGAAAGGCGAGCTGGTAATACACCCGGCACGGGAAGGAGGTTCTCGAACCAATGGTTATGTCCGATCCGATTGCAGATATGCTGACGCGTATCCGCAATGCGAACACCGTTCGTCACGAGGTCGTGGAAGTGCCGGCGTCCAAGATCAAGCGGCAAATCGCCGAGATCTTGAAGAACGAAGGCTTCATCCGCGATTGCGAATACATCGAGGACAACAAGCAGGGGATCCTGCGGATCTTCCTGAAGTACGGTCCGAACAACGAGCGCGTCATCACCGGGCTGAAGCGCATCAGCAAGCCGGGACTGCGCGTCTACACGAAGGCAAGCGAAATTCCGCGCGTGCTCGGCGGTCTGGGCATCGCGATCATTTCGACGTCCAAGGGCCTCATGACCGACAAGCAGGCCCGCCAGCTCAACACGGGCGGAGAAGTCATCTGCTACGTGTGGTAAGACCGCTACAACGACTGGAGGTGTCAACATGTCCCGTATCGGCCGCAAACCGATTCAGATACCGGACGGCGTGAGCGTCTCGGTGGACGGCAACGTCGTGACCGTGAAAGGCCCGAAGGGCACGCTGACGCGCGAATTGCACAAAGACATGAAGGTCGTCGTCGACGGCAACGCCGTGAAGGTCGAGCGTCCTTCCGACGAGAAGCTGCATCGCGCCCTGCACGGCACGACGCGCAGCGTCATCGCCAACATGGTGAGCGGCGTGACCGAAGGTTTCAGCAAGAGCCTGGAGCTGGTCGGCGTCGGCTACCGCGTGACCAAGTCGGGCAACAAGATCGTGCTGAACGTCGGCTATTCGCATCCGGTGGAAATCGTGCCGGACCAAGGCATCGAGTTCGAGGTCCCGTCGCAGACGAAGATCATCGTGAAGGGCATCGACAAGGAACTCGTCGGCCAGACGGCCGCGAAGATCCGCGCCGTGCGCGAGCCGGAACCGTACAAGGGCAAGGGCATCATGTACGAGGGAGAACGGATTCTCCGCAAGGAAGGCAAGGCCGGCAAGAAGAAGTGATCGGCCTGAGCGCATAAAGGACGGCACATCGGGCATGCGTCCGCGGCGGGAAGCCGCATAAGCCCGGGAAGGAGTGAAACCAGGCACTATGATCACGAAGATCGACAAGAACAAGGCCCGTCTGAAGAGGCATTTGAGGATTCGCAAGAAGATCAGCGGTACGGCGGAACGTCCGCGTCTGTCGGTTTTCCGTTCCGCGAAGCATATCTACGCGCAGCTCATTGACGACGAGAAAGGGATCACCCTGGCGTCCGCATCGACGCTCGACAAGGAACTTCGGGGCAAGATCGCGAACGGAGGCAACGTCGAGGCCGCGCGTCAGGTCGGCGAGCTGATCGCGAAGCGCGCGAAGGCGAAAGGGATCGACAAGGTCGTGTTCGACCGCGGCGGCTATCTGTACCACGGTCGCGTGAAGGCGCTGGCGGACGCGGCGCGCGAAGGCGGGCTCGAATTCTGATCCATCTCTCGATGAGGAGGTATAAGACTTGCGTGTAGATCCGAATACGCTGGAATTGACCGAGAAGGTCGTGTCCATCAACCGCGTCGCGAAGGTCGTCAAGGGCGGCCGCCGCTTCAGCTTCAGCGCGCTTGTCGTCGTCGGCGACGGCAAGGGCTGGGTCGGCGCCGGGATCGGCAAGGCGGCCGAAGTGCCGGATGCGATCCGCAAGGGCATCGAAGACGCGAAGAAGCACCTGATCCACGTTCCGATCGTCGGCACGACGATCCCGCACGAAGTCATTGGCCATTTCGGCGCGGGCAAGGTGCTGCTGAAGCCGGCTTCCCAGGGTACGGGCGTCATCGCCGGCGGTCCGGTCCGCGCGGTGCTCGAGCTGGCGGGCATCGGCGACATCCTGACGAAATCGCTCGGTTCCTCGAACTCCATCAACATGGTGCGCGCGACGCTCGAAGGGCTGTCCCGCCTGAAGCGCGCGGAAGATGTGGCGCGCCTCCGCGGCAAAACCGTCGAAGAGCTTCTGGGTTAAGGAGGGGTAACCGATGGCGAAACTGCAAATCACCCTCGTCCGCAGCCTGATCGGCCGCAACGAGAAGCAGCGCGCGACCGTGGCCGCGCTCGGCCTGCGCAAGCTGCACCAGACGGTCGTCAAGGATGACAACCCGGCCATCCGCGGGATGATCGACGTCGTCAAGCACATGGTCAAGGTCGAAGAAGTGCAAGGTTAACATACGGTGAAGAAGCCGATTGCAGCTGCACATTTTGCAAGGAGGTGCAACGAACGATGAAACTGCATGAGCTCAAGCCGGCGGAAGGTTCCCGCAAGGCGCCGAAGCGGGTGGGGCGCGGGATCGCCAGCGGCAACGGCAAGACGGCAGGCCGCGGTCACAAAGGTCAAAACGCCCGTTCCGGCGGCGGTGTCCGTCCGGGCTTCGAGGGCGGCCAGAACCCGCTGTACCGCCGTCTGCCGAAGCGCGGTTTCACCAACCGGTTCCGCAAGGAATACGCGATCGTCAATGTGGAGGAACTGAACCGCTTCGAGGCCGGAACCGAGGTTACTCCCGAGCTGCTCATCGAACGTGGCATCGTGAAGAATCCGCGGGACGGCATCAAGATCCTCGGCGACGGCGAAATCAAGGTCGGCCTTACCGTGAAGGCGCACAAGTTCTCCCAATCTGCGGTTGAGAAAATCCAGGCTGCCGGCGGTAAAACCGAGGTGATCTGATGTTCAGGACCGTCTCCAACATCTGGAAAGTGGAGGATCTGCGCAAAAAGATCCTGTTCACGCTCGGGATCTTGATCATTTACAGGATCGGATCGTTCATTCCGGTGCCGAACATCGACCGCGAGGCACTGAAAGCGGCGAACGAGGCCGGCAGCGACATTTTCGGGCTTCTGAACACGTTCTCCGGCGGTGCGCTCTTCCAGTTCTCGATCTTCGCGCTCGGGGTCATGCCGTACATCACGGCGTCAATCATCGTGCAGCTGCTCAGCATGGATGTGATCCCGAAATTCGCGGAATGGGCGAAGGAAGGCGAGAACGGCAGGCGCAAACTGGCGCAGTTCACGCGGTACGGTACGGTCATCCTCGGCCTGATCCAGGCGTTCGCGACGTCGATCGGGTTCAACAATCAGTACCGGATGGTGATCGACCCGAGCTTCACGACCTATCTCGTGATCGCGATCGTCATGACGGCCGGTACGGCCTTCCTGATGTGGCTCGGCGAGCAGATCACGGACAAGGGGATCGGCAACGGGATCTCGATCCTCATCTTCGCGGGGATCATCGCGGGCATCCCGGGCGGGATCCGTGCGATCTACGCCTCCGAGTTCGTGGACAACACGGACCAGCTGTTCCTGAGCATCGTGAAGGTGCTCCTCATCGGGCTGGTCGTCGTGGCGCTCGTCGTCGGGGTCATCTTCGTGCAGCAGGGCGTCCGGAAGATTCCGGTCCAATACGCGAAGCGGATCGTCGGCCGCAGGATGTACGGCGGGCAATCGACGCACATCCCGCTCAAAGTCAACAGCGCCGGCGTCATCCCGGTCATCTTCGCGATCTCGCTGCTGATGTTCCCGGTTACGATCGCCTCGTTCTGGGTCGGCAGGCCGTGGGCGGACTGGATCATCAACCACCTGTATTATGACCGGCCGCTCGGCATGGTCCTGTACGTGATCCTGATCATCGGGTTTACGTTCTTCTACACGTTTGTGCAGATCAATCCGGTCCAGATGGCGGATCAGATGAGGAAAAACGGCGGCTACATTCCGGGAATTCGTCCCGGCAAACCGACGTCGACCTATATCACCCGTGTCATCACGCGGATCACGCTCTTCGGCGCGATCTTCCTGGCGTTCGTCTCGATCCTGCCGGTGTTCTTCGGCGCCGTGGCCGGCCTGCCCCGCACGGTGCAGCTCGGCGGCACGTCGCTCCTCATCGTCGTCGGCGTCGCGCTCGACACGATGAAGCAGATCGAGAGCCAACTCGTGAAGCGCCACTACAAAGGCTTCATCAACAAGTGAAGGCACGGGTCGCGCAGCCGGAATCCGCATGCGCATGCGGAGTCCGGGCCTATTCTGCTTGAAGTGAGGAACGGCAAATGAACATCCTGTTAATGGGGCCTCCCGGCGCGGGCAAAGGCACTCAGGCCGAGCGGATCGTCGCGAAGTTCGGCATCCCGCACATCTCGACCGGCGACGCCTTCCGGCTCGCGATGAAGGAAGGCACGCCGCTGGGCCTGAAGGCGAAGGAATATGTCGACCAGGGCCTGCTCGTCCCGGACGACGTGACGAACGGCATTGTCCGCGAACGGCTGCAGCAGGATGACTGCAGGAACGGTTTCCTGCTCGACGGCTATCCGCGCACGCCGGCCCAGGCGGAAGCGCTGGACGGCATGCTGAAGGAGTCCGGGCGACGCATCGATCACGTCATCAGCCTGGTCGTCGACCGCGGGCTGCTCCTGAAACGGCTCACCGGCCGGCGGATCTGCCGCTCGTGCGGCGCGACATACCATATCTTGTTCAACCCGCCGAAGCAGGAAGGCACATGCGACAAATGCGGCGGCGAACTGTATCAGCGTTCCGACGACACGGAAGAGAAGGTCGGCACGCGGCTGGACGAATATCTCTCGAAGACGGAGCCGCTTCTCCGGTATTATCGGGATCAGGGGCTGCTGCGGGAGGTCAACGGCGAACTGGAGATTGACGAGGTCACCGCGCAGATCACTTCGATTCTGAAGGGGCAAGCGGAATGATCGTCTGCAAGTCTGCAGCCGAACTTGAACTCATGAGGGAAGCCGGACGCATCGTGGCGGAAACGCACCGCCTGCTCAAGCAGGCGATCAGGCCCGGCGTGACGACCGCCGAGCTTGACCGGCTGGCCGAAGCGTACATCCGCAGCCGGGGAGCCGTACCTTCCTTCAAGGGCTACAATCAATTTCCTGCCAGTATCTGTACTTCTGTCAACGACGAGTTGGTGCACGGCATTCCGGGGCCTCGCGTGCTGAAGGAAGGCGACATCATCAGCATCGACATCGGCGCGCAGTACCGGGGTTACCACGGGGATTCCGCCTGGACGTATCCCGTCGGCGAGATCTCCGAGGAACACCGGCGGCTGCTCGAGGTGACCGAGCGGTCGCTGATGGAAGGCCTGAAGCATGTCAAGGCCGGCGTTCGGCTCTATACCGTATCGCACGCGATTCAGCGGGTTGTCGAGGAGGCGGGCATGTCCGTCGTGCGCGAATATGTCGGCCACGGCATCGGCGCGAAGCTGCACGAGGAACCGCAGATCCCGAACTACGGCATCCCCGACCGCGGTCCGCGGCTCAAGGCCGGCATGACGCTGGCGATCGAACCGATGGTCATCCTCGGTGAGCGGTACGTCCGCACGCTGGAGGACAACTGGACCGTCGTCACCGTGGACGGAACGTGGTGCGCGCATTTCGAGCATACGGTCGCGGTGACCGAGGACGGCTGCGAGATCCTGACCATGATCCGCGATTAGCGGCGCGGCGCGAGGAGGATGATGGCGGCATGAGACCGGAACCCGAGATCGGCCGGCTGGTCCGCATCCTTCGCGGCAAGGATCGGGGCGGCTTCGCGGTGATCGTCGGCATCATCGACGAGCGGTTCGTGCTCATCGCCGACGGGAAGGACCGCAAGTTCGACCGTCCGAAGAAAAAGAATGTGCTGCACCTGGAGTTCCAGCCCGCTGTCAGCAGCGAAGTCGCGGACAGCATCCGGGAGACGGGCCGGGTGACAAACGCGAAGCTCCGTTATGCCATTCAGAAGTATCTTGAACGGAAAGGAGAATGACTGTGGCGAAGGAAGACGTCATCGAAGTCGAAGGTACGGTCATTGAACCGCTGCCCAACGCCATGTTCCGGGTGGAACTGGAGAACGGGCATCAGGTGCTCGCTCATGTGTCCGGCAAACTCAGAATGCATTTCATCCGCATCCTGACGGGTGACAGGGTCGTCATCCAGCTGTCGCCCTATGATCTGACCCGGGGTCGGATCACGTACCGGAAATAGGCCGTCGGCCCGCCCGGCCGGCGCAATCGGGAGGGATAACGAACCATGAAAGTCAGACCTTCGGTCAAGCCGATTTGCGAGAAATGCAAGGTCATTCGCCGCAAGGGCAACGTGATGGTCATCTGCGAGAATCCGCGCCACAAGCAAAAACAGGGCTGATAAAGGAGGGACAGACGAACGATGGCACGCATCGCTGGTGTAGACCTGCCGCGTGACAAGCGCGTGGTGATCGGCCTGACGTACATCTACGGCGTCGGCAAGTCGACGGCGAAGAAGATTCTGGCCGAGACCGGGATCGATGAAAATACCCGCGTGCGCGATCTGACGGAAGACGAAGTGAACCGTCTGCGCGAGAAGGTCGAAAGGCTGAAAGTGGAAGGCGATCTCCGCCGCGAAGTCGCGCTGAACATCAAGCGGCTCATCGACATCGGCTGCTATCGGGGCATTCGTCACCGCAAGGGGCTTCCGGTCCGGGGGCAACGGACGCGGACGAACGCGCGGACGCGCAAGGGACCGCGCCGCACGGTAGCGAACAAGAAGAAGTAATGAGGGGGGATACGTGAAATGGCCAGAGCAACCGCAACGAAGAAGACGACGCGCACGAAGCGCCGTGACCGGAAGAACATCGAAGCCGGCATCGCGCACATCCGTTCGACGTTCAACAATACGATCGTCACGATCACGGACCCGCACGGCAACGCCATCACCTGGGCGAGCGCGGGCAGCCTGGGCTTCAAGGGTTCCCGGAAGAGCACGCCGTATGCGGCCCAAATGGCGGCCGAAGCTGCGGCGAAGGCTGCGATGGAGCACGGCATGAAGACCGTTGAAGTCCTGGTCAAGGGACCGGGCGCGGGCCGTGAAGCGGCGATCCGTTCCCTGCAGGCCGCCGGGCTCGAAGTCAGCCTGATCAAGGACGTCACGCCGGTTCCGCACAACGGCTGCCGCCCGCCGAAACGTCGCCGCGTATAGCGCGCTCATCGCCTGTGGTATCAACGGATTGCAACTGGTGAATAATGGTTGTAACGGATTGGCATACTACATGGTTTTGAGCCGCGAGCGGTGCCGATCGGCCGTCCGGCCGATCGTGAGGTACGGCACGGAGCGACGTTGAAGGAGGGTTAAACCGTGATTGAGATCGAAAAGCCGAAAATCGAAATCGCAGAGATAAGCGAGGACGGCACCTACGGGCGGTTCGTGGTGGAGCCGCTGGAACGCGGCTACGGCACGACGCTCGGCAATTCGCTTCGCCGCATTCTGCTCTCATCTCTGCCCGGAGCGGCGGTTACGTCGGTCCAAATCGACGGCGTGCTTCACGAGTTCTCGACGATCCCGGGTGTGTACGAAGACGTCACCGAGATCATCCTGAACCTGAAGAAACTGTCGCTCAAGATCCATTCGGACGAGGAGAAAGTGCTGGAGATCGACGCGGAAGGCGAAGGCACGGTTACGGCCGGCGACATTCGCGCGGACAGCGATGTCGAGATACTCAACCCTGATCTTCACATAGCGACGCTCGCTTCCGGCGCACGGCTTCACATGCGCATTTTCGCCAATCGCGGCCGCGGCTATGTTCCTGCTGACCGCAACAAGAAAGAGGATCAGCCGATCGGCGTTCTGCCGGTGGACTCGCTCTACTCGCCGATTACCCGTGTCAACTACACGGTGGAGAATACGCGCGTCGGCCAGGTGACGAACTACGACAAGCTCACGCTCGAAGTGTGGACCGACGGCAGCATTCGTCCGGAGGAGGCGGTCAGCCTCGGCGCGAAAATCCTGAACTCGCACCTCGAGCTGTTCGTCAGCCTGACCGATGAGGCGAAGGACGCGGAGATCATGGTCGAGAAGGAAGAGGACAAGAAGGAGAAGGTCCTCGAGATGACGATCGAGGAGCTCGACCTGTCCGTCCGTTCCTACAACTGCCTGAAGCGCGCCGGCATCAACACGGTTCAGGAACTGATCATGAAGACCGAGGAGGACATGATGAAGGTCCGCAACCTCGGCCGCAAGTCGCTCGAGGAAGTGCAGGAAAAGCTCGCGGAACTCGGACTCAGCCTGCGGCAGGAAGATTGACGGCACCGGCAGCGGCAGCATACGCACCAAAAGGAGGGATAGCACGATGGGTTACCAGAAACTCGGGCGCGACTCGAGCGCGCGGAAGGCGCTTTTCCGCGATCTCGTGACCGATCTGATCCTGTACGAGCGCATCCAGACGACGGAAGCAAAGGCGAAGGAAGTCCGTTCGATCGTGGAGAAGCTCATCACGAAAGCAAAAAGAGGCGATCTGCACGCCCGTCGCCAGGCCGCGGCGTTTGTGCGGCGCGAGACGGTGAACGGCGAGCAGGATGCCCTTCAGAAGCTGTTCTCCGAGCTTGCCACCCGTTACGCTGAACGTGCGGGCGGATATACGCGGATCCTGAAGCTGGGTCCCCGCCGCGGGGATTCGGCGCCGATGGTCTACCTCGAACTGGTCGACAGGGTTTGAGGCGGAAGAGAAAGGGTGGCGGTGGCGCGCCGCCTTTTTTTCTTTTCGCGTCCGCGGGCCGGTGACGGCTGCGTTGCATGCGGCGGATGAGGCCCGTCCGGCGCCGGCGCGCGGCCGGTAACCGGGGCGGACGGCGCGCAATCGGGGCCGGGCCGGTGACGGAAGACGGACGGATTGACATTGGTGCGCACCGGTGTCTGCGGGTTCATCGCCTCCGCTTGCGCGCGCAGCCGGGACGGCTCTGCCGACGCCGGCCTGCGGGCTGCCGGCGGCAATCGTGGCGGGCCGCGTCGGCGGAGCGCCGGGAACACGCGGGAAAGCGGGGAGGAATGGTCTTGCAGGTGCGGAACATTGCGCTGATCGTCAGCTACGACGGCACGGCGTACCGGGGATTCCAGACGCAGCCGGGCGGCGGCACGATCCAGGACGAGCTGGAGCGGGCGATCCGCAGCCTGACCGGGGGCGACGAGCGGGTCGAAGGGTCCGGGCGGACGGACGCGGGCGTCCATGCGCTCGGCCAGGTCGTGAGCTTCCGGACGACGTCGCCGATTCCGATCGCGAAGTGGGCGCTCGCGCTGAACGGCCGCCTGCCGGACGACATCATCGTGCGCAGCGCGCACGAGATGCCGGAAGAGTTCCACGCCCGCTATTCGGCCATCCGGAAAACATACCGATATTCGATCACGAACGGGAAATATCCGGATATCTTCACCGCGCGCTACCGCTATCATCATTACCGGCCGCTCGACGAGGACGCGATGCGGGACGCGCTGAAATTCCTCATCGGCGAGCACGACTTTACGGCGTTCAGCTCGGCGGGCGCGCCCCGCAAGTCGAACGTGCGCACGATCTACGAGGCCCGACTGGAGCGGGAAGGAAACGATCTGCATCTCTATCTGACGGGCAGCGGCTTTCTCTACAACATGGTGCGGATCATCGCGGGCACGCTGATCGAAATCGGGGAAGGCAAGAAGGCGCCCGGCCATATCCCGGCCATTCTGGAGACGAAAGACCGGAATATGGCCGGTCCGAAGGCGCCGGCGAAGGGCCTTGCGCTGTGGCGGGTCGAATATCCGCCGGCCTACGAGTCGATTCTGGCCGTCGATCCCGCCGATGCACGATAGGCCTTGCAGATCAAGACATCCTGTAGTAGAATATAACTTGTGCTTTCTTGGTGGCTTTCCCACGGCCCCGGCCAGGAAAGTACGTTTGTTTTCGCATGTTCTTGACAAGGCAATGTACAAGAATCGCACGCACCGTGTCCGCGGGAGCGTTCCCGAAGACCGATCGCCCTTGATCGGTACGCCCCGCGGCGTTGACACGAACCGACACGAAGCACGGGATCCGACGAAAGCGCGACTGCAACGCGACCTGATTGGATAGACGGCAACGGGCGCCCGCGGGGGCGCGAAGCAATCGGAGGAGGACAACGAAATGCGTACTACGTACATGGCCAAGCCGAACGAAGTCGAACGCAAATGGTACGTCATCGACGCGGCGGGCCAGACGCTCGGCCGTCTGGCGAGCCAAGCGGCCGCGCTGCTCCGCGGCAAGCACAAGCCGCAATTCACGCCGCACGTGGATACGGGCGACTTCGTCATCATCGTGAATGCGGACAAGGTGCAGCTGACCGGCAAAAAGCTGCAGAAGAAGAAGTATTATCGCCATTCGGGTTATCCCGGCGGACTGAAAGTGACGACGGCGGGCGACATGCTGAAGAACAATCCGGTCCGCATGGTTGAACTGGCCGTTCACGGCATGCTGCCGAAGAACCGGCTGGGCGAGCGGCTCAAGCTGAAGCTGAAGGTGTATGCGGGCCCGGATCATCCGCATCAGGCGCAGAATCCGCAAGTCTACGAACTGAAGGGTTAATCCTTAAGGGAGGACATGGTTCATGGCTCAAGTGCAATATTACGGAACCGGCCGCCGCAAGACGTCGACAGCGCGGGTCCGCCTCGTCCCGGGTGAAGGCCGCATCATCATCAACAAGCGCGACATCGATGATTACTTTGGCCTCGAGACGCTGAAGCTCATCGTCAAGCAGCCGCTGGTGCTGACCGATACGCTGAACAAATACGATGTCATCGTCATCGCGAACGGCGGCGGATTCTCCGGACAAGCCGGCGCCATCCGCCACGGCATCGCCCGCGCGCTGCTGAAGGTCGATCCGGAATTCCGTCCGGTGCTGAAGCGCGCAGGCTTCCTGACGCGCGACCCGAGAATGAAAGAACGGAAGAAATACGGACTCAAGGCGGCACGCCGCGCTCCGCAATTCTCGAAGCGCTGACCGTCCGCCGATCGAGGCAAGCCTTTCCGGCATCCCGGAGAGGCTTTGTTTTTTTGCCGCCGGCAAAAGGGTTCGACGCAAGTGTTGTGGTTTTGGGCCCGGCGTCGTATACTAGAAAACATAGAAAACAGCTAGGAATGCTGAGTGGAGGGGAGAACGGACGCATGAATCTGCTGGAGAAGGAAGCGCTGATCGCCGAGAAGGCGGTGAGCCTGGAGAGCGAATCGCCGGAGGCGGTGCTGAAGTTCGCCGTCGAGACGTTCCCGAACATCGCGTTCGCGTGCAGCTTCGGAGCGGAAGATGTCGTCATCCTCGATATGTTGCAGAAGATCCGCCCGGAGACCGACGTGTTCTATCTGGACACGGATTTCCACTTCAAGGAAACCTATGAGACGCGCGACCGCCTGGAGCAGAAATACGGCAAGAAGTTCATTCAGGTGAAGCCGGATCTCACGCCGGAGGAGCAGGCGGCGCAATACGGGGAAGCGCTGTGGAAGTCGGACCCGAATCGGTGCTGCAACCTGCGCAAGGTGGAGCCGCTTGCGAAATTCCTTGCGAAATACGACGCCTGGATCACCGGCATCCGCCGCGAACAGGCGCCGACCCGCGCGAATGCGAAGAAGATCGAATACGATGCGAAATTCGGCCTCGTGAAGTTCAACCCGCTCGCGAGCTGGACATGGGACGACGTCTGGCACTACATCCGTGCGAACGACGTCATTTACAATCCGCTGCACGACCGGAACTATCCGAGCATCGGCTGCGAGCACTGCACGCGTCCGGTCAAGCCGGGCGAAGATCTGCGCGCAGGCCGCTGGTCCGGCACGGGCAAGATCGAATGCGGGCTGCACATGCAATGAGGAGGCCGGTGCATTCCATGAGGCCGCAAGGATTCCGCCGCAGACGTGCGAAAGCCGATGCGTGCAAGAGCCGGCAATCGCCCGGCCGGGCGGGACGACAGCGCACTCCGGAGCGGCAGCCGGACGGCCGGAGCGCTCCGGCAACAAGCAGGCAGGGAGGAACCGATTGTGAGCATCGAACCACATGGCGGCACATTGATCAACCGCATCGCGGACGCAGGCGAGCGCGAAGCGCTGCTTGCCGAAGCGGAGAAGCTTCCGGTCATACCGGTGAACGCCTGGACGATCTCCGATCTCGATCTGATCGGCGTGGGCGCGTTCTCGCCGCTCACGGGTTTCATGACGCAGGAAGATTATGAGAGCGTCGTGGAGAACATGCGCCTCTCGAACGGCCTGGTCTGGAGCCTTCCGATCACGCTGGCGGTGGAGCCCGGGCTCGCCGCGAAGCTCGGCAAGGGCGTCCGCGCGGCGCTCAAGGGCGAAGACGGCGTGATCTACGGCATCATTGATATCGAGAGCATCTACACCGTCGATCAGCGGCGTGAGGCCGTGAAAGTGTTCAAGACCGACGACACGGCCCATCCGGGCGTCGCGAAGCTGTTCGAACGGCCGAATACTTACGTCGGCGGCCCGGTCAAGGTGCTGAACCGGCCGAAGCCGGAGAGGTTCGCGGAGTACTATTTCGACCCGGCGGAGACGCGGCGCATCTTCGCCGAGCGGGGCTGGAAGACGGTCGTCGGCTTCCAGACGCGCAACCCGGTACACCGCGCGCACGAGTATATCCAGAAATGCGCGATGGAGATCGTCGACGCGCTGTTCCTCAACCCGCTTGTCGGCGAGACGAAGTCGGACGACGTGCCGGCCGAGGTGCGGATGAAGAGCTATCTCGCGCTGCTCGAGCATTATTATCCGAAGGACCGCGTTTTCCTCGGCGTCTTCCCGGCCGCGATGCGCTACGCCGGCCCGCGGGAAGCGGTCTTCCACGCGATCGTGCGCAAGAATTACGGCTGCACCCACTTCATCGTCGGCCGCGACCATGCCGGCGTGGGCGATTACTACGGCACGTACGAGGCGCAGGAGCTGCTGAGGACGTTCAAGCCCGAGGAGCTGGGCATCACGCCGCTCTATTTTGAACACAGCTTCTATTGCAGGAAGTGCGCCGGCATGGCGTCGCCGAAGACCTGCCCGCACGGCAGGGAGGATCACGTGGCGCTGTCCGGCACGAAGGTGCGCGAGATGCTGCGGAACGGCATCTGCCCGCCGCCGGAATTTTCGCGTCCGGAAGTCGCGCGCATTCTGATCGAGGGCATGGCCGTGCAGGCGGCGCAGTCCTGACTCCACTTGGCATGGCTTGTTCATAAAAGACCGCCCCGTCCCATATAGTGTATGGACGCCGGGTCCGTCCCCGCGGCGGGTCCGGCCGGACATGCGCTGCTCAGGGACTGGGGTGGTTTTCTTTATGATGCGGCGCTCGAGAAGACGGATCGTCATCTGGATCACCCGGCGGAGCGCGCTGCGCCTCGCGGCCGGCGCGGCCTGCGCGCTGCTCGTCCTCCTCCTGCTCCTGCGGGACATCCCCGCATCATACACGTGGACGTATTGGACGCTGCCGCTCTCGGGCAAGACGATCGTCGTCGACGCGGGCCACGGCGGCGTGGACGGCGGCGCGGTCAGCAGGCAGGGCGCGGTGGAGAAGGATCTCAACCTGGCGATCGCGCTGTACCTGCGCGACTATCTGCAGGAGGCGGGAGCGCTCGTCATCATGACGCGCGAGGACGACCGGGATCTGGCCGACGCGGGGACGCGCGGGTTCAGCCGGCGCAAGACGGAGGATCTGCTGCGGCGGGTCGAGCTGATCCGCCGGGAGAAGCCGGACCTCGTCGTCAGCATCCACATGAACAGCATCCCGTCGCCGCGATGGTCGGGCGCGCAGACGTTCTATTATCCGAATCATCCCGACAACGCCGAGCTTGCCGCCCTGATCCAGGATGAGATCCGGCGCAATCTCGGGAACACGAACCGGGTTGCCGGCAAGGTGAACGACGTGTTCCTGCTGAAGGCGATCGAAGACATTCCGAGCGTGCTCGTCGAGGTCGGCTTCCTCTCGAATCCGCAGGAGGCCGGCCGGCTCGCGGATCCCGAATATCAGCGGGCGGCGGCGGCCTGCATCTATCAGGGCATCCTGCGCTATGTCTCCGGAGAGCGGATCGGACGGCGGACGGGAGCGGGATTCTGAAGCACCGGGCGCGATGTGGTATAATGGTGTGCGGTTTGGATCAAAATCCCGTGCGATGCGGATTTTCGTACGGGTTGCGGGGGTACGGCTTCCATGTTGACACGTGAACAGGTGATCGAAGCGGCCGGTCGGGTGAAGCGGCCGGGAGACGGCGAAGGAAAGGGCGTCGCGGTCCGCGATGTGGTCGTGAAGGATCGCCGGGTGTGGCTGACGGTCCTCACGCCGGACGGCGGGAAGGACGCTTCGCTCGAAGCGGCGCTGCGCGAGGCGCTTGCCGCGATCGGCGCGGAGTCCGTGCACGTGCGGTTCGCGGCCGAAAGCGGCGGAGGCGCAGGCGGCGGACAGAGCGGGACGCCCGGCGCCGCGCAGCCGTCCGCCGGAGCGGGCCAGGTGCGGGGCCACGGCACCGGTTTGGAGCATCATCCGCTGCTCCGTCCGGACAGCGGCGTGGTCTTCATTGCCGTCGCGAGTGGCAAAGGCGGCGTCGGCAAGTCGACGGTGACCGTCAATCTGGCGGTCGCCCTCGCGCGGCTCGGCAAGCGCGTCGGCATCATCGACGCCGACATCTACGGCTTCAGCGTGCCGGACATGATGGGTATCGAGGAGCGGCCGGTCATCGAGCATGAACGCGTTTTGCCGGTCGAGCGGTTCGGCGTCAAGGTCATGTCGATGGGCTTCTTCGTCGAGGACAACAGCCCGGTCATCTGGCGCGGGCCGATGCTCGGCCGGATGCTGCGCAACTTCTTCGCCGACGTCGAATGGGGCGAGCTCGACTACATGCTGCTCGACCTGCCGCCGGGAACCGGCGACATCGCGCTCGACGTCCACCAGATGATCCCGCAGAGCAAGGAGATCCTCGTGACGACGCCGCACGCCACCGCCGCGTTCGTCGCGGCGCGCGCCGGCGCGATGGCCGTCAAGACCCGGCACGAGATTCTCGGCGTCATCGAGAACATGTCGTACTATGTCTGTCCGTCGTGCGGCGGCCGGCAGTACGTGTTCGGCCGGGGCGGAGGCGCCCGGCTGGCCGAGACGCTGCATACGGACCTGCTCGCGCAGATTCCGCTCGGGGCGCCGGACAACCATCCGTCCGAGCCGGATTTCTCGCCGTCCGTGTACAAGGCGGACACGGAGACCGGCCGGCTCTACGAGGAAGCCGCCCGCGCGATCATCGCGAAGTGCGGCAAATGAACGAGCGGCGCGGCCGGACGAAGCCGGTCTGCCGATCGGCGTTCCGCAGCGGGAGCCCGATGCGCATTCCGTATGTCCGCAAGGAAAAACAAGCGGCCGGACAAGCATCCGGTATGCCCGTGAGGGAACCGGACGCATCATCCCGCAGACCGCGCAGGCAAAAGAAAGCGGAGGGCGCCTTCGTCAGCTGCCCTCCGAGTCGCCTTCGTTTTCCGTCGTTTCTTCCGATTCGCTCTCATCCATTCCGCTTTCCTCGCCGCCCTGTTCGCCGTCTTGTTCATATTCCTGTTCCTGTTTCTCCTGGTCCTGCTTTTTTCGATGGTTGTTGGGGTTGAGTTCTTCCCGCACGGCCTGACGAAGCAATTCGTAGATCTGCAGCTTGATCATCGGGCTCTGGAACGATTCCTGCATGATCGTCACGATCCGCTTGCGATAGTTCGCGCTGTTCAGGGCTTCGAGGATGACCTGCTCCATCTCCGGTCCCTTGAACACGGAGACCAGGTCCTGCTGATAGGACGGATCCTTGAGCAGTTCCTTGTGGATCTTTTTGTTCTCCTTGTTGACGGCCTTCGCGAACTCGCCGGCGAAACGGACGTCCGTCATGATTTCCTCGAGCAGGGGCTTCGCATCCTCGGACAGCAGCACTTCCTTGATCGCCAGCTTGATCGTTTCACGGTCGGTCGCCGAGAGCGCCTGGAACCCGCCGATGCCGCTGATGCGCGACTGTTCCTGCAGCGCCTTCTGGGCGTCTTCCGTTTTCAGGATGTCAAGGACCATCTGTTTCATGTCACGGTATTCAATGGTCTGGCCACCGCCGCCGGAAGGCTCCGCTCCGCAGCCGACCACGGCCGCCGTCAGACAGGACAGCGCGAGGGCCGACATCAGCAGCCGCGTACGCATAGGCCACGACTCCCTTCGCATGGGTACAGTCTCTGTGGGAATATTGTGTGACGCCGTCTGCGGCATTATCCTGTCGATTTCGCTCCGGACATGGTAAAATGAATGGAAGCAGAGGAGGCTTTCGCGCATGACACTGAGAAAATGGTTTTTCCTGTTCTGGAGCTGCATGGCGGTCGGAGGTGCGGTCGCCGTGGCGGCGGGGCTGGTCATGCAGTGGACGGATCCCGACTTCGGTTTTCTCGGGATCGGGGCATCCGGATTCAACGCCTGGATGATGCTGCTGAGCGGCTTGCTCATCGGTGTGTTCAGTCAGATGGGGTTCTTCGCGTATCTCACGCTCAACTACATCGCGCTCGGCATTTTCCGGAAGGCCTATCTGTGGAATACGCTGCAAGCCTACACGACGGCGTTCATGATCCTCCTGTTCGGCTACCTGCTGTATGAGCGGCGGGCGGATCTCGGGAATGTCCTGTTCTGGCTGCTGCCGCTGCTCCTGGCGGCTGGCGCCTGGGCGGTCGGCGTCGTCAAGGTGAGGATGACGAACCGGTCGGCGCTCATCCCGACGTTGTTTCTGATGGTCGCCGGCACGGTGCTCGAGGCCTGGCCGGGCCTGAACGCCGAAAACGGCGGGGCGTCGTCCGTCATCTTCATGCTGCTTCCGCTCTTTGCCTGCAACGCGTACCAGATCCTGATGCTGCACCGGCTCGTGAAGCCGGAAGGGACCGGATCCGCGCACAGCGCGAATCCGGCCTCCTGACGCGCGCTACATTTCCATCGGGAGACGGAGTTCGGACGAGGCGGCGCCGGACCGGTCGCGCACCGGTTTTCCCTGCACCTCGGCCCGGGAGAGCAGCCGGGAGACGGAGACGAATTCGTATCCCTTCTCGCGGAGCTGGTCGATGATGACCGGCAGCGCTTCGTGCGTCTGTTTGCTGGAATCGCTGGCGTGCATCAGGATGATGTCGCCGGGGTGGGCGCGCGAGACGACGCGGCGGATGATTTTGTCCGTGCCGATGTTCATCCAGTCGAGCGAGTCGGTGTCCCACTGGATCACCGTGTAGCCGAGCTCGTTGGCGATCCGCAGCACCCGCTTGTCAAAATCGCCGTTCGGGAGGCGGATCAGCGTCGGCCGTTTGCCGGTGAGCGAGGCGAGGATCGATTCGGCGGTCCGGATCTGGCTGCGGATCTCGTCGTCGCTCATTTTCGTATAAAAGTCGTGCTTGTGTCCGTGGCTGCCGATCTCGTATCCGGCGTCCATGATCTTCTTCACGATCTCGGGATGGGACTGCGCCCAGGGAGAGGACAGGAAAAAGGTCGCTTCCTTGACGCCCTTCTCCTTCAGGATATCGATGATCGGGCCGGCGCGCTTGTCCCCCCAGCTGATGTCGAACGTGAGGGCGACGATCTTCTCGTCCGTCGGCACGCTGTAGACCGCGGCGGGCATCTGCGGCGCAAAGACGGTGATATGCTCCTTCTCGTTGTAAATGACACCGGCGGCCAGCAGCAGGCCCACGGCGGCCAGCAGATATCGCTTGAGCTTGCGTCCGTTCACCACATAGAACACGTTCCATCTCCTCCCGCGGTCGGATTGCAAGCCGGACAAAGCAGGCTTGGCCTCTGTTGGTACAATCTATGCCCGTCCGACGAAGTTATTCGTCCGCATGCGACGGACGGGCGGAGGGGAGGACCCATGTTCAATCTGCGAGCGAATCTGGATTACCTCGCCCGCATGAAGCCGTATCTCATCATGTCGGCCATGCTGTTTTTCGCGGGCGTCATCGTCGGAGGCACGAACGAGTCGCTGCACCGGTTCCTGCACGGGCAGCTGGCCGCGCTTGCGGAATTCGGCGATCTGGCGCAGTCGGCGGAGAATCCCGGACTCGCCTTCTTCCTGATCATCTTTCTCAACAATGTGATCAAGTCCGCGCTCGTCATTTACATGGGGGCGCTGCTCGGCATTTTCCCGGTGTTCTTCCTCGTCGTGAACGGCATGATCCTCGGCTATCTCTACCAATTCATCGGCGAGCAGGGTGAGAACGCCGCGCTCCTCTTCCTGAAGGGCGTGCTGCCGCACGGCATCATCGAGATTCCGGCCGTGCTGCTAGCGGGAGCCTTCGGCCTGAAGTTCGGTTCCCTCGTGTTCCGATCGATCGCTTCGATCTTCAGGGGGCGGCGCGGACTGGCCGACGAATTCGAGGCGTTCGTCATCCGATCGGTGCCGGCGCTGCTCGTCATCGTCCTTGCGCTGATGGTGGCGGCCGTCATCGAGAGCACGTTGACGGTCTGGCTCATCACGCTGTAGTCTCCGATTGGTCTCGGAAGGAACGTCCGTCGGCGGCATCCGGCTGAAAATCCGTTCCGGCAACGGTAATATTTTGATGCGAGTCTGCGCATAACAGTTACAAGCGGCGCATCGGCGCCGCTTACACGGCGCCGCCCGGGGCCGGTCATGCGCCCGAAGGGCGGCCGTTCTGCAGGAGGAGGACGTTCATGCTCGGCATGCTGCTGACGGACAAGGAATGCAAGGAACTGGATTACATGCTCCGCAAGGAGCTGGACGAGATGCTGCTCGATCTGCAGGACACGCGCCTGGATCCCGAGGTCCGGGAGTCCATCGTGCAGCGGTACCGCGTCATCTTCCGCATGTACGCCCGGTTCGCGTCTCCGAAGGAATTGTCCCGATATGTCCTGAACATCCGCAAGGATTCGTGAGCGTCCGCGGCCTGTGCCGGCATGGACATGCGCGCCCGCAAGACGGCCGGGAGTCCGGACCGGGCGCATACCGGAACCGGTCCGGGGCGAACGGCGGAACGGGCTCCCGGGAGGGAGTTCTTTTCATTAAATAAAAAAGTTTCTTGGCCGGGCGGGGCTGCATGTTCGTGCTCCCCGCGGCCGTGCCGTCGATGTCGGCGCGAGGCTTCCCGGCCGATCTCCAGGCTCGCGATCGTCCGGCAAATCCGGCAAACAAAGCCTCTTGACTGGCGCGCGGGGGCTGTGGTAAATTAACTATCCGGTCGGGTTAAGCGGCCAGCGGATGGCGGCGAACGACCCGGCGGCAGTTCGCGGAATACGGCAACGGAACATGGGGAAACAAAAAACATGTTGCAAAACCCCGTCGAACTGTGGTATAATAAAAAAGTCGCTGCCTGAAAGGGTGGCGGGTTGAGGAAGATTGCTCTTTGAAAACTGAACACGAGCTTGAGTTGCCCGTCGACCTGAGGGTAAGACCCTGAGGGTGACGAAACCGGAGCGCGCAAGCTTCTATGGAGAGTTTGATCCTGGCTCAGGACGAACGCTGGCGGCGTGCCTAATACATGCAAGTCGAGCGGAGTTCCCGTGACGGAAGCCTTCGGGTGGAAGACGCGGGGACTTAGCGGCGGACGGGTGAGTAACACGTGGGCAACCTGCCCGGAAGACCGGGATAACATCCGGAAACGGATGCTAATACCGGATAGGCGGTCTTCTCGCATGAGGGGATCGGGAAAGGCGGGGCAACCTGCCACTTCCGGATGGGCCTGCGGCGCATTAGCTAGTTGGCGGGGTAACGGCCCACCAAGGCGACGATGCGTAGCCGACCTGAGAGGGTGACCGGCCACACTGGGACTGAGACACGGCCCAGACTCCTACGGGAGGCAGCAGTAGGGAATCTTCCGCAATGG
>NZ_LZRU01000024.1 GCF_002159085.1 Thermobacillus sp. ZCTH02-B1
CGGTACGGACCTGGCGGCGGATGAGCGACGCGGAGCGGACATTTGGGGACACGGGAGGATGGAGCGATGGGACATCACGACATGCCGGAACTCGTGAAAATGGCGGCGGAACGTGAAGTGCCGGCGCGCGCGCGAGCGTTTTTGTACGAAAATGCGCGGCTGGTGGACCGGAGGCGGTACGAATTCTGGTTCGAGGGCGGGCCGAAGGAAGCGGTCATCGCGGCGCTCCGCGCGTACCAGAACCCGGACGGCGGGTTCGGCAACGCGCTCGAGGCGGACATTCGCTGCCCGCACAGCCAGCCCGCCGCGACGGAACTGGCGCTGGTCATGATGGACGAGATCGACCTCTTCGATCCGGAGGTGCTGGACGGGATCATCCGGTTTCTGCGCGGCATTACGCTGCCGGAGGGCGGCCTGCCGTTCGTCTTCCGGAATGCAAGCGATGATGCGTGCGCGCCGTGGTGGAAGACGGATCGCGACGACGTGCCCTCGATCAACCCGACCGGCCGCATCCTCGCCCTCCTGTACCGGCAGCGGGTGCGGACGGACATCTTCGCGGAAGAATGGTTCCGGAAGAACGAGGATTACGTCTGGAGCGTGATCGAGCGGGGCCAGCCGACGGGCTATCACGACGCGGTGAACTGGCTGGCGTTCCTGCAGCACGTGCCCGACCGGGAGCGGGCGCTCCCCCACCTGGCCGGACTGGATGTCTGGCTGGCCGGCACGGAGGCGATCGTGCGCGATCCGAAGGCCGAAGGCTACGTCCAGAAGGTGCTGGACTGGGCGCCGCGCCCGGACAGCTACGCGGCCAGGTTCGTGACGGAAGCCGAGGTGCGGGAGCATCTGGAGGCGCTGCTTCGCGAGCAGCGGGAGGATGGCGGCTGGCCGATCAACTGGCAGACGGTGAGCCCGGGCGCCGAGCTCGAATGGCGCGGCTGGCTGACGGTGGAGCGGCTGAAGACGCTGCGGGCATACGGGGTCATCTGAGCTGCCCGGCCGAACAACCCGGCGTGATAGGCCGGGGACGATTCCGGTTCCCGGCCGGCCAACGGGGAACGGCCGGCGGTGCGCCCGCCGCCGAACGGCCCTCGCGGGCTGCGCGAAATCTGCGCATTCGGCGGCGGGACGTCATATATATCTGGTAAGCGGGACACAAATGCTGCGGACGCGGGCTGAACGAACAACCGTCGGGATACGGGTCGAACGAACAACGGAAAGCAAGCGCTTCCAATCTTTTTTCAACGGCATCTTTTCCAAGAAAAAGACGAAAGCTCCAAACTTTTTTTTGAGAATTTGCAGGAATCCGTTCATTTTTGTCGTATTGGATAAGATGCTTGTCTTTTTTCCCAACGGAATCTTTCTCATCTGAATGAAAATGCGGGGGTACTCGATCCATGGTTGTTCGCTCTTTTCAACTGTCGGATTACCGGGCCGTATCGGAGCTGATGGAGACCGTCCTCTCCGAAGCCTGCTGTGAAGAGACGCGCGAAGCGTTCGCCCGCCAGCTCGGGTGGGACAGCGATTTGATTCTGGTTGCGGAGATCGACGGCAACATCGCGGGCTTCATCATCGGCACGATCGACAGGGACCGCGGCTATTACTACCGGATCGCGGTTCATCCGGACTACCGCGGCCGGGGATGCGCGAAGGCGCTGATCCAGGGCCTGAAGGTCCGATTCGAGCAGCGCAAGGTCACGCAGGTCATGGTCGCCGCGGACGAGCACAACCAACCCCTCCTTCCGTTGTACGAAGCGTTGGGCTACAAGGCGCAGGATTTCCGGCATTCGAACCGGAAACTCGCAATCATGGCGGGTTGACAGCCGGCCCCGGAAGGCGAAAATGGAACGGATTTTTCCACGGCATATGTTGCGAGCCTTGCTTTCGGCCGCAAGATATGCTTTTCTATTCTCAGCGCATTTTGGTGACGGTGGCGGTCGGAGGGTGCCATGAACAATCCGGCGGAGATCACGGATGAAGGCGGACGGGCGCGGCGCGGGGCGCCGGCCGGCCGGATCCGCGAGCTGCTCGAGTGGATCCGGTCGCTCGCCATCGCGGTCGTCGTCGTCGCCGCGCTGAAGCTGTTCGTCTTCGATCTCTCGATCGTGCACGGCATCTCGATGGAACCGACGCTGCGGCCGGGCGAGCGGCTGTTCGTCAACAAGATCGGCTATCTGCTGGGCGAGCCCGGGCGCGGCGACATCGCCGTGCTGGTCGATCCGGCGCCTTCCCCGGGCGGCGGCAAGTACATCGTCAAGCGGGTGATCGGCGTCGCGGGCGACACGATCGAGATCCGCGGCGGCGCGCTCTATCTGAACGGCGAGCGGCTCGCCGAGCCCTATACGGACGTCGCGATCGCCGGCCCCGATTTCGGACCGCTGACGGTCGAGCCGGGGAAGGTGTTCGTCATGGGCGACAACCGGCGGAGCGGCGCCAGCAAGGACAGCCGTTCGTTCGGCACGGTGCCGGTCGGCATGCTGCGCGGCAAGGCGGAATGCATCCTCTGGCCGATTTCGGGCTGGAAGACCCTGTAGGGGAGACGCGGCACGTGAAAGAAGTGACGATTTACACGGACGGCGCATGTTCCGGCAACCCGGGGCCGGGAGGCTGGGGCGCCGTTCTCTTCTATGGATCCCATCGCAAGGAAATATCCGGCGGCGAGCCGATGACGACGAACAACCGGATGGAGATCACCGCTGTCGTCGAGGCGCTGAAGCAGCTCAAGGAACCCTGCGCCGTAACGGTTTACAGCGACTCCGCGTACGTCGTGAACTGCTTCCGGCAGAACTGGATCGAAGGCTGGCTGAAGAACGGCTGGCGGAACAGCAAGGGCAAGCCGGTGGAAAATCAGGATCTCTGGCGGGAGCTGTGGTCGCTCATGCAGCGGCACCGGGTATCCTATGTGAAAGTGAAGGGCCACAGCGACAACGAATGGAACAACCGGTGCGACGAGCTGGCCAGGGCCGAGATCCGGCGGTGGTCGCAGCCGGGCTGACAAAGGGGGCTTGGGTCCGCCATGACCGCCGTGACGGAGCGGCCCGCGGCATTCTACGCCAATTTGAAGGCGGAGATGAAAGCGGCGGCGGGGTCGCTCGGCATCGACAAGATCGGCGTCGCCTCGGCGGAGCCGTTCGACGAGCTCAGGGCGAGGCTGGAGCGGCACCGCTGGCTCGGCCGCGAGTCCGGCTTCGAGGAGCCGGACCTGGACAAGCGTACGAACCCCGCGCTGCTGATGGAGGACGCCCGTTCGATCATCGCGATCGCGGTTGCCTATCCGTCCAAGCTGCGGGACGCGCCGAAGTCGGAGCCGGGAGCCCGCCGCGGCATCCTGTCGCGTTCGGCCTGGGGCCGCGACTACCACGAGGTGCTGCGCGACCGCCTGGCCCGGCTCGAGGCATGGCTGCGCGAGCGGGTGCCGGAGCTACGGGCGCTTTCCATGACGGACACGGGCGCGCTCGTCGACCGCGCCGTCGCCGAGCGGGCGGGCATCGGCTGGAGCGGCAAGAACTGCTCGATCATCACGCCCGAATTCGGCTCCTGGGTGTATCTCGGCGAGATGATCACGAACCTGCCGCTGCCGCCGGACCAGCCGGTCACGGAGATGTGCGGCGCGTGCACGAAATGCCTCGACGCCTGCCCGACCGGCGCGCTCGTCGGACCGGGCGAGCTGAACGCGCAGGCGTGCGTCTCGTACCTGACGCAGACGAAAGGGTTCCTGAGCGACGATGCGATGCGCAAGATCGGCAACCGGCTGTACGGCTGCGACACGTGCCAGATCGTCTGCCCCGCAAACCGCGGCATGGACTGGACGCATCACGAGGAATTCCGGCCCGACCCGGACACGGTGAAGCCGCTGCTCGTGCCGCTTCTCAAGATGGGCAACCGCGAGTTCCGGGAGCGGTTCGGTTCGTCCGCCGCCGCCTGGCGGGGCAGGAAGCCGATCCAGCGCAACGCGGTCATCGCGCTCGGCCATTTCCGGGAAAAGTCGGCGGTGCCGGATCTCGTCCGCGTGCTCATGGACGATCCGCGTCCGGTGCTGCGCGGCACGGCCGCGTGGGCGCTCGGGCGCATCGGCGGCTCCGATGCGGAGCGGGCGCTGCGGGAAGCGCTGGAACGCGAGGCCGATCCCGAGGCCGCGGAACGAATCCGGGCCGCGCTGGCGGTGCTCGAAGGGTCAACGGATCAAGACAGGCGGGAGGTGTGAAGATGATGCGGAAGACGGCTGCGGCCGTTCGATACATGGAGATCGATTCGCCCCTCGGTCCGCTCGTCCTGCTCGCGGCGGACGGCCGGCTGTGCCGGCTCGATTTCGGCCGGATGGAAGAACGGGCGCCGGCCCTGCACGCCTGGGCGGCCGCGAGCGGCCTTGACGGCGGCTTCGTCCACGCGCCGGACGACCCGCTGCTCCGGAACGCGGCGGCGCAGCTCGCGGAATATTTCCGCGGCGAGCGCTTCCGCTTCGAGCTGCCGACGGCGATGTACGGCACTCCCTTCCAGCGGGCCGTGTGGGCGGCGCTCGCCGCCATCCCGTACGGGGAGGTCCGCTCCTACAAGGCGCTCGCCGCGGCGGTCGGCCGTTCGTCGGCGGTGCGGGCGGTCGGCGGGGCGAACAACCGGAACCCGCTGCCGATCATCGTGCCGTGCCACCGGGTCGTCGGCGCGGACGGGGCGCTGGTCGGCTATGCCGGCGGGCTGGAGGCGAAGGCGCGTTTGCTGGAACTGGAACGGCGTTATGCGAACGCGGCCCGGCCGCTCGCGGGCGTGCCGTGACGCGGCGGCATGACGGATCGTACTTGCAAGACGTTGCTTGCGGAAAGGGGGGCGGCCGAATTGAACGCGTGGGACATCATCCTTCCGATTCTGACGCTGATCGTCGGCCTGATCGGCGGATTTGCGGGCGGCGTTTTCTACCTGCGCCGGCAGTTCATCAAGATGCAGAACGATCCGGAAATGCTTCAGAAAGTGGCGAAACAGATGGGTTACAATTTGAACAAGCAGCAGCTGCAACGCGCGCAGCAAATGATGAAGCGGGGGAACTTCCGCCGGAAATGAGGCGGCGGCGTGCCTCCGGGGGAGGCGTTCATCGACATGGCAGGCGTGAAGGAATATGCAAACCGGCACGTGCAGGAGAACCGTGCCGAGCTAGAGCGGATCGTCCGGGAAATGCTTCGGTTGATCGGGGAAGATCCCGACCGGGAAGGGCTGCTTGAAACGCCGGCCCGCGTCGTGCGGATGTTCGAGGAGATCTTTGCCGGCTACTCGGTCGACCCCGGCGACGTTCTCGGCGTCACGTTCGACGAGCAGCATGAAGAGCTCGTGATCGTGAAGGACATCGTCTATTACAGCCAGTGCGAGCACCATCTCGCGCCGTTCTTCGGCAAGGTGCACATCGGCTACCTCCCGAGCGGCAAAATCGTCGGCCTGAGCAAGCTGGCGCGGCTGGTCGACGCGGTTACGCGCAGGCTGCAGGTGCAGGAGCGCATCACGAGCCAGATCGCGGACATTCTGGAGGAGAGGCTGCACCCTCACGGCGTCATGGTCGTCGTCGAAGGCGAGCATCTGTGCATGTGCGCCCGCGGCGTCAAGAAGCCGGGCAGCAAGACGGTCACCTCCGCGATCCGCGGGGAGTTCCGGGAGAGCGCGGCGCTGCGGGACGAGTTTCTCCGACTGATCCGGATGTAGAGGCAAAAAGAGGACGGCGTCACCGGGACGGGAGCGCGTTCCGGCCGGGACGCCGTTTCTTTTTTGTCGGCGAAGGCCATGTCTTCAGTCGGACGGCCCGCCCCCCTGCCCGGGAAGCGGGCCGCCGGATCAGTACGGCTCCCACCGCAATTGCGACGCCTTCGCGAACCGCTCCTCGACGTACGGCCAGTTCACGACGTTCCACCAGTCCCGGATGTAGTCGGCGCGGCGGTTCTGGTGCTTCAAATAGTACGCGTGCTCCCATACGTCGAGCGGCAGGAGCGGCACGACGTCCCATTGCGACAGGTTCTGGTGTTTCTCCGCCTGCAGAATCTCGAGCCGGCCGCTGCGCGGGCTCCAGACGAGGATCGCCCAGCCGCCGCCCTCCACCTGTTCCGCCGCCGCGGAGAATTGGCGTTGGAACGCCTCGAAGCTGCCGAAACTGTCGTCGATGGCCCTGGCGAGCGCGCCCGTCGGCCGTCCGCCGCCCCGGGGAGCCATCACGTTCCAGAAAATCGTGTGCAGATAGTGGCCGGCGCCGTTGAACGCGAGCTCCCGCTCCCAGTGCTTCACGAGATCGAACCGGCCGGAAGCGCGGGCTTCCCGCAGCGCGAGTTCCGCCCGGTTCAGGCCGTCGACGTAGGCGCGGTGGTGCCGGTCGTGATGGATGCGCATCGTCGCCTCGTCGATGTACGGCTCGAGCGCGTCGTAGGCATAAGGCAGCGGCGGCAGCGTGTGCCCGCCGATCGGCACGGTGCGGTACACACCGTCGGGACCGGGACGGGCCCGGTCATTCCGGTCGTCCGGCCGGGCCAGGTCCTCCGCGTCCCGGTCCTGCCGGGCGCGTTCTTCGCCACCGCGGTTCCATTCGACGCGGTGCTCGCCGCCATCGGCACGGCCGGTGCGCGACTCCCCTCCATGGTCCTGTCCCGTGCGCTCCACCCTGCCGTCGTCCCGTCCGGTGCGGCTATCACCGCCCTCATCGGGCGCGGCGCGTTCTTCCCCGTCCGAATCCTCTTCGCCGCGGTCCTGCCGGTCGTCTTCCGCCCGCCCGGCGTCCCCCGGGCGATCGTCCGTCCGTTCGGGTCCATGGCGTTCCGCATCCGCCGCCCCGCCGCTTCGTTCCGTATCGAACGCTCCGCCTGCCGTCTCGGGCCGGAGGAGCCGCGGCTGTTCCGGACGCGGCGTCCGGTACGTCCGTTCCGTCGCTCCGGCCATTCTGGACCGGGCGTACTCGGCCGCCTGCGCGAGCGCGTCCGCCTCCTCCGCGCGGCCGCTGTTCCGGGCGCCGTCCGCGAGCCGCCGGAGATGGCCCGCGAACGCCTCGGTCTGCGCGCAGGCGGCTTCGAACAGGGACCGGCCGTACGGCTCCGGGATCGATGCGTAGCCGTATCCGGACGCCTCCGGCCGCGCCGCCCGCGCCTGGAGCCAGTATTCGGCGCACCGCGCCGTATAGTCGAAGACCGGCACCCAATCGGCGAGCAGCCGGGCGCCGGACGGATTGAACGCCGCGATCCGCCGGGACAATTCGGCGGCCATCTGCAGTTCCTCCCGCTTCCAGGCGGCGATTTCCGCCGCCGGGTCGGCCGGCGGCGCGTTCCCGCTCCACCTCACGTCGCGCCATTCCTCCTTCCGCTGACACCCCTCGATGCGGATGCATCCTTCGGATGCATCCCCAAGAGATGTATTCGCGGAACGGGTTATCCTATGCCCGCGAGAAAGGCGGCGACGCGCCGCAGGTATTCTCCGGTATGCGTGCGGAACATCAATTCGTGCCGGCCGCCCGGCACGATCCAGACCGCCGACTGCGGGTGGCGCTGGCTCGCGGCGATCGCCTCGGCGATCGCGACCGGCGCCTTCTCGTCGTCCGTCCCGTGGATGAGCAGGATCGGCATGTCGTAGGCGGTCCGCTTGATCCGGTCGGCCGGTATGCCGGCCAGCCGGGTGCCCGCCCAGAGCGGAAAAAATTTCTCGACCAGCGCGGGCCGCGGAAATCCGTCCACCGGCGACAGTTGCGCCAGATTCAGCGCGAGCGTATCGGGTTCGGCGATGAACGTGCTGTCCAGAATCATCGCCGCGATGTCGTCCGTGAGGAACGCGGCCTGCAGCGCCGTGCCGGCGCCCATCGAGAACCCCCAGACGACGATCCGGTCCGCGCCGGCCTCCGCCGCGTATTCGATGACGCGGACGAGCTGGCGCGATTCCGTGACGCCGCCCGTGGCCGGCGCCCGGTCTTCGGCGGAGGCGAAGCCGTAATCGAACAGGATGACGTTGTAGTCCATGACATGCATCGCCTCGGCCAGATCGTACATCGGCACCCAGGGCTCTTCGCGGTTCGTGCCGTAGCCATGGCTGAAGACAATCGTGCGGGTGCCGCCCGACGGGGCGGGAATGTGCCAGCCGTTGACGGCCGGAACGCCGTCCGACGCGGGGATGCGAAAGTCGGAATACGGGAGTCCCTTGGCTTCGAACGGATTGGAAGCCAGCGGCGCGACGGGAGGATAGGCGAGCCGCCAGGCCACGTATGCGTGGAGGGCCGTGAAGGCGAGCAGCGCAAGCGCCGTCAGGGAGGCGAGCGCAATGGCGAACTTCAGGCGCCGTCTGCGGCCGGACGCCGCCGGGGCGCCCGGGCGGGCCGGCGGGCCGCCGGGCAGGACGGGCAGCCCCGGCCCGCCTGCGGGACCGCTTCCGGGCAGCAGCGCGGGACCCGGCAGCGCCGCCGGATTCCCGGCCGGAATGCCGGCTTCCGGATGCATGACCGTCGAGCGCATGCGGCATCGCCTCCCCGGATCGCATCATGTAAGCGCTTGAAATTTCGGTTGCCTCTATCGTAGGGGAGCGCGCCGGCCGTGTCAATTTGCGGCGACAAGATGTTAGGAAAGCGTAATCTGTATGTAAAAAAAGGACCAGCATATCCCTCCGCTGCCAGCGTTTCCGGCCCGGCCGCAGCGTGTTCCCGTGTCCGCCTTCGCCGTCCGCGGTCCGTTCCCGTGCATGCCCGCGCCGTGTTTCCGGCTTGTCTGCGGTCCGTTCCCGGGATTGCCCGCCCCGTGCTCCCGCCGCCGGCGGCGTTTCCCCGTGTCGCCGTCTTCCCGTCACCGGCCCGTCCGCAGCGCAACGGCACGTTCGCGCACATTCTCCGGAAGGCCTATGGCCCGCGGCCGGGAAGTGATTTATACTGTATGGTATCGAGTTTCATGGTACGAAACATCGCTCGGTGGCAACCGGGAGGCGATTCTTGTGACGGACGACGGAAAATCGACGGTCCGCGCGGTCGAGCGCGCGCTGGACCTGTTGTTGCTGTTCCTCGAGCGGGCCGAATGGTCGATGACCGAGATGGCGGAGCGGACCGGCCTGCACAAAAGCACGGTGCACCGCATGCTCGCCACGCTGGAGCGGAAAGGATTCGTCGCGCGGGACCCGCTGACCGAGCGGTACCGCATCGGCATGCGGATCTGGGAGCTGGCGGCGAACCAGGCCTCGGGAGACGATCCGGCCTCCCTGCTCCTGCCCGAAATGGAGCGGCTGCGCGACATGCTCGGCGAGACGGTCAGCCTGTACGTCCGCGACGGCAAGGAGCGGATCCGGATCCAGGCGGTGCAAAGCAACCAGCCGGTCCGTCGCGTCGCCCCGGTCGGCGCCCGCCTGCCGCTCTATGTCGGCGCATCGAGCAAGGTGCTGCTCGCCTGGAGCGACGAGGAGACGCTGCGCCTCGTGCTCGACGATCCCGACTGGCCGGCCTCGATCGACAAGGAGGCGTTTCTCGGGCAGCTCGCCGAGATCCGTGAGTCCGGCTACGCGACGAGCTTCGAGGAGCGCGAGCCCGGCGCGGCGGCGGTGTCCGCGCCGATCCTGGACCGTTCGGGCCGTCTGATGGCCGCGCTTTCCGTCTCCGGTCCGTCGGGCCGGCTCACACCGGAAGTCATGCAGTCGTACGTGCCGGCCATCCGCGAGGCCGCGCGCCGCATGGGCATGATGCTGGGCAAATAGGGGGAGCTGATCGAAAGCGGCAAAAAAGGCTTCCCGCCCGGACGAGAAGCCCGGGGGGAAGCCTTTTTGCGTCGCGTGCGCGCCGTTCCGGCGTCAGCTTGCGATCATCTGACGGAGCACCGTCTGCAGAATGCCGCCGTTGCGGTAGTAGTCGATGTCGACGTAGGAGTCGAGCCGGACGGTGACCGGGAACTCGAACTTGCTGCCGTCCTCGCGGGTCGCGACGACCTTCACCGTGTCGCCCGGCTTCAGGTCGTTCGTCAGGCCGACGATGTCGAACGTCTCGCGGCCCGTGATGCCGAGCGATTTCCAACTGTCGCCGTTCCGGAACTGCAGCGGCAGCACGCCCATGCCGACGAGGTTCGCGCGGTGGATGCGCTCGAAGCTTTCCGCGATGACGGCCTTGACGCCGAGCAGGTAGGTGCCCTTCGCCGCCCAGTCGCGGGAGCTGCCCATGCCGTACTCCTTGCCGGCGATGACGATGAGGTTCGTGCCGTCCGCCTTGTACTTCATCGCGGCGTCGTAGATCGGCATCACTTCGTCCGTCGGCAGATACTTCGTCACGCCGCCCTCCGTGCCCGGCGCCACCTGATTCCGGATGCGGATGTTGGCGAACGTGCCGCGCATCATGACCTCGTGGTTGCCGCGGCGGGATCCGTACGAGTTGAAGTCCTCGCGCTTCACGCCGCGCTCGATCAGGTATTTGCCCGCCGGGCTGTCCACCTTGATGCTGCCGGCCGGCGAGATGTGGTCGGTCGTCACGTTGTCGCCGAGCAGCGCGAGCACGCGGGCGCCGGTGATGTCGGCGAGATCCTTGACGCCCTCATGCAGGTTCTCGAAGAACGGCGGGTTCGCGATGTAGGTCGAGTTCTCGTCCCACTCGTACGATTCGCCCTGCGGCACCGGGATCTCGTTCCAGCGCTTGTTCTGCGTGAACACGTTCGCGTACTTCGCGCGGAACATGTCCGGCGTGAGCGACTTGTTGATCGCGTCCTGGATCTCCTGCGACGACGGCCAGATGTCGCGCAGGTAGACCGGCCGGCCTTCCGGATCGTGGCCGATCGGATCCTTCGTCAGGTCGATGTCGACCGTGCCGGCCAGCGCGTAGGCGACGACGAGCGGCGGGGACGCCAGATAGTTCGCCTTGACTTGCGCGTGGACGCGGCCTTCGAAGTTCCGGTTGCCGGAAAGGACGGAGACGACCGTCAGGTCGTGGTCGGCGATCGCCCGGCTCACTTCATCCGGCAGCGGACCGGAGTTGCCGATGCAGGTCGTGCAGCCGTAGCCCGCGATGTAGAAGCCGAGCTTCTCGAGCGGTTCGAGCAGGCCGGCCTTCCGCAGGTAGTCGGTGACGACGAGCGAGCCCGGCGTCAGCGACGTCTTCACGTACGGCGGCACCTTCAGGCCGCGCTCGACCGCCTTCTTCGCGACGAGGCCGGCGCCGATCAGGACGGACGGGTTCGACGTGTTCGTGCAGCTCGTGATCGCCGCGATGACGACCGAGCCGGTGCCGAGCTTCGACACTTCGCCGTTCGGGTGCTTGACCTCCACGGTCTCGGCGATCTTCTCCTCGTCGAGGCCGTAGCCGCCCTGGTCGATCGGCGTGCGGATGATCTTGTTCCAGGATTCCTTCATCGCCGACAGCTCGATCCGGTCCTGCGGACGCTTCGGTCCGGCCAGGCTCGGCACGACCGTCGACAGGTCGAGCTCGATGATGTCCGAGAAGACCGGATCCGGCGTGTCGTCCGTGCGGAACATGCCCTGCGCCTTGTAGTAGGCTTCAACGAGCGCGATCTGTTCCTCGCTGCGTCCCGTCTGGCGCAGGTAGTCGAGCGAGATGTGGTCGACCGGGAAGAAACCGATCGTCGCGCCGTATTCAGGCGCCATGTTCGCGACCGTCGCGCGGTCCGGCAGGCTGATGTTCGACAGGCCCGGGCCGAAGAATTCGACGAACTTGCCGACGACGCCCTTCTTGCGGAGCATCTGCGTCACGGTCAGCGCCAGGTCGGTCGCCGTCGCGCCTTCCGCGAGCTTGCCCGTCAGCTTGAAGCCGATGACCTCGGGCATGACGAAGTAGAGCGGCTGGCCGAGCATGCCGGCTTCCGCCTCGATGCCGCCGACGCCCCAGCCGACGACGCCGAGGCCGTTGATCATCGTCGTGTGCGAGTCCGTGCCGACGAGGGAGTCCGGGAAGACGAGCGTCTCGCCGTCCACTTCCTTCGTCGCGGCCACGGTCGCGAGGTATTCCAGGTTCACCTGGTGCACGATGCCCGTTCCCGGGGGCACGACGCGGAAGTTGTCGAACGCCGTCTGCGCCCAGCGGAGGAAGCGATAACGTTCGCCGTTCCGCTCGAACTCGAGCCGTTCGTTCGTCTCCTGCGCGTCGGGCGTGCCGAACGCGTCGACCATGACGGAGTGGTCGATGACGAGGTCAACCGGCACGAGCGGGTTGATCCGCTTCGGATCGCCGCCCGCCTTCTTCACCGTGTCGCGCATCGCCGCGAGGTCGACGACGACCGGCACGCCGGTGAAGTCCTGCAAGACGATGCGGGCGGGGATGAACGGGATTTCCTTGTCCTGCCGGCCGTCCGCCCAGGAGGCCAGCATCTTCACATGCTCCTTCGTGATCGCGCGTCCGTCGAACTGGCGGACGGCGGCTTCGAGCAGCACCTTGATCGAGTACGGAAGCTTCGAGATGCTGCCGAGCCCTTGCTCCTCCAGCCCCTGCAGCCGGTAGTAGGCGTATTTCCTGCCGCCGACTTCAAGGGTGGAGCGGATGCCGTAAGCATCTTGCAGCGCCATGAAACGTAACCTCCTTGCCCAAGATGAATCCAATGCCGCGATTTGTTCACTCCGGATCCCGGTTGTTTCATCTAGTGAAACTCAATTTCATAATCGCGCCATATACCTAGTATATCGCCTGCGCGGGTCAACGTAAAGCCCGATTTTGCCGCACCCGCCGCGATTCATGAAACCGCCGCGCGGCACATATACATGAAGCGATCCGCTTCCCGTCCCGCGGACTTCGGGTCCCGGGGAATCCGAGACGATGCGGCCGGAGGGAGGATGGGGCGGCATGGCGCTTAGTAGCGGAGCCGGCCGGCGTCCGCCGGCGCTGGACGGCTGGCGGGCGGCCGTGCACGAATACGTGAAGTGCGTGAACGAGGCGGAGATCGACATGACGATTGCGCCGCTCTTGACCGTGGCGGATGACGGGCGCCATCTGGAGCGGCTCGAGGCGCGCCTTGCGCGCATGCGCGAGCGGGAGCGGCTGCGCGGCGCACGACCCGAGCGGCATGAAGCCCGGGCGGAACTGCTGGCGATCCGGGAAGACGGCGATACGGCCGCGGTCCGCCTCAAGCTGCACCTCAAGCGAAGCTTGTCCTTCGGAAAAGCCGCCTATACCGAGGAAAAAATGGAGATCGAACGCATCCGGCTCGAAAAACGCGGCGGCATCTGGCGCGTAACCGCCATCGAACCCGAGATCGCGGAACTGCGGCCGGAGGATGCGGGGACGCAGCGCGAGCGGTCCGCGGACGAAGCCGGCGGATCCGCAGGGGACGACGGGCCGGCGCTTCCGCTTCCTTATATAAACAGCCGGCTGCTGCCGCATTTCAACGGGTTGCGCGCGGGCATCCCCTACCGGAGGGATCTCGCGGCCGCCTACGCCGACCGATGGTGGAACGAGCCGAATCCGGCTTACGAGACGTTCGCGGTGAATTGCACGAATTATGTGTCCCAGTGCCTCTTTGCAGGCCATGCTCCGATGAACTATACTGGTAGAAGGGATTCGGGCTGGTGGTACAAGGGGCGCAGCGGCGGCCGCGAGCTGTGGAGCTACAGCTGGGCGGTCTCGCATGCGCTTCAATCGTATTTGGCGAGGGGCGCGTCCAGAGGGCTGCAGGGCGTGCAGGTCGATTCGCCGACGGACCTCGCGCTCGGAGACGTCATCTTCTACGACTGGGACGGCGACGGGCGCTTCCGCCACACGACGATCGTCACCGCCTTCGACAGCGCGGGGATGCCGCTCGTCAATGCGAACACGACGGCCAGCCACCACCGCTATTGGGATTACCGCGACTCTTACGCCTGGACGGAACGGACGCGGTACAGGTTCTTTCACATCGCGGACGAATTCTGACCGGCAGGCTGCGGGGAATCATTGAGAGACCGGAGGATGGACATGGGGAACAAAATACGGGTAGGGCTTGTCTACGGCGGACGTTCGGGGGAACACGAGGTGTCGCTGCAAACCGCGTTCTCCGTGATGCAGGCGTTCGATTACGACAAGTATGAAATCCAGCCGTTCTATATCACGAAGCAGGGCATCTGGCACGCCGGTCCCGCGCTTTCGGCACCGCCGGAGCACATCGGCCTCATCCGTTATGACGAAGCGGGCGGCGCCGCGTCGCCGCAGATGCTGCTGCCGATGTTCGAGCGGATGGCCGCGCCGGCCAAGGCGCCGGCCGTGCAAGCGAACGCGGCGGACGCGCCGGAACGGGCCGTGGCTTCCGCTTCCGGATCCGCCGGACGGCTGGACGTCGTCTTCCCGCTGCTGCACGGCACGTACGGCGAGGACGGCACGATCCAGGGGCTGCTCGAGATGGCCGGCATTCCGTATGTCGGTGCGGGCGTGCTCGCCTCGGCCGTCGGCATGGACAAGATCATGATGAAGCGGGTGTTCGCGCACGAAGGGTTGCCGCAGTGCGTGTTCCGGCATTTTACCCGGACGCAGTGGGACAAGGACGCGCAATATTTCATCATGGAGATCGAGGTGTCGCTCGGCTATCCGTGCTTCGTCAAGCCGGCCAACCTCGGTTCGAGCGTCGGCATCTCGAAGGCCTACAACCGCGAGCAGCTGATTCGGGCCGTCGAGCACGCGTTCCGCTACGACCGCAAGGTGCTGGTCGAGGAGTTCGTGAACGCCCGCGAGCTCGAGGTGAGCGTGCTCGGCAACGACGAGCCCTGCGCGTCGGTCGTCGGCGAGATCATCCCGTCGAACGATTTCTACGACTACAACGCGAAATATGTCGACGGCAAATCCGTCTTGAAAATTCCGGCCGACATTCCGAAGGAGACGGCGGAACAGATCCGCGAGATGGCGCTGCGCGCGTATCAGGCGATCGACTGCTCGGGGCTCGCGCGGGTCGACTTTTTCCTCCGGAAGGAAGACGGGCGCATCTTCATCAACGAAGTGAACACGATGCCGGGCTTCACGCCGTACAGCATGTATCCGCTGCTCTGGAAGGAGTCCGGGCTGTCCTATCGCGAGCTGATCGACCGGCTGATCGCGCTCGCGTTCGAGCGCCACGAGGCCCGTCAGAAGCTCGTCTACGGCGAATGAGGCGACACATCCCCCGGGAGGGATTCCGATGGGCTTTGCGACCGAATTCAACTCCGTCTGCACATTCGAATCCGAGCATGAGTTGTACGAGCTCCTCGAATACGGCAAGTGCAAGATGACCAAAAGCGGATTCCGCGTCTACCCGACCGGCCAGAAGGTGATCGCTTTCACGCCGGACAACCGGGCGATCGCGATCGTCCGGATCACCGCGTCGATCGCGGAAATCAGTTTCCAGGGCGAGGAAGTGACCGCGGTCGAGATGGATCTGGTACGCCGGCTGACGGAGGAAGAGGCGCGCGTGCTGACGGCGTTGGCGGAGGAGATGGCATTCGGCGGGCAGGCGTGAAGGCGAACCTGCGGGATATGGAACGAGACGGGGCGCCGCGGGAAATGCCGGGCGTCCGGCGGCGCGCCGGCGCGGTGCCGGGCGGATCCGGGGCGGCGCACCTTCCGCGCGGCTCAAAACGGGACAAGCTCCCGCGGGCGGACGAGCATTTTCGGCGGAATGTGAAGGGTGCCACTTGAAATCGTTGTCAGAATCCGTTACGTTGGACGAAGGACAACACCAGGGAGGAGAGTCGGTTCATGGGCGGTTTGCTTGAGGGCAGGAACATCGTCGTCATGGGAGTGGCGAACGAAAGGAGCATCGCCTGGGCCATTGCCCGGTCGCTCAAAAGCCAGGGCGCCAACCTCGCGTTCACCTACGAGAACGAGCGCGTGGAAGAGCGGGTGCGCAAGCTTACCGACACGATGCCGGGCTCCCTCGTCCTGCCGTGCAACGTGGCGAGCGACGAGGACATCGACCGGCTGGCCGGCGCGCTGCGCGAGTCGTTCGGGGTGCTGCACGGCCTCGTGCACAGCATCGCTTTCGCGAAGTCGGAAGAGCTGGACGGCATGTATGTGAACACCTCGCGCGCGGGTTTCGCGCTGGCGCATGACATCAGCGTCTACTCGCTGACGGCGGTGGCGCAGAAGCTCCACCCGCTCATGACCGAAGGCGGCAGCATCGTGACGATGACCTATCTCGGGTCCGAGCGGGCCATGCCGAACTACAACGTGATGGGCGTGGCGAAGGCCGCGCTCGAGGCGTCCGTCCGCTACCTGGCCGCGGACCTCGGCCGGTACAACATCCGCGTCAACGCGATATCGGCCGGTCCGATCCGGACGCTCGCGGCGAAGGGGATCAAGGATTTCAACTCGATCCTGCGCGTGGTCGAGGAGAAGGCGCCGCTGCGCCGGACGACGGACCCGGAGGAAGTCGGGGACACGGCGATGTTCCTGATGAGCCATCTGTCGCGCGGCATCACGGGCGAAGTCATCTACGTGGACAACGGATACCATATCGTCGGCGCGTGACGCGGCGGCGTCGGAACGCCGCGGCGCACGGGCCGGCGCAAGCAAACGGAAAGGCGACTGAAACCGCATGATCATCGCCGTCATCCTGCTCCTGTTGGGACTCATCGCCGCCGTGTTCGGCAGCATCGTCGGCCTCGGCGGCGGTGTCATCATCGTGCCTTCGCTGATCCTGTTCGGTCCGGTGCTGACCGGCGGGCCGGTCGGCCACGACACGGCGGTCGGCACGTCGCTGGCCGTGCTGATCTTCACCGCGCTCGCGTCGACGCTGTCCTACATGAAGGACCGGCGCGTCGACTTCCGCATCGCGTGGCTGCTGTTCGCGACGAGCGGTCCCGCCGCGATGATCGGGTCCGCCCTGACCGGGCGGCTGCCCGCCGGGCCGTTCCGGATCGCGTTCGGCGTCTTCATGCTGCTGATGGCGGCGCTGCTCATCCTGCGCGACCGGCTGAAGCCGTCCCCGCGCCGGTGGCCGATCCGCCGCGTCTGGACCGACGCGGGCGGGAATGCGCACGCGTACGGCTTCGCGTACCTTCCGGGACTTGCCATCGGTTTTCTCGTCGGCCTCGTCTCCGGATTGTTCGGCATCGGCGGCGGGTCGCTGTTCGTGCCGGTCATGGTCTTGCTGTTCCAATTCCCGCCGCATGTGGCGACCGCAACCTCGATGTTCGTGATCTTCCTGTCATCGCTGCTCGGCAGCAGCGTGAAGGCGGCGCTCGGCGAGATCGACTGGCTGCTTGCGGCGGCGCTGCTGCCGGGGGCGTGGATGGGCGGCAGGATCGGCGCACGGATCGCGCGGCGCCTGTCGGGGCAGGGGCTGCTCTGGCTCCTGCGCGCGACGTTGCTGGTGCTCGCGATCCGCATGATATGGGACGGGATCGGCTCTCTGTAACGGCGCACATCGGCGGGCTTGCCGCTTCGGCGGTCATCTTGTTGCACGGGCTTCAGGACGGAAAAGGTGGGGAGTTCATGAGCGATTCGGACAACCGGCAGGTCATCGGCCGCAAAAGCTTCGCCGCCGTGGCGATCAACTGCGCGGCGAAGGCGGGCGAATGGATCAAAACGAAGGTGGGCGGCTACTCCACCCTGAACCACAAGACGTCGCACAGCGATCTGGTGACGGAAGTGGACAAGGGTTCGGAGAACCTGATCCGGAGCCTGATTCTGACGCATTTTCCGGATCACGCCGTCCTCGGGGAGGAGGGCGTCGAGCCGGGACCGGAGGCTTCGATAGCGGCGATCAATGAACTGAAGGACGCGGAATATCTGTGGATTGTCGACCCGATCGACGGGACGACGAACTTCGTGCACGGATTTCCCTTCTTCTCCGTCTCGATCGCGCTGGCACACCGGGGTGAGGTCATCCTCGGCGTCGTCTACGATCCGTCGAAGGACGAGCTGTTCATCGCGGAGAAGGGCAAGGGCGCCTATGTCCGCGGCCGGCGCATGCAGGTGTCCCGGGAGGAAAAACTGCGCGACAGCCTCGTCGCGACGGGCTTCCCGGCCGACCGTGACGGCGCGCTGTTGCTGAACATGCGGCAGCTCGAAGCCGTCGCGCCCCGGGTGCGGAACGTGCGCACGGCCGGGTCGGCGGCGCTACATCTCGCTTATGTTGCCGCGGGCCGGCTCTCCGCGTTCTGGGAGATCGGTCTGAACAGCTGGGACATCGCGGCGGGTGCCCTGCTCATCCAGGAGTCGGGAGGCGTCGTCACCGATTTGGAAGGCAATCCGTACCATCTCGGCGTGCGCGACGTCGTCGCGTCGAACGGCGCCGTGCACGACGAGCTGCTCAAGGTTCTGCGCTCGGCGTCGGCGGAATAAACGGCCGCGCCCCTTGCGATACTGGACACTGTGCGGCAGGGATGCCGCGGCGGGCGGCGCAGGCTGCATACGGCATCTTGCGGGAAGGTGAGTCGCATGGACGATCGTGAGGAGCGGCGGGAAGGCGGCCGCGCGGCGCGCGGACCGGAAGCGGACGCGGAGCGGCTGCTCGCGGAACGGCTCGGGGACGGGCCGGTCGACGAACCCGACCGCGAGGAGCTTGTCCGGTTGAACCTTCCGCCGAAGTACGAAGTGCGGATTCAGACCGAATACGACCCGATCGTCGAGGAGACGAAGCGGTACCGCAGCATGGCGCGCGAGATCGACGGCCGCTACGACCGCTTCATGATCCGGCTCGACGAAGGCGGGAAAGACAAGAACGGTGACAGCGGGAAAGGGCGGGACGAAGAGCGGTGAGGCGCTCTTCATCCTGCCTGTTTTTTCGCCTGCGGGGCGGCGAGGCGGGCGTCGCGGGAGACGGCGGACGCGGGCAGGGCGCCGGCGGCGCCGGCCGCTTCGGCCGCGGAGACGTGCGGCGGCTTCGCGTTGGAGGATGCCGGCTGCTTCAGGCCGCCGTTCCGCGGCTCCTCTGCGAGCGACGGGTCGGTCCGGCAATCGGCGTTCAGCTTCGCGCCGCCCTCGATCACATATCCCGCGGCCGCCACGTCGCCGTGCATTTCGCCGGTCCTCAAGAGGGTGAAGCGGCCGTGCGCCGTCACGCTGCCGTACAGCTTGCCCGCCACGGTGACGCCGCGGGCCGTGACGTTGCTGCGCACGACGCCGGATTCGCCGATCACGACGTCGCCCCGACAGACGATCTCGCCGGTGAATTCGCCTTCGATCCGGAGGCCCGCATCGCATTCGATGCGTCCCTCGACGGTCGTGCCCCGGCCGATCAGCGTATCGGTCACGGGAGCGGGGCGTTTCCTGCGCATGCCTACTCCTCCTTCACAAGCTCAAGATAGTCGAGCGGGTTCACGCTCTCCCCTTCCCTGGCGACCGCGAAATGCAGATGCGGTCCGGTGCTCCGCCCCGTCGATCCGAGCGAGCCGATCCGTTCGTTCCGCTTCACGGCGTCGCCGGGTTCCACGTCGACGGACGACAGGTGGTAATACCGGCTGGTCAGCCCGTTCCGGTGGGCGATCACGACGTACCGGCCGCGGGTGTTGTCGATGCCGGCGTCTTCGACCGTTCCGTCGCCGGCTGCGTAGACCGGATCGCCCGCCCGACCGGCGATGTCGATTCCGTCATGGAACACGATCTCCCCGGTAAACGGATCGCGGCGGTATCCCCAGGTCGACGTGATCCGGCGGGACCGGGTCGGCCAGGCGGAGGGCAGGGCGTCGGCTTCCATCCGCCTGAGCCGCTCCGCCTCGATCCGGCGCTCCATCGACCGTTCCAGCTCGTCAACCATCCCCGTCAGCGCGCGCAAATCGGGATTGTCCGCGTGCATCATCCGGATCATCCGGGCGGCGGTCGCTTCCGGCGAGGCGGGACCGTCCGCGGTTCGATCCGGATCTTCCGGCCCGCGCGCGGATGCATCCGTTCCGCCGGGGCTGTCCGCAAATGCGCTTGCGCTTCCGGGGCCGTCCGCGGATGCGCCTGCACCGTCGGTCCTGTCCGGTCCGGCCGCGTTCTGCGCTGCATCCGTTTCCGGCGTCGCCGCATCTTCCCCTTCCCCGTACCGGTCGAAAAACCTCTCCAACCGCCGTTCCAGTTCCCGCAAGTCCTCCAGCCGCCGCTCGAGCGCCCCCTGCTGGTCGGACAGCGCCTGCATTTCCGCTTCCAGCGCGCGGATCCGTCCGTCCTTCGCCGCCATCGCTTCCCGGTGCCGGACGCTCTGCTCGGCCAGCTCCCGCCGAAGCGCGTCGAGCTGCCACGCGGCGCGAAGCTGCAGGGCGGCCAGCACGGCGGCGAACAGCAGGAGCAGCGCCGCGGGCGCCGCATAGACGACCCGCCGGCGGATCCGGAACTGGCGCACGCGCTGGTCGGGACCGCGCATGACGATCAGCGACCACCGGATCGAATCCCTGTCCCTCAAGCCGCGGCGCCCCCCGTCCGGTGCTGGTGTGCTCGCTCACTAGTTATTTATTTCTGTCCGAAGGGAAACATGTCACGGGACAAGGGCATACTAGAGAGACGACCTGTCTGGAAAGGGGCGGTAGGCATGGTCTGGCCGTGGCTGGCGGCGGCCGTCATCGTCTGGTGGGCGGAAGCCGTCGCCGTTCTCGCAGCGGAGCACCGGCGTCCGGAGCGCGCGGCGGCGTGGCTGCTGGTTCTGCTCGCGCTGCCGATCGTCGGCATCCTCCCGTTCCTGCTCAGCCGGGGGAAGGCCGGCGCCGGGGATGACGGGCCGGACGCAAGGGGAACGGGAGTCGCCGGGGCTAACGGATCCGGGTCCGGCGGGGGCGAGGGCGTCGGCGGGGCCGCCGCAGGCCGTCCCGGCCGGGGCGAAGGCGGCGGAAACGCCGGGGACCCGATGCCCGCGCGGCGCTCCGTGGCGGCAAACGACGACTTTTCCGGGGACGGGCGGCTCGGACGGGCGCTGCGGGCGATTGCGAAAGCGCCGATCACCGGCTGCAACGGGGTGGAAATCCTGACGGACGGGGAAGCGGCGTTCCGGGAGATGTTCGCGATGATCGACAAGGCCGAGCATCACATCCACGCGGCCTTTTACATCCTGCGCGAAGACGGCGTCGGGCGCAGGTTCCGGGATGCGCTCATCCGCAAGGCGCGGGAAGGCGTGCAGGTGCGGCTCATCTACGACGGCATCGGCAGCCGGAAGCTGCGCCGGGCGTACCTCCGCGAACTGGAGGCGGCCGGCGTGCGCGCGCGCTGCTTCCTGCCGCCCGGAGCCGCGCTGCTGAGCCGCCGCATCAATCACCGCTACCACCGCAAAATCATCGTCGTCGACGGCAAGTCCGGCTTTACGGGCGGCATCAACATCGGCGACGAATATTTGGGGATGGACAGGAAGCTCGGCTGCTGGCGCGACACGCACCTCAAGCTGGAGGGGGACGCCGTGTACGATCTGCAGAACGCATTTGTCCGCGACTGGAAGCTGGCGTCCGGCGAAACGCTGGACGATCCGGCCTACTGGCCGCCGCACGCCTGCACGTCGCGCGAACGGATGCAGATCGTCTCGTGCGGCCCGCACCCCGGCGGGGACGAGATCCACGACAGCCTGCTGGCCGCGATCGGCGCCGCGCGGGAACGCGTCTGGATCGAGACGCCGTATTTCGTGCCGGATGAAGGTCTGAAATCGGCGTTGAGGATGGCGGCGCTCGGCGGTGTGGACGTGCGCCTGATCGTGCCCGGCGTCTCCGATTCGCGCCTCGTGCAGGCCGCGACGCTGTCCCACGCGGCGGACCTGGAGGAGGCCGGCGTCAAGGTGTACCGGTACCGGAAGGGGTTCATCCATGCGAAGGTGATGATCGTCGACCGGCTGCTCGCCTCGGTGGGCACGGCGAATCTGGACATGCGCAGCTTCTACAGCAACTACGAGCTGAACGCACTGCTGTTCGACGGGAAGCCGATCGGGCGGCTGGAGGAAGATTTCCGGCAGGATCTCGCGGATTCGCGCGAGGCGACGGCGGAGGAGCTGCGCGGGACGTCGGCCGGCGCGCGGGCGGGCCGGGCGCTGGCGCGGCTGCTGTCGCCGCTGCTGTAAGACCCGTCCGCATTCCGGGCTGCCCCTTTGCTGTGACGCCCGACCGCAAACCGGGCTGCCGTCCCTTGCTGTGAAGCCCGGCCGCGACCCGGGCTGCCGCCTTGGGCCGTGACATCGGCCGCATCCCGTGTTTGCCCGTCTCTAACCGCCGCGGCGCCCGCGGATGAATTCGTAGATCGGCCGAAGGTTCTGGCGCGGCGTCCGTTCGAGCAGATCGCCGAGCCGCGCGAGGCGCGGGCCGATCGTGTGCAGGTTGAAATCCTCGGGCCTGGCGTCCGCCCGCACCTCGTCCCATGTGAGCGGCGTCGAGACGGTCGCGGCCGGGCGGGCGCGGGGCGTGTACGGCGCGGACAGCGTCTTGCCCGCCCAGTGCTGCAGATAGTCGAAGTAGATGCGGTCCCCGCGGTTCTTTTTCAGCCGTTCGATCGTGAACAGCTCCGGATGTTTCCCGACCAGATACTCGCCGACGAACCGGCCGATGGCGCGCAACTCGTCGAAGGTGAGATCGGGCTCGACCGGCACGACGATCTGCACGCCCGTCGCGCCGGACGTCTTCGGCACGGACGCGACGCCGAGGGTTCGGAGCAGTTCTCCCGCCAGCCACGCCGCCTCCATGATGCGCGGCTCCTCTTCCCGCGACGGATCGAGGTCGATCACCCATTCCGTCGGGCGCAGCGGCTCGCCGATCCGGTCGAACGAGGCGTGAAACTCGAGACAGGCGAGGTTGCCGAGCCAGATGAGCGTCGGCAGCGAGTCGAGCACGACATGGCGGACGCCGTTCCGCTCGGCGGTGCGCACGAAGGGGGGCAGCGGTTCGGGGGCGTACTTTTGATAGAAAGAGTCGCCGTGAATGCCGTTCGGATAGCGGATGACCGTCAGGTAGCGGCCTTCGCAGTGCCGGATGAGATACGGGGCGAGCTCCGCGAGCTTCTCCAGGTAGCGCAGCTTCGTGATGCCCGCCTCCGGCCAGAGCATCCGGTCCGGATTGCTGATCGTCAATTGTTCGCCCTGCACCGTGATCGTGCCCGACGGGGTGCTTGCCATGTGCCGAACCTCCCGTACCGCGGCCCGCGCTCCGGCTGCTGTCTCCGGCGGTGTTCGGGCCGTCTCAAATGGTTGCGTTGATTGGAAGCGTCCACGACGATTGCGCCGTTGCGAGGAGTCGACGACCGACCGACGGACCAATGTTGGCAAGGAGGCCTTGCGCATGGAACCGATCGTGCCGTTCGAGCCGGTCGCCGCGGAAGACATTCCGACGGGACCGCGATGGGTCGCCCAGATCAAATGGGACGGCGTGCGCATGCTCGTGTATTTCGACGGCGCCTCCACGAGGCTCGTGAACCGGAGGCTGCACGAGCGGACGATGCAATATCCCGAACTGGCCGACGCGCGCCGCTATCTCCGGGCGAAGTCGGCCATCCTCGACGGCGAAATCGTCGCCTTCGACGGCGGGAAGCCGTCGTTCCACGAGGTGATGCGCAGGGACGGCATTCGCAGCGCGCGCGCCGTGTCGGCCGCCGTCCGCGAAATCCCGGTCGCCTACATGGTGTTTGACATCCTGTATCTGGACGGCGAATGGGTGACCGGGCACAGCCTCGAGGAGCGGCAGCGGCTGCTCGGGCGCACGCTCGAACCCTGCGACAACGTCCGGCTTGTCGAGAACGCGGCCGACGGCGCAAGGCTGTTCGAGGTCATGCGCGCGCACGGCATGGAAGGCATCGTCGTGAAGGATCTCGCCAGCACCTACGCGATCGGCGGCAAGGACGGGCGCTGGCGCAAAATCAAGGTCAGGCGCGATCTGACGGCCGTCGTGGGCGGCGTCACGTATGACGGCGGGCTGGTGAACGCGCTGCTTCTCGGCCTGTACGACCGGCAGGGGCGCCTGCACTACATCGGCCACGCGGGATCGGGCCGGCTCACCGTTCGGGATCGGGCCGGGATCGCCGCCGCGGCGGAGCTGATCCGCTCGCCGGACTGCCCGTTCGCGGCGAAGCCGCCGCGCAGCGCCGGCGCAGTCTGGCTCCGGCCGCTGCTCACGGCGAAGGTCCGCTACCTCGAGTGGACGCCCGGCCGGACGCTCCGGCATCCCGTGATCGAGGCGGTCGGCACGGGACAGGCCGAAGCCTGCACGTTCGACCGGATCGACGACGCGGCCGATCCCGCGGCGGACTGACCCCGGGGCGGTTTGAGCATGGCGCCGGACTGTGGTAACGTAAGAGCCAGGAGGATGGAGCTTCGGGTACGAGGAGGCGACGCGGGCATGACCTTCAGGGACCACGTTTTGCATAGCGCCGCTTTTCCGCCTTCCGGACGCGGGAGCGCCGTCCGGCCGGACGATCCGGCCGGATCGGGCCTGGCCCGCCGTTCCGGCACACTCGTGGACCGGTTGATCCACTACGGCCTGATCGTCTTCGGAAGTGTACTCGCGGCGGTCGGTCTGGAGTTGTTCCTGAGACCGAACGGGGTGGCGACCGGCGGCATCGCCGGCGCCTCGATCATCGCCGCGCATTTGACCGAGATGCAGCTCAGCCTCGTGCTGTTCCTGTTCAACCTGCCGTTTCTGCTCGGCCGGAAGGCCGCGAACCGGCGTCAGGCGCTGCGGATGCTGCTGCCGGTCGCGCTGATCGCGCTGTTCACGCACTATCTGCATCCGGTGCCGGCGGTCTCCGACGATCCGCTGGCGGCCGCGCTGGGCGGCGGCACGTTCCTCGGCATCGGCATCGGCCTCATCCTGCGGCAGGGAAACTTTGACGAGCTCGCCGCGTCCGCGCCGCTTCGGCCGGCGTTTCGCCGGTTCGACGCCGGCGCCGCGATCTTTGCCGCGAATCTGGCCATCCTGCTGCTCGCCGGCTTCGTGTTCGGCGCGAACCAGGCGATCTATTCGATCATCGCGCACGTGCTGGCCTATTTCATGCTGGAGGCGGGGTATACCGGCATGTCCCCGGTCAAGCGGCTGCGCGTCCGCAGCGCCGTCCTTTCCCGGCTGCGGGAAGCCTCGGAACGGGAGCTCAGGGTCCGCTGGACCGGGGCGGACGACGGCGTGACGGCGATCGTCGACGTCTACCGGCGTGACGTGAAGCCGCTGCGCGAACTGCTCGCCGCGCTCGACCCGGACGTCGAGATCGAAGGCGTCCGGTACGACAGGGCGAGGCGGCTCCGGCCGTTCGTCTGAGGCCCGCCGCGCGGATTCAGCACCAACGCGGCCCGGGGACCGGTTCCGGTTACGGGACCGGTTCTTTCTTTGCGGCGGCGGCTCTGCGGCCGGAGCCTTTGGCGGCCTTGCCGGAGCCCTCCGCCCCGGCTGCCGCGCCGGCCGGTCCGGTCGCCTGCCCGTCCGTCGGCGACGCGCCCGTTCCGGCAGCCTTCGCCTTTTTCGTCTCCGGCGGTTTCTCCGCCAATGGGGCGGGGCCGGCCTTCGCCGCGCCCGCCGCCTCGAGGCTCGCCTGGAGCGCCGCCATCAGGTCGATGATGTTCGTGCGCTCCCGCTCCGGCGCGACGTGCACCTCCTCGCCCGCGATTTTCGCCTGGATCGCCTCCATGAGCCGCTCCCGGTATTCGTCCCGGTACTTCTCCGGCTCGAACGGGCCGGTCAGATGGTCGATCAACAGCGTCGCCAGCTCGAGCTCTCGCTCGTTCACGATCGTCTGCTCCGGCAGCCCCGGCACCTGGGATACGGGCCTCACTTCGTCCGGCCAGGCGATCGTCTCGAGCACCAGACAGTTCCCGATGAACCGGACGGCCGCCAGGCTTCCCTTCGAGCGGATCGCGACGTTCGCGATGCCGATCCGCCCGGTCCGCTTCATCGCCTCGAGCAGCAGGCTGTACGCGCCCGCCCCCGCTTGATCCGGTGCCAGATAGTACGATCGCTGGAAGTAGATCGGGTCGATCTCCCGCATGTCGACGAAGTCGAGGATGCGGATCGTCTTCGACGTCTCTTCCGCGAGCGCGTCCAGCTCCTCCTTTTCGAACAGCACGAAGCGTCCTTTTTCGTATTCGTATCCCTTCGCGATCTCATCGTTCGCCACTTCCTTGCCGCAGTTCCGGCACGTGCGCACGTAGGCGATCGGACCGCCGCATTCCCGGTGAATCATGCGCATCGCGATGTCGCGGTCCTCGACCGCGGCGAACATTTTGACCGGCACGTGCACAAGACCGAAGCTGATCGCGCCTTTCCACACCGTATGCATGTTCGTCCCTCCCGCTTGTCTTGACCGCCGGAAAACCGGCCGCGTGAACCTCCTTCCCTGCCTTTCAGCGTGCCCATCATGCATGAAAACCAACCGCCCGGGGCATATTTTGTGCGAATCCCGCAGCGGATGGAGGGAGGTCAAGCGATGGCGGAGCGGCCCGATGACCGGCGGAGCCGGACGGACGACGGCGACCATGAAGGCCGTGCCCAGGCGGAGATGGACATCGACCGCATGGTAAACGAGGGGCTCGGCGGCGGGTATGTGTCTCCCTTGAAGAACGGATGGATCGGCGACACGACGACGGACACGATGGAAAATCCGGAAGGAGGCGGATCGGAATGAACCGGATCCTCGATGGTTTCGGACGCTTTCGGCGGCCTTCGCGGCTCTTCAGGATGTCCGGCCTGTCCATCCTGACGGCACTGGTGCTGATCTCCGGCTGCGCGGGGATGAACGGCGCCGGCGGGAAGGGGGATGGCAAGAACGGCGGCGTCACCGCGAAACAGGCCGACGGCGGGGGAGTCCGCAAGGCGCAGAACGCGGGTGACGGCGTCGGCGTCCGCCCGCGGGCGCAGAACGACACGCCGGACCTTGCGGACGGACCGGAGCGGAAGCATCGCGAGCCGAAGCCGATGACGCTGGCCGACCTGCGCGCGAAATATCCGAGCTGGTTCGTGATTTCGGGCCCCGGAGACAGGCGCGAAGTGGCGCTCACGTTCGACGACGCGCCGGACGACGTGTTCACGCCGATGGTGCTGGACGTGCTCAAGCGCGAAGGCGTGAAGGCGACGTTCTTCTGCGTCGGCAACCGGATCGAGAAACATCCGGACGTGATGCGGCGGATCGTCGCGGAGGGCCATGTCGTCGGCAATCATTCCTACAGCCACGCCAATCTGCCGAAGCTGTCGGACGAGAAATTCCGCGAGGAGATCCGCAAGACGGACGAGCTGATCCGGAAATTCACCGGATACACGCCGAGCTTCGTCCGCGCGCCGTACGGCAACATCACGGAAGAGCAGATCAAATGGCTCGCGAGCCAGAAGCGCAAAATCGTCGGCTGGAACGTCGACTCGCTCGACTGGAAGTCGCTGAGCCGCGACGAGGTCGCGACGAACATCCTCGCGCACGTGAAGCCCGGCGCGATCATCCTGCAGCACTCGGCCGGCGGCGTCGGGGAAGATCTGACCGGCACGGTCGAAGCGCTGCCCGAGGTAATCCGGAAGCTGCGGGCGGACGGCGTGGAATTCGTGACGGTCGCGCGGATGCTGGGCATCCCGCAATAGGCCCGGGATGCGGGCGCCGGCCTTTCCGCGGCTGTGGGGAGGCGGGAACGCGGAAGGCCCGGCATTCCGGGGCGTCGGGGAAGCCGGGAACGCGGCGACCGGGCATTGTGTCCGGCGGAAAAGTCGGGAACGCAGGGTCCGAAGCCGGAAACGGTCCGGGCGGCGGCTCCCGGCTTTCTCTTTTTTTCTCCACGGCAAAAAGTTAAAATAAAATCACGGAAATTCATTGATTTGTCCCATTCGCCGTGGAAGGGAAGACGCCGAAATGGTCGCAAAGCAGCACATCGGCCTCAGGAAGAAGGAAATTGCCACACGCATTGTCATGCTCACCATCGGCGCGATCCTGATGGCCGTCGCGCTTGAAATATTTCTTGTTCCGAACGATGTCATCGACGGCGGCATCACGGGCATATCCATCATCCTTCACGAACTGACGGGCGTTCGGCTCGGGCTTTATCTGTTCTTCCTCAACCTCCCCTTTCTGTTCCTCGGCTACAAACAGATCGGCAAGACGTTCACCCTGTCGACGCTCTACGCCGTCTCGGTCATGTCGCTCTGCACGTTCCTGCTCGAGCCGATCGCGCCGATCACGATCACGAAGATTCTCGCCGCGATATTCGGGGGCGTCATCCTCGGCGTCGGCGTCGGCCTCGTCATCCGGTTCGGCGGCTCGATGGACGGAACCGAGATCGTCGCGATCCTGATCAACAAGAAAACGCCGTTTTCCGTCGGCGAGGTCGTCATGTTCTTCAATTTCTTCATCCTGACGTCCGCCGGCTTCGTCTTCGAATGGGACAGCGCGATGTATTCGCTGATCGCCTATTTCATCGCGTACAAGGCGATCGACATCACGATCGAAGGGATGGACGAGTCGAAGGCGGTCTGGATCATCAGCGACGCCGCGGCGGAGATCGGTACGGCGATCCTGCACCGGCTCGGGCGGGGCGTCACCTATCTGTCCGGCGAAGGGGCTTACACGGGGGACAGCAAAAAGGTCATCTTCTGCGTCATCACGCGGCTCGAAGAAGCGAAGATGAAGTCCATCGTGCAGGAGCTGGACCCGAACGCGTTCATGGCCATCGGCAACATCCACGACGTGAAGGGCGGACGGTTCAAGAAGAAGGATATCCACTAGAAGGAGAAATTTCCTCCATGTCGCCGGGATGAACGGGAACCGGGGAACATTCGAAGCCGAGGCTTCGCCGGTTTGGGGCGAAACTTCCCGGGAACCGGGAGTCCGCAGAGACATGGGGTTTTTTTTCTTTTGTTTAGTGATTGGCGGCGACCGGGTATTGGCGGCGTACCGGGCACGGATGAACATGCAAAGCAGCCATGCCGCGCAGGGCTGGTTGGCCGGCGCCGTTCGGGCGCGGTTGGACCGCGCGGGCCGTTTGTTGAACGCCCGTGGCCCTGCCGCTATAATTAGTGCATATTGACAATGCGCTCGAAACCTTGGGAGGCGTCCGGGATGGACGAGTTTGCGCGGATCCGCCTCTGGACGGGCGGCCGCCAGCGTCCGGAATGGCAGCGCTCGCGCGGCGTCGTCGTCGGCATCGGCGATGACGCCGCCGTGCTCGAGCCGGACCGGGAGGGCGCGGGCGCACCCCGCCATCTGGTCTGGACGATCGACACGATGGTCGAGGACGTGCATTTCAGCACATCGACGATGGACGATGCGGACATCGGGTGGAAAGCGCTCGCGAGCAACGTGAGCGACATCGCCGCGATGGGCGCCGAGCCGCGGCACGCCCTCGTCTCCGTCAGCATGCCGCGCTCCCGCGATCCGGAGCGGGTGCGCCGCCTCTACGACGGCCTGTACGAATGCGCGGACCGCTACGGCGTCGCGATCGTGGGCGGCGACACGACGGCGTCGCCGGATCGCCTCGTCGTGACGGTGGCGCTGGGCGGATCGGTCGAGGCCGGGAAGGCGGTGACGCGCGCCGGCGCGCGGCCGGGCGATCTCGTGTTCCTCACCGGCCCGGTCGGCCTGTCGGCGGCGGGGCTGCACTGGCTGTCGGGAGCCGCCGGGAACTTCACCGGGCCGGTGCCGCTTGAGGCGGCGGAGGCGGCCGGCACGGCCGCGCTCGTCCGCGCGCACCGCCGGCCGCAGCCGTCCGTGGCGGCCGGACGGCTGCTGGCGGCCAGCGGCGCCTGCACGTCGCTCAACGACGTGAGCGACGGGCTCGCGAGCGAAGCGCGGGAGATCGCCGAGGCGTCCGGCGCGGCACTCGTCATCCGCGAGCGCCTGCTGCCGGTTCCCGGCGATCTCGCCGCGTACGCCCGCGCGGCCGCCGGCGGCGACGGGGCGCGCGCCGGCGAACTCCTGCTGGGCTGGATGCTGGGCGGCGGCGAAGATTACGTGCTGCTCGGCACGATGGACCCCGCCGCCGCCGGCCGGCTGGCAGCGGCGTTCCGCGAGGCGGGGCTCGAACTTCACGTGATCGGTGAAGCGGAGGCCGGTCCGGCCGGCGTGTGGCTCGAGCCGGCGGACGGCGGCCCGAGGCGGCCCGCCGGGGCCGCGGGATACAATCATTTCGGCGTCGGCCGGGAAGAAGGACGGTGAACGCCGTGGACGGACAACATGTGCATGGATGGAACGCGGGCGGCCGATCCCCGGGCGAAGGGGATGCCGGCGGGCGGTCCGCCGGTGAACGGTTGTGGAGCGAAGGGGACAGGATCGACCGGGGCCCGGACGGTCCGGATGTTGGATCGGCGGTATGGCGCGCAGAGGATGAGCGCGGGACGGCGCGGCTCGCCGAATGGCTGGCGGAGCGCGCGGAGCCGGGCACGGTCATCGCGCTGGACGGGGATCTGGGCGCGGGCAAGACGTTCTTCGCGCAATGCTTCGCCCGGGCGCTCGGCGTCCGCGAAGTCGTGAACAGCCCGACGTTCACGATCATCCGGGAATACGAGGACGGGCGGCTGCCCCTGTACCACATGGACGTCTACCGTCTCTCACAGGAAGAGGCGGACGAGCTCGGGCTGGACGAATATTTTTACGGACGGGGCGTCGTGCTGGTGGAGTGGGCGCGGCTCATTCCCGATCTGCTGCCGCCGGAACGCCTCGCGATCGAGATCGGGCATGACGGCGGCAGCGCGCGGACGATCCGGCTGACCGGTACGGGCCGGCCGTATGCCGACTGGTGCCGGATGCTTGCAAGGGAAGGAGCGGGCGGCGCATGAAGGGACAAGCGGGCAACCCGTTCGACCGGCCGGTGCTGGCGCTCGACACGTCGACCGCCGCGCTCTGCGTCGCCGTCGTCGCGGGCGGCCGCGTCTTGGCGGAAGCCCGGTCGATCGTGGAGCGCAGCCATTCGGTGCTGGCCGTGCCGATGGTCAGGGACACGCTCGCGAAGGCGGGGGTGGCGCGCGGCGATCTCGGCGGCATTGCCGTCGGCCTCGGCCCGGGATCCTACACGGGCGTGCGGATCGCGGTGACGATCGCGAAGACGCTCGCCTGGGCCTGGGGCGTGCCGCTCGCCGGCGTGTCCAGCCTCGAGGCGCTGGCGCTCGGCGCGGCGTCTGCGCCCGGCGCGTCGGAAGGGGAGGCGGCCGGAGCGGGCGCCGCGTCCGGCGGGGCGGACCGTTCGGCGGAAGCGGCGCGCGCCGCTTCCGGTCCGGCGGGCACGCGCCGCGAATGGATCGTGCCGCTGATGGACGCGCGGCGCGGCCAGGTCTACACCGCCCTGTTCGAATCCGGCGGATCCGGCGGCGGCTGGCGGCGGCTCGCCGGCGACGGCATCCGGCTCATGCGGGACTGGGCGGACGAGCTGGCGGAACGGGTGGAACGGGGACTCGGCCGAAGCGGGACGGACGGCTCCGGTGAAGCGGTGACCTTCGGCCGTTCGCCGGACAGCCGGAACGTGGCAGGTGCCGGATCGCCGGCCGGACCGGAGACGCCGGGCGCGGCGACGGCTGCGGCGGGCACGGCAGGGGCTGGCGCGGCGCAACCGGCGGCGGGGCCGGCCGGAGCGGAATCGCCAGGTTCGACGTTTCCGGGGGAAGCGGCCGAACCGGCCGCCGCGCCGCCCGATGCGATTCGGTTCGTCGGCGATCCGTCGCTCCACCTCGCCGCCATCGGGCGGCTGAAAAATCGGCTGGACGGCCGCGTGCGGATCGAGGTCTTCCCGACCTTCATGGAAGGTCGGGCGATCGCGGAGCTCGGCATCCGGCGTCTGGCCGCCGGCGAAGCCGACGACCCGCACGCGCTCGTGCCGAACTATACGCAGCTCGCGGAAGCGGAAGCGAAGCTTCTCGCCGCCGGACGGCAGGAGGGATGACGATGGGCGAACGCGCGCGGGATGCGCAGGGCCACGGTGGAGGCGCCGGGAGCGCCGCGAAGGTGCCGGAGTTCCGGCCGATGCTGTTGTCCGACGTGCCGGTGATCGCGGCGATCGAGCGGGAAGTGTTCACGGTGCCGTGGTCGGCGGAGGCGTTCGTGAGCGAGCTCAAGCACAACCAGTTCGCCCGGTACACGGTGATGGAGCTGGATCGGAACATCATCGGGTACGGCGGCATGTGGGTCGTCATGGACGAGGCGCACGTGACGAACGTCGCGGTGCGCGCGCCGTACCGCGGACGCGGCTACGGCGAGATGCTGATGCGCCGGCTCATGCAGACGGCCAGGGAGCAGGGCGCGAAATCGATGACGCTGGAAGTCAGGGTGTCGAACGAAGTGGCGCAGAATCTGTATCGCAAACTCGGGTTCGTGCAAAACGGCATCAGACCCCGGTATTACACCGACAATCAGGAGGACGCCTATATCATGTGGGCGGATCTTACCGCCGGAGGCGGGACGGCATGACGGCTTCCGCTCGCGGCGGCGCCCGCGCCGGCGTCATCCTGGCGATCGAGACGAGCTGCGACGAGACGTCGGCCGCCGTCGTGCGCGGCGGCAGGGAAGTACTGAGCAACCTGGTGTCCAGCCAGGTCGACGCGCATCGCCGGTTCGGCGGCGTCGTGCCGGAGATCGCCTCGCGCAAACACGTGGAATCGATCACGCGCATGATGGAGCTCGCGGTGGCCGAATCGGGACTTGAGCTCCGCGACATCGACGCCGTCGCGGTGACGCAGGGGCCGGGGCTGGTCGGCTCGCTGCTCGTCGGCCTCGCCGCCGCGAAGGCGTTGGCGCTGGCGCTGGACGTGCCGCTGATCGGCACCCACCACATCGCGGGACACATCTACGCCAACCGGCTGGTCGGCGAGATTCGCTATCCCGCGGTGGCGCTCGTCGTCTCCGGCGGGCATACCGAGCTGGTCGTCCTCGAGCGGGAAGGAAGCTTTCGGATCATCGGCCGGACGCGGGACGACGCGGTCGGCGAGGCGTACGACAAGGTGGCGCGGGCGCTCGGGTTTCCGTATCCGGGCGGACCGCACATCGACCGGCTGGCGTCGGATGCCGACGACGTGAACGAGCTGCCGCGCGCCTGGCTCGAGCCCGATTCGTACGACTTCAGCTTCAGCGGCCTCAAGTCCGCCGTGCTCGCGGAGATCAACAAGGCGAAGATGAAGGGCGAGCCGCCGATGCGGCCCGCCCTGGCGCGGGGATTTCAGGAGTCGGTCATCGATGTGCTCGTGACGAAGGCGCTGCGCGCGGCGGAGGCATTCGGCGCCCGGCAGCTGCTCTTGTGCGGCGGCGTTGCCGCGAATCGCGGCCTGCGGGCGGCGATGGCGGCGGCCTGCGGAGCGCGCGGCCTGCCGCTGTCCATTCCGCCGCTCGAGCTCTGCACGGACAACGCCGCGATGATCGGGGCCGCCGCCTATCTGAAATGGGTGCGCGGCGAGTTCACCCCGCTCGACGCGAAGGCCGACCCGCTCCTCTCCCTCGAGGAATGGTCGGTGAAGGACTGAAGGGAGAACCGCGCGGACGGGCGACGGACGGGCGTCCGGCCGAAAAGGGAAAAGTCCCGCTTGAGGCGGGACTTTGTTTATTTGAAGAAGAGAAAATGGGTCGGAAGCTTGCGCAGTTCGCCGTCGGACGGCTTGTTGACCACGCGGCCGTTGAACACGAGCGACGACGAGCCGCCGCCGTCGAGGTTGTAGGCGTCCTTGACGCCGTAGCGCTTGAGCAGGATCTGCAGCTCCTCGAGCGTCGCGCCGGAGCTGCCCTTTTCGTCGTAGCCGTCCACGACGAGGATGAGCAGCTGGTCGTCCTTGTAGTTGGCGATCACGGTGCGCGGCGCGCGGCGCGGGTTCGTCTTCCACTTCTCGGGGATGGGCTGGGCGCGGCCGTTCTTCATCAATATCGGCACGAAGGACGCGCCGAACCGCGGCTTCAGCCGGTCCAGCTCTTCCTGCTTCTCGAACTTGCCGCCGATGAGCTGCATCTTGTCGTTCATGCCGACGAAGAACAGATCCTTGTACGTCGGGACGAAACCGTCCACGTATTGTCCATCGACGATCGTCGTGCCGAGCGGATAGCGCTTGCCTCCCGAATCCCAGAAACCGCCCGCGTTCACGCCGGCGACGGCGCCGTACCGTTTGACCGCCGACAGCGTCGTCTCCGCGCCGCCCAGCTTGTCCTGTCCGAGCACCATCGTCATCGCCTTGTCCGACTTCAGCTTCACCTTCAGGGCGTAGCCGTTGAAGTGCTGCGCCTTGATGTGGAAGAGCTGCGCCGTGATCCGGCCCGAACGCACTTCCTCGACCGGCTTGCCGAGCCGGGCCGTGATCCGCCGGTCGTAAATCGCGTACGGCCTGCCGACCTGGGCGGCCGCCAGCTTCGCGATCCGCTCCGCCTCGGCGGCGGCCAGCGCGTACAGCTCCGCCGACCGGCGAAGCGACTCGCGCGTCTCGCGGGCCAGCCCGATCGCCTCGTCGAGGCCGGCGGACACCTCCGCGATCCTCGTCCCCGCCTCGGGTACCGCCGGCAGACGGAAAGCCGGGTACGCCCGGTCGGACAGCGTCAACGTCAGATCGGAGCCCGCCGCCGCCAGCCAGATCCCGAGTCCGAGAAAAGGCGCCGCGGCGAGCAGAAACAGACGGTTGATCGCGCGGGGAGTCAGTATCCGGTTCATTTCAACACATCCAGCTGCTTCTCGAGCTGCTCCAGTTTCTCCTTCACTTCATGGAGCTGCGTGTAGAGCAGATTGCGGTCGTCCTTCTCGCCGGTCGCGTTGTCGCGGGTGAACGTCAAGAGTTCGTTCAGCTCGTTCACCTTCGCCTCGACGGCGTCGATATCGGCGCGGAAAGACGCTTCGAGCTCGGCCATCCGGGTTTCGACTTCCCGCTGCATCGCGGCGATCCGTTCCGCCGTTTGCCGCTCGATGTCGGCCGTCATGCGGGCCCGGAGCTCGTCGGCGTACCACGCGGCGCCGGCCGCGCCGCCGGCGATGAGCAGCAGCCAGACGAAGACGAACAGGAGGGCGGCCGCCCTCGACGCGGACGCCTTCTTGCGGGAAGCGCGCGCCGGCATCTCCGCACCGGTTGCCGTCAGGAACTCCGCGCCGGATGCCGTATGGTACGGATCGTTGCGCATCGTTTCGCCACCTTTCTCCGAATCTGCCGCTTTGTCGAATCTTCTTTTTCCGGATCTTCCGCTGTTCCGAATCGGCGGCATCACCGGGCATGCCGCGGGACGTCCGGGGTTCCCGCAGGAATCGTCCGTTTTCCTAGCGTAACGGATTTTCTTCCGATTGGGAACCCTGTCGGAATTCCCGGATCAGGAAAACGCCAGGCAATCATGAAGCGGCGAAGGCATCCCATTCAATTAGACGGGCTCACGCCCGTTTGGTTGCGAAACGGCGCATCACGGTACTGCGTCCCGTTCCGGGAGGGTGCGGCCCGCTCAATACGGCATTTGACGGTACCACATACCGCTGCGGGAGGATGCGGCATGTCTCGTGAGACGCGGGGAACGGCGAATCACGGTCCGGGGAGACCGCCAACCGGGCCGCAAACGGGCGGAACGGGCGGCCGGGTGGCGCGCCATAACGATTCGGGAACCGTCAACGGGCCGGCGCCCGCCCGTCCCGACGCCGCAATGCCGCCCCCTGCTACGCGCGGGTACAGAAAAAACGGAATTTTTCGAATTGACAAAACCCATTTGCGGGAATATAATGTGTACCAATCCAACGCATACATCCGAAACGCGATGAACAGGAGCAGTAGGGTGAAGCCGGGATGCCGGCGGGGCGCAAGCCCCGGGTCGGCCAGAGAGCTGCGGGTTGGTGCGACGCAGTCGAAGGTGATCCCGAATCTCGCCTGGGAGCGGAACGGCGGAACGGACGGCGTGGGAGCCGGCACCACCGGCCCCGACAGCCTCCCATTATGCCGTTACGGCTGACCCCCGTAATCGGGTGCATGCGGGCGCGTGCAGCGCCGCATGCGTGAGGTGGACGCACCGGCCGGGGCCAACGGTCGGGCACGGGCGTCAACAAGAGTGGTACCGCGCGGGCACAAGGCCTGTCGTCTCTTGAGCGATCGGGAGACGGCAGGCTTTCTTGATTTCCGGGATCCCGCCGCGCGGGACGATACAAGCGAACAGACTCGCAAAACGCGATGAACGGGAGCAGTAGAACGGTGACGGAATAACGCCGCCGGCCGCATCCGGACGCATGGCGCATCGATGCGGCGACAGCCGAAGGGCGCGGCCGTGATCGGGCACATGACGCAACGATTCAATGGCAGCCCGAGGGCACAGCCGCAACCGGCGCATGACGCCATGATGCGATGCAGGCCGCCGGGCCTTCGCGCATCGAAGCGGCCAAGGCGTCCCATGGCGGCGGGCGGCGCAGAGAGCTGCGGGTTGGTGCGACGCAGCCGAAGGCACCGTTCGAACTCGCCCGGGAGCGGGCGGACCGACACGGACGCGGAGCGTACGGCCGCGCCCGGATAGGTCCGGCACGGGTGGACCGCCGTTACACGGTCGCCGGCGGCGCGGACGGCGCGCGGCCGCGCGTCCGGTCCGACTGCAGCGGACCCGGACCGCAAGGCCGCTATCCCGCAGGAACCGCAAACCTGCAAAGTCCGCCGGAGCCTTGAAGCTCTCGATCCGCCGGCGCTGAGGGGACGCGTCCCGCAAGGGGCGCGTCAACAAGAGTGGTACCGCGGCATGCCGACCACATGTACGGCCTGTCGTCTCTTGAACGAATGTTCGGGGACGGCGGGCCTTTTTGATTTGGCTCCGAAAAACCACACGTTCAGGAGGGACGTTCACCATGAACCAAACCGTCAACCAACACGCATGCAAACGCATCACGATCTTCGACACGACGCTGCGCGACGGCGAGCAATCGCCCGGCGCTTCGATCGAGCCGGAGCAGAAGATCGTCATCGCGCGCCAGCTCGCGAAGCTCGGCGTCGACGCGATCGAGCCGGGGTTCCCGATCTCGAGCCCGGGCGAGTTCGCCGCCGTGCAGCAGATTTCCCGCGAGCTGCAGGGGACGGAGATCGTCGGCTTCGCCCGCGCCGTGCGCGCGGACATCGACGCTGCGATCCAGGCGACGCAGGACGCGGCCCGGCGCCGGCTCCACCTGTTCATTTCGTCGTCCGACATTCATATCGACTTCCAGCTGCGCAAGTCGCGCGAGCAGGTGCTGCAAATCGCCCGCGACATGGTCGCGTACGCGAAGCAGTTCGTCGACGAGATCGAGTTTTCGCCGATGGACGCGACCCGATCGGGCATCGAGTTCCTCATTGAAATGATCGAGGCGGTCATCGCCGAAGGCGCAACGATCATCAACCTGCCCGACACGCTGGGCTACGCGATGCCCGACGAATACGAGGCGCTGTTCCGCACCGTCCGCACGCAGGCGAGGGGCGGCGACCGCGTCCGCTACAGCGCGCATTGCCACAACGACTTGGGGCTTGCGGTCGCGAACAGCCTCGCGGCGATTCGCGGCGGCGCGACGCAGGTCGAGGTGACGGTGAACGGCATCGGCGAGCGGGCGGGCAACTGCTCGCTCGAGGAGCTCGTCATGGCGATCGAGACGCGCAAGGACGCGCTGAAGGCCGAGACGGGCATCAACATCGCCGAAATCTACAACACGTCGCGGCTCGTCAGCCGGATGATGCATTTCCCGATCGCGTACAACAAGCCGATCGTCGGCCGCAACGCGTTCCAGCACGAGTCCGGCATTCACCAGGACGGCCTGCTCAAGAACCGGTCGACCTACGAGATCATGGACCCCGAGGCGATGGGCATCCCGCGCAGCATGATCGTGCTCGGCAAGCATTCCGGGCGCCATGCGATCAAGCACCGCGCCGCGGAGTACGGCATCCGTCTCGAGGGCGAACAGCTGGACGAGGTGTACGCCGCGTTCAAAAAGGTCGCCGACCGGCAGAAAATCGTCACCGACGACCAGCTCCTGCGCATCATCGGCGAATCGACGGATCTCCATGAGGAGCCGTACACACTCGTCGACCTGCAGGTGCTGTCCGGCACGCAGCGCGCCCGCATCGCGTCCGTGACGATCCGCGAGGGCGCGACCGGCGTCGAGCACACCCGCTCCGCCATGGGCGCCGGTCCGATCGAAGCGGTCATCCACTGCATCAAGCAGGTGATCCCGATCGCGACCGAGTTCGAGGATATGGAGCTCCATTCGCTGTCCTCGGGCGAGGACGCGTACGGCGAGGCGGTCGTGACGGTGCTGCACGGCGGCCGGCGCTACCGGGGCACGGCGATCCACAAGGACGTCATCCTCGCCGTGGCGCAGGCGTTCATCGGCGCGTGCAACCAGGCAATCATCCGGACGGGCGCGCGCGGCCGCGAACAGGAGGAGAAGACGGGCTGATCGGTCATGCGGGCCGATCGCCCGCCTTTTTTGTTTGCGTTCCAGGAAACGGGAAAAAAGACCGGCGAAATTCGAACTTCCCGCCTCTTTACAGCCCGTGGTTCCGACGATGGTCCCGGTTGTGCACAACGTTATCCACATATCCACCGAAAACTGTGTGCAAACGCGATGGAAGCAAGCGGGATGTCGAATGCCGTCGTTTTGCAAACGGGGACAAGTTTTTCACAATCGATCTGTGGATAATGTGGACAATGTGGGTGAATTTTTCACCGTTTGCGCCGGGTTCGGGTCGAACAGGATGAAAACCATGCCGTTCTAGGGGCGGAAAACCGTCAGTATCGCGTGAATTGATGCACAATTTCGGGGATAGTGTGGATGATTTTGTGGATAATGTGATCTTCCGCATGATGGAAAAGCGAAATCGGAACGGAAACCGGGTCACGGATTGACAAAATATTCTTTTATAGGAAAATAGTAGCCAAAAGGTGGAGGAGCGTCGATCGATGAAACGTTGCGCGTTGACGGCGGTTCTGGTATGCCTGCTCGCGATGGCGGCGGCGTGCCGTTCCGTTCCGGTGATCGGAGAAAAGTCGGACGAAAGCGACGAGTTCACCTGGCAGGGCACGCTGCGCCTGGGTTTGTTCACGATGACCAAGGGGCCTCTGTTTCCATACGAGGCGGGAACGGATCCGATTTGGAAGCCGATGATCCAGGAGCGGCTGAAAGATTTCATGGAAGCGCATCCGGGCGTGCAGATCGAGGTGGTCGACATCCATTCCGGGCCGGGGTGGCTGGAAACCGTCCTGAACGATCCGGATCTCAGGCCCGATGTCGTGGAGCTGACGCCGTACCAGGCGTGGAGAATGGCTGACCAGCTCATGAACCTGACGGACTGGATCCATCAGGAGACGGGCTGGACCGGCGCGTACGCCGAACTGGCGGCCCGCATGTCGCCGGACGAAGGGACGCTGCTGCTGCCGCTCCGCGTCATTCCGTGGATCGTCTTCTACGACCCGGAGCAGTTCCGGGAGCTGGGGATCCCCGAGCCGGCGGAAGACTGGACGATTTACGATTTCGTGGAGACGGCGCAACGGCTGGCGGAAGCCGGGCGTCCGGTCGGCTCCATGGGCGGGCTCGAAGCAGCAGAGAGGATCGTCCGCGCGTGGGGCGGGCGGTACACGTCGCCGGACGGCGGCTCCGTGATCGGCTGGATGGACTCCGAGGAGACGGTCGATGCGTTCGTCCGGTACGCGCAGCTCGTGCCCGCGGGCTTGGATTCCGGAGATCCGAAGGAACTGCCCGCTCTCGGCATGTGGGAGGCTTCTTCGCTGAGGAATCTGTACCTGATCCGATATGCGGACTACGGCATCGGCCCGACGCCGAAGGTGCCCGACGGCGAGAGAATCAACGTCGCGAAAATGAGCGGCCTCGCCGTCCTGAAGGACAGCGAGCACCCTTACGCGGCGCTGGATCTTCTCAAGTGGCTCATCGGCAGGAACGACGAGGAAGCGCTGACGTTCGTCGCGGATCACACGCTGGACACGGTCAGCGAGTCGTTCACCACAAGCCCGCACGCGAGCGTCGCCGCGCTGAAGGAGCGGATGCGGGAAGGAGATCGCCGTCGCGGTACCCGCATCGTTCCAACCGTATCTGGCGAGGGCGGGTTACTACGATTTACGTAACCCGTGGCCGCTCCGGACGTCGGAGGAGATCGCCGCCTGGCGGGACCGGGAGACGGCGAAGCATGAACTGGCCGATCTGGCGCGTCAGTTCGAGGAGTGGCTCGCGAAGGCCGCCACGCAGGCTCCTGACGAGGCCTATCCGTGACCGGAGGCCAGGCTGTTATGTGAAAAGGCGCCGCCGTCGGGGGACGGTGGTTGATTTTGTATTTGAAAAAAACTTGACGCGGCCGGGCGGGAAGGTGTAGAATCGGAAATCTGATGCCCGGGACCGGAGGCGTCCCGATCCGCATGCAGACGGCACCGTCATGACAGCATCGATATGGCGCAAGAAAGGGGCGATTCCTCCATGTCCGATATGACCGGCGCGCGCCCGGCCGGATTGTTCGGCAACCGGTTCTTCCAGACCGTTCTCATGTCGAACATCATGCTGCAAATCGGCATCTGGGTCCGCAACTTCGCGATTCTCCTGTACGTGGCCGACATGACGGATTCGGACCCTTACGCGATCGCGTTCATCTATGTCGCGGAATTCCTGCCGATCTTCCTGTTCTCGTTCATCGGCGGTACGTTCGCGGACCGGTGGCGGCCGAAACGGACGATGATCTGGAGCGATTTCCTGTCGGCCCTGTCGGTCTTCGCCGTGATGGCGACGATGGTCATGGGCGTGTGGCAGATGGTGTTCTTCGCGACGCTTGTCTCGTCGATCCTGTCGCAGTTTTCGCAACCTTCCGCGATGCGGATGTTCAAGATTCATCTCAGGCCGGATCAGCTTCAGCAGGCGATGGCGTTCTTTCAGTCGATGGTCGCGATCTTCATGGTCGGCGGGCCGTCGCTCGGCACGTTCATGTACGACCGGTACGGGATCGAGATCTCGATCGCGGTGACGGGCGTCGCGTTCCTGCTGTCCGCCCTGGTGCTGCTCCGGCTTCCGGAGACGCCGTCGGGAAGGGAAGCCGGAAACCCGGCGGGCGCCGGAGCGGTCGATCCCGCCGGCGCGCCTCCGCAACAGGCAAGCTTCCGGCGGGAGCTGGCCGAGGGGTTTCAATATGTCTGGCGCAGCCCGGTGCTTCGGGTGCTCGGCCTTACGTTCGCGCTGGCCGGCATCGGGGTTGGCATGGTGCAGCCGCTCGGAATTTTCGTCGTGACGGAGAAGCTGGGGCAGGAGAAGGAATTTCTGCAGTATCTGCTCATGGTCAACGGGGCGGCCATGCTGCTCGGCGGCGGGCTGATCGCCGCGCTGGCGCGGCGCGTGCTGCCGCAAAAGCTGCTTGCGTTCGGCATGTTCGCCGGCGCCGTCACCACGCTGGGGATCGGCCTGTCGGAGCACGTCTGGCTGACGCTGGTCCTGCAGTTCATTGCCGGCCTCACGTTCCCGTCCATCCACATCGGGATCAGCACGATGATTCTGCGCTGGTCCGATGCGTCGATCGTCGGGCGCGTGAACGGCGTGCTCAACCCGATGTTCATGGGCATGATGGTCGTCATGATCGCCTGCGGCGGCAGCCTGAAAGCCTGGTTCCCGCTCGAGGCGCTGTATGCGGCGTCCGCGCTTGCCATGACGGTCGGCACCGCGGCGCTGGCAACGATCTTCAGACACCGGCCGCCGGAAGAGGCGGCCGCGCCCGCCGTGTCCGGCGCGCCGTCGCATTGACGATCCCGGCCGGGCGGAACGGAGCCGTCCCGAACATCCCCGCTGGGGGGTGTCCGGGCGGCTCTTTTTTTCACGGAAAAGGGCCCTTCGGCGCACGGGCGGTTCGGACAAGGTCATGGCCAAAGGCGCGACCATGAACGAAGAACATTTGAAAACGCTTGTATCTGAATGGACAAGAAGTCGTTCTGTCCTGTCTGATCCTGCTGCTGACGGCATGCGAATCGGGCGGGATTGGACGCGATGGGCGCGACGCACGCGAGGGTTCATCCGAATGGTCGGGAACGCTTCGCATCGCGCATTTCGTCGCGAGAAGCGGCGCACCGCATCCGTACCGGACGGGGACGCATCCCCTGGAGAAGACGATGATCCGGGAGCGGATGAAGGAGTTTATCAGAGACGCCCGTTCGTCCGTCTGTACAAAACAAAGCCCGCATCGTGCGGATGCGGGCTTTCGCCGTCTTTGGGCCGTCTTCAGACCGGCGACTCGCCGTCGGATTCCCCGACCGGCTCCGGCGCGGCTCCGGGCGGACGCCGCTTCAGCCGGCCGGCCCGGTACAGGGCTTCGCGGAGCAGGTATTCGATGTGGGCGTTCACGCTGCGGAACTCGTCGTTTGCCCATTGCTCGATCGCACGGTACACGTCGGGATCGAGCCGCAGCGGGAACGCTTTTTTGTTGCCTGCCATGGATCCGTCGTTACGTATAGAGCGTGCCGGCGTTGATGACCGGCGTCGCGGAGCGGTCGGAGACGATGGCGACCATCAGGTTGTTGACCATCGCGGCGCGGCGTTCGTCATCCAGCTCGATACCGTTCTCGGCCAGCTTGCGCAGCGCCATCTCCACCATGCCCACGGCGCCTTCGACAACCTTCTGCCGCGAGGCGACGATGGCCATCGCCTGCTGCCGCTGCAGCATCGCGTTCGCGATCTCCGGCGCATAGGCGAGATGGCTGAGCCGGGTCTCGAGCACTCGCACGCCGGCCACATCCAGCCGCTCCTGCAGTTCGCGCATCAGCTGCTCCGCGATCTCGTCCGTGTTGCTCCTGAGCGACACCGCCCTGTCGTCGCCGAACGTGTCGTAGGCGTACTGGGTTGCGATGTGGCGGATCGCCGTCTCGCTCTGGATTTCGACGAATTCCTCGTAGTTGTCCACGTCGAACGATGCCTTGGCCGTGTCGACGACCCGGAAGACGACGACGGCGCCGATCTCGATCGGGTTGCCTTCCGCGTCGTTCACCTTCAGCTTCTGGCTGTTGAAGTTGCGGACGCGCAATGAAATCTTCTTGCGGTGCGCAAACGGGATCGTCATCCAGAAGCCCGCTTCGAGGATCGTGCCGACATAACGGCCGAAGAAGGTGATGACCTTCGCCTCGTTCGGCTGGACGACGGTGAGGGACGTGAACACGATCATGGATGCGATCAGCATGACGATGAAGCCGATGACGTCTCCCGGCGTCGGCTCGTCCGGGGCGTTCGAGGCCAGGACGAGGATGCTGCCGAAGAGCAGGACGAATGCGAGGAACAGGGCAGGAAATCCGTTCAATTTCCAGGCGTTTCGTTCTTTCATGGGGGGGCCTCCTTCCGGGTGTTGATATTCTTTTGATATTTTTATGATATCACTTTTTCAAGTGAATGGCAAGTATTGTGAAACCTTACCGATTCTCAACCGTATGGGAGACGTGCAGACCGAATTCGTCCTTTTTTCAAACGTTTTTCAGGGGGGTACGGCATGAGCGAACGGACGGACGCCGTGGCGAGTGCGGGCCGGGCGATCCGGCTCGCGGTCGATATCCGCTCCGCCGGCTACGAGGCCGGCAAGGCCGTCATCCGGGACGTGCGTTTTGACGTGGGAGCCGGAGAACTGGTCGGGCTGATCGGTCCGAACGGCGCGGGCAAGAGCACGACGATCCGGGCGGTGCTCGGCCTGCTCCCGCGGACGGTCGGCGACATCCGCTTCGGCGAAGGTCCCGGGCTGCGTCCTGCGCGGCCGGTTGATGCCGGCGAACCGGATGGCACCGGCGGATGGAAAGGACGGTACGCGTACGTGCCCGAGCAGCCGGTGTATTACGAATATCTGACGCTGTGGGAACATCTGCGCCTGGCCGCGGCCGCGCACGGCCTGGCGGAGGAGGCGTTCTCCTCCCGGGCCGAGCGGCTGCTGGAGCGGTTCCGGCTGCTTGAGCACCGGCACGAGTTTCCGGCGAAGTTCTCGAAGGGAATGCAGCAGAAGATGATGCTTGCGATCGGCTTCATGCTCGAGCCCGACCTGTACATCGTCGACGAACCGTTCATCGGGCTGGACCCGCACGCCGTACGGGATCTGCTCGATCTGCTCGGGGAAGAGCGTCGGCGCGGCGCCGGCATTCTGATGTCGACGCACGTGCTCGACACCGCGGAACGAATCTGCGACCGCTTCGTGCTGATGAACGGCGGCACCGTCGTCGCGCGGGGCGGGCTGGACGATGTGCGGCGTCAGGCGGGTCTCGCCGGCGATGCGCCGCTGTTCGACTGTTTCCTGGAGCTGACGAAGCGATGACGGACGGGAAGATGACGCGCTGGACGCCCGTCCGCCTGCTCCTTTCGCGGATTGTCCGTTTCCTCAGGGAGCAGTACCGGATCTGGGGGACCGCCCTGGACTGGACGGTGCTGCTCTACATCGCCGTGCCCGGACTGTGGATGCTGGGCGGGCTCTGGCTCGAGATGCTGCGCGAGCCGCCGGATTGGCTCGCGGCGATTCCCGCGGAGCTTGCGCCGCCGCTTCTGGCGCTGCTCCTGTTCAAAGGGCGGCTGCGCACGTTCCGGGAAGAGGCGGACGTGCTGACGCTGCTGCAGCGAGGGAGCTGGATCCGGACGCTGAAGCTCGGAGGCGCCGTCTACACGCTGCTCGCCATGGCGATCTCGACCGCCCTGACGTTCGCGTTACTGCTGCCGTGGCTGCGGCTCCATGGCGCGTTCGACGCGGGCGGCCTTGCGCTGTGGGCGGCGTTCACGCTGGCCTGCCGGCTGCTGGCGGCCGCCGCCCGCAGGCTGGTCGATTCCCTGCTGCGCGGACGGAAGCGGGGGGCGGCGCACGTAGCGCTCGCGGCCGCTCTGGTTGCGTTGTATGCGGGGGTGGTGCCGGCGTCGGACGGCCGTGCCGGGATGCTCGGCGCGTGCACGGCGGCCGCGTTTGCCGGAGGGGCGGCGGCGGTCGGCGCCCTGCTGCGGCTGCGCGGCGGCCACGAGGCGGATCTTCGGGCGGAGCTGCGCGCCCGTACGGCGGCCGCCGGTCTTCTGGTGTCCGCCGCCGGCGTCGAGCGGAAGCCGGAGCCGATCTTCCGTCGTCCGCTTTTGTTCCCGCGCTCGGGGCGAATCCTGCGGGCTTCGGATCCGGGAGCGGTGCTGGCCGAGATGCGGATCAAATCCTTTCTCCGCAGGTCGCCGGTGCCGGGATTCCGGCTTGTCGCGGTTCCGACGGTTGCGCTGGCCGCCGTTCCGGACCGGCTGGCTCCCCTGCTTGCGGCCATCCTCATGGCGATGATCGCGTCCTGGCTGCAGCGGGATTTCAGGGAATGGATGGACGAGCCGTACCTCGCGCAGTTCCGCTGGAAAGAGGCGGATGTGCGGCGCGGCGCTTCGCTGTCGCGGTTCCGGCTGATGCTGCCGGCCGCCGCGTGGTTCGCGGGCGTCGCCGGCTGGCGGTTGGCCGGCTGGGCCGGGCTGGCGGCGGCCGTCCCGCTGGGCATCTGCCTCTGGGTGATGATCAACGGGTTCATGCACGATCTGCCGGCCGTGAAGCCGCGTCCCGCGGATACGGCGGAGCGGGACGCCGATGCCTGAGACGGCGTTCGCCGGTTTCGTACAGTCAAGGCGGGTGCGGACGCCAGGCGGTTTCGCAAGCCGGAACCGGCGAAGGTTTATGCGGCGGATGCGGATGGCGATGGACCGGATGGACGATCGGCCGTTCGGCATGCGTGAGAAGCGGATGTCCGCGTCCGGCGGGTATGTTTTAGGCGCGATCGGGGAAAGGTATAGCCGCCATCACATCCAAGACGGGAGGAACCTGCACATGGCGCGCCGAGGCGGAGTCCGGTTTGATTTCCCCGACGAGCACCAGGCGTCCCTCGCGTTCTCCTTGCTGCAGGAGCTCGGCTACGAGCCGAAGCGGCGGGGACGGGAAGTCGAGATCCGGCTCGACGGCAACGACCTGGTGTCGGCGATCGAGATCGCGGCGGCCCACGGCGGCGAGCTGGCCGGAGCGGGAACGGGCGCGGAAGATTCGCTCGAAGCGGCCTACGGCCTCGACGAGATTCCGATTCCGGCGCACAGGGTCCCGCACAGGGTCGAGCCGGAGCAGCCGGAAGCGTGACGCCGGCGAGGAACGAAGCATCGCCGGATGAGCCGGCGGGAAGCGAACCATCTCCGGGATGAGCCGGCGCGGGGCGAAGAACCGCCGGGAATGCGCCGCGGGACTGCACGGATGCCGGGATTCACATGACCGGGCCTGCCGGAATTGCTCCGGACGGCCTTCAATTTTTCCGGCCGGAACAGAAACCGGGTATGGGATGACGGGTCATGGCGGGTGTATGATAGGGGAAATCAAAACTTTGCGATATCTGCTGTTCGCCGGGGCGGTCCTGTCCGTCATTCCCGTGGTGATCCTGTTCTTCTTCTGCCGGCGTCTGTTCGTGGAAGGCATGATGCAGGGCGGAATCAAAGGTTGACGGACGTGCCGGATGAACGGGTTGCGGCGGCCGTGTCGGGTGCCGGAAACGTTCATCCGGTTCTTTTTATGTCCGGCATTGGTCACTCCGCCGCCCGTCCGCCGGCCGCGAGCTCCGCGGCGCGACCGGGTGGTTCGTCCGGAGGTCGACGCTGAGCTCCCGCGCCCGGCCGACGAGCGCCCGGACGACCGTCTTCGCGCTGTCCGTCACGGGGAACATCCGGCCGTCGTCCTCCTCTTTCAGCCGGATGCCGAGGTTTTCGAAGAAGGCGATGATGTCCCGGTTCGAAAACACCGACAGCGCGCTGTACAGGAACCGGCCTCCGCCCGGAATGTGCCGGATCAGCTCGTCCAGCGGCTTTGCGTTCGTGACGTTGCAGCGGCCGCCGCCCGAGATGGCCAGCTTGCGGCCGGGCTTGTGCCCTTTGTCGAGCAGAATCACGCGGGCGCCGCGTTCCGCCGCCGCGATCGAGGCCATGAGGCCGGACGGACCGCCGCCGACGACCAGGATGTCCGCGTCCATTTCCTGCGCAGCCTCCTTCGGATCGCCGCCGGACTTGCCAGCGGTTCAGACTGAAAGCGATAATGATCATAGTGGAATTCGGCTCCGATTGCAAAAGGGTTTCCACCGACGTTCCGGCTTTCGACAGGAGGTCATCGGGATGGAGCTTGTGACGGAAACGCTTGTCCTGCCGACGGAAGACGGTGTCCGTCTGCATGTCCGCTCCTGGCTGCCTTCCGGCGTGGCGCGCGGCGTCGTCTGCATCGTGCACGGCATGGGCGAGCACGGCGGCCGCTACGCGCCCGTGGCGGAGGCGCTCGTCCGGGCCGGGCTTGCGGTCTACGCCGTCGACCAGCGCGGCCACGGGCTGACGCCGGGCAAGCGGGGGCACGCGCCTTCCGCCGAGCGGCTCGCGCTGGACGTCGCCCGTTTCATCGGCATGGCCGGCGCCCGTCACCCGGGATTGCCGGTTTTCCTGTACGGCCACAGCATGGGAGGCAACATCGCGCTGAGCTGTGCGATCCGCTGCCGGCCGCCGGTCGCCGGGCTCATTCTGACGAGCCCTTGGCTGAGGCTCGCCTTCGACCCGCCGGCGATGAAACTGTGGATCGGCCGCATCGCCTCGCGGGTCTGGCCGAAGCTCACGATGTCGACGGGGCTGGGCGGCTCGCTGTATCGCAATCCCGCGCAGAGCGAGGCGGACAGCCGGGATCCGCTGCTGCACAACCGGATTTCGGCGGCGATGTTTTTCTCCGTCCGGGACGAGGGGGAACGGTCGCTCCGGGAAGCCCGGAGGGAGCTCCGGGTGCCGGTGCTGCTCATGCACGGGACGGAGGACACGGTGACATCGTTCGCCGCGAGCCGGGAGCTCGCGGAAACGTTGCGCGAACGGTGCGAGTTCGTCCCGTGGGAAGGCGGCTGGCACGAGCTGCACAACGACAGGGACCGGGAGGAAGTGCTGGAGCGGATCATCGGCTGGATCGACGGCCGGATCCGGGAGTGGAGCGGCCGGGACGGCGGGTGAAGTCCGGACCGGCGGAGGCCGGTGACCGCGGATTTGGCCGTCAGGGGATGCCGCGTCGCAGGGTGTGTGGGCGATTCCGGGGGCGCAACGAAGTGCCGCGTTGCGAAGGCACCCGCGAGGTGCGGCGACGGGAAGATGTGGAGAAGGGAAGAGCGGATTTGCCGGAAGTCATCGAAATCGGCGGACTGGCGCTGAACGGCATGATGCTTACCGCGCTCATCTCGGCGTTTGCCGGGTACGGGGCGCTGTGGTTGTGGAAGGTGCGGGCGCGCGGCAGCCGGTCCGGACCGTGGGGCGATCTTGCGGTCGGGGCCGCGGCGATCGCCATTTTCGTCTGGAAATTCGGCGTGCTGTTCCGCGATCCCTCGATCCTGCTGGAACAGCCGCGCCTGCTGTTTGTCGTCATCGGATCGGGCGCGGAAGCCTACGCCGGGGTGACCGCCGCCGGACTGTTCTGGATCTGGCAGGCGCGCCGCATGGGAGTGGGAATGCTCCGGGCGCTCGACGCGTTGGCGGTATCGGCGGCGGGCGGGCTGCTGGCCTGGAACCTGCTGTCGGCGCCGGAATACCGGTGGGGTTATGCGCTGGTGTGCGCGGCGCTGCTCGCGCTGTTGATCGGCCGCCGCGCGCCGGAAGCGGACCGGACCGCAGGACGCACGGAAGGTGCGGAAAGCCGGACGTTCCATGCGGAACCGGCGAAAGGGGAAGCGTCGGAAACGTACGGGCGACCGGAGACGGATGCGGCAAAGGCTGCCGCAAGCGGGGACGGAGAGGCGGCCGCGCTCGCCGGCTATGTGCTCGGCGCGGGCTGCCTCGCGGTCAGCCTGTTCGCCGAGCCGGCGCCCTGGGTCAGGCCGCCCGAACGGTTCGGGCTGACGAGCACGCAGCTCATCTTCATCGCCGCCGGACTTGCCGCCGCGGCGTTGGATGTGTACCGGGCGAGAGCCGGCCGGAAAGGACGCACATTCGACGCCCGTCAGGATAATGCCGGTCTCCGGGGGAATACTAGCCCCGGAAGGAGGCTCTTGCAGATGGGCGAACAGCAGGATCGGCGCGAGCGCAAGGACGAGACGTACGGCGGTCCGAGCGCAGACGGCCGGAACCGAAAGGACCGCGCGCCGTCGGACCCGGCCGGCGCGGGCTTCGACAAGAAAAACGACGGACCGAACCGGCCGTCCGTCTGAAGCGGGGTGAGCTCCATGGACCGGCAACCGGGGAACGGAAACGATGCCGGGCGGCATCCGGAGGAGCGGCCGGCCGCGGGTTCCGGGCCGGAGATGCGCCACCCTGATCCGCAATCCGGACAGCGGGGGCGTACGGACGGAACCAAGGCCGGGAAAAGGGTCTCGCTGAACGGAACCGGCGATCCGGAACTCGATCCGTTCGAGATCAACTTCCTGCCCGAGTTCCGCGTCGGACGGGGACCGCGCGGGCCGTTCGTGAACGAGCACGGCGTCGTGATCGGCGACCACGAATACGCGTCGCCGAACTCGCCGCTCGAGAATTGGTCGAAGGACACGGACCCCGCCGTCATGAGCGGCGACCAATGGGTGCATCCGTTCAAGGACATCGGCTTCCGTACCGCGGAGAACCGGATGCTGTTCGAGGAGGGCATCCCGCCGCAGGCCGGCATTTTCATGCATCCCGACAAGGATGCGGCTTACAAGGCTTTCCGGACGGACGATCCCGCCGGCGGGCGGTCCCAACCGGAGAAGGAACGGCCGGAGTGACGGAACCGAACCGCATGGGCGCGTCGCCAATCAACCGCACCGGACCGACCGACGGTCCCGACCGGACCGGCGGAAGGTCCGGTTGCTTTTCTTCAGCCGCTGCCCGGGGGTATAATAGTTACCAAACCCCGCTGGAGGAGTGAAAGCACTCATGTCGATGTCGTTCGAACGATATATGCTGGACATGATTCAGCCGATGCGCGACGAGCTGACCAGCATCGGATTCAAGGAGCTCAGAACGCCGGAGGAAGTGGAGGAGCATCTGCCGAACGCGAAGGGCACGGCGCTGGTGTTCGTGAACTCGGTGTGCGGCTGCGCCGGCGGCCTGGCGCGTCCGGCCGTGCGGCTCGCGCTGCAGCATGAAGTGAAGCCGGATCACCTGTTCACCGTGTTTGCCGGCCAGGACAAGGAGGCGACGGCGAAGGCCCGCGAATATTTCGCGCCGTATCCGCCGTCCTCGCCGTCGATGGCCCTGATGAAAGACGGCGAGCTGGTCCATTTCATCGAGCGTCACCAGATCGAGTACCGTACCGTCGAAGAGATCGCGGCGGACCTGATCGCGGCGTTCGAGGAGCATTGCCGCTGAGGGCGCCGGGGGCGGACGGCATGGGGATGCAGCAGGAGATCATCGCCGCGCTCGGCGTGAAGCCGCAGATCGACGTTGAAGAGGAAATCCGCCGGCGCGTGGATTTCCTCAAGGAATACGTGAAGAAGGCCGGGGCCTCCGGCCTGCTGATCGCGATCAGCGGCGGCGTCGACAGCGCGACGGCGGCCGCCCTGTGCAAGCGGGCGACGGACGAGCTGACGGCGGAGACGGGCCGGGAATACATGACGCTCGGCGTGTTCCAGCCCTACCATACGCAGGAGGACATCGAGGACAGCTATCTCGTGGCGAAGGCTCTCGGCCTGAAGTACACGGTCGAGACGCAGATCGGAGACGCGGTGGACGGGATCGCGCTGGAAGCCGAACGGGCGTTCAAGGCGATCGGCCGGCCGCGCCATCTGAGCAAGGAAGCGAAGGGCAACACGAAGGCGCGCACGCGGATGGTCGTCCAGTACGCGCTTGCGTTCGATCTGAATCTGCTCGTCGTCGGCACGGACCACGCGTCCGAGGCGATCACCGGATTTTACACGAAATGGGGCGACGGCGCGGTCGACCTGACGCCGCTCAGCACGTTGAACAAGCGCCAGGTGCGGCAGCTCGCCCGGGCGCTCGGCGTTCCGGAGAAGATCATCAACAAGACGCCGACCGCCGGTCTGTGGGAAGGGCAGACCGACGAGGGCGAACTCGGCATATCGTATGAGGACAACAGCGACTATCTCGAAGGCAAGGCGATCGATCCGAAGATTGCGGCCGAGCTCGAGCGGCGGTATCTCGCCACCGAGCACAAGCGCAAGCCGATCCCCGGCATCTGACGGAGACGCGCACGTGACCGGAATCGTTCTGCACGGCCGTCGGCAGCTTTCAGGCTGCCGGCGGTCTTTTTTTCCGCATTGCAGCGCTTGACATTTTGTCTCGAGGACATTATTTTTTAGTTGAGCCAAAAAGTTTACCTAAGGAAAAATAGTTGTCCTCCAACATCATAGTTGCATGTCATCACAACTTGCGGGACGGGAGTGGAAAGAAGATATGCGAAAGCGGGGAACAGGCAAACGGACCGGGCTCGCGATCGCGCTGATCCTGATGGTGCTGCCGCTTGCGGCGTGCGGATCGGAAGCGGGCAGAGGCGGCTCGGACGGTTCGGGGGCGGACGGCGCCATCCGCGTCGTGACGACGATCGCCCAGATCGCCGAGCCGATCTCGGTCATCGGGGGAGACCGGGTGCATGTGGAAAGCCTGATGGGACCGGGCGTCGATCCGCATCTCTATCAGGCGTCTCAGGGCGATATCCGGAAACTGGAGCGTGCGGATATCATTTTCTGGAACGGGTTGCACCTCGAGGCGAACATGCTGCGGGCGTTCGAAGAGATCGGCAGGAGCCGGCCCGTGCTGGCGGTCGGCGAGGCAATCCCGGAGGACCGGCTGCTCACCGACGAGACCGGAGCGGTCGACCCCCACGTCTGGTTCGACATCGATCTGTGGAAGATCGCGCTCGAAGCCTCCGTGGAGAAGCTCAAGGAGCTGTCTCCGGACGATGCGGAATGGTTCGAAGCGAACAAGCGGGAATATTTTGCGAAGCTGGATGGACTGAAGGAAGAGGCGATCGGCTGGATGTCGTCCATTCCGAAGGAGCGGCGGGTGCTCGTGACGGCGCACGACGCGTTCGGCTACTTCGGGCGGATGCTGGACCTGGAAGTGGTCGGCCTGCAGGGGCTGAGCACGGAGGATGAAATCGGCCTGAGCGACATCGAGCGCACGATCGACCTGCTCGTCGAAAGGCGGGTGCCGGCGGTGTTCGTCGAGAGCAGCATCAACCCGAAATCGATCGAGGCCGTCATCGAGGGCGCAAAGCAGCGCGGCGTCGACGTGAAGCTCGGGGGAGAGCTGTTCTCCGACGCGATGGGAGACGTCGGCACGGAGGAAGGCACGTATATCGGCATGTACCGGCACAACGTCCGCACGATCCATCAAGCGTTGGCCGGAGAGGAGTGATCGGAGATGGATGCGACGCGGCAGGTCGGCGTTGCGGACAAGGAGCGGCTTGATGCGGGGCGGGAGCCCGCGCTGCGGGTGACGGGCCTTGCCGCGGCCTACCGCAGGAACCGGGTGCTGGAGGACGTGACGTTCGAGATTCTGCCCGGCACGCTCACGGCCATCGTCGGTCCGAACGGAGCGGGAAAATCGACGCTGCTCAAGACGCTGCTGGACCTCCATCCGCGGCTCTCCGGGGAGGTCCGCTTCTTCGGCACGACGTACCGGAACGCGAAGCGCAGGGTCGGATATGTGCCGCAGCGGGGCTCGGTGGACTGGGATTTTCCGACCGACGCCCTGGATGTGGTCATGATGGGGTTGTACGGGCAGATCGGCTGGCTGAGGCGCCCGGGCCGCCGGCACCGGGAACTCGCGATGGCGGCGCTGGAGAAGATGGGCATGGGGGCGTACGCGAAACGCCAGATCAGCGAGCTGTCCGGCGGACAGCAGCAGCGGGTGTTCCTCGCCCGCGCGCTCGTGCAGGACGCCGATCTGTACCTGCTCGACGAACCGCTGGCCGGCGTCGACGCCGCCACCGAACAGGCGATCATGGAGCTGCTCAAGACGCTCCGCTCCAACGGGAAGACGGTGATGGTCGTGCACCACGATCTGCAGACGGTGCAAGATTGCTTCGATCACGTGCTGCTGCTGAACCGGTCGGTCATCGCCCACGGTCCGACCGCGGAAGTCTTCACGGCGGAGCATATCGGGCGAACGTACGGCGGTCTGCTCCGCGGATGGGAGAAGGTGACGGGATGACGGGCCTCTCCCACAACGCGCAATGGGTGCTCGTCAGCACCCTGATGCTCGGCTCGGCGGCCGGCCTGGTCGGCTGCATCGCCTATTGGAAGCGGCAAAGCCTGATGGGCGACGCGCTCGCGCACGCCGCGCTGCCGGGCGTCGTCGGCGGCTTTGCCCTTCTCGGCTTCAAGAGCCTGCCGGTCATGCTTGCGGGGGCGGCGGCGAGCGCCCTGCTCGGGGCGCTGGCCGTGGCCGCGATCCGGTCGCACACCCGCATCAAGGAAGACACCGCGATGGGGATCATCCTGTCCGTCTTCTTCGGGCTCGGCATCATGCTGCTGACAATCGTGAACCGGATGCCGGGCGGCGGGCAGAGCGGTCTGGACAAATTCATTTTTGGCCAGGCGGCGGCGATGGTGCGGCAGGACATGCTCGTCATGACGGCCGCGGCAGTCGTCGTGCTGCTCGTCGTGCTGATCTCGTTCAAGGAGTGGAAGCTGTATCTCTTCGACCCGGCGTTCGCGCGCGGGCTCGGGCTGAGCGGCCGGCTGATGGACGCGATATGGATGACCCTGCTCGTCGCCGTCATCGTGATCGGCATCCAGGCGGTCGGCGTCATCCTGATGGCCGCGCTGCTCATCATCCCGGCGGTCAGCGCCCGCTACTGGACGCATGCGTTCAGCCGGATGCTGGCGCTGTCGGCGCTGTTCGGCGGCGGCGCGGGGGCGGCCGGCACCTGGATCAGCACGCTGGGCGACGGCTGGCCGACCGGGCCGTTCATCGTGATCGCGGCGGCGGGGATGTTCCTCGTGTCGCTTCTCTTCGGCTTGCGAAAAGGGCTCCTCGTGACGGCGATGCTGCGGCGGAGACAGGTGCGGCGGCTGCGGGCGGAGACCGTCCGCAGCGAAACGCTCGCGGAAGGGGAGGCGCTGCCATGACGGGCTATGACGGATGGATTCTGCTCACGGCCTCGCTCGTCGGCCTGACCTGCGGCCTCGTCGGTTCGCTGCTCATCCTGCGGCGCATGGCGATGATGGCGGACGCGATCAGCCACTCGGTGCTGCTCGGCATCGTCGTCGCCTACCTCGTCACGCGGGAGCTCAGCGGCGTGCACATGCTGATCGGAGCGGCGGCGGCCGGCCTGCTCACGGCGGTGCTCGTGCAGTGGCTGCACCAGCTTGGCGTGCGGCAGGAGGCGTCGATCGGCATCGTGTTCACGACGCTGTTCGCGATCGGCGTCGTGCTGATCGCGACGAAGGTCGGCAACGCGCATCTCGACGTGCAGCACGCGCTGATGGGCGAGATCGCGTTCATCCCGTGGGAGACGGTGCGTGTCCCGGGGATCGGCGACATTCCCGAAGCGGTGCTGATGCTGCTGATCGTGCTGGCCGTCGTCGGCGGGCTGATCCTCGCGCTCTACAAGGAGTGGAAGATCACCTCCTTCGATCCGGCGCTGGCGGCGGCGCTCGGCCTTCCGGTCGCGTTCATGCACCATCTGTTCATGGCGATGGTCTCCGTGACGGCGGTCGCTTCGTTCGACGCGGTCGGCGCGATCCTCGTGATCGCGATGCTGATCACGCCCGCCGCGGCCGCGTATCTGTGGACGGACCGGCTGTCCGTCATGCTTCTCTTGAGCGGACTGTTCGGCGTGGCATCCGCCTGCGCGGGCTACGCCGTTGCCTGGCTGATCGACACGTCGATCTCGGGATCGATGGCGTTCGCGACGGGCGTGCTGTTCCTCGTCAGCTCCCTGGCCGCGCCGCGGCACGGCGTGCTCGCGCGGAGGCTGCGGGCCCGGCGCGCCGGAGCGGCACCGTCCCGGGCGCAACGGACAACCGGCGCCTGAACCCCGCACCCGGGCGTTTCGTTTTCCGACGGAACGCGCGAAACGGGGGCACGGGCGCTTTTTTTCATGTATAATGAAAGGGTACGAAATACGGGGTTGCATCGGGAGGTTGACATTGGACAAGCAGCGTTATCTTCAACGTACGCAGGACGGTCTGTGGCTGACCGAGGACGAGAAGGAGAATCTGAAGCTCAGCTACCGGGTCCGGGACGTGTTGTTCGAGGAACAGAGCCCGTTCCAGCACGTGATGGTGCTCGATTCGTACGATTTCGGGCCGATGCTGGTGCTGGACGGCGTCGTGCAGACGACGTCGGTTGACGGACACATCTACAACGAGATGCTCGCGCACATGCCGTTGACGCTGCATCCCGCGCCGCGCCGCGTGCTCATCATCGGCGGCGGCGACTGCGGCGTCGCGAAGGAAGCGGCGAAATACGACGTCGTCGAGACGATCGATCTCGTCGAGATCGACGAGGCCGTCGTCCGGGCGTGCAGGAAGCACATGCCGGAGGTGTCCGGCGGCGAGCATCCGGATCCGCGCATTCGCCATCACTACTCGGACGGCGTCGAGTTCGTGAAAGGCCGGCAGGGTGAATACGACGTCATCATCGTCGATTCCTCCGATCCGGTCGGGCCCGCCGAGCAGTTGTTCAGCTCCGCGTTCTACCGGGATCTGCATGCCGCGTTGGACGAAGGCGGCCTGATGGTCTGCCAGAGCCAGTCGCCGATCTTCCACCGGGACGTCATGCTGCGCACCTGGGAGAGGATCGGCAGCCTGTTCCCCCACGTCCGGATGTACACGGCGGTCGTGCCGACGTACCCGGGCGGGCTGTGGAGCTTCACCCTCGGCTCGAAGCGGCCGCTTCCGGCGCCGGAGGAGATCCGTTTCGATAAAGAGGCCTTCTACGTGAACGAGAACGTGCTGCGCGCTTCCTTCGCGCTGCCGGCCTTCCTCGAGAAGCTGATCCGGGAGCGCGGCGGAAAGTAAGGCCCCATCACGCATGCGAACCGCAACGGAAAAGCCTTGTCACGCGGCATCGGGCCGCGGACAAGGCTTTTCTTGTCCCCGTGCTGCCCTTGGGATCGGGCATGTCCGTCCGGCGGCACGCGTCACTCCTGCACGGGCCGGCCCGCTTCGCGCAGCGCCCGGCTTCCGGCCGGCCAGAGCGTCAAGAGGCTGAACAGCGCGCCGCTGATGACCAGCAGCCGTTCGATCGGGACGATGTCGGCGGCCGGTCCGAAAAGGAACATGCCGATCGGCATCATCGAGGAAGTAATCATGTTGAACACGCCGAACACCCGCCCCAGATAGACGTCGTCCACCTTTTCCTGCAGGAGGACCTGGGCCGGCGTATAGAGCAGGGGCGACGCGATGCCCGCCACGCCCATGACGGTCAGGTATGCCCAGAACGAGAAAACGATGCAGCCGAGGCCGACCGTGCTGAGTCCGAGCGCGGCGCAGGCGAGCGCGATCGTGTGCGTCCGGTTCCGGAAGCCGCCCCAGGCGGCGATCAGCGCGCCGCCCAGCATCATGCCGGCCGAATAGACGATCTCGATCGCCGTCAGCTTCCAGTATTCGCCGCCGAACGTGCGCGCCACCTGCAGCGGCGTCAGATACGCGGCCGGCGCCATCAGCAGAAACGCCAGGGCGAAGAAGGACAGATACTGCTTCAGGAACGGATGGTTGCGGATGTAGCCCAGTCCCGCCCGAAGCTCTCCGAGGTATCCGTTCGTTTCATCCTTTCCGGACTTGTCCCGGGCTCGACCGGGCACGCGCACCAGGCCGAGCAGGATCGCAATGCCTGCCGACGCGGTGACGACGTCGATCATGAAAATGATCTCGATGGAGGCCCAGGCGAGCAGCGAGGCGCTTACGATCGGCGCGACCAGCGTCATGAACGACTGCAGGCTCCCGAAAATGCCGTTTACCGCGGTCAGCCGATCTTCGGGCACGAGCTGCGGCAGCAGCGCGCCGACCGCCGGCGTCTGGACGCCCGCGCCCGCCGCGCGGATCGCCGAGATCGCGAACAGCAGCCACAGCGCGTCGTATCCCGCCGCGAACAGCAGGATGAGGACGAGCGTCGCGGCGGCGATGCCGGCGTCGGAGAGGGCGATGAGCAGCTTGCGGTCGTACCGGTCCGCCCAAACGCCGGCGAACGGCGAGAGGATGAAGGTCGGCAGAAAGCCGCAAATGATCGAGATCGTCATCATGACGCCGGATTCCGTGGCCAGCGTGATGTGCCACAGGATCGCGTACTGCACCAGCAGCGATCCGAACATCGAGAAGGTCTGGCTGCCGAGGAACAGCGCGGTGTTCTTCTTCCAGTTCGTTTGCGCGTTCATTGCGACGTTCACAGGTGCTTTCACTCCAAAGCGTCGTTGCGCCCTCCGTCCCCTGCATCATATCAATATCGCACAACCGGCGGCGCATTTCCAGCTGGGGCGTGGCCGCTTTGTCCGCCGCGGTTTGCCGCGGTTGCCCGGGGAATCGGAACATAAGGTTGACAAGCCTTCGATTACAAGTGTAATCTGATATTGATTACACTTGTAATTTTTCGCGGGGAGTTGTGACGGATGGGCGGCATTCCGAGAATATCCGACGCGGAATGGGAAGTGATGCAGGTGCTCTGGTCAAACGCGGCGCCGATGACCGCGCAGGAGGTGATCGACCGGCTTGCTCCGGCGAGGGCTTGGAGTCCGCGCACGGTGAAGACGCTGCTCAACCGGCTGCTGAAGAAGGGCGCCGTCCGCCACGAAGTCCGGGGCAAAATGTACGTCTATTCCCCGGCCGTGAGCGAGGAGGCGTGCGTGCGGGAGGAGCGGCGCCATTTTCTGCAGCGGATTTACGGCGGCGCGCTGGCCCCGATGATCGCGCATTTCCTGAAGGATGAGCGGCTGACCCGCGAAGAGATCGAGGAGCTCAGGCGCATCCTGGACGAGAAGGTGCGGGAAACGCCATGACGGGGCTTTCGGCGCTCAGGGAGCTGTTCCTGTCCTTTCTGCATCTGTCGCTGGCGGGATCCGTCGTCATGGCGCTCGCGCTGTTCACGCGGGCTTTGCTGGGAAGGAGACGCGACCCGCGGATCTTCCATATTCTGTGGATCGCGCTGGCCGCGCGCCTGCTCATCCCGTGGTCGCCGATGCCGGGGTTCGACTGGCGGGATGCGGCGCACGCGCTGGCCGGCGCCGGATTTCGGCCCGCCGCCGGGCTTGATTCCGCGCTTCCGATGCCAAAGTCGGCATTTGCGGAGCCGGTCGATCCTGCGGGAGGCGTTCCGCCTGTCGATTGGACCGGGGTTGCAACCGGCGTATGGCTTGCCGGCGCTGCGGCCGCCGCCGTCTCCTTCGCGGCGTCGCATTGGCGATTCCGGTCGGCCGTCCGCAGACGGGCCGTACCGGTCGGCGGGGACGGACGTTCTTTGCGGGAATGCCTCGATGCGTGCCGGGCGGAGCTGGGCGTCCGCGCGCCGGTCGAGCTGCGGATGACGGCGCTCGTGTCGTCGCCGGCGGCTTTCGGCCTGCGGAAGCCGGTCATTCTCGTCCCGCGGGAGCTCGCCGGACGTCTCGGCCGTGAAGAATGGTCGTGCATCTTCGCGCACGAGCTGATCCACGTGAAGCGGTTGGACACGCTCTGGAACACCTTGATGGCGGCGTTCGCGGCTGCGCACTGGTTCAATCCGCTCGCCCGGATCGCCTGGCGGGCGATGCGGGAGGATCAGGAACTGGCCTGCGACGCGGCGCTGATCCGTCGGATGGATCCCGTCCGCTACGGGCGCACCCTGCTCAGGGTGGCGGAACTTCAGGCGGCCGGCGGCGATCGCGCCGCCGTCCCGTTCCTGTCGGGCAGAAGGAAATCGGTGCTGAGGAGGATGGATATGCTGTTTTCGAGGAAAAGCGCGGCGTTCACCCTGCTCGCCGCCCTCTGCATCGCGGCGGTGTCGGCGGTGGTGGTGCCCTCTCCGGAACTGCGGGCCGGCTCGGCGGCGCCCGGGTCCGCTCCGGCAGGTGCGTTCATCGCTCCCGTATCCGGCACGATCGTGTCGGGCTACGGCGAAGCGAAGAAGTACAATGTCCACGCGATCGCCATCGCAGCCGAGGAGGGGACGCCCGTTAACGCGGCGGCCGACGGCATCGTGATCCGGGCCGGGCGCGAGGGCGGCGACGGCAATCGCATCGTCATCGCCCACGCCGGCGGATACGAATCGGTGTACAACCATCTGCGGGACATCCTGGTGGCGGAAGGCGAGCGGGTACGGCGGGGCCAGCAAATCGGCACGGTGGGGTCCACCGGCAACAGCACCGGACCGCACCTGTCGTTCGAGCTGCTGCGCGGCGGCGAATTCGTCGATCCGGAGAGCGTGATCGCATTCGACATGCCGCGATGGGATTCGTAAGCGGCCGATCCGCGTTTTGTGCGTCCGCTCGCAGGCGGTGCAATGGAAGCGGCGCTCCGGTCCGGGCCGGAGCGCCGCATGTTTGATCGCCACCATCGACGGGCAGGCGGACGACGGGCAATCGGTCCTCCGCCTAATTCAGCCGGTAGACCATCTCGTATTTGTTGCCGCACGGGTCCGAGAAATACACTGCATTATAGGTCGGGCTAGGGTTTGCCAGTCTTCAGGCACCGATTGCAGCGTAACCGTTCCGGACCCGCAACCTGCCGAAGGCTGCCCGTGAAGGCAGCCTTCTTCCGTTTGGGGGCCCGCTTACGTTCGCACTTCCGTCGCTTCGCGGATGCGCCGCAGCCTCTCTTCCCAATGGCGGCGCATCAGCAGCGGCTCCAGCTTCACGTGCGCCGGCAGGTAATAGCCGCCCTTCCGCCCCGTCTCCGCCGCGATCGGCACGCCGCTCGCGCAGAGCGCGTCGATGCACCGGTAGACGGTGCGGATGTGCACCTCCAGCTCCTCCGCGAGATGCCGGGCCGTCATCCGGTCCCTGACCTGAGCAGCATCAGAATGGCGAGCAGGTTGTCCGCCCCGGGCATCCCCTCACCTCCGTTTCGTGCCCGGCCGGATCGGAAAACGGGCCGCGGCGCGGCGAAGCGGGCATGCGCTTGCCGCCGGCACCGAATCCCGTTCATTCATCCGACCGCGTCGCCCGAACCGGCCTTCGCATCATGCCGCGCAGCCTGTTCCTCGCATCCGCGTCCACCCGCCGGGACTCGATGGTCTTCCGGATCGCCATGTTATGGGTGAAATCGTCCAGCGTGCTTTCCTCCAGCCAGGCCATCGTCCGTTCGGGATCATGCACGAAGCAGACCGAGATCGCCCAGGCGACGGCCATCTTCGCGTAATAGCCGTCGTGCCGGATGCGGCCGCACCATTCCAGCACCCGGTCGATGTACTCGTCATCGACGAAATACGTGAGCAGCATGACGACACCGAAGCGGACCTCGAATTCCCGGTCGGAGGCGAGATACGGCTGCAGGAAGTCCCACACCCGCCGGCGGTGCGCCTTTGCAAACTTCAGCCCGGCGCAGAAGCTGTCGCACACCGACCAGTTGTCGATCCGCGGCACGAACGCGGCGACATGCCGCAGCAGCTCTTCGACGTCGGCCCGGGCATAGCCGATGACCATCCCCTGCAGCATCGTCTCTTCGAAATACCGGTTGTCGGCGTGCCGGAGGAACGCGCGCCAGTCGTCGTTCCGGGCGATCGATTTCGCCAGCCGGCGCAATTCCGGCAGCCGGACGCCCAGCAGATGGTCCGCGTTCGGAATGAGGGACGACGCGAACTTCCGGTATGCTTCGTCGGCCAATGCTTCAAGCGCTCGTCTGATATCCCGATCCACGCGATTTCCTCCGAACATTTCATCAATTGTCTCCAGCTTGAGTCTAACAATCAGACGGCCTCGTCACCAACGGGTACGGCCCGCCGCCCGATGTAATGCAAATCTGCATCAGATTTTCGCGAAAATGGCCGGAACGATTGATTGTACTGCAAATTTGCAGCATATCGGCCGTTTCTCGCGAAATTCGCCGAAGTATCATGCATCGCGCAACGAAGCACCTCGCGTACCGGCGGCGTGCACCGGCTTTCCCCGTCCGCCGCCATGTACGGAGCCATCAGCGAGCGGATCAGGAAGCGCGTGATTTCCGGGTTCTCCCCCAGGGCATCGTACGGAATGGACACGACGCGGTAGCCGAGCGTCTGCAGGAACGTTTCGCGATTCCGTTCGCGGCGGAACCGGGTACGGTCGGCCTGCTGCACGCGGGGGCCGTATCCCTTGATCTCGAACGCAAATCCGGCATTGCCGCGGATCCAGGCGAAATCGACGAAATCGGGCTGACCGCGCCAGCCGGCCACCTCGTACTCGGGATGCAGGTGGTCGAAGCTGCCGTACAGCGGCCACCAGACCCGCTCGAGGAACAGGCGCTCGCCGTGTCCGTGTCCCCGCAGCAGGCGGCTCCTGCGTTCCCCGGTGCGGCGCTTCGGGTGCGATGCCAGCCACGCTTCGTGCATGACTTCGAATCCCCGGCGGACGAAGCTTGCCAGAAACGGGAATGACCGCCAATATAGAAAAAGAAGAGAAGGCCGCATTCCGTGCGGACCGCCCGGACTTCGGAGGAGGGATCGGCGTTGAAAATCCTGCTGCTCGGCGCGACGGGAGCCACCGGCCGGCATGTCCTGGAGCTTGCCCTGAAATCGGGGGATCACGTGACGGCGCTCGCCCGCCGGCCGGAGGCGCTTGCCGCCCTGAAGGGACGCGCCGCCGTCATCGCCGGTGACGCCACCTCGCCCGACGACGTCGCGAGGGCGATGGAAGGACAGGACGCCGTGATCGCGGCGCTGGGAAGAAGGCAATCCCTTCGCGCCGAAGCATTGTTTACCCGTGCGGCCGAGGCCGTGGTCCGTGCCGCCGATCGGACCGGCGTGACCCGTCTCGTATGGATGTCCTCCTTCGGGGTCGGGGACACGATCCGGGACGCGTCTCTCGTGCAGCGTATCCTGTACCGGACGCTGTTAAGCGATCTCTACCGGAACAAGGAAGCTTCCGAACGCATCATCCGGGAGAGCGGGCTGGACTGGACCATCGTCTATCCGACGGCATTGACCGACGGACCGGCCACGGGGAACTATCGTGCGGCCGAACGCATCCGGATGAAGGGCTATCCCCGGATCAGCCGCGCCGACGTCGCGGATTTTCTGCTCAGGGCGGCGCGCGATGCCGCGTGGATCCGGCGGCACGCAGTCATCACCGGCTGACGCATCCGTCGGCGGGTCGCGCGCGAGCCCGTCGGGACGGGGTCCGGCAAAATCCGGCGCATCCTGTCCGATACATACGAATGGGAGATCCTTCAAGCCATGCACACATTTGCAATCGCATTCGGTGTGACAAGCGCATTGTTCATCTACACGGCAGTCAACGTCTACATCGGCCGGCGGCTGTATCAGGGGCTGGCGAGGCTGGCGCCGCGGCTGAAGGGCCGCGCGTTCGGATGGGGATACGGCACCGCGGCGGCGGCATTCCTGCTGTCGTATTTGCCCTTGCCGCAACCGATCCGGTGGGCGGCGCTGGCATTCGGCGGCTGGTGGATGGGGATCTGGTGCTATCTCCTGCTGTGGTTCGTCGCCGCGGACTTCGCGCTGGCGATCGGCAGGCTGGCGAGGCTCGTTCCTTCGCCGCTTCCCTCATCCGTCCGCTTCGGCGCCTGGCTGCTCGCCGTGCTGCTCACGATCGGATTCGCGGGCTACGGCGGCTGGCACGCCACGCAAATCCGGGAAGTGCAGTACGAGGTGAAGCTGGGCGATGCCGAAGCCGGTTTCCCGCCGCTCAGGATCGCGCTGATCAGCGACCTGCATCTTGGCGCGGCGCGGTCGGAGAGCCGGCTGGAGGAGATCGTCGCGCGGATCAACCGGATGGAGCCGGATCTCGTCGTGATGGCGGGTGACATCTTCAACGACGACTTCACGGCGATCCGGGATCCGGAGCGCGCCGGTGAACTGCTGCGGCAGCTCAAAGCCCGGTACGGCGTCTATGCGTCGCTCGGCAACCACGACGCGGGCCGGACGCTCCCGCAGATGCTGCAGTTTCTCGAAGACAGCAACATCACGGTGTTGATGGAGGAATACGAGGTCATCGGGGATCGTTTCGTGCTGATCGGCCGCCTGGATCCGTCGCCGATCGGCGGATACGGCGATCGGACCCGGATGCCGACCGACGAACTCCTGGCCGGGCTGGAGGGCGTGGATCGCAAGCTTCCTCGGATCGTCCTGGACCACACGCCGAGCCGGCTGGGGCAGTACGTGGACCGGGTGGATCTCATTCTGTCGGGGCACACGCACAGGGGGCAGATTTTCCCGGCCAATCTGGTCACGCGTCTGCTCTATGAAGTCGACTACGGTTACCTGAAAAAGGAACCTGCCGGTCCCCACGTCATCGTCACGTCCGGAGCCGGCACATGGGGCATGCCCATGCGCGTCGCCACCGACTGCGAGATCGTGGAGATCGTGCTGGAATTCTAGCCTGCGGGAGGCGACCGGATGAACAGCGCGGACAACATATCGAAGCATCATCTGCGGAACGTGTACGTGATCGCGGGGCACGCCTGCGGCGGCAAGACGACGGCCAGCCGGACACGATCCGCAGGATCGGGGAGCATTTCGGCTTCGGCAAGTGAGGCGAAGCGGAACAACGGGCCGCCAAGAGCCGGCAACGATTGAAGAAGAGGTGTGGGAATTCATGTCACTGGCTTCGGAACTGGTTTCCTCCGTCATTCAGCTTCTCGTTTTTGCCTTCATTCCGTTCGTCGTGTATGTGGCCAGCCGGAAAACGGTGAAAGGCTTCTTGCGGGACCTCGGCTTCCATCCCGCGGAAAGGCGGTCATGGCAGCTGATGTGGATCGCCTTGGCCGCGGTCTGCGTGATCCACCCGGTCCATTACCTGATTCCGGGGATTCCGGAGGTGATGAACAGCGAAGCCTCCTTGAACGGCAAGGTGCGTGCCGCCGGGTTTTCGGTCGAGATGGTCCTCGTCGTGATCGTCGTTTCGTGGATCAAGACGGCGCTTGCGGAAGAGATCCTGTTCCGGGGCTTCCTCGCGAAGCGGCTCATCCGCCGCTGGGGCTTCGTTGCGGGCAATACCGTTCAGGCTGCCGTATTCGGCGTCATTCACGGCGCGCTCCTGATGCTCTTGTCGGAGATTCCGATTCCCTTGCCGGCGCTTGCGGCGGTCGTCCTGTTCCCCGCAGCGGCGGGCTATGTGCTGGGCTGGATCAAGGAAAAGCAGGGGAACGGCAGCATCCTGCCGGGCTTTGTCGCACACGGTCTCGGCAACAATGTCACGCTGCTCATGGTCATGTTCGGATGGGCATGACGCCGGTGCATATTTTCGTAAAAAAACACCGCACGGACGCGGAACCGCGAAACGGCTCGCCGCAACGCCGCCGCTTCCGGAGCGGCGACCTCAAGATGGAGGCGGAGCGGCTGGCGTTTCCCGACGGTTTCTTCAACATCGTCTCGTGCAGGCAATCGGAGTTCAACGCCGCTGAAGCCGCGCGGGTGCTGGTCCCGGGCGGACGGTTCTTCACGCAGCAGGTCAGCGAAGGCGACAAGCTGAACATCAAGCAAGCGTTCGGCCTTCAGACCGGCAAGCCCGGCGCGCTGCGGGACCGCTGCGTGCGCGAACTGCGGCAGGCGGGCTTCGTCGACATCGACGTGATCGAATTTACGATCATCGAGTATTTCCGGACGCCGGCGGATCTCCTGTTCCTGTTGAAGCACACGCCCACCATCCCCGACTTCGGGCGGAAGGACGAGCACTTCGAGATCTTCGGGCGGTTCATCCGGGAGAACCGGACGGAGAAGGGCATCCGGACGAACATGGAGCGCTTCATCCTCACGGCCCGGAAACCGCAATAGCACGGCGAAAGAAAGCAGGATGCCCGGCCGAACGGGCATCCTTCGGTTTGATGGCCAGGCCCCGTAAAAACGGGGCTTCCGCTTCAAGTTACAGGTACGCTTCCAACTTCAGCCGGCCTTCGCCTGTTCCGTGCCGACAATTTGCTCCAGATTGCGAATCAACGCTTCGAGCCGGTTATAGTTCGCGAGCACCTGTTCGATTTGTTCACGCTGCCGGTGTACGCTTGACAGGGATGTCGTTCGCCGACTCGCCGGATTGGGATGTGATGGATGCGACGGAATTGAGCTCGGCCACGATCTCGTCCGAAGACGTTTTGAACTGTTGGATGAACGCATCCACTTTCTCTACGCGGTGCAACGTCTGCACGGCATTGTCCGAAATGCGGTCCAGGGATTCCTCCGAGCGCAGAACCGAATCGTTTCCGCGGACAAGCGTCTGTTTGACGTTGTCGAACCGCTCGGTCAACCGGCGGGTTTTCTCCTGCAGCGATTCGAGAATTTGCCCGATCCGGACGGCGGAAGAACCCGAGTGCTCCGCCAATTTGCGAATTTCATTGGAGACAACGGAAAATCCGCGTCCGTGTTCGCCGGCCCGGGCGGCTTCGATCGCGGCGTTCAACGACAACAGATGGGTTTGATTGGAGATTTCGGTGATCGTGGATACGATGATGCCGATTTCGTCGCTTTGTCGCTGCAGTTCCTCCATGGATGCGTTCACTTCATCCATGACGAGAAAGATCTCGTGCATGGAGTCCGTCGCATCCTTGATCGTCGAACGGCTGTTTCTTGCGATATCGGCCGTATCGATGGAACTTTCCTTCATCAGGCTGGAATCCTCGGTCATGTTCCCCAGCGCTTCGCTCGTATGCCGGATGGTGTCCAGCACATCGCCGATGCTGGCCGTCTGCTCGTGAAGGGCGGAATGGAACTGCCGGAACCGGCGCTCGATGTTTTCGGCCGTCTTCCCGGTCACTTCGAGGACATCCTGCAGCTCTTGCCCGAACTGGCTCAAGACCTGAATGGTTTGCTTGAGTTCCAGGATAAGCGCTTCGCTCTTCCGCTGCTCATCCCGCGCCTCCCTGTTGCGCCGGATCAAATCTTTGAACATCCGTTCCGTGAGCAGGGCGACGATGGTCATTGCAACACCGGAGATGAGAACGGGGACGAAGCCCACGAGCATATCCGCCGTGCCGATGCCGGTCTGCATCGATACGGCCAGATTTCCGGCCAGCGCAAGTGCCACTGGCGTAAAGTTCATGTAAGCTGATCACAGTCCCACTCCTTAGCATCGGTCTCCCCTCTGAAGCTTTGCTATGTTCCTCATCAGAGGGAGACGATTCTACAGGGGTGGGTCATTTTCTTTCCGGCGCTGCAGGGTCAATTATATCCCGGCGGTGACAGAAAATCCCCAAACTCAGGCAGGGCAGCTACTTTCCCAGCTTGCTTGAACCTCGCCGGCGGGCGGAAAAAGCCCTCCTTGCCGTGGTTCAGGAGGCGTATGTCCATGGCGTAAGTACCCGCAAAGTG
>NZ_LZRU01000025.1 GCF_002159085.1 Thermobacillus sp. ZCTH02-B1
GTTCAGGGACGTCCTGCTGGCGGACCGGCGGGTGGCCGAAGCGCTCGACGCGGACAAGCTGGACGAACTGCTCGATCCCGCCGCCTATCTCGGTTCGGCGCCGCGGATCGTCGACCGCGTGCTCGCGCGGGCGGAGCGGTCGCCGTGGCTGAAAGACGATTGACGGGAGGTCCTGCCGATGACGACCGAGACATTGAGACGCGATGCCGAAGAGCTGAAGCCGCATCTCATCGCCATCCGCCGCGAGCTTCACATGCATCCGGAGCTGTCGCTGGAGGAGTTCGAGACGACCCGGCGCATCCGCGGCTGGCTGGAGGAGGCGGGCCTCGAAGTGCAAACCTTCGGCCTCGCCACCGGCCTCGTCGCCGATATCACGGGCGGCGCTCCGGGGCCGACGGTCGCGCTGCGCGCCGACATCGACGCGCTGCCCGTCGCGGAGGAGACCGGCCTGCCCTTCGCCTCGCGCGTTCCGGGCAAGATGCATGCGTGCGGCCATGATTTCCACACCGCCTCGATGATCGGCGCGGCGCTGCTGCTTCACCGCCGCCGCGAGCGGCTCAGGGGACGCGTGCGGATGCTGTTCCAGCCGGCCGAAGAGGTCGCCGCCGGCGCGCGGATGATGATCCGGGCCGGCGTGCTGGAGGGCGTTGACGCGATCCTCGGCATGCACAACAAGCCGGATCTTCCGGTCGGCACCGTCGGCATCCGCACGGGCGCGCTGATGGCGAGCGTCGACCGGTTCCTGATCCGCGTGACGGGCAAGGGCGGTCACGGCGCGATCCCGGACGCCGTCGTCGACCCGATCGTCGCGGCCAGCGCGATCGTGGGCGCGCTGCAGACCGTCGTAAGCCGGAACACGAGCCCGCTGGACAGCGCGGTGGTGAGCGTCTGCCGGTTCCACGCGGGCGCGACGTGGAACGTCATCCCGGACCTCGCCGAACTGGAGGGCACCGTGCGCGCGTTCGACGCCGGCGTGCGCCGCCGCCTTCCGGAGCAGATCCGCCGGGTGGCGGAGGGCGTCGCCGCCGGGTTCGGCGCTTCGGCCGAGCTGGTCTGGATGGAAGGCCAGCATTTCGTGAACAACGATCCCGCGCTGGCCGATCTGATGGCGCGGGCCGCCGAAGAGCTGGGCCTGCGGGTGGTCGAGGCAAGCCCGACGACCGCCGGCGAAGATTTCTCCGTGTACCAGGAGCACGTGCCCGGATGCTTCATCTGGATGGGCACGAGCGGCACCGAAGAATGGCACCATCCGAAATTCACGCTGCACGAAGATGCGCTGCCGCTCAGCGCGGCCCTGTTCGCCCACGCGGCGGAACTCGCGCTCCGTTCGCTGGCGCGGGACTGACGGCGGTGCATTGCAAACCGACGGGACGGAGGAGACCACGCATGAGCCGATACACCTATCGCCTCGCCGTCAAGGACGACGCGCCGGCGCTGCTCGATCTGACGCTGCGGGCCTACCGGCCGATCCGGGAGCTCGGCATCAACTTCGCGGCCGCGAACGCCGATCTTGCGCTCGTGGAATACAACATCCGGCACAACATGTGCTTCATCATGGAAGAGGACGGGAAGCCGGTCGCGACGCTGAGCCTGCGGATGCCGTGGGGACCGCAACCCGGTCCGTTCGGGGTCCCGCACATCTGGTGGTTCGCCGTCGATCCCGACGTCGGAGGCCGCGGGATCGGCTCGACGCTGCTTGCCTGGTGCGAGGAGCAGATGGTGCGCGACACGCTGAAGAGCCCGGCCGTGTCGCTCGGCACCGCGAAGGAGCATCCGTGGCTCGGCGACATGTACGTGCGCAGAGGGTACGTGCCGGTCATGGAGAAGGATCTGGGCAGAGGCCATACGACGGTGTTCTACAAGAAGCAGCTCATCCCCGCGGAAGGAGGGCCGGTCGGATGAATGCGCGCCCGTACGATGTCCTCGTGATCGGCGCGGGCTCCGTCGGCATGAGCGCGGGATACCATCTCGCGCGGCGCGGCGCCCGCGTACTGCTGATCGACGCCTTTGACCCGCCCCACCGGGAAGGCAGCCACCACGGGGAGACCCGGCTCATCCGCCACGCGTACAAGAAGGGCCGCGTCTACATCCCGCTCGCGCTCCGCGCGGACGAGCTGTGGCGGGAACTGGAACGGGAAGCGGAGACGACGCTGCTCGTCCGCTCCGGCGTGCTCAACATCGCGGACCCGGAGCATTACAGCTTCGGCAGCCGCCCGGAGGACGCGCGGGCGTTCGGCATTCCCGTCGAGATGCTCGACGCCGCGGAAATGCGCAGAAGATGGCCGGGCCTCGCGCTGCCCGACCATTTCATCGGGATGTACGAGCCCGAGGCCGGCTATCTGTACTGCGAGCGCGCGATCGCCGTCTGCCGCCGGCTGGCGGAGGCGGCGGGCGCGAAGCTCGTCGCGAACGCGCCGGTGCTGCGCGTGGCGGCGGACGGGACCGGCATCGCCGCGGAGACCGCCGAAGGCGTGTTCCGGGCGGAGAAGGCGCTGCTCAGCGCCGGCGCCTGGTTCGGCCGGCTGGAGCCGTTCGTGAAGTTCCCGCTCAAGCCGCTGCGCATTCCGGTCGCCTGGTTCGCGACGGAGTCCGGAGACTACCGCGCCGGCCGGTTCCCGGGCTTCACGCTGCACACCGCGGAGGGCGGCTTCTACGGCTTTCCCGACATCGACGGCGGCGGCCTCAAGATCGGCAAGCATGACGGCGGCAGGGAATGGCGGCCGGGAGAACCGTTCCATCCGTTCGGGCATGAAGAATCGGATGAGGCGTCGCTGCGCGGAGCCGTACGGCAATACATGCCGAAGGCGGCGGGCCGGCTGCTGCGAAGCTCGGTCTGCAGGTATGAATTTACGCCCGACGAGGACTTCGTGATCGACCGCCACCCGCAGCATCCGAACGTGCTCGTGATCGGCGGCCTCTCCGGCCACGGCTTCAAATTCGCGAGCGTGCTCGGCGAGATCGCCGCGGATCTGCTGCTGGACGGCCGGACGCGGTTCGATCTCGGCGCGTTCGCGCTGGACCGGTTTTCCGCCGGCCCGTCCGGCCTTTGACGGTCCCCGGAGCACCAAGCCCTCCGGAACGCGCGGCGTTCAGGGGCGGCCGCCGCGCTCCCGACCCTGCCTGCGCTGCCCGGCAGCGGGGCTTGTTCGGAAGACGTTTTTTGAAAGCGTTTAACTTTTCCTCCGGACGGCGGGACCATCGACGGGAGCGGGACGATCACGGGCCCGAATCGGATCGGCCGGACAAGCGCCGGCTTCTTGCCCGAATCGGCCGATCCGTGAAAAACGGGGATCCAAACTTATAGACGGAAAAAATCAGGGGGTGCGCCATGAATCGGGTGTCCTTTTTCGGACCCGACACGGTTCCGTTCACGTTCTATTCGACGCAGCATCTGGTGGCCCTGGCCGTCATCGCGGCGGCGTGCGCGTTCACGCTCGGCTGGCGGGGACTGCGGGAACGCCCGCGCCTTGCGAACGCGATCCGCCACGCGCTGGCCTCGCTGCTGCTCATGCTCGACATCGCGCTACATGTCTGGTATTTCACGGCGGACCAATGGGATCCGTCCTGGACCCTGCCTCTTCACCTGTGCAGCCTGACGCTGATCCTGTCCTTCATCATGCTCTGGACGAAGAGCTACCGTCTGTTCGAGTTCAACTATTTCGCCGGCATCGGCGGCGCGCTGCAGGCGCTGCTGACGCCCGCCGCCATCCTGTCGGGTTATCCGCACTTTACGTTCTTCTACTTCTTCGTCGCCCACGGCGGCATCATCGTCGCGGCCCTGTTCATGATCGCCGCGTACGGCTACCGGCCGCGCGGGTCGTCGATCTGGCGCACCCTGCTCTGGCTCAACCTGCTGCTCATTCCGGTCGGCCTCGTCAACTACCTGACCGGCGGCAACTACATGTTCATCGCCCGCAAGCCGGACAACCCGTCGCTGCTCGACCTGCTCGGCCCCTGGCCGTGGTACATCCTGTCGCTGGAAGGGGTTGCGTTCGTCCTGTTCGTGCTAATGTACCTGCCCTTCCTGATTCGCGCAAAGCGTTCCCGGAACCTCGAAACGAACCGGAGGCCATCCTGAGAACGGCGGACTCCCGCCTCGAAGCCAACCGGCTTCGCGGGCGGGGGTCCGTTCCCGTCGCGCGCCCCTTCCTTGCCGCACCGGCTCTCCGCGCGTTCATCCTTCCTCCAGCAGCGCGATGAACGGCCGCACATCCCCGATCTCGTCCAGCCGCAAAATATGCTCCCGGATCGCCGCCGCCTGCGGACCGTCCACCACCTCGTCGTACTTGCGCACCAGTTCCGCCTCCGTGACCGGGTTGCCGGCGGAGCCCTTCGGCCGGTCGCCGACGGCGCCGACCGTCCCGCCGTCCTTCAGCTTCACCGTGATGCGCGTGTACCGGACGCCCGGCGGCTCGTCGAACACGTTCACGCGCCGCATCCGGTCCATGTAGGCCCGGATTTCATCGTCGACCGGCACCCGTTGGAAATATCGCGCATGGAGGCCCCGGCCGCCCAGGATCAGCGCGGCGACGTACTCGGCGCTGAAGCGGCCCTCCTCCCCGTTCGCGGGGCGCCGATGGATGAGCGCCGCATCGCTCCGGACGGTGAACGCGATCTCGATCTCCCCGATCCGCTCCAGCGGAACAGGCCCGATTTGCTCCGCCGCGTGCCACACGAAGTACGCCGCCGAGCAGAACGGATACAGCTTGTGCCAGAGGCCGGGGCGCACGATCCGCGGAACGTCGTCCTCCCGCAGCAGTTCGGTGCGCGCCCGCTCCTCTCCCTGCCCGAATACGGCGAAGAAGCCGAGCCTCCCGTCCAGGCTGGCACGGCTGGCCTGCACGCCCGCCTCCGCGAGGCGCAGCGCGCGGACCGCCGCGGCGGCCGCCAGCCCGGCATGCAGCGGCTTCGTCTCCGTGCCGAAGTGGACGCGCAGGCCCGCCGCCTGCGTGGCGGCCAGCCCGAGCGCCGGGGCGGCCCGGTCCGGAGACCAGCCCAGATACCGGGCGCCGGCGATCGCCGCCGCGAGCGCGCCGGCCGTGGCGGTGTTGTGGAATCCCCGCTCGTAGTGCTCGTTCGTGAGCGCCAGCGCGATGCGGGCCATCGCCTCGACGCCGACGACGTACGCCTCGAGGAAGCGCCTCCCGTCCCCGCCGAGGTCCGCGAGCGCGATCAGCGCCGGCAGGATGACGGCGCTCGGATGGCCGCGCACCTCCGCGTGCACGTCGTCGTAGTCCAGCGCGTGCGCCATGAAGCCGTTGACGAGCGCCGACTGCTCCCGGGACACGCGCCGCCGGTGGAACAGCACCGGCGCGAGCGGCCGCCCGCCCTCCTCCTCCGCCGCGCGGAGCAGCTTCAAGACGCCGGCATCCGCCTTCCCGGCGAAGGCGGATGCCGCAAAATCCAACACGCCGTATTTTGCCTTCCCCAGGCTCTCCCCGGAGACGGACATGCTCCACATTTTTTCGAGAAAAGCCGCCGTCAGACCGTCCTCCATCGTCACCGCTTCCTGTTCGCGTGGAATGAGCGCAGGAACTGCTTCGTCCGCTCATGCCGCGGATGGTCCAGCACTTCGGACGGCGGCCCCTGCTCGACGATGTTGCCGTCCGCCATGAAGATGACGTGGTCGGACACATCCCGGGCGAAGTCCATCTCGTGCGTCACGATGATCATCGTCGTGTCCATCTCGGCCAGCTTCTTGATCGTCTGCAGCACTTCCGAGACCAGCTCCGGATCGAGGGACGACGTCGGCTCGTCCAGCAGGATCGCATGGGGTCTGAGCGCGAGCGCCCGCGCGATGCTGACGCGCTGCTGCTGGCCGCCGGAGAGCGTGGCGGGATAGTTGTCCCGCTTGTCCTCGAGCCCGACCTGGCGAAGCAGCTCCATGCCGAGCTCCTCCGCCTCCTTCTTCGGCATCTTCTTCACGACGACGAGCGCTTCCGTCACATTCTGCAGCGCGGTCTTGTTCCGGAACAGGTTGTAGTTCTGGAACACCATCGCGGTCTGCAGGCGGAGCCGGCGGATATCCCGGTTCGTGCACTTCTCCGCGTCGACCCGGACGCCGCCGATCTCGATGACGCCGGCGTCCGGCCGCTCGAGGAAGTTCAGACAGCGGATGAGCGTCGATTTCCCCGACCCGGACGGACCGATGATCGTCAGCACCTCGCCGTCCTTCACCTCGAAGTCGATGCCGTTCAGCACGACCAGGTCGCCGAACCGTTTCCTGAGATTCGTCACTTTGATCATGGCCAACCAACCTTCATGAACGGTATGGGCGATCCAGCACGTTTTCGAGCTTCTGCTGCAGGTACGAATAGACGATGATGAGCAGCCAGTAGATCAGGGCGACCGCCAGATAGGCCTCGAAGAAACGGAACGATTCCGCGGCCTGCATCTTCGCCTCGGCGAAAATCTCGACCACCCCGAGCGTGAACGCGAGGGACGTCTCCTTGATCAGGCTGATGAAAATGTTGCCCGTGCCGGGCAGCGCGTTGCGCGCCGCCTGGGGCAGAATGATGCGCCGGTACGCCTGCACCTTCGTCATGCCGACGGTCAGGCTCGCCTCCATCTGCCCCTTGTCGACCGAATGGAAGGCCGCCCGGAATATTTCCGCGAGGAACGCCGCCTGCTTGAACCCGAACCCGATGATCGCCGCCGTCACGGCGTCCATCTTCGTGAAAACCGGGAACAGCTGCGGCAGACCGTAGTAGATCAGGAACAGCTGCACCAGCATCGGGATGGCGCGGAAGAAGGATATGTAGACGGCTGCTCCCGCACTGAGCAGCCGGTTCTTGCTGTTGCGGGCGAGCGCGATCATCAGCCCGACCGCGATCGCCAATATCATGGCGAGCACCGCCATGAGCAGCGTGATCGGGATGTACCGGATGATTCGAGGCAGCAATTCGAAAATGTAGAGAGGATCAAAATTCACGCCCATCGCCCGCCCTCACGCGCCTTCGCGGTTTCGGATCCGCCCGCAAGGCTGTGGATTACTCGCCCTTCGTCGTAATGTCCTCGCCGTAGAAATATTTCTCGGAGAGCTTCTTCAGCGTGCCGTCCGCCCGGAGCTTCTCGATCTCGGCGTTGATTTGCTCGATCAGCTTCCGGTTCTCCTCGGTCTTCCGGAACGGGAACGCGACATCCTCATAGTGGAACGGCTCGCCGACGAACTTGAGCGGCAGATTCTGCCGGTTGATCTCGGCGATCAGATTCGCCTTCGATTGGACGTAGCCGTCGACGCGCTTGTTCAGGACGTCATTCTGCGCGCCGTCGCGGTTCTCGTACGTCCGGACGTTGATCTCGGGATCATAGTTTTGCAGGTTCTTCACGTTCTGCGAACCGAGCACGCCGGCGACCGTCTTGCCCTTCAGGTCTTCCAGCGTGTTGATGTCCGTGTTGTCGACATGCGTCACGATCGTGACGGCCGCGTACGAATACGGAACGGTGAAGTCGAATTTCTCCTTCCGCTCCTCCGTCACCGCGACGACGTTCGCGATCGTGTCGATCTTGCCGGTCTCGAGCTGACCCATGAGGCCGGCGAAATCGCTGTTAACCCATTCTACCGTATAGCCGAGATTGGCGGCAATCGTTTCGAGCACCTCGACGTCGAAGCCGACCAGCTTGTCCCCTTCCTTGTAACTGTTCGGGAACGACTGGCCCGTCGACCCCGCGCGGATGACCTTCCTGTCGCCGCCGCCGGCGCCGCCGGAAGAGCAGGCTGCCGCGAGCATGCCGAACAGCAGCACGACCGCCAGAGCGAAATGCCATTTTCTCATGCTGTCCAACCCCTTTGTTGCGTATTTGTTGAATTTTGTCGAATAATGGCCACATCCGAATCATAGTATTTCCGATTTGTTTGGTCAACATATGATTTCCGGAAATCGTTCCCTACGAAAAAGACCCTGCCGCGCCGACGCGGCAGAGCCCGTGCGACCACCTGTGTGCTGCGTACCCGTTGCGGATTCCCGGCATTCAGCTGTTGATCCGTTTCTTGTTCTCGTACGCCAGCGTTACGAGCGCCGTGTAAAACGGCTGGATGTTGAACTTCTTGCTGAACTCGAACTTGTAGTTTGCCGTCTGCAGATTGCTCGCCTTGTAGTAGGGCGACGTGATGTAGCGGATCGTCAGCTCGCTGTCATCAAACCCGGTGCCGGCGGTCTCCATCGATACATCGTAAATCGAGTCCAGATCGATCGAAGCGACGCGCGTCTTCTTGCCGGTGACACCCTGGTGGTCGAACAGGATGATCCGACGGTCCGTCAGAATGAACGTGTCGCGGATCAGCCGGAAGCCCGACTGGATGGTCTCGCCCGGCATCAGGTACGCGCCGTACTGCCGCTCAAGCTCCGCGGGCGATACCTCCGAATAATTCCCGAACAAACCGCTGAGAAGCGACATGACGCCCCCTCCTTATCTTCTGTCCGAAACGCAGACGGCATGCAAACGGCCCGGAGTTACTCCGTATTTTATCATCCGCCCCGAAATCGGGCAATGGCGGGCGGCATACTCGGACTGCGCCGATGGGCCGATTGTGCGTCCGATTTAAGAAAATCTTCATGTTTTTGCCGGATGTTTCGCAAAAATTTCCTCCTATAATCGGGCTTGCAATCGGCCGATTGACATTCCACCGGATGAAATGGGGCTCGTACGATGACCGTTTCCCCTTCGTTCCTGCTGATGACGGTCCTGCGGAATCTGCGCGCCGGCCGACGGACGGCGGCCCTGATGATGCTCGGCTTCGTCGCCGGATGGCTGATTCCGGCCGCTCTGCTGTCCGCCGCGCGTTACCAACAGCATGTCCTGGAGGCCGGGATGATGACGGACGCCCGCCGCATCATTCGGCTCGAGGAACATCCCTCTCCGGAACCCGTCGACGCGCGGACCGGGGACCGGCCGTCCGCGGCAGAGCTGTACGATCTGCTGCCGGGCCTGGATCCGTCCGTCGAATCCGTAAGCCGCAGGTCGGTGTATACCGGCGTGCTCCACGACGGCGACGGCTGGCGCCATGCGCTGATCCAGTCCGTCGATCCCTCGTACATCGGGCTGTTCCGGGCGTACATCCGGCACGGCGGCGCTCTCGCCGGCGGCCGGACATGCATTGCCGGCATCCAGCCGGCCCTGGACTGGTGGGGCGGCTCCGCCGTCGGCAGGGAAATCCGGGTCGGCGCCGGGAGCTGCATCGCGGCGGGAGAGACGGAAGTCGACGACCGGCACTTGACCGTCGTGGAGGAAGACGGAACGTTCCGGGGATGGACGCAATTGTTCGTGAAGGTGAAGGAATCCGGCGACGTGGACGGGATCCTTGCGAAAATCCGGCTTGCGGCGGGCGAAGACTGGAGAGTCGAACGCATGGATGAGGCCCTGCGCCGCGAGCGGGCGCAGCTCCTGGAGGTCTATGCCTTCGTGATCGCGGTCGCGCTGATCGCGCTGCTCTGGTCGCTGCTGAACATCGGCAGCATCATGGCGCTGCTCATGCGCGAGCGAAGGAAGCGGCACGGGATCGCACTGGCGATCGGCGCCCGGCCGCGAACCCTCCGGGCGGAGGCGTTCCTCGAGCTGTTCGCCGTCTCGACGTTGTCGCTGATGGCGGTGTTCACCGTGCTGAAGGCGGCGCAGCCGGTCGTGACGCGGTATCTTTTTCCCGTTCGCCCCGATCCGGCCGTCATGCTGACCGTCTTCGCCCTCCATCTGCTCGTCTGCGCCGCGGCGGGCTTCGCGCTTACCCGGCGCTACCGGAAACCGGACGTCATCATCCGCCTGATGCGGGAGGCGGATTGACATGACCGGCTACATCCTGTCAAAATCGCTGCTCATGATCCGGCGACGCTGGAAGGTCCATCTTCCGCTCGCGCTGCAGATGGCCGCCGGCGTCGCGGTGATCCATGTCTGCGCCGCCCTGTGGGTGTCCGCAGCGGAGGAGTACCGCGTGATCCGGGAAGAAATCGGCGGGACGATCTGGAACATCGTCATCACCCCGGAGCAGCCGTCGAGCCGGCCGCCGCTCGATTATGAACAATATGCGATGTTGAAGGCGCGGTTCCCCGAAGCGTCGTTCCCGTTCTGCATCGTCCGCACCGTCCACTACACGACGGACGGCGCCGACGTTCGCACGGGCCGCCTCCTGTACGCCTCGGACGATTTTCTCGCGTCCGTCCTCCAGAAGGACAGGCCGGGGTTCGAGCGGGGGAACGCGGCGTACGCGGGAGACGACATCCGGGGACTCCTGGAAGGACGGTACCGGCTGATCTTCGGTCATGTGCCGCCGGAGCTCGGCGCCGGCGGCGAACGGGAGGGAGAAAGCGGCGGGCGTCTGTCCGTGCTTCCGATGGACGAGCTGGGAGCCGCCGGGGACCGCTTCACCCATCACGATCTGGCGGATTGGCCGCTGGACCGGACGGTGCTGCTGCCGCTCGCATTCTACGATCCGTCGCATGCGCCGCCGCAAACGCCGGAAAACGCCGCCGTGTTTTGGCTCTCCGTCCGGTTCGACCGCGGCATGGACGCGGATGAAGCGATCGGGACCTTCGCGCAGATTCTGGGTCTGCTGGCGGCATGGAACGAGGATTGGAGGTTCGCCGCGGACGCGGCCGGACAGCGCCTCCTCGGCGGCTATGAAGCGCTCCGGGACGGCGCGGCGGCGGCCGGCGGAGTCGCGGCGCTCGGCCTGGCCATCGTCCTGATCGGCCTTTCCGCCGTCGTGCAGCTCCTGTTCCTCCGGCGACGGAGGGCGTTCGCCGTCTGCTCCGCATGCGGGGCCCGCAAGGGCGTCCTGTTCGCGGAAATGCTGCTGGAGGCGGCGCTGCCTTCGTGCGCGGGCGGCGTCGCGGGAGCGGGTCTCGGTTCCTGGTGTCTGTCCGCCTGGGCGGATGCGGTCGGGGTTCGGACGTCTCCCGCCGCCGCGGCGGGGGCCGCCGTCCTGGCGCTCGCGCCCGCCATGCTCGCCGCGGGTGCGCTGGCGTCCCGGTTCCGGCGCCTGCGGCCGCTCGAAATCTTGAGGGGTGATCAGGCATGACCTTGATCGAACTGACGGACGGGAAGAAGGCGTTCCGGGACGGTGATCGGGAGATGATCGTCTTCGACCGCGTCGGGCTCCGGATTGACGCGGGAGACTTCGTCGCGATCACGGGAAGGTCCGGGAGCGGCAAGAGCACGCTGCTGCACATTCTGGGATGCATGGACCGGCTGACGTCGGGGACGTACCGGTTCAGGGGCGTGCCGGTGGACGGCCTCGGCGACGCGGAGCTCGCCCGCATCCGCGGAAAACATTTCGGCTTCGTCTTCCAGTCGTTCCACCTGATCGACGAACTGACGGCGCTGCAGAACGTCGAGGCGCCGATGGGTTACGCCGGGGTGCCGCGGCGGGAACGGCGCGGGCGCGCGCTCGAGCTGCTCCGCCGCGTCGGCCTTGCGGACAAGGCCGGGCATTATCCGTCCCAACTTTCGGGCGGGCAGCAGCAGCGCGTCGCGATCGCCCGCGCCCTCGCGAACGGTCCGGACGTCATCTTCGCCGATGAGCCGACGGGCAGCCTGGACCGTCGGAACGGCGAAAGGATCGAGGAGCTGCTCGTGGAACTGAACCGGCAGGGAACGGCGCTCGTCCTCGTCACCCACGACGAGCGGCTGGCCTCGCGGGCGCATCGCAGGTTCGTCCTGGAGGACGGCCGGCTGCTGGAACATGGAAGCCCCGGGGGGTGACCTCCCGGGGCCGATTGTTCGCATGCATGGATTACTTCACGAAGCCGAGCAGCATCTCGCGCACGATCTTCGCGGCCGCGATCTGCGTCTGCTCGGTCGGGTCGTAGGCCGGCGCCACCTCCACGAGGTCGCAGCCGACGACCCGCACGTCGGAGCGGGCGATTGCGTGCACGGCTTCCAGCAGTTCCTTCGACGTGATGCCGCCCGCTTCGGCCGTGCCGGTGCCCGGCGCGCAGGACGGATCGAGCACGTCGATGTCGATCGTCACGTACACGGGCCGCCCCGCGAGTCCCGGCAGCGCACGTTTCAAAGGCTCCAGCACCTCGAACGGGTGGAAGTTCACGTTCTCCCGCGCGTACTGCCATTCCTCGCGCGAGCCGGAGCGGATGCCGAACTGGTACACGTTCTTCCCTCCGATGAGCTCCGCCGTTTTGCGGATCGGCGTCGCGTGCGACAGCGGCTCGCCCTCGTATTGCTCGCGCAGGTCCGCGTGCGCGTCGATGTGGATGACCGCAAGGTCCGGATATTTCGCGTACACCTCGCGGATGACCGGCCATGAGACGAGATGCTCGCCGCCGAGGCCGACCGGCAGCTTCCCGTCCGCCAGCACGCGCCGCACGAATTCGCCGATGAGCTCCAGGCTGCGCGCCGCGTTGCCGAACGGCAGCAGCAGATCCCCCGCGTCGAAATAGACAATGTCCTCAAGGCTGCGGTCGAGATACGGGCTGTACTCCTCGAGACCGACCGACGCCTCGCGGATGCGCGGCGGGCCGAAGCGCGCGCCCGGTCGGAACGAGACGGTGAAGTCCATCGGCATGCCGTAGATGACCGCCTTCGCCGCCTCGTAGTCTTCGGAGCTCAAGATAAACACGTTGCCGGAATATTTCTGGTCCAGCTTCAACGCCTCGCGTCCCCTTTCCATCAAATATGCCGTCCCGGAATCGGGACGGCCGTCCGACCTCGCTCAAGTTCCGCTATTTCACCAGTTCCTCGACGAACTTCGGCAGCGCGAACGCCGCCTTGTGCAGCCGGGGCGAGTAATACTTCGTGTCGATCTCGGGAATCTGCGTCTCGTCCAGGTCGAGCGGGTCGTATTTCTTGCTGCCCAGCGTGAACGTCCACATGCCGCTCGGGTAGGTCGGCACGTTCGCCCAGTAGGTGCGCACGATCGGGAACACCGCCCGGACGTCGCGGTTCACGTTGCGGATCAGGTCCGCCTTGAACCACGGATTGTCGGTCTGCGCGACGAACATGCCGTCTTCCTTCAGCGCGTCGTAGATGCCCTGGTAGAAGCCGCGCGTGAAGAGCTGCACCGCCGGTCCGACCGGCTCGGTCGAGTCGACCATGATCACGTCGTACGTGTTCTTGTGATCATGGATATGCTTGAACCCGTCGTTCACGATCACCTCGACGCGGGGATCGTCCAGACCGGAAGCGATCTGGGGCAGGTACTTCTTCGAATATTCGATCACCTTGCCGTCGATGTCGACCAGGACGGCCCGCTTCACCTCGGGATGCTTCAGCACTTCGCGGATGACGCCGCCGTCGCCGCCGCCGACGACCAGCACGTGCTCCGGATTCGGATGGGTGAACAGCGCCGGATGGGCCACCATCTCGTGATACACGAACTCGTCCCGGTCCGTCGTCATGACCATGCCGTCGAGGAGCAGCATCGTGCCCCATTCCTCGGTCTCGACCAGGGCGAGGTCCTGGAAGTCCGTCTGTTCGCGGACGTACATTTCCTTCAGCTTCATCGTGATGCCGTAATGGTCCGTCTGTTTCTCGGTGAACCATATCTCCGTCACGTGGACGATCCCTCTTCCCGTTAGATTTCAACCTGTATTATAGACCTTCAAATGGAAAAAGCAACAGGCGTTTTCATGGCGTTTTCCCGTTTCCCGGCACGCCTCCTCCGCCCCTTCCGGCGCCGCGAATAACGGCCTCTTTCGATTTCCATACTAAGGAACATGAGAGAATCCGGGCGGAAAGGACGGTGGCGCGCGTGACGGATCGGTCGAACGCCGGGACACCGGAAGAACGTGAAAAACGGAAGCGAAAATGGCTCCGCGCCGAGCGGCGGATGGTCCGCCTTGGCCGCCTCCGCATGACGGCCGCGGCGCTCGCCTTCCTCCTGCTGCTGGTCGTCTTCGGACTGATGGCCGGGCGGATCTGGCTCGGCGCACAGACGCTGCCGGCCGCCCGCATCAGCCAGACTTCCTACATCTACGACAGCCGGGGCGGCGTCATCGCCGCGCTGCATGCCGGCGGCCACCGGCGCCCCGTGGAGCTTCAGGAGATCTCGCCGTACCTCGTGCAGGCGACGCTCGCGATCGAGGACCGCCGCTTTTTCGAACATCACGGCATCGATCTGCGCGGGCTCGCGCGCGCCGCGCTCGTCAACCTGCGCAGCCTGTCGGCGAAGCAGGGCGCGAGCACGCTGACGCAGCAGCTCGCGCGCAACCTGTGGCTCTCCCACGAGCGGACCTGGAAGCGGAAGCTGCAGGAAGCCGTCTATGCGGCGATGCTCGAAATGAAATACGACAAGACGGAAATCCTGACGATGTACCTGAACCAGATCTACTACGGCCACGGCGCCTACGGCATCGAGGCCGCGGCGGAGCGATACTTCGGCAAGCGCGCGAAGGATCTCACGCTCGCGGAGAGCGCGATGCTCGCCGGCATTCCGAAGGGACCGCGCTACTATTCGCCCTATCGGGACATGAAGAACGCGAAGGACCGGCAGCGGCTCGTGCTGAACGCGATGGTCGAACAGGGCGTCATCACGCGGGAGGAGGCCGACGCCGCGTTCCGCGAGGTGCTGCCATTCCGCCCGCCGAAATCGGACGCGGGCGAAGGGTATGCGCCGTATTTCCGCGACTACGTGCGGTCGGTCGTCGTCGACCGGCTCGGCTTCGACGAGCGGCTGCTCGCCGAAGGCGGCCTCCGCGTCTACACGACGCTCGATCCCGACATCCAGAAGGCCGCCGAGGAGGCGGTGAAGCGCGGCATTCCCGCGGGTTCGGAACAGCAGGCGGCGCTGGTCGCGATCGATCCGAGGAACGGCCACATCAAGGCGATGGTCGGCGGGCGCGACTACGCGGAGAACCAGTACAACCGCGTCCTGGCGAAGACGCGCCAGCCGGGCTCCTCGTTCAAGCCGTTCCTCTATCTGACGGCGCTGGAGCAGGGGATGACGCCGGTCACCCGCTTCCGGAGCGAGCCGACCGTCTTCACGTACGACGACGGGCGCAGGACGTACGAGCCGCGCAACCACAACGATCATTATTTCATGGACGAGATCGACATGCGGACGGCGATCGCGAGCTCGGACAACATCTACGCCGTCCACACGATCATGGCGGTCGGGCCGGAAAATGTCATCGCGACGGCGCGACGCTTCGGCATCGACAGCCCGATGCAGCCGGTGCCCTCGCTGGCGCTCGGCGCGTTCCCGGTCAGCCCGCTCGAGATGGCGTCCGCATTCGGCGCGCTGGCCGCGGGCGGCGTGCGGCACGAGCCGGTCGCCGTCCTGCGCATCGAGGACCATGCGGGCCGCGTGCTGTACGAGGCGCAGCCGCCATCGGAGCGGGTGGCGTCGCCCGCGCATGCCTACGTCCTGACGCGGCTGCTTGAGAGCGTGTTCGAGCCGGGCGGCACGGCGTACCGCGTGTCGTCCGCGATCCGGCGTCCGGTCGCCGGCAAGACCGGCACGACCGCCTACGACGCCTGGCTCGTCGGCTACACGCCGGAGCTCGCGGCCGCCGTCTGGGTCGGCTACGACCGGGCCCGCGCGATCACGCGGGCCGAGGCGCATCGCGCGGCGCCGATCTTCGCCGACTTCATCGAGCGGGCGCTCGCCGGCGTGCCGCCGAAGATGTTCCCGGAGCCGGAGGGCGTCGTGACCGTCTACATCGATCCCGGGACCGGCAAGCTGGCAAGCGGGGCCTGCCCGCTCCGCCGGGCGGAGACGTTCGTCCTCGGCACCGAACCGGCCGAGGTCTGCGACGCGCATGACGAAGCCCCCGAAGAGGAGCCGGCCCCCGTCCGCGCGGACCACGAGATCCGCCGCTCGTGGTGGGAAGACCTGATGCGTTGGTGGACCGGCTAGCACGGACGCGGAGGAGGAATACGCCGGAACTTGTCGAAGTAACCTCTTCGACGGGGTGATGGCCATCGCACGGGAACGGAAGTTTACGACCGACGACCTGTTCCGGGAAACGGGCAACGTGCTGCTCGCGGCAGGCTACGAAGGCTTCACGATCAGCGCGCTCGCCGAACGGCTGCAGGTCTCGAGGAGTGCGCTGTACAAATATTATGACAACAAGGACGAGCTCATCTCCGATTTCATGATCCACGAGATGAACCGGTTCCTCGCCGAACTCCGGGAGATCGGGCGGCTGCCGGATTTCGAATCCCAGTTCCGGTATCTGCTCGATCTCATGTTCAAGCGGAAAATGATCCATGAGCTGATTGGCAGCGTCCAGCAGATTCGCTCTTCCACCCCCAAGGTGAAGGCGAATCTCGAACGGCTCGACCGGATGCACCTCGACATGTACGCCTGTCTCGATTCGTTCATCGCGCAGGGACGGCGGGAAGGGAAGTTGCGTTCCCGGCTGCCCGACGGGCTGGTGCTCGGATTCATCTTCCAGTCCATCATGATCCCCAACCATGCGAACCTTCCTTACGGGGATTGGGTGGCGGCCATCGAGGACATCCTCCGCCACGGGATCATGAACCGGTGAACCGCCCCGGCGCGTGCACCCTATCCGAAGTCAAACGGGCTGCCCGCAAGCCTTCCGGCTTGCCGGGGCAGCCCGTTCCGTTCATGCGTCCAGCGCGGCCTTGAGCTGTTCCGGCGAACGCTCCCACCATTCCGGGTTGTGACGGATCAACAGGTCCTTCAGCGCCCGCTTCTCCTCCGGCGACAGTTCGTCCAGCATGAACCGGCGCTTGATCGCGTAATCCAGCCGGTTCACGTGGTCGGCGAGGATCTTCCATCCCCGCTTCGCCTCCGAGTCGATCAGCATCTCGCTGGCGGTCGCGCCCGCGTAGTACGGCCCGTCGCCGCTCCGGTCGACCGCGACCCAGACGACCCACACCCTCCGTCCGTTCGGCACGTCCTCCTTGTTCGTGCTGAACTTGATGCCGCGCTCCACCCGGCTTTTCGCGTGCATGGCGCCGATGTCGATATAGGCTTCGCCGCCGTCGATGATGACGGACGACACGTCGTTCAGGTTGATGCTCCCCGCTCCGAACCCCTTGTGCGTCTGCGAGCTGACGACGTTGAGCGACAGCGTCTTCTTCTTCTGCGTGCCGCCTTCCTGCTCTTGCACGAACGATACCCCCGCTTTCCGTTCAGGGTTTGTCAATCATTTTAGCTAATAATCTGTCCGAAGCCAACATATACATGCCGTAGATGCTTGTCAACGGGAGGTAATCGGTCCATGCTGTTCAGCGCCCGCACCCGATTCGCCCTGGCCGCGGCGGCCGCCGTGCTCGCGTTTGCCCTTCTCGGACAAGACTTCCGCAGCGCCTGGCTGTCCCGATACATATACGCGTCGGCCTCCTCGTCCGCCGATCCCGGGCCTGGCGGACCACCCGCCGCGCAGTCGCCGGCCGGTTCCGCCCCGGAGACGGTGCAGAAGCAGAAGCCGAAGCCGGTCGCGCTGTCGCGGCGCGTCGTCGAGTACCACATCGACGTCCGGCTGGACGCGGAGAAGAAGACGCTGCACGGCGAGCAGACCGTCACATGGACCAACCCCGGCGCGAAGACGGTATCCGAGATTTATTTCCATCTGTATCCGAACGCCTTCGAGAGCCCGCTGACCACGTTCATGCGCGAGTCCGGCGGCCGGCTCCGGAATGACCGGGCAACGCCGGAGAGCGTCGGCGGCATCACGCTCCGCTCCATCATCGACGAGGACGGCGAGAATCTGCTGCCGCGCCTGCAGTACGTGAGCCCGGACGACGGCAATCCGAACGACCGGACGCTCGCGCGTCTCCGGCTGTCGCAGCCGGTCCCGCCCGGCGGCAGCGTGACGCTGCGCATGACATTCGACGTGAAGCTGCCGCGCGTGTTCACCCGCATGGGTTACGCCGGCGACTTCGTGATGGCCGGCCAATGGTACCCGAAAATCGCGGTCTACGAAACGCGGGGCACGCGCGGCCGGAAGCAGGAGGGCTGGAACGCGCACCAGTACCACGGCAACTCCGAGTTCTACGGCGATTTCGGCATCTTCAGCGTCAAAATCCGCGTGCCGGAACGCTACAAGACGGCGGCGACCGGTTTCCTCGCGGACACGCCGAAGATCGAGAACGGCATGAAAACCTACCACTACTATGCCGACGACGTGCACGATTTCGCGTGGGCCGCCTCGCCGGACTTCATCTATTATGAAGAATCCTACGCCGCGAAGGGCATTCCCGGCGTCCGGATCAAGCTGTATCTCGATCCGCTCCACGCCCACCTGCGCGAGCGCTACATGCACGCCGCCAAATCGGCGCTCGCGAAATACGCCGAGTGGTACGGCGCGTATCCCTACTCCACCCTGTCCATCGTCGTGCCGCCGAAGGGTGCGGGCGGCGCGGGCGGCATGGAATACCCGACGCTGATCACGGCGGCATCCGCCGAGGAGGAAAACCCGGACTTCACGCTGGAGCGGACCGTCGTGCACGAGATCGGGCACCAGTACTGGTACGGCATGGTCGCCACGAACGAGTACGAAGAAGCGTGGCTCGACGAAGGGTTCACCTCCTACGCCGAGGACAAGGTGATGGACGCGATCTACGGCATCGCGCCGAACCTGCCGGTCGAATCGGTCTGGCTGACCGATCCGGCACCGCTCGACCAGCCATCCTGGAAGTTCCGGAACCACGAGCACTACGCGGAAAACGTCTACCTCCGGGCGAAACTGGTGCTGCTCGGCATCGAACGGCGGGCGGGAGAGCGGAAAATGCGGAACATTCTGCGGACTTATTTTCAGACGTACAAGTTCCGGCATCCGTCCGCCCGCGACTTCCAGCGGATCGTCGAAAAGGTGACCGGCGAAGACTGGGACGACTACTTCAACGCGTTCGTGTACGGCGCGGAGACGGCCGACGTGGCGGTCGAATCGATCCGGATCACGCCGATGGACGCGGGCGGTGAGCGGCGGTACGAATCGGTCGTCCGCCTCACCCGCACCGGTGCCTATACCGGTCCCGTGCCGGTCCTGCTGACATTCGCCGACGGCTCGACCGAGACGCACATCTGGGACGATGACGGCGCCCGGGCCGAAATCCGCGTCACCCGGCCGCATCCGGTCGCATGGGCGGCGGCGGACCCGAACCGGACGAACCTGCTCGACAACCGGCGGTACAACAATTTCCTGAAGGCCGAGCTGCCCCGCACGACGCGGAACCGCTGGAACCTCGGCGCCGCGAAGCTGCTGGAGACGATCATCGCCCGGTTCGGATGGTAAAGGGAGAGATGCGCGATGAAATCGCACGTGATCAACGGCTGGAACCGCACCGTGCGGCATGCAGGCGTCATCGTCCTCCTGTTCGTCTACCAGTTCCTGTGGGGATTCTTCCTGTACCGCGCGATCGACGGCGTGCTGGTGCCGTTCCTGAAGCGGTATCCCGATCCGCTCGCCGCCTGGGGGGCCGTGGAGCTGTTCCTCGCCGAGGCGCAGTTCCGGATCATGAAGACCGACCTGCTCATGCCCTACGGGCTGGCGCTGCTCGGCCTGCTCGCCGCCCGCGTGCTGCTGACGCCGTTCATCAACGCCGGACTGTTCCACTCGCTGCAGCACGCGACGAAGGAGAGCGGCACGACGTTCCTCGCCGGCATCCGCGCCGCCTGGAAGCGCGTCGCCCTCATCTACGCGGCCGAGCTCGCGCTGATTTTTGCACCGCTCGCCTGGCTGCTGCCGCTCGCGCGCCGCGCGTTCTTCGCGAGCGACGGATGGAGCGAGCTGTTCCGGACGCTGCTTCCCGCGCTGGCCGCCTGGCTCCTCTGGTTCCTGCTCGTCCGGCTCGTCTCCGTCGGCATGCAGTTCGGAGCGGCGGCGGGGGACGGCGTGCTGCCGTCGCTCTCCGTCACGTTCCGCAGCCTGCCGGCCGCCGCCGCGTCGGCGCTCGCGGTCTGGGCGATCGGCGCGGCGGCCGGCCTCGTCTCCGCCGCCGTGTCGATGGTCTGGGCCGGGCTGTTCGCACTCATCCTGCACCAGGTCCAGCCGTTCTTCCGCACCTGGTTCAAGGTGTGGACCTACGCCGCGCAATATGAAGCGTGGAACTCGAAACGGCGACCGGCCGCCTGACAGGGCCGCCTGACAGGAATCGGCGGTTCCGCGCGCCGGCCTCCGCCCGAAGCCGACATGTCCGGACACACGTCCGGGCATGTCGGTTTTTTTGTAATTTCGATCACGTTTTTGATGAGAAATTTGCCGCCGTTTCTACGTCGATTTCAGATTTTTATGAGAGAAATTTCGCTTTTTTATGAGAGGATTCTCATTTTGGGAAAGGAGGAAATGCCGATCTGAGAGCGAATTCGTAAGAGCGTGTTTGCAAAAAATGCCGAATTCCCTTCGAACGGGAAGCGGGGGACCCATTTCGGGTGAACGGACTCTGCGCGGCAGGCCGCGCGCCGGGCTGCGCCGGAAGAGTCCCAGGGCATCCTTCGACCGAACCCCACAGCTAACCTCGCAGGCATCGGAAGGAGTTCAACATCGGTGAAGAGATTCGCCATATCCGTTATGGCGCTGCTGGCGGCCGTGACGGCGTTCACGACGGCCAGCGCCGGCGCCTCCGCCGGGTCGAAGCTTGACGCGGTGATCGCGGAACTGCTCGGCACTCCGTACCGTTACGGCGGCACCACGCCCAAAGGTTTCGACTGTTCCGGATTTACGGCCTACGTGTTCGCGAAGTTCGGCATCGAACTGCCGCACCATTCCGCCTCGATGGCGAAGGAAGGCGTCAAGGTCGCGAAGGAGGATCTCCGGAAGGGCGATCTCGTCTTCTTCAACACGAACGGCAAGGGCATTTCCCACGTCGGCATTTACATCGGCAACGGCAAGTTCGCGCACGCGTCCACGTCGAAGGGCGTCGTCGTCACGTCGCTGTCGGATACGTACTACGCGAAGCGGTACGTCACCGCGCGCCGCATCCTGAGCGACAGCGCCTACGAGAAGATTGCGGTCGCGCAGCCGGCGGAGAAGAAACAGCCGGTTGAGAAGGAACGGCCGGCGGAACAAGCGCAGCCGGCGGAACAGGAAGAGCCGGTGGAACAGTTGCAGTCCGGTGAACAGGCTCAAGCCGGCGGGGAACAGGCCGCCGACGGCGGGCAGCCGGCCGGACCGGAGCAGGAGGACGGCGCCGAAGCGGCGGCATGATAGCGAATCGGCCGGATGTCGTCCGGCATCCAACCAGAGCCCGTCGGGTCTCCCTTGGGAGATCCGGCGGGCTCCTTCCTTTTCATTTGGTCCGGGCCGCCGATCTTCCGGGCTTCCGCGCGCGCCCGCGGTCCGCTCCGCACCCGGCGGATGCCCCCGTCTCCCGCATGCCTTCCCTTCCCGATGGGACATGCGCATGTCCTCACGCATGCGCCGAGGCGCCGGGATTGTCCGCGGTTACCGGATGGAGTATGCTGGGGGTACGGATTTTCTTCGATGCGATGAAACCCGGGAGGAGGTGACGGACATGACGGCTTCCGGCGAACGGCTGCCGCCGGAACTGGAGGGGTTCCACCCGGTGCTCGCGCGATGGTTCGTCCGCACCTTCGGCGAGCCGACCCCCGTGCAGCGCGAGGCCTGGGAAGCCATCCGCACGGGCCGCCACGTGCTGATCGCCGCGCCGACCGGTTCCGGCAAGACGCTGGCGGCCCTGTTGCCCTGCCTCGATCACTGCGTCAAGGCGAAGAGCCGGCCGGACGCGGCGCCGGGCGTGAAGATTGTCTACGTGACGCCGCTCAAGGCCCTCAACAACGACATCCATCACCATATTGTCGAATTCGCGGAGGCGATCGACCGGCTGGCCGAAGCGATCGCGGAACCCTGGCCCGGCCTGCGCGCGGCCGTCCGCACCGGCGACACGACCGGCGCGCAGCGCGCCGCCATGCTGCGGCGGCCGCCGGACGTGCTCGTGACGACGCCGGAGTCGCTCTTCATCCTGCTCCTGTCGGAGAAGGGCCGCCGGATGCTCCGGACGACGGAGAAGGTGATCGTCGACGAGATCCACGATCTGGCCGCGGACCTGCGCGGCGCGCATCTGTCGCTGACGCTCGAGCGGCTTGCGGAGCTCTGCCCGGCCCGGATCCAGCGGATCGGCGTATCGGCGACGCAGAAGCCGCTCCGGCGGGTCGCCCGTTTCCTCGCCGGATGGGAGGAGCCGCGGGAGGCGCTGCCCCGGCCGGGAGACGGACCGAAAGGCGCCGGATCCGCCGATCCGGACGGCGCGGATGAAGCCGAAGAGGCCCTCCATCCTTGCGGATACCGGCCGCGGCCGGTCCGGATCGTGGAAAGCCGGATGGACCGCAAGCTCGAGCTGACCGTGACGTTGGCCGGGCAACCGAGGGGCGGCGGGAAGCCCGAGCTCGTCTGGCAGCCGATCGTCGAGCGGCTGATGCGGCTGATGGAAGGCGCCCGGTCCGTCATCATTTTCGTGAACAGCCGGCGGCTGGCCGAACGGCTCACGCTTCATCTGAACGACCACGCGGGGTACGTGATGGCGATGTCGCATCACGGCAGCGTCAGCCGCGAGCGCCGGCTGGAGATCGAGCGCAAGCTGAAATCGGGCGAGCTGCGCGTCATCGTCGCCACCTCGTCGCTCGAGCTCGGCATCGACGTCGGCCATGTCGACCTCGTCATCCAGCTCGATTCGCCGCTCTCCGCCTCCGGAGGCATCCAGCGGTTCGGCCGCGCGGGCCATTCCGTCGGCGGCTTGAGCCGCGGAGCGATCGTCGCGCGCAGCCGCGATCAGCTGCCCGAGATCGCCGTGCTCGCCAGGCGCATCGCCGGGCGCGACATCGAGCCGATCGAGCCGCCCCGCGATCCGCTCGACGTGCTGTCCCAGCATGTCGTCGCGATGGCGGCGGCTTCGGACGGCGGGATCTCCGCGGACGATCTGCACCGCCTGGTCCTCCGCAGCGACAGCTTCCGGTCGATGCCGCGGGAGCGGCTGCACGCCGCGCTGCTCGTGCTCGGCGGGCATTACCCGTTCGCGCGGCCGCTGATCGAATACGACAGCCTGACCGGCCGCATCTCCCGGCGGAGCGGCAGCGCGATGGCCGCGCTGACCGGCGCGGGCACGATCCCGCAGAGCTCCGCCTATCCGGTGCACCACGCGGAAACCCGCGTCCGCCTCGGCGAGCTGGACGAGGAGTACGTCGAGGAGAGCCGGGTCGGCGACGTCTTCCAGCTCGGCGCGACCTCGTGGCGCATCCAGAGCATCCGGCAGGACCGGGTCTACGCGGTGGAGACGGGCAACCGGTACAGCGAGATCCCGTTCTGGCGGAACGAAGGCCCCGGCCGGTCCTTTGAACTGGGCATGGCCATCGGCCGTCTGTGGGCCGAACTCGAGCGTCGGCTCACGGCGGGCGGCGAACCGGAGGAAACGCCGGACGCGCCGGAAGGAACCGGCGGCGGACCCCGGGGCACGGACGTGGCTGGCGTTCGGCCGGATGCGGCGGGTTCCGGGTCTCCTGCCGCGGCCTTCCGGCCGTCCGGGCCGGCGGACGGGTCCGGCCGTCCGGACACGAGACCTGCGGATACCGCCGCAAGCAGGGCGGAATCGGACGCGGATACCCTGGACTGGCTGATGCGCACCTTCCATCTGGACGGCGAAGCGGCGGCCGGCCTCGCGGCCCTCGTCCGCGCCCAGCGCGCGCAGGGCGCCGTTCCGACCGACCGGCGGATCGTCGTCGAATATTACCGCGACGTGACGGGGCGCTGGCACGTCGTGATCCTCAACCACTGGGGCAAGCGCGTCAACCGGACCTGGCTGCTCGCGATCCGGCACGTGCTGGAACGCTCGACGGGGCAGCAGATTTACGCCCACGCCCGGGACGACGGCATCGAACTCGTCCTGCCGGAATGGGGACCGGCCTGGCTGGAGGCCGTGCGGCAGGTGACGTCCGACAACGTGGAACGGCTGCTGACGGAAGCCCTTCCCGGGTCGCCCCTTTTCGCGATCGCGTTCCGGCGCGTCGCGGAGACGTCGCTGCTCCTGCAGCGCAGCTTCCGGCGCACGCCGATGTGGCAGAAGCGGATCCGCAGCGAAGAGCTGCTGCGGGAGGCGCTTCCCTATGCCGAGCGTTTCCCGTACCTGGGAGAAGCGATGCGCCGCGCGCTGCATGACGAGCTGGACCTTGTGAATCTGCTCGACGCGCTGCGTTCCCTCGAGGACGGCACGACCCGCATCGTCATGCGCGAGACGGCGCACCCGTCGCCGCTGGCGTCGGCGTTCGCGTCCGATTACGCGATGAAACAGCTGTACGAGGGAGATCAGTTCAGCGGCGACCTTAAGATGCAGCTCATCGGGATCAACAGGCGGCTGGCAGGCGAGCTGTTCGGCGAGGATGCGCTGCGCCGCGCCGTGCGGCCGGAGGCGGTCGAGGCCGAGCGCCGGCGGCTGGCGGAACCGGGACCGGCCGGTCCGCCCGCGGATCCGGACGGGCTGTACGCGCTGCTCAAGCGGCGCGGCGACAGCTCGGCCGACGAACTGGCCGCATGGGCGGGCAGCCGCGCGGCGGAGTGGCTCGCAGCGCTGGAGCGGGACGGGCGCGCCATCCGGATGGACTTCGGCGGCGAAGTGCGTTGGATCTGCGCGGACGAGCGCGACATGTACCGCGAGTTTCCCGCAAGCCCCGCCTCCGTCTCCTTCGTGGCCGGACGATGGACCGAGCGGGTGCTCTCCTTCACGATCGCGGATCTGATCGCCCGCTATCCGTCCCTCGATCCCATGCAGGCGCGGGCCGTCATCGACGAACTGCTGCTGCAGGAGCGGATCGAGCCGTCGCCGATCGCGGATGACGGCGCCGAAGCGTGGATGAACAGCCGGATCGCCTCCCGCATCCTCCGCCGTTCGCTGCGGGAAGCGCGCCGGGAGGCCGAGCCGGTCGAGCCGGAGCGCTGGCTGCTGGAGGCCGCCGCGCTGCAGTACGCGGCGCCGGGCGCACGCCTCGCCGGCGAAAGCGGGCTGCTCCGGGTCATCGGAAGGCTTCAGGGCCTGTTCCTGCCGCTCGAGCTGTGGGAATCGGCCGTCTTCCCTTCCCGGATCGACGGATACCGCGGCGACATGCTGGACGCGCTCTGCGCGGGCGGCGAGGTTTTCTGGACGGCGCGCGGGGAGCCCGGCGCCGGGCAGATGCTGGTCGCGTTCTTCCTCGCCGAGTCCCGCGATCTCTGGCTTCCGGTGTTGCGCCGGCTCGCGGACCGGCCGGTCAGCCATCCGGAGCTGCTGGACCGGCTCCGGCGGGGCGGCGCCGCCTTCCTGACGAAGCTGGCGCGGGACGAGGAACGGCTCCCGTCCGAGGTGCTGGCCGACCTCATGGACCTGGTCCGGGACGGGCATGTGTCGAACGACCGGTTCGCTCCCCTGCGCGTGATGCTCGCGGCGAAGCCGGCAAGGACGTCCGGACGATCGTCCCCCGGGTCCGGGAGCGCGGGCGCGTCCCGCGGGCTGCCGAGCGTCGGTTCCGGACAGGGACGCTGGTACGCGCTCGACGATTGGCTGCGGGATGCGGACGGACGGGGGGACGGCGAGGCGCCGGAAGCCTCCGTCACGGCCTGGGCGCGCCACCTGCTCGAAGGATTCGGCGCGCTCGCGCGCGATGCGGCGGAGCATTGGTCGCCCTTCCGCTGGGAGACGATGCTGCCCGTGCTCCGGCAGCTCGAAACCCTCGGCGTCGTCACGCGCGGCCCGTTTGTCCGGGGCGTGGAAACGATGCAATACGTGCTGCGCGAGCGGATCGGGCAGCTTCGCCGGCCGCCCGCCGCAGCCGACGGCGGGGAAGACGTCACGGTGCTGGCCGCTTCCGATCCGGCCAATCCGTTCGGGCTGCTGGCCCCGTGGCCCGACCGACCCGGCGCCGCCTTCGCGAGAAGGAGCGGCTGCTTCCTCGTGCTGCGCGGCGGCGACTGGCTGCTGTGGATCGAAGGTTACGGCAGGAACGTGTTCACGATGCGGCCGCCGGAAGACATTCCCCGGGATGCGCTGGCGGACGCCTTGCGCCGCGCGTTCCGCGCCGTCATGCGGATGACGGGGCGCAGCAGCATCCGCGTCGCCTCCCTGAACGGCGTGCCGGCCGCGGAATCGCCGGAGGCGGACAGCCTGCTGCGGGCCGCCGGAGCGGAACGGGACGGCCGCGCCATGACGATCTGGCTGAGCGCGCTGGGCCGGTAGCCTGTGCCCGCGGAAGCCGACCCCCGGGCAGGCCGAACGCGCCGGTCCGGCCGCATGTTCGAAGGTGACGCCTCCCACGCACCGCGGAGCGCGCTCGCCCGGCGACAGCAACGGGAACATGAACCAAGGGGATTGCCCGACCGGACAATCCCCTCTTTCTCTGCCTTCTCTGCCGCATCGGATAAAGTTCCGCCGCCGGCGAATCCCTTCCCGCGCCCGGGCTGCCGGCCCGAAGCCGGCACCCCCGTGCCGCAGCCGAAACGCCCGGCCCGCGGCCGGACATTCCGTCCCGGCGGCCGCCTCTTCCGCGAGCCGGAATCCGGCCGGCCGCACGGCATGCTTCAGCCCGCGTACCGTGCTCCGCCCCTGTCGAACAGTTCGCTGACCCTGTCGATCCAGGCGTCGACATAGTCCGGATGCGTCGCCCACTCGGCCATCACGACCGTCTCGCCGGATTTGAGCTCCAGCTCCAGCATTTCCCGGTCCAGCTTGCCGCCGCGCATGCTGTAGACGACGATGTTCCGGTCCGTCAGGATCGCCGCCATGTTGCGGATCGGCGACGTCACGGCGTCGACGGCTGCGGGCTGCGCGTCCCGGATGTCATTCCAGTTCAGCGCCAGCTCGTTGTGGGCGACGAGCGAATCGTCGAACGGAAAGCCGGTCTGCCTCCGGATCGCATGGGCCGAAGCGCCGCCGGCGTCGGGTTCCCGAATGTACGCCATCCAATAGCCCGCCCTGCGCGCAAACGTCCATTCGCCGACGCCCGAAGTTCCCGTCCCGCCGGCCTCCGCGACGCCGACCCTGCCGTCCTTGACCGCCAGCGGCACCGACGGCTCGACGTCCTCCAGAATCGCGACGAGATTCCGGTGATCGGCGAGGACGGCGATGTCCATCATGTAATGCTTCCATTCGCCGTCCAGCCGCCGGTCGATCGCGATGTAGCGGTTGCCCGCGAACAGGACGCGCTCGGCAACGGCGGGCATGCTTCCGCCGTCCGGAATCGGCGAAGGCGGCAGCACGCTGCCGCCGCGCGACGCGTTCCAGGCGCCGGCCAGCCGGACTCCGACAGGTTCGTATTCCCGCACATCCAATCCCCAGAAGTCGGTACCGTGCGGCATGATGATGCCCCCGCCCTCCGCGGCCAGCCAGTCGGACGGCTTCGGGCCGCCGGCCAGGAGCAGCGTCCGGTAGGAGCTCTCCCCGCCGTCCGCCGCATCCTGCCGGAGACCGAGCAGCAGCACCGCGCGGCGCGACTTCTCTTCCGGTTCTCCGGGGGCACCCGTATCGGCCGACATCTGCCCGACGATCGCGTCGGCGGCCGGCCGCGCCTCCTCCGTCTGCATCGGATGGAGCCGGACCAGCAGCACGGCCGCGGCGATCATGGCGCACAGCGCCAGCCCTCCGCCGGCCAGCCGGCGCAACCGGAAGGGACGGGGGGACGGGACCTCGTCCAGACGTTCTTCGATCCGCCGGCGCAGCCGTTCGTCGAAGCCGTGCTTCCTGAGCGGTCCCCGGGACAGTTCGCGCTTCAGTTCGTCATCCGTCGGTCTCACCGCCGCCGCCTCCTTTCGCCGCCAACTTCCTCCTGGCGTGGAACAGCCTCGACTTGACCGTCCCTTCGCTGACGCCGAGCACCTCCGCAATTTCTTTCATTGACAGTTGATAATGCGCATAGAGAATAATGACTTCGCGATACTTGTATGGAAGTTCGAGCACCTTCTTCCACATCTCGTTGACCGCCAGCGCCTCGATCACTTCCCGCTCGGCGGATGAAGCCGTGCCGTTGTCACGGAACGCGTCCACCAGCACGACGCGGCGGAAGAAAGCCTGCTTCCGGTAATCGAGCACCATGTTCCGGGTGATTGCGAGCAACCAGGTCTTCACGGACGATTGGCTACGGAACGTGTGCAGATTCCGGTAAGCCTTCAGGAACACTTCCTGCGCGATGTCGTCCGCCTGGTCCCACTTCTTCGTCATGCTGAAGGCGAAGTTCCAGACGTCCTTGCCGTATGCGTTCATCAGTTCGGTGAGCAGCGCCTTGCGGTCGGCCTGCTCGCCGATGTATCGCAAATATTCGAAACCCGAATCGAATCGCACTTCGCCACCTCTGGTACCGATGCAATCGGCGCCCGGCACCGCGGCAGCTTCTCGCGGGACCGCGGCGGCTCCCGGAACACCCGCTTCAATTATCCGGGAATTGGTGCCCGATTGCCAGAGGGTTGCCAAAAAAATCGGTCCGCTCATGTTCTCCCACGCTCCAGTCCGGACACGGTCACAAGTCACGTCCCCGCGCCGGCCATCCTTCGGTGACCGGCAACGCTTCGACCGTTCCGGAATGCCGGGCCGCGCGGGTCCGCCCCGCAGGCCCGCTTTCCGCTCCGGTCATCTCGTGTGCGTTCCCCGTTTCAATTTATAGACGACCCGAACCGGCCGCGGGTTCACGGACGCGAACCCTTCGCGATTCCCGCGGCGCGCTTTACCGAATTTTGATTAAAGCCTGTTACGGAGATGACATCCCTCGGATATCATGCGTCCGGGATGAAATCAGGCATGTCAGGGGAGGAATCGGAAGATGAAGCTGCTGGGACGGATCGGATGCCTGCTGCTGGCGGTCCTGCTCCTCAACCTGCCGGTCCAGGCCCTGCCAGCTGTTCGTCTGGAACGGTGACCTGTGGGCGCCGATGGTTTTGCTCAAAAAATAGGAGTTGCGTTTTCATGCAACTCCTTCTCACTTGTAGAATTCCGACGGGCTTTTGCCGGTGATGGACTTGAACACCTGGCTGAAATAAGTCGGATTTTGATAGCCGACCATCTCGCTGATCTCACTGATCAGATAATGATTTTCACGCATCTTTTCCTTTGCTTTCTCTATGCGAAATTTGTTCAAATAGGTGGCAAACGACTCCCCGGTCACCCGTTTGAACAACTGGGACAGATAATTTCGGTTCACGTAAAGCTTCTCGGCGATTTCCATCAGGGAGATATCCTCATGATAATGCTGCTTCACATATTCCTTGACTTCCTCAACAAGCCGATTGCTTTTCTTGCCCGATTGTTCTTCAATCTGTTGCACCCAATCCACAAGCCATTGCTTCATCCAGCCGCACAATTCCTGGGATGAAGTTTGGGCATAAATATCTTTCATCCTTTCGGACAGTTTCTGCATATGCGTCTGCATATTCTGGTTGTCGTCGTACAACGTCATCAAGATACCGATCAGGCTGAGGCAGATGTTCTGCATGATATAGAACGGCAGATGGCTGTTCGGCAATACTTCTCGTTCAAACCTTTCCCAGAAAGCCATCGTGTGGATTCTGCTATAGAGACGCCAATCACCACAGCAGGAGGTCTCACACGATGGCTTTCATTTTGTCAAGTGTTCCCCATCGTTTTTAAAAGGGACTATAACTTTTCTGTTACGCCGCAAATAAAAAATGCCGCCCGACAAGCCTTGTTCTGCACTCTGACCGGCAAATCGACCCGACCGGCAGGTTGATCCCGCGGTCTTCCCGGGTAAATCTCGGTTTGCGGTCTGGCAAGACAAAGCTGATCGGCCAGCTCTTGATTGACGTATCCGCGTATCATTTTTGTTTTTGTCGCAAATAAGGTCCCTGCGTTCCGTTAAGCCGGCGATGCTGAAAAACAGGCTTAACCTTGCTTCACCCGCAGTTCGCCTTCCGCTTCCTCGAGTTCGATGAAAATCGCACGCTCGTACGGCGTTTTGTTCGGCGTGTGAATCCGCCGAGCCCGATCGGCTCACAGCGTCACGGCCCGGTCGAGCGCGATCCGCATTTTCCGGATATACGCCGGATCGCCTCCGGTGCACATGAACCGCACGTCGCCGCTGCCGTCTTGCTCCGGGATGCCGTAGTAGGTCAGCAGCGCCGCGAGGCGCCGCACCGTGCCGGCGTTGCCGTCGACGATCCGGATCGACTCCGGCAGCAGGCGCCGAAGCACGTCCCGGTAATAGATGAAATGCGTGCATCCGAGCACGATGATGCCGTAACGGTCCAAATCGAACGGCTCCAGCTTCCGCCGGAAATAGTCCTCGATTCTCTCCCCGTCGAACTCGAGCCGCTCGCAGAATTCCACCAGCTCGGGCATCGGCAGCGAATCGACGATGCCGTCCCCGTCAACGCGGGAGACCAGCGCGTAATATTTCGGCATGGAAAGCGTAAGCGGCGTCGCGCACACGAGCACGCGCTTGCCCGTCGCCCGGTTCATCTCCACGGCCGGCTTGACGGCCGGCTCCATGCCGACGATCGGCATGCTGTAAATCTCGCGCAACTCGTTGATCGCGATGCTCGTGGCCGTGTTGCAGGCGACGACCAGCGCGTCGATGCCCTGGCCGACCATCGTCTCCACGGCTTCCAGCACGAATTGCCTGACTTCATCCTTCGTCCTCGTGCCGTACGACACATGCAGCGTATCCGCCATGTACAGATAGTCCTTGGCCGGAAGCCGGCGCAGTGCTTCGGCGAGCACGGTCAGTCCGCCCAGCCCCGAGTCGAAGAATCCGATCCTCATCTGCACCCGATTCCCGTCTGTCGTGTTGATGACCGCAATTTGCCCATCCGTCGACCCTTTCATTTTACCCCATCCGGCCGCGGTTTGGATACCGTCAAATGTCCCGACCGCTTCTTGGCAAAGGATGATGGCGCTTTCCGTCCCGTTCTGCTATTGTGATGTGTGGAACGGAAGGCATTTTGCGGGAAACGGGGTTGATTCCAACATGCGGACGTATCAGGCGGAATGCGTCGTCCGGGCCGGAAACCGGCTCGGCGAAGGCCCGGTGTGGGACGAGCGGCTCGGCGAGCTCTTCTGGGTCGACATCGAGGAGCGCAGGCTGCTGCGCTACCGGCCGCGGGACGGGCGCGTCGCGGACCATGGCTTCGAACGGAAAATCGGCTGTGCGGTTCCCGCGGAGGACGGAACGTGGATACTGGGTCTCGCCGACGGCTTCTACCGGTTCGACCCGGAGACGGAAGAGACGCGGCTCATCGCGCGCACGGACGAGCCGGATCCCCTGAACCGCGTGAACGACGGCAAATGCGATCCGGCCGGCCGGTTCTGGGCCGGCACGATGAGCGCTTCATGGACGCGGAACGCCTCGCTCTATGTGCTGGAATCGGGCGGCCGACTGATGCGGAAGCTGTCGGAGGTCGTCTGCTCGAACGGTCTGGCCTGGACGGCGGACGGCAGGACGATGTACTACATCGATTCGGGCGAGCGGGTCGTCTGGGCATTCGACTTCGATCCGGAGACCGGCACGATCGCGAACCGGCGGGCGGCCATCGCATTTCCGGCCGACGAGCCGGGCGGCCCGGACGGCATGTGCATCGACGCGGAAGGTAAGCTGTGGATCGGCCATTGGGGCGGCTGGCAGGCCGGAAGGTGGGATCCCGTGACGGGCCGGAAGCTGGCATCGGTGCCGATCCCGGTCGAAAACGTGACGTCGTGCGCGTTCGGCGGGGAGCATTTCGACGAGCTGTACATCACGACGGCGGGGGGCGGCAGCGAAGCGAACGCGGAGCGGCAGCCGCTGGCGGGCGGCCTGTTCCGCGTGAAGGTGGACGTGCCCGGGCTGCCGGCGCACCGCGCGAGGGTGTAGCGCATGAAACTCATATCCTGGAACGTCAACGGCCTGCGCTCCTGCGTGGCCAAGGGCTTTCTCGACTATTTCCGGAGCGCCGGCGCCGACGCCTTCTGCGTGCAGGAGACGAAGCTGCAGGAAGGCCAGCTGGAATTGGACCTGCCGGCGGGCTACCGGGCGTACTGGAACTGCGCGGAGCGGAAGGGCTACTCCGGCACCGCCGTGTTCACGCGGCTCGAGCCGCTCGCGGTGCGGAAGGGGCTGTCCGACGGGAACGATCCGGAAGGGCGCGTGCAGACGCTCGAGTTCCCCTCGTTCTACCTCGTCAACGTCTATACGCCGAACGCGCGGCGCGACCTGTCCCGGCTCGATTACCGGATCGCGTGGGAAGCGGAATTCCGCGCGTACCTGAAGGAGCTGGACGCGCGCAAGCCGGTCGTCGTCTGCGGCGACCTGAACGTCGCCCACCGGGAAATCGATCTCAAGAACGCCAAATCCAACCGCGGAAACGCCGGCTTCACCGACGAAGAGCGCGAGGCGATGACCCGGCTGCTCGCGGCGGGGTTCATCGATACGTTTCGCCACTTCTATCCGGACCGGACGGACGCGTACACCTGGTGGTCGTTCATGCCGAGGGTGCGCGAGCGGAACATCGGCTGGCGGATCGACTATTTCCTCGTCTCGCGCAGACTCGCGCCGTATCTGGAGGATGCGCAATCGAGAGCCATGTCATGGGCAGCCACCATTGCCCGGTCGTCCTTCTGATGCGCGATCCCGGCGAGCAGCCGGAAAGCTAGCCGCATGCGACGCCGTTGACATCCGGCGCCGGCCGGTACGGACGCATCCCGGCGATCCGCCATCCGGCTCCGACGAAGAAAGCCGCATGTCCGCGCCTCCGAACGGCGACCGGGCATGCGGCCGCGCTTTGTTTACCGGCCGAGCACCGACGCCGCGAGCCGCGCGCCGGCCCGCAGCCTGGACTCGCGGCCGTGCCGGCGGATGAACCGGTAATCGACCAGCGTGACGCCCGCGTCGCGCAGCGCGTACCGGAAATCTTCGTCCATCATCAGCTTGAACTCCCACACCCTTTTCTCCCAGTGGGGAATGCGCTCCCGCATCCACGGATCGTCGATGCCGGGATGGATGTACGTCTCGCAGATGCCGTCGGGCAGACGGTAAAGTTTGCCGATCAGCATCCGCTTGAACGAATCGTACGTCTCGCCTTCCAGCACCTCGAACGGGTGCGAGAGCAGGTAATCGGGCAGCGCAACGCCGAGCACGCCCGCCAGCGCCGACGCCCGCGCGGCCGCGCGCTCCACGCCCGGCATCGGACCGAGCAGCGGATCGGACGGATCCACCTTGCGGAACAGGCGGAACGGCAGGCCGCGCTTCGCGCACCAGCGGAGCACGTGCGGGATGTGGCTGCGCCCGGTCGCCATTCCGTACAGGCTGCCCATGTGGTTGTCGGCATGGGTGATCGCAATGCCGCTCTCCCGGACCAATTCGTACTGCGCGGTCAGCTCGCGCATCACGTCCCGGGTGTCCGCGCCCCGCTCGAATTCCTCCACCGTCCGGTACAGGTTGCCGCTTTCGTCATGCAGCGACGGGCTGCCCGTCAGACTCGGAAAACGGAGCGCCTCGAACTCGCTGGTGAGCGTCAGATGCAGTCCGATGTTCGGCTGCTCCCGCTTCCGGCACCATTCGGCCGCTTCGCGGAAAGCCGGCGCCGGCGCCATGATCGTCGCCGACGAGACAAGCCCCTCTTCGAGCAGATGCATGATGGCCGCGTTCATGGCCGGACTCTGGCCGAAATCGTCGCAATTGATCACCAGCCGTTTACCCTTCATGCTGCTCCTCCCTTCCCCCGCCCAGCCGCACGAACAGCGAAATCGCGAAGGCGATGGCGAGCAGGCCGAACGGCACGTAACTGCTCAGCCATACGAACGCCGCTTCCGGATTCGGTCCCGGATTGTCCCCGCTCTCATAGTCGAAAATGAGCCCCACGATCCAGAACGCCACCGCGGAAATGAGGCCGCTCGCCCGCGTGATGAATCCCGAGACCGCCGTGTAGACGCCCTCGCGCCGCTGCCCGGTCACCGCGAAGTCGAGGTCGATGATCCGGCTGCCGACGATCGGCGGCGTGACGAGGAATCCGGACAGCCCGAAGCCGACGAGCACGCCGGCCGCGATGCCGGACGCGAGACCATCGGCGAGGCCGAGCGGCAGCACGCTCGCCGCGTAGGCGGCGAGCGCCAGCCGCCAGCTCCGGACCGGATCCATGTTTCGGGCAATCCGGTACCATACGAAGACGAGCGGAATGACCGAGACGAAGATCGAGGCGAGCAGGAGCGAGACCTGCGCATCCGGGATGCGCAGCACGTATTTGGCGTAGAACGGAATGATCGAACCGATCAGGCCGTTCACGGTCTGGGCGAATGAATTCGCGATATTGTGAAGCCAAAACGGAACGTTGCGCAGCGTTGTGCGGAACGATTCCCTGAGGCTCAGCTTCGGGGCCAGCCGGGCTTCTTCACGTTCGCGGATGCTGAAGATGCACGTCAGCATCAGGATGCCGAATAGCACGGCATAGATCACCGACATCCAGCCGTAACCGAGGGACGTGTAGAGCAGCGGCGATCCGGCCGTGGCGATCAGGAGGGCGGCGATCTGGAAGCCCTGCTGCACGGCCGACGCCCGGGCGCGGAGCCGGACGCCCCGGAACAGTTCCGGGAAGAGCGCCCCGTAGTTCACCCAGATGATCGTCGCGACCGCTTCGATCAGGATGAGCGCGGCGAGGAACCAGACGAACAGCCCGGTTTTGCCGAGCCCCTGCGGTACAGCGAACACCATCACGAACGTCAGCATGTACGCGGGAACGGCGCCGAGCAGCCAGGGCCGCCGCCTGCCCAGCCGCGTGTTCGTCCGGTCGGACAACCAGCCGGCCATCGGCTGGTTGACCGCGTCCCAAATCAGGTATATCGTGCGCGCGATCGTGGCCAGGCCGAGGGCGAGCCCCAGTTGGTCCACATAGTAATAAAAATAAAACGAGCTGAACGCCTGCGTCGGCACCATCATCGCGAACATCCCGAGCGCGTACGCGGCGGGCGAGTTGATCCAACGGCTCTTCACGCTGTCCCCTCCCGGAAGAAAATGTTTTCCAACAGCCGGATGTTACCGCTTTCATCATAACACGCCGGCCCCTTCCCGTCAGTTGTTTTCCGCCCTCCGAAGACCGTCCGGAAGCTTGATTTTTACATATCCCCACTCGACGAAATCCATGTTAATATAACATCGTAATTCACCTGTCGGCAGCGTCGGACAGACGGAACACGGCCGGAAATCGGCAGGACGAAAGGGAGGGCATCGATCAAGTTGGCGGATGACGTGATCATTCGATTCGACCGCGTCACCAAGCGCTATGAGGACGGCGTCACCGTCCTCGACCAGGTCAGCTTCGACATCAAGCGGGGCAAGTTCTACACGCTGCTCGGCCCATCGGGCTGCGGCAAGACGACCATCCTTCGGCTCATCGCCGGATTCATGGAGCCGACGGAGGGGAACATCTACATCAACGGGAAGCTGGTGAACCGGGTGCCGGCGAACAAGCGCCAGGTCAACACCGTCTTCCAGGATTACGCCCTGTTCCCCCATCTGAATGTGTACGAGAACGTCGCGTTCGGCCTCCGGGTCAAGAAGCTGGACCGCGCGACCATCGACGCCAAGGTGAAGGAAGCGCTGCGCTTCGTCAACCTGGAAGGCTACGAGAACCGCGACGTCGCCGGCATGTCCGGCGGCCAGAAGCAGCGCGTCGCGATCGCCCGGGCGATCGTGAACGAGCCGGAGGTGCTGCTGCTGGACGAGCCCCTGTCGGCCCTCGACCTGAAGCTGCGCACGGAGATGCAGTACGAGCTGCGGGAGCTGCAGCGTCGGCTCGGCATCACCTTCATCTTCGTCACGCACGACCAGGAAGAGGCGCTCGCGATGTCGGACGAGATTTTCGTCCTCAACCAGGGCAGAATCCAGCAATCCGGCACGCCCAAGGACATCTACGACGAACCGATCAACCGCTTCGTGGCGGATTTCATCGGCGAATCGAATATCATCCCCGGCCGGATGGTCCGCGACTATCTGGTCGAATTTGCCGGCAAGCCGTTCGAATGCGTCGACGGCGGCTTCCGCGAAGGAGAACCGGTCGAAATCGTCATCCGTCCGGAAGACCTCGAGATTACCGAGCCGGAGAACGGCAAGCTGCGCATCCGCGTCGAGTCGCAGCTTTTCCGCGGCGTCCACTACGAGATCAAGGGACGCGACGAATCCGGCAATTCGTGGCTGGTCCACTCGACGCGGAAGGCGGAGGTGGGCGAGCACATCGGCCTGACCTTCGGACCCGAAGCGATCCACGTCATGCGGCTCAACGAATCGGAAGAGGATTTCGACAAGCGTCTCGAAACCTATGGTGATGGCCGCCATGGCTAGAACGCGGAACTTCTATCTCATCCCGTACGTCGCATGGATCATCCTGTTCGTCGCGGCGCCGATCATCCTGATCGCGTACTACTCGTTCTTCGACGTCGAAGGCAACTTCACGCTGAAAAATTACGAGAAATTTTTCACGCCGATCTACCTGCGGATGACGCTGTACTCGTTCTGGTACGCCTTCCTGATCACGGCGTTCTCGCTGCTCGTGGCTTACCCGACGGCGCTCGTCCTGACGAAGATGAAGCACAAGCAGCTGTGGCTCCTGCTCATCATCCTGCCGAGCTGGATCAACCTGCTGCTGAAGACGTACGCGTTCATCGGGCTGTTCGGCAAGCACGGCCTCGTGAATGCGGTGTTCGAGACGATCGGCATCGGGAACCGGCAGCTCCTGTTCAACGATTTCAGCTTCGTGTTCGTATCGGTGTACATTTTCATCCCGTTCATGATCCTGCCGATCTACAACTCGCTGGAGGAGCTGAATCCCGCGCTGATCGACGCGTCGCGCGATCTGGGCGCCTCGGCGTGGACGACGTTCCGGCGGGTGATCGTTCCGCTCACGCTGGACGGGGTCAAGGCCGGCTGCCAGGCGGTGTTCATCCCGTCGCTGTCGCTGTTCATGATCACCCGGCTCATCGCAGGCAACCGGGTCATCACGCTCGGCACGGCGATCGAGCAGCATTTCCTGGTGACGCAGGACTGGGGGATGGGATCGACGATCGCGGTGTTCCTGATCCTCGCGATGGTCATCATCATGTTCGCGACGGGCATCGGAAAGCGGGGTGCGCTCCGTGGCTAGGAGCTGGCGCTGGTCGAACCTGTATCTCGCCGTCGTCTTCGTGATCCTGTACGCGCCCATCGCGTATCTGATCGTCTACTCGTTCAACAGCGGCGGGACGATGACGGGCTTCGACGGATTCACGCTCGAATGGTACGGGGAAGTGCTGCAGGACACGCGGCTGCTCATCATCGTGCTGAACACGGTCATCATCGCGCTGCTCTCGGCCCTCGTCTCGACGATCATCGGGACGATCGGCGCGCTCGCGATTTACGAAGTAAAGCGCCGCAGCCGCCAGAACGTGCTGCTGTCACTCAACAACGTCCTGATCGTCAGCCCGGACGTCATCATCGGCGCGTCGTTCCTGATCCTGTTCACGATCCTCGGCATCCAGCTCGGTTTCCTGTCGGTGCTGCTGTCCCACATCGCGTTCAGCGTGCCGATCGTCGTGCTGATGGTGCTGCCGAAGCTGCAGGAAATGCGGACGAGCATGATTGACGCGGCCCGCGACCTCGGGGCCAACACGTGGCAGGTGCTGACGCGGGTCGTCGTGCCGTACATGAAGCCCGGCATTTTCGCCGGCTTCTTCATGGCGCTCACCTATTCGCTGGACGACTTCGCCGTGACCTTCTTCGTAACCGGGAACGGCTTCTCGACGCTGTCGGTCGAGATCTATTCGCGCGCGCGGCAGGGCATCTCGCTCTCGATCAACGCGCTCTCGACGCTGCTGTTCCTGTTCACCGTCGCGCTCGTCATCGGCTACTACTTCATCAACCGGCGCAACGCGCGGGCGGCGGAAGGCGGTGAACGCCGGTGAGACAGATCGTGCATCTGTTCGTCGCGGTCCTGGTCGCTTCGCTGGGCCTCATGGCCTGGGTGAACGCGCTCAACCGGAGCGCCGGTTATGCGGGATCGGACACGATCACCGTCTTCAACTGGGGCGACTACATCGATCCGGAGCTGCTGGAGGAGTTCGAGGAGCTGACGGGCATCACCGTCATCTACGAGACATTCGACTCGAACGAGGCGATGATGACGAAGATCGCCCAGGGCGGCACATCGTACGACGTCGCGATGCCGTCGGAATACGCGGTCGAACGCCTGATGGAGGACGACATGCTGGTGCCGCTGGACCATTCGAAGCTGCCCAACATGCAATACATCGACCCGCGGTTCATGGACATGTCCTTCGATCCGGGCAACCGCTATTCCGTTCCCTATTTCTGGGGAACCGTCGGCATCCTCTACAACCCCGAGGCGTTCGAGGAGCCGCCGACCAGCTGGAACGCGCTCTGGGATCCGTCGCTGAAGAACGACATCCTGCTCGTCGACGGCGCCCGCGAGATCATCGGCATGGGGCTGAACAGCCTCGGCTATTCGCTGAACGACACGAACGAGGAGCATCTTCAGGAGGCGCTGGCCAAGCTGAAGAAACTGACCCCGAACGTGAAGGCCATCGTCGGCGACGAGATCAAGATGCTGATGATCGGGGGCGAAGCGTCGGCGGCGGTCGTCTGGTCCGGGGACGCGGCGGAGATCATGTGGGAGAACGAGGATCTGGACTACATCGTGCCGGAGGAAGGGTCGAACCTCTGGTTCGACACGATGGTCATACCGAAGACGGCGCGCAACATCGAGGGCGCGCACCAGTTCATCAACTTCATGCTCGATCCGGAGGTCGCGGCGCGGAACGCCGAATACGTCGGCTACGCGACGCCGAACGCCGCCGCGCTGGAACTGCTGCCCGAGGAGATCCGGGAGGACGAGCGGTTCTATCCGAGCGAGGAACTGACCGCCCGGCTGGAAGTGTACGAGAATCTCGGCCGGCGGATGCTCGCCTACTACAACGACCTGTTCCTCGAATTCAAAATGCATGCGAAATGACGAGAAGCCGGGTGCCCGCGCGGGGTTCCCGGCTTCTTCCGTTTGCTGCGGCTTTCGGGGTGATCGCCGCAGGACCGCCCCGTCGAAGCCGAAGACGGTGCTCCCGTCCGGGTGAGGAAGCTTGGAACCGGACGGATGGCAGGCCCCGACCAAAGTCGGGCGGCTTCTCCGCCTGCGGCCTGTACCCGGGCGGCCGCCGCGGGTGTACACTGGGGTCAGTCACATCCCGTGCGGAAAGGGTGTATCGACAGCCATGCATCGCAGTGCCAACATCACGCCGGGCGTGATCCTCGTCGCGGTCGGGATGGCCGCCCTGCTGTACGTTACCGTCGGGAAAGGGAAAAGCGTGTCCTATGAACATACGGTGCCGCTCGGCGATTCGCTGCGGGAAATCCGGATCGACGGCGGGAGCCTGGATCTGGACATCCGCTTCGAGGCGGCTGCCTCCGGGAACGGCGCCGTCCGGATCGAAGGAAGGGCCTCGTCGGGCATCGCGAAGCGGATCCGGTCGGCGAAGGTCGAGAACGGCGTCCTGAATCTGCGTTTCGGGGAATCCGGGCGACGGGGGTGGGACTTCTTCGCGTTCGGGGCGATGAACGGAAGGCAGATCGTCACGGTCGAAATGACGGAGGATGCGTTGGCCGCGATCGAGTCGTTCCGTGCAAGCGTCGGTTCCGGTTCGCTCGAAATCCGCGGCGCCGCCGCCCGCGAGAGCGTCATTGCATCCGATTCGGGCAGCATCCGGATCGACGGGCTCCGGGGCGACGCCGCGACGGTGCAAACCGATTCCGGCTCGATCCGGCTGGATCGGTTCGAAGGCGGCCGCCTGTCGCTCCGCTCCGATTCCGGCAGCATCCGCGCCGTATCGGTAACCGCCGACCTGTACGCCGACTCCGATTCCGGCAACATCCGGGTCGAACACTTGAGCGGCTACGGTTCGCTCCGGACCGACTCGGGCTCGATCCACATCGTGAAGGATGACGGGAGCAGCCTCGACGTCATCTCCGATTCCGGAAATGTGCGGATTGCGGTGCCCGCTGCCTTCAGCGGCATCTACGACGTGCAATCCGACGCCGGCACGGTCAGCCATCCGGATCATGCCGGCACGTCGGGCGAAGTGATCCGGGTGCGCACGGCGAGCGGCAGCATCCGGATTGAACAGCTACAATAACGGAGGGAAACCCCCGCTGCGCATCTTCCCGGAAGCCCGCCAGATCGTGGAACAGGCGATGGAGGAAATCATCCACGGGGCGAAACCGGTCGAACAGGCGCTGACCGACGCCGAAAAGGAGATTACGGAGAAAATTCAGGCCTACAACAAGACGGTGCAGTGAATGCCTTCTTCAAGCCGAAAAGGGCCGTCCCTGTCCGGGACGGCCCCGTCTGTCCGCACCCTGTCGACGGCTTGCATGAGGGACAACCGTCGGGAACCTCCTCCGTTCCAATGCTTCGTTCTGGCGGAACAACATTCCGCCAAAGCCCGTCCCGCGGTGCGATTCGTCCCGCTTTTAACGGGAGCGCGTTCCGCCAAACGGCAGCAGTCGGATGCGGCCTATTGATCCCCTCTGGCAACCGGATGCTCCGGATAGCTGATCCAGTCGCTCCAGCTGCCCGCGTACAGCTTCACATCGCGGAAGCCCAGATCCGTCAGCGCCAGCACGTTCGGGCAGGCCGTCACGCCCGATCCGCAGTAGACGATGATCGGCTTGTCCCTGGGCAAATCCCGAAACCGCGCGGCGAGCTCCTCCGGGCTGCGCCACCGGCCCGCCTCGTCGAGATTTTCCTTCCAGAACCGGTTCACGGCGCCGGGGATGTGGCCGGCCGCGCGGTCGATCGGCTCCGCATCGCCACGGTAGCGGGCGGGCTCGCGCGAATCGACGAGCACGCTGTCCCCGGTGCTTGCGGCGCGCCGGACCGCCTCGACGTCCGCGAGCAGCTCCGGCCGCACGTCCGGCACGTACGTCTTCGGCACGCGGATCGGCGGCGCCGCGTTCGTCACCGGAAAGCCCGCCCGCTTCCAGGCCGAGAAGCCTTCGTCCATGACGTAGACCCGCTCATGACCCATGTAGCGCAACAGCCACCAGAACCGCGCGGCCATCGCGCCTCCCTGGTCGTCGTAGGCGACGACCCGCATGGAACGGTCGATGCCCGCCCGGCCGAGCTTCGCCGCCAGCTCCGCGACATCCGGAAGCGGATGCCGGCCGCCGTGCTTTCCGACGGGTCCGGACAGGTCCCGCTCCAGATCCATGTAGATGGCGCCCGGAATGTACGATTCCTCGTAACTCCGCCGGCCCGCCTCCGGATCGCCCGGCACGAACCGGCAATCGACGATGGTCAGATCCGGCTCGTAAAGCCGCGCAAGCACCCAGCGCATGCTGACGATCGATCCCATCGCCATTCGCCTCCCATCCCCATCGTTCATCGGCCGTCTCCCGGACGCCGTCAGGCGCCCGGACCGCTCAAATGCCGGCCGCTCTCCGCCGTGCGGCCGATCGGCAGCCGCCCGCTGTTCATCCGGTCCGACAACGCCATGAACCCCAGCAGCACGATGAGCATCGCCGCCGCCGACGCGATCAGCCACAGCGTGACGTCGGCGCCGAGCCGGTCCATGAGACGGCCGGTCGCCCGCGGCAGCAGCGCGCTGCCGATGCCGCCCGACGCGATCAGCAGGCTCGTCGTCCGCTCGGTCATGCCGGGAATGCGCTCGTTCACATACAGCAGCGCGACCGCGAACACGCCCGACCAGAGCAGCCCCGCGAGCCCGACCCAGATCAGCGACAGGGCCGCGCTGCCCGTAAGCGCCAGCAGGATGAGCATGCCCGTTCCGCCCGCGGTGGACGCGAGCAGATAGCGGAAATAGCCGCTGCGGTCCGCGATGCGGCCCGCAAACAGCCGGCCGACGACCATCAGACCCCAGAACACGCTGAGCGAAGCCGATGCGGCCGCCTCGTCCATGCCGGTCCGCTCCAGCAGGATGGCCGGCAGATAATTGCTGTAGCTCATCTCCATGCCGACGTAGAGCGCGAAGTAGAGCATGCCTGCCGCAAGCAGCGGCCACGCGGCCGGCGCATACCGGACCCGCTCCGCGGCCGGCCGCCCGGGGGCGGCGGATGCGCGACCGGCGATGAGCGCATCCATCTTCCCGAAGGTCATCGTCATCCACAGCAGCATCGCGATGCCCGACAATGCCGTCACGACCGGGAACGCCATCTGCCAGACCTCCAGGCGGATCAGGAGCCCCGCCAGCGCCGGCATGACGAGCGCCCCGACGCCGAAGAACGTCTCAAGCTTCGCCATGGCGGACGCCTTGCCGTCCGTCACGAATTCGATGATGATCGCGCCGAGCACCGCCTCGGTCATGCCGAATCCGACGCCCGCCAGCGGCGCAATCGCGAGCAGCCATCCCCACGGCGGCAGCAGGCTGTAGGCCGCCTCCGCGGCGGTCAGACAACCGAGCGCCAGAATCAGCGATGCGCGCCGACCCAACCGCCGGGTCACGTATGGCGCGGCAAGCACGCCGGCCAGAAAGCCGAGAAACTGGTTCATGATGAACTGGCCGCCGTCTCCGTACTCGACGCCGTAAGCGCCGATCAGCTGCACCAGCACGGCGCCCGCCACGACGTGCGCCATGCCGATGACCATGTAGGAAAGGCAGCCGAGCCAGATCAACCGTTGCATAGCCCGTTCACGTCCGTTTATCCATTGCATCCGTACGTTCCGGCGGCGTCCGCCGCACGCTCCACCTTATCATATCACGACCGAATGGCCATGTTACAATCCATTCATGACGATTTCGTTGAAATTGGCCCATTCGGAGGGATTCCGCGGTGAACAACCGATCGGCGCACCCCGGTGCGGAAGCGGCGCTCCCGGAGGAACTGCGCGGCATGCGCCTCGCACCGATGACGGTCGCCCACGCCGAAGCGATCTGCGCCTGGCGCTATCCACCGCCGTATGATGTGTTCAATTGGCCCTCCTGGGAGGAGACCATCGCCCGCGGGCTGGAAATCGGCGACCCCTGGATCCGGGAAACGCAATACGCCGCCGTGCTGAACGGCAGGGACGAGCTGGTCGGTTACGTCCAGTTCTTCCCGCTGGTGAACGCGACCCGCCTCGGCCTCGGACTGCGGCCGGACCTGTGCGGCAAGGGGGGCGGCGCCGTCCTGGCCCGGCTTGCCGCCGAAGAAGCGCTGCGGCGTGCGCCGGATCGTCCGGTCGATCTCGAGGTGCTCGCCTGGAACACCCGCGCCATCCGCGCATACGAAAAGGCCGGCTTCGTCCTGGACGACACTTATTGCCGCCAGACGCCTTCCGGCCCCGGTCTTGTCCACTGTATGGTGTACCAACCGTCTAGCGAGCGGACCCGTCCGGCCCGAACGCCGCTTCGTCGTCGATGATGTCGAACAGCGCGATCAGCCCTCCTCCGAGCGAAGCGGAAATTGTACGGATCCATCTGCGCGTCCCGAGGTCCGCGTAGCTCCGGGACACGTTCGCGCTCACGCCGTCCGCGAGATGCAGGATATCCGTCATGAAATACGGGCGCCAGCTCCAGTTCGAACCGCGGAATTCGGGCTGCCGGATCCAGCCGCCGTTCTCGCGCCGGTAGTTCGACGACAGCTGTTCGCCATCCTCCCGGCACAGGTAGGCGCGGATGCAGGTGTCCGGCAGCTTCCCGAGCAACGCTTCGATCAGGCGGTCGTACCGGTCGGCCGATCCTTCCCCCGCTTCAAGACGGACGGATTTGAGACAATCGGCCAGTCGCCCGCCGATGTCCCGCCAGCGCGCCTCCGACCGCATGACGCCCCGGCGATGCCGGGCCAGTCCCTCTTCCACGATGGCCGCGTGCCGATCCTCCGGCTGGAATTCCGGCTCGGCGGGCGAGAACAGATTCCCTTGAACATATCGGGCGCCAAGCTGAATGGCCCGCTGGAGATCGTCCCCGGTCTCGACGCCCTCGATCAACAGGGAAGCCCCGATTTGCTCGGCGAGCACCGAGTAGCTGCGCAACACGGCCAGATAGCCGTTGTGGCGGGCGCTCCGCTTCATGAGGTGAATGTCCACCTTGAGGATCTCCGGATTGAGCGCGGCGATCCGATCCGCCGAATTGAATCCGGCGCCGGCGTCGTCGACGGCAATCCGGCAGCCCGCGCTGCGGTAGACGTCCACGATCTCGCCGAGCCGCTCGATGGATCCGGAGAAACCGTCCTCCGTAATCTCGATGACCACCCGGTCCGGAGCGACCCCGTATCGCTCCAGCATGAGCAGCGTGTGCAGCCTGCCCTCGAGCTGCCAGGTGCGATCGATCCAGGATGGTTTGACGTTCAGGAACAGCAGCGGGCGCTGCGATTCGTCCATCTCCGCCAGACGGGCGATGGCGCGCTCCCGGATGATGCGGTCGACCCTGACCTGCTCCTGCATATCCGCGCCCCCATCCGTAAAGAAGGGACCGAGGCTGGCCGGGCCTTCCGCCGTACGGCACCGGCCCAGCACCTCGTATCCGATCACCAGCCTGCTGTCAAGGGCGAGAATCGGCTGAAACCAGGGAAACAGATCGCGTTCACCCGGTATTCCGGGATGCACCATGGATGTCAGCGACATGTTTCGGACTCCTTGCGGCGAATGTCAACATGCTTCGCATCATATTACCTCGATTGTACGAATTTTGAAATGGAAAGTAAAGGTTTTCACTAATCGAGCCGGACAATCCGGCTTTCGCGCGGGCTCACGGAAACGACGATCACCCGGAATTCCGGCCTGTACGCGACCTTTCCAGCTCCCACGGCGATGACCGGCCGCGCGCCGAGTCCATAGAGCACGTCGTCCGCGATCGCCTCCAGCGTTTCACGCCGCTCCCGGTCTTCAAGACCGGCCCATTCTTCCGCATCCATGCCGCACAGGCGCCAGCCGTCTCCGATGTCGCCGACCGCGTCGGCCAGCTCCCGCAAAATGTCGCCGTATGCCCGGCCGTACCGGACTCCCATGGTACTTCCATCCCTTCGCCGTCGGAGCGCTTCGCGGCACTGAAGCCGCGTTCCGCGACCGACCGTTCTCGTTCCCGCGGACGATTTTTGTCGGTTCGATCTAATCTTTCTCCGCGTTTCTGACGATAAATACTATACTGGCAGGTGTCGATCGATTCCGATTCATGCCGCAATCCATGCCACGGTACAAACATCATTTCTTACAGTCAGTGCGAGGTGTCCTATGGAGAAGTCGACCTTTATCGGCATCATTCTCGGCATTGTGGCGGTCATCGGAGGCATGGTGTTGAAGCATGCTCCCCTCGTCCAGCTGCTCAACCCGGCCGCCTACGTCATCATCCTCATCGGTACGGCCGCGTCGCTTTTCATGGCGTTTCCGATGTCCGAACTGAAGAAGTTTCCCGCACTGATCCGGATTCTATTCAAGAAGCAGGAACTGATTCCCCGTGAAGAACTGATCCGGATGTTCATGGAATGGGCGACGATCACCCGGCGCGAGGGTCTGCTGGCGCTCGAATCGCGGGTGGACGACATCGAGGATCCGTTCCTCCGCAACGGCATGCGGATGATCATCGACGGCCAGGATCAGGATTTCGTCCGCGACGTTCTCCTGGAAGAAATCAATGCGACCGAGGAGCGGCACAAGGCGGGAGCGCAAATCTTCTCCCAGGCGGGCATGTACGCTCCGGCCCTCGGCGTCCTGGGCGCCGTCATCGGCCTGATCGCCGCGCTGTCGGACATGTCCGACATGGCGCAGCTTGCCTACTCCATCGCCGCCGCGTTCATCGCCACGATGCTCGGTATTTTCACCGGTTACGTGCTGTGGCACCCGATTTCGAACAAGCTGAGACGGCTTTCCAAGCGGGAGACCGAGCTCCGTCTCATGATGGTGGAAGGCCTGCTGTCGATCCAGTCCGGCGTCTCCACGATCGCCATCAACCAGAAGCTTTCCGTCTTCCTGACGCCGCAGGAGCGCCAGGCGATGCAGGAACGCCAGGAGCGCGAAAGGGAGGCGAGAAGCATTGAGCAAACGGTATAGGCGCGAAGAACAGGAAGAACATCCGAACGAGACTTGGCTGGTGCCGTATGCCGACCTGCTCACGCTGTTGCTCGCGCTGTTCATCGTGATGTACGCCATCAGTTCCGTGGACGTACAGAAATTCCAGGAGATGAGCCGGGCGTTCAACATCGCATTCCATTCCGGGATCGGGGTCCTGGATCAGTCCGCCGCCTACATATCCGTCGATCAGATGCAGAACGCCACCGACACGATCCGGATTTCCGGTTCCCAGGGATACACCGGAAAGGACGGCACGGTCAGCGAGGCGGCGAGGCTTGCGGAGCAGGAACTGAAGGAATTCCGGAAACTGCACGACCAGATCAGCGAATATATCCGGCAGAACAATCTGACGACGGAGCTGGACGTGCAACTCAATCATACGTCCCTGCTCATCGTCATCAGCGACAACGCGCTGTTCGCCTCCGGCAAGGCGGATCTGACCCCGGAAGCGCGCGAGCTCGGTGTCGCCATCGGCCAAATGCTGAAAAACTTCCCCGGCTACGAAATTTCCGTCGAGGGGCACACCGACAACCGGCCGATCCACACGCGCGAATTCGAATCCAACTATGAGCTCAGTGCGAAGCGCGCGATCAACTTTATGCGGGTGCTGATCGAAGCCGGCGATCTCGATCCTCGCCTGGTCAGCTCGACCGGATACGGCGAGTTCCGGCCCGTGGCGACCAACGACACGCCCGAGGGCCGGGCGAAGAACCGGCGCGTCGAAGTCAAGATTCTCCGCAAATTCACGGACACGGAAGCAGCCGAATCGATGACCGTATCCAGCGATACCGACGGCGCCTCCGATGGCAACGGATGACTTGAACCCCCTGCGCGATGCGCAGGGGGTTCTTCATTGACTGCCCGCCGTTTCCGTCGCTTGCCCGTCCTCCCGCTGCCCTGCCGCCAATGCGGTCTCCGATGCCGACTCCGCCGCCTGTTCTTCCGGCCGGGCCGCGGGCAGGTTGATCGTGACGGTCGTCCCTTTGCCGACTTTGCTGCTGATCTCCATTGTACCCTGATGGCTCTGAATGATGCGTTGACTGATCATGATGCCGAGTCCGGTCCCCGTCTCCTTGCTGGTCACGAACGGGTCGCCGAGCTTCGGAATCATGTCCTCCGAGATGCCGACGCCGTGATCCCGGATCGTGATCACGATCCAGTCCGGACGTTTCCGCACTTCGATGTCGATATCGCCGCCCTTCGGCATCGCTTCGATCGCGTTCTTCAGCACGTTGATGAAGACCTGCTTCAGATGGTTCTCCTCGCAGGACACCCGGCAGGGCTCACTGTCGAAGGCCGTGTTGAACACGATGTTGCACAGGTGCGCCTGGCTGTCCAACAGCGATATGACATCGCCCAGGATGAATCTGACATCCTGCACCCGGAATTTCGTGGCCTGCGGCTTCGCGAGGATGAGAAATTCGCTGACGATCAGGTTGATCCGGTCAAGCTCCGACAGCATGATGTCGATGTGCCGCTGGTTCAGCTTGTTCGTCTGCTGCTGGAGCTGCAGAAATCCGCGCAGCGTCGTCAGGGGGTTGCGGATTTCGTGGGCCACCCCGGCCGCAAGCTGACCGACGGTGTTCAGCTTCTCCGAGCGCCGCAGGAGTTCGTCCATCCGCTTCCGGTTCGTCATGTCGCGCGTGATGCTCGCGAACGCCTGGATGACGCCGTTCCGGTCGCGGATCGCCGACGTGGTGACGCTCACTTCGATGCAGGTGCCGTCCTTCCTGCGCCGGACCGTCTCGCGCGCCGGCAGCATCTGTCCGGCCAGCAGCGCCTCCCGGGCCTCGCGCTCCTCATTCAGGCGGCTCTCGGGCACGATCGGCAGCCTGCGGCCCACCGCCTCCTCCGCGCTCCAGCCGAACAACTGCTCGAACGCCGGATTGACCCGGAGCAGGACACCGTTCACATCCTCGATGTGAATCGCGTCCGTCGTATGGTTGATGATGGATTCCAGGTGCTCCTTCATCGAGCGGTTTTCTTCGAACGCCTTCTTGAGCTTCGTCATGTAGACGTCCAGGTTTTTCGCCATCGCGTTGATCCGTTCGGCCAGCTGTCCCGTCTCATCCCGGCGGTTGACGGCCAGCGGCGTGTCGAACCGGCCGGAAGCCACCTCATCCACCTTGCCGAGAATGTGGCGCAGCGGCCGGATCGTCATCCGGGCGATCCCGTAACTGACGACGATGGCCGCAAGCAGCAGGACGGCCGATAGGGCGATCTGATCATTCCGCGCGTCCCGGATCATCCCGTACATATCCGACATGTCCGCCGCAATGCGCACCGCGAGCGGTCCCGATCCGGGAAATCCGAATGATCCGATCAGGATCGATTTCCCGTCATGTCCGACCGAGCGGAACACCTCCCCGCTCCGCATGGCGTTCTCCAGATCTTCGCGATCCGTCGGCTCGACTGACCGGTCGTAACGGCCGTACAGCAGCCCTGCGCCAAGGCCGGCCGCCGGACCGGAAAGGTCCGCTTCGGACAGGCGGAACACCGCGATCTCCAGAATGTTGAGGTGCAGGGATTGAACGCTTCGGATCAGCTCATCCGGATCCGGAACGGTGAAGGCCTCATCCGGCCCGCGTTCCGGCTGCAAATGCCGCGCGGCGGCATCCGCCGCCCTTGCCGCGATGCTGCGAAGCAGCTTCTCCGCCTCCCGATTCAGGTTGACCCGCATCGCATAATCGTTCACAATGACGGTGAGCGTCTGGAACAGGATGAAGACGGCCGAAAACATCAAGGTCAACCTGATCTTGAACGACAAACCGGACACCTCCTTCTCTACGAACAGGACAAGTCCGGAACTTGCCGGATGACACGGACCGGCCTGTGGATATCTGTGGATAAACCCCGTGTTATCCACCGAATTATTCACAACGTGTTAACAACGAATATCTGTTCGCGGAACATCTCGGCGGATGCGCCGGATCGAATGTCGGAGGGGGACAGACGAAATGAGCCTGACTGGAGATGACGTGCGCTTCATGCGCGAAGCCATTGAGGAAGCGAAGAAAGCCGAGTCGATGAGGGAAGTTCCGATCGGCGCCGTCATTGTGAAGAACGGGGAGATCATCGGCAGAGGCCACAATTTGCGCGAATCCTTGCGTGATCCGACCGCCCATGCCGAAATACTGGCAATTCGGCAGGCCAGCGAGCATCTGAACGCCTGGCGGCTGCTGGACTGCACGCTGTATGTCACCCTGGAACCGTGCCCGATGTGCGCCGGCGCGATTCTGCAGTCCCGGATTCCCCGCGTCGTCTACGGAACGGACGATCCGAAGGCGGGATGCGCGGGCACGCTGATGAATCTGCTGCAGGACGGACGGTTCAATCATCGTGCCGAAGTCGTGGCGAACGTGCTGCGCGACGAATGCTCCGGATTGCTCACCGGCTTTTTCAGGTCCCTGCGCAATCGGTCATAAGCGGACGGCTGTTTTCCGGGTATAGTCAACTCGTCCCGCTGCATCTGCTGCAATGCGACGATCAGTCTGTCCGCCTCTTCGCTCAGGGCGAGGACTTCCGGATCGGTTAGACTTCCCCTTGCTTCCGCCAGCTCATGCAGACGAAATCGCAGCGTTTGCAATTGACCCAGCAAGCTTTTTCTTTTCATCTGCCTTCGTCTCCCCCGATGGGATGGCTTATGGACTATGCTTTCATTATACACGGCCCGAACCAAAGAATTTGTAAGTTTTTGTCGATTGGACGCCACTTTTTTCTGCCGCTTTTCGACATTCACGGGGGTTTGTGCCATGCAGGAACCGCGTTCTGCGGTTTCGACAATTTTTTTGCAACCTCGGCCAACATGCATGCATTCATTTTATGAATTTTATGAAAATTGAAAGTTGCCAGATTGCCATACCTGCTGTATAATGTTGCTTGCCCAATTGAATAGGACGCATCACAGAGACATCGAATCATGACAAAGGCAAACTTGTCGAAAGACAAGGACGCAAAGCCAAGGGTCTAAGGCTCTATACGAGCTATGATCGCCTGGTTACCGGGATTCGGATGTACCTGTTTGTGCATGGTTGTTTGCATGTAATGGGTAAACCATCCCTGTCAATCAGGGGTGGCTTTTTTCGTACCCAATTGGCAGATCCCGAAAAGAAAGATGGTTCTTTTGGAGAGGAGAGGTGATCCATGGCCCTGACGAACGCTTCCTCCCCGTCAGACAGCTCCTCGGGCTACGACATCTCGGTACTCATAGATGCGAAGGCCGTCGTAGAGAAGAAGAATTTTGTCGCCACCGGCACGATCACCTATGTCGCGGGCGAGCTGATGGAGATCGAGTTTCCCCAATACGACCAGTTCGTGCTCGGTGAGAAAGTCAAAATCATGATTTACGCAAAAGGCGGCATCTATGTGTTTGAATCCACGGTGATCGCGAAAGATTCGGGCTCGATCGTCGTGCTGCATCCGCCCGAGAACCGCCGCAAGTTCCATGACAAGCGCCAGGACCCGCGCGTGCCGGTCAGGGAGAAGGCGCGGCTGCTCGGTCTGTACGAATTTTCGCGCAAGGCGGAGCGCAGATTTCCCGATCCGCCGGATATCCAACTGGACAACATCAGCACTTCCGGCATCGGACTCCTGATCGACATCGACATGCCGCTGCAGCCGCGCAACCAGCTTCTGCTGCAGCTGGATCTCGGCGTCCGCTTCGAATGCCGCACGGAAATCGTTCACCTCACGCCCGTGGAAGGCGGCATCCGCTGCGGGACGCGCATCACCGAAATTTCGGACGTTTACGCGAAATGGCTGCGCTCCTACATATTGAGGCGTCAGATCGAGACATATTACAAAGAGAAGGCCGAGCGGATCCGCCGGGCGCTGCTCAGCGACGAAACGCCGGAATCGGTTGTCAATGACTCCCGGGATGAGGCCGCGGAAGACCGCGGCACGAGAACCTACCTTTACGACAGTGCGCGATAGGTCGGATGGCGAGGAGGCGATTGCCGGTCCGTCATCCCTTCCTTTGCAAGGCGCAATGTGCTATAATACCATTTGCCGCGCGCCCGTAGCTCAGCTGGATAGAGCGGCAGTTTCCTAAACTGTGCGTCGTGGGTTCGAGTCCCACCGTGGCGCGCCAGTTACATAAACCCATATCCCGCAAGGTTTTGCGGGTTTGAGGATCCGGGACTGTGCACCCGAAAGGCGCACAGTCTTGGCCTTTCAAAACCGTGAACTGTCGGTCTTGACTCGGATTGTTGGCCTGAACAAGCAATGAGACCGATTGCGCCCTCCTGCAGATCAAAATCTGGCAGGAGGGTTTTGTTATGGTTATGTCCGCTGATCCAAGAAAAGGCCGAAGGATCGTAAAGGGCAGAACGAGGGATCTGCAGCAGGTTCCGAGCGAAAACATGGTCACATTGGACCACGCTTTCCAAATCTTTTACTCCTCCAAAAAGGCCGAAGGAATGAGGGAACGAACGCTCGAGGAATACGTGAATGGTTGGCGGTATTTTCGGGAATGGCTTAACCAGAAAGATCCGGAAATCCGGTTCATTCAGCAAATCGGAGCAGAACATTTGCGGTCTTACGTCGATTACATGTCCAACAAGCGGAAATACTCGGAAGTGCCCAGCCGGAAGCAAACCGGAGAAACTTTATCCCCCTATACCGTGGCATTCCGATTGCGCATCCTTCGCACCATGTTCAATTTCCTGCATCGGGAAAACATCATCGGGGAGAATCCGATCAGCAACATCAAACAGCCCCGTTTTGATCACAAGGAGAAAGACACGCTGACGGAAGAGCAGTTGGAGAAACTGCTTGCCGCTCCCGATACCTCGACCTATGCGGGATTTCGGGATCGAACCCTGATGATGCTCCTTGCCGACGGCGGTTTCCGCATTCACGAGGCATTGCGGTTGAAGGCGGAGAATATCGATCCCAAAACCAGATGCGTGCATTTGCCCGGCTGGATGAACAAAAACCGCAAGCCCCGCATGGTTCCGCTCTCAGTCCACGTGCTGCGCGAGGTCTTGCGGCTGATCGATGAGAACCAGCGTTATTTCAACTCCGACTACATTTTCCTGTCGAATTACGGCGAGCCCCTGAAAGCCGATCATTTTCGAAAGCGCCTTAAACTTTACGCCAAAGCGGCGGGCATTCCGAGTGAACTCGTTTCGCCTCACCGCTTTCGCAGTTTCTTCTGCCGGCAGTTCCTGATGAATGGCGGAGACTTGTTTACGCTGCAACGGATCGTGGCACACGCGAGCATTGAAACGACCAGGCGTTATGTTCCCATGAACGATGAAATGATCCGTCAGCAGCATGAGCATTTTTCTCCGATCTCCCGCATGGGATGGAGCCGCATCAACAAACGGAGACTGTAACCGGGAGAACCCCGTTGCATAAAGGGAGAGGTGACGGACCTCTTCCCTTATCATTCCTCGTAGGGATCCGCAACGTGCGGTCCTTCGAAGACAAACACGTCCTCCGGCCGCATGACCTGTTTCCAGTCGCAGTCCCGGCACATGACAACCGGAACGGAGCCTTCAGGCAAAGGGTGGACGGCAACCTTGCCCACTTCCGGCTCAAGCACCTCGCCTTCCTTCGTCATCGCGCCCAGGAGCAGTTCCCCGAAGCAGACCGGACAGTACACATACTCCTCGGTTCCCGTCTCCTCGTTGATGCGCACCGCATTCATTCGTCCCATCTCCTTTATCGTCGAATATGGACATGGCTCCAACTCAAACGTAGAACGTCTTTGGCGGGGATTTCAAGTCAAATTTGCGGCCCCCGGTTTCATCGCATCTCCATGCGAATCAACCGAGGGCCGCAGGACCAGGCGAGGGGAAATGAGGCGCGGCGCATGGGCAGAGAAAGGCGAGAAACAGTCATGGGCCGGGCCCCGCCGGTTGCCTGCTCAGGGGCCGTTTTGTCCCGTCGCCGGGGATACGCCCCGCATCTCCATCTTGAACTCTTTCCAGCGCTGTGCCCGTTCCCGGTCTTCGGGGGTCAAATTCTCCTTGCAAAACATGTTGAAAGCGTTCGTCAGAATGACGGATTTGGGCATGTCATAGCAATGCGCCAGATAGTCGAGCAGATCGCTTTCCTGTTCGTTCAGGTAGACCGCCACCTTCACGGTTCGGGATTCACCGTTCATCTTCTTGCGCGAAACCGCAAAGCCCAAAGGCTGAAGCGTGCGGCGCGCCTTCCGTTCCGCCCGGCGCTTCGCCAGGCAGGCGTTGCACACCGAAGGAACGGCCACATCCCGGAAATTGATGCGGAGGATGCGCCCGCTTGCGTCCACCTCGCGCCGGGGCATGGTTTCCCCGCAGTCCGTGCAAGTAAAGCATTCATTATGATCTGGATGAATGAATTGCACTTTTGCAGACATGTTTCTGAATCTCCTTTCCTACTATGAAACTCGGGGCCAGAACGGGCCCCATAACGTCCGGAAATCCCGGACTTACGCGGAAAGGCTGCGGAGAAACAGGCGGTCCGCTTCCGCTTCAAGCACAAGCAGGATACAGCAAAGTTCCTCCCTTGCTTCATCCAGGCTTGCCGCCGCAAGGAGCACGGAATACTCCAGCGTGCACCCCGAATCGTTTTCCGAGAACGTTTCAACGTGAACATTGGAGCACTGACAGAGCACCATCCTCTTTGCCTGCAGGTACGAGGATTGGGGACGGGACATCTCGGCGCGTTCCCTGATCAGAGCGACATAGCGCGCATCGCTGCGTTGCCAAATTTCAATCTGGATCGACTTGCCGGGAAAAACGGCGGGACTGTCAAAAGGAGAAAAATGCATAGATACCCTCCTGCCACTGGTTCAAAATCGGCTCAACTTGATGAGCCATAAGCAGAAGGGATGCAGATGTGCGGCATTCAAGGAAACCGAAGCAGGTTCCGCGAGGGCCAAAGCATAGAGGATTCAAAGGGAAATTGAAACACGCGAGGAATGAAAGTTTGGAGAAATTTGCTTTCGGATTTTCTGATTCTATTTTAATGGACGCCGGAACGCATTTTCAAATTTTTACGGCAACAATTTTTCTCACGCGGCCCGGATCGGGGCATCAACGTTTCTGAAATCCCGCGCCCCGCTTCTTCGAATCCGCCCGCATCACAAGAAAAAAGCGATCAGGGCGAGAAAAACGGCCGGAAACGGTTTGAAATCGCCGGCATCCGAGACAACCTGCGGATTTCGAAAAAAATACAACGCCCCTTCCGACCGGCTTTAGGCCGCTTGCCAAAAAGCCAAGGCCCGGAGATTTGCCCCCGGGCCTGGCCACTGATGCCATGGAAGCCTTTCAACTTGTCATGGCATTGACGGCCTTCAGCACGTCTCTGCTGACGCTGCTGAAGTTCATCTTCGACTTTGAGACAGAGACTTTTTCCTCTCCAAGGATAGCGTCACTTTCTGATGCAAAGTATATCTCTTTTTTCTTCACTTATCAAGACTTTGACATGCCAGCCTGATTTGGCAGGAACCCGGCCGGGCCCCTCATAAACAAACGTTGCACCGTTTGCGTTCCAGCGTCAACTTCCCGGCTTCCATGATACACGGTCTCGGGCTCTCAACAGGAATTTGGTAAAGAGATCTCGAACATCAACAAAATCAAGGCCGGAAAGCCGGCCTCTCCCACGCTTCCAGCAGGTTTCGAATCTGTCCGTTCTCGTCCAACTCGATGTATCGTTCCTGCTCCAGGACTTTCAGCCCGGCCATGACGTCGGGCCTGGAGCGGCCCGATTTGATCTGAAGTTCCTTCAGCGTCGGGAAACGGCCGCGGCCGGCACTGTAGTTGGCGATGATCCGGAGCAGTTTGCGGTCCCTGTCTGAAAGCATCCAAATCCCCTTCCGTAAAACGCGAACATTTGTTCCTGAATTAAACTTTAACAAGTGTGTCCCTCAGGAATCAAGATGATGACCACACGGGAGGCGTTCAATGTGAAATGCATTCATTGCGGCGCAGAATGCGCAGAACTGAGAGGCAACCTGGGATGGACCAGCGAGGACAATATCGAGGTGACCGTTTCGGGGACAACCTTTCATGCCTGCACCGCTTGCAGCGTTGCCTTCCTGCCGCCTCACATCAAGAGATGGCTTGAGAAGGCCCTGGCGGAAAAACGCGCCATCGGGGGCCCGCCCCACCTGTTCCTGAACGCAGCCGCTTTGGGCTCCTGATATGTCCAGAAATATGGGACGAAATGTCCTGAAAAAAAGACCCCGAAATGGGAGATCAAATAGGCCAAAGAAAAGGGACGACAAGCAAAAATAGGGGGGTCTCAAGCCAAAGATTTGGGGCCGGCCAAATTTCAAGCCAAACAAAAGGGGTCAAAGGCCAAAAATATGGGGTTTGAAGGCCAAAAAAATGGGGCGAGCCGTTTGAAAGGCCAAAAATAGAGGGTGAAAGGCCAAAAAAAAAAGGGGCGGAAATGGAAAATATTGGGCCGCTTTTTACCGGAAAGGCCAAAGAAAAGGGGTGAAGCGGGGGTTTTGACGCCGTTTCACCCCATATTTTTGTCCTTGGAGAGGTGAGCGGGGCAGAACGCCCCATATTTTTGGCCATTGCCATGCCCCATTTTTTTGGCCATTGGCTGCGGGCGTGTGAATCGACCCCTTATTTTTGGCTTGAAACACCCCCTATTTTTGGCCTGAACGATGCGCGGAATGGGAACGCCCCTTATTTTTGGCCTGAAAGATTCCTGTTTTTGGTCTGTGCGCGGACATGGCGGAAACAGCCCCTCATTGGGGCCTGAACGTTGCACCGTGCAACTTTTACGTTTGGCCTTTATTATGACAGCGATCAGGATCTGCTTTTTTCCGGTCTTTCGCTTGAAGCGGGGCCGTCCCTTTTGACAGGACATATACATATGACTGCCAATTTCGAATCTATATGACCATTCAAATTTAACTTAGGAACAACGTGTCATCCATCTGGACATATCACAGTTCCCGAATATTTGGGGCCCAAACGTTGCACCATTCACCCTTATTGGGGTTGTACTCATGTATACGTTTTCAGTACTGCAATGCACATATTCGAAACTCTGTTAGCATTCCTATTCCCCTTTTCAAGGACATTTAGAGCGACAGATCATCTTCCCTTTTTTCTGGACATTAGGCGCATTCACTTCCCTTTTTACTGGACATTAGACACATACATTTCCCTTTTTTCTGGACATTTTGCTGGGCATTTTTCGAACGGAGATTAGGCCGTCCCTTTTGACTGGACATTGAAATGATCAGCAATCCTAAGGCGTTTACCTTTTTTCTGGACATAATGTAACCGGCCCATGAAGATTCACGGTTCAATTTGATATGTCCAAAAATTTCTGGCGAAACGTCTTTCATGGCAGTGATTTGTCCAAAGATACCGGGCCATATGTCCAAAGAATTCGGGTAAATACATATCCTGTCCGGCTGAAATGTCCAAAGATACCGGGTGAATGGCCGCCGGATCACCGCTTCGCCCTATTTTTTTGGTCATATTTGAGGCGCGATTCACTAGATTGTTTTGGACATTTCGTGGGTTACTCCGGTTCTTTTGGACATATTAGGGCTGAGGGGGAGGGCGGGCCCTTCCTCTCCCCCTATTTTTTGGGACATATTCCCGCCGCGAGAACCTATTCCAAAGGAGTAAAAGGCACGCGTACGTTCCCGGGTATGAGGGAAATGAATCGGAGTTTTACCGACCAACCGACATGCTTCGATCGTGAATATAGTGTTACGTATGTTTACGAACTATTATTTGAAGATCTAACAATTCCTCTTTTTTGCAAACTTTAGATATATCACTAATATCACCAATATCATAAATTTTATATTCAGGAACATTATCAATAACTACAATTCTGTATTCTTGTTGATACGCATACCTTTTATCTTTATAAAAAAACATCCTAAATTGCTGTTCAAAATATGTATCATGGTATTCATCAAATTGAGTTTCCATATCAATATATGTTACGAGAGACGCACGAAATTTATAGCCATGGTTTTCAAAATAACTTTTAAACCTATTGACAAAAGGTTTTGATTGAATTAAGACAGCAGTGTCACCAAAACCATCAAATAACGAGTATAAAAACGATTCATCGATTTTATAAATAATACAATCATTATTTTCCTCATATTTCACTAAATTTTTATGGTTTACATAAGTCATACAATAAATTGGGATGTTATCTGTAAAATTGAACTTAAAAGAAATTTCCTGTATTCCTTTAACTTCGGTTTTATCATCTCCAATCAATAATTTTGTGCCTTTGGGAAACACAATTAATGCCTCTTTTTTATCTCCTCTTACTGTATCACAATTTATTTTCTCAATTTCTCTGAAATACTTAACATTTTTCATATACAAACGACCAGCGAGAATATCAGAAGCAAATTTTTCTTGAGTAAACTTTAAAAAGAACATTATAGCCTCCATTTATGAAATGCTCACGTTATGAAGACCGCACGCATGATTCGATCAATGCCTTGACGATACTCATCGACTATCGGCTTGTTGCCGTAACCTTTTTGGCTTTTTTAAGATATCCATTAGACAGTTCCGGTGGCGAAGCATCACTTCGTCTTCAAATTCCCAAGGTTTTGTAGTCAGGAACCTGCTTGCTTTAACCGCTTTCAAAATATCAGCCCTTGACGTCCCTAAAAGTAGCGACCCGCCTCCACACTTATTGGTTCAGGTACTTTTTCGATAATGAGAATGTAAATTGGTCTACCAGAGTTGAAAAATATTCACCATTTGTATTGAAAACTTGCGCGTCACATTTTTTACACTTGTTTGTATCCAATGTTAATGATTGGATTGAAGTCTGCCGATATGACGGTCTTTCTCCATTCAACTAATTTCATCAGTAAAATCAATGATTTTAATTCGGAAATTTTTTGAATAGTATTTTTTCTCTCCAAAATCAACCATAAGCAAATGTTTTTCGGCCTTACCTTTTCCCCATTAATTTCTATATAATCCTCATGGTTTTGCAAAATTCTAACAGTATTTAGCGATTGATCTATTACATATCCCAATTTTTGAGGTGTGCCCATTTTTACAAAGTATAAGGTGCCATCTTTATATAAATCCATTTTTTCAATTCTATATTTTTTCTTGAAAGTAAAATCCTTGTCAAAACACAAAAATCCCTCCGATTCTTTATCCCTATTAAATTTCGCCTCATCAAGATCCTTTGGTAAAAATTCATAGTCGTGAATCGCAATATTAATTTTATCAACTTCATTTTGTAGATAAGTGATATATGATTGATTAAAACGATACCACCTTCCATTCATTAAGCAATGTCCTTCATCATCAACAAAATCAAGAGTATTTTTCAACGGCTCACTTCTTGGGCGGCTCTGTTCATTTGTAATCCTCACTTTAATGTTGTTTATATCTCGTTTTAGGTCTATCTTGTTCTCTTTAATAAATTCAATTAATCGATGAATATTCAAATCACCATAGTTTAATTCTTTTTCTCTAGGCTTATTACCTTTCATGTAAAAAGCATATTGGTTATTATCTGAGAAAACAAAATCAACACCATAAACTGACACTTCATCCGTCAGAGTTTCAATTGAGTGCGACAAAATTGCTTCAACCAGTTTTTCATCCAAGTTTTGAATTAATTTTTCATCTTTCACTTCATCTACTTTCGGTAATGCAAAAAGTGATGGTTCACTCATTTTCTTTTCGATAGCATCTAAAAACACATTTAATTTCGTAGGTTTTAAATCTATTTGAAAAAGAACTGAAGCACCAAAACTTACAACGTTTCCCCACATTTTTTTATCTATCGTTTTCGCCTTAACATATTGAAACGATTCTCCGCTATCATACTCAATAGGACTTCCGTCTTGATAAGTTGTAATGTTTTTATTCTTTCTTCCACCGAACAACCTTGAAGTCTTCATTCTTAGGTTATTTTGATCAACAATTCGTTCTGCAAGATTTAAACCAAAATCACTATCACAAAAATCCCTTAAGTAGAAATGACTCTTGCCCAAACTGATTGCGTAATAATTTTTTGCCTTTGACATAATCAGAACGCCAAAATAGAATTGGTTTTTTGGCAAATTCTCATCTTCAATGTCGATCAAATCTTTATATAACTTTACCCACCAAATTTCGACAGAATCGGGTTCATCTGAAAAATAAAACTCCGCCCGATAGTCACCTATCATTTTTTCTGTTTTCAATACTAGCCCTACTGATTCAAGTTTTTTACGTAATGAAGAAATTTTTTCGGGTTGGATTTTATAAATGTTGTATCTCGGCATAACGTTCACCCCCAAAATCTTAAACCGGAATGAAACTTAAGCCTCCAACGGCCAATCCTTGTATTTCTCCTTGGCCTTCTCGATGATGGCGTTCGTCAGGAACCGCAATTGCTCGCCCTTGATGTTTTCCCGCATGAGCACCATTTTGACTGCCAGCGTCACTTTTGCCAGCACATCCTGGCGGTGCGGGTTCGTCCAGTCGATCTGGAACTCCTTCTTCATGGCGGTCACGACTTTCCGGACCAATCCCGCCAGAAACTCGTTGGAAAAGACGCCGTCCCCCATGTGCTCGATCAGGTCATAAAACACCATTTCCTCTTCCGTCAGGCCGAGGGCTTCTTTCTTCCGGCGCTCTTCCAGAAGTTTCCTGCGTGCTTCCACCATCATCTTCGCGACAGCGGCGGCCGTAATGACGCGGTTGTGGTAGGCCTGGATCGTCTCCCGCAACTTCTTGCTCAGTTCGATGCCGAGCGGATGCCGCTGCCGTTCGAGATAAAAGATTTCCTCCTCCAGCAACTTCTGCAGCAGTTTGAGGCGCAGATCCGCGTGGGGCTTTTTCTCGAAATCGGCCAGAAACGCCTCGTCCAGGATCGAAATGTCCGGCTTCTCCAGGCCGGCCTTCTCGAACAGGTCGATCGCCTCTTCCCGGGCGCCGACGCTGCGGTCGATCAGTTTCTTCAGTTCCTCTTCGAGGTTCTTGGGCTTCGGCCCGCCTCCGACCGCGCCTTTCAGCCGTTTGATCTGGATCGCCGCGATTTCATACAGCAGCACCTCATTGGCCAGCGGCAGGACATTCGGCAGGTGCTTGACCAGTTGATACGCCTTGTCCAGCCTGGCCTGCGCGTTCAGGAACGCATCCTCGTCGGGCCCCATGAGGTGCCCCACGAAATCCGCAAGCCAGTCCTCGCGCTCCACCTTCGGCTTCGCCCGCCAGTTGGAGATGTCCACGCCCGGGGGAACGAATTTCCGGACGGCTTCCAAGGCTTCAAAGAAAATCGGCACGGCTTCCGCGGAAAGATCGCCGATCGGCTTGCCCTTGCCCCCGCCTTGCGTATATTTGTGCGTCGCTTCCTTCAGGGCGTCGGCTATGCCGATGTAGTCGACGACTACGCCGCCCGTCTTTCCGGGAAAGACCCGGTTGACGCGGGCGATGGCCTGGATCAGCCCATGCCCCTTCAGGGGCTTGTCTACATAAAGGTAGGTGAGCGGCGGGATGTCGGTGCCCGTCAGCCACATGTCCCGGACGATGACCAGTTTCAGCGGGTCGTCCGGGTCGCGCAGTTTGGCCTTGACGGCTTCCTGCTCCTCCTTCGTCTTGATGTGGGCATATTCGCTCCCAGGCTGCTTCTCGCGCCACTCTTTGGGATCCTTGTCGATGTTGCCCGTCATCACGACCTCTACCGGGGGGCAACCTTCGATCGCCCGCATCTTCTCGTACAGCCGCACGCAGATTTCCCGGCTCATGCAGACGATCATCCCCTTCGCCTGGGGAGACGCAGACCTGGTGAAATGCTCGATGATGTCCCTTGCCAGCGTTTCCAGGCGCCTGGACGTACCCACCACCTTCTCCAGGGCGGCCCACTTCATCCGGTGTTCTTCCCTCTCGCCGTCGCCGACTTCATTGATGATCTGTCGGAACTCTTCATCCAGATTGGGGTTCTCCAGATCCAACGGAATCAGGCGGGATTCATAGTAAATGGGAAGCGTTGCACCGTCCAGCGTGGCCTGCTGCATGTCGTAGACGTGAATGAGATTGCCGAACACCTCGTATGTATTCCGGTCGGAGAAGGTGATCGGCGTGCCGGTAAAGGCGATGTGGGACGCATTCGGCAAAGCGCGGCGCAGGTTGCCGGCGAATCCTTCAAAATTGTACTGGGTGCGATGGGCTTCATCTGAAACCACCACAATGTTCCGGCGCTCGGAGCAGACCGGAAAAGCCCCCTCGCCTTCTTTCAGGCGGAATTTCTCAATGGTGGTAAAGATGATCTGGCCCGCCTCGTTGCGAAGCAGTTCCCTCAGTTCATCGGCGCTGTCCGCCTGGTGAACATGTCCGACAAGCGAAGCGCCCTTGACAAACGTTTCGTACAGTTGATTGTCCAGGTCGGTCCGGTCCACCTGGATGACGATGGTCGGATTATCCATCTCGGGATGCCGAATGAGGATTCCCGCAAAAAAGAGCATGGACAGCGACTTGCCCGACCCCGTTGCATGCCAGATCACCCCGATCTTGCGGTCGCCGTCCGGGCGGGTGGCGCGCACGGCGTGCTCGACGGCAAAGCGGACGCCGAAGTATTGGTGATACTTGGCGCCGATCTTCACCGCATCCTTCTTGCCGTCTTTCATGAAGACTATGAAGTTGCGGATGTAGTCTAGCAGCCTCTCCTTGGGGAACAGCCCCTGGATGAGCGTCCGCATCGTATTGGTGAGGGTGTTGTCCACTTCCCTGCCGTCGATGGACTTCCAAGCCGCGTAATACTCTAACGGCGCCCCCGGCATGCCGTGGAGCGTTTGCGTTCCGTCGGAAATGACCGCAAAAGCGTTAAAGATGAACAGTTGCGGGATGTCATAGGTGTAGTTGGTGATTTGCGTGTAAGCGTCCTCAATGGACGCTTGTTCGCTGTAGGGGCTTTTCAGTTCAAAGACAACGAGCGGAATCCCGTTCACAAACACGATGAGGTCCGGGCGCCGCGCCATTCTCCCCTCGATGGGCAGTTGGTTCACGACGAGAAAGTCGTTGGCTTCCGGCTCTTCCCAATTGACGGGGTACACATGCTGAAACATCTGTTCCCCGTTTTCTTCCCAGGAGAAATCGATTCCCTTCGTCAGCATTTCATGGAACCGCTCGTTCCGCTGGAGAAGCGTCACGCCGTCCGGATCGGTGAACCGGTCAACAAGCGCCGGAAGGTGCCGGGCGGGAATGCGGGGGTAGGTTTTCTTCAGAAACGCCTCCAGCCGGTCGCGAAGCACGACTTCGCCCAGCGACGAGCGGCCGAACATGTTCATTGCGTGCAGGTAATCATACCCGATGTTTTTGAGGCGCTCGATCGTTGTTTCCTCGAAATCCGATTCGTAAAGGCCGTTAGGCATTCGCCAGCACCTCCTCGACCTGTTCTTCGGCTTCCCTCACCTCGATTTCTCCGGAAAGGAGACGGGGGAGCAAAAAGTCGCGGATTTCAATCAGCATTCTGTTTTCATGAATGTTTGAAATAACTTGCTCCACAAATGATTTGATTTTCTTGTTAAAATCAATCAATACTGAATCGGAAGGTATGGGTAATTTAAACTTTGCCATTTGATTCCAATCACAACGAGGCATTTTGGTTCCGTTTGATGTATTTGAGCAATAATCTATAAATTCATCTTGAATAACTTGTGCAAATAACAACCCGAAAAAAACATCTGATTTAGGCCTTATAACGAGAATATCTGTTGAACAAACTCCATTTACTGGGGCAACACCGACTTTTTTGAAATATGGGCGTAATTTTCCAAATAAAATATCACCTTTATCAAACAAAAACTTATTGCTTGATACCTTATCTGAATATTCCCATTCTTCTAACGAGATACTGCCTTTGGGCATATGTTCGAGTCCAATATATGGAAGTTGATAATCTAATTCAGTAGGATCAACTTGATCTTTATATGTGTACCCTATTTCTTCTAGTGTTCCCCATCGCCATCCAATTGGAAGACCGTTTTCATCAATATCAGAAAAAGGCCCAAAATCCACAAACCAATACTTATACAGCGCCATCGCCATCTGCTCGAGCGTTTCGTTCATGCGGCGGTTGAGTTCGATTTTGTCATCGAGGGAGCCGAGGATCTCAACAATTCTCATTTGCTGTTCAATAGGAGGCAAATCCCAAGACCAACTATAAATTTGTTCCTTTGATACATTCGGAAAAGTTGATCCTGTTGCCGACTGTAAAATTGAACCCAAAGATAAACGAATAAG
>NZ_LZRU01000026.1 GCF_002159085.1 Thermobacillus sp. ZCTH02-B1
GCGGATCATATTGCAACTTGCGAAAATGAAAGAGCCGCTGGCAGCCGAGCACCCAGCCGACAATGAGATACAGCAGGATGCGGTAGAGGGGAAACAACGAGTTGTTTGCCTTCGCAAACGATAGCCCCTGCAGCGCCTTGGCGAGCTTGATTTTCTCGAGGTATTCCAGAAAGATTTTGGCGCCTCCGAAACTGGTCGCATGTCGCAGGGAAAATTCTGTCTTGATTTTGCTGACGGGTGTGGTAGACTTCACCTTAAAGGTGCTCCTTTCTTTGGCTGGTTTTTTTTCGTCAAACACCATTCTACCAAAGAACAGGAGCCCTTTTTATGTTTTTAAAAGAGTTTTACTTTCGAAATTCAGGTTTAATGTCCATGTCCGCGGCTATACTTCTTCGGTCCCGGCCGTCTCCCGCCGCATCGGCAGCGTGATCCGGATATGCGTCCCCCGGCCCGGAGCGCTGTCGATGAACAGCCGGATTCTGTCGCCGTACAGCATCCGCAGCCGGTAAAGCACGTTCTGCACGCCGATCCGCTCGCCCAGCTCCTCCGTCTCATTCTCGAGATAACCGTAAATGCGCTGCACCTGTTCGGGCCGCATGCCGACGCCGTTGTCACGGATCGAAAATTCGAGATCGGCCTCGAGGCACCGGATCGCGATGTCGATCTCGCCGCCGCCTTTCATCGGTTCGATGCCGTGAATGCTGGCGTTTTCGACAAATGGCAGAAACACCATTTTCGGAATGAGCTGATCCCGCGCCTCCGGATCGACTTCGATCCGGTAGGTGAGCCGTTCGCCGAACCGGTATTTCTGGATTTCAAGGAAGCAATCGATGAACTCGAGCTCCTCCTCCACCCGGATCATGTCCCGGGTCCACGTCAGGGACGAACGCAGCAGCTTCGCCATCTTGTGGATGATCTGGGCCGTCTCGGTCTCGTTTTTGATCAGGCTGCGCATCCGGATCGCTTCCAGCGAGTTGAACAGGAAATGCGGGTTGATCTGGCTCTGCAGCGCGTTGAACTGGGCCTTCCTTCGCTCGATCTCCAGGCTCTTCTGCCGGATGTCGGCGATGTACACGTCGTGGATGAGCCGCTTGATCTGCATCGTCATCCGGTTGAACTCGTTCTGCAATTGCCCGATCTCGTCCAGCGTCTCCGGGGTCTCGATCGGCACGAACTGCTGGTTCTTCACCTTCTTCATGTGGCGCAGGATGTTGACAAGCCGGACGTTCATCGAACGCGTGACCCAGTAAATGATGGTCGTCGAAAAGATCAGGTTGATCAGGGCGAGCCAGAGGATGAAGTCCCGCGATTCACGCACTTCGCGAAGCACCTCTTCCTCCGGGATGACGCCGATCAGCTTCCAGCCGTTCAGATACACGGCGCTTCTGTAATCGGTTTCAAACTCGATGGCGTCTACCGGCTTTGCAAGCTCATGATAGTACACCGTCTTTCTCTTCCAATCGATTTCCGGGTTCGTCGTATACTGCACCTGCCCCGATTCGTCGAGCAGATAGAGGTACCCGGGCAGATTGAGATTGGAGAACACCTGCTCGATCGCCTGGGGCCTGATCTCGATCTTGATGATCTTCTCCCATTTGTTCTGTCCGAGAAAGCGGAATTGGTTCATCCGGCGCACGATGACGAAGGTGTCGCGGATCCGTTCCGAAGGCTGGATCACATGCTCGCGGACCGTGCGGAGCAACACGGGAGTCGAGCCGACCACCTCCTCCAGCTCCCGATACCAATCGGATTCGCGCACTTCCGATGTAAGGCGTCCGATCGCGCCGGAATGCATCATCGTCGGATTGTCGAGGTAAATCTTGATGTTCTGCATGGACGTGTACATCGGCGTGTAGCTGTTGAGCACTTTGCGGAAATAGGAATCGTATGCCTCGACATATTCGACCGGACCTTCATATTCCTTCTCCAGAATGTCATTCAAGATGTAGTCCGAGACGAACACATCGGACACCCGGATCGCGGCGTCGACCTCCGCGCGGAACTCGTTCCGCACCTGCTCGAGGGCGCGCGAAATGTCCTGTATGCGCTGTTCCCTTACATTGTTGGTGGTGGCCTGATAGAAGACGACGTTTGTCAGCACGATCGGAAACAGCACGCAGAAGAAATATACGATCAGCATCTTGTTGCGCAGCCGGATGTTGTCCAGGCGGAGCGGCAGCCGGAATTTCATCGTCTCTCCCCTTGTTGACCGAATTTGACACCTCTTGCTTTGATCATACAAAATCCCGGGGATTCGGCAACAGCCCGAATCGCGAAGAAACGCGAAAAGGCCCGGCGGATGATCCGCCGGACCCCGGCATGATGCGAAAGATTCAGTTCCGGATCAAATAGTCGAACGCGCTGAGCGCGGCCGTCGCGCCCGAACCCATGGAGATGATGATCTGCTTGTAGGCGCTGTTCGTGCAATCGCCCGCGGCGAACACGCCGGGGATGGACGTCGCGCCGCGGCCGTCGACGACGATCTCGCCCATGCGCGTGCGCTCGAGCACGCCCTCCAGCCATTCGGTGTTCGGCACGAGGCCGATCTGGATGAACACCCCGTCCATCGGCAGGTGATGTTCCTCGCCGGTGGCGCGGTCGATATACGTGATGCCTTCCATCTTCGTGCCGCCGGTGATTTCCTTGACCTGCACGTTCGTGTAGACCGTCACGTTCGGAAGGCTGTACAGCCGGTCCTGCAGCACCTGGTCCGCCTTCAGTTCCGGCAGGAATTCGAACACCGTCACATGTGCCGCGATCCCCGCCAGGTCGATGGCCGCCTCGATGCCGGAGTTGCCGCCGCCGACGACAGCCACCCGCTTGCCGGCGAACAGCGGCCCGTCGCAGTGCGGGCAATAAGCCACGCCCTTGTTGCGGAACTCCGCTTCGCCCGGCACGTTCAGGTTGCGCCATCGCGCTCCCGTCGCGATCACGACCGTCCGGCTTTTCAGCACGGCGCCGTTGTTCAGCGTGACCTCGACGAAGTCGCCGTTCTTCTCGAGCTTCTCCGCCCGCACCGATTTCATGATGTCGACCGGGTATTCCCGCACGTGCTCTTCCAGCGCGGCGGCGAGCTTCGGACCTTCCGTGTACTTCACGCTGATCAGGTTCTCGATGCCGAGCGTCTCGTTCACCAGCCCGCCGAAGCGCTCGGCGACGATGCCGGTGCGGACTCCTTTGCGCGCGGCGTAGATCGCGGCGCTCGCGCCCGCCGGTCCGCCCCCGATGACGAGGACGTCGAACGGCTCCTTGTCCGCGAATTCCGCCGCGCCGGCGTTGACGCCCAATTTGTTCAGGATGTCCTCGAGCGTCATCCGGCCGCTCGCGAAGAACTCGCCGTTCAGGAAGACCGACGGCACGGCCATGATCTCCTTGCGCTCGACCTCTTCCTTGTAGGCGGCGCCGTCAATCATCGTGTGCGAGATGTTCGGGTTCAGCACGCTCATGATGTTGAGCGCCTGCACGACTTCCGGACAGTTGTGGCAGGACAGGCTCACGTACGTCTCGAAGCGGTGCTCGCCCTGGATCGACTTGATCCGCTCGATCACCGGCGCCTCGACCTTCGGCGGCCGGCCGCTCACCTGCAGGATCGCCAGGACGAGCGAGGTGAATTCATGCCCGAGCGGCACGCCGGCGAACACGATGCCGGTGTCCTCGCCCGGACGGTTGACGCTGAAGCTCGGCGTGCGCGGCAGTTCCGCCCGTTCGACCGTAATACGAGGGGACATGCCGGCCAGCTCCTCCAGCAGGTCCAGCATGTCCCTCGATACGTTGTCCGAACCGGCGCTGACCTTGAACACAACGTCGCCTTCCAGAAGCTGCATATACTGCTGCAGTTGTGCCCGAATGTCCGCGTCCAGTTTCATGGCCATGTCTCCTCAGATTTTGCCGACGAGATCGAGGCTCGGTTTCAGCGTGTCTGCTCCTTCTTCCCACTTCGCCGGGCAGACTTCGCCCGGATGGTTGCGCACGTATTGGGCCGCCTTGATCTTGCGGATCAGCGTGCTCGCGTCGCGGCCGATGCCGTCGGCGTTGATTTCGACCGCCTGAATGACGCCGTCCGGGTCGATGATGAACGTGGCGCGCTGCGCCAGGCCCGTCGTTTCGTCCAGCACCTGGAAGTTGCGGGAAATCTCGTGCGACGGGTCGCCGATCATGATGTACTCGACCTTGCCGATGGCCGGCGACGTGTCATGCCATGCCTTGTGCACGTAGTGCGTATCCGTGGAGACCGAGTAGACTTCCACGCCCAGCTTCTTCAGCTCGGCGTAATGGTTCTGCAGGTCCTCCAGTTCCGTCGGGCAGACGAACGTGAAGTCCGCCGGATAGAAGCAGACGACGCTCCATTTGCCTTGAAAATCCGCGTCCGTCACTTCGAGGAACTTGCCATTCTGATACGCCTGCGCCTTGAACGGCAGCACTTTGCTTCCAACGAGCGGCATGGTCTCTCTCCTCCTGATTCCATGGTATTAATTATTCTATTTATTTATTTAAACTAACTCAAAAAGAGTGTCAAATCGGGAGAGCTCTTGTAACAAAATTGACATGTTTTCTGGATCGGCCTCCCATTTCCGCATGGCGCCTCCAGCCGCCACCTCCCTCCGCTTCCTCTTTGTTCCATTGTCGCCGGACCGCCGGAAAGATATTCATGCCTCGCCCGGTTCTGCAACATATCGTGAACAGGTCGTGCCGCACGGTTGAAACATCCCCGGCTGCAGACACCAAAGCCGGATCTATATTTTTGTCCATCGATCCATACTTTTGAACCTTTATTTCGTGGATGGAAGCGCTCACAATAGAAGAGGAAGACAGAATATTCCGTTTGTACCGCAATTCTCCATCCGGAGCGTGCGGCGGAGAATGCTGTCTTCAGGTTCTCGCGCGGAGGTGATGAACGTTCCGGTCAGGGAACAAAGCGGTCGTGTCGGGCTGCTTCCGGCTCGACAACGGGTTTGAAGGGAGGCATGCGAAGTCGAAACGTCACGGCTCCATATGAAATTTCAAAGGAGGGAATTGACGATGATCTTGGCGCGGCAGCGGGAAAAATGGCTCGCGCTGCTCGTCATGGCGGCGCTTGTCGCGATGCTGCTCCCCGCCCCGAAGGCGAAAGCGGCGTATCAGCTGGTCTGGAGCGACGAGTTCAACGGCCCGTCGATCAACACCAATTATTGGACGTTCGATATCGGCACGGGCTCCAACGGCTGGGGCAACAACGAGCTGCAATATTACACGAACCGTCCGGAGAACGCGCGGATCGAGAACGGCAATCTGGTCATCGAAGCCCGCAGGGAATCGTACGGCGGCATGAACTACACCTCGGCGCGGCTCAAGACGCAGGACAAGATCAATTTCAAGTACGGCCGGATCGAGGCGCGGATCAAGCTGCCGAAGGGGCAGGGCCTGTGGCCGGCGTTCTGGACGCTGGGGGAGGACATCACGAGCGTCGGCTGGCCGTACTGCGGCGAGATTGACATCATGGAGCACATCAACAACGAGAACGTGACGTACGGTTACATCCATTGGGATGCCGGCGGACACGCCTCGTACGGCGGTCCCAGCTTCCCGTTCGATGTGACGGATTACCACGTCTATTCGATCGAGTGGACGCCGAGCTACATCAAATGGTTTGTGGACGGCGTCCAGTTCTGGGAAGCGAACATCCAGAACGACATCAACTCGACGGAGGAGTTCCACAAGCCGCACTTTATTCTGCTGAATCTGGCGGTGGGCGGCAACTGGCCGGGCTCGCCCGACGGGTCGACGCCGTTCCCGGCGAAAATGTACGTCGATTATGTGCGCGTCTATCAGGATGTCGGCGGCCCGAATCCCGCGGACGACATCGTATCCGGCGGCACCTACAAGCTGATCAATCCGAACAGCGGCCTCGCGCTCGACGTCGCCGGAGCCGGAACAGCAGACGGCACGAACGTCCAGATCTGGACGGACAACGGTACGGTTGCCCAGAAGTGGCAGCTCATCCGGCTTTATTGATGCGGAATACCGGGCAGCGCCGATCCCGATGGCGGAAGGCCGCTGCCCCTTTTTCTGCCCGATCCGGCTGGTCCAATGTACCTCCGCAGTTTCAACACGCATCCCCCGTGCGCGGGCGTCGTGTATTCGATGCAGCTCACCGATCCATCGAAATCCGCCGCCTGCCGGCTATCGCCGCTTCGGCGTCCGTTGGCTTCGGCGTCCGTTGAATGGTTCTCCCGGAAGAAGCATTGCCCCGGCCTGTGGCTCGTGAGCGGATTCGGGCACGAGGATGAAGCGCACAGGTACTACAAGGATTTTGGTTTCGAAGTGACGGGCTACCGGTTTGTCAAGCGGTTCTGACCGCGCTTCGTCCGCTCCGGAAGCAGGAGGACGAGCAGCATCTGGAGCTGGGCGGCGGCGAACAGGGCGAGGAAGAGGTTGCTGTGGACCGCCGAAACGCCGTCCGCGGCCAACGGGTTGAAGGCGACGCCTCCGCCCGCCTCGAGCGCCTTCGTCACGGCGATTCCGGCCAGCGCCGTGGACATGAAGTTGCTCAGGCTGTACACACCCATTCCGATGCCGGTCCGGCCTTCCGCCAGCGTGACGGACACCGCCTTCGCGAGCGCGGGCTGCGCCAGAATGTAACCCGAGCACGTGAACGCGAGAGCCGACGCGATGCCCCACGCCGCGCGTCCGGCCAGCGACGAGAGGAACAGGAGCCCCGAGCCCGTGAGCGCGGCGGCCGCGAGCAGGACGACGCTTGCGCCCTTCCGGTCGATCATCCGCCCGCCGTACAGGCCGGCCAGCGAAGACGCGGCGGCCCCCGGGAACATCAAGAGGCCGATCCGCCCGGCGTCCAGCCGGAACACTTCGCCGAGCAGAATTGGCGTGAGCAGCAGGACGCCGAAGTTGACCGACGCATTGAGAAATCCCGCGGCAAGTCCCGTCCGATAGGCACGGCTGCGGAACAGTTCCGGCGGGATGAAGGGGTTTGCGGTGCGTTTTTGGCGAAGGACGAACAGGATGGCCAGACCTGCGCTTGCGGCCAGCAGCGACACGTTCAGGAGATTGATGGCCAAGCATGAACGAGACCACCGCCGCAAGGAAGCCCGCCGTGCCGATGGCGTCGATCGGCTGTCCGCCCCGATTCGGTTCATCCGGCATCCACCGCAGGAAGAACGGCAGGAGCACCAACACCCCGGCCGAGAACAGGAACAGCGCCCGCCAATGGAACACTTCGGCGATCAGTCCGCCCGCAACCGGTCCCGCCGCTCCCGACGCGGCCATCGCCGCCGCTACCGCGCCCAGCGCCCTCCCCCTGCGCTCCTCCGGCACGAAGCGGACGGGAATCAGCATCGTGAGCGACGGAACGGCGGAGGCGCCGATCCCCTGCGCGATCCGGGCCGCGTTCAACAGCGCGTAATTCGCCGCGAAGAAGCCGAAGATCGACCCGGCGGCGAACATCAGGATTCCGAAGGCGGCGAGCGGCTTCAGGCCGAACCGGTCCGCCAGCTTGCCGTAGAGAAGCGCGCCGGCCGCGTACAGGATGCCAAACACGGTGACGACCCAGCTCGCCGTGCCGTAGGGCAGCCGGAATTCGGCGATGATGTCGGGCAGCGCCACGTTGAACATCGCAATGTTCATGGCGGAGAACGGGATCAGGCAGCAGACGAGGGAGACGATCCGTTTTTCGCGCGTTTCCATCATCCGATCCCCCCTGCTCAATGAGCATTATAGGGAGGATTTTTCATAATGTATAATGTATATTTTAATATAATTAGATAATGTATAACTTATTTATTGGGGGCGTGTACGGTGGAATTGCTGCAACTGCACTATTTCCGGAAGGTGGCCCGGTTGCAGCACCTGACGCAGGCGGCGCGGGAGCTGCACATCACCCAGCCGGCGCTCAGCCAGACGATCGCGAAGCTCGAGAAGGAGCTCGGCGTGCCGCTGTTCAGCCGCGAAGGAAGGCGGATCCGGCTGAACGCCTACGGGAAAGCGTTCCTGGAGAAGGTGGAGACGGCGCTCGAAGCGCTCGAGGAAGGCCGGCGGATCGTGGCCGACATGGCCGGGCTCGAGAAGGGAGTCGTGTCGCTTGACGCCACGTTCATCCCGCATTTTCCGGAGGTGCTGGACGACTTCCGGCGGGAGCATCCCGAAGTCGCCTTCCGGATATCACAGGCCCCGTCGAAAGCCGCCAAGGAAGCGTTGCTGATGAGCGGCCGGATCGACTTCTGCATCTCGTGCGAACCGGTCCTGCAGCCGGGAGTGTGCAACCGGCCCGTCAGCTCCGAGGAGATCGTCCTGACCGTACCCGCCGGTCATCCGTTCGCAGGACGCGGGCAGATCGGGCTGCGCGAGGCCGCCGGCGAGCCGTTCATCGCGTTCAAGCGGGAGCACCGGTTCCGCGAAACGACGGATGAGCTGTGCCGGGATGCCGGTTTTTCGCCGAACATCGTGTGCGAGGCGGATGAATCCGGGATGATCCTCGACCTGATCCGGTCCGGCCTCGGCGTCGCGCTGCTGCCGGAATCGGTCGCGGGGCGGGACGGCGCGGTTTGCGCGGTGCGCATCCTGGCGCCGGTCGCGCGGCGCACCTATTACCTGACATGGAAGGAAAACCGCTACCTGTCGCGGGCCGCCACGGCGTTCCGCGATTTTGTGCTCGGTCGGTTTTCGGAATTTCAGGTTTCGTCCCGCTGAGCGACGATGCGGCCGTCGTCCGTGAGATACACGCGTTTCGCCGGGTCGTTGTTCAGCTTCACGTTGCAGAGCTTCGCCTGATGCTCTCCGAGGCCCGCGATCTCCCATTCGGACGGTTCTTCGACGCCTTTTTCCCGGAGAAAAGCCCGGGCCTCCGCTTCCGCGGACTCCCGATCCTCCCACAGCTTCACGCCGTAATACGGAAGATCATACACGTTCAGCAGCGTGCAGGAGAAGAGCTCGGATGTCTTTTTGTTTTTCAGCGCATAGGGCATTTTCGTCACCCCCATTTACCGGCATTATACCACCTTTCCCGCACGGCTGCCGGATTTCCGGCCGGTCCTCGCCCATGCCGGTCATCGCCCGTCTCCGTTCCCGCCGGCCCAGTCGCCATTTCAGGCCTCCGGTGCCGGACGCGATGTCCATAAAGCGCGCGCTGACCGCGGCCTCCCATGGGCTTGACACCCCGTGGATTAGCATCTACTATTAGTACCTGATACTAAAATCAGATTTCAACTCCAATTGCCTGATCCACTGCCGCTGCAAAAGGATGTGACGCCCATGTATCACGCCTCGCGGATCCGCACGAACGCCGCCGTCACGGCCATCGGAACCCATGTGCCCGGGCGGGTGCTGACGAACGCCGACCTGGAACGCATGGTCGACACCAGCGACGAATGGATCGTCCGCCGTACCGGCATCCGCGAACGGCGCATCGCCGCGGAGGGCGAGTACGCGAGCCATCTCGCCGCGGCGGCCGTCCGGGATCTGGCGGCCCGCTGGAACAAGACGGTCGATGACGTCGACTGCATCCTGACCGCCACCTCGACTCCCGACGCCGTGTTCCCGGGTGTCTCCGCCCTCGTGCAGGCCGAGCTGGGCATCCGGGCCGCCGCGGCCGTCGACCTGTCGGCCGCCTGCGCCGGATTCGTCGCCGGCCTGCAAATGGCGGGAGGCCTGATCGGGTCCGGCCTCTATCGCAAGGTGCTCGTGATCGCCGCCGACACGCTGTCCCGCGTGACGGACTACACCGACCGGACGACCTGCATCCTGTTCGGCGACGGCGCGGGCGCCGCGCTTGTCGAGGCGTTGCCGGACGGCGAACCCCCGTCCTTCCTCGCGGGCGGCGCCTCGACGGACGGCCGGAACGGCTGCCACGTCTTGTTGCCGGCGTTGGCGCCGGAGATTCGCGGGACAGCCGTCAAGCCGGGCGGCAAGCTGGTCCAGAACGGTCCCGAAGTGTACCGATGGGCCGTCGAGAACGTGACGGAAGCGGTGCGAACGACGCTCGACCTGTGCGGCATGACGCCGGACGATCTCGACTGGTTCGTGCCGCACAGCGCCAATCTGCGGATGATCGCCGCGATCTGCGAGCGGGCCGGCATCCCGTTCGAACGGACGCTGACGAGCGTTGAACGGTTCGGCAACACCTCGGCCGCCACGATTCCGCTCGCCCTAAATCTCGCGGTCCGGGACGGCAGGCTGAAGCGCGGAGATGCGGTGCTGCTGCACGGATTCGGCGGCGGGCTGACGCAGGCGGGACTGCTGCTCGAATGGCGGCTGCCGTGACGCGGACCGACCGCCTGCCATGGGGTTGCCGCGCGCCCAACAACCCAACAGCCCGAAAATGAGCGGCACATGCAAGTCCTCCGCCTTGCAGCGGTTCTTGAACTTCCCCTTCGGCTGCCTTTGGATGGCTTTGCATATTTGAAATAACCCTAAATTTCGAAAGCCCATTGTTTCGGTAAAATCACGAGATGTTAGCGCATAACACCCTGTAAATAACAGGGAAGTTCCCAGCCAGACAACTCCCCGTCAGCGTTGAAAGGTATTCCTCCCCCCTCCCCCACCGCAAGGGGCTTTTGGTTTTCCATGTAAAATTGTGGGAATCTCTAACCTGACATGGTCGCCAGCCGCGCTTCGATTCGCTTCCACGCATGGCGGTATGGAAAGTCGTGAGCCAGTTTCAGGATGAGCTTCCGGCTGTGCCGAACGATCGTCGCCGC
>NZ_LZRU01000027.1 GCF_002159085.1 Thermobacillus sp. ZCTH02-B1
ATCCGGACGCGCGCCGGATGCCGCTTCCCCCGCCGTCTCTTCCGGGACCGCCCGATGCGCCCGCTTCATCCCGGGACGGACGCCGCCGGACCGGAACATCGGACGCCGGAGCCGGAGCCGTCCCCGGGGCCGGCCAAAAGAACAGCCGGCCGGGACCCCTGCCCCGGCCGGCTCGGGACGTTCGACCCGGGACCACCGATCAACGCATCCGCGATCCGTGATCAACCTCCGGCGATCATCGGATCCGCGGTCAACGGCGCCGTGCGGCGGACCCGCTTCCATGCCTTCCCAAAAGGTGCCGAACCGAATCTCAATATTCGAGATCCGGATACAGCGGATATTGCTCCGTCAGTTCCTTCACGATGCCGCGTGCCTTCTCCAGCACCGCTTCGTCCTTCGGGTTCTTCAGCGTCATCGCGATGACGCCGGCGATCGTCTTCATCGCCTCCTCGCCCATGCCGCGGGAGGTGACGGCCGGCGTGCCGATCCGGATGCCGCTCGTGACGGCCGGGCTCGTCGGATCGAACGGAATCGCGTTCTTGTTCACCGTGATCCGCACCGAATCGAGCACCTGCTCCGCTTCCTTGCCGGTGATGTTCAGGTTGCGCGTGTCGACGAGCATCAGGTGGTTGTCCGTGCCCCCGGAGACGAGGTTCAGTCCCTCCGCCATCAGGGCCTCCGCGAGCGTCTTCGCGTTCTTCACGACGTTCTCCGCGTACGTCTTGAACGACGGCTGCAGCGCTTCGCCGAGCGCGACCGCCTTCGCCGCGATGATGTGCATGAGCGGACCGCCCTGCGTGCCCGGGAAGACGGCCTTGTCGATCGCCTGCGCCCAGGCCTTGCGGCACAGGATCATGCCGCCGCGCGGACCGCGCAGCGTCTTGTGCGTCGTCGTCGTCACGAAATGCGCGTGCGGCACCGGGCTCGGATGCAGCCCCGCCGCGACGAGGCCCGCGATGTGCGCCATGTCGACCATGAGCAGCGCGCCGACCTCGCGCGCGATTTCGCCGAGAATCTCGAAATCGATGATGCGCGGATACGCGCTGGCGCCCGCCACGATCAGCCGCGGGCGGTGCTTGAACGCCGCCTTGCGCACTTCATCGTAGTCGATCGTGTGCGTGTCCTCGCGGACGCCGTACGAGACGAAGTTGTACAGGAGCCCGGACGCGTTCACCGGGCTGCCGTGCGTCAGATGGCCGCCGTGCGCCAGGTTCATGCCGAGCACCGTGTCTCCCGGTTTGAGCACCGCGAGATACACGGCCAGGTTCGCCTGCGCGCCGGAGTGCGGCTGCACGTTCGCGTGCTCGGCGCCGAACAGCTCCTTGGCGCGGTCGATCGCGATTCGCTCCGCGATGTCGACATATTCGCAGCCGCCGTAATACCGCCGGCCCGGATAGCCCTCGGCGTACTTGTTCGTCAGCACCGTGCCCATCGCTTCGAGCACCGCCCGGCTGACGATGTTCTCCGACGCGATCAGCTCGATGTTGTCCCGCTGCCGCTGAAGTTCCAGCCCGAGCGCCCGGACGATCTCCGGATCCTGCCTGCGCAGAAATTCCATGTTCCACTTTCCTCCCGCTTCGAATCAATATGATGTGAGACAAAAGGATATCCCCGGGATATCCCCGTCGTCGTCCCTTCCGACCGTCAAACCCGCTTCTCCGGCTCCCGTTCCTCCGGCTCGAGGACGTACACCGCGCGCGCCCCGCCGATCAGCTTCGGACGCGTCCGGGCCATCGTCACGTGCGCCTCGCCGATCGTGCGCACGGACGGCCGGACCGGCACCGCCACGGGCCGAAGATGCATGCCGATCAGCGTGTCGCCGATGTCCAGGCCCGCGTGCGCCTGCACGGATTCGACCAGGCAGGCGTCCTGCAGCCGCCGGTAGGCGTACGCCGCCATCGCGCCGCCCGCTCCCGGTACCGGCACGGCCGACACCTCCACAAGGCCGTAGCGTTCGGCCGCCTCGCGGGTCACGACGAGCGCCCGGTTGAGATGCTCGCAGCACTGGAACACCGGATGGAAGCCGATCTCGCGCCGAACCGCCTCGATCCCGGCGTAGATCGCCGCCGCCACCTCCGTCGTTCCCGCCGTTCCGATCCGCCGGCCGATCACCTCGCTCGTGCTCGCCCCGATGACCAGCAACTGTCCGGCCTTGAGCCCCGCGGCCTCCGCGAGCTCGCGCACGCAGCGCTCCGTGTCCTGCGCAATCGCCTGAAGGCGCGCCTCATCCATGGCGTCCGACCTCCCGCCTCACGCCTGCCTGCGCTCGATCGCCATCACTTTGTTCACGCGGTTCAGATGCCGCTCGTTCTGCGAGAACGGCGTCTCGAGCCAGACGCGCACGATCTCCTGCGCGAGGCCGGGCCCGATCACCCGCTCGCCCATCGCCAGCACGTTCGAATCGTTGTGCTCCCGCGTGGCCTTCGCCGAGAACACGTCGTGCACGAGCGCGCAGCGGATGCCCGGCACCTTGTTCGCGGCGATCGACATGCCGATGCCCGTGCCGCAGATCAGGATGCCGCGGTCGGCTTCGCCCTTCGCGACCCGCTCGCACACCGGCAGCGCGTAGTCCGGATAGTCGACCGACTGATCGCAGTCGCAGCCGAAATCTTCGACCTCGTGGCCGAGCTCCTTGAGCAGCGGCACGATCTCGCGCTTCAGCCTGTAGCCCGCATGATCCGCGCCGATTGCGATTTTCATCGAAAGACCGCCTCCCCGTGGGTGATACGTGTAGTATGCCTTGCCCTCGAGAAAAAGACAAAAAGAGCATGGTCGCGCCATCCGGCGCGAATGCTCTTTGCCCAGGCGACCGGCCGATATTGTCCGATGCTCCACCGTGGTTCCCCACTAACGTCGCCAGTCACATCGGACCCGTCTATGTCAAGTCCATCATAGCGGATGATGCGCGAAAAATCAATCGGCCATCGTCAGCCCGCCGATTCCGCCGGCCGCGTCGGGCTGGCCGACGTCGCTTTTCGTTGACGGCGGCGATTGCGGCATCCGTTCCTATTCGCCGCCGGCCCCGTTATTGCCGCCGGCGCCGTCGCCGCCCGCCGCATCGTGTCCGCCGTCGGCACCGGTTCCGCCTTCCGCGTCGGATTTGCCGTTTGCGTCGGAATGGCCGCCTGCGTCGGGTTGGCCGCCGGCATCGATGTCACCGTCAGCGCCGGATTCGCCGTTTGCGCCGGCGCCTCCGTCCGGGCCGGGATCTCCGGCTGCGCCTTTTTCGCCCCCGGCCTGCTCCTCCGCCGATGCCCGCGTCAGCTTCGCGATCAGCTTCTCCAGCGCGGCGTCCAGCTCGTCCGCGACCTTCCGGTACGTGTCGAGCGAGCCGCCGAAGGGATCGGCGATGTCGAAATCGGGCACCCTCGCTTCCAGCTCGAGAAGCCGCGCCCGCTCCTCGTCGCTCAGCTTCCCGCCGATGGCCTGGCGGAGCTGCCATTCCGTATACAGCCGCTCGAGCTCGGCGATTTCCGCCAGCACCTCGGGCCGGTCCTCGACATACTCCTTCAGCGTGTGCGTCTTCTCCAGCGCCTCCGGGTACCGCTCCAGCAGCATCCGCTTGTGGCCGGCGGTCATCGTCAGGATGAGGTCCGCCCATTTGACCGCCTCGACCGTCACGGGGCTGGACAGGCCATCGTGCGGTACCTGGCGCTCGCGGAGCACTTCCGCCGCGTGCGCGGACACCGGGACGCCGCCCACGGCCGCCACGCCCGCCGACCGGACTTCGACCGGAACGCCGCGCTCCTTCGCCTTTGCCCGGAGCAGCGCCTCGGCCATCGGACTGCGGCACGTGTTGCCGGTGCAGACGAACAAGACACGGACCACGCCGCATCCCTCCCAAACCATGTGCGCAACCCATGCGCGCAAGAGATCCCCGGCTCCCTATTATAATTATAGTAAAAACATGACGCCGAACGCGAACAAAATCGCCCCGCCGCACGTTTCCCCGTACTCGCCGAGTCCGCTGCCGACCCGCCGCCCGAGCAGCAGTCCGGCGATCGACATGACGCCGCCGAAGAAGCCGGACAACAGCACCGTTGCCGCGGGGTCCGCCGCGAACATGCCGAGCGGCACCCCGACCGAGAACGAATCGACGCTTACGACGAGCGCGAGCAGCAGCAGGCCGAACGACGAGCAGTGATCGAACCGCGGCGCGTCCCCGCCGCGCAGCGAGCTGTATACCATGTGGCCGCCGAGCAGGAGGAGCAGGAGCCCGCCGATCTTCGTCGCCATGCCGCCGAGCAGGCCGCTTACCATCCGCCCCGCCGTCATCCCGAGGAGCGGCATCAGCGTGTGGAACGCCGCCGTGGCGGCGCCCAGCTTCAGGATGTCCCGCTTGCGGATGCCCCTCAGCCCGATGCCCAGCCCGAGCGAAAAGGCGTCCATCCCGAGCGCGATCGCGATCGTGAGCAGCGTAAGCAGCTGGCCGGTCTGCACAGCGTCAAGCGGCATGAATCCGACTCCTTCCGCACAGGGTCTCCCCGTATACCTATGCGGACAAGTCCGGATTCATGTCCGGCCCGAAGGTTACACCCGGACGATCCGCCCGCCGGCGGCCTTCGCAAGCCGGTTCATCAAGGCGAGCCCGATCCCCTCCGGCGGGCACCCTTCCGCCCAGATCCGGTCGATGCCGCGCGCGTCGAATGACCGCAGCGCGGCGTAGAGGCGCTGCGCCGCCTCTCCGGGCCGCGCGAGGCTGCCGCAGACGACGACCGCGTCGGCGTCGTAGAAACCGGCGTGCTCCTCCCAGGTGAGCACGCCGGTGCGGCAGCCGGCCGCGCGGGCCGCGGCCGCCTCGCGGCCGATGTAGCCGCGCACCGCCGCGCGGTCGCCGATGACGAGCGTCATTTCGCCGCGGGGCGCATAGTGCGCGTACTTCATGCCGGGCGAACGCGGCGCCGCGCCTGCGCCCGTCCCTTCCGGCGCGACGCCCGGGCCGGCGCTGCGCAGTCCGGCCGCCGGCTTTCCGCCGTCCGGGAGTCCGCGCCCTCCGCCCGCGCCGCTTCCCGCGTTCCCGGCGACCGCAACTCCGTCGACATCCGCGACGGCCACTTCGCAGCCCGCCGCCTCCGCGAGCGCCTCGGGCGTCACGCCGCCCGGCCGCAGCACGTGGATGCGGCCGTCCGCCATCATGACGACCGTCGATTCCAGGCCGACCTCGGCCGGCCCGCCGTCCACGACGCCGTCGATCCGGCCCTCCAGATCCTCGAGGACATGTGCCGCCAGCGTCGGGCTCGGCCGGCCCGAACGGTTCGCGCTCGGCGCCGCGATCGGGCAGCCCGCGGCCGCGATCAGCCGCAGCGCGACCGGATGCGCCGGCATCCGCACCGCGACCGTATCCAGCCCGGCCGTCACCTCCGGCGCCACCGCTCCCGGCCGGACCGGCAGCACGATCGTCAGCGGCCCCGGCCAGAACGCGTCCATCAGCCGGGCCGCCACGCCGCCGTACGGCAGCGCGAGCTCCCGGAGCTGGTCCCGGTCGGCGATATGAACGATGAGCGGATTGTCCGACGGCCGCCCCTTCGCAGCGAACACCCGCCGCACCGCTTCGGCATTGCGCGCATCCGCGCCCAGCCCGTACACCGTCTCCGTCGGGAACGCCACGATCCCGCCCTCGCGCAGCGTGCGCGCCGCCTCCGCGATCGCGGCGTCGTCCGTACCCCACAGCTTCGTCTTTCCGTTCACCTGATGTTTCCTCTTTCCCGTGCGACAATCAAGCTCGGTTGTCATTGCCAATCATTATACCAGACGGCCGGTCCCCGGCAACCGTTCAGCCGAACAGCCGCCGGAAAAAGTCCAGCACCCGCTGCAGCAGATCCCATATCGCGAACCGGATTTCCACGTCCTGCGCGTCTCCCGCCGTCTTTCCCGTTTTGGCCGCGGCATCCTGCGCATGCCGCGCATCCCGTCCGCCGTCCGCCGCGTTTCCCGCGTCCCGTTTGCTCTCCGGTCCGTTCACCGCGTCCCGGCCGTGAGCCTCTGCGCCATCCGCTTTCGAGCCGACCGCGATCGCCGCATGCCGATCCCGGACGCCCTCCGTCCCGCATTCCGCCATCCCGCCGCCGCTTCCCGCAACCGCCGCGTTCCGCGCACCGATCGCCTCTCCGGCGGGCTCCCGTTTTTCGGGTTTTCCGCTCTTCACCGCATCGGCAAAACAAAGCGGAGGAAACAGCACGCACCACCAGTTCTCGCCCCTGCCCGCCCCGAGCGTGATGACCAGCGCGTCGTATTCACCCGCGGGATACACCCGGCCGCCGTGGATTTTCGCCGGGAACGGCGCGGGACCGAGCCGCACGGAAGCCCCGTAGCCGAATCCCCGCGCCGCAAGCTCCCGCTTCACGAGCGCCTCCAGTTCGGGCAGGGCGGCCGCGATCGCATCCCGCGCCTCCGCGGCCGATTCCGCGCCGGCCGTAAGCCGTTTCAGTTCGCCCGCGACGGCGCCGCGGACGTGGCGCTTCACCGCCTGGTCCGGCGCGGAGTCCGAATTCGCCAGAATCCTGAGGCGAATCGCCTCCGCCGGAATCGCCCCGGGCGCCACCGCCGCGTTTTCCAGCGCGTTGTCCCATGACATGACCAGCAAAGCCGCCAGAAGCAGGACATACCCGTACACCGGTCGATAAGGCATACCGAAGGAATAAGTGCGGATCACCATGTTCACACAAGCTCCTTGTGCGGCGCCCGTCGGCGCCCAGGCTTGCGTTCCGGAACGGCTGCATCCCCCAGTATGCCCGCTCTATCAATCTTTCAAACTTGCCGTCGCAGATTTGGACGGACACGCATGAACCGGAACAAAAAAGCCCCCGCTTCCACGAGCGAAGGGGACACCGGAAAAACGACCGCGGAGGCACCCTGCACCGGATCGTCGCAGCGGGTACCGCGGCGGGGAGAACGCGTCGGCACCCGGACCGCAGCGGACCCTACCGCGCGCAGGCGATGACGTGGCGCTCGATGCCGGCGTAGTCGCGGATGATGCGGAGGTCGGGCCAGCAGCCCGCGTCGGACAGCAGGCCGGCGACGGCGCGGGCCTGCCCGAAGCCGACCTCGAAGGCGACGACGCGCGGAACGGCCGGCAGCGTCCGGAGCCGGGCCGCCATGCGGCGGTACGGATCGAGCCCGTCGGGGCCGCCGTCGAGGGCGAGGCGCGGCTCGTAATCGCGCACTTCGCGCTGCAGACCCGCGAGGTCGGACGAAGGGATGTAGGGCGGATTGGACACCACGATGTCGAGCTTGCGGGCGTCCCGGCCGCCCGCCGCGAACGGCTCCAGCAGGTCGCCCGCAAGGAACGTGATGCGCTCCGCCACGCCGTGGCGTTCCGCATTCGCCCGCGCGACCGCGAGCGCGTCCGGCGACAAATCGGTTGCGAAGAGGCGCCAGTGCGGGCGGCGCACCGCCAGCGCGACGGCGATCGCGCCGCTGCCCGTGCCGATGTCGGCCACATGCAGCCGCGGCGCCGCGCCGGCGCCGTCATCCGGCCACAGCCGGTCCGCCGTCTCCAGCACGGCTTCGACGAGCAGCTCGGTCTCGGGCCGGGGAATCAGCACGGCCGGCGTCACGGTGAACGGCAGGCCGAAGAACCACTGTTCGCCGGTAATGTACTGGACCGGCTCGCCCGCCGCCCTTCGGCGCACCATCGCGGCCCATTCCCCGAGCCGGTCGTCCGGCACCGGCTCGCGCCAATCGCGCAGCAACGAAGCCCGGTCGATGCCGAGCGCATGCATGAGCAGCCATTCCGCGCTCGCGCGCGGTTCGGCCGCGCCATGCGCCTCCAAGTAAGAAGAAGCCTGCAGGCAGGCTTCTCCGATCGTGATCCCGCCGGCCGGCTCGAAACGGTCCGCGCCGTTCCGCTCGTCCGCCATCCGGCAGCCTCCTTTCACGCAAATTCACGCAACCCAACGGCGTTCCCCGGGTGCGTCAGACGATCGCCGCGTTCTCCTGCTCGAGCAGTTCCGCCTGTTCGGCCAGGATCAGCGCATCGATGATTTCGTCGATTTCGCCGTTCAGCACCGCGTCCAGCTTGTGCAGCGTCAGTCCGATCCGGTGGTCGGTGACGCGACTCTGCGGGAAGTTGTACGTCCGGATCCGCTCGCTGCGGTCGCCGGTGCCGATCTTGCTCCGGCGCTCGTTCGCCAGCCGCTCCTCTTCCTCCCGCCGGCGCATCTCGTAGATGCGCGCGCGCAGCACCTGCAGCGCCTTCTGCTTGTTGTCGTTCTGCGATTTGCCGTCCTGGCAGGTGGCGACGATGCCGGTCGGGATGTGCGTCACGCGGACGGCCGATTTCGTCGTGTTGACGGACTGGCCGCCGTGGCCGCTCGCGCAGAAGGTGTCGACGCGGATGTCCTTGTCCAGGATTTCGACTTCCAGTTCTTCCACCTCCGGCAGCACCGCCACGGTCGACGTCGACGTGTGGATCCGGCCGCCCGATTCGGTCACCGGCACGCGCTGCACGCGGTGGGCGCCGCTCTCGTATTTCAGCCGGCTGTAGGCGCCTTTGCCGGAGATCATGAAGATGACTTCCTTGAAGCCGCCGAGATCGCTGACGCTCGCGTCGATCAGCTCGACCTTCCAGCCCTGCGTTTCGGCGTAGCGGGTGTACATCCGGTACAGATCGCCCGCGAACAGCGCCGCCTCTTCGCCGCCGGCCGCGGCGCGAATCTCGACGATCACGTTCTTGTCGTCGTTCGGATCCTTCGGAAGCAGCAGGATGCGGATGCGCTTCTCGAGTTCTTCCTTCCGCCTCGTCAGCTCGTCGATCTCTTCCTTGACCATGGCGCGCATGTCTTCGTCCAGCTTCTCGCCGAGCATCGCCCTGGCGTCGTTGAGCTGCGAGACGACTTTCCTGTATTCGGTATAGGCCTGGTAGGTTTCCTCCAGGTCCGATTGTTCCTTCGAGTATTCGCGCAGCCGCTTCGGGTCTGCCGTGACCGCGGGATCGCACAGCAGCTCGCTCAGCTTCTCGTAGCGGTCCGCCAGCGACTGCAAACGGTCCAGCATCATCGATGAACACCCCTGCTTCAAAGTTCCGTACTGTTCATTATAACACAAACCCGCTCTCCGCGTTCGGGCCGCCCCCGCTAGACGTTGAAGCGGAAGTGCATGATGTCGCCGTCCTGGACGACGTAGTCCTTGCCCTCGAGGCGCAGCTGGCCGCGCTCGCGCACGGCGTTCATCGAGCCGGCCGCCACGAAATCTTCGTAGGAGACGACCTCGGCGCGGATGAAGCCGCGTTCGAAATCGGAGTGGATGACGCCGGCCGCCTGCGGCGCTTTGGTGCCCTTGCGGATCGTCCAGGCGCGGACTTCCTGCTCGCCGGCCGTGAAGTACGTCTGCAGGCCGAGCAGCCTGTACGCCGCCTTGATGAGCCGGTCAAGGCCGGACTCCCGGATGCCGAGTTCCTCGAGGAACAGCTTCTTGTCCTCGCCTTCGAGATCGGCGATCTCGGCCTCGACCTTCGCGCAGATCGGCACGACTTCCGCGCCCTCCTGTTCGGCGTAAGCCCGGACGGCCTGCACGAGCGGATTGGCGTCCGGATCCGCCGCGTCGGCTTCGCTCACGTTCGCCGCGTACAGGACAGGCTTCATCGTGAGCAGGTGCAGATCGCGGACGATCAGCTTCTCCTCGTCATCCAGCGCGACGCTGCGGGCCGGCTTGTCGGCAAAGAGCGCCTCGCGGATCCGCTCGAGCACCTCCACTTCCCGGAAGAACCGCTTTTCCCCGCTCTTCGTTTGTTTCCGGGCGCGCTCGAGGCGCCGCTCCAGCGTCTCGAGGTCGGCAAGGATGAGTTCCAGATTGATCGTCGCAATGTCGCTCAGGGGATCGACCTTGCCGGCGACGTGGGTGATATTTTCATCCCGGAAGCAGCGGACGACGTGCACGATCGCGTCCACTTCGCGGATGTGCGCGAGGAATTTGTTGCCGAGCCCTTCGCCCTTGCTGGCTCCCGCGACGAGGCCGGCGATGTCGACGAATTCGAAGGTCGTCGGCACTTTCCGCTGCGGCTTCACGAGTTCGTACAGTTTGTCCAGCCGCTCGTCCGGCACTTCGACGACGCCGACGTTCGGATCGATCGTGCAGAACGGATAGTTCGCGGATTCGGCGCCCGCCTGCGTGATGGCGTTGAACAGCGTCGATTTTCCGACGTTCGGAAGGCCGACGATGCCCGCTTTCAGACCCATTGCTCCTGCAACTCCTTGTCTCTCTCAAGCCTCAAATCTCTCCCGCCATTATACATGAGGGACGGGAGGCAGTGAAGTCCGGCCGAAAAAAGGTCTGAGTCAAGCTAGTGTGGGCACCTTTTTTGGATTCTGGATGCGAACTTGAAAAGAACCTTTCCCTTGTAAGCGCTTTTGATCTTCTTCCTTATGGGATTGGCGATTCATTTTTCTGGTATTAGTATCCTCTAAGCCCTTTCAATGCCATGCCCGTTGTGCTACTCTGCCACGGCCCCCTAAGCAACCGGATCATCCCGTTAACGTATCCTTTGGTCGGTCGTATAACGTCC
>NZ_LZRU01000028.1 GCF_002159085.1 Thermobacillus sp. ZCTH02-B1
TTCGATTTTCCGCACCAGATGATCTTCCGGGACGAGTTCATCGAGCGACACGAGGGAAAGTTGGGTGCGTCCTTCATAGCCCGTTTTCCTGAGCAACAGCAATCACTCCAACGCAGAGAATCCTTGCTATTATTATAACATATTACCGCGGTGAATGGGTAAAGTTTTATTGTATAAAAAAGACTATCGACAGGGACTTTGTCGACAGTCTGACGGGCCCTTGCAACAGCAAGAGCCCGAAACTGCGTTTCTCTCCGATATCCTGCGGTCAGTCGCCGTCGAACCGTTGCCCGATCCGTTCCTTCGCCAGCCGCATCGCATGGAGCAGCGACTCGCATTTCCTTATGGTCGCCCCGATGACCGCAACCGCCCGTTCCAACGCTTCCGGTGTATGTGCCAACCCGGCACCTCCCCGCCGTTTCCGCCCGTCGTCACGCATCATACTTTTGGCGGTTGATCTCGGCCTTCAGACGATGGCATGGTTCCAGATCGATGTCATCCCCATAGGCCAACCCCAGCGTATAGTAGAGCACATCGTACAGTTCTTCTTCAATGGTGCCTTTGATCCCGCACGCACATCTTCACAAAAAAGATAACCCGGAGGCTTGCTCCAGGCAAACCTCCGGGGGTGGGTTCCGATGATGCCGAATCTTCCGTCAATCCAGCATCGTCTTGTCGCCGTAGATTTCTTCCCACTTCGCCTTGCGCTCGTCGATGATCGCCTGACCGCCGGACCGCAGGTAGTCCGCCATGCCTTCGTCGAAAACCTTGTCGAACTGGTCGACCGGCGCCACGACGGCCTGGTTCAGGATGTTGTCACGCTTCTCGCTGAGCGCCTGGCCCATGCCGGCTTCGGCCAGAATTTCGCCGACGTTTGCGTTCTTGCCGATCCGGCCTTCGTTCGTCGTAATCTGGTGCGCAATCTCGATGTAGCGCTTGTCGACGCCGGCGTAGCCGTTCGCGATCGACTTGACGGTCAGATCCGGATCGGACAGCTTGATGCCGTTGATCGTGATCGTATAGTCGAGGTTGTTCGGCGAGTTCATGATCTTCTCACCCGTCACGGTCAGCGCCTTGTACGAGCCATCCGGCATCCGTTCGTGCGTGACGCCTTCCTCGCCGAATTGCAGGAACAGACGGTTCTCTTCCTTCGAGATCCAGTTCAGGTACAGCAGCGACGCGACCGGCTCCTTGTTCGTCGCAGGGAAGAAGATCTTCCGGTCAATCGGCGGCGACAGGTACTTCCGGTAGACGCCCTTGTCGTTCGGGAACGGCTCGACCGCGATGTATGCCGCATCCGGACCGACCAGCCGCTGCAGCGAGGCATGGATGCTGTCTTCGCCGTTGCGGTACGGATAGTCCCAGTTGTGCATGAACGCGCCGACATAGCCGGCCTTCATCATGTTGTCTTCCGTCGGGTCGCCCGCCGGATAGAGCGGGAAGTCCTTCCAGATCAGGCCTTCGTTGTACCACTTGTTCAGGACGCGGATCGCTTCCTTGTAGTTCGGATAGAGGAACTTCCGGTCGTCAAACCCGTAGATGAACATTTCCTTGTCCGTGATATCGTTCGGGACGAATGACCCGATCAGGTGATCCGCGCGCCAGCCCACGTCGAAGCTGATCGAAAACGGAACCATCTTGTCCGCGTCCTTGCCCAGCAGCAGCTCGGCGTTGTCGCGGAACGCGCGCAGCATGTTCTCGAATTCTTCGAGCGTCTTCGGCGGCTCCAGATTGAGCTTCTTCAGCCAGTCCTCGCGCACGAACGTGTTGATGCGGTTCAGGATGGCGAGACGCGCTTCGATGGCCCAGATCGTGCCGGTCTTGGGATCACGGTTCCAGTAGATGTTGTCATCGGTCAGCAGATTCCAGAGATCCGGCAGGAAATCCTTCATTTCCTCAAGATACGGCGCCATGTCGAGCACGCCGCCCATGTTCGCGTACGTCAGGATCGTCGGATAGGAGTACGTCACGCTGATGTCCGGCGCTTCGCCGGCGGCCAGCAGGTTGTTGATGACCTCCACTTCCGTCCAGCGCGGAACCGGGACGAACTCGACTTCGACGTTATGGTCGCGCAGCATGCCTTCCTTGATCCACTGCGCATAGAAGTTGCTTTCCGGCGGAGTGCCGTTGTCGTTGCCGCGGTCGTAGACCTCGACCGTGATCTTGCGGGTCTCCTTGAACCGCAGGTTCTCGTCGAGACCGTACTTCTCCAGCCGCGGATCCAGGTCGCCCGACCCACCGCTTTCGGCGTTCGAGCTTCCCGAATTCGTCTGATTCGTGGTGTTCGAACCCGTCGACGAGTTCGACTCGTCCTGCTTCCCCTTGCTGCATCCCGCCAACACCAGCGCGAAGGCAAGGGTGAATGTCAGGATGGACATCACGATACGGCGAGTTCTCATCTTCCTTCCCCCTTACATTCAGTATCTGGTATTATTAGTAAAAATTGACATTGTCAAGGACAAAGTCAACTTTTACTCCCCATGGGTGCTTCGAGACGCCGGAAGGCGGTCAGCCTTTGACGGCTCCGAGCGTGACGCCCGAAATGAAATAGCGCTGCAGCCATGGATAGACGAACAGGATCGGAACGGTTGCGAACATGACCGTAGCCGCCTTGATCGTCTCGGACAAGCCGGGCGTCGTAAAGCCTTCCTGCGTGGCCACTTCGATGCTGTTGATGCTGTTCAGGATGTTGTAAAGCAACAGTTGGATCGGATAGTACTTCCTGTCGTTCATGAACATGAGCGCGTCGGAGAAGCCGTTCCAGCGGCCCACCGCATAGAACAGCGCCAGCGTCGCCAGCACCGGGGTCGACAGCGGCAGATAGACGTTGAACAGGATCCGGAGCGGACCCGCCCCGTCGATCTCCGCCGATTCCCGGAGACTGTCCGGAATCGTGTACAGGAAGCTTCGCAAAATGATCACATAGAAAACACTGAGACAGTTCGGAATGATCAGCACCAGCGGGTTGTTCAGCAGGTGCAGTTCTTTCAGCAACAGGTACATCGGAATCGTACCCGCGTTGAAATACATCGTGAACAGAATGAGCGCGACGAAAAACCTCTTGCCCTTCAAATCGTAGATGAGCGGGTACGCGCACAGAATCGTCATGAACAGCGACCAGATCGTACAGATGACGGTCAGAATGGCCGTCCAAGTGAGCGACCAGGTGTATTTCTTGTCTCCCAACACCGTCTTGTAGGCATCCAGGTTCCAGCCCTTCGGCCAGAGCAGCACCTCGTTCTTGATGAGGGCATCGGCCGAGCTCAAGGAACGCGCCGCGATGTTGAGCACCGGCAGAAGACAGACGAGGATCAGGATGATGCAGATGAAAACGACGATCCAGTCTCCGAATTTGGCGCTTCTGCTTTTGACCATGATGTCGCTGCCCTCCTACCAAATGCCGCGTTCGCCGAACCGCTTCGCAAGCGCGTTGGCGGCGAACAGGAAGATGACGCACACCACGGACTGGAACAGCCCGACGGCCGTCGAAAGCGAGAAGTTCAAACCGCGAATACCGTAGTTGTATACGAAGATCGAAATGACGGTGGACACGTCGGTGACCAGCTTGTTGCTGAGCGCGTACGGCCGGTCGAATTCGCTGCTCAGGATGTGGCCGAGGCTCAGGATGAGCAGCACGATGATCGTCGGCCTGAGACCCGGCAGCGTGACGTGCCAGATTTTGCGGAACCGGCCCGCGCCGTCAACCGATGCGGCTTCGTACAGTTCCGGGTTGATGCCCGTGATCGCCGCAAGGTAGATGATCGTGTTCCATCCGACGCTCTGCCAAATGCCGAGCGCGACGTACGTGATCACCCACCACGTGGGATCGTTCAGGAAGGGGATCGGATCGAACCCCATCCGGCGCAGCACGATGTTGATCAGACCGTTCGTCGGCGCCAGCAGTTGGAGCGCCATGCCGGAAATGATGATCCACGACAGGAAATGCGGCAGGTAGACGATGGTCTGGGTGAACCGCTTGAATCGCTTGAACACCAGCTCGTTCAGGATCAGCGCCAGGATGATCGGCGCCGGGAACCCGAACAAGAGGTCCAGGAAGTTGAGCATAAGGGTGTTCCGAAGCGCAAGCAGGAAATCTTTGTTGTTGAACGCCTGGATGAAATACTGCATCCCGTTGTTGTCCGCCCACGGCATTTCCCACGGGCTCTGGACGATGCTGTATTTCTTGAACGCGATGAGGATGTAGTGCATCGGAATGTACCGGAACGTGATGAAAAACGCGATCGGGAGAATCAGCATGACGTACAGGACCCAGTAGCGCTTCAGATAGACCAGTGTTTTATTCAAGTTCAGTGATGCGGTATTCATGGATGTCATTGCCTCCTTCGGGATCGGACGGCCACTGGTCCGTACCCCGTTTCTCCCATTAAATTCCGCCATGCCTGTAAGCGTTGCCATCCTCTAAGAAAATTTATCATCGGGGGCCGGTTCCGACAATGGCAGGAATTTAGACAACAGGGGCAGATTAAAGATAATTTTTTTGTGTCAGACGGTCAGGCCCTCAGACATTGCGACGGCGTGTAGCCCTTGATCATCTTGAATTGTTTCCGGAAATGGGACAGATCCTTGTACCCGCAGCGCTCCGCGGCCTCCGTGACGTTGCACTCGCCGTTCTGCAGCATGGCCTGGGCGTGGTTGATCCGCGTCTGCGCCAGATACTGGTGCACGAGCATGCCCGTTTCCTTCTTGAACAGCGCACCGAAATAGACGGGATTGAGCCCCACCATCTCGGCGAGCTCCTTCACCGTGATGTTGCTCGCGTAGTTTTCGGAGATGTAGCTGATCGCCTTCTTTACACGGTAATCGGTGCTGGCGGAGTCTTTTTTAAGGAGAATCAGCTCGATCAGCCGGTGAATGATGACGAGCAGAAGTCCCCGCGTCTTGATGAGATAGCCGGGTTCCTTGCGCACCCAGGCGTTGGACAGCTCGCGGAACAGCCCGATCAGGTCGCTCTTGATTCCGATGTGCGATACGAGGGGAAGCGGCAGTTCCGCCAGCTCGCCGTTCATGTCGTAGAGCATGAAATTGGCCGAATACAGGTGCATCAGCTCGTCGACGCTGCTGTATGCCTTGCGGAGACTGCCCCGCGGCACGCACAGCAGATCCCCCTTCTTCACCTCGTGCGTGACGCCGTTGATGATGTAATACCCCCTGCCCTCCACGACGTAGGTGATGTCGTAGAAGGAGATGACGTTCTCCGCGATTTCCCACGAGGGCGTGCATTTCCGGTAGATCAGATAGCCGATGTCGGGAACCAGCCTGTCGTTGATTTCCACTGCCAAGGTCCGTCCCTCCCCGCCTATACCTTTAATCCGCCTTCTAGCACAATGATCCCGTCGTCGGGCCGAACTGTCAACATCGGCGGAAAAATTGCCAAGAATATGTGCCCGTTTTGCAAAGATTTGGCACCGAACGGGATTTAATCCGCCACGCCGTCCGGCGCCGGCGGCATGGCGGGACTCGCATTCCCGCAGGCCCATGCGGCCCTTTCCGGCCCGCGCCGGCGACGATCATCCGTTACCCGGCCGAAACCCGCAAAACCAGAAACCCGCAAAATCAAGAAACAAGCGAAGAAACTTCCGCCAAACCGACTCCCGCCGGTTTCCGACAAAATCGCGGAAATTTCTTCGCTTGCATCAAGGACGGCACGCGAAGGCGGTTGAGGTTGACGCCGGAAGCGCGCGGGCCTGCGGACGCGTAACGGAACGGACGCCCGGCCGCCTTCCCGGCGCACGCGTGCCGGAACGGACGGGCGTCCGGCCGCAAGACCGCCTTTCCCGGCGCAGCGCCGCCTTCTTGCCGCGATACCTCCCTACCGAAGCGCCGCCTTCCACGCCGCGTACCGCTTCCCCAATTCCTCCACGCGCCGGCTCACGTGCCGGTTCCGGTTCCGCTCGTCAAACGCCTTCGCCAGCCGTTCGATCTCCGCGCGCACCCACGCGCGGTCCGGTTCCGGAAGGGCGGACCCGGTCCGGCGCCATGCCCCGCCCTCCTGATCCAGCAGAAATTGCACGCCGACGAGATAATGCAGCTTCTCCCAATCGCTTACGGGCAGGCGGACGTAAGGGTAGGTGTTCCGGAGAAGCCGCAGCGCCTTCCGCCGGTTCGCGATCGCGTAGAAGGCGATCAGGGTGCCGAACTCGTACAGGCTTCCCGACCCCTTCAGCTCACGGGACGCCCGATCCGCGTACGCGCGCGCGTCCTCGATGCGCCCCAGCGCCATATAGGCGCGCACCGCCGCCTCGTAGGTGGAGCCGGGCACGCTCGAGCAGCTCAGGCCGCCCTCCAGAATCGGCCGCAGGATCTGCAATCCCCGGCGGTATTGGCCCTTCTCGATGTAATAGGTTCCCATCGCGTGCCGCTCGCACGCCGGGCAGTTGGCGAGCGCGTCCCGCCTGGCGGTCCGCCACAGCCGGTAGCATTCGTCCGCCTCGGCCGGCCTCCCGATGCCGAGCATCATCGAATGGCAGGCCCCGTATCCGGGCCGCGGCGAATAGCCGTATTTCGCGCAATATTCCCGGAACAGCGCGAAAAGCCCTTCAAGCTGTTCGAGCGGGAAGGCGGTGCATTTCCACAGGTTCCCGATGATCCATTTGAACTGCCACAGCATGTAGAAACCCGAATACCGCCCGGGATTCCGGAGGAACTTCGACCAGCACCAGGCAAAGGAGACGAACATCCGTTCATAGAATCCGAACTCCACGGCCCGCCGGGTATAACCGATCCGGGCCTCGTAAGCATCCGTCTCCGTCAGGAAGCGGTCCGCGATCACGATGGCTTCCTCGAACAGCGCCAGGACCTGACGCTCGTCCCCGGTCTGCCAGGCCTGCGACAGCAGGGCGTTGAACCGGCGCTTCATCCCCGCGGCTCACCCGCCCGGTTCAGCCCGAGATTCAGAAAATAGAACAGCGAATCGTTCATCATCCGCATCTCCTCGCCGCTCATCACGTGCCCGCCCATCAGCAGCGACTGGGTGTAGAACAGCTCGATCGCCCGGCGTTGAAGCGTCTCGTCCCGGCATTCGGCGACTTTGCGGACGATCGGATTGTTGTAGTTGAAGCAGAGGCGGGCGAGCGGCTCCTCCGCGTGCCCCGCCGCCCTGAGCGAGCCGAGCAGATCGGCGAACAGCCCCTCCGCCGCCTGCAGGCTCTCGTTCACGATTTTCCAGTAGTTCAAGTCCTTGTTCGTCGTATACAACACGGGCAGATCGGGAGGTTCGAAATAGCAGACGACGCCCTCGCACCGCCGGTCCGCGAGGAAAGCCCCCGCCAGTTCGAGGAACCGCCGCACCTCCTCCCACTCCTCATCCGCCAGCGGCGTGAAGCGTTCCGAGAACTTCATCACGTCGACGACTTCGACGGGGATGCCCTCCCACACCCGGTTCGCGCGCGTCAGCAGCCCGAAATCGTGCTGATAGCCGCCGTTCACCACCAGCACATCCTGCGCCCGGGCGACGCGCGCGATCTGCCGGAACTCGTCCACGGTCGCCGTCACGTACAGCGTGTCGACCCGGCTCATGATGGCGGCCATGTCCATTTCCCCGTGGGACGTCTCAAACCGCAGATAGGGCATGAACAGTTGATAGAGCTCGTCGTCTTCGTTCGCGACCAGCTTGATCGACTGGGAATGGACGCGCAGGATGCGCTCCAAAAGCCCGCGATCTTCGGCCGCAATCCGCTTGAAATATTGCTTGATGTTCTCGCCGAGCTCCTCCCGCACATGATGGAACAGATCGTTCTTCCGGAACGATTCGCGCGAAGCCGTCGGCTTCAGGTTCGTCGCGTTCACGCACGCGTCGACGAAGAACGCCCAGTCCGGCAGCAGATCGCTGTTTTCGTCGGAGAGGAGCATGTTCTTCAGATAGACCTGGTGCCGCTTCTTCTCCTGCACGCCCACGGAATAGGGCAGGATCGCGGCGAATCCCTCCAGCCCCCCGAGCCGCGACTCGAGCGGGATGATGTCGAGCGGGCGGCTGCCCGTCGTCTCCTCCACGAACTTCGCCGCCTCTTCGCCGCGGAGCTTCCAGGGCAGGCGCTCCTCGTGGATCGTCTCCTCCGCGCCCTGGTCGAAGAGCGTCAGCCGCACGTTCAAATACTTGCCGTACTTCTCGAGCAGCGCCCTGAGCTGCCAATATTCGAACAGCTCCTCGTATTCGGGCTTCGCCTTCAGATAAATCGTGGAGCCGATCGGCAGCTCGTGGTCCAGTCTCCGGATCCGGTAGGTGCCGTCCGGCCTGCCCCGCCATTCCAGCGAATCGCCTTCCAGCGCCGATCGCGTGATGAGCACGATCTCGTCGCTCACGACGAAGCACGACAGCAGCCCGATGCCGAACTGACCGATCAATTCATCCGCGGCGTCCGGATCCTTTTTCGTCGAGCTCCCGATGCTCGCCAGGAACCGGATGATCTCGTCCCGGGTCAGCCCGATGCCGTTGTCCTGGATCGAGATCGTATGGTTCGAGTAGGTCTCCACGTGAATGCGGGGCTCGAAACGGTGTCCCAGCCGCCTGCGCGCCGCGATCGCATCGACGGCGTTCTGCAAAAGCTCGCGGACAAAGACACCCGGATTCGAATAGAGATGATTCGACAGCAGGTCGATGAGTCCCGTCAGGTTCACCTGGAAATGGTAGTTTTGTTCTTCCATCTGCGCTCCCTCGCATGATCGGTGGTGCGACCGCTGAAACGACAACCCGCATGCCGCAGGCCATACAGCACTTCGTATTCATTAGTATCGGCTAAGCATTCTTAAAATGTAATTGCTATAATTCAACACGCTGCGTTTTCTCCGTCCGATCGTTCCCGCCCGCCGACCTCCCCTGTATCCCGTGCGTTCCAAGCGCAAAGCCCGCGTGATCGCGCGCAGCGTTCACGCGGGCTTTGCGGTTCAGCGCTTCCGGCATGGAAGCTCCGTCCGCGGATGCCTGAAGCGTGCCGAAACGTCCGTTGCCGTCAGCGGCGGATCAATCGATTTCACCGAGCAGCAAACGCACGTCCTTGCGGTCGAATACGCCGTCGCCGTTCACATCTTCGCGCTCGTCGCCCAGCACATAGGCGGCAATGTCCGCGGGCGTGATCGGCGCGGACCCGCTCAACTGCCGCTTCTCTCTCACGTAATCCGACAACAGGCGCACATCGATCAACTGGTATTGGTTGCCGCGGGTCAGATAGACCCGGGCGCCGGCAGGCACCGGCTGATCCACGGGCAAGACTTGTCCGTCGCGGGTTTGAATTTCGACCTTGTCGAACGACAATCCGGCCGCGTTCCAAAATTCGTTGATGAGATGTCCGGCCGTCGTGCCCTTCGCCGCAAACCGGTACTCGTATCCGCCATCGACCGCCTTGAGCTTGCCCCAATTCGTTCCGGCCACCAAATCGCCCGGTTCCAGCGGCGGCTCACCCTGGCTCTTCAACTCCACGAAGAAGGACGGGGCGTAATAATAGTCGCCGAATTCGGCATACAGCGGCACGACTTCAACGTATTCCGCCCCCTCCGGAATGTCCGGCAGCATGTACTCGAACATGAGCGGAATTCCGTTCGAAAAATAGACGCCGGCCAATCCGCGCATGATGCCCTTGTCTGCCCCGGCAAAGTAGAGATAGTATGCGATCAGGTCATACGACGATTCCGGAATCGTCCAGACGATTTTGCCGGCTCCTCCGCCTTCGCCCAGAAACGCATGATCATCCGGTGTGTAATTCCCGGAACCTTCGCGGACCTCGAAGAAATCGTCGCGCCCGGTTTCATCCGCTATATTGTCCATGAGCGACAACCCATCTTCCCGCACATATGGCCGGCCGTTCGTGTCCATATAGCCGATCCGCAAATGGATGTTATAGAAGTCAATCTCCGATTCCCCGAAACGGACGGATGCTTCCGCCGGGAAATATTGAACCTGAATTTCGAAAGTAAAACTCTTTTAAAAACATAAAAAGGGCTCCTATTCTTTGGTAGAATGGTGTTTGACGAAAAAAACCCAGCCAAAGAAAGGAGCACCTTTAAGGTGAAGTCTACCACACCCGTCAGCAAAATCAAGACAGAATTTTCCCTGCGACATGCGACCAGTTTCGGAGGCGCCAAAATCTTTCTGGAATACCTCGAGAAAATCAAGCTCGCCAAGGCGCTGCAGGGGCTATCGTTTGCGAAGGCAAACAACTCGTTGTTTCCCCTCTACCGCATCCTGCTGTATCTCATTGTCGGCTGGGTGCTCGGCTGCCAGCGGCTCTTTCATTTTCGCAAGTTGCAATATGATCCGC
>NZ_LZRU01000029.1 GCF_002159085.1 Thermobacillus sp. ZCTH02-B1
TTGGCTAATCTGGTATGTGCAAGCAATGCCCCTACGGTTGCCAGACCGGCATGGGTGGAAAGGATAAGTTCCTTGGAGCGAACGAACTTGATTTTCATATGACACCCCGCAGGTGAATGTTATCTTGTTTATGTCATTCGCCTTCGGGGGTGTATTTGCCTGCTTTTTCCCGCATTTTCATCAATTGATGATCACGGATTCGGGAGAGGAATATCTTCCCGCGCTTCCCGTTGCGGACACAAAAAAACCCCGCCGGGCCGATACCCGCGCGAGGTGACCGTGCGTCGCCTATACCGTCCCGCCCCACGACAGGATTGAAAATTCGAGGCGGACGCCGAACCGGGCGATCAGCGATTGCAGTTCGACGGGAATCTCGAAATAGATTTGCCCCAGTTCGGACTGGTAATGGAGCCTGAGGCACACGTCGCACCCGCCATCGGCCAATTGCCGGATGTAGTCGACGTGCGGTTCCAGCTCCGCAAGCAGCTGCCCGAGCGCGTCGACGGGATCGTCGCCGGGCATCCGCACCCGATACATCCAGAAGTCCGTGGACACCTTCCGGCCGCCGACCGGCACCTTGCCGCCCTTCCGCAAGATTCCGGCCGGATCCACATTCAATCTTCGCGTGATCTCTTCGAAATCGAGCGCCTCTCCCCGGATGATCAGGCTCGCATGGCCCGTATGATAGGCCTGTGCAACGGCATGTCCCATTCTTCACCACCACCGATCGAGCAGCCCGGCTGTCATGGCGCGGATCGAAACCCGCGCTTTAGACCCGTGGCTTTGCGCCCCCGACTTTCGTGCGGGTTTGCCCTTGTTCGCGTCCGGTGATCCGAAGATCCCGTCTGGTATGTATATCGTCACGACGCGCCGGAAGATCAAGATTTGCGCGACATTCAATTGATATTTGGGTCTTAATGCCTATTAATATCGCGAATAAAGACCTTGAACCCCGTCTTGCCGCCTATTCCGGTGCCGCATCCGAAACATGAAAAGCACGCTCGGCCGTCAACCGTCAGGCGGTTGGAATGACGCGTGCGCTCCTCCGACCGATCAAAAAAGCGCCCGCCCCGCCACAAGGCGGAACGGACGCCAACTTGAACGTCAAGCTTTCTTACCACGTCACCCAGGGCTTCGAGCCGGGCGACGGATTGATCAGCATGTCGGCAAACGGAACCGTGTACGCGAACAGCACCAGCACCACGACGAGACCGACCCACACACCCCAGCGCTCGAGCCATCTCGGCGTCGGCCCGGATTCTTCCGAGGCCTCGCCGATCGGGAACTCGGCGACGGTCTTCTCGTCGCCCTTCGGCGCGCGCAAGAGCGCGATCACGTTGTAGAACATCAGGCAGACGCCGATGAACAGGACCGTGCCGCCGATCGCCATCACCACGTAGGAAGGGATCCAGGATGCGGCATCCGGATGGTCGCCGTACGTCGCGTACGCGGTGCGACGCGGTGCGCCCATCAGGCCGGACGCGTGCATCGCGGACGACATGAAGGCCATCCCGATGATCCAGATGACGGTCTGGAGAATGCCGAGCCGGTTCACCTTCGGCGTAAGCTGTCTGCCCAGCACGTGCGGGATGAGCCAGTAGGCGACGCCGAAGAACGTCAGCGCGACGGTCGTCGCGACGGTCAGGTGGAAGTGGCCCGTCACCCACAGCGTGTTGTGCACGATCGCGTTCATCTGGTTCGACGCGTTGATGATGCCGCCCGCGCCGGCCGGGATGAAGATGAGCATGCCCATGAACGGCGCGAAGAACCGGACGTCACCCCAGGGCAGCTTCTTCAGCCAGCCGAACAGCCCGCGTGCGCCCTTCGCACGGCCGGTCTGCTCGAACGTCGCGAACATCGCGAACGCGGTCATGAGGGACGGCACGACGACCGCGAACGTCAGGACAACCTGGATATATTTCCAGATCGGCGCGATGCCGGGTTCCATCAATTGATGGTGGAAGCCGACGGGAACCGAGAGCACGATGAACAGCACGAACGCCATCCGCGCCATCGAATCGCTGAATATTTTGCCCCCGATGATCCTCGGTATGCAGATGTACCAGCACATGTAGGCCGGCATCAGCCAGAAATAGACCAGCGGGTGGCCGAAGTACCAGAACAGCGTCCGGCTGATCATGATGTTGATCTTCTCGACCCAGCCGAACGACCAGGGAATGAACTGGAACAGCACCGTGATCGCGACGCCGATCGTGGCGATCTGCCAGAGCAGCATCGTCGAGACGGCCATGAAGCCGAACAGCGGGCTGATCTGGCCCTTGTTCGTCCTGCGCCAGTAGCGGTATTGCGCGAAAATGCCGTAGCCGCTGAGCCAGCTGCCGACGACGACGAACACCAGCGCGATATAGAAGAACGGATTTGCCTTGAGCGGCGCGTAGAACGTGTAGAGCACCGTCGCCTCGTTCGCCAGAATCATGATCGTGCCGAGGATCGTGCCGATCGTCATCAGCACGAATCCGGCCCATCCGAGGCGGCTCGTGATGCCGATGAGCCTGCCGCCCATCGTCTTGCTGACGCCGGCGTACAGAAAGCCGATGATGAAGAAGGTCGTGAAGATGAGTGCCATCAGCACGCCGTGCGCGGTCAGAATTTGATAGTAGCCAAGCTCGGACGGCAGCTTGATCATGCCGCCGCGGACCAGCCCCTGCAGAAGCCCCGCGACGCCGCCGATGAGCAGGGCGGTGAACGCCACCAGCAGGTGGGCGATCACGAGCTTGCCGTCCCTGGCGTCAAACGGCCGGTTGTCGGCCGGGGACGCCGCCATTGCGGTTGCAGTCACGCTCGATCATCCTCTCCGTGTCGGTTTTGCGTATCTCATTTCACGATGATGGTCGTCGCCATGAATTCATGGCCCGCTCCGCAGTATTCATTGCACAGCACCAGATATTCGCCCGGCTTGTCGAACGTGTACGTGTAGTGGTTGACTTCTCCCGGAATGGCCATCAGGTTGACCGTCGTGCCGGTAATCTGGAAGCCGTGCACCACGTCCGGGCTCGTCACCTGGAAGTGCACCTTGGCGCCGACCGGAATCTCCATCTTCGAAGGCGTGAAGCCGAATGCATAGGCGATCATGTAAGCGTTGTATTCATTCTCGCCGACCTGCTCCAGACCGGGATTGTTGAATGGATAGGTCTCGCTGACCTTCTCCGGATCGATCCGGTGATCACCGGTCGGCGGCTGCATGCCCATCGCGAACGCCCCGATGCCGAGCACGCCGAGGAAGATGACCAGCATCGCGACGCCGATGATCAGCCAGATCTTCTCCAGACGGTGAATGTGCATGTTCTGTTACCTCCTACCTGTTGATATAAATGAGGTAAACCCCCAACCAAGACAGGGAAATGATGCCGGCGAGCAGAAGGACGGACGTCAGTGCGCCCTTGAGCGAATGGTGCTTCTCTCTCTCGACCCGGTCCCGGGACATACGGTTCACCCTTTCCTCGCGTTTTTACCCGTAAGTTTAGCGGTCGGGGCAGCGGGTCATTGTGAGAATTGTCACACCGGCCCGCGTCAATTTCGTCGTTTTTGTTACAATTCGTCGGAATTTTGGGACAATAAAAGGACGGGCGCGCTCCGCACGGAACGCACCCGTCCGTCACCGGTCGGCAGATTCGGCTAGTTCGCTTATTCAACGATCAGCTTGCCGATCATGTCATCGTGGCCGGTGCCGCAGAAGACGGAACAGATGAAATCGAACTCGCCCGCCTTGTCGGCCGTGAACGTGATCGTCTGATCGCCCTTGATCGTCTTGTTGTAACCCTTGATCTCGATTTCGTGGTAGCCTTCCTCGTTGACGAGCTTGATCTCGACGGTATCCCCCTGGTTCACGCGGATCTCCGCCGGTTCGAAATTCCAGTTCGTCGCCTTGATCGTGAACGTCTTCTTCTCGCCCGTCGAAGCGGACGCGTCGGATCCGGACGCATTTCCGCCGCCTTTCGAATCGTTGCCGCCGCCGCAGGCCGTCAGGATCATGGACGCGCAGACCGCGAGGCACAACGTCAGCATCCATTTTTTCATCTCTCCGCACTCCCCTGCCATGTTGTTGTTTCCCGAAACTGATCCCATTGTAGATTCGGAAGGGAGGCGCAAGTGTGACAAAAATCACATCCGGATCGCGAATTCATGAACGTTCTGTTACATAACCGGCCTTGCGCAACATCTCCCGGGCCGTCGGGTTGAGGTTCGGCATCGGGCGATCCGGGCGGAACCGGCCGAGCTCGAGCCCCTCGCCGTCGTTCACGGACTTCGCCGGCGACGCCGACGGCTTCGAATACCGCGCTGGCGTTGTACACTTCGTCGCCGTTCGGGTAGAGACGCATCGGATGCGCGGCGGCCGATCCGCTTCACGGGCCGTCCTCCCCGGTGACGACTTCCGGCAAGGCGAACGCGTCTCCCCAGTCAGCCTTGCGCGCCCGCTTGTAGCGTTCGCCGTCCTTCTTGTGCGCCTCGAGGCGGCGCAGGCCGTCCCGCGCGCACAGCTCCAGGGAGATCCGTCCCTTGTCGGTCCGCGGATGGCGGATGATCCGCGCCTCCGCCCGAACGGCGGGTTCGCGCGTCACGGCGAGATAGGAGAATTTCTCGTCCTCGTAGGGCGCGTCCCCGTCCTTCAGCCGCTTGTGCAGACGGCTGCGCGGAATGCGGCAGCGGAAATGGCACCAGTCGCCCTCGCCCATCGGGCACGCCGATTCGTGCGGGCACGGCGCGGCGATACGGGCGCCGAGCGCGAGCAGCCGGTCGCGCAGCGCCATCAGATCGCGCCAGGCGGCCGGCGTTCCCGGCTCGACGATGAGCAGCATCCGCTCCGCCGCGTTCCACAATTTCACGACCGCCCTGTCCCGTTCCGGTTCGCTCATCTCGTTCAGCACGTAGGAGGCGATGACAAGATCGGCCCGCTCCGGAATCTCGTCCTTTGCAAGGTCGCGCCGAAGCCACACGGCATCCCGCAGCGGCGGAGGCGCCTCCGCCGCCAGGCTGCGCCCGAGCCGGATCATTGCCGGCTCCCGCTCCAGGCAGGTGACGGCGCCAAGATCGAGCAGCGTGCAGGCCGCCCAGGAGGCGGCGCCCGTCCCCGCGCCGCAGTCGAGCAGCGTCGCCGGCCTGACCGGCGTCCGCTCCAGCGCGTGCTTCAGCGCGGTCACGACGGCACCGTACGTCGCGGGCATGCGCGCGATCGCGTACGATGCCGCTTCGGCGTCCTCCGTGAGGAGCTTCCGCCCCCGGCCGCCGCCGGTCCGGTAGCGCTCACTCAGCGCCCTGAAATCCCGCTTCAGCTTCGCCTGGTCCATGCCCTGAACATGTCGCTCGACGGTCAATCTCAGTTGCAACGGCAGTTCCATGTCGGTTTTCCTCCGGTGTCGTGTCAAGGCAGCAACGCGCCCGCGATCGGCAGCTGCACGCCGACAAGGACGAACCGCTTCATCCGGCACTTTCGCAAGCATGAAAAGCCGGCCCCGGATGGCTCCGCAACAGGCCGGCTGCAGCATTGTTAAAATTATACAATACAATGCTCCCGAATGGAAGCATGGATTTGCCGAAAGCGGTCATTCCTTTACGCCGCCCACCATCATGCCTTTGACGAAATACTTCTGCAGGAACGGATACACCATGATGATCGGCACGGACGCGACAATCGTCATCGTCGCGCGGATCGCGACCGGCGTCACCTGACTGGAGCTTCGCGCCTGCATGGCCGAGAAGTCCACGGCCTTGGTGGTGGCGTTCGAGAACTGGAGCGTCTTCTGCAGCTCATACTGCAGCGTGCTCAGATGCTCGTAGCTCGAGTTGTACAGGAACACGTCGAACCACGAGTTCCATTGCCAGACGCCCGTGAACAGCGCGACCGTCGCCAGCACCGGCGTGCTGAGCGGCAGGCAGATGCTGAAGAACGTGCGGAAATCGCCGGCGCCGTCGATCTTCGCCGATTCCAGGATGTTGTCCGGCAGGTTCTCGATGAACGAGCGGATGACGATCAGGTTGAATACGCCGATCAGGCCGGGCCAGATGTAGACCCAGAAGCTGCCGATCAGCCCGAGTTCGCGGATCAGCAGATAGTTCGGGATCAAGCCGCCGTTGATGTACATCGTCAGGATGAATGCGATGGTGACGAACTTGCGCAGCACGTATTCCGGCCGGCTGATCGTGTAGGCGACCATCGCGGAGCAGAACACGGTCAGCACGGTGCCGATCACGGTGCGCAGCACGGAGATCCACGTGGCCTGGACGATGGACGCGTTCTCGAAGACGAACTTGTAGTTCTCCAGCGTCCATATGCGCGGCCAGAGGTAAATCCCCCCGCGGATGGAGTCCTTCGCGTCGTTGAACGACACGGCGAGCGTGTTCAGGTACGGGTAGAGCGTCACGATCATGAGCAGCACGAGCAGCGTGTAGTTGACCACATCGAAAATGCGATCGCCGAGCGACTGGCGATACCCGGTCCGTCTGTGATTCGTCTCCTTGATTGTCATTTCGGCCATTTTGACGCCCACCCCCTCAGTACAACCTGGTCTCGCCGAGACGTTTTGCGATGTTGTTGGCGGTGAACAGCAGGACGAAGCTGACCACGGTCTTGAATACGCTGGCCGCCACGGACAACGGATAGTTGAACTGCTCGATCCCGTATCGCAGCACGTAGATGTCCAGGTTTTCCGAGTACCTCATGTTCAGGCCGTTGCCGAGCAGGTATTGCGGTTCGAAGCCGGATTCGAGCAGGTACCCGATGTTCATGATGAGCAGCACCGTGATGACCGGACGGATGCCGGGCAGCGTGATGTGCCACATTTTCCGGAACCGGCCCGCGCCGTCCATCTCGGCCGCTTCGTACAGCGAGGGATCGATCATCGTCATGGCAGCCAAATAGATGATCGTGTTCCAGCCGACCTCTTTCCAGACGATGACAGCGCCGTAGATGGGCCAGAACCATTCGCCGACCCCGAGGAAGAGCAGCTTCTCGTCGATCAGCCCCAGGCGCAGCAGAATCTCGTTGATGATGCCGTCCGGGTCCAGGATCGCCCGGACGATGCCCGCCGCCACCACCCAGGAGAGGAAGTGGGGCAGGTAACTGACGGTCTGCACGACGCGCTTGAAAACGATGTGGCGCACTTCGTTGAGCATCAAAGCGAGCGTGATCGCCGTCAGAAATCCGAGCACCAGGTTGATCCCGCTCATGACGAACGTGTTGCGCAGCGTAAGCCAGAAGCGTTCGTCATTGAACATGTATGCGAAATGCTTGAGGCCGGCCCATTGCTGCTCGGTGAACGGCTTGCCCGGCTTGAAATTCTGGAACGCGATCACCCATCCCCAGATCGGCACGTACCGGAACACGAACAGCCAGATGACGAACGGTACGGACATCAGGACGAGCGCCCGTTGTTTCCAGAGCAGCCTGAAAAATCTCTTCACACCCCTCGGTTGGAGCGACAAGGGAGTAGACGTGTCCACATGCATGAGTTTGCTATCCATATCGGCTTCTCTCCTTGCAAGGCGAACCACCAGCCTTGGATCACGCACCTGTTAAAGGACGAAAGAAAGGCCGGATTGGTCGGCGTGAAGCGATTCATCCGGCCTTTACGGCGGTCAGGCAAGCGTTGTGCGCTTATGGGACTTATTGCGAGTTGGCGACCGCTTCTCTAATCTTTTCGGTATACCATTGTTCGTAGCCCTTGACGTCAAGTTTGTTCAGCTTCTGGACATACTCTTCCCAGATCGCGTCGTACTCTTCGGCCTTCGCGAAGACGAGCTTCGGCAGGTATTCCCGTTGCAGTTCGGCCTTCTGCGTCTCGAAGAGCGTCCGTTCTTCGTCCCGCGGGATCCCCCATGCCGGGTACCACGGACGATCATCCGGTTTCGAGAACAGCTCCGAGTACGTCTTGACTCCGTAAGCGTCCAGGAACTTCTTGTCCGCTTCGGACAGGGACAGCTGGAACACTTCCGGCTGACGATTCGCGTCCACGGCATTGCCGTCGGAGAACGACGAATCATTGCCATAGTGCGGCCAATCCCAGTCGAAGGCGGTGAACCCGTATTCTTCGCGGAATTGCTGCGTCATCATGTCGACCATTTCCTGCGTCCGGTACATGCGGCCGTTCTCGTCCACCAGGTACGTCTCGCCTTCGATGCCCCATTTGACGAGCTTCTGGACATCTTCCTCGAGCAGGTAATCGATGAACTTCATGATCCGGTCCGGATCCTTCGCGTTGACCGTGATGCCCCAGCCGCGGTTCGCGACGAAGCCCGGCGGATCGAGATACTGGTCCTTGATGTTTTCATCGAATACGACGGGCAGCGGGAAGTAGCGATATTGATCCTCCTCCGGATTCACCCTTGCGGCGTCGAGGAGCACTTCCTGCGCGTTCATGAACTGCCAGCCGTAATCGAAGAAGCCGAGCACCTTGTGCGACGTCAGCTTTGCGATGTACTGGTCGTAGTTGTCCGTGAAGGACGCCTTGTCGAACATGCCCTTCGCGTTGATCTCGTTCAGCTTCTTGAACCACCGGTACTCCCACTCGGTGCCGGCGTAGATCTTCGCCTCATGCGTGTTCATGTCGACCATGACTTCGCCGTCGTTCGGATAGCCGGCGAGATGGTTCGGCACGTTCGTCGTGGCGAAGAACCGCCAACCGTCCGTGAGGGAGATGAAACCGATCAGATCTTCGTCCGGATGGGCCTTCATGAAATCCTCGATGACCTGGAAGAACTGGTCCACCGTCTTGATCTTCGGGAAACCGGCCCACTCCAGCACGCGGCGTTGCATCCAGAAAGCGCCCTGACCGATGTTCGGGTCGGGGACGAATTCATTCATGACCACGCTGAACGGCAGGATGTAGATCTTGCCGTCGGACCATTTCATCTTCTCCTTGTACGGCCCGTACACTTTCTTGACGTTCGGATATTCGTCGCTTTCGATATACTTCGTCAGGTCGATGAACCCGCCGGCTTCGATGACCTGCTCGATCCCGTCGTCCGGTACGAGCGCGTCCGGATAATCGCCGGAGATGATCATCGTGCCGATCTTCGTCTGCATGTCGCCGACCAGATACTCGACTTTCCAGTCGACACCCGTCGCGTCGACGATCATTTTGCCGATTTTCGATTCGCTCAGCGTGAAGTCTTTCTCGCCTTGCACCGCGACGAACATGGAGAAGGTCACCGTGTCCTGCGGTGCCGATCCGCTGTCATTCGTGTTCGACGAGTTTTGCTGTCCCTGGTTGGCGGAACCCGAATCCGAGCCGCCCGAGTTGTTCGACTTCTTGCCCGAGCAGGCCGTCAGGACGAGGGCCAGCACCATGACGAGGGACAGTGCGGCAGTAAGCCATCTTCTTCTCGTCACTCTCTTCAGTACCCCTTTCCTTCATATATCATATTGTAAGCACTTTCAGTATAGCGTTCCTTCCCGATCTTTGTTTACCCATCAAACTAAAGGAGATGCTAAGAAAATTTAACCTAAATTTCGAAAGCCCATTGTTTCGGTAAAATCACGAGATGTTAGCGCATAACACCCTGTAAATAACAGGGAAGTTCCCAGCCAGACAACTCCCCGTCAGCGTTGAAAGGTATTCCTCCCCCCTCCCCCACCGCAAGGGGCTTTTGGTTTTCCATGTAAAATTGTGGGAATCTCTAACCTGACATGGTCGCCAGCCGCGCTTCGATTCGCTTCCACGCATGGCGGTATGGAAAGTCGTGAGCCAGTTTCAGGATGAGCTTCCGGCTGTGCCGAACGATCGTCGCCGCCCAATGGAAGAACTCCAGCCGAAACCTGGCGATCGTATAGCCCCAATGAACGGGTTCGCAATAGTCCCGCTTGAACCGCTCATAGAGGTTGTAAGCCAGCATTTTGATCAGCAAATCCAGCTCGTTGG
>NZ_LZRU01000030.1 GCF_002159085.1 Thermobacillus sp. ZCTH02-B1
CGGGAACGTGTCATACGCATATTCCCGAACCGGGAGTCCGTGCTTCGGTTGATCGGCGCTTTGCTCATGGAGCAAGACGAGAAATGGGCTTCCGGCAAGAAGTATCTCGATATGAGCGAGTATCTGGAGTGGCGTGCCAGTCAACCAAAACCAGTGTCAAAAGTGACACGAATTATGTAATCTGCCCTTTCTAACTGAGGGAATTTACACACAAATTTGGACTTGATCCTTGATCTTGTACAATCTTATCCAATTTTGAATTGTGAACAACTACTAAAATATTATGGTATATGTTACTAGGCTCGAAAGGCTCTTTAGGGAGTGTTTTATGTAAAAAGCAGGATTTATCTGGAATAACAGCTTCTATAGGTGGAGGAACAATAACACAAATTAGGGGGGAATAGATCCCCCCTTAAAAAGTTATCAATGCATTCACCTGTCAATACTAGAAATTAACATCCTGTAGACTAGGTGTTTTCATATGTTTCTAGGAGCATTAGAAGACGGACAAATGGAGGAATTGCTTCACATTCCAGAGCCGTGGTACATACATCGTATCTGTTTTAACTAAGCGCTTAAACAAATGGATGTATATGTGTGAGGGAATTTCTTTTCCTGTGTTGAATACGGAGTCGCTCATCAACAGGTTTAGTCATCATGTTACTCGAGAGCCCTGGCGTCATCTTAACTTCTTTGAATATCCATGCTATATCCATGCCGATTTGCCTCGTAAGTGCGGGATTTGCAATCACATACTGCAAGTGAAAGTCCTGAAACATTAGTGTTTTAGCTGATATTCCTTCTCGACCCGGTCAATCAGTTTGTTCAATTTCTTGTGATTTTCTGGAGGTTCAAGTTTGAAAAACACGCCAGAATCGAGAACCTTAAAAAACCGACCATGGCCGCCGAACTCCAGTGCTTTCACGGATCCGTCCTTCATGTTAAGTTTTACTAAACGATAATAATCCGCTGTAGCATCTCCGGTAAGATGAACTGCGTTATTCAAGAGGCTTACAAGATGATAGATATCGGTCTCCTTATCGATCACTCCACTAATCGGGTCGTTCTCACCAGTGGAAATCGTCACGCTGGAAATATCCTCTTTTTTTATCATAAATATTTCCTCATTTGAGTTCATTGGAACTTGAGGCGATGCATTGGCATCAGGTGTTTTTGACGTAGGTAAATTTCCACAGGAAGCCAAAAAGATTGAAAGGACCGATATGATTGCAATGGCAAGCCAATTGCGTTTCCCCATATCCTCACCCCCATGTCTTATTTGAACGTTTGCACTAACTTTTGACGGATTAATTCCTCTACATGTTGCTGTTACTGCCTCAAGAAAACGTTCAATTGCTCGCGAAATTTCCGGTCCGGAATTTTCCGGATATAATGACCGTATCACGAGAAAGGAAAAGGATGCCTCCCATGATATGGGCCGCCGTCATTTGCCGGACATTATGCTATAGCAGTAATACCCAAGATCTTATTATGCTTGGGCTTCTTAAATTATAAGGTAAATGCGGCTATAATTTACTACTTCCTCACCAACAATACACAGCACTCCACATGCCCCGTGTGCGGGAACATGTCCACCGGCTGCACCTCCACCGTGCGGAAGCCGCCCGCCTCGAGCACGGCGAGATCGCGCGCCAGCGTCGCCGGATTGCACGAGACGTACACGACCCGCTTCGGTTGCATCGCGATGATCGTCTCGAGCAGCTTCGCGTCGCAGCCCTTGCGCGGCGGGTCGACGACGATCACGTCCGCCGCGACGCCCTCCTCCCGCCAGCGCGGCATCACCTCTTCGGCGAGCCCGACTTCGAAAGCGACATGGTGCATCCCGTTCAGTGCCGCGTTGCGCCGCGCATCCTCGACCGCCTCCGGCACCTCCTCGACGCCGTACACCTTGCCCGCGTGCCGCGCCAGGAACAGCGAGATCGTGCCGATGCCGCAGTATGCATCGATCACCGTCTCGCGCCCCGTGAGCCCCGCATACTCGGCCGCCTTCCGGTACAGCGTCACCGTCTGCGCCGGATTCACCTGATAGAACGACCGCGCCGAGATCGCGAACCGGATGCCGTCGAGCTCGTCGTAGATCACGTCGCTCCCCCACAGCACCCGCGTCTCGTCGCCGAAGATCACGTTCGTGTTCCGCGTGTTCACATTTTGCACGATGCTCCGCACATCCGGAAGCGCCTTCCGAATCCCTTCGACCAGCTCGTCCACGCGCGGGATGCGCGTGCCGTTCGTGACGAGCACGACCATCGTCTCGCCGGTCGCGAATCCGGTCCGCACCACGACATGCCGCAGCAGCCCGCGCCCGGTCGTCTCGTCGTACGCGCGGATGCCGAGCCGCGTACCGATCTCCTTGACCAGCCTCACCGCCGCGTCGTTCCGCTCGTGCTGGATCAGGCACGCGTCCATGTCGACGATCCGGTGCGAGTGCTGCGCATAGAACCCGCCGATCAGCGAGCCGGCCGCGCCGTCCTCCGAATCGGCCTGCGCCATGCCGATCGGCACCTGCGCCTTGTTCCGGTAGCGCCAGGGATCCGCCATCCCGATCGTCGGATGCATGACAATCCCTTCGGCGGCACCGGCACCGCCGTCCCCGGCCGCTCCTTCATCCGCCACCCGCAGCTTCCCGATCCGCGTCAGGCAGTCGACGACGTGCCGCCGCTTCCACTCGAGCTGCGCCCGATAGTCCATATGCTGCAGCTGGCAACCGCCGCACTTTCCGTAGATCGGACACGGCGCCTCCACGCGGTCGGGACTCGCCTGAAGCAGCTCCAGCATTTTCGCGTAGCCGTACTGCTTCTTCACCTTCAGTACCTTCGCCCTGACCCGCTCGCCCGGCAGCGCGCCCTGCACGAACAGCGCAAAACCGTCCGCCCGCCCCACGCCCGCGCCGTCCTGGGTGAGCCCCTCGATGTCGAGCGTCACGATGTCGTTTTTCCGCACCGGCGCATCCTTCGTCGTACCCACAGTCCAACCTCATTTCCCGGAAAATGAACCAGAATGACGTCAAGCGGCCGCCGCGTCACAACCCTGTGCCCGCGATCAGCCGCTTGCGATAGGACGCCATGCCGTGCTCATCCACGAAGATGTCCAGATGCTGCTTCAGCGCCGTGAACGTGCACGGCAGCGTGCCGCCGTACTCGCCGTCCAGATTGATCTGCACGTGGTCCTCCGACGTTATACGGACCCGGCGCGACCGGAAATGCATGACGAGCGGATCGTTCAGATGCTCGCCCCGGAGCGCCAGCGTCGCCACCCGCAGAAAATCGGCGAGATTGCATTTCTTCAAAATGATGACCTCGAACAATCCGTCATCGATGCTCGCGTCCGGCGCGAGCCGCTCGAACCCGCCGACCGAATTGCTGTTGCAGATCAGGAACATCATGATCTTCTCGTCGATCTCGCCGACGCCCTCCGCCTCGATCCGCATCCGGGTCGGCCGGAAATGGACCATCTTCTCGATGCCCTTCATATAATAGGCAAGCTGCCCGATCATCGTCTTCAGCTTGCTCGGAACCTCGTACGACAATTCGGTCAGCGAGCCGCCGCCGGCGATGTTGATGAAAAAGCGGTCGTTCGCCATGCCGAGATCGATCGTCCGCGTGTGCTGCGCCAGGATCAGGTCGACCGCGTATTCCCAATGCTTCGGAATGCCGACCGCCCGCGCGAAATCGTTCGTCGTCCCGAGCGGCAGGATGCCGAGCGGCGGTCTCCGTTCGTGGCGCGCCATGCCGTTGATGACCTCGTACAGCGTCCCGTCGCCGCCCGCGGCGATGATCATGTCGAAGCCGCGCTCGATCGCCTCCGAAGCCGCCGCGGTCGCGTCTCCTTCGCCGGTCGTCTCGTGGCAGCTCGTCTCGATGCCGCCCCGTTCGAGCTTCTGCAGGATGTCCGGCAGCCGGCGCCGGATCTCCTCGCGGCCGGACGTCGGATTGTAGATGAGTCTCGCGCGTTTGAAAGCCAACGCAACCCCCGCCTCATCCTTCGCGTCGGCCGGATGGCCGCCTACACCATTTTAGCCGGAATCGGCGCCGCTTTCCAGTTCACCGCCCGTTACAAAAGCACCCGCCGAACCGTCGCGCCGTCCTTCCCGGCCCGGCTGCCCGCCGCCGCCCAGCCAATCCGCGATCTGCCGTTCCATCCACCGGGAGATCGCCGGATTCGGCAGCAGCGCCTTGCCGTTGTACCGGTAGTCGAAGCCGGCCAGCCGCTCGGGAATCACCGTGTTCGTGAAATACCCGCGCGACAGGAACAGCGGCGCCACGATCACCGCGTCCGTCTCCGGCCCCGCGGCCGTCACCGCGCAGCAGCAGCCGCCGTCCGCCGCGCCGTTTTCCGCGCGCGCCCGCCGCTTCGTCAGCGCCCGCATGACGCAGGCGGCCTGATCCGGCAGCAGCATCGCCGTCTCCGCGCGGGCGAAGCCGCACAGCTCCCGCACGCGCGCCGCGAGCCGCCTCATCCCGTCCCGCCAGATGCGGTGCAGCCCCCGCTCGCGGCTGCCGTGCGCGATGAGCAGCAGCGCCTCCCGCTCCGGCGCCGTCGACAGCTCGCGCACGTTGTCCGCGATGATCGCCGCGATGATCGGATCGTCGTCGATGGGCATGCCGACCGTGACGTGCGCCCGCCGGAGCCTGAACGGCTCGAGCTCTCCCCGGCGGTACGCGGCCGGCGGCAGGCCGAACGCCTGGCGGATGTCGTCGACGTGCGTGCTGCCCGACGACACGAACAGCGGCAGCACGAACATCTCGTCCACGCCGCGCGCCTCGAGCTCGTCGATGCCGTCCTGGATGAGGCGCCCCTCGACGCATTCCAGGAACGCGGAGACGACCGGCACATCGCCCGGCAGCCTGACGCGGCTTACGGCTTCGTCCACGAGCCGCACCCAGCCCGGATCGGGCGAGCCGTGGCTGATGACGAGCACGCCCGGTCTTGCGCCCGGCATTTAACGTCCCAGACGGCTGAGCGCCATCTCGTAGCCTTCCGTACCGTAATTCAGGCAGCGCTTCACGCGGGAGATCGTCGCCGTGCTGGCGCCCGTCTCCCGCTCGATCTGGGCATACGTCGCGCCCTGGCGGAGCAGCCGCGCCACTTCAAGCCGCTGCGCGAGCGACTGGATTTCATTCACCGTGCACAGATCATCAAAGAATATGTAGCATTCATCCACCGTCTTCAGCGTCAGGATCGCTTCGAACAGCTGGTCAATCGTCGGATCGTTGAGTTTCTTGAGCTGCATGCGGTTGCTCCCCCCATAAGCGTCCTGATGAACGTCCTTGCCATGTTTCCTTTGATATGCTCATTGTAGAACGAGCGGCCGGTTTTTTCAAGCATTGCCGTATTGTCGCTTTACAGGATCGCAGAAGAGGGGCGCCCGACGTCCAAATCGGTCCGCAACCGGGCATGCGTCCATACGCGACGGATGCCCACGCATACACTGGGGATGAACGATACCCGCGAGAAGAGGTTGTGATTCCCGTGAACCATCCTGCGCACTGGGCCGGCGTCCGCGGATTCGGCCAGCCGCCCGCAGGCACCGGCGGACCCTGGACCGGCGGACCGCCCGCCGGTCCTCCCGCCGATCCGTTCTTCGGGCCGCCCGCCTACCTGCAGGGCGTGCAGCATCCGGGACCGGGCCCGGCGCCGGGCGTTCCGAAGCCTCCCGGCCTGCCGAGCCTGGCCGAACTGAAGCTGTTCGTCGACCGGATGGGCGGCATCGACGGCATCCTGAACACGGTGCAGAAAATCCAGAAGATCGTCGGCACCGTCCAGCAATTCGCACCGATGATCAAGCTGCTCGCCGGCTCGCTGACTCCGAAGAAGGCCGCCGCGGCCGCAAGCACGGAAGCCGGGCGGCGCCCGCGCCGGCGCCGGCGGCGCGGCGGCGCGAAGGGCCGGCGCGGCGCGCGCCGCAAGCGCGTCTCCGTCCGGAGCGAAGACGAGTTGATCTGACGGTCCAAAAGCAGAAGGCTTTGCCGGGCCCACAAGGGCTTGCGGCAAAGCCTTCTTGCCTTACGATTCGGTTCCCGTATTCAACCCAAATGGCAAGTCGCCAGATTCGCGTCCTGCGTAACCGCTTTATCTGATCGATGCGTCGGCTGCGTGACCGCTGCGTCAACTTCGACGATCCGTTCGCATCACATCCGATTTGCGCATATGGTCCGTCCTGATAGGGTCCGTCCTGACATCGTGCAAGATCAGCCCGTCTCCCTGCGGCATCCGCCCCTTTCTCCGGTCGTCGTTGCTGACAGGTATCAGAGCGTGATCCTTCCGTTCCCTATACGCATCACCGCCGTCCTCGAACTGATACGGCCGGCGCTTCCGCACCGCCGGACCGGGCGGGTGACGCGCCGGCTCCGCACTTTCATCATAACGGAGGACAAATTTTGAATGCAATACCATTTTCAGGTTGAGGCTTGTCCGTTTCTTGCCGTCCCGTTGCCCGATCAAGCGGCATAAATAAGGACTCCGCATCCCGCGGAGTCCGAACGATCCGTGCATGGCACATGGCACCCGGCCATCACAGGAAAATGAACGCGATCACCTTGAACAGGACCGCCGCAATCACGGCCGAAATCGGGATCGTGATGAGCCATGCGGACACGATGCGGCCGGCAACGCCCCAGTTCACGCTCGAAAACCGCTTCGCGCTGCCGACGCCGAGAATGGCCGACGTGATGACATGCGTCGTGCTCACGGGCAGCCCCGTCGCGGTCGCCGTCATGATGATGCTCGCCGCCGACACGTCCGACGCGAACCCGTTCACCGGCTCCATCTTGAAAATCTTCGTGCCCATCGTCTTGATGATCTTCCAGCCGCCGAAGCTTGTCCCGAGCGCCATCGCGAGCGCCGCCGAGAACTTGACCCAGAACGGCACTTCCAACGAGTCCTGGTAAGACGCCGCGACGAGCGCCATCGTGATGATGCCCATCGCCTTCTGCGCGTCGTTCGTGCCGTGCGTGAACGCCTGGAACGCCGCGGTCAGAATCTGCACCGAGCGGAATCCCTTGTTCACGATATGCGGATTCGCCCGCGCGAAGATCAGCTTGAGCAGCGTCATGACCACATACCCGACGGCAAACGCGATGATCGGCGAGAAGATGAGCGCCTGCACGATGCTGATGAACCCCGATCCGTTCACGCCGCCGAACCCTTCCGCCGCGATCACCGCGCCCGCCAGCGAACCGATCAGCGCGTGCGATGACGAGGACGGAATGCCGTACCACCATGTGATGAGGTTCCAAGCGATGGCCGACAGGAGCGTGGCGATGACGATCCACACCCCGTGCGTCAGCGCCGCGGGATCGGCCACCTTGCCGCCGATCGTCTTCGCGACGCCGGTGAATATCATGGCGCCGACGAAATTCATGACCGACGCGAGGATGATCGCCATCCGCGGCGTCATCGCGCGCGTCGAGACGCTTGCGGCGATCGCGTTCGCCGTGTCGTGGAACCCGTTGATGAAATCGAACGAAAGCGCCAGAACAACGATGGTGCAGACAATGAGAAAGGTGCTGTCAAAATCCGGCATTTGCTGATCCTGTCCCCTTGCTCCGCGTCACCGCGCCCGTCAGCTGTTCCGCATGATGATCGTCTCGAGCGTGTTGGCCACGTCTTCACAATAGTCGGCCGTCGATTCGAGGCGCTCGTAAATCTCTTTCCGCTTCATCAGTTCAACCGGGTCCGTCACGTTCGTAAAGAGGGACTTGATGCATTCGCGCACCAGATCGTCCGCCTGATTCTCCAGCTCGTTGATCGCGATCGCGTGCTGGCGGATCGCAAGCAGCTTCTTCTCCGAGAGCAGCCGGATCGCCTCGCGGATCTCGTGCGAGCATTTGACGAGAATCTCCGCGAACACGGGCACATATTCGTCGATTTGCCGGATCTGGTACATCTCGAACCGGGATGCGAGCGCCTCGATGCCGTCGAGCACGTCATCGAGCGAGCCGGTCAGATTCAGAATGTCGTCCCGGTCGATCGGCGTGATGAACGTCTTGTTCAGTTCGGTCAGAATCGTGTGGACACAGCGGTCGCATTTCGACTCGAATTCCTTCATGTCGCGGGCGAACTTCGTCAGGTCGTCGAGCTCCGGCACATGCTTGTGGAAATACTCGACCGCCTCGACGATCGTGTCCGCCATCTCCTCGAACGTCTGGAAGAAAATGCTCTTCTTGCGGCTGAACATGGGACTCTCCTTCGCCTCGCCTTGAATAACCCCACCTAGTTTAGCACAACAGCCCGTCCATTGTTAAGTGGAAGACCAAACGAAGGATGTCCGCCTTCCGGAACGTCACGCCCCGGCGCTCTCCGGCTGCCGGATCGTCACGTGGTCCGCCAACGACCGCGGATCCGGCACGATATGATAATAGACGTTGCCGGGCGCGAAGGGGAGCTCCTCCCCGTCCTTCATCAGCCGGATGACGCCGTCCGCGGCGCGCTCCCAGACGCATTCGATCGCTTCGCCGTGCCGGATCAGCATGGCCGGTCCGCCGCTCTTCAGGTCGACCGCCAGCCTCCCTTCGTCGTCGAGCACCTTGTGGGATGTGCCGAGCACGGCCAGATTCACCGCCGTGAGCTGTTCACCGCTGACAAGGTCCGTGTGCGGCTCGCCGTTGATGAACCGGAGATACCGGCGCTGCTCCGCGTCGTAGCGGTACGTCACGATATAGTTCTTCAACTGGAAGCGGATGTCGATTTCCAGCGCGCTCCCCGCCGGTGCCTCCGCCGCTTTGTCTTCCAGAAAACGGAACGCCGGAATCTCCGCCTCCGCCGCGTATCCCCGCTTCTCCGCGCCCGCGCGCAGACTCGGCAGATCCGAATAGAGATTGTGCGGCGCCTTGCGCGAGCGGTCGCGCCGGAAATACGCTCCCGCGTTCGTGATCTCGTCGAGATGCTCCTTCTTCTGCCTGCGCAGGATGCCGTAGGCTTCGTCGCTCGCCCCGGCGTGCACGATGACCGCGTTGTACGACTCCGCGAGCTCGATCATGTACGGCCGGATGCTGCGGATCGGCCCGACCGACCCGTCATACGATTCGTCGCTCTGGAAAATCGCGATCAGCCGCGTGATGCCGCCTTCCGCCAGCACTTCCCACACCACGTCGGCGTGCGGCAGTCCCGACTGGGGCCGCGCCGGCGCCAGGTTGTTGATCATGACCGCCACGGGCCGCATCTTCGCTTCCGCATCGCGCGGCAAGCCGGTGAGCGGCGCCCGGAACGCCGGTTCGGGCTCGGATTCCGGCTCCGGTTCGGCGATCGGCGTCTCCTGCTCCGTCTCCTGCTCGACGGTTCCGCCCTCCTCTCCCTTCTTGCCGCATCCGGCCGCAAGCAGCAGCAGAAGCAGCGCGCTGAGCGCCAGCGCCATGATTCGGGCGATACGCGGGTTGTTCACGCTTCGATCCCTTCCTTGTCGACCTGGATTGCACCGATGTCTCTATTAAACCACAAATCTTGTTCCATTGTCCGCCTCTTGCCGGCAAAAAAATCCCCGCCGTCCGCCCCCGATCGTCCGCTCCCCAAGAAACAAAGGCGCGGTCCCCGAATCGAACCCGCCTTCCCGTTTCACCGTCATCCGGCCCGCAGCCGTCGCCTTCCCGACGGCTCAAATGCTCCAGTGGTGCCACTCCTCCTGGCGCGCCGCAAGCCCGTTCAGCCAGTCCACGGTGCGCCGGATCGCCTCTTCCTGGGCTTTGCGCGACGAATACGTGTGATCCGCCTGGAACAGAATCTCCTTCTCGCAGCTCCCCTCGCTCCGCATCCAGAGCAGTTTTTGCATCAGGAACGTGTAATCCGTCGGGATGACGTCGTCGGACGTGCCGTGCACGAGCAGCACGTCGCCGGAAAACTTGAGCGCCGCCTGGAACGGCTGATGCTCGGCCAGCGACTCGAAAAACTTCGGCTTCAGCGAAAACCCGAGATAGTCCGCCTCGCCGCGCGCCATCGCCTCGTCATACGTCTGTCGCCCGACGATCCGCACGATGTCGTTGAACGGATGGAACGCCGCCGACCAGAGGACGAGCTGCCGCACCCGCTTGTCCCTGACCGCCGTGTGGAGCGCGACCGCCCCGCCCAGGCTGTGGCCGAGCAGCGCCACCCGCTGCGGATCGACATCGTCGATGTCGAGCACATAATCGAGCGCCGTCCGCGTCTGGTCGATCATCGACGCGAAGCCGAGCGAGCCGTAGTCGCCCGTACTCTCCCCGCAGCCGGCGTAGTCGAAGCGCAGCACGTAATATCCCGCTTCCGCCAGCGCCCGCGCCGTCTTGACGAACAGCCGGTCGACGCCGATGCGGGTGCCGACGAAGCCGTGGCAGATCACGACCGCCGGCGATTTGCCGTCCTCTCCCCTGCCGCCCGCCGGGTAATGCAGCGTCGCCGCCAGATCCAGGTTTTCGAATTTCAACGTCAGCGGTTTCTCCATCCCGATCCCCCCCGGTCCCGGTGCACCCTAATCATACATTTCCGATTTTAATACTTGGTATAATACTAAACAAAAAACCGTCCGCTGTCAACGGACGGACGTCCTTTTCGCCGCCCGCCTTCAGCAGACCAGCTTCTCTTCCCGCACCAGCCGCTCGATCTCGCCGGCCTTGAGGGGCGGGCTGAGCAGAAAGCCCTGGATCGTCGTGCAGGAGGCCTTCCTGAGCAGTTCGAGCTGGCCGACGTCCTCCACGCCTTCGGCCACCACCTGCAGATTGAGCGAACGGCCGAGATGGATGATCGCGTTCGTAATCGCAAGATCGTGCTGGTCCTTCGCCATGTTCCGGACGAAGGAGCGGTCGATTTTCAGGCATTTGACCGGAAGCAGCTTCAGCCGCTGAAGCGAGGAATGGCCGATGCCGAAGTCGTCGATCGAGATCGTGCAGCCGTTCATGTTCAGCGCCGTGATCATCTCGAGCGCCCGGTCGACGTCTTCCATGACGGACGTTTCCGTAATCTCAAGCTCCAGCAAGCCGGGCTGCATGCCCGTCTCCCTGAGAATCCCCAGCACGCGGTCGGCGAACCCGGCGTCCCGGAACTGCAGCGGCGAGACGTTCACCGATATCCGGACGGGCAGAATGCCGAGCTCCGACCATGCGCGCTTCTGCTCGCAGGCGCGGCGGAGCACCCATTCGCCGAGTTCGAGGATCAGGCCGCTCTCCTCCGCGACCGGTATGAATTCCCGCGGCATGACCAGGCCCCGCGTCGGATGGTTCCACCGGACGAGCACCTCGAGGCAGATGACCTTCCCCGTGGCGAGATCCAGCCGCGGCTGATAGTACAGCTCCAGTTGATTCAGGCGGATCGCCTGCCGGAGCTCATACACCAGCTCCAGCTGTTCCTTCCTCGCGCACGGCATGCCCGGTTCGTAGATGTGCCAGCGGTTCCCGCCCATCCGCTTCGCGTGCTTCAGGGCAACGCTCGCCTCATGGATCAGCCGGTCGGCGTCGCACGCCTCGCCGGAGCGGCGCAGCGAAGCGCCGATGCTGACCGCCGCGCAAATGGTCGATCCGCCCAGCTCGTATGGCTCGCCGAGCGCCAGCCGGATCGCTTCCAGCCGTGCGGCGAGATCGCCGCGGCACCTCCGGCAGACGACCATGAACTCGTCATCCCCCGTGCGGCACCACCCGTCGGGCCCGGCGACCGCCGCGATCCGTTCGGCGACCCCGGCAAGCAGCCGGTCTCCCGCCGTCCGGCCGCAGGCGAGATTGATGTCCTGGAACCGGTCGATATCGATCACCATCACGCCATCCGCATCCGCCAGGTCAAAGGCGGTCTGCCGCATGTCCGCGACGGTCCGACGCCGGACGGGCTGCTCGCACCTCCCGGAATTCCGGATGCGGAGCGGCACGTCCCGCCGTCCGTCGACGGTCGTCCCAACCTGTCGGGAATCAACCCTGCGCATGAGTTCTTCCGCTCTCCATCCTGCCGCTGCCTGCCGTTGGCAGACATCCGCGCATGATCGATCCTGCACCATGACGCAAGTTGCGTGTCGGCCGAGACTGGTGGCGCGTATGTGCGTGGACGTCCGGTACTGCGGTGCCAGCTTGAAGCGATCGTGGTGCACCAACCATATGACGCCATTTTGTATGGTGATCCGCTGTTATGCAATCATGCTCGGGTCCTATTTTTCGCCTTCTTTCGACATATTTTGAAAGCTTATCCGTGTCGGCACCCGCGGCACCCAACCGGCTGCGCCCCGCCCGCGCGCCGTCACGGAGCCGTCTCGAGGAACTTCACGTCCGGATTCTTCTCGATCGCCGTCCGAAGCGCGTACTCGCTCTCGAACAGCGCAACGGGCCGGTCTTTCTTGTCCCGCACCACCGTCGAATTGATGCGGAACTTCGAAAAGTCGATGTTGTCCCCGACGAGCCAGCGCGCGAACTGGTACGGCATCCGCTGAAGCTCGATGTCGACGCCGTACTCGTGCTTCATCCGGTATTCGAACACCTCGAACTGGAGCTGGCCGACGACGCCGAGAATCGTCTCGTCGAATCCGCCCGTCGAACGGAACACCTGCACCGTGCCTTCCTCGGTCAGCTGGTCAATCCCCTTCTGGTATTGCTTGTGCTTCATCGCGTTCTTGACCGTGACCTTCGCGAACAGCTCCGGAGAGAACGTCGGCAGCTCGTCGAACTCGATGTCCTCTTTTTCCGCCAGCGAATCGCCGATCCGGAAAATCCCGGGATCGAACAGCCCGACGATGTCGCCCGGATACGCGCGCTCGATGATGTCCCGATCCTGCGCGAGGAACTGCTGCGGCTGCGACAGTTTGATCTCGCGGCCCGCCCGCACGTGCCGCACCGTCATGCCGCGCTCGAACCGTCCCGACACGATGCGCAGGAACGCGACCCGGTCGCGGTGCGCCGGATTCATGTTCGCCTGGATCTTGAAAATGTACCCGCTGAACCGCGGGCTGAGCGGATCCACCTCGCCGGTCCGCGATTTCCGCGGCGTCGGCGAAGGCGCGAGCTCGAGGAAATGCTCGAGGAACGTCTGCACGCCAAAATTGTTGAGCGCGCTGCCGAAGAAGACCGGCGTCAGCTCGCCGCGCCGGACCTTCTCCAGGTCGAACGGATCGCCCGCGACGTCGAGCAGCTCGAGATCCTGGCAGAGCTGGTCGTACAGATAATCGCCGGCCATCTCGCGGATGCTCGCGTCCCGGTAATCCTCCACCTGATGAACCTCGATCTCGCCGTGGACTTCTCCCCGGAACCGCTCGACCTGCCGCTTCATCCGGTCATAGATGCCGCACAGCTCGCGGCCCATGCCGATCGGCCAGTTCATCGGCACCGAGCGGATGCCGAGCACCCGCTCGATCTCCTCCATCAGGTCGAACGGATTGCGGCCGTCCCGGTCGAGCTTGTTGATGAACGTGAAGATCGGGATGCCCCGCTTCGCGCACACCTGAAACAGCTTGATCGTCTGCGCCTCGACGCCCTTGGCCGCATCGATCAGCATGACCGCGCTGTCCGCGGCCGTCAGCGTGCGGTACGTGTCCTCGCTGAAATCCTGGTGGCCCGGCGTGTCCAGAATGTTCACGCGGTGGCCTTTGTAGTCGAACTGGAGCACCGAGCTCGTCACCGAGATGCCCCGCTGCTTCTCGATCTCCATCCAGTCGGACGTCACGTGACGGTTCGCCTTGCGCGCCTTGACGCTGCCCGCCTCCCGGATCGCGCCGCCGTACAGCAGCAGCTTTTCCGTCAGCGTCGTCTTGCCGGCGTCCGGGTGGGAGATGATCGCGAACGTGCGGCGACGCGTCACTTCCGTCCGCAGTTCTTCGAGCACGTCGCTCTTCATCGATCTGCGCAGTCCTTTCTAATCCTCGGAAGAATGATATTTCTCTTAACAACCGACAACCGCCGCGCAACCTTACGGCCGCGTATCACCACGGCGGAAGCGCGATCCGTTAACGACTTCCCGTGCCGTTATCCGCTTCCTACGCGCGGCGAAACCGCCCGTTAACGGCACCGCGGACCGTTATTCGCGGCTTCCGGCGGCTTCGCCCGCCCGTCTCCGGGCGATGAACGGTCTCCCGTGCCGTTATCCGCTTCCTACACGCGGCGAAACCATCCGTTAACGGCACCGCGGACCGTTATTCGCGGCTCCCGGCGGCTTCGCAAGCCCGTCCGCGGGCGATGAACGGTCTCCCGTGCCGTTATCCGCTTCCTACACGCGCCAAAACCATCCGTTAACGGCACCGCGGACCGTTATTCGCGGCTTCCGGCGGCTTCGCAAGCCCATCCGCGGGCGATGAACGGTCTCCCGTGCCGTTATCCGCTTCCTACGCGCGGCGAAACCGCCCGTTAACGGCACCGCGGACCGTTATTCGCGGCTTCCGGCGGCTTCGCCCGCCCGTCTCCGGGCGATGAACGGTCTCCCGTGCCGTTATCCGCTTCCTACACGCGGCGAAACCATCCGTTAACGGCACCGCGGACCGTTCACGAAGCGCATGCCTGCGGAAGACCACCCGTCGGCTGATGGCGACGGCCCCGCCCCGCAGGCGCCGCGGCAGCCGACACGCCATCATCGCAGCAGGAACGCCCGCGCCGGCGCCGCGTCGATGCCCGTCAGCTTCAGCGGCGCGATGACGAGCCAGTAGCTGCCCGGTTCGACATGGCCGAGCCGCAGGCCTTCGACGATGACGATGCCGTTCCGGAGCAGCGGCCGGTGCGTCGTATACTCCGGCTGCGCCCGCTCGATGCCGAGCCCGTCGGTGCCGACGAGCGTCACGCCCCGCTCGATCAGGTACTGCGCGCCGTCTTCCCGCAGGTAGACGAAATCCCACAGAAACTCGTCCGTCAGCGAGTTCTTCGTCTTGAACAGAATCCGTTCCCCGCGCTGAATGCCGTGCGGCTCGAGATCGTCCCTCGTGATCGCGTCTTCCACATGCGTCATGTCGAGCACGCGGGCCGGGCCGACCAGCTGCTCCAGCCCGATCGTCTCGATCGTCTCGCCGCCGGCCAGCATGTGCAGCGGCGCGTCGACGTGCGTGCCGCAGTGCACGTCGATGTCGATGCGGCTCTCGTGAACCCGGCCGGTCTGGTGGTTGACGGTATTGTAGATTTTCGGCCGCTTCTCGTCCTTGTTCTTGTAGACCTGCATCCCTTCGTGAATCGTCATCGAAATGTCGATGATGCGCTGCATCTTCGTCCCTCCCCGCCTATTGCGCGCACCCGGCCCCGCCGGGTCCGCCATGTCCGCCATATTCGCCGTTTCCGCAGTTTCCGCCGGCGGCTAGCCGCCGTGTCGGATTTGCATGGTATGTAGTGTATCACAATCGTCCGCCGATCGCCATCCGCCCCATCCGGCCAAAAAGGAAAAACGCCATCCGACGCCTCCGACGCGCGGGCCGGCACGCCTCCGCCCTGCCGGTGGGCACATGACGATGCGCATCCGTCCCTGGGTGAATATATTGAATCGCGGCTGTCCCCCGTGCTCCGCACGATGTCGGACGGAAAGGAGGCGATGCGGATGGAACCGATTCACCCGCTCACGGAGGAAAATCTCGACCAGTTCCGCGGCCAGCTGGTGTGCGTCATCATGAAGGACGGTACGCGGCACATCGGGGTCCTGGGCGGCTGCCGGGGCGGGCGCCTCGTGCTGAACGAGGACGCGCCCGAAGCATACGGCAGCGTCGCCGGACAGCGGGACGAAGAGGAGGGGAAGCGGCGCCCCCGCCGGCGGGCCGGAGGCCGGAAGGGGCGCGGAAGATCCGCCGGCAAGACGGCGCAGGCGACCGCCTTCGCAAGCGGCGGATGGTACGGCCCGCACGTGCCGTATGACGGTCCGTTCAGCGGCGGATTCCGGCCGCCGTACGGTTACTTCGGCCCGCGGACCCTGCTGGATCTCGCGCTGATCGCGCTCGTGCTGCTGATCCTGTAGACCGCGCGGCGCTCCTCCCGGATGGACAGCCCGAATGCAAATCTTTTACAATTAATGTAGTGCAGTTCATGCGGCAATGCGCGCACCAAGCCGCCGGGAGGGAACGCCGATGAAGATCGAACCCGTCCGCATGCAGCGGACCAGGCCGATCAGCGGCGCCGTGCCGGCCGTCCGGCCGGCGGAAGACGGGCGGAAGCCCCCCGGACGTCCGCCCGGAGACAGGCGCGAACCGGCGGACGGGCGCCGGCGGGCCGCCGAGAGCGCAGTCGCCTGGCTCACGGCGGTCCGCCGCGCCCGGGAATCCGCCGCCCGGCTCGCCGAAGCTTCCCTCTGGTCGCGCCGCAGGGTCTGGACCGGCGATCCGGACGCGATCGCCGGATGGGCGCCGGACGACGCGCCGCTTGCGGTCCATCGCATCGAGATCGGGAAGACGGCCCGGGCGCAGCGGAACCGCGGTTTCGAGCTGGCGCGGAACGCCAGGTCCGTCATCGAGCCGGGCCGGCACACGTTCCGTCTGACTTGTGCCGGCAGGACGCACACGCTCGAAGCGGGGATCGAAGCGAACGACACGAACGATCTGGCCCTCGCGCGGCTGGCCGCCGCGATCAACGCCGCCGAAGCCGGCGTCCGGGCCGAACGGCGGGAAATCCGCAGGCTCCGCCTCGTCTGGCTCGAGCTCGTCGGTGCGGTGACGGGCGTCCGCGGCGCGTTCGAACTTCGGGACGAAGACGGCAGCGCCGTCAGCGCGTCCGGCATCGGCCACGTCGCCGTCCCGGCGGAGGACGCCGTCATCCGCATGGACGGCGGGCCGGACCGGATACTGCCGGTGAACGAAGCGGTGCTGGATAGCGGCCGGCTCAGACTCGTCTGGAGTCCCTCGGCCGCCGGCGCATACGAGATGGCGGTCGGCTACGATCCGGACGCGATCGCGGAAGTTCTTCGCGCGGCCGTCGACGGCCTGAACGAGCTCATGTACGTCCATCGGACAAGCGCCGGCAGCCTGCACCAGGCGCTGCTCCGCGAACTGGAGCGCTCCGCTACGACGGAGGCCGCGGAAATGCTCGGCATCGCGCGTTCGGATTCCGGGTGGGAGCTCGACGAGCGCCGGTTCCGTGAAGCCGTGCGGAACGAACCGGAGCGCGTCCGCCACGAGCTCGCCGGTCCCGGCGGCTGGTCCGCCGGAATCATCCGGATGACGGACCGGTTCCTCGCGATGCCCGCCGAAGCGCTGCTGAACCCGGGGACGCGGGAAGCCGGCACGTATGCGCCGGACGCCTCGGGCGCCACGCAGGTGCAGCCGGCGGAACCCGCCTCCGGCTGGTATTTCGACTCGACGTTTTATTGACGTTTTATTGAAGAAGCGGCGTCTTGCAATGGTTGATCGGCTTTTGCCATCGTTTCGGTGCGTTTGCAGTCTGAAACCGGAATCCAACGATTCCGGTCCGGAATGAAAAGAAACTCCCACGCGCTTGCGACACGTGGGAGCACAACGGTTCTGCCATGACGCCGCATGTCGTGATTGCGTCCATGTCAACCGGTGGAAATCCCCGCCGGTTTTTTCTTTATGCTTCCCGCTCGAGCCGCCGCCGGCCATGTGCTACAATGTCATCGGAGGTGATGGGCGACGTGCGTGCGCGCATGCCGCGGGTCCTCGTCGTGCTGCTGTTTCTGGCTTCGGGCGGGATCATCGGCGGAAGCCTGCTCCGGAACACGCATCCGCACGCGGAGCTCATCGGCTGGAGCATCGGCCTCCTGTTCGCGTTCCTCGCCGCCTTCGCGGCTTCGCACGTCTTCTCCCGCGGAAGGGACGACTGAAGCCGCACCCGTCTCTCCTCCCGATTCCGCCTATCTATAAATCTCTAAGAAATCTTCTATTAAGAAAAAAAACCGCCCTCTCCGGCGGTTTGCATGGCGGATGTCGTTCGGCTCCGCTCCGGCGTGACGACCTCCGCATGCATGGCACCCGCGTCCGAACCCCCGCGTCTTGCGGTACGCTCGCCGCGCTTCAATCCGCAAGCCCCTGCTTGTGCGCGTAAATCGCGGCCTGCGTCCGGTCTTCCACTCCCAGCTTCGAGAAAATGTTCGTGATGTGATACTTCACCGTCTTCACGCCGATATACAGTCGGTCCGCGATTTCCTGGTTGGACAGCCCCTGCGCGAGCAGCTTGAGCACTTCCATCTCGCGCTCGGTCAGCGACTCGTGCGGCGCGGGCGCCTGGGCCCGCTGCGGCTGCCGGAACCGGCTCATCATCTTCGCCGCCACCTGGGGCTCGAGCACCGACTGGCCCCTCGCCGCCGCCCGGATCGCGTCCGCGATCTCCGTCGCGCGCGAAGTCTTGAGCAGATAGGAGAATGCCCCCGCCTCGATGACCGGGTACATTTTGCTGTCGTCTATGTAGCTCGTCAGCACGATGACCTTGCAGTCGGGCAGCATCTCCATGATCCGGCGCGTCGTCTCGACGCCGTCCATGCCCTCCATCACGAGGTCCATGAGGACGACGTCCGGTTTGTACATCTGCGCGAGCCTCAAGGCCTCCTGACCGTCCGAAGCTTCGCCGACGACCTCGATGCCTTCCTCCGTGTCCAGCACCGCCGCAAGTCCGATGCGCACCATCTCGTGATCGTCGACGAGCAGCACCTTGATCGGCTGGTCCATTCCTTCATCCGTCCCTCTCTTCCATGAGTACCGGCACGCGTATATCGATCTCCGTGCCTTCTCCCGGCGCGGATCGCAGCGCCATCACGCCGCCCATCTCGTGGACGCGCTCCTCCATCGTCAGCAGGCCGTAGGACGTCTGCTTCTTCCCCTCCATATCGAAGCCGACGCCGTCATCCCGCATCACGAGCCGCAGTTCACCCTGGTCCCGCCGCAGCACGATGTCCATGCGCGAGGCTTTCGCATGACGCAGCGTGTTCGACAGGGCCTCCTGCACGATCCGGAACAAATGATCCTCCGCTTCCGGCAAAATCTTGAGTTGCGGCTCCATGTCGAGCACGATCGCCATGCCCGGCACCTTCTGACTGAGCTCCCCGACGAGCGCTTCCAGCGCCTGCGGCAGCCGTCTCCCTTCCAGATGCACCGGCCGCAGGTGCAACAGCAGCGCGCGCATCTCCGACTGCGCGACGGAAGCCATCTCCTCGATCAGTTCGATCTGCCGCTTCGCCTTCTCGAAATCCTTGTCCAGCGTCCGCTTCACCGCCGTCGCGGTCATCGAGATCGCGAACAGCTGCTGGCTGACCGCGTCGTGCAGTTCGCGGGCGAGCCGCTGGCGCTCCTCCGTGATCGCCTTGAACTTGAGCTGCTCCTTGCGGATCCGCTCCTCGGGATTGTCGTCTTCCCCGGTCCCGTCGCCTTCGGATTCCTCCGCGCCGGCGAGCGTCACCGGCCGGCGCATGCGCTGCTGCTCCGCCAGCTTCATCAGCGTCCGCTTCAACTTCAGTCCCTGCAAATAGCTGTACAGCGCCGCCGCGGCGAGCCCGAGCCCGATGAGCGTCAGCACGATGGCCGCCGTCTGCTCCTGCAGCCTGAACAGCTTCACGTATCCCGTGCCCTGCAGCGCCAGCACCATGAGGCCGAGCAGCACGATGAGCCACAGCAGCGCTTCGGCCGCGTTGCGCTTCGGCTTCGCCCGGCTCCGGGGATCGCCCGGCCTTCCCTGTACCGGCGCGCGGTCCGGCCTCCTGTCCGCCGACATGCCGCCGCTCCTTCCTCCGCCGGCCGAACGCCGGCCTTGCCGTCATCCCTATCGTAGCAAGCGGAACCCGCTTGCGTAAAGCGGGTTCCGCCCGATCATCCCGCGATTATTCGCCTTCGCTTCGGTTCAGCCGCTCTTTCAGCGCCTGAAGCTGCGCCTCGACCTCGAGCTCCTTCGCCGGGTCGAGCTTCGGCGCCGCCGCGCCGCCGTAATATCCCGGCGTGCGCAGCACTTCGGCCTCCGCCTCCATCTGCAGGATCTTCTCCTCCATCCGCGCGAAGCCGCGCGCCGCGTTGCCGCTCTCGATCGTGTGCGCGTTCGTCACCTGCGCGAGCTGCTTCTGCGCCTTCGCCATCTGCGCCCGCGCCGCAAGCTCGTTCCGCTTGTTGCGCAGCTGATAGTACTCGTCCTTCATCTCGCGCAGCTGCGCCTTCAGCGACTCGGCCTGCTGTTCCGCCTGCGCGTGCAGGTCGCTGTACTCCGCCGTCTTCTGGTCGAAGTAAATCTTCTCCTCCAGCAGCTTGCGCGCCAGATCCTCGCGCCCGGAGCGGAGCGCCTGCTCGGCCTTCGCCTCGCGGTCGATCGCGTTGCGCGCCGCTTCCTCGAGGCGCTGCTTCAGGCGACGCTCGTTCGCCATCTGCTTCGCGACCGTCACCTCCGCCTGATGGATCTCCGCTTCCATGTCGCGCAGATACTGGTTCAGCATGACGACCGGATCTTCCAGCTTGTCGAGCAACTCATGCAGGGACGCCTTCGTGATATCCCTCAGCCGCTTGAACACTCCCATGGATCATTCTCCTTTCCCGTAATCGGATTTCTTGCTTTCGAGCTCGCGAATCCTTGCCTTCAGCTCTTCGATTTCCTTGCGCAGGGCCTTCTTCTCGAGGTCATCCATCATCGCATCCAGATCGCCCGGATTCGGAGGCGGCGTCTGGTACTGCGCACCCTGGCCGTATTCGTGTCCGTGCGAGCCGTGGCTGCCGTAGCCGGGGTTGCGCCAGGAGCCGTGGGGCGGGTTCCAGTAGCCTCCGCCGCCCGGCGAATGATGGTATCCGCCGAATCCCCCGGATCCCGGGCCGCCGTACCCGTACGGACCGTTGTACCAGGTCGGCTCCTTCGGCACGACCAGCGCAGCCAGAATGTAGATGAGAATGAATCCCCCGCTCGAGACGACGGCGAGCACGATGGCGACGATTCTGAGCAGCGTTGCGTCGACGCCCATGTACTCCGCCAGACCGCCGCACAGGCCGAAGATTTTCCTGTCGCGTGTGGAGCGGTACAGTTTCATCGGATATCAGCCTTCTTTCCCGATCTTGCGTTTCAATTGCTCCAGTTCCAGTTCGACTTGCTCGGAAGATCCCGTCGGGATGAAGGATTGGCCGGACCTGCGGATTTCGCGCAGGCTGCGCGCTTCAAGCTCCATGTCGGTGAGCCGGTCGTCGAGCCTTCGGAACATGTTGTCCGGATGGCCCATCACCGAACCGAACCGCTCGTTCAGCCGCTGCTGCAAGCGGAGCGACTCCATGCGCGCCACATAGTATTCGCGCTTGTCGTAGACCGTCTGGTATTCGCTGCGCAGTTCCCGGATCAGTTCCTCCAGCTCGTTCACATTGGCCTGGCTCGTCTCATACAGTTCCTTGTATTGCCGCGCGCGCTCCAGATGGTGCTGCTTCTCCGCGAGGGCGAGCCGCGCCAGATGCTCCTCGCCGGCCTTCAGCGCGGTGATCGCCTGCTGCTCGCGCTTCTCCGCCTGCTGCTCGGCCTGCAGCCATTGCGCGCGCATGCTGTTCGCGTGGGCCGAGTACTGCTGGTACAGCCGTTCCGCCTGGATGATCTCCTCCCGCGTTGCCCACAGGAACTGGTCGATCAGCCGCACCGGATCCTCCGCCCGTTCAAGCCGCTCGTTCAGCGTCGCGATCGTGATGTCGCGCACGCGCTTGATCAGACCGCTCATCGCATGACCTCCGTTTCCCTTGGTATGACTCGTATGGTGTTGGGCCGCCGCACATGGCCGAATCGATCAGAACACCCTTCTGCTTTTCCCCCTGATCATCGAGATGCCGATCGCGATGGCCGCGATCGCAAGGATCAGGAAGAACACGCCGGACAGTCTGATGAGGAGCCAGATCGCGCCGACGGCGATCAGGATGATGCCGATCCAGTACCTGCCGTTCTTCATGCCGACATATCCGAGCAGGAGCAGGACGAACGGGAAAAGGAAGCCGAAGATCGGACCGAACGTGATCCCGAGAAGCTTGAGCGCGATCAGTACGCCGAATGCGACGAGAATGACGCCGAGAGCCGTTTTGCCGTTCAAACCGTTCACCGCCTTTCCAACCGGGTTCGTTCCTTCTGTCTTCATTCTAGGAAGAATGCGGCCGCCGCAAAACGGACCGGGGGCGGTTTTTGGACCTGGACCCCGGTCGGGGAGAACCTTCGCTTCCGGACCGAGCCCGCGACCGGTACCGTTGCCGCCCGCCGATCTTGGCATTATGATGGATGAAAGAAACTTGCCCGGATTCCCCGGGGGAGGTGTCCCGCATGATGAGACGTCTGCTGGCCTGCGCCGTCTCCTTCGCCCTGCTGTTCGTCTGGTTGGTGTTGAAGGCCGCAAAGGAGCCGGATACCCGTGCCGGGTTCTCCGTTTTCTACATCGCCGGAACGGCCGTCTACCAGCTGTTCTTCTATTATTTCTTCATCGCGCTTCCGGTCACGCTGTGGGTGGACGGCATCCTGCACCGCAGGCTCGCGTCCCGCAAGGCGTTCCCCGTTCTGCGCCTGTCCGGCCAGGCGATCGCGGCGCTGGCCGTCGGTTGGTTGCTGTCCCTTCCGCTTCGGGTGCCTCCCGAAAGCCGGCCGAACTTCGCCTTCTTCCTCTGCCTGCTGACGCTCCTGATGCTTGCGGTCGATGTGCTGCTGTCCATCCGGTTCCGGCGCAAGCGGCCGAATCCCCCGCAGCCCTGATCCCGGGCCCCGGACCGTGCGTTCACCCGCCATCCGTCCATTCCGGCTCGTGCAAATACCGCGCCAGATCCACCCGCCCGGCCTCGTCCACCTCGACGCCCTCATGCCGCAGGAGCCCGATCTGCTCCTCGCGGCCGGCCGCGTCGGGGATCGCGACTTCGCCGCGGGCATTCACGACCCGGTGCCAGGGCAGCCCGTGCCGTTCGCTCATCGCGTGCAGGATGCGCACGACCTGACGGGCGGCCCGCGGATTTCCGGCATGGCGGGCAATCTGTCCGTAGGTCATGACGCGTCCCTCCGGTATGCCCCGGATCAGCCGCACGACCCGCTCGGTGAAAGGCTTCATCGCTGCGTCACATCCGTCCCATGGATTTGCCCAAAAAAGTATAACACACCTTCGGAACCGCAACGGGAATGCCGGCAAGAAAAAAACGGCCCCTTTCGCAAAGGAAGGGGTCGATGCATATCGATTGAGGAGTTGATCCATGCTGAAGGAAAGGGCCCGAACGCCGGGGCGAAACGCCGCTCACGTCCTGCCCGCGAGGAACGCGTCGAACTGCCGCTGCTTCTCCGCGATGATCTTGTCGAGGCCGGCGGCGCGCATCGCACCCAGATATTCCGGCAGCACTTTGTTGGGGTCGACCGCGCCCGTCTCGAGCGCGCGCTGATACTGCTCGATGACGTTGGCCAGCGCGCCGACTTCCGACTTGACCGGATCGCTGTCGAAGATGAAGCCGAGCCCCGGCGAGATGTGCGCGTTCTGGTTGAACTCGCGGAACTTCCGCCACTTTTCCGGATCTTCGGAGTCCCAGATATAGTTCAGGAACTGATTGCCGAACATCCAGGCCGAGCCCGGCGAATAGTCGGGCGTCCGCTCCGTCGGCGAAATGATTTCCCCCTTCCTCGTGTAGTGGACGCCTTCGATTCCGAAGTTGAGCAGGTTGTTCAGTTCCTTGTCCGTATGCAGCAGATTGATGAACATCATCGCGCGCTCCGGATCATCGGACGTCGAGGAGATCGCGAGCATCGCTCCGGCCGTCTCGGATGTGGAGATCGTCTTCGGCGTCATGATGATTTGGTCCAGCTCGCCGGAGCGGCCCGCGGAGCTGGCGATTTCTTCCGCCTTGCCCGGCTTCAGCGATTCGATCGTCAGGAACGTGCTCCTCGCCTTCCAGACATCGATCGACGATTCCTGCGTCGTCGTGGCGTCCTGGTTGATGAAGCCCCGCTTGTACCATTCGCGCGCAATCGCGAGATACTCCCTGTAGCGTTCCAGCTCCTCGACCGGCCGGACCGTCGTGTCGTCCCGGTCCTTCAGGATGGCTCCCGGAATCGTCACGTCGCCGAGGAAATCATAATTGCCGAAGTAATGCGAATTGAACAGCCCCCCGTTCGTCCATACCGGCGTGATGTCCGGGCGCGCCTGCTTCACCTTCTCCAGAATCGGCGTCAGGTCCTGCGGCGTCTTGACCGAGCGCATGTCGAGGCCCAGCTCTTCCGCGATTTTCTTGTCGTACACGACGCCGCCGGCGGCGGCAAATTCCTTGTTCGTCGGCACGCCGTAGATCTTTCCGTTGATTTTCGCTCCTTCGAGGAAAATGGGATCGAGCGTCTCCAGGATGCCCTGGCCGTGCTTCTGCAGCAGATCGCTGACTTCCCGAAACGCGCCCTTGCCGACGTGGGACACATAGCCGTTCCATTGGGCCGTGAAAATGATGTCCGCCTTCTCGCGGGCGGCGATCATCAGGTTCATCCGGTCATTCCACGCGCCCCATTCGATCGGGATGATGTTGAGCGTCGCGTTGATTTTGGGGATCAGAATCTGGTTGATCGCTTCTTCGACGAGCCGCTCGTCCTTCTGCGGCGTTCCCGGATAGTAAAGCGTCAGCTCGTACGGCGCAAGGCCGGTCGGACCGCCGTCGGATGAGGACGAGCCGCCGTCCGGAGCGCCTTCGTCCGGCAATCCGCCGGTCCCGCCGGCCTCGCTGCAGGCGGCAATGACCATCGCCGCGGCCGCAAGAATCGCGATGATGATGCCAAGACGTATTCTCCGCCGCTTCATGTTCGCTGCTGACCTCCCGTGTCGGTGGATATCGGAATCAGCCCTTGACGGCGCCGACCGTCAGTCCTTTGACGATATTCTTCCGGAAAAACGGACCCGCAAGCACGATCGGATCAATCCCGACGACCGCCGTCGCCATGCGCATCGTCCCGGCCGGGAACCGGATGCAGGCACCGGCCTGCTTCGACAGACGACGGCGTGATGGCCCATGTTCTTCCTCCGTCATGGCCGTCACAGCCGTCACCGCCGGAGCTCCGCACACCGCTTCGGCCGCATGCCGGCCCACGCATCCCATGGTAAGAAAAACATCGCCGAGCGGCTATCGGCGATGTGACCAACCCTTGACGCTGATGTGACTTTTTACCCCATTGGTTGATATTTTTTGCGGTATTCCTGGGGCGTCAGTCCCGTCGACCGCTTGAACTGCTTCGAAAAATGCGAGAAATTCGCGTAACCCACCGACAGCGCGATGTCGCTGATCTTCGCGTTCGTCTTCGCGAGGAGCTCCTTCACCTTCTCCATGCGCCGCTCGACGATGTAATCGGTCAGCGACATGCCCGTCTCCTTGCGGAACAGGCGGGACAGGTAGGCCGGGTTGAGGTAGACGTGACCGGCGATCCTTTCCCGGTTCAGGTCGTCATGCAGATTCGCCTCGATGAATCGCTTGACGAGCAGGATCGTATCCGAACCCGCTTCGCAGCGCTCCGCGATAAACCGAAGCGCCTTCGTGACGAACGAGACCGTCCAGTTCTTCAGCGACGCGAGGTTCCGGAGCACCTGGCCCGGCTCCGGAAATCCCTCCTCGGGATAGACGTCGCCGGGGGACATCCCGCGCCGGAGCAGCATCCGGAACACCTCATAGGTGAGCCCGGAGACGTAGAGCATCATCGCCGTCCGGTCCGGCGGCTCGCGGTTGAACGCGGCGAACGTCTCCTCGATGCGCCGCTCGATCTCCGCCTCCCGGCCGCCCTCGATCAGCAGGATCCATTCGCCGAAATCCGGCATGTCCGCGGGGCCGGACGGCTGCCTCGCATAGGTCGAGGCCCGGAACACTTCGCCCATCCGGTGCACGTTGCTCCGCTCCATCTCGGCGAGCAGCCCGACGCCCGCCGCAAGCTCCCGCACCGGCGCAGGCTCGCCGATATAGCAGGAGACAACGCCGTAGAACAGCTCGCCCGCCTGGCGCACGTACTCGCGGCAGCGCGCCTCCAGCTCTTCCTCGCCGATATCGGGATCGTAGAACAGCGCGAACAGCATCCCGCTCTCGTCCCGGACGACGTGCCCCGGAGCGTCGCACAGCAGGATGTCGCCGGCCGCGTTTTTGAGCGCGTACGTCATGATCTCCTCGTCGCGCGCGCTCCACTCCTGCTTCCACTCCTCGATGCTGATCAGCACCGGCCGGACGGGACTGTCCGCGGACAGCCCGATGCCGTACAGCTCCATCATCGGCTCCAGTTGTTCCGGCGTCGGCGCCAGCCGGTGATGGATCACATCCTGCCAGAAACGCTCGATCAGAAGCGGAAGCTGCCGGTTCCACTGCTCGTAGTAGCAGGCGTAGGTTTTGCGGAAATGCTCGTCCTGCTCGCGCCGCCGGATTTTGTCGATCGCCCGCCCGACGCACGCCTTGAGCTGCTCGTGATCGATCGGTTTGAGCAGATAATCGAAGCCGGACAGCTGGATGGCCTGCTGGGCGTAGCGGAAATCGGCGTGCCCGGTGAGGAAGATCGTCTCCGTCCCGGGGGAATTCTCATTGACCCATTCCAGCAGGTTGATGCCGGTCTCGTTCGGCATCTCGATGTCCGAGATCAGGACATGGATCTCATGCCGCCGGAGCACCTCCTTCGCGTCGGCCGCGTCGTATGCGGTGTACACGCCCGTGATGCCGACGGATTCCCAGTCTATCCCTTCCGCGATGCCCCTGACCGCGATCTCTTCGTCATCCACGACCAACAGATTGTACATGTTCGGCCTCCCCGAATCCGGTGATGTCGACCGACGCGCCGACGGACCAGTCGGACTGCAGCGGAAGATGCACGCGGACGATCGCGCCGCCTGCCGGATCGTTTTCGAATTCGACGCCGGCCTGCCCTTCGTATCGCAGCCTGAGCCGCTGCACCACGTTCGCGATGCCGAGCCGGCTGGTCTCCGCGGCCGGCAGCTCTTCCCCCCTGCGGAGCCGTTCGAGCACATCCGGCTTGAATCCGACGCCGTTGTCCCGGACGACGATGACGAGCTGGTCCCCTGCTTCGGTTCCGACCGCCTTGCCGTGAATGCGGATGATGAACTTCTGCTTCCGGTTGACGAATCCGTGGATGATCGCGTTCTCGACGAACGGCTGCAGCGTCAGCGCCGGCAGCGTCGCATACTTCAGGCGTTCCGGCACGTCGATGTCGCATTCGAGGCGCCCGGGAAAACGGAATTTCTGGATTTCGATGTAATTTGCGATATGCTTCAGCTCCTCCTCCAGCGTGATCGCGTCCCGGTTCACCCGCATGATGAAACGGAAATAGTCCGCGAGGTGCAGCGCCATCTTCTTGACCGACTCGAAATCCTTCAGCACCGCGAAATTGTAGATGATGTTCAGGCTGTTCATGTAGAAGTGCGGGTTGATTTGCGCCTGCAGCTGCTTCAGTTCCTTCTGCTGCGCCTTGAGCTGCTCCTCGTACATGCCGATGCGCAGCTTGCTGATTTGCTCGGCCATGTGGTTGAACGTGTTCGCCATGAACTGGAATTCGGACGCGTTTGTCGCCTGCAGCCGGAAATCGAGCATCCCGCGCGACAGCTTCTTCATCCCGCTGATGAGCTGGCCCAGCGGCTGGAACACGGTGCGCTGGATGAACAGCAGGTACAGGGTGAACACGAAGACGAAGCCGAGCGCGATGAACCAGACCGCCTTCTGGAAATAGGGCAGCCCCTGGAGCAGCCGCTTCTCCGGCACGGCCACGGCGACCGCGATGTCGGCCAGCGAACTGGTGCGGATCATGACGAGATGGCGGTCGCCGTCCTGCCTCACGATCTGGTACGGCGCATCGGGCAGCGGGAGACCCGCGAGCGGCAGCGAGCGGTCCGTGAACGACAGCGGCTCCGCCAACCGCACGCCTTCCCGGCTGTAGACGGCGCTCTCCCCGATCTTGTCGTCGTCCCACTGGATGCGCAGCAAATCCAGCACATCGCCGAGGTCCACGATCGCACCGATATGGTGGCGGCTCTCGGACCGGACCAGACGGACGAGAAAATCGCGGCCGGGCATCCGTTCGTTCTCCCAGAGCATCCACCTGCCGTCCTGCATCTGCGGGTATCGGCCGGCCATGCGCGGCGCATCCTCCGTCAGGAGCTGCCTGATCGGGCCGTAACTTCCGGAAGAACCGAAAATGAGATCGCTTTCATTATAAATGAAAACCGTGTGCAGCAAATTGTAAAAGCCGACGTCCCGGTTGAGCTTGTTCTGAACCCGGACCTTGGTCAGCGCATAGTTGTCGCTGTCCGCCGGATATGCCGCGAGCAGCCCGACGTCCGCGTCGAGCACGGCCAGCCTGTACAAATATTCATTGATCTCAATCAAGTTCTGATCCAGCTGCCGGACGAAAATATCCAGCGTGTTGCGGTACGTTTCGGACACCTTGTCATGCACCACGTTCCTCGCGTACCAGTTGTTGGCGATCAGGAACAGCACGACCGGCAGCATGACGGCGATGAAGCTGATGATGAGCTGCGTGCGGATCGATCGTCTCACCTGGCCTGCCCCCGCAGTGAACATTGCCTGATACTGTCAGTCTATCAGCGGGCGCGAGGCCGCGCAACCGAATCCGCCGGAACGCGTGATTGACGCCACCCGGCAAGACTGGTAAGCTGGGGGGCGGCTCGTGGATACCTGTCGGGAGGTGGACTCGCGTGAACGAATGGATCGGTGCGGACGCCGGGGAGCTGCTCACCTGGGCATTCTGGGAGCCGCACGTCATCCTGGCGTCCCGAAAAATCGGCCAGGTCGTGCTGATTCTGCTTCTGACCTGGCTGACGCTCCGTCTGCGCAAAATCGTCGTCTCGCGCGCCTTCGCCCTGACGAGGCTGGACTCCAGGCAGCGCAAAACGCTCGAATCCCTGCTGATGTCCTTCACGCGGTATGCCGTGTTCATCATCGCCACCCTCACCATCCTCGGCACCCTGGGCATCGACATCGGCCCGATCATCGCCGGGGCGGGCGTCATCGGGCTGGCCGTCGGCTTCGGCGCGCAAACGCTCGTGAAGGATCTGATCACCGGCTTCTTCATCCTGTTCGAAGACCAGTTCTCCGTCGGCGACTACGTGTCGATCAACAACGGGCAGATTCGCGGCACCGTCGTCAGCGTCGGCCTCCGCGCCACGAAAATCCGCACCTGGGCGCAGCACGTCGTCGTCATCCAGAATTCGGAGATCCGCGTCAGCGAGAACTACAACCGCGAGCGGATGCGGGCGATCGTCAACATCACGGTCGCCTACGAGACCGATCCGGCCGATGTCGAAGCGGCGGTCAACCGGATGTCGGCGCGCCTGCTGCGGGACATGCCCCACCTGTTCCTGCGAAACGAGGAAGGGGAGGCGATCGAACCGCCGCAGCTGTACGGCATCACCGATGTCGAGAACGAGGCGCTCGGCGCCAAATACACCGTCGTCTCCCTGGTCCATGACCAGCACTATTGGACGGCGTGCAAGGAGATCCGCAAGGCGCTGCTCCGTGAACTGAAGGAAGCCGGCATCCCGGTCGCCTATCCGCGGCGCATCGAGCGCGCGGAAAGCGGAGCCGCCCTGTCCTGAGCGGCGCGGCGCCATCCTGGCATGCCGCCATTTCGCGGAATCCGATCCGCGCGTTCCGCGTCCTGCCCCTGCGTGCTTCCGCACGGTGCCGTGGCTGCCCGGGTTCGTGCCGGGCAGCTCCGCCGGCGGCTCGGGTCCTTGCGGGCGCGCGGCGGTGTCCGCGGGCATCGCCCGACCGTTACGGCGATTCGACATGAACATGCGGCGCGGCTTCTTTCAGTTTCCGGACAAATTCGTCCGCCCGCTCCGGCGATACATCCAGGTATTCCCGATCCTTGCGGCCGTAAAGTCTCAGCCGCCTGCGGGACAGCGCCGCCGAGGCTTCCCAGGATTCGACGGGCTTCACCCTTGCGATCCGGTCGAGCGGAATCGACCTTCGGATCAGGAGTCCGCTTCTGATCCGGAGCATCCCCCGATCAATCACATACTCCGTCCCGATGACGGCCGAATGCGTGATGATGCCGGAAGCCGCGAAAAGGACGGCAAACGCGACTTGCGCTCCCACATGCAAATCCGTGAAAAAAATCGCGACGGCCACCAGGTACAAGAGCAGGGAAATGCCCCAAAACAACCCTTCCACCCATTTGTCTTTTGCGGCCTGAAATCGCATGACTGCACCTCCTGCGCCGTCCAACCTTTATTATAGAGAAATCTTGGAAATATTTCTGTTAAGAATCTGCGTCTGCGCCAAAATTTGGCCCCCATAAAAAACCAAACGCACCCGCGCGAACGCGCAAGTGCGTCTTCTTCCCGCCGAACCGGCGCTACAGCACGACCCCGTCCTTGAAGATCGCGATCTCGCGGAACCCGTTCCGTTCGTTCCGCGTCGCCTTCTCCCCGGAAGCGACGGCGAGCAGCAGGTCCCACAGCTCGCCGGCAAGCTCGGGCATCGTCCGGTCCCGGAGCAGCCGGCCCGCGTCGAAGTCGATCCAGTTCTTCTTCCGTTCGGCGAGCTCGCTGTTCGTCGAGATTTTCACCGTCGGCACCGGTCCGCCGAACGGCGTGCCGCGCCCGGTCGTGAACAGCACGAGCTGCGCGCCGGCCGCGGCGAGCGCCGTCACCGACACCTGGTCGTTGCCCGGCGCCTCGAGCAGGTTCAGGCCCGGCTGCACCGCGCGCCCGCCGTAGGGGATGACGTCCACGACGGGAGACGAGCCGCCCTTCTGCGTGCAGCCGAGCGATTTTTCCTCGAGGGTCGTGATGCCGCCGTCCTTGTTGCCGGGTGACGGATTCTCGTAGATCACCTGGCCGTGGCGGATGAAATATTGCTTGAAATCGTTGATCAGCGACACGATGCGCTCGAACACCCGCTCGTCCGCGGCCCGCTCCATCAGGATCGTCTCCGCACCGAACATCTCGGGCACTTCGGTCAGGATCGCCGTGCCGCCGGAGGCGACGAGCCGGTCGGCCGCAAGGCCCACGAGCGGGTTCGCCGTGATGCCCGAGAATCCGTCGGAACCGCCGCATTTGAGCCCGATCTTCAGCTTCGAGACCGGCACGTCCACGCGCCGGAAGGAGGCGGCGTATCCGGCGAGCTCGCCGAGCAGCTCGAGCCCGCGCTCCATCTCGTCCGCCTCGTCCTGGACGTTCATGAACCGGACGCGGCGCGGATCGATCCCGCCGATCGCCTCGCGGAACGCGTCGATCCGGTTGTTCTCGCATCCGAGCCCGACGACGAGCACGCCGCCCGCGTTCGGATGGTGGACGAGCGAGGCGAGCAGCCGCTGCGTGTAACGCAGGTCGTCGCCGAGCTGCGAGCAGCCGTAGGGATGTGCGAAATGGTATACGCCGTCCACCAGACCGGCGTAACGCGCGCCGCCCTCGCGGGCCAGCGATTCGCACAGCTTGTTGATGCAGCCGACCGTGTTGATGATCCAGAGCTCGTTGCGGATGCCGGCCTCGCCGTTCTCCCGCACGTATCCGCGGAACGTGGTTTGCGCGAGCGGCTCCGCCGGCGGCGCGGGCGGGGCGGGTGCGTAGCGGTATTCGAGCAGCCCGGACAGCCCCGTGCGCAGGTTGTGCGTATGCACCCACACGCCGGGCGTCAAGTCTTCCGTCGCCTTGCCGATCGGATAGCCGAACTTGAGGACGTCCCCGCCCTTCTTCACCGGCCGCGTCAAAATTTTGTGCCCCCGCGGCACGTCCTCCCGCACGACCAGCTTCGCGCCGTCCTCCAGCTCCAGCGTCTCGCCCGCGGCCCACGGCCGGAGCGCCGTCACGACATGGTCGGCCGGATGAAGCCGGATCCATCCCTTCATGCGTCCGCGCCCCTTTCCCATTTCGCGATGATGCCGGCAACCGCCTCCGCAAGATCCGGCCACCGGGACAGATCCCGTCCCCACAGCCGCCCGTCCGCGAGGATTGCGCGCACCGCCCGGTGCATGCGGGCGTCCCCCGCGTCCGCGCCGTCTTCCGCCGTCCGCCAGTGCTCCGCCATGACCGCGAGCAGCTCCGCATCGTCCCGCACCGGGATGGCCGTGCCGTCCAGCGCCCGCGTCACGTAGCCGCCGCTTCCGTCCGGCCGCACGCGGCAATACCGCAGCAAGCCGGCCAGCCCCTCCGCAAGGCGGGGCGGGATCCGCTTCCCGCGCTCCGCGTACCGGACGAGCGTCGGCAGCAGCCGCACGCGGAACTTGCTCAGGCTGTTCATCGCGATGTCCGACAGCCGGTGCCGGATGTACGGATTGGCGAACCGCTCGAACACCGAATCGGCGTAGGCGGCCAGATCGTCCCCGGCGCCGTCCATCGCCGGCAGAATCTCGCCGTACACCGCCTCGCGCACCGCCGGCCCGAGCGCGGGATGTTCCAGCGCCTCCCGCACCGTCTGCACGCCGTGCAGGAGGCCGATCGGCGCCATCCAGGTGTGCGCGCCGTTCAGGATGCGCACCTTCCGCTCGCGGAAGAAGGCAAGATCGCGGGTGTAATGGACGTTGAGCCCCGCCTTCCGCAGGCCGAGTTCATCGTCCAGCTCCTCCGGCCCCTCGATCGCCCACAGATGGTACGGTTCGGCGGTCGTCAGCATCGCGTCGCGGTAGCCCCATTCGGCGAACCATTTTTCCGCCAGTTCCGCTTCCGGGTAGCCCGTCACGATCCGGTCCACCAGCGTGTTCAGGAACCGGTTGTGCCGTTCGACCCACTCCCGGAAAGCCTCCGGCCAGCCCCAGTCGGCCGCGTGCTTCAGCACGGCCTCCCGGAGCGCTTCGCCGTTCCGCTCCGTCAGCTCGCAGGGCAGGAGGACGAGCCCGCGCGCCGGATCCCCGCCGAACGCCCGCCACCGCTCGTGCAGCAGGCGGGCGACCTTGCCGGGGAACGAGAGCACCGGCCCGTCGCCCGGCGGCTCGGGCTCGTAGCGGAGCCCCGCCTCCGTCGTGTTCGAGACGATGAAGCGCAGCTCCGGCGAACGCGCGAACGCCAGGAACCGCTCCCACTCCGAGTAGGGATCAAACGCCTCCGCGACCACCGTGACGATCTCCCGCCGCTCGACGGGCCGGCCGTCCTCGAGGCCGCGCGTCACCACCGTGAACAGCCCGTCCTGCGCGGCGAGTTGTTCGATCTTCGCCCGCCCCGACGGGCGCGGCTGGACGACCGCGACCGCGCCGTCGAACCATCCCTTCGAGCGGCTCACGTGCAGCATCCAGTCGACGAACGCGCGCAGGAAATTGCCCTCGCCGATCTGCAGCACCTTCACCGGATGACGCGCTTCGCAGGCCGCGCCCGCGATCGCCCCGGCCGTATCCCGATTCAACGTCCGCATCGCAGCACCCCGTTCCGTCGCCTTTTGTAACCTGTCCCCCTCGCCGGGCCGCCAGGCATCCCCGCCGCCCGGTTCCGCGCGGGTCAATTTGCCCCCATTGTATCCCCTGGGTTCAGGTCACGGTATAGTCTGAAATTGCATGTTTGTATCCGATTTTGATATTCTGGGAGCAGACGACGGAGGCGATGCGCATGAAGCCGTTCCGGAAGCCGTTCTTCGGCGATCCGTCCTTTCCTTTCGAACTGGTGTACCGCGCGACGAAATACCCGCAGTTCGAGCTGCCCGACCATCTGCACGACCGGTGCGAGATCGTCTACGTCCACGGCGGGCGCGGCACCTTTTTCATCGATGACACGCTGTACGAAAAAAAGCCGGGCGATCTGTTCCTCATACCCGGCAATACGATCCATCGCGCGTTCCCCGACGCCGCCGATCCGATCGTCTCGACGGCGGTCTTCTTCGCGCCGGCCTTCGTCGAGCCCGCCGTCCCGGACGGGACGTACGCGCCGCTGGGCTGCTTCGAGCAGGCGCGCCGCGCCCGCAGATGCCGGCTGGTGCCGCCGGAGGGGCTCCGCGCGCAGATCGAGGCGCTGCTCGACGAGATGCACGAGGAGCTGACCGGCGCCCGCCCCGGATGCCGCGAAGCGGTCCGGCTTGCGCTGTGCCGGCTGCTGCTCCTGCTCAACCGGCATCTGCTCCCGGAACGCGACGGCGCCCCCGGCAGCGGCGTCGGCCCGGTCTGGCTGCGGCAGGCGCTGCGCGCGATCGACGAGAAGCCGGAGGAGGCGGGCAGCCTGTCGGCGCTCGCCGGACAGGCGGGAGTCTCCGCCGCCCATTTCGCGCGCGTGTTCAAGCGGTATACGGGGATGAGCGTGACGGATTTCGTGAACATCAAGCGGATCATGAAAGCGAAGGACTTGCTCAGGGAAACGGACGCCGGCGTCGGGGAGGTCGCCGAACGATGCGGATTCGACAGCCTGCCCCATTTCCACCGGGTGTTCAAGGCACTGACGGGGATGACGCCGGGGGCCTGGCGCCGCGGAGGCTGGCCGTGAATCGGCCGCATGCCCGGGGGCTCATCGTCCGGCTCATCCGGCGCCATCCGCTCCGCCGTCCGCGCCGATCTGCCGCCGGAGCGCCTCCGGATCGAGGATCACGATGCCGGTCCGCCGCGCTTCGAGCACGCCTTCCCGCTTCAGCCGGTTGAGCATCCGGCTCACCGTCTCGCGGGACGTGCCGATCGCGTTCGCGATGTCCTGGTGCGTCAGATGCATCCGGATGTGGATCGCGCCCCCGCGCCGCTCGCCGCAATGCTCCGCCAGATCGGCCAGGAAGCGCAGCCCGCGGTCATGCGCGTCAAAGGCGCCCGCTTCCTGCAACCGCTTCTGGAGCTCGACGATCTTGTCGCTCATCGCGCGGACGATCCGCCTCATCGGGCCGGGGTGCCGCTCCAGGAAATATTCGAACGCCCGCTTCGGCATCGCGAGCAGCACGGACGGCGCGATCGTCTCGGCCGAAGCGGGATACGGCTGGTCGCCGAACAGCACGGTATGCGGGAACATGTCGCCTTCCCGCAGGATGGAGACGATCCGCTCGCGGCCGGATTCGTCCGTCTTGAACGTCTTGACGAGGCCGCCCGCGACGAACCAGATCGTTTCGACCTCCGTCCCCTCCGTGAAGACGGTCTCCTTCCTGCCGAACGAACGGCGCAGGGTGATCGAAGCGAGCTGATGCAACCCGTCTTCCGTCAAATCTCTGAACAATTCGATCTGTCTCAGCATGTCACGGATGTGCTGTCCCATGGTTCGCCTCCCCGCCGGCCGGACCGCATCGTCTCCGGTTCCCGGCTCCGTGATCCGTGAAAGGATAACCCGCGGAAAGGATGACCCGCGCCCCTTCCGCATTCCGCGTCACGCCGTGCCCTTCCGCGACTCCCACCACGCGTTCACTTCCTCCGTGATTTGCCTCCCGCCGTTGTCCATCCAGCGCTGCACGAAATCGTCGAACGCCTCGAGCGGCAGCCGTCCGTAGATGATCTGCCGGAACGTCTCCTCCTCGAGCTTCCGCAGCAGCTCGCCCTTCTCGCGCTGCGTCGGCGTCGGCGCGCCCCGGTACTGGTCGATCCAGGAAGCTTCCCGCTGCGACAGCAGCACCTCCACCGTGTTCGGCTGGCCCTCCGTCCGCCAGCGCGACGGAATCCGGGCGCCGTCGTACGTGAGCGTGTAGTTCGCGACGCGCACGTAGCCGCCCGGCACGAGCTTCGGGTCCGTCGAGGGCCGCCCGTTGACGTACGACCAGTCGTAATTTTCCGCAAGGCCGTACTTCAGCTCGCCCTCGCGCAGCGCGTAGGTGTCGAACAGGAAGTTCTGGTACTTGAAGAAATATTCGGGCTTCTCCATCCCCTTGCTGATCAGGATGGCGCCGTTGCGCGGCAGCGAGCCGCGGCGCGCGACATGCCCGTCCGGTCCGGCGGGCAGCGGAATCGCGCGGAACTCGGCGTCCTTCATGTCGCCGAACGGCCAGTAGACCATCCAGTGCGGGCCCGCGATCATGCCGACCTTGCCCTGGATGAACGCTTCCTGCGCGGCCGTGCCGTCCATCAGTTCCGCCTCGTGGGAAATGAAGCCCTGCCGGAGCCACTCGCGCATGACGGCGAGCGCCTGCTTCGCGCCCGGATGGATCGATCCGTAGACGAGCCGTCCGTCCTCGCCGACATTCCACTGGGCGGGCACGGTGCCGAACATGCCGAAGATCCAGGTGGAATCGCCGATGTGCGTGCTGACGCCGGAGCCGAGCGCCACCGCCAGCGCCGTCGTATCGTGGCGGCCGTTGCCGTCGGGATCGCCGAAGGTGAAGGCGCGCATCACCGCTTCCAGCTCGTCCAGCGTCGCCGGCGGCTCCATCCCGAGCCGGTCGAGCCAGTCCGTCCGGATCCACAGCACCGGGTCGGAATGGTACTCGTAGTCGAGGATCGGAATCGCGTACCGCCTGCCGTCCCGCGTGAACGCTTCCCAGACGTCGTCGTGCTCGGCCATCGCCTTTTTCCATGTCTCGGAGGCGTACCTGTCGAACAGCGAGCCGACTTCCCGGAACTGGCCGGAATCGATCAGCTCCTGGATGATTGTGCTGCGCGTCGCGATCACGTCCGGCACTTCTCCCTTGGTCGCGAGCTCGAGGCGCATCTTCGTTTCGAAGATGCTGGACGGCACGGTCCAGAGATACCGGATCCGGATGCCGAGCCGGTTCTCGGCCCACCGGAGGTGGACGTTGTTCTCGAGCGTCTCGCCGTATTTGAAGGTCATATCGGGCGTAATGGCGCCGACGGTCGTCATGACGTACGGCTCCCCGCCGCCGGTGTCCGCCGCGTCCCGATCCTCCGCTTGCCCGGCTCCGCCGGCGGAGCAGGCCGATGCCGCCAGCATCAGCAGCAAGACCCATGCCGGCCGCAGGATCCGCATCCGGAACAATCGCCCGTCCCTCCCCCTGAAATCCGTCAATCTTTGTCTCCATTTTAGCCGATCGCGCCAAAAAATGCTCGACATACGCGACGCCGCCTCCATTTTTGTGTACACTGTGACGTAGAGGGGAGAGACAAGCGCGCATGGGAGGCATCCGGACGTGACGCGGAAGTGGAGCCTGTTCACCAAAATGGTGACGTTTCTGGCGCTGCTGCTGCTCGCCATCGCGGGGCTCTACGGGTATACGGTGGCGACATCCATCGACACCATGCAGCGGGAGCTGGAGACGTCACGCCTGAACCAGTTGAAATTCCTCGCCGACCGTCTGGAAAACGACATCGATCAGCTCACGCTGAACGCCTACAACCTGTTGCAGGACCCGAGCGTGCGCGACTACGCGATCCTGCCGGCCATCGAGCATCTGGTCGACCGGAACCGGCTGAAGATGACGATCACGGAGAAGCTCAAGCTGCAGAGCACCGCAAGCGCGTGGACGAACACGCTCACGCTGTACTTTCCGGCGACGGGCGACCTTCTGTCCTCAGACCCCCATTCCGCGCTCAAGTCTGAATACGATTTCAGCCAACTCGTGCCGGACCGGTGGATCTATGACCACCCGACAAGCGAATTCATCCTGTACGTGCCCGATCGGGGACGGACGGGCGACGTGAGCGTCATGCTGTCCTTCCCCGCCGAAAACATCCGGAAGCTGCTCGCCTCTTACGAGGGGAAGAGCCGGCCGTACCTGTACCATCCGTCGGGCCGCTTCATCTTTGATGACCATACGGAGAGCACGACGGCGATCCGGATAGCCGGCCAACTCGGGACACGGACCATCGACGGCACGCTGTCGATGGTGACGGAAGCGAACGGCATGTCCTATCTGGTGAGCGCGATGCCGACCGCGCTTGACGATTGGATGCTGATCGAGTACACCCCGCTCGAGCGCATCCTGCAGCCGATCCGCAAAAGCACGACGCTGTTTGCGGGCGCGACGGCCGCGCTGCTGCTCCTCGGCGTGCTGTTCGCGTTCGAGCTGTACCGGAACGTGCAGCTCCCGATCCGGAAGCTGGTGAACGGCCTGGCCCGCTTCAAGGAAGGCGACTACGGCGTGCGCATCGGCATCGTGCCCGCGCGGGAATTCCGGTTGCTGACCGAAGGGTTCAACGACATGGCGAAGCAGGTCGGCGACCTGATCGACAAGGTGCTGACCGAGCAGATTCGCGCGAAGGAAGCGGAGTTCAAGCAGCTCCAGTCGCAGATCAATCCGCATTTCCTGTACAACTGCCTGTTCTTCATCAAGAGCAAGGCGCGCGTCGGCGACACCGAGTCGGTCGAGGCGATGGCGCTCAGCCTCGGCGAATATTACCGCTACATGGCCCGGACGGACAAGGACATGGTCCCGCTCCGGAGCGAACTGGATCTGATCCGCAACTACGTGTCGATCCTGAACCTGCGGAAGCCGCGCATCGATTACATCGCGGACGTCGACGAGGAGCTGATGGACCTCGAGATTCCCCGGCTGCTCCTCCAGCCGCTCGTCGAGAACGCCGTCCTGCACGGCATCGAGCCGAAGACCGGGCGGGGGACGCTGCGGATCACCGGGCGCAGGCTCGGGGACGGCTTCGTGCTCACGGTCGAGGACGACGGCGTCGGCATGACGGACGAGACGCTGATGCGGCTGCGCGGAGAGCTCAAGGGCGCGAAATCGGAAGAGGCGGGCTACGGCGTCTGGAACGTGAGGCAGCGCTTCGTCCGGAAATTCGGGCCGGGCGCGGTCCTCGAGATCGATTCGAAGCCGGGCGAGGGCACGACGGTCACGCTCAGGTGCGATTCCCGCGCGCAGGAGGCGACCCCCGCATGATGATTCTGCTCGTGGACGACGAACCGTTCGCCGTGGACGATCTCGCGATGACGATCGACTGGGACGCGCTCGGCATCGAGGCGGTGTTCAAAGCCTACTCCGGTGCGGAGGCGCTCGACATCCTGGGCCGGCGGCCGATCGACATCGTCGTGACGGACATCACGATGCCCGGCATGTCGGGCCTGGAACTGGCGGCCGCGATCCGGAAGCGGTGGAAGCAGACGAAGGTGATCCTGCTGTCCGGCTACGCGGAGTTCGACTATGCGCGGCAGGCGCTGGAGATCGGCGTTTCGGAATATCTGACGAAGCCGATCAGCGACGAGGAGTTCGTGCGGAAGCTGGAACAGGTCATGCAGACGATCCGCCGGGAGTGGCAGGAGATCGCGTCGTACGAGCGGGCGATGAGCCTGTTCGAGGAGCATCTGCCGCTTCTGCGCAACAATCTGCTCCGCGATCTCATCCAGGGCAAAAAAATATCCCGCGACCGGCTCGCATCGCAGCTTGCGAAGTTCCAGCTCCCGTTCGAGGCGGGATGCCGCGTCGCGCTGCTCGTCATGCGGCTCGAAGGGTCCCGTTCGTTCTCCGCCGACGACATGTTCCTGTTCGAATACGCGATCGACAACATCGCCCGCGAGCTGTACGGCGGCGATTTCGCGCTGTGGAACTGCAGCGACGAACTCGGCCATCTCGTGTACGCGGTGAAGCCGGCGGCGGAAGCTTCGGACGGCGCAGAAAGCGAATCCTACGCGCGGATCACGCGGCTCGCGGAGGATCTGCAACGCAGCGTCGAGCACTATCTGCGCGGCCGCATCTCCGTCGTCATCAGCCGGACGGGGGCGTTTCCGGACGACCTCCCCGCGCTCTACCAGTCGTCCCTCGGCCTCCTTCGCCGGTACATCGGCAGCGAACACGGCTTCTTCATGACGATGGACCGGGAAGACGACCCCGGGGACGTCGCGAGCCTGACGAAATTGTACGAGCCGCCGTCCTTCATGCAGCTGTTCGAATCCGGCCGGTGGGAGAACGCGCTGGAGAAGCTGGATGCGGTGTTCGCGGAGCTTGCGCACAAGCGCATCGACACCGCGGAGCATCTGCGCGAGATCCACAGCCAGCTTCTGGCCGCCTGCTTCTACATCGCGCACAAGAACGGCAAGATGCTGGCCGATCTGGCGGGCGTCGAGCTGACGGACCGCCAGCCCCCGCTCGACGCGGCGCAGCTCAAGGACTGGGGCACGCAGCTCGTGAACCGGATCCGGAACCGGCTTGAAGCCGAGATGAGCGACACGCGCCGGCAGCTCGTCCGGCAGGTGCACGAATACATCGACAGCCACCTGGACTCGGCGACGCTGCAGTCGATCGCGCATCACGTGTCGCTGCACCCCGTCTATCTGTCGAAGGTGTACAAGCAGGAGACGGGGCATAGCATCAGCGACACGATCTACCGCCGGCGGATGGAGCAGGCGACGCACCTCCTGCGCAACACGAAGCTGAAGATTTACGAGATCACGACGATGCTCGGCTATTCCAGCGCGCATTATTTCATCAAGCTGTTCAAGGAGTATTCGGGGCTTACGCCGCAGGAATACCGGGACCGGGCGGAAGGATGAACGGGGAGTGACCGGAGTGCCGGAGGACAGGAACATGAAGACCGGCGGAACGGAAGACGACGTTTCCGGCGCGGGGCCGGACGCCGGAGAAACGGGGCCGGACGCGGGCGGAACCGAAACGCGGGAGCCGTACGGCGATGCCGCGGCGGAAGCGGCGGACACGGCAGCCGGTGACGGCGCGGACGACGGCGGCGTTGCCGAAGACGGCGCCGTTGCCAGCGACGAAGCTGCAGACAGCGCCGATGTCGGCGACGGGTCCGACGGCGGCGGCGATGCCACAGGCGGCGGGTCCTCTCCGGGGCGCCGCCGGATCCGGAACGCGGTCGCGGCGCTCCTCATCGCGGCGCTGATCGTCAACCTCCTGGCGGTGCTGCCCCGGATCTACAACCTCGATACGCTGCCGCTTCTCTTCCGGTCGCGGCAGCTCGCCGAGCAGGAGGAGATCCGGAGGGCGTTGGACGCGGTCGTCCTGATCAGCACGAACCGGAGCCGGGGATCGGGATTCCATGTCTCGGGCGGGTATATTCTGACCAACCATCATGTCGTCGAAGACGCCGCCTGGCTCCTCGTCGAGTTTCCCGGGGCGGGGCGGTTCCCCGCCGAGGTCGCAGAAGCCGATCCGGCGCTGGACATCGCCCTCCTGAAGGCCGACATCGGAGAGGAGCGGCTGCCGTTCATCGAGATCGAACGGAACTGGGAGCCGGGCGAGACCGTCTACGTGGTCGGCAACCCGCTCTACCTCGAGCGGATCGCCGCGTCGGGCAGCATTCTGGGCACCGCGCGGGTTCAGGGCCGAAGCGCGCCGGTCATGATCGTCGACGCGCCGGTGCGCCGGGGCAACAGCGGCAGCCCGGTCGTGAACGGACGGGGCCGCGCCGTCGCCGTCATCTACGCCGCGGGCGAAGTCATGCATCGGGGCGAACCCGTGCAGGCCGGGTTCGCGGTGCCGATCGGCGAACTGGACGGCTTGCTCGGGCAATGGCTGCCCGGCCGGTAACCCGGCCCGTGCAAAAAACCGGCCCCGCATCCCGTGCGGAGCCGGTTTCGTGTGTTGTGCGGACAGGCGATCAGGCGAGGCTTTCGCCCTCGGTTCCGATCCGGTAACGGCTGGCCATCGCGCCGGCGGGATCGCGGCTGAAGGCGCGGAACCACTTGAGCTCCCGCGCGGCCGCATCCCACGGTTCGTGCGGCCGGTTCCGGATGATCGCGTCGCTGCCGAGACGGCTGTGCAGAATATTCATGAAAAGCCGGTATCGCTCGTTCGATTTCACGTTCACCCATCTGCCGCCGATGCGCATCCAGAGCGGTCGCTGCCAACGGCAAGCGGAGATGATCGGCGTCATGCCGTATTGGCGTATCGTCCCGACCAGGCCCCGGCAGCGCCGGATCCCTTCCTCGTTCGGCGACCCGTCGGCATGCAGGACGGCGGGCCACAGCAGCTCGAACTGGAAGGCGCGGTAGCCCATGGCGGCCAGCAAGGCGACATCCTCGGGAAGGGGCAGCCCGCCGCCGTCGAACACCACCACATGCCGGTTCCAGATTTCGCTGACCGTTCCGGCGGCATCTTCCCGCCTGACCCGGGCCCCGGAAAGCTTCGGCCTGACTCGGTACGATCCCCAGATGGCCATGAGCGACATCCCCCTGTTCGTGGTTTTTCGTCACCGCATGATGCGGAAACCGTCCGCGCGCTGCAGATCCTTTTTAATTCATTGTACCGACAGGGGGGTGGAACCGACATAACAAGAATGCAAGATCGATACCTGAATGATAACTTCTTGCAGATCGTCCTTTGGGAATTGGTTCGGCGACTGCTCCGGCGACTCGAAGAGCCGGCCGAATGTATGGCATGAAGGACGAACACACAGTCCGGCCGCGGTTTGAATGTTTCGGGCTTTTCACCGTCGGCGGTGATGGTTGATATAGTGAACCAGTAGAGCCGCTGGAAAGGACGACGATGGATGATCGAACTGAAAAGCAGACGCGACATTGAAGCGATGCGCCGGGCGGGACAGGTCGTGGCGGAATGCCACCGCCGGATCGCGCGCATGATCCGCCCGGGCGTGACGACGATGGAGATCAACCGGCTCGTCGAGCGCGTCATGGCCGAATACGGCGCCCGGCCGTACCAAATCGGCTACAGGGGATATCCCTACGCCATCTGCGCGTCGGTCAACGATGTGATCGCGCACGGTTTTCCGAGCGATGAACCGCTGAAGGAAGGGGATATCGTCACGATCGACACGGTCGCGGAGCTGGACGGCTGGCTCGGCGACTCGGCGTGGACCTACGCCGTCGGCCGCGTCTCGCCCGTGGCCGAGAAGCTCATGCGGGTGACGCGCGAATGCCTGGAGCTCGGCATCGCGCAGGCAAAGGTCGGCAACCGGCTGGGCGACATCGCGCACGCGATCCAGACGCACGCCGAGCGCAACGGCTTCGGCGTCGTGCGTGATCTGCTCGCCCACGGCATCGGGCGGAAACTGCACGAAGAGCCGGGCTACATGCACGTGGGCAAGCCGGGCAAGGGACTCCGGCTGAAGGAAGGCATGGTGTTCACGATCGAGCCGATGCTTACGGAGGGCACCTATTTCATGACGATCGACGAGGACGGATGGACCGCCCGTACGCTGGACGGCAAGCTGGCCGCCCAGTACGAGCACGTCGTCGCGATCACGGCGGACGGCCCCGAAATATTGACGGCGCAGTAGCGTCATTCGGGGCCGTCCGCGCATTCCGGAGCGGCGGATGTCGCGCGGGTTCGCCGCAGGACGGCCCGGTGAGGGCGGAGGCGCTTCCGCATCCCCCGGCGAAATACGAAACAAGCGAAGAATGTTCCTCTATTTCGGCGTATTCGCCATCCTGCCGAAAGAAGAGAACAATCTTCGCTTATGTTTGCGGATGGGCGTCCGTTTCGCCGGATCCCCGAAGCACCGGCGGGGCCGGTGCGGCCGCCCGTCACCCCGCTCCATCGGACCTCCGCTCCGCCGTGCCGCCGGCCGTCCGGATCATCCCGCGCAGCGTCCGCACCGCTTCCCGGAGCTGGGGATCCTCCTCCACAAGCTTCGTCCGCAGCCGTTCCATCAGCTTGTACGCGGTCCGGCCGCTGATCGTGCCCGTCGGCGTCAGCCGCTCGTCGCGCTGGAATTGCTCGACCGCCGCGGCCGTCTGCTCGTCGTAGATGCCCTCGGGCTCTCCCGGATCATAGCCGATCGCCTCGAGCATCAGCTCCGCCGTCCGCACGTTCTGCCCGAGCGAGCCCACCTTCAGCACTTCATCCGTCGGCAGCGCCGGCAACGAGGCGTAGTCCGGCAAGGCGACCTCGACATCCGGCCGGATGCCGGTATTGTGGATCTTCCCGCCGTTCGGCGTCAACCACTCCGATTCCGTCAGCTTCAGCACCGAGCCGTCCTTCAGCGGACGGAACGTCTGCACGACGCCCTTGCCGAACGTCTTCATGCCGACGAGCTTCGCTCCCGCCGATTCGCGCAGCGCGGCGGCCAGCACCTCGGCCGAGCTCGCCGAACTCTCGTCGATGAGCACGGTGATCGGTTTGTCCCAGGGCACGCGCTGCGTCGAGGTGTAGGTCAGCCGCTTCCGGTCGTCCTTGTACACCACCTCGAGGATGACCCGGTCCTTCGGAATGAGCCGGCTGGCCACCTCGAGCGTCGAGCTGAGCAGCCCGCCCGGATTGGCGCGCAGATCGAGCAGGAGGCCTTCCATTCCCTGTTCCAGCAGCTCGTCGACCGCCTTCCCGAATTCCTTGCCCGTCCCTTCCGCAAAGCGCGTGATCTGCACCTTTCCGATGCCGCCCTCGAGCATCTCCGCGTGGACCGTCGTAACCGGAATCTTCGCCCGCTCCAGCGTCACGTCGAACGGTTCCGTCAGCCCGTCGCGGCGGATCGTGATCGTCACCTTCGTCCCCTCTTCACCGCGCGTCCGGCTCACGAGTTCCTGCATCGACTTGCCTCTCATCGACACGCCGTCGACGGCGACGATCACGTCCCCCTTGCGGATGCCGGCCTGCTCCGCCGGCGCCCCCTTGTAGGCCGACGTGACGACGAATTCGCCGTCCTCCACGTGGATCTCGACGCCGATCCCGACGATGTGGTCGTCGTACCGCTGCACATATTCCCTGCCCTCTTCGCCGGCGTAATAGGCCGAATAGGGGTCGCCGAGCGCCGCCGTCATCCCCTTGGCCGCCCCGTGGATCAATTCGGTCGAATCGGCGCCGTACAGATAGTCGCTCATGATTTTCCGGTATGTATAGTCGAGATTGGCAAAGGCGGGATCCTTCAGCATCGGATACCGCATCGTCATCCACCATTTCCCGAGCAGAAAACCGGACCCGCCGACCAACAGCAACATCGCGGACATCGCCAGCAGGGCCGCTCCCCGCCGCTTCCATCCCGAATCCGTACCCATGATCCGCATCGCTCCGTTCACTCCAGTCGCATACTTCACGATACCGCATTCCGGACGAGGGTTCAAGCGATCACCGAATGGACATGATCCAGCATATGCGGCAAAGCGAAGGGACAGAACAACGCTTGTTGCCGCCCCTGCCGGCGCTCTGCTACAATCGGTCTGACAGACACGGGCGCCGGACCGCGGCCGGCGCCCGGAGAAGGAGCGGAGGAAACCATGTACCGACTGATCGCGATCGACATCGACGACACGCTGCTGACCGACGACGGGCGCATCACGGACGCGACGAAGGAAGCCCTCGCCGAAGCCGTGAAGCGCGGCGTCACGGTGACGCTCGCGACGGGCCGCATGTTCGCTTCGGCCCGGCAGATCGCGGAGCGCATCGGGCTGAACGTGCCGATCATCACCTACCAGGGCGCGCTCGTCAAGACGCCGTTCGACGGCCGGGTGCTGTACGAACGGAACGTGCCGGCGGACGCCGCGCGCGAGATTCTCGCCTACTGCCGGCGGCACCGCCTCCACCTGCAACTCTACACGGAAGATGAATTGTATGCGGCCGAGGACAACGACAAGGTGCGCGAATACGCGGAGCGCTGCGCCGTCCCCTACCGGGTGGAGCCCGATTTCGAACGGCTCATCGCGCGCCCGCAGACCAAGATGCTCATCATCGACGACCCGGACCGGCTCGACCGGATCGCGGAGGAACTCAGGCCCGTCTACAAGGGCCGCGTCCATATCACGAAATCGAAGCCGAACTACCTCGAGTTCCTTCATCCCGAAGCGACGAAGGGACACGCCCTCGCGGCGCTCGCCCGCCATGTCGGCTGCGCGATGGAAGAGACCATCGCGATCGGCGACTCCTGGAACGACCGCGAGATGATCGAGGCGGCCGGCCTCGGCGTCGCGATGGGCAATGCGGTCGAGGCGTTGAAGAAGATCGCCCGGTTCGTCACGAAGACGAACAACGAAGACGGCGTCAAGCACGTGATCGACACCTTCATCCTGAACCCGCAGTCATCCTGAAATTTCCTGCCGGGCGGCAATGTCTCCGCGGCGCGGACATCGAGTATAATGGAAGCAAAGCGGAGACGGCCGCCCTTTTTCACCCGTCTGAAGGAAAACGCTTACAATTACAATCCCACGCGGAGGTGCCGCCCATGGTCAAATTCACGGTCGACGAGCGGACGGAACTGATGCCGATCGGGCCGGAGCGCGCGGACGAACTGTTCCGGCTCGTGGACGTCCACAGGGAGTGGCTGGCGCAATGGTTCGCCTGGCCGAAGGAGGTCCGGTCGCCCGCGGACGCGCTGGCGTTCATCCGGCGCCTGGACACGGATTGGAAAGAGGACCGGGCGCTCGGGCTCGGGCTGTTCATCGAAGGCCGGCTGATGGGCGTCATCGAGCTCAACGGCCTGGATTCACGGGACCGCTGCGGCCGCCTCGGATTCTGGCTCGCGCCGGCGGCCTGCGGGCGCGGCCGCGTGACCCGCGCCTGCGAACGACTTGCCGGCTGGGCGTTCGAGCAGGCCGGCCTGAACCGCCTCGAGATCCGCGCGGCCGTGGACAACATACGGGGGCGGGCCGTGGCGGAACGCCTGGGCTTCGGGCTCGAAGGCATCGCGCGGCAGGCGAAGCGGCTGGATGACCGCTACGCGGATACGGCCGTCTACGCGCTGCTCGCTTCCCAGTGGTTCGAAATGAAGCGACTGGCGAAACATATCGGATATTGACGGAAAAAAATAGCGAAACTTTTCCATCCCGACAGTCGTCTATACTGTCGGGATTAATTTGGGACGGAGATGATTCTGCGTCGTGCTCTACATCCTCGCATTCCTGATATCGTTCGCCATCGTCTATTTTCTGATCCCGCCCCTCGCCCGCCTCGCGTTCCGTCTCGATTTCGTGGACAAGCCGCGGGAGGGGGTGGAGCGGAAGCTGCACCGCGAACCGATTCCGCTCACCGCAAGCTACGCGATTTATCTCGGCTTCGCCGCCGCCTGGCTGCTCATGTCCGGCTGGAACGGCTACGAGACGCTGGCCATCCTCGCCGGCGGGGCGCTTCTGCTTGTCATCGGCACCGTCGACGACTGGTACAAGTCCCACGGCCGCGATTTCCCGCCGCTGCCGAAGGCGCTCGTCCAGATGGCCGCCGCCGTCGTCGTGTACCTGTCGGGCATTCAGTTCACCGGCTTCTACAATCCGCTGATCGAGAAATACGTGCTGCTGCCCGAGTGGCTGCAGTTCGTGCTGACGATCCTGTGGATCTTCGGCGTCACGACGGTCATCAACTTCTCGGACGGCATGGACGGGCTGGCCGGCGCGCTGACCGCCATCTCGTCCGGCACGCTGTTCATCGTCGCGCTCGTGAAGGGGCAGGAACCGTCGGCGATGATGGCGATCATCCTGCTGGCCGCGGCGATCGCCTACCTGAAATACAACAAGCCGCCGGCGAAAATCTTCATGGGAGACGCCGGCGCGACGTTCCTCGGCTTCATCCTGTCCGTCATCGCGCTCGACGGCGTGTTCAAGCAGGCGACGCTGCTGTCGCTGTTCATCCCGATTCTCGCGCTGGGCGTGCCGATCTTCGACAATCTGTTCGTCGTGTTCAAGCGCCTGATGCAAGGCAAGCCGATCTATCAGGCGGACGCGAGCCAGGTGCACTACCGGCTGCTCCGGGCCGGCTACAACAACCGGCAGGCGCTGGTCCTGCTCAGCCTCGTGAGCCTCTGCCTGGGCCTGTCGTCGATCATCCTGCTGCTCGTCGAAGCCTGAATTCCGCCCACGCACGGAAAAAGGCTGTTTCCGCCCTCCGGCGCCTCCCGCGCCGGGAGCTTGCGGAAACAGCCTTTTCGTTCGCGCGCATCCTTCCGCCCGTCCGGCGTTATGAGGCGCGCACCCTGAACCGCATGTTCGGCGTGATGGCTGCGCTTCACCGTCCTCGACAGCGGCCTGCCGTCCTTCCATCCGTGCGCATCCCCTGTCCGTTCAGCGGTACGACCGCGCTCCCTGCGCCGCCTCCGACCATACGAATCCGAAGTACAGCGCGATCGCGCCGACGATGAAATGCAGCGCGTTGTCGGCGAGGCCGACGTGCATCAGGCCGAACAGGTCGCCGGTGAACACGCCGAGCACGGCCAGCAGCAGATAGAAGACGCCGACGACCTGCGAATAGCGATAGGCATACCCCTCGCCGAACGCGGCCGCGAGTCCGAGCAGCCCGACGATCAGGTGAATGACGTTGTGCGCCCCGCCCAGATGGAACAGGCCGAACCCGTTCGGATCGATGTAACCGTACACGCCGAGCAGCAGAAAGACCAGCCCGGTAACCGCCGCGAACCGCCTGACCGCCATCCCGCATCCCTCCCCGTCCCCTTGGGAATCTCCCTAAGAACACTATGCGGGGACGGGGGGAAACATGCCTCGGGCGGCCTTGCTTCAGGCCGCCCGCCATCTTCGTGCCAGCGATCAGAAATCGTAATATTCGGCTTCGCCGGCCGTGATCGTCGCGCGCCCCTGCGTCAGGTCGGTCATCCACGCGATGAACCGGTCCGCCTCGCCGACCTCGGGCAGGCAGACGATCGTGACGCGGTCCGTGAACACCGTGTCGCCGACGGGCCAGCCGCGGTTGCGCAGCTCGTTCTCGATCTTGCCGTACCAGGTGTAGTCGGCTTCGACCGAGACCTTGCGCCGCAGCACCCGCTCGATCGGCTCCGACGCCTCGATCGCCTGCACGGCGCCCTCGGTGTAGGCGCGGATCAGTCCGCCGGCGCCGAGCAGGATGCCGCCGAAATAGCGCGTGACGACGATGGCCGTGTACTTCAGCTGCTGCGCCTTGATGACCTCGAGGATCGGCCGGCCGGCCGTGCCGCTCGGCTCGCCGTCGTCGGACGACTTCTGGATCTCGTCCCGGTCGCCGATCACGTAGGCGTAGCAGTTGTGCGTCGCGTCCCAATGTTTCTTGCGGATCGATTCGATGAAGGCGATCGCCTCGTCCTCGGTCGTTACCGGTTTGCCGTATCCGATGAACCTGGATTTCTTGATGACGATCTCGCGCGCGCCCTCGCGACGGAGCGTCCGGTAACGCGTCAGCACCTTGCGATCCCCGCTTACAGCCGCGCTTCGAGGGCCGCCTTCTCCTTCTCGTAGCCCGGCTTGCCCAGCAGCGCGAACATGTTCTTCTTGTAGGCCTCGACGCCCGGCTGGTCAAACGGATTGACGCCGAGCAGATAACCGCTGACGCCGCACGCTTTCTCGAAGAAGTAGACCAGATACCCGAACGTGTACGGCGTCATGTCGCGGATCGTCACGACCAGGTTGGGCACGCCGCCGTCGGTGTGGGCGAGCAGCGTTCCCTCGAACGCCTTTTTGTTCACGAAGTCCATCGTCTTGCCGGCAAGGAAGTTCAGGCCGTCCAGATTCTCCGGATCCTCGTGGATCGTGATATGCTCGGGCACCTCCGCCACCTGGATGACCGTCTCGAACAGGTTGCGCGTGCCCTCCTGGATGAACTGGCCCATCGAGTGCAGATCCGTCGAGAAATCGACCGACGCCGGGTAAATGCCCTTGTGGTCCTTGCCCTCGCTCTCGCCGAACAGCTGCTTCCACCATTCGGCGAAATAGTGCAGGTTCGGCTCGTAATTGACGAGAATCTCCGTCGTCTTGCCCTTGCGGTACAGGATGTTGCGAACGGCCGCGTATTGGTACGCGCCGTTCTCGGCCAGGTTCGGGTTCGCGTATTCGCGCATCGCGTCCGCGGCGCCCTGCATCATCGCGTCGATGTCGATGCCCGCAACGGCGATCGGCAGGAGGCCGACCGCGGTCAGCACGGAGTAGCGGCCGCCGACGTCGTCCGGAATGACGAACGTCTCGTAGCCTTCCGCCTCCGCCAGTTTCCGGAGCGCGCCCTTCGACCGGTCGGTCGTCGCGTAGATGCGCTTCCGCGCCTCTTCCTTGCCGTACTTCTGCTCCAGCTTCTCGCGGAAAATGCGGAACGCGATGGCCGGCTCGGTCGTCGTGCCGCTTTTCGAGATGACGTTGATCGACCAGTCCTTGCCTTCAAGCAGCTCCAGCAGGTGGGCGACGTAGGTCGAGCTGATGTTGTTGCCCGCGAACAGCACGAGCGGACCCTGGCGCTTCCCGGCGGGCAGCAGATTGTAGAACGAGTGCGACAGCATCTCGATCGCGGCCCGCGCGCCGAGATACGAACCGCCGATGCCGATCACGACGAGCGCGTCGGACGTTTCCCGGATGCGCGCCGCGGCCGCCTTGATCCGCGCGAATTCCTCCCGGTCGTATTCGGCCGGCAGGTTGATCCAGCCCAGAAAATCGCTTCCCGCGCCGGTCCCGTTGTGGAGCTGTTCGTGCGCCAGCCGGACGGGTCCCGCGAGATAGTCGATCTCATGTTGTCCGATGAACGGCAGCGCTTTCGAATAATCGAAGGTTACGGCTTTCGACATTTCCTGTTTCCTCCCGAATGGACATCTGGTGAGCGGCTTCCTGCCGCCGACCTGCTGCAAGTCCCCGCGACAAAAACCCAACCTTTAGCATACCGGATTCCACATCCGAACACAAGGAAATCGGTCACGCCGGCACATTGCGTTTTTTCACCGGGTGATCAATGCGGTTTATATCCGGGGGCCCGACCGGTTGCGGTACAATGGCGACAATCGGAAGCCGGCCCCGCGCATCTGCGGAAGCAGCCGAGACGTACGTCAACAGCCGCCGCCGGTGAACCGGGCGATACCCGTGCCGTCATCTCCCGCAAGCAACAAAGCCCCGCGTTGCGCGGGGCCGCGTGTTGGTGGTCTGTCGGACGCCCGGTTCAAAGCCGCGCCTTCGCCCCGGCGGGACCGGCCGCAAAGCCGTGTCCCCGGGCAAGCCGGTTCGAACCCGCGGCCCGATCGGCGGTCCGGTTTCGAGCGGCCGGCGGACGAAGCCGCTTCCCCCTCCGCTCCCGCCCGGATCCGCTTCCGGCCGCATCCGCCGTCAGTTGAACACGACCGTCTTGTTCTGGTACACGATGATGCGGTCCTCGAGGTGCCATTTCACCGCGCGGGCGAGCACGGTGCGCTCGATGTTCCGCCCGATCCGCTTCAGGCTCGCGACGTCGTCGCGGTGCGACACCCGCTGCACATCCTGTTCGATGATCGGGCCGCCGTCGAGCTCCTCCGTCACATAGTGGGCCGTCGCGCCGATGATTTTTACCCCGCGTTCATACGCCTGGTGGTACGGCTTGCTGCCGACGAACGCCGGCAGGAACGAATGGTGGATGTTGATGATCCGGTTCGGGAAAAACTCGATGAACCGCGGCGAGAGGATCTGCATGTACCGCGCGAGCACGATCAGATCGACCTTGCCCTCGTGCACCTTCTCGAGCTGCTGCCGCTCGGCTTCGGCCTTCGTCTCCGGCGTCACCGGAATATGGTGGTACGGAATGCCGAACGATTCGACGAGCTCGCGCATGTCCGGATGGTTGCTGATCACCATCGCGATCTCGGCGTCCAAATCGCCCGCCTGCCACTGCCAGAGCAGCTCCAGCAGGCAGTGGTCCTCCTTCGAGACGAAGATCGCGATCCGCTTCTTCCGGCTGGCGCGGAAAATGTGCCATTTCATCTGGAACCGGTCGGCGACGCGGATGAAGTCTTCCTGCAGCTTCGGCAGCTCCTGGTCGAGATCCCGGAGGTCGAATTCGATGCGCATGAAGAACATGCCGCCTTCCGGATCGATCGAATACTGGTCCAACGACACGATGTTCGCGCCCTGCTCGTACAGGAACTGCGACACGGCCGCGACGATGCCGGGACGGTCCGGACACGAGATCAGCATGCGCGCCCGGTTGGCGCTTCGCTGGATCGGATGTTGTGGCTGGTAGACGTTACGCTGCATGGCTGTTACATCCTTCCGTTCATTGGGATCATGATGCCGGGGTGGAGAGGTGCTCGGGCGATCACGCTTCCTTCAGCAACCGCTTGCCGGCGAACCAGGCCGTCAGCCGGTGGTTGACCGCTTCCTCCGACAGATGTTCGGGCAGCACCTTGCGCTCGATCACGAGATCGTAGAGCCGGTCCATCGGCTCGCGCGGATCGGCTTTCTTCGCCTTCGCGTCGCTCTTCAGCGACTCCCAGACCGAGAGCACGTACGTCCGCCCGTCGATTTCCTCTTTGTCGAAGAAATGGTGCAGGCGCTCCACATGCTCGAGGAACTCCTCGCCGAAGCGTTCCTTCACGTCGCCGCGCAGCAGCGCGATCTCGGCTTCGTACATCGGCCGGGACGTCTTGTTGTCCTTGCCGATCCACGGCGTCTCGAGGATGAACGGCCGTCCCTTGAGCAGCTCGTGATCGACGACCCGCTTGATCGCCTCGAAGCCGATGTAGCCCGAGCCGATGGGCGCGTGCCGGTCCTTCGCCGCGCCGCGCGGATTCTTCGAATCGTTGATATGGACGACGGCGACGCGGTCGAGCCCGACGATCCGGTCGATTTCGCGCAGCACGCCGTCGAGATCGTGGACGATGTCATAACCCGCATCGTGCATGTGGCACGTATCCAGGCAGACCGATATCCGGTCGTTGTCCTTCACCTTGTCGATGATCGCGGCGATCTCCTCGAACGTGCGGCCGATCTCGGTTCCCTTGCCGGCCATCGTCTCGAGGGCGATCTTCACGTCCATCCCTTCCGTGCCGGCCAGCACCTCGTTCAGGCCCTCCGCGATCCGGGCGATGCCGTACGCCGGATCCTTGTCCGTATACGCGCCCGGGTGCAGCACGATGTGGCCGACGCCGATCGCGTGCGTGCGGCGGATCTCCTCCTGCAGGAAGCGCACGGCCAGCTCGAACGTGTCCTTCTTGTACGAGCCGAGATTGATGATGTAAGGCGCATGCACGACGATCTCGTCGATGCCGTGCTCCTTCATCATCGCCTTGCCTTCCTCGATGTACAACTCTTCAATCGGCTTCCGCTTCGTGTTCTGCGGCGCGCCCGTATAGATCATGAACGAACTGGAGCCGTACGACACCGCTTCTTCCGTTGCCGTCACGAGCCCCTTGTCCGAAAACGACACATGCGAACCGATCTTGAGCAACCTGCTCCCTCCCGACAGCACATTTCCTATTATTCTAACAGAATCGGTCCGCGCTTGAAAGGCGGCGCGCCGCGCGATCCGCCGCCGGTCCGCCCCGCGCGGCGACGCCGCAACGGAAACGGCATGGCGATCCGCCGGACCGCGCGGTCCGGACAATGCCATGCCGATCCTTGCTGTTTTTTTATTTTATGGTTTGACCAGCCTGATAAAAACATCCCTTTGCCGAATCCGCGTCGCCGTCGCAGCCCCCGGTTCACCCCGGGCCGCCGTGCCGCCGGACGTCCCGCCCGTCGGACGATCCCGGCGGCACCCGCCCGTGCCCGCTCAGGTGTACAGGTACCAGCGCTTCACAAACGGGATCCGTTTCCACCGTTCCTTCAGCCAGGGCAGCACGTAATAATCCAACCCGAACGCGCTCCCCGAACCGCCGACCAGCGCGATGCCGCCCATGAGCAGCCACAGCACCTCGGGCGACGCCGTGCCGGACGACCAGATCATCAGCCCCATCAGGATGGTGCACACGGAGGACAGGGCCGTGAACAGGCCGATGAACAGCAGGGCGCCAAACAGGAGTTCCGCCACCACCATCGATGTTTGAAACACGCCGGCCAGCGCGGTGAACCCGCCGTCCTTGGTGTAGAACATGGCATCCATCATGCCCTGCACCAGATCGGCGATCCAGTCCGGAACGGGCAGCGCCTCCATGGCGGCTTCCCCGGCCTCCGCCGTCGCGGCGCTTGTGCCCTCCGTCTTGGCGGGGATGAGGAAGATGCGGTCCGGATCTTCCATGATCTTCTTCCATTTGACCAGCCCTTCGGTAAACCATACGTACCCGACAAGAAGCCGCAGCGGCAGCAGCCAGAAATTCGGCGACCGGTGCGCCAGGTGCCCGCCCGCGATGCTGCGCCGGTCCTTGATTTGGAAAAATTCATGACCCAGATAGGACCAGACCTTGTGGAAGCCGCAAACCTGCGCCAAATACAGCATGTTGATCAGGTGTTTGATCAGCATGGCCATCCGGCCGCTCAGGCCGAATTTCCGCCTGGGCGAGCCCACGTACGCCACGCCGTACCGGCTGCCGATGCTGACCATCATGCCGTGGAATTTCGGGCGATACGATTTTTTCTTCCCGTTTTTCAGGTCGCTGACGATGTTGTGGGCCACCAGCTCCGCGGAATGTTCCGCGTTCTCCACCATTTGCGGCACCGGCTGATCGGAACCTTCGGGAATGAAAAACAGGTTGTCGCCGATCACGTACACGCGGTCGTCGTCCACCGCCTGCAGCATGTCATTGGTGACGATCCGCTTCCGGCCCTTTTGCTGCAAATCCAGGCGTCCGACCAGATCGGATCCTTCCACCCCGGCGGTCCAGATGACCGTGCCGGCGCGAATTTCGTTTTCCCCCACGCGCACGCCGTCGGCCATGACCTCGGTGATCGGGGTGCCGGTCATCAGTTGCACGCCCATGTTCTCCAGCCGCCGGACGGCCTTGCGGACCAGCGATTCCGGCAATATCGGCAGGATGCGTTGCACCATGTCCACCAGGTACAGCCGGACGTCCGAACGGTCAACGCCCATTTTTCTGGCGAGCACGTTGGCATGTTCGGCCAGTTCCCCGACCATCTCCACGCCGGTGAACCCGGCTCCGACCACCACGAAGGAGAGCAGGTCCCGGCGACGCTCCGGATCTTGCTCGCAGGCGGCTTTCCGGAACATCGCCTCGATGTGATCCCGCAGCCGGACGGCATCTTCATAGGACCATAGCGTGAACGCATGCTCCTCCGCCCCGGGGATGCCGAAAAAGCAAGGCTTGCTGCCGGTTCCGATCACCAGATAGTCATAATGGTACTGACGGCGATCGGAATGGAGGGTTCGCGATCCGAAGTCGATGCCGGTAATTTCGTCCAGAACCACCTCCACATTCTTGAAGCCTGCGAAGATTTTCTTCAATTCCACCCGGATCGACGATTCGTCGACACGTCCGGCTGCCACTTCGTGCAGTTCGGTCAGCAACGTGTGAAACGGATTTTTGTCAATGAGCGTGATCCGGATGTCGCGATCCTTTTTCAGTCTTTTGGCCAGCTTTTTGGCCGTCAGCACGCCGCCGTATCCGGCGCCCAACACGACGATTCGTCGCATGCCTCTCCCTCCTCTTCGGCCGCGGCCTGCCTGCCCCGGCACCGGTTGCGATCTGCCGGCTCCGGCTGTCTTTCAATGATTACTTGGCATTCGCCAGCGCTTTTTGGACCAGATCCAGGAACCCGTCGACATGGATCGTTACGCCGGACACCGCGTCGGTGTACCCGCCGTCATCCACCGGAATGGCCGCGGGGTCCTGTTTTTCGAGCAGGAATTGCTCCATCCTGGCCGCCTGTTCGTGCCATTCCGCCTGCGCACCGCCGTTGGCCACCATGCCGTATTCGCCGTTTCTGGAACGGGTCAACTTGTCGTCGCCGCCGTCTTTGTGCACCGCGTTCCATTGCACGGCGAAAATCTTGCCGCCGAGCACCGTGACGTCCACCGTGTCTTTCCAGCCGGATTTTTCATCGAATTGGTCGGCTTCGGCATGATAACGGCCGTCCTTGTAGGGACCTTTTTCCGTGGGACCGGCCGCCAGCGCCTTTTCCACCAACATTGTGAAATCATTCACTTTGATCGTCACGCCCGACACCGCGTCCGTCGTACCGTCATCCTTCACTTGAATGGCAGCCGGATCCTGCGTGTCCAGCAGGAATTGCTCCACCTTTTCCGCCTGTTCGTGCCATTCCGATTGCGCGCCGCCCTTTTCCACAAGACCGTATTTCCCCTGCATCGACAGCGTCTTCTTGTCAATGCCGCCGTCCTTGTGCAGCCCGGTCCATTCCACGTCAACGATCTTGCCGTTTTCGACGGTCAGGCCCACGACGTATTTCCAGCCCGACTTTTCATCGAATTGATCCGCTTCGGCATAATAGAATCCGTCCTGGTAAGCGGCGCCGGTGTCTTCGTCTGCCGGTGCGCTTGCGGAAGGCGTATCTGCCGGCTCGGTACCGGCCGGTTCGCCGCCCGCCGCGTTGTCGTCCTTGCCGCCGCCGCACCCCGTCAGCAGAAACGCGACCAGCGCGGCGATCGCAAGCCAAGTCCAGCGTTTGTTGTTGACCATCGATGGTCCCTCCTCAACGGTTGGTTCTGCAATGGCCATGTTCTTTCTTTTTGAAACTTCGGAAAGGTTCATCGCATGTTCCGCATGAGATCCCTTGGACGTTGCCGCACGACCGATCCGTCACCCGAACAGCCCGGCTGCCAGCATCATCCCCAATCCCGTCACCTGGTACACGGTCAGGGTGCAGGCGTTGGCCTTCATCAGCCGGGGGATGTCGTCCTTGAAGGCTGCCGCGACGCGAACCGCTTTGACGGCCCAGGGAATGCTCAGGCAGCCCAGCAGCCAGAACGGATTCCGGTCGATGAGGGTCAAAGCGGCCAAACCGGCATACGCGGCGACGAACAGAAGACGATACACGATCAGGCCCTTTTCCTTGCCCAGACGGACGAGGCCGTTGCGCTTGTTGCCTTTCAAATCCGCCTCGTAGTCCGGATACTGGTTGATCCACAGCACGTTGGCGATCAGGAACGCAAGCGGGACGCCGGCTGCGATCGCCTTCCAGGCGAACGTTCCGGCCAGCACCCAATACATGCCGGTCAAGAGGAGCGGCCCGAACGTCAGACCGACCGTCACTTCGCCCCAGCCCCTGTAGCTCAGCTTCAGGGGAGGCAGCGTGTAGAAGACGGCCAGCAGCAGCCCCAGAACGCCGATCCAGAAAATGTCGGGTTCCCGCCATACCGCGATCGCCGTTCCGACGACGAAGGCCGCCGCCAAAGTCGCCGCCGCGATCCAGCGCGTCTCGCGGACGGTGAGCAGGCCGTCCACGATGGTTTTCTTGCCGCCGCTGAAGGGCGTTCGTTTGTCCGGTTCGACAAACCGGTCGACGCCCGACTCGTAATCGACGAACTCGTTGACGGCGTTCTTCCCGATCTCGATCAGGTACACGCCCGCCATCGCCGCCAGCAACCAGAACACCGGGATCCGTCCCGTATCGCGCCAGGCCATGACGGCCGCGACCAGCATCGGAACCGTGGAGGCCAGCCAAACCTTCGGATCCGCCAGTTGCCAGAAACCCTTCCAAATCCGTTTCCATCCGGGTATCCACATCGCCGTGCGCTCCATGGTAACCCCCCTTTCTGTCATGTTTTTTGTTTTGTCTTGATTATAATTTCGTTGTATCTCCAAATATGTGAAAAAAATCACAAGCATAGCAAGGAATCGTGAAAAAGCGACCATTCCCGCCCCGCCCCGGATTCGCCCTGTCGATTCGTCCCCCGTTCGCCCGGTTATCAGGTGACGGCCAGCAGGACCGCGAACAGCAGGACGAACGCCGTGTCGCCGGCGCGCCAGATCAGCGCGTGCCCGCATGACCGCCGCACGCCCGGCCGGAAGCCCCGGGTTTCCATGGACTCGGCCAGTTCCACGCCCCGGCGGATCGCATTGACGGTCACGGGGACGAGCAGCGCCAGGAACAGGCCGGCCTTTTCCTTCCACGGACGACCTTTCAGGTCGAAACCGCGCGACGCCTGGGCTTTCAGAATCCGTTCCGTTTCGGCAAAGATGGTGGGAACGAAGCGAAAGGCGATCATCAGCATGAGCGTAATGTTCTGCGGCCGCAATCCCAGCCGGCGCAATGGCGCAAGCACCCGCTCCAGGCCGCGGATCAGCTGGGCGGGCGGGGTCGTGAAGGTCAGGACGGCCGACATCGCGACAAACCAGATCATGCGCAGCGCGGCCATCAGCCCCCGCTCCAGTCCCTCCGAATACACGCTGAACGGGCCCAGCCGCCACAACTGGTTGCCGCCCGCATCCAGCGCCAGGTGGCACAGAAAAATGAACACGACGATCGTTCCCAGCGGCCGGACCGCCTTGACATATTGGGAAAGGCCGATCCGCGTCATCCGGAGGCAGCCCAGGGAGAACAGGGATACCAGGGCCGCTTCCCGCAGCGTATCCATCCGGAACACCACGATCGTGTAAATCATCAGGGCGATGATCTTGGCCCGCGGATCCAGCCGGTGAATCCGGGATCCGACGTCCATGAACCGCCCGAGCATCATCCGGTTCCGCACGGTCCATCATCCTCTCGTCCGTGGAGGGCGGCGGGCAGTTCCAGGAGCCGGCACAACCGCTCGGCAAACGCCTCCGCGCCGGTCCGGCCGCTGGCGGGCGGTTCCCGGAGGTGGAACCGCTCGGCCAGAAGACGGGAGAGGCGCAGCGCCGGCGGAAGCGGAAAGCCGGCCTCCTCCAGCAACCGGGGACGGGCCAGGAGCGCCTCCGCCGGTCCCTGGAACCGCACCCGGCCGCGCTCCAGCAGGAGGCACTCATCGGCATAGGGGATCACTTCCTCCAGCCGGTGGGACACCACCACCACGGTTTTGCCTTCCCGCTTGCACAGCCGGTGCAACAGCCGCATGAGCTCGTCGCGGCTCGCCTGGTCCAGGGAGACGGTCGGTTCGTCCAGCACCAGCATGTCGGGGTCCATGGCCAGCACGGTGGCGATGGCCGCTTTGCGCCGCTGGCCGTCGCTCAGTTGTTCGGGCCCGGCCGTCAGCAGGGATTCGTCCATGCCGAGCAGCCGCAGCGCGCGCCGCGCGGCCTCCCGCGCTTCCTCGTCCGTCGCCCCGAAATTTTTCGGTCCGAACCCCAAATCCTGTTCGAGCGTCTCGGCAAACAATTGCTGTTCCGGAAACTGGAACACCAACCCGACCCGCCGGCGGAGGGCAGCGGCTTCCCGGAACGGCTTTCCGGCTTCGATCCGGAAGTCCCCCACCCGGATCTCTCCCCGCGCGGGCCGCAAAAGGCCGTTCAGGTGCTGCAGCAGGGTGGACTTGCCGCTGCCCGACGCCCCCAGCACCGCCGCGAACGTCCCGTCCCGGACGGTCCAGGTGACGCCGTTCAATCCGCCGGATTCGCCCGGCTGCCCGTCAGGATAGCGGAAGTGGACGTCGACCATTTGTATCGCCATAATGCCTCCACCAACCCTTCCTCGTCCGGATGGTCGCCGATGTCCACGCCTCTTTTCCGCAATTCCCGGCACACCTGCAAGGCGAAGGTCGGCCGCATGCCGCCGGCCTTGAGCAGGTCGTCCCGGCGGAGGATGTCCCGCGGAGCACCGTCCGCGATGACGGTTCCGCCGTCCAGCACCAGCAGGCGGTCGGCCAGGCGCATTTCCTCCTCGTCGTGCGTCGCCGAGACGATCGTGTACCGCCCGCTGTCCTTCATCTCCCGCAAAATCCCCAACACTTCCCGCCGGGAGGCCTCGTCCAGATACGAGGTCACTTCGTCCAGCAGCACGATCCTGGGCTCCAGGGCGAGCACGGCGGCGATGGCGGCCCGCTGCTTCTGTCCGCCGGACAACTGGTCCGGATGGCGGTTCAGCAGGGGTTCGAGCCCCAGCCGTTCCGCGTACCGGCGAACCCGTTCCCGGATGGTCTCCCGCGGCAGGCCGCGGTTTTCCAATCCGAACATGATGTCGTCCGCCACCGTGAATCCCAGAAGCTGGTGGTCGGGGTTGGACGACAGAAAGCCGGTCCGTTCGCGCACCTCCCACAGGGTATCCGGGGCGAGCGTCAACCCGTCCACCCGGATGCGGCCCGACGTCGCGGGCAAAAGCCCGTTCAGCAGGCGGAGCAGCGTCGATTTCCCGCTGCCGTTCCGGCCGACGATGCACACCCATTCCCCGGCGCCTACGCGCAGGGACAGTTCGCGCAGCACCGGAGCCTCGCCGGGCCGTCGGACATAGGTGACGCGCTCGAGCTCGATGATGGGTTCCGGTCGGGAAGTCATCGCTCATCCTCCTTTCCCGGCCTGCCCGGCCGTTCCGACGGGGGACGAAACGCGCATGAACTGCAGCACGTCCGACCGTTCCAGCGCGTCCACCAGCCGCCGGGCGGCCAGGCCGACGAGCCATCCGGTCGCCAGACCGGAAACGATCAGGACGGGAAAGTAATAAAAGATGTTCGTCGTCCCCAGCACCAGGGCGGCGACCGCCAACTGCCCCGCGTTGTGCGCCACGCCGCCGGCGATGCTGATGCCCGGCAGGCTGAACCAGCTGCGGCCCAGGCGCAGCATCGGGCCCATGACCGCGAGGCTGCAGACGGCGCCGGCCAGACTGAACAAAAACGCGGAAAACGAACCGAACACGAAGGAGGTGAGCATCGTTTTCAGCAAGATCAACGTGACGGCGTCCCGCGTCCGAAAAAAATAGAGGCAGGCCAGCACCATGATGTTCCCGAGTCCGAGTTTGGCGCCGGGAATGGCGACGGCAAACGGAATCATCGCTTCCACGATGCCCAGCACCGCCGCCACGGAGGCGAACACGGACACGACCGCCAACCGTTTCAGCCCGAAGGAGTCAGAATACGATTGCATCGGGGACGTCACCTCCCGGCGGGGCGCCGACCATCTTCACCCACACGCGGTGCGGCAGGCAGACGATCGACTCGCCGGCGGCGTCGATCCGCCCCATGGCGATGCACAGCTTGTCGGGACAGTCCGCCTCGATCATTTGCACGCCCTTTTCGCTCACCCGGAGCACGTTCACCCCGCGGGCCGTCCGGATTTCGATTTCCCGGGGCTCCCCCTTCGGTTCGACCGTCCGGTACAGTTCCCGGTCGACATAGATCTCGGCCCGGAGTTCCCCGCGGCTGTCCTGCGGGCTCAGCCAATCCGGCAACTTGAACGAAACGACCGCAACCGCCAGCACGGCCAACAGCCACACATCGCCGCGCTTCATCTCCGGTCCCTCCCCCGCTTTCGTTTTTTTCATTGTAAGTGGCAATGGAGCAACCCCACTGTGACCAGATGCACAGGCGCCGGTACGCCAATTTGATATGATTTCTTTGTGAAAAACGTAACAATCTGCGGAAGCGAAGGGATCTCCCATGACTGACACCTTTAGAGCCTTGTCCATTCTGCTCGCCGTCACCCTCGCCCTGACGCTGGCCGGCTGCCGCGACCGGGCGGAATCCGGTTATGCCGCCGGCGCCATCGAACCGAAATCGGACACGTTTTTCATGTTCGATACCATCAACACCGTGAACGTGTACGACGAGCGGATGACCGGGCAAACCTTCCGGGAACTGGAAGCGATCGGCCGGGAGCTGGATGCCCGATTGAACCGGTTTTCCGCGGACAGCGAAATCGCCCGGGTGAACGCGGCCGCCGGGAAGGAGGCCGTGACCGTCTCCGCCGACACCTGCGAAGTGCTGCGCCTGGCGCTGGATATGGCCCGCCGGTCGCAGGGGAAATTCGATCCCACCGTCGGTCCGCTGGTCGATTTGTGGGGCATCGGCACGGAGCGGGCGGCCCGCCCGCCCGAATCCGAGATCCGCAAAGCCGCCGGACTTGTGAATTACGAATGGGTGGAACTGGACGCCGCCGCGTGCTCGGTTTTTCTGACGAAACCCGGCATGTCCCTGGACGTCGGGGCCGTCGCCAAAGGGTACGCCGGCGACCGGTTGGCCGCGTTTCTGAAGGAACGGGGGTTCCGCAGCGCCATTATCGATTTGGGCGGAAACGTGGTGGCCGTGGGACAAAAGGCGGACGGCAAGCCCTGGCGGATCGGCATTCAAAATCCGGAAACTTCGCGGGGCAAACATGTCGCCGTCGTGGAAGTGCGCGACCAGAGCATTGTGACCTCCGGCATTTACGAGCGCTACTTCATCCAGGACGGCGTGCGGTACCATCACCTTCTGAATCCGGATGACGGTTATCCGGCGCAGAACAACCTGTACAGCGTAACCGTGGTGACGGACCGTTCCGCCTATGCGGATGCGTTGTCCACCGCCCTGTTCGTGATGGGGCTGGAAGAAGGCCTGGCCTTCGCGGAAGCGCTGCCGGACGCGGAAGCTTTGTTTCTGACCAGGGACAGGGAAATGTACGTGACCGGGGGGCTGCGGGACCGGGTGACCGTCACCGACGGAGATTACAAACTGATGCCCTGAGCGGCGCGCGGGAAACGCGGACACCGAAAACCCGTTCCCCAGAACCCCTCCAAAAGGCGCCGGCGCATGCCCGGGTCAGCGGACGTCCGCCGGACCTGACGGGCGGCGCCCGTCCCGTTCATGGAACCGTCGTTCGAAAAACGCCGGCCGGTGCGGTATAATGGTCGGGAGAGGTGACGAGCCGGGATGAACGGTGTCCATGACGGGTTCATGTTTTTCATTCTGTTCTGGGGTATGGTGTTGATCGTGTTCATGGCGATCGGCGGCTATTTCATGTTCCGCAAATTCCTCAAGCTGCTGCCGAAGCAGGACGGCATGTCGAAGCTCGACTGGCAGAACTACTGGGTCGAGAAGAGCCGGCCGCTGTGGACGGAGGAATCGAAGGCGTTCCTCGATTTGCTCGTCTCTCCGGTGCCGAAGCCGTTCCGGGACACCGCGAAGCACGCGATCGCCGCGGAGATCGGCAGGATCGCCGTCGAGAGCGGCGCATCCCAAGTGACGCGGGAACATTGCATCGAAGGCTACATCAAGGCGACGCCGAAGCGCGATTACCGCAGCCTGATCAAATTTCTCGAGAAGCACGGGATCGACTACGGTCCGTACCGGCATCTCCTGAAATCCTGAGCCCGGGGAGGAACGGAAGGCCATGCGCGTGGCGGTCACCGGGGGCACCGGCTTCATCGGCCGCGCGCTCGTGCGCGCGCTGCTGGAGCGCGGGGACGAAGTCCGGGTCGTGACCCGCAGGAAGGGGAAGCTGAACCTGAAGCATCCGAACCTGACGGAATCGACCTGGGAGGAATGGAACGGACGGCCCGAACGGCTGGAGGGAACGGACGCCATCGTCAACCTGGCGGGGGAGACGATCAACCAACGGTGGACGAAGGCCGCGAAGGACCGCGTGCTGAAGTCGCGCCTCGACGCGGCCGGGGCCGTGGCGGAATGGGTGCGGGCGATGCGGGACAAGCCGGTCGTCGTGAACGCGTCCGGCATTTCGTATTACGGCATGTCCGAGACGGAGACCTTTGACGAGCGGAGCCCGGGCCGGGTCACCGACTTCCTGTCCGCCGTCGTGAAGGAGTGGGAAGAAGCGGCGGACCGGATCCCCGCCCGGCGGCTCGTCAAGCTCCGCGTCGGGCTCGTCCTGGGCGCCGACGGCGGCGCCTTTCCGCTGATGGTCCTGCCGTACCGCCTGTTCGTCGGCGGCCGCGTCGGCAGCGGACGGCAGTGGATCTCCTGGATCCACATCGAAGACATGACGCGGCTCATCCTGTTCTGCCTCGACAACGAGCATATCGCGGGGCCGGTCAACGCGTCGGCGCCGGAACCGGTGACAAACGACCGGTTCGGCAGGGCGGTCGCCGCGGCGCTCGGGCGGCCGCACTGGTTCCCGGTGCCCGCCGCCCTCATGCGCCTCGTATTCGGCGAGCTGTCCGTGCTGCTGCTGGAAGGCCAGCGGGCGCTGCCGAACGCGGCACTCGAGGCGGGCTTCACCTTCCGCTATCCGACCATCGACGAGGCGGTGCGGCAGCTGCTCGACCGACAGTCGTTGTGAACCATGATCACCTGAAGCACGCGGCTGACAACCGGATGATCAATCCGGCCGTCAGCCGCTTTTGCGCAGCGTGTATTTCGGCCCGTCCGGTCCCGCCAGCCGGAACGCGTCGCCTATGCCGAGCACGTATTCCTTGTACGGCACCATGATCTCGTCTCCGAGCAACGTTCCGTTGCGCGAGGCAAGATCTTTGATGCGCACCTCGCTGCCGTCAAACGCGACCTCCAGATGCGCGCGCGATACGCCCTCCGCCTTGTCGACGAACTGTGCGTGCGCCTCCGAACGGCCGATGATATGCGTGCCGCGTTCGACGGGGATGCGGCGGCTGGAACCCTCATATTCCCGCACCAGCCACAACCGGCCGTCGTCCCGGTCCAGCAGCACGGTCTCGTCTTGCAGCCATACGGTTTCATCGCGCTCCGCCGCGTCGCCCTCCGCCGTCATGCCCGGCATCCCGTTCCGGGTCGAACCCGATGACGCCTCCAACCCGATCGTCTCGCCTGGTCCGCTCCCGCCCGCCTGCGCCCGGAACGCCGCATCGGATGCCGGACGGTCGTCCAATCCGAATTCGGTCAGCCAGGAAAAGCGGATGTCGGCCGCTTCGGACCGAATGCCGCGGTCGGCGCCGGCTCCGGCTTCCGCCCACGATCCGGATTCCGCCCACGGGGGCCGTCTGGCCAACCCGTTTTCATCCGATCCCGCCTTCGCGCCTTCCGCCGACCATGCGTGATTCTCCATCCCGCGATTCCCGGGAGCGAGACGCCGCCACACGAGGACCAGCCCGCCCGCCGCAAGCAGCGTTGCACCGAGGCAGATCAGCAGGCGGTCCGTGCCGGGAGACGGCAGGTAGAGGTATCGCCAGATCAGCGCCGTCGTCAGCACGGCGCCGCACACGGACAGCCAGCGCGCCCTGCCCGTGTCGCGGATGCGGCCCGTCGCCCCCGGCCATTCCCCGTCGTCGAACATCATCGTCTCGGGCGGCGGGAGCTCTTCGGCGCCTTCTCCCTTGAAAAATCTGCCGAGCCAACCGAAACGGTTCTTTCCGTTCATCGCTTCGGCTTCCGCCGCGCGGGACGATTCCGCGGTTGCGCCCGTCCGGCCGTCAGCGGCGGCCGGGAAAGGGCCGGCATGCGGGACGCGGGCGGAACCCCCGGCGCCGGCATCACCATCATGCGCTTCCATCACCGGATCCCGATTTCCCGAATCCGGCCGATCGGCCCCAAATGCGATCCGACAGCCCCACGCGCCGTCCGTGTCCGGTCCTCCAGCGCCGAAGGCAGGCGGGAATCTCCGATCATTTCCCCCATCTTCATACGGTGAGCCGGGGGCGGATCCGATCCGACGCGCCTGCCCGCCTTCCGTCTTCGACCCGCCGGCAAGGTAGCCGGCCCGGAATCCCGCCGTCTCCGCGACCGGATGTCCGGCGCCGAACGTTCGATCCGACGCCATCAGCCTGAGCAGACCGAGCCGAAGGTCCGGCCACGAGGCCCCCGGGTCGTCCAGCAGGCGAAGCACGGTCTGCACGGCATCCCCGTCCACGTGCTCCGCCTTCCCGATCAGCCGGATCGCCAGTGCGAGCAGCTCTTCGCGAACCGGCCTCTTCACGGGCGGCTCCCGCAGCGGCAGATAGGTCAACGCGACATCGCGCCATTCCGAACCGACGAACAGGAACCTCTCCTCCAGCAGGCAGCAGGATTCCCGGAGCAGATAATGCCCGCAGGTCTCCAGCGCCTCGACGATGCCCAGCATGAAGCCCAAATATTCCGTCATTCCGAACGGTCCGGCGATCAGCCGGTGCGGCAGCATTTTCCGGCCTTCGACCGCGTGACGGAACGTCACGCAGCCGTCCATCTCGAACCAGTCGACCTTGAGCAGCCCGGGCGGCCGCGCGGCCTGCAACATCCGCACGTCGACTTCGTCCAAATCCGCGCGCCCAAACGGCGGATCGCGCCGGATGATCATCTCGTGTCCCCGCTGCATCGCAAAATCGACCTGCAACCGTTCCATCCCGTCGCCCCTTTCCTTTCGATCCGCACCGCACCCGTTTCGTTCCGCACCGCACCTGGCCGTTGATGGTACGACGCCGTTTCGGCCGCTTATCGGACGATGCCGCCCCGGTCCGTGATCGGACCGCCATGCCGCCGGCCGCGAATCGGACGGCACCGCCCGCGGCCGCGGTGCGGTTTCACCATATCCATGCCGCAATCGCCCCGGGAACCACCGCGATCATGAACGGAAAGCGGGATTTCCGCAGTCCGCCGTTCCCTCCGTCCCCATCCGCGGAGGTTGCGCCGTCCGCGGCGGAGACGGCTTCAGCCGAAGGTCCGCCTTGAACCGCGTCTTCCCGCAATAGCCTCCAGCGCGCGGCCCGCCGTTTGCCGATGGCCAGACACGCCAGCCCGTACGCTCCGGCCGCCAGCATGGAATAGACGGCGCAATCCAACGCCTCCCGCGCACCGATCCAACTTCCGAGCGCGGCGAACAGCTTGACGTCTCCGCCGCCGACAGCCCCCAGCATGTAAGGCAGCAGCAACAAGGCGAATCCCGCTCCGGCTCCCGCGCAGGCCTCCGACAGTCCCCGGCCCGCCGCCTGCAAGGCGCCCAGCCACGCACCGGACGCCGACGCCGCTTCCTGCCAGCCGGACCACGCGCCTGCCGCCGCATGGCAGAGCAGTCCGGCCGCCAGGGCAGTGACGTTCAGCCGGTTCGGAATGCGCATCGTCCGGATGTCGCTGACGAACGCGGCCGCCAGCAGAATCGCCGCTCCCGCGGCGGTCAACACCATCATGCCTCCCTCCTCCCGGTTCATTCCGGCTTCACGGCGACACTCCGTCAGGATTCCTCGCCGCCCGCCTTCCGCACGACAAAATAACGGTGCGCCCTCGCGCCGTCCTCCGAAGTCACCTCGAGCTCCCACGTGCCGGGCGTCGTGTTGCCGGACACGTGCCACTCCCATGTGACGAGCCCGTGCTCATCCGTCATTTTCTCACCGAGATGTTTCGCCTGGCTCTTGCCGCTCTTGTACCAGACCGTGAGATTCAGCTTCGCGTTCGGCGCCCCGAGCGCGGTCAGCCTCGCCTTCCGGCCCGGCCGAAGCGGCGACGGCTCGATTGACAAGATGACGATGCCGCCGGGCCCGTCTTCCCCCTCCGGATGGATCCGCGCCGGCACCGGATCGGCGATCCAGGCGCGCTCTTCGGCGTCCGCCGACAGCGTCACATGCGAACGGGTAAAAGGCAGCCCGAGCGGAACATCATAGGTCAGCCGGATCCGGAAATACGCCTCGCCGCCGCCCGACAAATCGGGCAGCCTGAGCCGGGTGATCCGGATGCGTCCGGGATCGAGCGCCGACTCCGCGGCAAGCTCGCGGATCAGCGGACCGAAGACGGCCTCCCCGATCGGCGCCGAAGCGATGTCGGCCGCTTCCTCCCAATCCCCCCTCAGCGCCGCTTCGAGCAACGGACCCGCCGGTTCCGGCAAATGTCCCGCCAGTTCGGCCGCCAGTTCCGGAAATCCGGGCTGCGGGCTTCGATCGCCGGATGGCCCGAACGGGTTCCCGGACTGTCCGGTCCGGTCTCCGGCCCCCGCTCCGTCCGCCTCCGCTGCCGGGTGTCCCGCTGCGGACCGGACGGCAAGCTGGACCGGGTGGATGTGCGCCGCCGTCAGCCGGGCGATCTGCGCCGCCGCATCCTGCAGCGCCATCTGCGTCATCGCCAGCCGGATGACCGCAATCAGCAGGATGAATACCATCAGGAAGACCGGCATGACCAGCGCGGCCTCGACCGTGACGCCGCCCTTCGCATCCCGCGCGGGCTCAATACGACGATCCGACAACCACCGTCGTCTCATAGCGGCCGTCCACAACCCTTCCTTCCAACATGCCTCCGCCGGCGATCCCCTTCATCACCCCGGGCAGAAACCACAGGTTGACCGATACGTCCGCGCGCCCGGTGAGCGCGACCGGCATGGCGGCCAACCGGTAGCCGGTATCATGCTCGATCAGTGCGGTGATGCGGGCCAGCTTCTCCGCCTTGCTGCCGTGAAGCAGCAGAAACAGGCGCAGATAGTCCCGGTAGGCGATGGCGATCGGCAGCCATTTCGACAGTTCCGTCTTGCCGGTCCGGACCAGCTCGACCATGTCGTTCAGGGCGTGCTCGAAGCTGTACGCCACAGCGGCGGCGAACACCACCAGCGGATGGCCGAGTGCGCGGCACTCGACGAATCCCTCCGCCAGGCGGATGGCGACGCGGACGGCGAAAATCTCCGCATGGGCGGCGGCGATGTTCCCCGCCGGGTTGTGAAAGCCGTACAGGATATACTCCACTTCCTGATGGGAGACGGTCAGCGGCAAATGCCCGTCGCCGCCGTCCGATCCGTCCGCCGTCGTGTCCGACGATTGCGTCGTGCGCAAGACAAGATCGTACAAATGCCGCGGATCCCAATGATCGAAACGCTGGACCGCATATTCGTTCAGATAGACCTCATCCCGAAAACTCGCCGCCAAACCGTCAAGCATGCCGAACAGGCCTGCGGCCTTGTGCGACGCCTCCTTGGCGTATTTTCCGGATTTGTCGTCCGGACCGCCGACCGTCCCGCCGCCGGACGGCGCGGCCCCGTTGAGCGCCAGGCTCGCCTCGTACCGCTTTCGGAGCTGCCCGAACTCCCGCTCCGCCTCCCCGTCGGACGAAAGCCGCGATAGCCGCTTCAGCAGTTCAGCGGCCTCAACGCGCTTCGCCTCGGACCGGCGTTCATATTCCCGGCGCTGTTCATCCGCCGCGGCGAGTTCCGCAACGGCACGGCCGCGCGCCGCGATGACGCCGCCGGAGCCGGAACCGTCTTCCCCGATATACGCCGCGGCATAGGCCCGATACGCGTCACGCAGCCGGTCGAAGGCGGCTCCGAGCGGCGCCGCATGCCGTTGATCCGGGCTCGCGAGCGCCTGCGCGACGGCCGAACCGAACCGGTCCGCCCGCTCCCGGAGGGCGGCTGCGCCGGCATCCTGGCCGGACAGCTCCCGGAGGTAGTCGTCGAACCATTCCGCGTCCAGCACGAGCCGGGACGCATCTTCCAGCAGGGAACGGATCACGACGGAAGCGTCCGGCTCCCCGGCTCCCCCGGACGATGCACCGCCCCCGTCTCCGGCTCCGGCCTGCCGGGCTTCGCGCAGGACGTCGGCCATTCGCTCGTTGTCGGCCGCGGCGGCCTGAACCGCCTGCCTGGCGGCGGCTATGGCGTCCGCGTGGACGGTTGCGGCCATGCTGGACGCGTCGGCCAATGCGGCCGCCGTCTCCCGGGCGGATTGCTCATACGCCGCGATCTCGGCCGCATAGCTCGGCCCGAGATCGGGCGGCGGAATGTCCGGCGGGGACTCGCATGCGGGATCCGCCGCACGCTCCGCATCATTGCCGGAACGCCCCGGCTTCGCTCCGCAAGCGGCCTCCCACCGCCTCCTCTCTTCCTCGACCCGGCGCCGCCATTCCGCCTCCTTCGCCCTGCGTTCCGCCTCCGCCCGGACCCAGCCGACATATGGTTCGTATCCGGCAGCTGCATCCTCCGCGGTGCCTCCGCTGCCGGCACCCGGCGGATAAGGAATCCGGGCCGCCAGTCCCGACGCCGCGACGGCTTCGGCCGCTTCCCGCTGGCGCCGCACCGCCTCTTCCAGATGGCGCTGGCGGCTGTCGAACAATTCCTGCAGCTGCAGCATCGCATTTGCGGCATGCGCGGTCTCCCGGAGGGCCGGAGCGACGCCCCTGAACCGCTCGACGATTTCCAGCGTGAAATCGATCGGCGCCTTGTATTTCATTTCTTCGAGAATCTGCCGCTCGAGGACGGCATGGAGCCCGAGCGTATCCCCCGGTGACACCTCCGCATGCGTGACGTCCGTCCGCAGCAGCTTCAGTCCCCGGTCCGGATGGTCCGGCTCCAGGGCGGACGATATGACGCGGCGGAATATTTCCCCGCCGTCCGAACCGCCCCGCGCGAACAGGCCGTAGCGTTCGTACAGCGTGCCGTCGTAGGCGGACAGCGCAGAGCGGACGCCGGAGTAGACGGCGGTCTCCGCCAGCCGCTCGAAGGCGGCGATGCGCGCGAAATCGATCAGCACCGCCACGAACAGGAACAGCGCGGCCGTAATGCCGATCAGAAACACGTTGACCGATCCGTCCCGGCTGTCCCAGAGCGTCCGTCCGGCGAACCGACGCTTCATCCGCTGCCCCCCTCCCGGCCCGACCGTACCTTCAAAATGCCGCCGGCCTTCTTCCGCTGCTCCTCCCCGTCCGTTCCGGCTCCGAACCGCTGCGCATAGTAACGCGCGAGATCGACGATGCGGATCAGCTCGACCGGATCGGTGACCGGCGCGGCGGCGGAAGCGCGGATCCCCGCAATTCCGGTAAGACGCGCGGCCCCCGGCGGGATGTCGAAGGTCTGGAGTTCCACGGAGACCCGCTTCAACAGCAGATGGCGGCGGTACACCGCCCGGCCGTCGTATTTGCCGGGCACGCGCCCCGCCCCTTTCAGCAGTTTGCCGGTCATCAGGTCTCCCCCGTTTTCCGCTCCCATTGCCGGCAAATCGACCGCGGCGTCCTCCGACTCGCCGGCCTCCATGCCGAAGATGGACTGCAACAACCGGTCGTCGGTGAGCCGCCAGTACAGCGGATCGTAACGCCCGGTCGGGGCGATGCCGGTGACGGGATCACGGTGGCTGTTGTCCCAGCGGAAGGCCGCCCGCTCCGCCGCGGCGGAAGCCGCATGGTAGAGCAGCACCCGCTCGTGGATGATCATCGCCCCGAACAGCAGCGCCAGCACCGCCAGAAACACCGCCGGGAAGACGATCGCGGACTCGACCGCGGCGCTGCCGGATGCATCGTCGAGAATAAACCGGCGGCGCTTATTTCGATCCGGGGAAGTGCTTATTGGCGTCATAGTTGAAAATGTCATTTGCTTCCGTCTCCGCCCTGCCCATCAACGTCTTCACCAGATCGATCAAATATTCCCTGAAAATGATTGCCACGATGATGACAACGGCGATGATCATGATCAGTTCCACCACGCCCGCGCCGTCCTCGTCGCGGAGCAATTTCGCAATTCCGCGGCGCGGCGCATTCCGGTACGGCATCAGCATCAGCGCATCCCTCCTGCAAACCCGTGGATTCAACCGATTCACCGGAAACCAAGGATTGCCGGCGATCCGATGATCACCATCAGCACGAAAAAAATGAGCGTGAGCGGCAGCGACAGCTTCGAAACCGCTTCCTCTCCCCTGATCCTGGCGAGGCTCTTGCGCTTCTCCCACAGGCTGAACGACAGCTCCCTAAGCGCGTGGACGAAATCGGATCCGCCCTTCCGGTACTGGAGCAGCAGGGCCGAAGTCAGGACGGACGCCTCCTGGACACCGAGCCGCCGGGCGAACCCGTCCATCGCGATCTGGAACGGTTCGCCGTTCCGGACCGCGTGCATCGCCCGCTTCAGTTCCCGATACAGCGGATGACCGTCCGCGCCTTCCGTGGCACACCGATGCAGCGCGTTCTGCAGCGATTCGCCGGCACCGACGAGCAGCATCAGCACGGAGAGCAGCTCCGGCAGTTCCCGCAGCACGGCCCGGCGTCGCTCCTCGACCCGCTGCCTGAGCGCCCGGACGCGCGACACCGGCAGGAGCAATGCCGCGAGCAGCCCGACCGGCAACACTTCCGCCGTGCCGGAGGCGAGCGCCAGCACCGCCGTCAGACCGGCCGCCGCCATGCCCGATCCGACCGCGTGCGCGAGATACCGACGCGATTCCGCGGGCGCCGGCGGCCTGTCCGCCAGCCGCTGCAGGTCGGCATGCACGGACGCCAGCAGCGTCTGGACCGGGGCGAACCGGCCGGCCCAACCGATCAGGAACCGGTCGGCCGGTTCGGCGAGCAACAGTTCCCGCCAGTCCGCCGGACGTCCGCTCCGCCGCGCCTTCCGCAAAGCCGGCATCAGCGCTCCCGCCGTAACGGACAGCCAGCCTCCGGCGATGAGCATCGCCAGGAAGAACACGTTCCCCTCACCTCCTTCACACGTCGATCGACATGATCTTGCGGATGAGCCAGGCGCAGCCCGCCAGCGCCGCGAGGCCGCCGGTCAGGATCAGGTACCCCGCGGCGCTGCCGTAGAGCGGCGCCATGTATTCCGGCGCCATCGCGGTCAGCATGAGGACGAACGCGAACGGGGCGGCCATCATGAGCCGGGACTCGAAGCGTTTGCCGGCGGTCATGACCGCGATCTCCCGCTCGACCTCCATCTTCTCCCCGAGCAGCGCGGCGGAGCTGCGGACGATGGCGGCCATGTCACCGCCCGTCCGCTTCGCGACGGCGATCACGTCGGCGAGGCGGGCGGCCTCCCCCAGCCGCGCGCGGGACGCGAACCGGCGGAGCCCGTCCTCCGGCCGCTCCCCGTTGACGAGGCCGATCCGGATCAACTCGAATTCGCGCCGGATCGGGGTCTTCGGGTCCGGGTACAGAACCTTCAATTCGTCCGGCACCGACAGCAGCGCGTTCTCGACGGAACGGCCGGCCGAGAGCGACGTGACGAGACAGTGCAGCGCCTCCTTGAACTGCTCCCGCAGCAACCGGCGCCGCCGGTTCTCGAGCTCCCGCTCGACCGCGGCCGGGGCGAACAGGCCGAGCGGCGCGAACAGCAGCCCGGCCCAGAGGGACTGATAGTACAGTCCCGCCAGCAGGCCGACCGCCGCCATGCCGGCGGCCGCGGCGGCGGCCTTCGGCCATCCCGTCAGCCGGACCGCCGTCACCGGACGCTCTTCGCTCTTCTTCCCGCGGGAACCGGGCCGCTTCCGTTCCCGCAGCGCTTCGGGATTGGCCGGCCGTGCGGCGTTACGCATACCGACCGGCCTCCTCCCGGAAAGCGCCCTCCCTTTCCCGATTCCCGCCGTCCGGCTCCCGGGCGCCGCGCGACGGATCGGCGACGCCCGCCAACCGCAGCTTGTGGGCGCGGACGAGCCGGTTGCCCGTCCAGACCAGTTCACCCGCCTCGATCCGCCCGTCGCCGTCCTCCCCGTTCGCCACGCCCGCCCGGCGCCTGAACAGCACGTTCAGCTCATAGTCCCCGTTCCGGACGCCTCCCAGCTCCGTGATCTCCGCGACGCACCGCCTCCCGTCGGCGAGCCGGGTGAGGTGGATCAGGAGATCGATGCCCGAGGCGATCTGGTGCCGGATGACCGGAAGCGGCAGCTCCGCCTGGGACAACACCATCGATTCGAGCCTGGACAGCATGTCGCGCGGGCTGTTGCCGTGCCCGGTCGACATCGACCCGTCGTGCCCGGTGTTCATCGCCTGCAGCATGTCGATCGCCTCGCCGCCGCGCACCTCGCCGACGATGATCCGGTCGGGCCGCATGCGGAGCGAAGCCTTCACGAGGGCGCGGATCGGAATCTCGCCCTTCCCGTCCGGGTTGGCGTTGCGCGTCTCGAGCGAGACGAGGTTCGGCATCGAGATTTGCAGCTCGGCGGAATCCTCGATCGTGACGATCCGCTCGTCCGCAGGGATGCATTGGGCGAGCGCGTTCAGGAAGGTCGTCTTCCCCGTCCCGGTGCCGCCGCAGACGAACACGTTATATTTCGCCCGCACCAGCCGGGAGAGCCAGTCCGCCGCCTCCGCCGTCAGCGATCCGCGGGCGACGAGATCGTCCAATGACATCGGACGCTCGGGGAACTTCCGGATCGTGACCGTCGGTCCGCGGATCGACACCGGCGGCAGCACCACGTGAACCCGGGAGCCGTCGGCCAGCCGCGCATCGACGATCGGATTCGATTCGTTCACGGCGCGGTTGACGCTGCCGACGATCGTCTGGATGAGCTCCTCCAGCCGCTCGCGGCTCTCGAACGCGCCCGGATGGCGCTCGATGCGGCCGTTCCGCTCGACGAAGATGTTCTCGTGTCCGTTGATCATGATCTCCGTCACGGTCGGATCGTCCATGAGCGGCTGCAGCAGGTCGAGCCCGCGGAAGGCGTGGAACAGCCTGCGGACCGCCCGGTGCTTGTCCGCGGCGGTAAGCGGCTTGTCGCGGGCCCATTCGAAGACGACCGATTCGATGATGCCCGTCAGCCGTTCGTCGCTCAGTTCCTCATGCAAATCGATCCTGCTTCGGACCCGTTCCCGCAGCAAGCGCACCTCGCGTTCCCCGATCATCCGGCATCCCTCCTTCCGGCCTCCATCCGGCGGCGGCGAGGAGAGCGAGGCATGCGGCCTGCAGTTCGGGCGATCCGGCCGCCTCTTCCGGCCGACCGGCGCCGCGCAGCCGCGGCACTTCCGGAATCCCGGCAACCAAGCGAAGCCCGGCCGCGCCCCGGGCTGAACCGCTCCGGCCGGCATGGGCCGCCACCATACGGATGCGCGGTTCAATCTCCGCCATCCGCTTCGGTTCCCGGCGCCGGAAAAATTCGAGCGCCGCCTCGGATTTGCCCCGGCCGGACGGGTGATCCGGCACGAGCCAGAAAATCGCATCGGAACGGGCGAATGCCTCGAGATGGGCCGCGGTCGGCGCCGACCCGAGATCGACGACGACCACGCCGTAGTCCCGGCAGCCCGCCACGGTCCGGATCAGTCCGTCCGCCGCTTCCGGGCCGAGGTCCAGCTTCTCCTCCGGCGGACAACCGCCGGGGAACCGGTCGATGCCCAGCGCCGCGTCATGCTTCCGCACCCGCCCGAACACGGCCGCCGCTTCCTCCGGTCGCGCCTGCAGGGTGTACAACAGCTCCGGCAGGCCGCCTGCCGGTTCCGCTTTGCCGCCTGCAATGCCGCCGAACGGATCGAGATCGAGATAGAACGCGCCCGCGCCCGACTTCGCCGCAAGATGCGCCATGCAGAGCGCCGTCGTCGTCACGCCGCTGCCGCCCGACGGCGAATAAACCGCCGCGACCAGCGGCCCCGTTTCGCCGGCCGGGGCGCGCGGCAGCCCGTGCCCGGCGCGTAGGGTCTCCAACTGCCGGATCAGATTCGGCACCGGCTGAAACTGCAAGACTTCCGGCAGCCCGGATTCCGGCCCCGCTTCGCCGGTCCGCCTGACCAGCAGCGCGATCGGAACGCCCGGCCTGAGCCCGGACGCCGCCTCCGCGAACTCCGGCGCGACGAGCAGCAGATCCGCGGGATACCCCGCCTTCAGGTATTGCCGCAGCGCTTCTTCCGTCGAGAAGCCGGTCACCCGCCAATCGCGGCCGTACGGCGACGACCGCACGTAGTCGGCCAGCCTCCGCACATAGTCCGCCTCCCGCGCCGCGACGCACAGATGGATCGGCATCATGCCGCCACTTCCCACCTCCGCCAACGAAAAAAGCACCGCACGCGGGGACAACACGCCGTTGTCCCGACGCGAACGGTGCTTCCGTTCGTCCAGACTGATGGAGTTGGTTTGCCATTTATGCTAGCACAACCGTTTTGAGTTTGTCAATTCTTTCCTTCCATCACAACCGCCGTTTCCGATTCCGCCAGCCCGGGCGCCAGATTCGCTGAGGCACGCATTCACTTGGTTAAAAAGATCAGGTCTCCACTTTTTCCAACATGATCATATCCATGGCCCTGATTCCATTCTCCCAAATTTCGGACGGATAATCCAGGAAAAAATCTTTCCTGATTGCAAACATTCTGAATCCAAGCTTCTGGTAAAAAGCAAGATTGCCAATACTTGAATTCGCCGTTCCCACAATAAAACGCTTGAACCCTTTTTCCCTGTAAATTTGCATCGCCTTTGTAACCAATAATTTTCCAAGTCCTTTCCCCCGATGCTCCGGGGTGATGGCAACATTTTTCATTTCCACCGTACCATCATTCCATGCAAGCATCACGATAACGCCAACCGTTTCGGAGGATGCATCAACGAGATAATACAGATCCCCCTTCCCCAGGTATTTTCGGATCATTTCCTCTGACTCGTCGGCAAGCAGCAGCAGCGGCACAAATCGCTGCTTTTCCTGCTCATCCTTGGCCTGCAGCAGACGGTAATTCACTTAACATCCCCCTTGAAAGATGCACTCCTGTCAGCCGGCCCGCATCCTCAGCTTCCAGAACGCATGGTACAGATCGCCGAGCATCGTGAAACCGGCCGCCAGCTCGTCCGCGAGCTTCGGCGAGAACAGCAGTTCGTCGATTTCCCGGTTGCAGGCAAGGTAGATGTTCTTGCGCTGGTACCACTCGAGGACGGATGCGGGCTTGTCCGGGTCGAGCACCCGCTTGTAGCACTCGCCTTCGATGGCGAACGTCTTCTGCCGTCCGTAGAACGCCGTCACGCGGCGGAAATCGTCCGGCTCCTCGTCGATCCATTCGCGCAGCTTGTCCATCGTATCCTTCGACGCGGAGTAGAACCCCATCCCGTACCGATATCCGTCCGTCCGGAGCTCGAAGAAGAACGCGGGCGCGTCCGTCCATTCCCCCGCACGGCGCTTGAACGTAATCCACATCGCGTCGCGGAACGGCGATTTGTCCCGCGAAAAGCGCGTGTCGCGGTGAATGCGGGAGATCGTCTTGCCCACGGCGGGCCGCGTCTCGAACTCCGGATCGATCGTCAGCATCACGCCGCTCAGGTCCGCGACGAGATCGCGCATCGGCTCGAGCAACTCCCGCTCGTAGACCGGCCGGTTCCGCTCGAACCATTCCTTCGCATTGTTCTCCCTCAAGTCGCGCAGAAATTGAATCGTCCGTTCGGTGAAACCGCGAAAAGCCCCCATCATGCTTCCTCCCCGTCATCAGGATCGGGCCCTCTTGTCACGATGCCCGACCGCAATCCGGTTCGCCTCCGAAACACGAACATATGATCGCATTCCGTATGCATCCAAATATATCCGATGTAATCTTTTTCATCAAGTGTTTATTTTCGGTTTTCTCCAACATGAAAAGCGCCGCCCGTGCGGCCGCCCCAATTCCAGGTCCGCACGAACGGCGCTCGCTCCCGGCATCCGCTTCGCCGGAGGGTGTGTCCGCGGATCTCCGGTCGTTACACGAACCAGCCACGAAGCACGATGACCAGCAGGATGAAGAGGACGAGGATCACGCCCGTGCTCGTGTACAGGCCGTGCCCGCAGTACCCGCCATGCGCGACAGGGTAACCCATCCGCTTGCACCTCCTTCCGGTCGGACTGCGTTATCCTATGCACCCGTCCCTCCGGCATTATGGGCAGAACAACAAAATAGGCAGACGCATCCCGCGCCTGCCGATTCGCCCGATCCAACCGTCCGGCCGTTACCACCAGAACCCGCCGCCGAAGGGCCCGCCAAACGGACCAAAGCCGCCGTAGAACGGACCGCCAAAGCCACCGTAGAACGGTCCGCCGAAGCCGCCAAACCCGTACAGCGACTCGCCGATCGCCAGCAGATCGAACAGCGCAAGCGGCAGAATGCCCTTTACCCGCGCCTTCTTGCCGCGCGGCTGCTCAAGCACCAGCCGGTTGCCGCGGATCGCGACCAGCTTGCCGGAGACGACCGATCCGTCCTTCCTCAGCGCGTAAATTTTCTTTCCCACCAGCTTCCGCGCCTGATCTCTCGTAACCGCCATGCTCATCCCGCCTCCTTCCCGGATGTCGCGGCCTCGGCCGCGCTACCACACCGTATGCGGCCGCGGCGGGATGCGCGTGGACAACGGTGTACAAGCACGAAAAATGCGCGCCGGCCCGAAAGCCGGCGCGCGGCGAACGCACTCCCTCATGATGGTCGGCTTGTATCCCGGCCCGGCGGCCGAAAGGCGAAGCTTTCCAGCCGGCGCAGCCTGACGGGCCGCGCGGCCGAGACCTTCGACACGAATCCTTTGGGCGCATAGGAGGTCAGGGAAAACACCTGTTCGCCGCCGTTGACGAACAATTCCAGCGAGTACAGGTCGACGAACAGTTCAAGCGCGAGCCCTCCGTCCGTCGAAACATCCAGCCGCCCCGGCTCGCCGTCTTCATAATCGTTCCGAACGGCGATTTGCCCCGCCGCCGCGTCCACTTCCACCCGGATCGCCCGCCCGTCCTTCTCCTGCAGGCGGAATTCCAGGACATTCCCCTTCAATTCCTCCGCTTCCGCCCTGTCCAGTTCGAGCAGGATGCGGCCGGAGCCGGACGTAAGCAGCACGGGCGCCCGACCGGGAGCGAGCTCCGCTTCGCCGGAATGAACCGGAGCAAAATACTCCCCGTTCGGCAGGAACGGCTGCTGCAGCAGCTTCGCGCCTTCAACCCGCAGCCTTCTCGGGATCGTCATCATGCCGTTGAATTCGAAGCCGTCGGGCAGCCCGCCTTGCCGCCAACTCTGCATCCAGCCGATCAGCAGGCGCTCCCCGCCGGGACCCGCGGTCGTCTGCGGAGCATAGAAGCTCGGTCCCCGGTCCAGCACGCCACGGGCTTCCGGCTCAAATCTTCCCGTGCCGAAATCCAGCCTGCCGACCGCATAGGCCACATGGTTCTCCACCTGGTCGGCATACTCGGGATCGCACGGCATGACGGAGAAGATCAGCACGTCCTTGCCGTCCAGATGGAAGAAGTCCGGACATTCCAGCAGCAGGTTCTGCGCTTCCTCCGTCCGGTAGACGGAAGAATGAAAGCGCCAATGGACCAGATCCTCCGATCTGAACATCACGATCTCGCCGCGCCGCTGCTCGTTGCGCACCGCGAGCACGCAATAGTAATGGCCGTCCGCTTCCCTCCACACCTTCGGGTCCCGGAAATCGCACGGCATGTAACGGTCCGGCAGTTCGCGTTCGCCGATGACGGGATTGGCGGGATGCTTCTCGAAATGAATCCCGTCTTCCGATACGGCGAGGCATTGCCGCTGGATGACCCGGCCGTCTTCCCCGGTCACATGCCCGGTATACATCAGATACAGCATGCCGTCCTTCTCGACGGCGCTCCCCGAGAAGCAGCCGTTCGCATCATACCACCGGTCATTCGCGAGCGCGACCGGCTTGTAATCCCACCGGATGAAATCCTTCGTGGCCGCGTGGCCCCAATGGATGTCACGCCAGACCGTGGAATACGGATTGTATTGGTAGAAGAGATGATACTCGCCGTTGTAATGGATGAAGCCGTTCGGATCGTTGATCCATCCGATTTCCGCCGCGAAGTGATAATGCGGACGGTTGGTGACGCGATGCTTGTTCTCGCGGATATACCGGTTTGCCGCTTCCAGTCTGGACAGCATGATTCACCCACTCCAATTCTGGTCCGGTACGGCGCCGGTTATTTGATCCCGGCCCGTATGGCCCCTTCGATGATATATCTTTGAAACACGGCATAGAGCACGATGATGGGAAGGGTCACGATGGTCAGGGCCGCCATCATGTGGCTGGTGAAAATCTTGTACGTGTCGCTGAAAATCGCGTTGAGCGCCACTTGAACGGGCATGAGATCCGACTTCGTGATCGCCATGACCGGCCACAGAAAGTCGTTCCAGGAACCGAGAAAGGTCAGGATCCCCACCGTCACGAACATCGGCACGCTGGACGGAACGACGATCCGCCAGTAGCTTCCGAACTCCGTCAGGCCGTCCACCTTCGCCGCTTCGATGAGCTCTCCGGGGAAGGACAGGAAGTGCTGCCTGAACAGGAAGATGTTCATCACATTGACGAAGAACGGGATCAGATAGCCCGCCAGCGTATTGATCATGCCGAGCTCGTGCACGACCAGATACAGCGGCAGGATGATCGCCTCGATGGGCACGATCATGAGCGCGATAATGAACAGCAGGATGGCGTTCTTGAACGGAAAATGAAACCGGGCCAGCGCGTACCCCGCCAGCGAGTTGATGGTCAGTCCCGCGAGCACCGTGACGGACGCGTAGATCAGGCTGTTGAGCACGTTCCGGAACACGTTGTACATGGACAGCAGTTCGCGATAGGATTTCAGGGTCAAATCCTCAAACCTCGGCACCACGGCATAGATGGTCGAGATGTCGCGGTAGATGACGCTGTCGATCTTGAACGACGACAGAATCATCCACACCATGGGCACGAGAAATTGCAGCGCGATCAGCGAAGCCGCAACATAAAATATCGTTCGATTGATGATCTTCACGCTTTTTCCTCCCGGAAAAGCTTCTTGATGAGGACCGAGACGACGATGAGGAAAATGGTGAATACCACGGTGATCGCGCTGACATATCCGATGTTCCGGTGCCTGTAGCCGTACTCGTAAATGTATTGCAGAATCGTCATCGTGGAGTAATCCGGTCCGCCGCCCGTCATGACCATGGGCTGGACGATGAGCTTGAACGCCTGGATCGTGGTGGTGATGACGAGAAACATCGTGATCGGCTTCAGGCCCGGCAGCGTGATGTACCAGAATTTCCTCAGCGGACCGCAGCCGTCGAGCTCCGCCGCCTCGTACTGGCTGGTTTCAATGTTCGAGAGCCCTGCAAGGAAAATCATCATCTGATATCCGCAGCCCGACCACGCCGAGATGACGACGATCGTGTACATGGCCTGCGACGGGCTGGTCAGGAAGGGCTGGGGCGAGAGCCCCAGCGCCATCAGAATCTCGTTGATCAGCCCGTTATTGGGATTGAGCAGCGTCGTCCACAAAATGGAAATCACGACCAGCGACAGTACGGCCGGCGAAAAGTAGGCGGTGCGGAAAAATCCCACTCCCCTGACTTTCCGGTTGACGATCAACGCCAGTCCCAGCGCCATCGACAGCTGGAGGGGAACCACGCACACGACGAACTTGACCGTGTTGAAGAACGTTTGGCGGAACAGTTCGTCGGTGAAGATGCGCCGGTAGTTGTCAACCCCGATGAATTCGCGCTCCTGCGGCTTCAGCAGGTAATAGTCCGTAAAGCTGTAGTTGATCGCCTTGCCGATCGGCACGACGATGAACAGCACGGCCAAGAGCAGCGCCAGCGCCAGGAACGCGTATGCCGTGACGACCTCCGACCATTTGTATTGCTTGAACATGCGGCTTTCCCACCCCCGTCAAAGATAGTGGCGAGGATGGAACCTCGCCAGCTACGGGTTATCCTTTTTTGTATTTCGCGAATTCCCGATCGATCTTCTTGACCGCGTCGTCCAGATAGGACTTGATCGTCGCCTCGTCGGTCGCCCTGTTCTGCGCGATCCGGAGCAGGACGTCCTTCGCGAAGGTTTCGGACAGGTACGGATAACCGACGGAGACGGGACGCGCCTTGTTCCGGTTTTGCACCTGGAACTGCATGACTTTCCAGGCTTCGTTGAAATACGGATTGTCCGTGTTGGTGTCGATCACGTCGATCGCGTTGATCCGGGCCGGGATGGAACCGTTCTTCTGGTAATATTCCCGCGAGGCTTCGTCATTGGTCAGCCATTCCATCACCTCGATGACCTGCGGAAGACGGTCTTCGGAAATATTGGCGCTTCTGACGAATGCCCAGCTGCCCGACGGCGTGTACAGCCCGTCATATTGCGCGTTCATCTTCGGATAGCGGAGCGTTCTGTACTTCAGATCGGGATAATTGTTGAATTCGTTGACATACCAGAAGCCGGTGACGGACAGCGCGGCCTGCCCCGAATGGAACGCCTTCTCGGGTTCGGACGCGCTGGCCAGCGGACGATCGCCCGCGAACAATTGGGCGTATTTCGTCATGGCCTCGACCGTTTCGGGAGAGTTCAGCACGCCGTCCACCGTCAGGCCGTCGTCGGCGACGATGTTGGAACCGTTCGACCAGACCAGCGGCGTGAAGTAGTACGTGCCGGTTTCATAAACGCCGCTCGCCACGTCGGTCAGCAGCGTGCTTACGGCCACCGCGTATTTTTCGAAGGCCGGATCGTTGCTGGTCGCGGCGTAATTGTCGATGTCCCGGGCGAGCTCCAGCAGCTGATCCCAGGTCCAGTCTTCGTCGGGACCCGGAATTTTGGCCTTGATCTCCTCCGGCAGCGCGTTGATCATGTCCTCGTTGTACATGATGACGACCGCCGAATCGGTGTAGCCGAGCGCGTACAGTTTCCCGTTCACCGTACCCTGCTGCAGGATCGAGGCGGTGAACCCGTCGGCGAATCCCTCGCTGAGATACGGACCGACCTCGCCGATGACGCCCGCTTCCACATAGGCGGCCACGTCCGGCCCGTCCAGCGTGAAGATGTCGGGCATGTCGCCGGCCGTGATGGCGGCGTTCAGCTTGTCGATGTAGCCCGACCCGGCGCCGGCCCGCGTGATGTTCTCGATGACGACCTGCGGCTTGTCCGGATGCAATTCGTTGTACTTGGCCACGCGGTCGGCGAACATTTTGCCTTCGGGAGTGTCGGCGGACGCCTGCGTCCAGACCACGATCGTATCCTTCTTGTCGTTTTTGCCCCCGCCGCTGCAACCCGCAAGCAGCGTCAGCACCACGAGAGCAGCGAGCAGAACAGCCAGATGCTTTTTCATGTGACCCCTCCGTCTGCGTGATAAATTTGAGAATAAGTGTGAAACCATCGAGAAAAATTTGAGAAAAATATAAGAATACGTATTCTTGAAACCATCATATCCGATGCCAAAATCGCTGTCAACCATGATTTAAAGTCTTAAAAAACAGAGATTTTCGTTTGGAAATCGTATTCTGGTGTTCGATTATTTGAGAATATGCTATCATAGTTTTAGCCATGCGGTACGGAATTATGCACGCTCGGGAGGGCAACGTGAAAAAACGAATCACGATGAAGGAGATCGCCCGGCTGGCCAATGTGTCGCAGGCCACGGTCTCGCGGGTCATCAACGGAAACCCCGATGTCAACGAGGAACTGGCGGCGCGGGTATGGAAGGTGATCGAAGAGGTCGGGTATGTACCGAACCAGACCGCCCAGACCCTGAAGCGCAATCAATCGAAGCTGATCGGGGTCAGCGTGTCCGAAATGTACAACCCGTATTTCGTCGAGCTGGTCGATCATCTGGAGGACAAGGCGCGAAAGCTGGGGTACAATATCATTCTCCACAACGCCAAGCACAATCCGATTCTGGAGTGGGAGAATATCCAGAATTTCCTGACCCGGCAGATTGACGGATGCATCATCGTCCCCGCCGGCAGACACAATCTCGAACGGATCGGCAAACTGCCTGTTCCGGTCGTTTCCATCACGCAGACGGTGGATGCGCTGGACAGCGTGGCCATCGATCACTTCAAGGCGGGAAAACTCGCGGCTCACAGCTTCATCCGGTCCGGCCACACCTCCTTCGCCTACATCGGGAAAGCCGACGACGAGAAATACCTCGGTTTTGCCAGCGGGCTGTACGAGCACCAGCTTCCCGTTTCGGCCGTCCGGGTGCTGGAACTCGAACAGACGTCCAACGATCATTTTCTCGTGCGCCAGGGAATCGAGAAGCACTTCCGGGAGTTCGATGCGTTCCCGTTCACCTGCGTATTTACGGAAAACGACATCATCGCCCTGGAATGCATCAGGCTGGTGGAGGAACGGGGGCTCAAGGTCCCGGAAGACATCAGCGTGATCGGGTTCGACGATACGCTGCTGTCGAAAATCATGGGCATTTCCAGCATCCATCAGCCCATCGAAGAAATGGTGACGACGACACTGGAACTGCTGATCAACCGGATCGAAGGCAAGCTCTCCCCCGACATCGTCAGCATCCAGCTGGAACCGACGCTGATTACGCGCAGAAGCTCCAATCATCGCCGGATATAAAGCGAAAACGGCAGCCGCGGTGCTGCCGTTTCGTTATTTTGGTCATCTATCCGAAGAACAGCACGTTGCAATGCGCTGATCAGTCCGCCGGCGCGTCGAACGGCGGCCTGTTCAGCGTTGCAATGCGCTGATCAGTCCCCCGGCGTGCCGGTCGGCGTCCTGTTCAGCGTTGCAATGCGCTGATCAGTCCCCCGGCGTGCCGGTCGGCGTCCTGTTCAGCGTTGCAATGCGCTGATCAGTCCCCCGGCGTGCCGGCCGGCGTACCGTTCAGCGCTGCAGCAGCGGCTTGTTTTTGAGCATATGGATCGACCGGATGAACCGGATCGTCTGCGTCTTTCCGCGCATCACCATCGAATGCGTCTCGGCGCGCCCGCCCTCGAGGTAGCGGACGCCGCCCAGGAATTCGCCCGGCGTGATGCCCGTCGCGGCAAAAATGACATCCCCGTCGCCCACCATGTCGTTCATCCCGAGAATCCGGCGCGGATCGTCGAGCCCCATCGACAGGCAGCGCTGATATTGCGCGTCGTCCTCGAACATCAGCCTGCCCTGCAGCTCGCCGCCGAGGCATTTGATCGCCGCCGCGGCGAGCACGCCCTCGGGCGCGCCGCCCGAACCCATGTACAGGTCGATGCCGGTCTCGGGAAAGCAGGGCGCGATCGCGCCGGCGACGTCGCCGTCGGACAGGAACTTGATCCGCACGCCGGCTTCCCGGAGCACCCGGATGAGCTCCGCGTGGCGCGGACGGTCGAGCACCATGACGGTGAGATCCGACAGCGGCTTGCCCAGCGCGAGCGCCGCCTTCTCCACCGTCGTCCGCGGCGGGTCCTTCAGGCTGAGCTTGCCGGCGAGCGCGGGGCCGACCGCGAGCTTCTCCATGTACATGTCCGGCGCGTGCAGCAGCCGGCCCTTGCCCGCCACCGCCAGGACGGACATGGCGTTGTTCAGCCCCTTCGCGACGATCTCCGTGCCCTCGAGCGGATCGACCGCGATGTCGACCTCCGGTCCGGTTCCGTCGCCGAGCTTCTCGCCGATGTAGAGCATCGGCGCCTCGTCCATCTCGCCCTCGCCGATGACGACGGTGCCGCGGATCGAGACGGAATCGAACATGCGCCGCATCGCTTCCGTCGCCGCGGCGTCCGCCGCATGCTTGTCGCCACGGCCCATCCACGGGGCGGCGGACAGCGCCGCCAGCTCGGTCACGCGGACCAGTTCCAGCGCGAGTTCCCTTTCCATGGCCTTCCTCCTAACGGTTTTGCCGTTTTTCCTGCGCTTCATGCATCATCCTCATGATGATCGCCGCCGTCTCCTCGATCGACCGGTAGGTGACGTCGATCACGGGACAGCCGAGCGCCTCCATGACGGACCGGGCGTAGGCGAGCTCCTCGCGGATGCGCTCGCCCGAAGCGTAGGACACCCCGCCGGGCAGGCCCATCTCGCGCAGCCGCTCGCCGCGGATCTCCCGGAGACGGTCCGGATCCATCGTCAGGCCGACGATCAGCGCATCGGCGGGATTTTCCATGAGCTCCGCGGGCGGCCTGACCTCGGGCACGAGCGGCAGATTCGCCGTGCGGATGCCCTTGTGCGCGAGGAAGACGCTGAGCGGCGTTTTCGACGTGCGCGACACGCCGATCAGGATGACCTCGGCCTGGAGCAGCCCGCGGACGTCCTTGCCGTCGTCGAACCGGATCGCGAACTCCACCGCCTCGATTCTCCTGAAATAGTCCTCGTCCAGCTGGTGCAGCAGGCCCGGCTCGCTCCTGGGCGACCCGTTGAACGTGTCGATGTACGCCTGCATCATCGGCCCGAGCACGTCCACCGCGCGGACGCCGCGCCGTCCCGCTTCCTCGCGCATCATCTCGCGCAGCTCGGGCTGCACGAGCGTGAACGCGATGAAGGCGCCCGTCCGGGCCGCCTCCTCGACGATGGCGGCGATCTCGTCCTCGTCCTTGATCGGGGCGTACCGTTTCAGCCGCACATCGCGGTCGTCGAACTGGCGAACCGTCGCCTTCGCCACCGCCTCCGCCGTCTCGCCGACGCCGTCCGAACAAATGAAAATGGTCTTCGGTCTCTTCCCGTTCTCCGTTTCCGTCACCTACGTCCGCCTCCTTCACGCGGCGCCGGCGGCTGCGGGTTTCCGGCAAACCGTTGCGCCAGGTGCCGGAGCGTCACGCGGCCGACCGCCTCAAGCGCCCCGTCCCGCCCGCGCACCACCGGCAGACAGTCGAGCTCGCGGGCGAGCATCAGGCGCAGCGCCTCGATCGCCTCGTCCTCCGGCGAGACGGTCGCGACATTCGGCACGCGCGTCATGACGAGGCTGACCGGAAGCGCCGAAGCGTCCGCTCCTCCGATCGTCACCTTCAGCAAGTCCTTGGCCGTCACGATGCCCGTGAACCGCTGCTCGCGGTCGACGACGATCAGCCCGTCGACGTTCTCGGTGAACAGCGCGACGACGGCGTCGTGCACCGTGCTCTGTTCGCCGACGCTGACGGGCACGGCCATGACGTCCTTCACCTTGACGCCCGCCAGCCCCCGCGCAGCGGACCCGGCGGTGCGGGCCGGCCCCGGGAAATAGCCGACCTTCGGCTTCGCATCGATGAGGCCGAGCATGACCAGCAGCGCCAGATCGGAGCGAAGCGTCGGCCGGCTGACGCCCAGCATGTTGGCGAGCTGTTCGCCCGTGATCGGCGCGTGCCGCTCCACGAGCCGCACGATCTCCATTTGTCTCGCAGTCAGTTCGATGGCCAACACAACCTTTTATGGAACATTCTATTCCGGGAAATAGAATATCATATTGAAAAATATGATACAACATTTCAGATTACCCTGCCGCCTGTTGCTTCCGATCGCTCCCTCTTGCTTTTCGCCCCCGTTTTTGCTAGGATGAATGCAGGTGAACACACCGTCCATACCCGACGAACGGGCTGGGCGGTGTTTTTCTTTCGCGGATCACCGGTTGAAAATAGAATCAAAATTTCTCCTATCTCCCCGGATCCCTCCACCGGTACCCGCATATCCGAAAAAATGAGCGAAGAAACTTCCTCTATTGCGGCGCATCGGCCGAATTTCGACCAAATGGAGGAAGTTTCTTCGCCTCTTGAAGCCGCACCCTCGTATCGTGCAACTCGTGCAACGTCGAAGACGCTCCGGGCTCATGGTCAGGGCTCATGGCCCAAGCGACAGGAACGCGTCGACATCCTTCAGCGGAACCGCCGCCGCCTCGCGCCAGAACGCGATGTCGTCGAGCCGCACGCCGAGATGCTTCCACGCGAGATCCTCGACGGTCATGGCGCCGGTGTCGCGCAGCAGCGCGGCGTAACGGGCCGCAAACGCCGGGCCCTCGGCCGCGGCCCGTGCGTAAAGGCCGCTGCTGAACAGGTACCCGAACGTGTACGGGAAGTTGTAGAACGGCACGTCCGTCAGATAGAAATGCAGCTTCGACGCCCAGAAATGCGGATGATACGCCCCGAGCGCGCCGCCGTACGCCTCCCGCTGCGCCTCCTCCATCAGGGTGCACAGCTCCTCCGCGGACAGGAGGCCTTCCCGGCGCCTCTCGTAGAAGCGCGTCTCGAACAGGAACCGCGCGCGGATGTTCATGAAGAACGCGACGGCCCGCTGCAGCCGGTCGTCGAGCAGCGCCAGCTTCTCCGCCGGATCGGACGCCTCCCGCACCGCCGAATCGGAGATGATCCATTCGGCAAACGTCGACGCCGTCTCGGCCACGTTCATCGCATATTCCTGCGCGAACGCCGGCAGATCGTTCATCACGTGCTGGTGGTACGCGTGGCCGAGCTCGTGCGCGAGCGTCGAGACGTTCGCCGCCGTGCCCGAATAGGTCATGAAAATGCGCGTCTCGCCGGCGATCGGAAACGACGTGCAGAAGCCGCCGGGACGCTTGCCGCCGCGGTCCTCCGCTTCGATCCAGCGCTCCCGGAACGCCCGCTCCGCCAGTTCGGCCATGTCCGGGCTGAACTCCCGGAACCGCCCGACGATGAAGGCGGCCGCCTCTTCGTACGGCACGGTTCGCGCGGCCGCACCGATCGGCGCCTCGACGTCGTGCCAGTCGGGCTGTTCCAGCCCGAGCAGCTCCGCTTTCCGCCGCAGGTACCGTACGAGCGCCGGGCGCGTCTCGTCAACCGCGGCCCACATCGCCTCCAGCGTCTCGGGCCGCATCCGGTTCATGTCGAGCGGCTCCTTCAGCACGCTCCTCCACCCGCGCCGGTCGTACAGCTTGAGCCGGAAGCCGGCGATCCGGTTCAGCGCCTCGGCGCACAGATCGGCCTGGCGCGCCCATTCCGCCTCCCAGCTCCCGAACGCCGCCTTCCGGACGCCGCGGTCCCCGTGGTACAGCAGATTCTGCATCTGCCCCGCCGACCAGGTTTTCACCTCTCCCGTCTCGTCCGCCGCCCGAAAACGGGTCCGCCCGACGATCGTGTTGTACAGCTCGCCCCACCCGTGATAGCCGTTCACCGCGAGATCGCCGGCGAGCGCCTCCTGCTCGGGCGGAAGCTTCTCCTTCGCCCGCTCCCGCCGCTGGACCACGTAAAACGCCGCCGCGCCGGGACCGCTTTCCGACGACAGCCAGCCTTCGAACATCTCGTCGCCCGCGGCGCCCAGCGCGCGGTCGTACAGCGTCATGACCGCCTGGAAAGCCGCGGCCAGATTCTTCACCCGGTCATCCAGCGCGGCCGCCCGCCGGTCCGCGACATCGGCCGCCGTCAGGCAGGCCGTGAACGATTCCGCTTCCCTGAGACGGGCCAGAATCGACTGCGCGGTCCGCGTCCACTCGCCGAGCAGGTCCGCGGTGACCGGCGCGTCTTCCGCGGCGCGCAGCGACCGTTCGAACGCCGCGATGTCCCGCTCGAGACCGTCGAGCTCCGCCGCGAACGCTTCGGACCCCGAGCCGCCGGGATAGATATTGTCGAGATTCCAGCTCATGTCGAGCCGATGCATCGTTCTGGCTCGCTCCTTTCCCGCCCCGTCCCGCGCCGGGCGGGTGCCGGGGCGATGGGATGGCATCCTTATTTTATACCAAGAAAAAGGGGCATGCGTCCGTCCGGAGGACCTCCCGATGCCCGGACCGCCGACCGTCTCCCCCGCCGGACACGCGGAAGGCCGGCCGAACCCGCTTCGGCGGGACCGGCCGGCCTTCCCCGGATTACGCATGCCATGCGTCCTACAGCAATTCGGCCTCTTCCGGCATCGCCATCTTCTTCGCCAGCATCTCTTCGCGCAGTTGATGCCACGCTTCCCGCGACGCCTTGATCATGGCGGCGTCCATGATCCGCTTGTCGTTGACGATGCGGGAGAACCACCTGACCGCTTCATGAGGCTCGTCCAGCCGGCGGTACAGCTCGCCGATCAGATACATGAGGCGCGCGTTGTTGATGTCCTTGCCCTCCCGCTCATACACGTGGATGTATTCCTCCAGCGCGTAGCGCAGGAATCGCAGTTCCTGGTCCTTCATGTCCCGGAGCCGGTACATCCAGGCGATGTGGTGGAGCAGTCCGGCGATGACGCGTTCCGAGTCGCCGACCGTCTGCGCGCAGAGCAGCGCCCGCTTGTAGCAGTCGAGCGCCTCCTCCCACGTCCGCTTCCCGCCGTAATCGCGATGCACCCAGCTTTTGCCGATGCGCTCCATGTACATTTCCTTCTGCCTGGGCGTCAGTTCCTGCTTCATGTTCTCGGTGAAGGCGTATCCGCAGGACGGGCAGACGCGCACGACGCAGAAGTCGGGATTGACATCGTCCCTGTAATGGGCCATGAAATCCGTATCGGTGCGAATCGCCTTCCGGAAGCTCGGACGGACGCGGGAACTCAGGAATGTCCGCTCGCAGCACGGACACTGGACTTTCGCCTGGAACAGTGGATCCACCATCGCTCAGCCTTCCTCCTCATCGACCGTATTGACGAAATGATGGGCCGGTCCGGACAACCGATCCAGCACAAGCGCCGCAAGTTCCGGCGAAAGCCCGGCCTCATCCAGGGCGCGGCGCATGCAGTCGAGCCAGGCGTCCGCACGCTTGGGAGTGATCGGAAACTTCAGGTGCCTCGCGCGCATCATCGGATGGCCGTAAACGTCCGAATAGAGCGGGGGACCGCCGAAGAACTGGGTGAGAAACATGTACTGCTTCTCCATGACGGGCCGGATGTCTTCCGGGAACAAGGGCGCAAGCAGCGGATGCTCCTTGACCTTCGGATAGAAAGCTTCGACAATGCGTCGTATCATCGGAGCCCCGCCGATCGCCTCGTACAGGGTGCCGTAAGCCTGCTGCACGCATCTCACTCCAGGCGCATGAATGCCGGGACTGCGATCGCAAGTTTCGACAGCATTATACCATACTTTGGGCGGGAACCGCGACAAAGACGAAATGCCCGCCGGCCGCAGGTCCGGTGTGCTGTTTGTCCGCGGACGGGCATATGGATGGAAAAAGAATCCGCCTTTCGGGAGGGGAAGCGGCGTGGCGCGATTGGTTCGATCCCTCGCACGTCCGGCTCCGCTCGCCGCCGCGTGCGGCATCGTGCTCGCCGCGCTGATGGCGGCGCATCCCGCCGCTTCGCTGGAGGCGTCCCTGCGGGGCGTCGCCGTCTGGTGGGACGTGCTGTTCCCCGCACTGTTTCCGTTCTTCGTCATGGCCGAGCTGATGCTCGGATTCGGCGTTGTCCATTTCTTCGGCACGCTGCTCGACCCGCTGATGCGTCCTCTCTTCCGGCTGCCCGGCATCGCGGGCTTCGTCGTCACGATGGGATTGATCTCCGGCTACCCGGTCGGCGCCCGCCTCGCGTCCAGGCTGCGGGAGCAGGGACAGATCAGCCGGACGGAGGGCGAGCGGCTCGTCGCCTTCGTGACGACCTCCGATCCGATCTTCCTGATCGGCGCCGTATCGGTCGGCTTCTTCCACGATCCCGCCCTGGCACCGGTGCTTGCGGCCGCGCACTATGGCGGCGCCCTCGTCATCGGGCTCGCCTTCCGCCGGTACCGCCGGCAGGATCCGCTCACGCCCGCCGAATCGCCCCGGAACGCGCGGCTTGTTCCCGCCGCGTTCGCCGCGATGCACCGCGCCCGCACGGCGGACGGGCGCACACCCGGGCGGCTGCTGGCGGATGCGGTCGGCTCCGCGCTTCGGCTCAACACCGTCGTGGGCGGCCTGGTCGTCTTTTTTTCCGTCGTGATGGAGCTCCTGGCCAGGGCCCGCGTCCTCGATCTGTTCGTTGCGATGCTGCAGGCGCTCCTGCAGGGAGCGGGGCTGCCGGCGCAGACGGCCTCCGCGTTCGCCAGCGGCCTGTTCGAGGTGACGCTCGGCGCGAAGGCGGCCGGCGAAGCGGACGCGGCGCTTGCGCACCGGGCGGCCGCGGCGGCGTGGGTGCTCTCCTGGGCCGGTCTGTCCGTGCACGCGCAGATCGCGAGCATCATCGGCACGACGGACATCCGCTACGCGCCGTTCCTCGCGGCCCGGGCGGCGCACGGCGTCATCGGCGCCGCGCTCGTCTATCTGCTGTGGGGCCTGCTCGGTCCGTGACGCGCGAAGAAACGAAAGGGATTTGTCTGCGGCGCCGTTTTTCGCTATGATCGAGGGAGAACGATGCGGAGGGAGTCATTCTGTTGAAATATGTCGTCATTGACCGGGGCGACGATCTGTCCCGGCGGCTGACCGGGCGGTTCCACACGCTGGCTTCGGCGCACGGGTTTGCGCCGGACGCGGAATCGCCGGATATCGTCATTTCGATCGGCGGCGACGGCACGCTGCTGCAGGCGTTCCACCGGTACAACCATCTGCTCGACCGCGTCAGCTTCGTCGGCGTGCATACCGGCCACCTGGGCTTTTACGCCGACTGGCAGGCCCACGAGCTCGACGATCTCGTCGCGAAGATGGCGTCGGACAAGCCGCAGTACGTCCGCTACCCGCTGGTCGAGGTCGTGGCGAACAGGCCGGACGGCAGCGAACGGTATCTGGCGCTGAACGAGTTCACGCTGAAGGGCGTCGGCAGCACGCTCGTCGCCAGCATCCACATCAACGACGAACTGTTTGAAATGTTCCGCGGCGACGGCATCGTCGTGTCGACGCCGTCCGGCAGCACGGCCTACAACAAGAGCCTCGGCGGCGCGGTCATCCATCCGTCGATCGAATCGCTGCAGATTGCCGAGATCGCGTCGATCAACAACCGGGTCTACCGGACGCTCGGCTCGTCCGTCGTGCTGCCGAAACATCATCACTGCGACATCATTCCCGAGAAGGAATCGCAGCGGCTCGCGCTGGTCGTCGACCACATCAGCATCGAGCGCAGCGACATCCGGTCGCTCCGATGCACCGTCTCGGACAAGAAAATCTGCTTCGCCCGGTACCGGCCGTTCCCGTTCTGGCGGAGGGTGCGCGAAGCATTCCTCACCGAGTCGTAGGTGCGGCGGCCCGGGCTTTCCCGATTCGGCGATTCGATTGGGCGAGTCGATTTGGCGCGCCTTTGCCGCCATGGACGTCGCTTCAGGCAAAACCGGACAAAAGACGGCAAGCCGGGAACATGCTCCCGGCTTGCTTCATGCCCGCTTGGCGAAGTAATCGTTCAATAGCCGTAAGAATACATTCGGAAACGCGAGCGACGCCATATCCTCCGGTCCGATCCAAAGCCAGCCTTCCGGCGGTTCGTCCCCATCCGGAGCGCGGTCCGGGCCGCCGGCACAAGGGGCGCCCGCTTCGGCGGCGACGGCGGCTTCGGAACCGGCAGCTCCGGTCGACGCGGAGCCGGCGTCCAGGAAAAATCCGAATTCGGCGAGATACACCTCCACCTGCCACCGGATATGGCTGAACACATGCTCCGCCTTCGCCCAGAGGTGCACCGGGCGCACGAGCAGGCCGGCTTCTTCCGCCAGCCCGCGGCTGAGCGCGTCGAAGGCGCCCGCCCGGGGTGATGCGGCATACCCGTCGGCCGCCGCCTCCGGCGCCAGCACATGCGGCAGCTCCCACATCCGGGCGAGCAGCCCGCTGTCCGGCCGCCGCCGAACGAGCACCTTGCCCGCGTGCCGGCCGCGGCCCTCGACGATGACCGCCATCCGTGCCTCGGGCCGGGGCGGCTTCGCCTTGGATTTCACGGGCAGCTCCCGTTCGCGTCCGGCAGCGCGGCCGGCGCAGCGCTCCAGCACCGGGCAGAGCAGGCAGCCCGGCGATTGGGGCGTGCAGACGAGCGCGCCGAGCTCCATGACGGCCTGGTTGAATTCGCCGGCTCTCCCCTCGGGAATGATCGAAGCCGCGAGCCGCTCGATCCGGGCGCGGGCGGACGGCTTCGCCACGTCGTCCGTCAGCAGGAAATACCGCGACAGCACGCGCATCACGTTGCCGTCCACCGCCGGCTCCGGCTTGCCGAACGCGATGCTCAGGATGGCGCCGGCCGTGTACGGGCCGATCCCCTTCAGCGCCGACAGCGCCTTCTTGTCATCCGGCACGACGCCGCCGTGCCGCTCGACCACCTGCCGCGCTCCCGCCTGCAGATTGCGCGCCCGCGAATAGTAGCCGAGGCCTTCCCACAGCTTCAGCACCTCTTCCTCCGGCGCCTCCGCCAGATGCCGGATCGTCGGGAACCGCCGCATGAACCGCTCGTAATACGGAATCACCGTGTCGACCCGCGTCTGCTGCAGCATCACTTCCGACACCCAGATCCGGTACGGATCGCGATCCCGCCGCCAGGGAAGGTCGCGCTTGTTCCGATCGTACCAGTCCAGCAGCCGCGATGCGAAATAGGCGGCCGCTTCAGTCCGGTCTGAATCCATATCCCGCTCCTCCCGTGCCTGTTGCCGCCGGAACCGGGCTCCGTTCCGGAAAATCGGAATCCGCCGCGGCATCCGCAAGGCCGGCCTTCCCCGCCGTCGCATCCTTCGGCAAGACACGTTCCGGCACAGCCGGACCCTGCCCCGGCACGAACGGACCTTCTCCCGGCACGGCCGAACCATTGCACGGCACGACCGGCCGTTGGCCCGGCACATCCGCTTCCGAAGCCGTTCCCCCCGGCAAGACCGGGTTCGCAGCCGAAACATGCGGCCCGCCCGCCGGCCGGGTCGCGTCGGCCGTCAGGGCCTTCCGCCCGCCGTACAGCTTGCGGTAGCGCGTCGGCGAGAGGCCCGTATGCTGCTTGAACAGACGGGACAGATAGTGGTTTTGCATGCCGACGGCGGCCGCGATCTCGGAGACGTGGATGTCGGTTTCCTCCAGCAGCTTCCTGGCCTTCTCGAGCCGCCGCATGTTGACGTAGTGGATGGGCGGCAGGCCGATCAGATTTTTGAACAGGCTGACAAAATAATTCGGATGCAGGTACGCCATCTTCGCCAGCTCTTCAAGCGTCAGGTTGTCCGCCAGATGACGGTCGATGTAATCGAGCACGTTTCCCAGCCTGACGAAAAGGTCCATGTTGGCGATCGCTTTCTCGTCCACCCGGCATTTCTCGAGAAAGCGGGCCAGCACCTCGTACAGCGCGGCCTTCGACCGCAGCACGCTCGTGATGGCCGAATCGTTAAACGATTCAATCATCGCCTCAAATAATCGGACGATGTCCGGATCCCCGCCCACGTCGACGCACACGGGAAGCTTCAGCATGCCGATCAGCTCGGTGTCGCCGAGATTCGCGTCGAACTGGGCCCAGTACGCCTCGACCGGCTCCGTCCCCGACACGCCGCACGACTGTTCCGTTCCGGCGGGCAGCATGGACAGGGTTCCGGGTTTGAATAGGGCCCGTTTCCCGTCTACTTCAAACCAGCACGTCCCCTTCGTCACGTAGACGAGCTTGTAGCCGTGAGGCCGCGAACACCCCAGGCTGGACCCGGGAGCGAAGGAACTCCATGCGGCCAGTGTCACTTCAGCGTTGAGTCGTCTCAGATGTTGTTCCAGGATGATCCGGTAAATGCGTTCCATAATCGCTCCCAGCAGTACGGTACGATTGCCGAAGCGCCAGGCGCCTCAGCGCCGTTCGGCCACGGCGAGGGCCGACGCATAACCGCGATCGTGGGTGATCGCCACGTGGATCACGGTCTCCGACGGATCGAACCCGAGACGCTCCCAAGCGCGGTCGGACAGGGTACAGACCGGTTTCCCCAGGCGGTCGGGCAGCACGATGATATCGATAAACCGAACCGCCGCCCCGATGCCGCATCCGAACGCTTTCGCCACCGCTTCCTTCACCGCGAAACGTCCGGCCGCGTATTCCGCCAGCCGCCTGCCTCCCTCCGGCGCCCGGGCGATCTCCCCTTCCGTCAGAATGCGCCGAAGGAACGCGTCCTTCCGGTTTCCCTCCAGGATGCGTTCGATCCGCGCGATCTCCACCAGATCGTGTCCGATGCCGATGATCACGTGCAGCCGCCTCCGTTACCTGGCCTTGGCGCCCGATCAATTATACTTCATTTTAGTATAACAGTTCCACGGCCCAAAAAAGCGAAGGCCTCTCGCGGGGAGAGGCCTTGATGACGTTCGGACGTCGCGGGATCACATCATGTCCATGTTCGGCGACGGACCCGCATTTTTCTCCTTCTCCGGCTTGTCGGCCACGACCGCTTCCGTCGTCAGGAACATGGCCGCCACCGAAGCCGCGTTTTGCAGCGCGGAGCGCGTCACCTTCGCCGGGTCGACGATGCCGGCTTCGAACATGTTGACGAATTCGTCCGTCGCCGCGTTGTAACCGATGCCGACCGGTTCCTTCTTCAGCCGTTCGACGATGACGGAACCTTCCTTGCCGGCGTTTTGCGCAATCGTGCGGACCGGCTCTTCGAGCGCGCGCAGCACGATGTTGATGCCCGTTTGCTCGTCGTCGTTTTCGCCCTTCAGCGCAGCCACCGCAGGCAGGATGTTGATCAGCGCCGTGCCGCCGCCGGACACGATGCCTTCCTCAACCGCAGCCTTCGTGGAGTTGAGGGCGTCTTCGATGCGCAGCTTGCGCTCCTTCAGCTCCGTCTCCGTAGCGGCGCCGACCTTGATGACCGCTACGCCGCCGGACAGCTTCGCAAGACGTTCTTGCAGCTTCTCGCGGTCGAAGTCGGACGTCGTTTCTTCGAGTTGAGCCTTGATTTGCTGGATACGGGCTTGGATATCCTTCTTGTCGCCGGCGCCGTCCACGATGATCGTGTTTTCCTTCGACACGCGGACCTGACGCGCGCTGCCGAGCTGTTCCAGCGTAGCCGACTTCAGCTCGAGGCCGAGCTCTTCCGTGATGACTTGGCCGCCCGTGAGCGCCGCGATGTCACCCAGCATCGCCTTGCGGCGGTCACCGAAGCCCGGAGCCTTGACGGCGCAGCAGAGGAACGTGCCGCGCAGCTTGTTGACGACAAGCGTCGCTTGCGCTTCGCCTTCGACGTCTTCCGCGATGATGAGCAGCGGTTTGCCCGTTTGCACGACCTTCTCGAGGATCGGCAGGATGTCCTGGATGCTCGAGATCTTCTTGTCGGTGATCAGGATGTACGGATTGTCGAGCACGGCTTCCATCTTGTCCGTGTCCGTGACCATGTACGCGGACGTGTAGCCGCGGTCGAATTGCATACCTTCGACGACTTCCAGTTCCGTCTGGATGCCCTTCGACTCTTCGACCGTGACGACGCCGTCGTTGCCGACCTTCTCCATCGCGTCCGCGATCAGCTCGCCGAGTTCCGGATCAGCGGCGGAGATGGCTGCAACCTGGGCGATCGATTGACGGCCTTGGATCGGCTTCGCGATCTTCTTCAGCTCCTCGACCGCCGTCTTCACCGCTTTCTCGATGCCGCGGCGGATCGCCATCGGATTCGCGCCGGCCGTCACGTTCTTCAGACCTTCGCGAATCATCGCCTGCGCCAGAACGGTAGCCGTCGTCGTGCCGTCGCCGGCCACGTCGTTCGTCTTCGTGGCAACTTCCTTCACGAGTTGGGCGCCCATGTTCTCAAACGGATCTTCGAGTTCGATTTCCTTCGCGATCGTCACGCCGTCGTTCGTGATCAGCGGGCTGCCGAACTTCTTCTCCAGCACGACGTTGCGGCCCTTCGGACCGAGCGTCACCTTCACGGCGTTGGCGAGCGTGTCAACACCGCGAAGCATCGCGCGGCGTGCTTCTTCATTGAACAGGATCTGTTTGGCCATTGTGCGTGATTACCTCCTTGAACCGTTCGGATTCGTCTTGCGCGTGTGCGATGCCTGGTGCATCTGACCTGCGACCGCAGGTTCCGTCGGCACGAAGCCAAGGGGCCGGAATTACTCCAGAATCGCGTGGATGTCGCTTTCCCTCATGATGAGGTATTCCTTGCCTTCATATTTGATTTCCGTACCCGCGTATTTCGAGAACAGCACGCGGTCCCCGACCTTCACTTCCGGAGCGACAAGCACGCCGTCCTTGTAGGCGCCCTTGCCGACGGCGATCACTTTGCCTTCCTGCGGCTTTTCCTTCGCCGTGTCGGGCAGCACGATGCCGCTGGCAGTCGTTTCTTCCCTTGCGATCGGTTCGACCAGTACGCGGTCAGCCAAAGGTTTGATCATGCGGAATGTGCCTCCTTCGCATCGTTAGATATGAAGCGACTTGCATTGTTAGCACTCGACCTGGGCAAGTGCTAACAGCCAACTCTTATAATACTCAAGATGAAATTTCAATGCAAGGGGAGATCATCCGTCGAATTTGCAAAAAAATCAGCCCTCGTCCGGCCGCTGGATTTCCTGCCGGCGCCGCATCCTGCGGTGGACGGCCTCCGCCATGAAGACGCTGAACTCGTACAGCAGGATGAGCGGCAGCGCGACGAGCAGGTCCGAGATGAAGTCCGGCGGCGTGACGAGGACGCCGACGAAGATGAGCCCGAACCAGGCGTACCGGCGCATCCGGCGCAGCCGCGACGGATTCAGGATGCCGATCCGCGTCAGGAACATGATGAGAATCGGCAGCTCGAAGAGCAGCGAGATCGGCACGATGATGTTGAACATGAACGAGAAATATTGCACGATCCCATACGTCTCCACGAGGCCGAGGCGGCGCGAGACCGACGTGGTGAATTCGAACGCGAGCGGGAAAATGACGAACCAGGAAAACGCAAGCCCGGCCGCCAGCATCGCGAACGCGAGCGGCACGTAGCCCAGCGCCGCTCTCCGCTCGCGGGGCCTGAGGCCGGGACTGACGAACGCCCAGATCTGATAGAACGCGAACGGGATGGTGATCAGCAGCGCGACCACGAAGGCGATTTTCATGTACATCCCGATGCCGTCCCACAGCGAGAACGCGTGCAGGTCGGTCAGCCTGCTGGCCGGCTCGATGCTCATCAGATAGTTGAACACCGGATCGGCCGCAAACAGCCCGAGGACCAGTCCGGCAACCAGCACGGCCAGCACCCGGATCAGTCTGCTCCGAAGCTCGGCGATATGCTCGAACAGATGCATCTGTTTCTCGCCGTCCGATCCGTCGCCGGACCGGTCCGCCGGCCGGATGTCGCGATCCGACAAAGCACGTCCTCCTCCTTCCGCACGCGATGATGCAATCGGGCGGCACCGGGCCCGCTTCCAGCATGGTTAACGGTCCCGCGGACCGTTATCGCACCTTGCCGCCCCTCCCGAACGGGCGATTACGGTCCCACGGACCGTTATTTCGCCTCCCCGGGCGGCACCGGGCCCGCTTCCAGCATGGTTAACGGTCCCGCGGACCGTTATCGCACCTTGCCGCCCTTCCCGAACGGGCCATTACGGTCCCACGGACCGTTATTTCGCCTCCCCGGGCAGCGCCGGGCCCGCTTCATGCGCGCTTTACGGTCCCGCGGACCGTTATCGCGCCTTCATGCCCCTCCCGAACCGGCAACGGTGGACCATGCAGGCCGTCATCGCCCGCTCCCCGAACGCCGATACCGTCCCTTCCGCCACAAAAAAAGCGATTCCGGTCATTCCGGAAGCCGCTTCTTGTCCGCATCCTGATTGTCCGGAGGGCGGTTCTTCCCTTCGTCACGGTCGATATCCTCCACGATCTCCCGCGCGCCCATCCTGAACTCGCGCAGCGTCCGGCCGAACGCCCTGCCGAGCTCCGGCAGCTTGCTCGGACCGAACAGCAGCAGCGCGATGATGACGAGCAGGATGAGCCCCGGCACACCGATACTGCTCATAGGTTTCACGTTCCCTCCTTACGAGCCGCGCCCATCCGCTTCCCGCGGGATCGGGCTCGATGTTCGTCTCCGTTCCGGCGCCATCGCCCGGCGGCCGTTCTATCCGTGGTACAATCCTCCGTAGCCCATGCCGGCGATTGTATCCCGCGTGATGCGATCCCCCGCGAGGATGCGCGGCAACAGGACGTCGAACGACGTGTACGGATCGTGCATGACGCAGCCGGGGAGTCCCAGGATCGGGACGTCGCCCAGATAGCCGACAAGCAGCATGGAACCCGGAAGCATCGGCGTCCCGTAGCTGACGATGTCCGCGCCGGCTTCCCGGATCGCCCCGGGCGTCCGGTCGTCCGGGTCGACGGACATGCCTCCGGTCACCAATATCATATCATACCCTTGTTCCAGCAAATAGTGAATCTCCGTGACAATTTGTTGACGATCGTCCGGCGCGAAGCGCTGCTCGGCGACCTCCGAACCGAGCGCCTCCAGCTTGGCGCGGACGACCGGGCCGAACCTGTCCCGGATGCGGCCGCTGTACACTTCGCTGCCGGTGACGAGCAGCCCGGCGCGGACGGAACGGAGCGGCCGCACGGACAGCGGTCCGCCGCCGTGCCGCGCGCGCCATTCCGCGGCCAGGGCCTCGGCCGCCGCGATCTTCCGCTCCTCGATGACGAGCGGAATCGCGCGCACCGCCGCGATGCTCTCACCGGGCCGTAGCAGGGCATCCTTCCGGACCGTCGCGAGCGCGATGTCGCCGATCTCGTTCACGCTGCGCACGAACGCCTCGTCGACGGCGGCAAGGCCGATCCGCTGCGCCTTCAGCGTCACCTTGCCTTCGGCCGGCTCGCCGAACGCGACATCGTCGCCGGCGAGCGCCCGGGCCAGGCGAAGCGCGGCGTCATCCTCGTGCAGGTCGCCCTCGCCGAGCTCCAGCACATAAATGTGCGCCTTGCCGATGTCCAGCAGCTTCGGAATGTCCTCTTCGGTGATCACATGCCCCTTGCGGAACAGCCGTCCCTTGAACTGTCCGGGGATGATCTGCGTCAGGTCGTGGGCCAGCCGGAGCCCGACGGCTTCTTCGACCGGCACCTCGCGCAGCCTCGTCGTCTTCATGTTCCGCCCCCGCTTCAGCCGTGTTCCGTCTGCCGTCCGGTGAGGACCGCCAGCGCGTGCGGCAGTTGGTCCATGATCGCCATCAGGCTCTCCTGCACGCCCTTCGGACTGCCCGGCAGATTGATGATCAGCGTGCGGCCGCGGATGCCGGCGATGCCGCGCGAGAGCATCGCGGCGCGGGTTCTCGCCATCGCGCCGGCCCGCATCGCCTCCGGAATGCCCGGAACCCTGCGCTCGATGACGCGCTCGGTCGCCTCCGGCGTGACGTCGCGGGGGCCGAGCCCCGTCCCGCCCGTCGTCAGGATCAGGTCCGGACGGTAATACTCGGTGATCTCGATCAGCGCCGCCGTAATCTCGTCCTGGTCGTCCGGCACGATGCGGTATTCGACGATCTCGGCGCCGATTTCTTCTTCCATCAGTTCGCGGATCACCTGGGCGCTCGTGTCCTCCCGCTCTCCCGCGGCCCCCCTGTCGCTCGCCGTCAGAATCGCAACTCTCCAACGCATCCGTTTCCCCTCCCAAGGCATGACGGGCGGTGCCCCGCCTCCGCAAGACGCCTCCGTCATGCGAATGAGACGAAAAATCAGCCTTCGGCGTTCTCTATCTCTCGGATCGGACCACGGCCCGCAAGCCGGCCGCGTCCTCCGTCGCCGCGCAATTCCTTCGGCCCGCGGAAGCTCAAGCCCGTTCCTCCGTCCGCTCGTAGTCGCCGCTCGTGCCGCCCGTCTTGCGGACGAGGCGTGTCGGGCCGATCTCCATGTCCCTCTGCAGCGCCTTGCACATGTCGTAGACGGTCAGCGCCGCCGCCGACACGGCGGTGAGCGCCTCCATCTCCACGCCGGTCCTGCCGACCGTCTTCACGGTCGCTTCGATGTGCAGACGATCGACGCCGTTGTCGCTGAACCGGATGTCTATGCCGGCAAGCGGCAGCGGGTGGCACAGCGGAATCCATTCGCTCGTCCGCTTCGCCGCCATGATGCCCGCCACCTGCGCGACGGCCAGCACGTCGCCCTTGCCGACCCGTCCGCTGCGGATCGCCGCGAGCGTCTCCGGGCGCATCGTGACGGTCGTCTCGGCCACCGCCGTCCGCTCCGTCGCGTCCTTGCCCGTCACATCCACCATGCGCGCCCGCCCCTGGTCGTTGAAATGCGAGAATCCCTTGTCCGCCATCCGTTCCGCCTCCCCGCCGCCTGCACGGCATGAACCCGGGGCCGCAGCCGTCAACCCGGCTCCCGCACGAAATGCACGCCTTCTTCCGTCACATAGCCGTCGACCCGGGCGTCGTGCGGTTCGACGGGCAGCACGGGCACGATCTGGAGCCCGAAGGCCAGGCCCATCCAGGGGGCCGCGCCTCCCGCCGCGCGCATGCGCTCCGCGAACCGGTCGTAATAGCCGCCGCCGTAGCCGAGCCGGCTCCCGTCCGGCGCAAAGGCGAGCCCCGGGACGAAGACGGCGCCGACGGCCGCAAGATCCTCCCAGCGCTCCGCGCGCGCAGGGTCCGGTTCCGGCAGGCCGTACGCTCCCGACCGCAATTCGTCAAGGCTCCGCACCCGGAACAGGACGAGCGACCGGTCCGGCACGGAGCAGACGGGCAGCAGGACGGCCAGCCCCTCGCGCAGGCCCCACTCGAGCAGCGGCCGCGTGTCCAGCTCCGAACGGAACGGGGCGTAGGCGAGGAAGACATCCGTCCCCTTCTCCCGCAGCCACCTGGCGGCGTGGGCGCACGCCCTTTCGGACATGAGCCGCCGGGAAGGCTCCGGAATCCCGTCGCGAAGCGCGGCCATCTTCCGCCGCAGCGCCGCCTTGCCGGCATGCCGGCTGCCGCTTGCCACGATCGAATCCGCCTTTCCCGCCTTGATGTATGAATAATGCGTGAATAATCTGTCATCAGTTTACCATTCCGCCGCGCAATTCGCCAATGGCGCCGCGCGCATGAAAGGCGCCGGACGGCGCGATACTATCCGTGATATTCCATGACAGTCGACCCGGCCCCCGGCCGGATCGCGGAGGTGGGGTACACAGCATGGCCCGGAACAACAACAAGCGGAGGAACATCGGGCGCAAGGCCGGCTTGCTGGTGCTGGCCGCCGGCGTCGCCTTGACCGTGCTCGCATTGTACGCGCATCCGACATACGTCTATATACCGGACCGGGAGCACCTCCTGAACCCGAACGGAGAACCGGCGGTACGCGCGGCGGAGTCCGCGGACGGTCCGGAGCGGACGGACCCGGAGACGCTGAAACTCGGACGGCGCGCGTTTTACGGCGAGACGTTCGGCAACGAACTTTTTCTCATGGACATCATGGGGCTGCTGGACGGTCCGCTGACCGTCCGCGGCATTTTGAAGGCGGCTGCCGCGCTGAGGGGGGAAGGCACGACCAACCTGAAAGTGAAGGCGGAGAAGGACGCCGTCGTCGGCGGCCGGAAGATCCGCAAGGGCGACCTCATCGATACCGGCCTCGATGTCGCGAAGGGATCGGTGGTGCCGCTCGGCTTGAAAATCACGATGGACAAAGGCAAAATCCGCGTCGGCGTCGGCTGCATCGCCTGCCACGCCGTCTACGATCCGGCGAGCGGCAAGGTCGTCGAGGGCCCGCCGAACCGTGACCTGAACGTCGGGTTCATGCTCGCGCTGGCGGAGAATTCGGCGGCTTTTTTCACGCATACCGGGGTGACGAAGGAACAGATCGAGGGGCTGATGCGTTTCAAGGAAGAGGCGAAGAGCTGGGTGACGGACGGCGAAGGCAAGCGCACGCCGCTGCCCGATCCGGACGAGCTGGAGCGGCTGGTCGACGAGGAGCTCATGAAATGGCCTCCGGGATCCATCGACACCTCGATTGACATGGTGAACAATCCGGTCCAGATTCCCGACTCGTTCACGCTCGGCGATCATCCGTACAACTGGAACGGCACGGCCTTCGCCGGCCCGTTCAAGGGGCTGATGACGTTCTCGGGCGTCCCGAACGCGCAGAACATGGACGCGCTGGCGCAGGTCGGCCTGAGCGAAACGCTGTTCGGGCTCGACCGGGAAGTCTACATGGGCATCCTGCTGCAGCGGGCCGCATCGCCCAAATACCGGTACGATCCGGAGAAGGGGAGCAAGCCGAGCGAACAGTTCGCGGCCGTGGACCCGACGCCGGACTCGCCGGGCATCATCCGGTCGGTGCCGACGCCCGTCCATCCGCGCGCGTCGTTCGTCTCGGTGTCCGGCGTGCTCTCCTCCGTGCCCGGCCATCCGGTCAACCGGCACACGCTGGCGATATCCGCCTACCAGAATACGTTGAAGCCGCCCCGCTCCGGCCTCAAGCGGAACGCCGCGATGGCGGCGGAAGGCGAGCGGGTGTTCCGCCGGGCGGGCTGCGTCTCCTGCCACGCCGGCCCGTATCTCACGAACAACCGGATCGTCTCGGCGGCCGTCATCGGCACGAATCCGTCCCGCGCGAAGTCGTTCAAGAAAACGGAAGCGTTCTGGGGTCCGCCGCTCATGTACGATTACGACACGCCCGTGCCGCTGCCGGCGAAGCCGAAGCTGCACCGCATGTCGCTGAACGGCATGAGCGAAGACCAGATCCGGCTGGCCTTCGCGCGCGGCGATTCGCCGGGCGGTTACAAGACGCCGAGCCTGTACGGACTGTACTGGTCGGCGCCGTACCTGCACGACGGCGGCGTCGCGGCGGGACCGGAGCCGGGACAATACGGCATCCCCGGTACGTTCGGAGCCGGCGTCCTCCCCGACCCGGTCGAGAGCCTGCGCGCGCTCGTCGACCAGGAGCTGCGCCGGAAAGTCGTCGAGGCGAACCATGCCGACCGCGGTCTGCGGGAAGCCAACGTGGAAGGCGTGGGCCACGAATATTGGGTCGATGAGTCGACGGGCTTCACGCGGCGGGAACAGGACGCGCTCATCCATTACCTGCTGACGCTGCACGACGAAGATAAATAGTGCCGGTTGGCGCTCCGTTCCGCGCCTCTCCCCGAGGTTCCGCTCGGCGCCGGAATCATGTACACTGTTCAGTGTGGCCGCGCGCCGCAGGCGGCGGCGCACGAGAACCGCCGTTGCGGGAGAAGGCTGCGGAGGATCGACATGCTGCTTCAACTTTCGGGTATTTCGAAGCGCTACGGCGCAGAACCGGTGCTGAACAACATTTCGTTTCATGTGAACGAGCGCGAGCGGATCGGCATGGTCGGCGTGAACGGCGCGGGCAAGTCGACGCTGCTCGCGATCATCGCCGGCGAGCTGGTTCCGGACGCCGGAACGGTGAACCGGCGCAAGGGCATCCGGATCGGCTACCTGGCCCAGAACGGCGGTCTGCATTCGGAGCGGACGATCTGGGAGGAGATGCGGGACGTTTTTGCCGACGTGCTGGAAATGGAGCGGGAAATGCGGGAACTGGAAATCCGCATCGCCGATCCGAAGGAGATGGAGAACCCGGGGCGGTACGAGGAACTGCTGACCCGGTACGCGGCGCTGTCCGACCGGTTCCGCGAGCGGGGCGGATTCGGGATTGACAATCGAATCCGCAGCGTGCTGCACGGAATGGGCTTCGGCGCGTATCCGCCGGATACGCCGGTCGCCGCGCTGAGCGGCGGGCAGAAGACGCGGCTCGCGCTGGCGCGGCTCCTGCTGCAGGAGCCGGACCTGCTTCTCCTGGACGAACCGACAAACCATCTTGACATCGAGACGCTGTCCTGGCTTGAAGACTATCTGCGCGGCTATCCGGGCGCGATTCTCGTCGTGTCCCACGACCGGTATTTCCTCGATGCGCTGGCGGAAAGCATCATCGAAATCGAGCGGCACGCGGCGAAGCGGTATACCGGCAACTACAGCCGCTACATCGAACAGAAGGCCGCCGAATACGAAGCGCAGCTCAAGGCCTACGAACAGCAGCAGGAAGAAATCGCGCGGATGGAAGATTTCATCCGCCGCAACATCGCCCGCGCCTCGACGTCGAAGCGGGCGAGAAGCCGGCGCAAGATGCTCGAGCGCATGGAACGGGTCGAACGGCCGGCCGGCGAGGCGAAGCGGGCTTCGTTCGCGTTCGAGATCGACCGGCAGACCGGCGTCGACGTGCTGGAGGTGCAAGATCTGGCGGTCCGGTTCGAGGGGAGCGACCGGCCGCTGTTCCGGAACGTCTCGTTCCGGCTTCAGCGCGGCGAGACCGTCGCCATCGCGGGCCCGAACGGCATCGGCAAGTCGACGCTGCTCAAGGCGCTGCTCGGGAAGATTCAACCGGAGACCGGCATGATCCGGTTCGGCGCCAACGTGAAGATCGGCTACTACGACCAGGAACAGGCGAATCTCCATCCCGACAACACCGTGCTCGACGAGGTGTGGAACGCCTTTCCGCATCTCGAGGAAGTACGCATCCGCACCGTGCTCGGCCATTTCCTGTTCAGCGGCGAGGACGTGCTCAAGAAGATCGCGTCGCTGAGCGGCGGCGAGAAGGCGCGGGTGGCGCTCGCGAAGCTGATGCTCGAGCGGGCGAACGTGCTCATCCTGGACGAACCGACGAACCATCTGGATCTGTACAGCAGGGAAGCCCTCGAGACGGCGCTTGCCGAATTCGAGGGCACGCTGCTGTTCATTTCGCACGACCGCTATTTTCTGAACAAAATGGCCGAGCGGATCCTCGAGCTGACGCCGGACGGCGTGCGGGTCTGGCTGGGCAATTACGACGACATGCTCGAGAAGAAGCGCGAACTGGCGGAACTCGGGGCTGCTCCGGAGCCGGCGCCGCACCCGGGGGACCGGGCGAACGGCGGCGCGGCGCGGACGGAGGCGCGGAACGGAGCGGGCGTCGGAATGGCACAGACCGTTGCGCGGAGCGATGCAAGCGGCGGAACGGCGCGGGGGGACGACGGCCGCGGGACGGGAAGCGCCGCGGAAGCGCGCGATGCCGGGGCGCGCACGGGCGGCACCGCTTCGGGTGAAATGTCCTACGAAGCCATGAAGCAGGCGAAGCGGCTGGAACGCCAGCGCCAGCGGCGGATCGAGCAGCTCGAAGCGGAGATCGAGTCGCTTGAGGCGGCGATCGCCGCCATCGAAGCCGAATTGGCGGACCCGGCGGTCTATATGGACTACATGCTCGTGCAGGAGAAGCAAAAACTGCTGGACGAGAAGCGTTCCGCGCTGGAGAGCGCGTATGCGGAGTGGGAACAGCTCATGGCCTGACGCGCATGCGCCGGGGATGCCGGACCGCCGGCGGCGGGCGGGCCGTCGTCCCCCGGAGCCCCTTGATTCAGGCCGTTTTCCCGGAACCCGTCACCGCCGCAAGCGCCGCCGGCACCGCGGCGCCGGCTGCTTCCGCCCTACCGGCGCCGGTCCTTCGGCAGCAGGAACGCGAGCAGCCCGGTCAACGGCAGCCAGCTGATCGCGTCGATGACCGGGATCGGATTTTCTCCGATCGCGCTCATCCATTCGCCGAGCACGACGGCGCCCAGCGCCCCCATGCCGAACGCAAGGCCGACGATCAGCCCGGATGCCATGCCGACGTTCCGCGGCATGAGTTCCTGCGCATAGACGACGCATACCGAAAATCCCGACATCATGATGAAGCCGAGCACGGTGACGACCGGGAAGATCGCCTCAAGCGCGAGATGCGGCAGCATCAGCGCGAACGGCGCCGATCCGAGCAGCGAGAAGATGATCATGTTCTTCCGTCCGTATCGGTCGCCCCAGATGCCGCCGAAGAACGTGCCCGCCACGCCGGCGCCCAGATAGAGGAACAGCGCGAGCTGGGCGGTCTGTTTCGACACCCCGAACTTGTCTTCGAGATAGAACGGATAAAAATTGTTGATGCCCGCGGCGTACCACGACCGTGCGAACACGATCAGCACGAGCAGCGCCAGCGCGAAGGCGACCATCCCGCGGGAGAGCCCGTCCCCCCGCGGGGCTTCGGCAGCCGCGCCTTCCGCCGCCCTGCTCCTCCGCTTCACCGGCGCGCCGTGCGCGGCCAGCTGCTTCCGATACCAGGGCACGATGTACAACCCGATCGCGATCGCGGCGCCCGCGAGCAGCATGCCCCAGGCCGCGCCGCGCTGGCCGAGCGGGATGAAAATTGCGATCGTCATGAGCGGCGCCAGCATCGAACCGGCGTTCCCGCCCATCTGGTAGACCGACTGGGCGAAGCTGCGCCGGTCGCCCGCCGCGAAATAGACGACCCGCGAGCCCTCCGGATGGAACACCGCCGATCCGATCCCGATCAGGACGGTCGCCAGCAGCAGCAGCCAATAATTCGGCGCGAACGCCAGCCCGGCGATGCCGAGCAGGCTCATTCCCATGCCGATCGGCAGCATGCCGGGAGTCGGCCGCCGGTCGGAATACAGGCCGACCACGGGCTGCATGACGGACGATGTCATGTTGAGGGTGAAACTGATCCATCCGATCTGCGACAGCGTCAGCGACAGGGAATCGCGCAGCACGGGGAACAGCGCCGTTACGACGGTCTGCATCGAATCGTTCAGCATGTGGATCGCGCTGACCGCGAGCAGGATCGAATAGACCGTCGCGCTCGTCCGGGCGATCCTCCGGGCATCAACATCCGTGTTCAAACAAGCTGCGTCTCCTTCCGGGACCATGATAATTATTTTCAGTCTAGACCCGTCCCGGTACCGCGTCAAATGCCGGATAAGACAAAATACGCGGATTTCGGCCCGTCCCGGACCGCGTCGGACCGGCGGCGGCACCGGATCGATCGTTGCGAAGGCTTACGGATCGTCAGGGGCGGTCCGGCAGATTCGCTGTGCAGCCGTTCCGGATCGTCAGAGGCGGTCCGGCAGATTCGTTGCGCAGCCGTTCCGTCACGAAGTACGCGTCGGAGGCGCTCCTCCCGGGTGCGTGCCGGGCAAGGATGCCGCCCGTCCGGTTCTCGTCCGGTCCGTGCCGGATGCCGCCCGTCCGGTTCGAAGAAAAAAAGCCCCCGCCCCGACGGGGCGGAAGGCTTCTTCCCGAACGGCCGCGCATGTCCGGCGTCACGGCCGCAGCGTCTCCATGAGCAGCCGCAGCTTCTCTTCATGCGCGCGCGGGATGTACTCGTGGCCGAAATAGCGGAACACCGCGATCGATTTGTCGCACTGCAGATGATTGTAAGCCGCGAACACCGTGGACGGCGGCGTGATCGTGTCGACGAGGCCGATCGACACCCAGGTCCGGCACCGGATGCGCGGCGCCAGATTCATGACGTCGAAGTAGGACAGCGTCCGCTTCGCCCGCGTCTCGATCTCCGGATCGCCGTTGCGGCGGAAGAACTCGTTCAGCTCGTGATACGGTCCGGCCGGCGCGATGTCGATCGCCCGCTCGAAATGCGCGAGATACGGATGGTCCGCCGCCGCGACGACCGGGATGTCCGACAGCGCCGCCGCGGCCAGCGTCAGCGCGCCGCCCTGGCTGCCGCCGGTCACGCCGATGCGCGCGCGATCCACCTTGTCCAGCGACGCCAGCACCTCGAGCCCGCGGACCGCGTCCATGTACACCCCGCGGTAGTAATACTCGTCCTCGGACAGGATGCCCTTCGACATCCATCCCGCGTGGGCGCCGTGGCTGTAGACGGTGTTGTCCACGCTTTCCCCCTGCTGGCCCCGGCACAGCATGAGCATCGCCGCATAGCCGTGCAACGCCCAGTTCACGACCTCGTGGATTTGGCCCTCCATCGCCCAGTTGTACCCGTGGAACAGCATGAGCCCCGGGAACGGCCCGTCGCCGTCGGGCATCGCCAGCCACCCTTGCACGTTCGCGCCGCGGAAACCGGCATAGACGATTTTGTACAGCCGCACCTTCCGGGCCGGATAGTCGCGCGGCGCAAGCTCGTACTTGAGCGGCGTCCCGGCCAGCTCGCGCAGCGACCGCTCCCAGAACGCGTCGAAGTCGGGCTGCCGCGTCAGGGAAGGCTTGTACTTCTCGAGCTCGCTCAACGGAAGATCATAGGGTTGTTGTGCCAATGCGGGCATCTCCTTTCCACACATCGGGTTCGGATCCAGTGTAAGGCAAGCTCCGGTCGCCCGGCAAGACCCTGAGCGGCAACTCGTCCGTGCTTTACAACCCGATCCAGTCCGCGAACGAGCGGACGGTCAACCTTCCCGGCCGCGCGGGCGCGAAAGCCCGTCCTCCGGCGCCGCGGCCGAGGAACTCGACCGTGACCGGAATGCCGGGAATCAGATCGAACCAGTTGTCGGTGAAAATGCCTTCCGCCTCGGCGAACAGCGCGACCTGCTTCGCGAGCGTGTCCGTCTCGAGCGTGAAGGCCGTCCCGTTCGAGCCCGGCACTTCGCGGACCGTCACGTTCGCCTTCGACAACCGGATTTCCTTCGCCGGAACGAAATAGTGCAGCTTGCTGTCGAGCACCCGGCCCCCTTCGATCAGATCGGCCTTCAGCACCGTGCGCCGCGGGTCCGCTTCGCCGAGCAGCCCGGATACGGAGGCCGACCAGACGACCGCCGCCGCGTTCGCGTCCACCTTCGCCGGAGCGCCGGACTCCTTCAGCAGCCTGCCGTCAAAATCGTACAGCGCGATGCGCAGCACACCGTCGATCGGCCGCAGCACGTCGGACACGACGTGGATGTCCACGACGCCCTCCTTCGTGCCGTCGATCGAGACGATGATGTCCTTCATGCTCCGCTTCGCGTAATACTGGATCGCCTTCCACCGGCCGTAGTAGTCCATCGACGACCACGACGCGACCGGCCAGCAGTCGTCCAGCTGCCAGTACAGCGATCCCATGCAGAACGGCTTGCGCCGCCGGTGCGCCTCGATCGCGAACTTCATCGCCTCGCCCTGCAGCACCTGGCTGACGGAGAGGAACGAGACGAAGTCCTTCGGCTCCGGCAGATACATCGTCTGGTACTGCTTGATCAGCCTGTTGCCGGACGGATGCCGCTGGTGGCTGAGCATGACGTCCGAGAGCAGCTCCAACTCGTGCTCCCGCGCGTACGAGCGAACCGTGCGCTCCTCGGGGAACGACTGGAAGCCGTACTCGCTCATGAACCGGCCGAGGTTCACCGTATACGACTCGAACGGCTCCACCTCGTGCCAGACGCCCCAGTAATGGATGTCGCCGGACGTCGTCCGCTTGCCGGCATGCTGGTTCGCATCCCGCGTGAGACCCTGCATCGGCGACGACGGCCAGTAGTCCGCCTCCGGCGCGAGCCGGCCGACGACTTCCGGCAGCAGCTCGTGGAACAGCTTCTCGTAATCCGCCCACAACTTCTCCCGCAGCTCGGGCGGATACTGCTGCTTCCAGCCCCAGCCCGCGTCCTCGATGTAGTGCGACCAGGCGGTGTCGATCTCGTTGTTGCCGCACCAGAGCGCGATGCAGGGATGGTTGCGCAGGCGCTTCACGTTCTGCTCCGCCTCGATCCGCACATTTTCGAGGAACGCTTCGTCGCCCGGATACAGGCTGCACGCGAACATGAAATCCTGCCAGACGAGGATGCCATACTCGTCGCACAGGTCGTAGAACGCATCGTCCTCGTAGATGCCGCCGCCCCAGACGCGCAGCATGTTCATGTTCGACTGCGCGGCGGACGCGATCTCGTGTTCGTACCGCTCGCGCGTCACCCGCGTGACGAAGCTGTCGAGCGGGATGTGGTTCGCGCCCTTCGCGAACACCGGCACCCCGTTCAGCTCAAAATGGAACGACGTCCCCCATTCGTCCTTCTTCCGCACGAGGCGGATCGAGCGCAGGCCGGTCCGGACCTGACGCGCCGCCGCCACCCGGCCGGAAGCCAGAAGCTCGGCGCGGAACGTGTACAGATGCTGCTCCCCGAGCCCGCGGCACCACCACAGCCTCGGCCGCTCGATGACCGCATCGAGCTCGACCGTCCGGACGCCGGCTTCCAGCGACACGTCCCGCTCCCAGACGCGGCCGTCCGCCGCAAGCCGCAGCGTGCCGCTCCACGCGGCCTCCGCCTCGACCTCCACGACGGCGGTCAGCCGTGCCTCGGCCTCCGTCACGCTCCGTTGGCGGATGAACAAATCGGCGATCCGCACGCCGGACCACGCCTCGAGCCGCACCTCGCGCCAGATGCCGCTCGTCACGAACCGCGGACCCCAGTCCCAGCCGTAATGGTACGGCGCCTTGCGCGCGAAGACGCTCACCTTCCTGTCGCCGAGCCCGCCGTTCTCCGACTGGTCGTTCACCGCCGGTAACGGATAGCCGAGCTTCTCCAGCTTCGGCAGATCCTCGCGGATCGGCGAGCGGAAGCGGATGTGCAGCCGGTTGCCGGCGGGCTTCAGCAGCCGCTTCACCCCGACGCGCCACACGCGGAACATGTTGTCCGCGGACAGCACATGCTCGCCGTTCAGCGTCACGTCGGCATAGGTGTCGAGGCCGTCGAACACGAGGTCGATTCTGGACTCGCCGAGCAGATCGCCGGACACGTCGAAGGTCGTTTCATATTCCCAATCCTGCTTGTCGATCCACTGCAAATCGCGCTCGTTCGTCCCGTCGAACGGATCCGGAATCCTGCCGTTCGCGAGCAGGTCGGTATGGACGCAGCCCGGCACGGCGGCCGGCATCCATTCCCGTTCGCCCGCGCCCCGGAACCGCCAGCCGTCGATCAATCGCTGTACCGCGTTCATGATGCCCTCCCGGATGTCATCAACTGCTGATGTTTCCATCCATTATACAGAGGGATGTTAAAAAGTAAAGGCGAATCCGTTAATTTTTTGTTCAATTTGTTAACCCGAACCCGCCGCCATCCCATGATGTTTGGAGTTCACTTTTCCGCCGTGCTATAATTTTAACAAATTGAACAAACCGCTCATTCCGGTCGACAAAAAAACGATCGCGCAACGCCAGGCAGGTGATCCCCGTTCATGAAACGCAAACCCACCACGAACGACATCGCCCGGATGCTGGGCCTCTCGCGAACGACCGTCTCGAAGGCCCTGAACGGGCACCCGTCCGTTCCGCCCGCCACGCGGCAGCGGGTGCTGGACGCGGCCGCCCGGCTCCGCTACAAACATTACCGGCTGTCCGCCGGCCGGACGGATCCGTCCGGCCCTTTGGACGCGGGCCTGCGCACGATCGCCTGCCTGGTCCGCTCGAGCCTCGCCCGCTCCGGCAGCAAGGGCTACTGGGTGGACGTGCTGCAGGGCATCGAGGAATCGACGCGGCGCCGGGGCTGGAACATGGTGCTGCATTTCGTCACGCCCGAAGATCTCGACGCCCTCGCCCTGCCCCGCTCGCTCACGGAGGCGCATGTGGACGGCGTCATCATGGCCGGCATCACGCGGCTCGCCTACGCGCGCACCGTCGCCGGGCTCGGCCTTCCGGCCGTGCTGATCGACCACGACAGCGCGGCGCGGGCCGGGGACGCCGTCTTCGACACGGTGCTGATGGAGAGCGAGCGAAGCGTACGCGATCTGACCGCGCGGCTCATCGCGCTCGGCCATCGCCGCATCGGCTTCATCGGCGACATCGGCGACTGCCTGTCGTTCATGGAACGGTGGAACGGCTTCCGGCTCGCGATGGCGGATGCGGGGCTCCCCGTCGACCCGGCTTGCTGTGCCGTGGCGCCGAGGCCGCGCCATTACTTCGACGGCGCGGAAGTCGCCGAAGCGCTCGGAGCCATGCCGCATCTTCCCACCGCCTTCGTCTGCGCAAACGACGTCGTCGCGATCCGGACGATCCAGGCGCTCGGCCGGATGGGCCTCGAGGTCCCGCGCGACGTGTCCGTCGCCGGCTTCGACGCGATGGAGCCGGATGCCGGCGCGCTGCCGGACGGCCTGCGCCTGGAATCCGTCCGGATCGACGCGGTGCGCGTCGGCTCCCGCGCGTTCGAGCAGCTCGTCCTGCGGATGGAGCAGCCGGACCGCCCGGTCGAGCATGTCCGGCTCGCCACCTTGCCGGTCGAGGGAACGTCCGTCGCGCCGCCCGCGGGCGAAATCGCTTGACGCGGGAACGCAGCCTGTCGATCGTTCCGCATCCAAATCCGGGGCATGATTCACCGCTTGCAACCGGCAGAGCGGCCGGCACGGGCCCAAGGACCGGCCGGCCGCCTTCCTTTCGGATCACGGTTCCGCGAACCAGGTCAGGACGAACACGAGCGGCGCGTTGTAGTCGATCGCGTATTCGTTCGACGCCCACGATCCGCTCACGTCCAGATAGGCCTTCGCCGGCGGCGGCGATTCGCGTTCGAGCAGCCTGTCGAGCTGCGGATCGCCGCCGAATTTGTTCGGCCCGCCGACGAGCAGTCCCGGGATGTACGTGCCCGTACTGATGATCAACCGGTTGTGCGGATGGTCCGGCATCTCCGTCCCCGATCCGGTCAGGTACGTCGTGCCGACGGCGTTGCGCCCGAGCGTATAGTGGAGCTGGTCGAGCGCGCCGTGCAGGTACGTCTCCTTCGGCTCCAGCTCGTGCGCGAGCAGGAGGAGCTGCGCCTTCGCGAGCCCGTTCTTCACGGATGCCCATGAATACTCGTTGGACGTCAGCGAATAGCGGTAGCCGTCGCGGCCGATCCGCCCGACGATGTCGTCCGCCGCCTTCACCAGTCTCTGCGCGATCTTCGCCTTGATCTCCGGATCGCCCGCTTCCGCCGTGGCGTAGGCGAACTGCCCGAGCGCGATCGTCGAACCCCAGCCGATGATGATCGGGTCACGTTGCAGCAGATGGGGCAGCTTCTCGCGAATATACGCATCGTATTTCGGATCGCCGGTCGTCTTCAGCAGCTCGGCCGCCGCCCAGAACCGGTCGTCCTCGTCGCCGTTCTTGTCGTAGCCGCCCGAGCCGTTGTCCTGGTGCTCGCTCTTCAGCACGATGAGCCGGGGATTCGCCTCGAGGAATCCGAACGCCCGCTCGGCCGCCCCGAGCAGCCGGGCGGCGTAACCGGCGTCGAACGGCTCGTAGACGCGCGCCGCCATCGCCATCGCCCCGGCGAACATGCCGGTGCCGTAGGTCGTCATGCCGAAGACGTACCTCGGCTGCGTGTCTTCTTCCGGCCGGATCATGCCGGGCCATGTGAGCCCCGACACCTTGTGGTAGACGGCGCCGTCGGGCCGCTGCATCTTGAGCAGCCAGTCGAGCTCGTACTTCACCTCCGCCAGCACGTCCGGCAATCCCGGCACGTCGCACTCGAAGCCGGGCGGAAACTTGAGCTGCCCGACGCCGAACTTCTCCGGCCTGCGTTCGTACGCGAGCAACAGCTGCGCGGCCGTCACCGCGCCGGGCGGCACGTACTTGCCGTAATCGCCGGCGTCGTACCATCCGCCGCTGACGTCGACGACGGTGCCCGCCGGCGCGTGGGGATGATCGATATCAAGCTTCGCCTCGGCATCCTGCGTATGCCCGGCCGCGTGCCGGAACCCGGTGACCGGATCGTCGATCGCGAGCCCGGAGCGCCCGAGCGTATAGGAACGCAGCGCGTCGAAGAAAGGCGCGTAATAGACGTTTCGCGCGATCCGGAACTTCCGCGACGAACCGGCGCCCGGCACGACGACGGCGTACTCGCCTTCCTCCGCGAGCGGGGTGAAATCGAGATGCCGCACCCGTTCGCCCGAATGCACGTCGAGGTGGGCCGGGCCGATCTCGCCTTCATGGACGACCGCCATCGTCGCCGCGTCGACAACCATGAATCGGTCGGCGTCCGCATGGCCTTCCAGCACCGCGATTTTGGGCGCGTCCGGCAGATAGCCAACCTGGTTGACCTTGATGTCCTTCCCGTCGAACGTCACTTCGCCGACGGCCGCAGCGTCGTCGCCCGCAGCATTCTCCGGAGCCGGTCGTCCGCCGCCTTCCGGTTCGCCGGCATCCGCTTCACGGACCGCCGGCTCCCGGGATTCGGGCACCTTCCCCGCGCCCGTGTCCATGCAGCCGGCGACAAGCCCGACGATCACCATCAGGCCCAGAAGTCTTCCCGTCATCCTGTTTCCTCCGGGCATGACATCAAACCCCCCCTCTTCCAGCGGTTCCTTGCTCCAAAATGCGGCGGGAATCCGCCCCCTCTCGCAGCCGGCGCCGGAATTCGGACTGTGACTTTTGGATTATTTTTCTTGCGGGCCTTCCGGTGAAGCGGGCTGGTCCGGACCGCCGTCCCCGCTACGTCCGTCCCAACGGCCGCGGGTTCCCGCCGGTTCCGGATGCGATCCTGGTACCTGCCGCCCGCAAGATCCAGCGAAAAGCGTCCCAATTTCCCGAGCGCTACAAAACGTATTTGGAAAGTTTTTCTACGCTAACCGGAAATTCAGCTATGGTAAGATTGTCTTGCCGCGGCAACATCACCCTGTGTGACGGGAGGTTCGTCATCATGAAGAACCTGCTGGTTGCGGCGCTCGCCGCCTGCATCGCGCTCTTCCCGATGCCGCTTGCAGCCACGGCGTATCCATCCACCGTAGAACAGGTCCATGTCATCGCTACCGTCAATTTCAGGACCAAACCATCCACGTCGGGCGAACGGATCCGCTATCTCCGCAAGGGCGAAGTGCTGGAGCTGATCGAACGAACGAACGCGTACTGGCTGAAGGTCCGGGATGCTGCCGGCACGGTCGGTTATGTATCCTCCCTGGACAAATATGTGGAAATCCGCTCCGCCGCCGCCGCGCCCGAACCGAACGGCGAAGTGATCTACGGCATCAACCTGCGCACCGGCCCGTCCACCGACGCGGCCATCATCCGGATGCTGAAGAAGGGAGAACCGGTCTGGATTCTCGAACAGGTCAACCCGTATTGGTACCGCGTCGCGGACCGGAACAACGTGATCGGCTATGCGAGCGCGAACCCGAAATACATCCGCACGTCGTTCGCACCGCCGTCCGGCACGGTGCCCGCCGAACCGGACAAGCCTCCGGTACCGACGGTTCCGGGGGAGCCCGCCGATCCCGCGGACCCCGACGAGACGGACCCCGACCTGATCGACCGGCCCGAAGAACCGATCTACAAGTCCGAGCCGAACGCGGTGATCGTCGCCACGGTTTCGTTCCGGACGGGACCGAGCACGTCCGCTTCGCGCATCCGGTACATGAAACCGGGCGAACAGCTGACCGTCGTGAAACGGTACAACGATTACTGGTATTACGTGCAGGACGCAAACGGCGTGTACGGTTACGTCAGCACAAGCGCCAAATACATTTCGACCAACTACGTCGAGCCTTGGATGAATCTGGACCGCGCCGTCGCGGCGGAGCTCGCCATCGCCGCCGGCATGAAATACCTCGGCACGCCGTACGAGTTCGGCTCGAACCGGAACGACACGAGCACGTTCGACTGCTCGGATTTCGTCCGCCAGGCCTGGCTGGAAGGCGTCGGACTGCGCCTGCCCGGCGACTCGCGAAGCCAGGGCGCCTACGTGAAGGCCATCGGCAAGACGACCGACGACTGGCGGAGCCTCCAGCGCGGCGACCTGATGTTCTTCATGTCCTACCTGGGCAGCAAAGCATCGGACTACGCAGGCATCGACAAGGCCAACGCCCGCATCACCCACGTCGGCATCTACCTCGGCGACGGCAAAATCCTGCATACCTATTCGGAAAAATCCGGCGGCGTCCGGATCGATCCGATCGCCGGCACCCACTGGGAATACCGCTTCCTGTTCGGCGGATTCGTGTACTGATGCCGCGCGGGATCCGCACTTCCATTATAAACGCCGCTCCGTCCCGGGCGGATAACAAAAACGAGACATCCATAACAAAGTTGAAACGGCCGGTCCCCGTCCGGGTTCCGGCCGTTTCCGCTTTTCAGACCTTGTACGCCTTCATCGCTTTCCGGAGCTCCCTGAAGCTCGGCCGCTTGCCGTACATCAGCACGCCGGTGCGGTAAATCTTCGCCGACAGCCAGCCGAGCAGGATGATCGTCGCGACGAGGATGCCCAGCGACAGCAGCACTTCCCACCAGGCCGGATCGGCCATGCCGATCCGCGCGAACATCAGGTAGGGCGTGAAGAAGGGCACATACGACAGGGCGACGCTGGCTCCCGAGTTCGGATTGAACATGCCGAACACGCCCACAAACAGCGCAATCATCATGATCGTCGTCAGCGGCGTCACCGCCTGCCCGAGATCCTCCGTCCGGCTGACGATCGAACCGGCCGCCGCATACAGCATCGCATAGAGGAAGTAGCCCGTCAGGTAGAACACGACGGCGTAGACGATGAGCATCGGATCCAGGCTGGAAGCGTCGAGACCGAGATGCCGGAGCATTTCCCGGTTGTGCGGCAGCGCCAGATTGACGGCGGCCGCAAGGCCGAAGACGGCGATCTGTGACAGCCCGACCACGCACATGCCGAAAATTTTGCCGAACATCTGTGTCAGCGGCGCCACGCTCGTCACGAGTATCTCCATGACGCGCGAGCTCTTCTCCGCGGTGATCTCCGTCGCGATGAGCTGGCCCGTAATCAGGATGCCCATATACAGCATGAAGATGACGATATAGACCAGCATGAGCGCCAGCGCCTGTTCCGCCTCCGATTTTCCTTCTTCGCCGACCGATCCCGCGCCCTCCGTCGTGGAGATCTGGACCGCCCGGATCCGGACCCGCTGCGCCAGCGCCTCCCGCTGCTCGTCCGTCAGATTCGCGCCGGACAGAATGATGTCGGCCTTGATCGCATGCAGCGCGCTTTCCAGGGAAGCCGTCCGGCCCGTATCCAGCGGGTCCTCCGACTTGTAGGTAATCTCCGGGAACAGGCCGTCCCCTTCGAAATCGAGATACCCTTCGATTTCCCCGTTCCGGATCCGTTCCTTCATCGCCGCTTCGTTCGCCTCGGCCGATCCGGCGTCCGGATAGCCGATCAGCTCGATGAGCGGTTTTTCCTGGCTGCCGTAATAGTCCTTGAGCCGATCCGTCACGGCAGGCGCGTCGCTTTCCACGAAGCCGATGCGATCCGGTTCGCTGAACGGATTCATGGAGATCAGGTAGGCCACATTAATCATGACCGACGTCAGGAGCGCGATGACGATCGTCGTCACGATGAACGCCTTCGTCCGCATCCGGTTGCGCATGCTGAAGAGCATGACCGTCCAGAAATTACGCAAGTTCCTCACCTACCGAACGGATAAAGATTTCGTGGAGCGTCGGCTCCATCAGCTCGAACCGCACGACATCCCCCTGTTTCCGCGCGTGATCGAGAATCGCCTGCGCCGCGTCGTCCCGGTCGATCCGGATCTCGTAGCCCCCGTCGAGCCTGGCGACATTCCGGATGCCGGGGATCGTCTCCAATCCCTCGATCGCGCGGTCGTCCTCCAGCCGCACGATGACCCGCTCGCGCGGAAACCGCTTCTTGATGTCGCGAATGCTTCCCTGCAAGACGACATTCGAACGGTGAAGAATCAGGATGTTGCGGCACAGCTCCTCGACGTGCTCCATCCGGTGCGTCGAGAACAGGATCGTCTTGCCGGCGTCGCGCAGTTCCTTCACCGCCGCCTTCAGCAGTTCGACGTTGACGGGGTCGAGGCCGCTGAACGCTTCGTCCAGCACGAGGATCGACGGATCGTGGATGACCGCGGCGATGAACTGGATTTTCTGCTGATTGCCTTTGGACAGCTCCTCGACCTTCTTGTCGTAATATTCCGGCACGTTGAATTTCTCGAGCCACATGCGGAGCCTCCGGTCCGCTTCCTTCGCCGGCACGCCGCGGAGCTTCGCCAGGTAGAGGATCTGATCGCAAACCTTGATCTTCGGGTAAAGCCCCCGTTCCTCCGGCAGATAGCCGAGGTCGCGCAGCTGTTCGCGGCTGTACGGCTTGCCGTGATACAGGATGCTGCCGCTGTCCGGCATGATGATGCCGAGGACCATCCGCATCGTCGTCGTCTTGCCGGCGCCGTTCGCGCCGAGCAGACCGTAGATCTCGCCCGCTTCGGCCGTAAAGCTCACGCCGTTCACGGCCGTTTTGTCGCCGAATTGCTTCACAATGCGATCAACCTGAAGCGTGCTCATGTCCTGACCCCTTTCGTTCCCTGTAATCCGACGGTCTTCTCCCGTTCGACCAGCACGGCGAGGATTTCGTCAAGTTCCATCGCATTGCGCCCGGCCGGCTCCAGCCCGCGGGCGGCAAGCCAGGCTTCGGCTTCCCGCGCCGAGCTCGTCACCGCGCGGACGATGCCGCCGGTCTCCCCGAGCGCGGCCAGTCCCGGCATGCCCGACAGCGCGCCGAGCCATTGCTCGCCGGACCCCATGAAGTAATATTGATGCCAGCTGGTGAGCGTCTCGTCCTTCTCAAACATGCCGAGCACCCTGCCGTTCACCATGAACACGATATAGTCGGCCAGGCGCTTCACTTCCTCCACGACATGCGTGGCGATCAGGATCGTGCGCTCGCCGGACTCCATGTACCGGTGCAGGATGTCGATCATCGTGCGCCAGGCGATCGGATCGAGCCCGGAGGACGGCTCGTCGAGCAGCAGCAGTTCCGGGCGATGGGCGAGCGTGAGCGCAAGATCGAATTTGCGCCGCATGCCCTTCGACATGCTGCCGAGCCTGAGCGACGGGTTCACCTCGAACAGACGGATCAGATCCTGGTAATAAGGATCATCCCAATCCGGGTACCAGTACCGGTAAAATTCCGCCTTGTCCGCTCCCCGGAGCGCGCTGTCGTGACGGTACGGCTCTTCCGGCAGATAGCCGATGCGCCTCAGCAGTTCGGTCCGCTTGCCGCTGCCGATCCGCGTGCCGAGCACCTCGATGCTCCCCTCGTCCGGCTTCATGAGGTCGAGCATGAGACGGAACGTCGTGCTTTTGCCGGAACTGTTCGGCCCGACGATCGCCGTCACGAATCCCGCCGGCACTTCCAAATCCAGCGGACCGAGCTGAAAATGCGATTGCCCGTAACGCACGCCGCTCAAGCGGACGGCCGGCTGACCGGATACACTCATTCCGCATCCCCCTTTTCGTTTTCCGCAGGGCCGCCTTCCCCCGGCAACGGCCGATTCTCCTTCCCTTCGCGCAGCGCCTGCTCGAACAATGCCCGCAGCTCGTCATCGCTGCATTGCACCCTGCGTCCCGCCTCGATCGCCTCGCGCATCGCCGCGGCGACCGATTCCAGCCGGTGCCGGCTTCGCTTCTCGGGATCGACCTTCGCGACGAACGTGCCGGTGCCTTGGCGGGTGACGATCAGCCCTTCCGCCTCGAGGTCCTGGTAGACGCGGCGAATCGTGATGACGCTGCAATTCAGGTGCTGCGCCATTTCCCGGATGGATGGAAGCATGGCGCCCTCGTCCAGCCGGCCGCTGACAATGAGCGCCCGAAGCTGGACCTCGATCTGGTGGTACAGCGGTTCGGCGCTGTACGCGTTCAACCGGATCGACCTCCACATCGCGGCCCACCGCCCCTCATGACCAGAAGCTGCGCCGATTGATCCGGCGATGGAGCAGCGCGACGAATCCGGCGACCGCCGCCGCCGCTGCGGCCAGCATCGCCGCGGCCGTCCCCCAGCTTCCCTCCGCCGCCGATTCGAGGAAGAAGGATACCGCGTTCGCGCCGAATACATTCAGGAGCAACGCTGTCAACAGAATACCGAAGACGAAGAAAATACAGAAATAATTGAAGTAGTCGCGGCCGGAAAATCCGAGCTCGAGGTAGATCGTCATCACGCCGGTGACGACGCCGTATCCGAACCAGCACAGCAGGTTGATGAAAAATCCCGCCAACCCGATTCGGTCGCGCAGTTCCTCGAGCACCGCGTATTGAAGGCCGAAATACAGGAGGCAATTGAAGACCAGCACGAGCAGGAACACCGTCAGCCGGCCCGCGATGATCTGTCCGACGCCGATCGGCATCGTGTGCCATTCCGCCAGTTTGCGCGAATACGTATCCTCCCGCCTGTAGCGGAACGAAGCCGGATCCAGCAGAAAGCCGAAGATCGGCATGAAAGCCATGTACCCGATATCCAGCCCCCACCATACGCGTTCGGGCATTTCCCCGGTCAAGAAAGCGTCCAGAAACAGAGTGGTCAAGCTGAAGCTGTATGCAAGAAAGATCAACGTGACCAATAAGCCCCGCCATGACATCCTGAACTCCTGCTTCGCAATCATCCAAGTACCTTGCCACATGTTGTTGAGCCGGCCTCCCTCCCGATCGACTCTGTATACTGTGTATATCATTATACACACTATACACGATAATCACACCTGAGTCAACACCTTTCCGCCCGAAACATCCAACCCGACAAAAACAAAGCCCGGCCAACCGGCGTCCCGGTTGCCAGGCTTCATGGAAATTCGAATGGGATCGGGGTTACGCGTGGTTCCCCGGGTTTCCCGCGGCACGAGCTGCGGGGGGATTCTCCTCCGCATCCCGTTCCTTCCGGAACCACTGATAGAACACATAGGCGAGAATGGATCCGTACATCACTTCCTGCACGAGCTTCATGATGATCCCGCCGGTCTGCTGATCTTCAAACGGGCCGAGCACGGTGAACGCAGACGGCCCGCCGGCCAGCTCGAGCACCGCCGCGGCGTTACCGCCGATGCAGTATCCGAGCGCGTCGGCCCAGATGGCCGGATCGGTGTAGACCCGGTACAGCGGTTCGCCGGCGAAGATGATCAGCGCGCAGGCCGGCGTCAGCAGCAGTCCGTTCGCGAAGATGTAGCCCATCTTGCGCAGTTCGCTCAGCCGGTTCCATTCGGGTACCGGGCCCACCACATGCCACCACATGAGGAACGCCGCGATGAGCAGAATCGCGTAATAGAGGGCGTGGATCACGTAGTTCGTCATGATGTAGTCGTGCACGGCCGGAACGTGATAGAATGAGAACAGGCCGTTGAACAGAAGCAGCGAGAGAATCGGGCTTGTGAGCCACCGGAATTTCCGCCAGAACGCCGCGCCGAACAGCGACCGCCAGATGAACGCCGGCGTGCCGAGCAGGACGAGCGGCGGAACGATGAGATAGGACAGCGACATGTTGATCATGTGGAACATGAAGTTCAGATGACCAAGCAGCTCCAACGGTCCGCCCTGCGCCAGATAGAACAGCGCGAATCCGCTCAGCGCAAGGGTCCGACGCGAAGCGCCGACGGGCGGCTCGCCGGGCAGATGGTTCTCCCGCCACGGGCCGGTCCAGTACAGATAGCCGATGGCGGCCAGCGCAACCCCGAAGAAGAAGAACGGGCTCCACAGCTCCTCGAAGGAGAAATAGGACAGATCCGGCATCATCGGCAATCCGCACCTCCGCTTCGCTGATAAATGAAAAGAAGAGGCGATTCCGTCAAGACGCGCCTCTTCCCCTACCTCATTACCACCATGTCCAATAGACGGCCATGATGATCATCGTGAATACGATGACAACTCCGCTCAGAATCCCGATGATCGGGAACGTGTGCCCGCGATCCTTCATGTGCATCCAGAACGCCATCTGGATGAACACCTGGACGCAAGCCATCAGAACCAGCATGGCGTAGACGAAGCTCGCCCGAACTTCACCCGTGACGACGACCGCGAACGCGAGAATCGTCAGGACCAGCGAAAAGATGTAGGCGATGATGTGCTTTTTCGGGCCTTCGTGTTTGACGCGCTTCTTCGGCTGCTCCGCGGCAGCGGCATGTTCGGCTGTCATCGATTATCCCACCTTGCCCATCAGATAGACGACGGAAAAGATGAACACCCACACGACGTCGATGAAGTGCCAGTAGAGTCCGGCGACGTACACCTTCGGCGCGGTGTGGAGCGTAATGCCGCGTCTCAGCACCTGCCAGATCAGGAGCGAGATCCAGAGGATGCCGAACGCCACGTGGCCGCCGTGGAAGCCGACCAGCGAGTAGAACGACGTGCTGAAGGCGCTCGCCGCGAACGTATGGCCGTGGTGCGCATATTCGACGAACTCGTAGATCTCGAGCCCGAGGAAGGCGAGGCCGAGCAGAACCGTGACGACCAGCCAGTTCACCGTCGCCTTCGTCTGGTTCCGGTGCATCGCCTGGATCGCGAAGACGCTCGTCAGGCTCGAGGTGAGCAGGATCAGCGTCGCGGCCGCGACCACGGGGAGCGAGAACAGCTCGTTCGCGGTCGGACCTCCGTTCACCTGATCGCGCAGGGCGATGAAGACCGAGAACAGCGTACCGAACAGAACCGTCTCGCCGCCAAGGAAGAGCCAAAAGCCGAGCACCTTGTTGCGGCCTTCGAGCGTCGCCTTCTCCGGCTCGTGAGGCAGGACGCCTTCTGCGTGCGAATGTCCGCTCATGCTTTAACCCCCTTGGCCTGGATTTCTTCCGGTTCGATATGGTAACCGTGGTCTTCAATGACCGAGCGCAGCATCATGCAAATCAGCGTCACGGCCAGTCCGGCGGCGGCTACGATGTGTTGATGATAGATGAAGCCGAAGCCGGCGATGAACAGGCCGACCGACATGATGAACGGCAGGATCGACGGAGACGGCATGTGGATCGGTCCGAGCGGCTCGGCCGGCTGCATCTCCCGATTGCCCTCCATCTTCTCCTTCCAGTAGCAGTCATAACCGCGGATGAGCGGCAATTGCGCGAAGTTGTACTCCGGCGCCGGCGAGGAGATCGCCCATTCGAGCGTGCGGCCGTCTTCCCACGGATCGTTCGTCGCGGTCCGCGGCTTCGCCGACGTCACGATGACGTTGATCAGGAAGAAGATGACGCCGACGCCCATCGTGATCGCGCCGATCGTGCTGATCAGGTTCATCTCGTTGAAGCCCATGCCGTCCAGGTACGTGTAGATCCGGCGCTGCATCCCCGTAAGTCCGAGGAAGTGCTGCACGAAGAACGTCAAATGGAACCCGATGATGAAGAACCAGAACGTCAGCTTGCCGAGCGTCTCGTTCAGCTTGCGCCCGAAAATCTTCGGCCACCAGTAGTGCACGCCCGCGAACAGGCCGGACACCAGACCGCCCACGATCGTGTAGTGGAAGTGTCCGACGACGAAGTACGAGTCATGGTACTGGTAGTCGGCCGGCGCAGCCGCCAGCATGACGCCGGTCACGCCGCCCATGACGAACGTCGGAATGAATCCGATCGCGAACAACATCGGGGACGTGAATTTGATCGAGCCGCCCCACATCGTGAACAGCCAGTTGAACACCTTGATGCCCGTCGGCACGGCGATCAGCATCGTCGCGATCGAGAACAGCGCGTTCGCGACCGGACCGAGGCCGGACGTGAACATGTGGTGCGCCCAGACCATGAAGCCGAGGAAGCCGATCAGCACCGTCGCAAACACCATCGAGCTGTACCCGAACAGGCGCTTGCGCGAGAACGTCGTGACGACTTCCGAGATGATGCCGAACGCCGGCAGGATCAGGATGTAGACCTCAGGGTGTCCGAAAATCCAGAAGATATGCTCCCAGAGCATGATGTTGCCGCCCGCGCTCGGATCGAAGAAATTGCCCCCGAAGAGCCGGTCGAACATCAGCGCGACGAGACCGACCGTCAGCGCCGGGAACGCGAGCAGGATCAGGAGCGACGTGACGAACGTCGCCCAGGTGAACATCGGCATCCGCATGAAGCTCATGCCCGGTGCACGCATGTTGATGATCGTCACGAGGAAGTTGATGCCCCCGAGCAGCGAGCCGATACCGGAGATCTGCAGACCGAGCACGTAGTAGTCAACGCCGGGCCCGTTGCTGAACGTCGTGCTCGCGAGCGGCACGTAGGACGTCCAGCCGGCGTCGGGCACGTGGCCGGTCAGCCAGCTGATGTTCAGCAGCAGGCCGCCGAAGAAGAACGTCCAGAAGCCGAGTGCGTTCACGAACGGGAACGCCACGTCCCGCGCCCCGATCTGCAGCGGCACGATGCAGTTCATGAGCCCGAAGATGACCGGCATGACGCCCAGGAAAATCATCGTCGTGCCGTGCATCGTGATCAGTTCGTTGAACGTGTCCGGACTGACGAAGTCATTCATCGGCTTCCAGAGCTGGATCCGGATCAGGATCGCTTCCAGGCCGCCGATCAGGAAGAAGAAACCGCCCGCAAGAAGATACAGGATGCCGATCTTCTTGTGGTCGACGGTCGTGAGCCAGTCCAGGATGCCCTTATATCGCTTCACCGCGTGCGAACCGTGAGCCAAGGGTAGAACCTCCTTTGAAACCCCACTGGTTGATTATCTCTCTTCCTTGTCGGACGTCGCATCGTTGTTCCTGAGTTCCTCGGATTCGTAATGGAGCTTGTAATCCGCCAGGTAGCGGGCGATGCCCTGAAGCTCCTCTTCCGTCAGTTCCACCGTCGGCATCAGGTTGCCGGGCTTGACTTCTTGCGGATTCTTGATCCATCTGTACAGATTGTCGTAGACGGTGCCTTCGTGCTTGTATTTCGGATTGTCCGTGTTGACGAGAATGCCCGCGACCGTCTCGCGGTCGCCGATGCCCGTCAGGTCCGGATAAACCGGAACGCCCTTGTCGCCCACCGCATGGCAGGAGAGGCACTTCTTCTCGAACACTTCCGCGATCGCCGGATCCTCCGGCAGCTTCGCCGGCGCCTTCATGGCGCTGATCCAGTTCGCGTACGACTCCTCGTCCACGACCTTCACCTTGAAGTCCATCAGCGCATGCGCAGGCCCGCACAGCTCGGCGCACTTGCCGAGGAAGATGCCCGTCTTGTCCGGCGTCTTGATATACATCCGGTTGATGTTGCCGGCCGGGTTCGTGTCGATCTTGCCCGCCAGCGCCGGTACCCAGAACGAGTGCAGCACGTCGGCCGTCTTCGCCTCGATGACGATCGTGCTGTTTTTCGGCACGACGAGCTCCTGCGCGGTCACGATGCCTTCCTGCGGATATTCGAACTTCCACCAGTATTGATGCGCGGTCACGTTGACGAGGATTGCGTCCTCATCCTTGCTGTAATCCTTCGCCTGCCCAAACACCGTCTGCACGGTCGGAACGCCAAGAATGACAAGCAGAATCAGCGGAATGACCGTCCAAATGATTTCCAGCTTGTGATTGCCTTCGACCTGCACGGGGATGCCGTCGTTCCCCGGACGGCGGCGGTAGCGGATGACCACGTAGATCGCGAGCGTGAACACCACGACGACGACCAGGGTCATGATCGAGATCGAGATCTTCATGATGTTGAGCTGCTCTTTGGCCACTTCGCCCTGCGGATTCAGCGGCGACAGATCCGCGCGCCCGCAAGCCGAGAGAAGCATTGCGGCTCCCGCGAGCAGAGACGTCAGTCGCAGCCATTGAAGCCACCGGTTCTTCAACACACCCATCAACCCCGCTTCTTCCGTATTCACAGTTGCCATTCGTGGCGCGGCAGGCGGCAAACTGCGTGTTCTCCCATCGTGCTGTGACATTTCGCACAGTTATTCTGTGACATTTTGCACACCGATTCTGTGATATTTCGCACAGTCAACCACTTTAATAAATATAAGAGCTTGATCCATCGATTGTCAACGAATCCGGGCGAGTTCACAAATTGTTCCCAAAGCCGTCAAAACTCCGCCGCATGGAGTCTCCGGGACCGTCCGGCCTTCCCGGACCGCCCCGCTTCCGATCCGGGCGCGCAAGACCCGTCAACAGTTCCATTATCGCTGGTTTCATGGCGAATTATGTATGCCGGTTCCGCGCATAGTCCGGCGGCGCGGGCGTGAAACCTACTGGCGTGGACGAGAACCGGATTCGGAGGTGCTTGACGGTGTCCCGCACACTCGCGCTCGCCATTCTGGCCGCCATGCTCGCCGTCCTGACGGCCGGGTGCACGGCGTACAAGAACAAATTTGAAGACAGCACGTACGACTACGGTTCCCGCAAGGCGGACGACCCGAAGATGTCCGGACCGCGCCTGTACGGCTCGACGACCGGAGATCCGCGGCAGCATGACAACCGATGGGTGGAATACAGCAGCGCGCTGTCCCGGGAGGTCTCGCGGATCAACGGCGTCGCGGGCGCCGTCGTCATGCTGACGGACCGGAATGCGTACGTCGGCATCATGCTGGACTGGACCGCCGTCGGAACCGTGAAGGACGGCGGCGACCGGCGCACCGACCAGAACATGGGCGGCTCCGGCGACGGCGTGTACAATTACGACACGGGCAGCCCGTACTGGGACGGCCGTCAGGCCGCAACGCCGTACAATTCCTATTTCACCGTAAACGACATCGGCAATCTCAGCGAAGAACTGAAGCAGACGATCGCATCCCGCGTCCGCGCCCTCGCGCCCGCGGTCGAAGAGGTGCACATATCCGCCAACCGGGAATTCGTGAACGAGCTGATCGAATACGCGAAGGAAGCCTGGGGCGGCCGTCCGCTCACACCGTGGATCGACGCGTTCAACACGCTGGTGAAGCACCAGTTCGCCGGCGGCGATGTGCTGCCGCCCCCGCTCGCGCAGCTCAAGGCCCGCTCCGGAAAATAAAAAACGTCCCGGCGCCGGCCGCTTCGCGCGGACGACACCGGGACAGGCAATTGAAATTAATATATATTATGGTAGAAAAAAATGCAGCCTTTCGGCCTCAGTCCAAAAGGGGACGCGTCGACGGCGTCCCCCGCTTTCGCAGCGATTCAGTTGACCGGGTTGATCCTGCCCAGCTCGCGCTCCACGAGCAACGTGAGCTCATCTTCATAACCGCCGGTGATCCGATACTTCCGGATGTATTCCCGGACGAACTTCCGGGCGTCCTTCGGCTGATAGATGCGCGCCATCTCCCTGAGACTTTCCCTGACTTCGTCGTGGCCGCGTTTCGCCAAGCCGCATCCCTCCCGAATTCCTTGAATGGCTGTTCCGTTTACACCATACGCTTGCACGCGCGGAACGATGCCGGCATATCATCACCCGTTGTCGGCGGACATCCGCTTCCCCCGTCTGCGGGAGATGCGGCTTGCATGTTCGCCGGGAGGGGGTATGCCGCCCTTGCACCCATTATAACAGGCGGACGCCGGGATGCAAAGAATTTTGCGAAAATTCAACCATTTGTCCGCCGATCCGGCGGATTCGGGCCGGAAGGATTTCCGCCGTCCCGGCCGGCGTCGGAACGTTTCACCGCGCGGGTCAAGCGCAGATAGGCAATCACGCCGGCGACGGCGACCGCGACGCCGAACGCCAGTCCGGTGTACGTAAGCCACATGTCGGACATGGCAACTCCCGCCTTTCGGTGACTTCGTTTCGGAACATCCGGACTCATTCCAGTATACCGGACGCAAGAAAGCGCTTCAAATGACAATTGTTTGTCGGCGAACCCGAACGTTCCTCCGATATCCTACGCTATATATACGCCGAAGCCGCTTTCACGTTCCAACGATTCCGGCGCGCTCCGGTCCGCCGCATCCCCCCGTACCGCATGTACCGCATTCCGCCGTCCGCGAACGGACGGCCGGTTGACATTCGCACCGGGCGCGCGTATAACTGTAATATTATTGCAGGTACTTGCGAGAGCGGAGGCAATCGTCATGGACAAACTGACGCAGACCGGAAACGGAACGGGGCTGGCCGACATCGTCAAGGCTCACCAACTGCTCAAGGAGGTTGTCGTGCGTACGCCGCTCCAGTACAGCCGCGTGCTGTCCGAGCGATTCGGCGCCCGCGTCAGCCTGAAGCGGGAAGATTTGCAGGTGGTGCGGTCGTTCAAGATTCGGGGAGCCTACCACATGATGCGGATGCTCGACGAGGAGTCGCTGCGGCGCGGCGTCGTTGCCGCAAGCGCCGGCAACCACGCGCAAGGTGTCGCGTTCTCCTGTCGCACGCTCGGCGTGAAGGGCCGCATCTTCATGCCGGGCACGACGCCGCGACAGAAGGTGAAGCAGGTCGCATTTTTCGGCGGCGACGCCGTCGAGATCGTACTCGTCGGCGACACGTTTGACGACGCCTATGCGGAAGCGCTGAACGCGAGCAGGAAGGAAGGCATGACGTTCATCCATCCGTTCGACGATCCGCGCATCATCGCCGGCAACGGCACAATCGGCCTCGAGCTGCTCGAAGACGCGGAGACGCCGCCGGACATCGTGTTCGTGACGATCGGCGGAGGCGGGCTGGCAGCCGGCGTCGCTTCCTACATCAAGAGCGTGTCGCCGGAGACGAAGGTGATCGGGGTCGAGCCGGAAGGCGCGCCCGCCATGCGGGTCTCGCTCGACGCCGGCGAAATCCGCACGCTCGAGCGGATCGACACCTTCGTCGACGGCGCCGCCGTGAAGCGGGTCGGCGAGCTGGCGTTCTCGATCTGCCGCGAACTGCTGGACGACGTCGTCGTCATTCCCGAAGGCAAGGCATGCACGACGATTCTCGAGCTGTACAACGAGAGCGCGATCGTCGTCGAGCCGGCGGGCGCCCTGACGGTGGCGGCGCTGCATGCCTGCCGGGATCGCATCGCCGGCAAATCGGTCGTCTGCGTCATCAGCGGCGGCAACAACGACGTCGACCGGATGCAGGAAATCAAGGAGCGGTCGCTGATCTACGAAGGGCTGAAGCATTATTTCGTCATCAACTTTCCGCAGCGGGCGGGCGCGCTCCGGGAATTCCTCGACGACGTGCTCGGCCCGACGGACGACATCACCCGCTTCGAATACACGAAAAAGAACAACAAGGAGAGCGGCCCCGCGCTCGTCGGCATCGAGCTGAAGCAGCCGGAAGACTACGAGCCGCTCATCCGCCGGATGCGCGAGAAGGGCGTCCAGTTCATCGAGCTGAACAAGGATCCGCATCTGTTCAGCCTGCTGATATGACGAACCGCCCGGCCCGGCCCGCGGCGGATGATTTTCGCCCCGATCTCGACTATAATGGTACGAAAAGACGCAAACTTCCGTAACGACGGCCGAACGAAGCGTTTCGCCGGCCGGACCGGAGAAGGGCGAGGTGAAAGCTCTGTTCATCCGGTCGAATCGGGATGAGACGGCGCTGCTCGGCTTCATCCTGCTTCTGGTCATGTTCGTGCGGGGAGCCGTCGCGGCCAGCTTCATTCCGATCTATGGAGAGAAAATGCTCGGCCTGTCGCTCGACGTGGTCGGCGCGGCCATCACGGCCCATTTCATGACGGATACGGCGCTCAAAACGGCCATCGGCTGGCTGCTGGACCGGTTTTCGGCGCGCGCGATCGTGAGCGCCGGACTCCTGGCCTCGCTGACCGGCGTCGCGTTGATGCAATACGCGGAGGTTCCGTGGCTGTTCATCGCCTCCGCCGCCCTGTTCGGGATCGGCGTCTCGCCGATCTGGATCGTCTGCCTGACGAGGGTCAGCGAACACCGGCGCGCGACCCGGATGGGATTCCTGTACACGATCTGGTTCATCGGCTTCGGGGCGGGGCTGATCGCGAGCAACCTGCTGCTCGGCCGCTCGCCCGCCGCGGCCGGCCGTCTGATCGTCGCGGCGACGGCCCTGTCCTGGGCGCTGTCGCTGCTCATCTCCAACCGGCGCGGGCGCGAGGCCGCGGCGATTCCGGCCGGCCGCCCGCTGGCGCTGCTGGGCGGAAAGCTGACCGCCATGCGGGCGCTTCTGCCCGGCATGGTGCTGCAAACGGCGGGAGCCGGCATGCTGCTGCCGGTGCTGCCGGCATTCGCGGAGAAGGAACTGTCGGTGGACAGTGGCACCTATTCCCTGATCCTCATCGCGGCCGGCGGGCTGACCGTGCTGGGCCTCGTGCCGATGGGACGGCTGTCCGACCGCCTCGGCCGCAAGCAGGCCTTCCTCGCCGCCGGATTCGGCACGTTCTCCGCGCTGCTGATCCTGCTCGCGACGGCGCCGCCGTTCTGGCAATGCCTGGTGATCGCGGGCGCGCTCGGCGTCGCCTATTCCGCCGTGCTGCCCGCCTGGAACGCGCTGCTCGCGTCCTTTCTGCCGAAGTCGCAGGAAGGGCTCGGGTGGGGCATGTTCTCGACGCTGGAAGGGATCGGCATCATGATCGGCCCCGTGGCGGGCGGCATCATCGCGACGATCGGCGACGAAGCCGACGTCGTCCGCATCAGCGGCATGCTGTTCGGCCTGATCGGCCTGTTCTACCTGCTCGTTCCGCTCCGCCCCGCCGAACCCGCCGGCCGCGCGCCGGCGGACCGATGACCGCAAGACACCCAGGAAAGCGGCTGATCCGACATGTTCGAATCGATTGCAGACTGGTTCAACGAGCTGCGGCAGATGGACGAGGCACAGCTCAAGCAGACGATCGAGGGCTACGCCGAATTCGGTCCGCTGCCCGGCATTCTGCTGCCGTTTCTGGAAGCCTTCCTGGCGTTCCTGCCGCTCGTCGTCTTCATCGCGGTCAATGCGAACGTCTATGGCCTGTGGCTCGGCATCCTCTATTCCTGGATCGGCGTCGTGTCCGGCTCGATCTGCGTCTTCTGGGTCGCGCGGCTGATCGGCCGGCGGCCGGGCATCTGGCTGCAGCGCCGCTACCCCTCGGCCCGTCGCTTCTTCCGCTGGATCGAGCGGAACGGCTTCACGCCGATCTTCCTGTTCGCCTGCATCCCGTTCGCGCCCTCCTTCCTGATCAACCTCGCATCCGGACTGAGCAGCGTAAGGTTCGGAACATTCGCGCTGGCGATCCTGATGGGCAAGGCGATCATGATCTTCTCGGTCTCGTTCCTCTCGTTCGACATCACCCGGCTGGCTCATCAGCCCTGGCGCATCGTCATGGCCGTCGTCGCAATCGCCGCCATGTGGTACGGCGGCAGGAAACTCGAAGCCCGCTATCTGGCGCGGGCGAAACGCCGGGCGGACTGACCCGCCGGCCCCGCGAACGGGCCGCCGATCCGTCCGCTAATCGCTTCGTTCTCCCGCATGACGGCCGTTCGGCCGGTACCGCGCGTCTCCGGCAACCGCGGCCGCCGGCTCCGCCGCCTTCCCGTCCGTCTCCTCCGCTCCGCCATCCTCCGAACCCGGCGCCCCGCGGCCGGATTCCCTGCGCATGATCCGGTCCAGCAGCCGGGCGAGCCGGTCCAGATTCCAGGCGTACTCGAACATCGCGGATGCGACGAACAGGAGCCGCCTCCGTTCCGCCGGCTGTTCCCCCAGCCAGGCGGTCAGATCCCGCGCGAGATCATCGACCGGCTCCGGCCGGATCACCGCGCCGGGCTTGATCTTTCCTTCCCATTTGAGCAGCAGCTGTTCGTGGCATTTCGTCAGCGCTTCAATGCGCCGGTCGAACCGCTCCGCCCATTCGGCCGCGCCCGGCGACGAATGGAAATGTTCCTCGATCGCCTCCAGCAACGCGGCGCCGGCGCGCAGCGTCCGGATCATCCGGCGCGACAGGAGAAGCTGCCGGGCATGCCTGCGCCGGGCCGAAGGCCGGATGACGCGCTCCTCCCGGAACAGCGCGTACTGCTCGTCCAGCCTGCGGAATATCTGCTCCAGCCGCTCATGCTCTTCCCGGAACACCTTCTCCCGGATCTCGTTCGATACGGCCGTCCGAAGCAGCAGCGTCAGAATGTTGCAGGCCTCGTGCACCTGCTCGCGGAACTGCCGCTTCGGCCGCGGCGGCAGGACGAGCACGTTCACCAGGAAAGCCGACACGATCCCCGTCAGCACCATGAGGAAACGCTCCAGCGCATACTGCAAACCGTCCGCTTGCGCATCCATGACCGCCACGACCGTCACGAGCGTCAGGCCGATTGCGCTCGTCGTCCTGAGCCGGATGTTGAGCACGATGACCGCGACGCAGACGAGGCCGACCGAAATCGGCGTGACGCCGAGCGCGTACGCGGTCCCCAGCGCGAACGCGGCGCCGACAATGTTCGACTGGACATGGTCTTGCACCTGCTGCCAGGAGCGGTAAATCGACGGCTGGATCGTGAAGATGGCCGCGACCGCCGCGATGATGGGCGTGCTGAACCCGAACAGCCCGCTGATGTATATGGCCAGCACCACCGCCAGCCCGGTCTTGAGCATGCGCGCTCCGATCGTCATGCATCGGCCGCCTCCCCGTCTCCGCAGATACGGACCGTCAAGGATTCCTAGTCGACGACATCGTACAGCACGCGCGCGACGATGTCCTGCTTGTAATTGCCGAAATGCGATCCGTAGATCGTGAGCCCGCCGACCCGGCCGTTCTCGGACACGCCGATCCGGAACTTGAAGTCCGGCTGCCCGTCAAACGGAATGTCGGTGATCTTGACATCCGAGATGCGGCAGCCGTCGATGAACGTGCCGTTCTCGTTGATCCGGAGCAGCTTCAGGAGGCCGTACTGGTTCAGGTGGGGCGGCCACCAGTCCGGGTTGTTCGCCCCCTTCTCCCCGCCGAAATCGCCGGGCGACGTCCAGACTCCCACTTCCATCTGGTTGACGTGGAACACGATGTCCGACGGATAGTCGTTGTTGTAGCAGGGCGCCTCCGAGCTCAGCTCCATGATGAACTGCAGCTCGGCGAGCCGGTGGTTCGGCTTGAGATAGTTCGGGATCCGGTATTCGAAAAATCCGCGCGTCAGCCAGATGATCTCCGCGTCGATCCGCTTCGGATCGGCGAAGTAGCTCGGATTGTCAAACTCGCCGATGACGCTGTCCTTCGTCGCGAGGCCGCAGGTCGGCTCCGCATGGTAGTCGCAATAATGGCCGACCTTGATCTCGACCTCGTAGACATTATCCGACCCCTTGCCTTTGAGCTCGACCGTCAGCTGATCCTCGTTCAGGTAGCAGATCTTCTGGATGCCGTGCCGGCCGACCGCGGTCGTGATCGCGATCAGTCCGCTCTCTTCCAGCTTCTTGATGTGCATCGTCACCGCGCCGTTTGACAGCCCCAGCTTCTCGGCGATCTCGTTCAGATTGAGGCTCCCGTACCGGTTCAACAGTTCCAGAATTTCGATCCGGATTTCGGAGCCGAGGGCCTTGAACAGGTTCAGCCCGGACCGCAATTCTTTGATGTGAATCAACGGATAGCATCCTCTCATCTGCAAATTATTTCATTATATTATAAAATAAACCCCCTGTCTTGAGAAGGGTTTCGCAAAGATCCGAAAAAATTCCGTCATCCCCCTTTTCCCGAAACGCTCCCCCGATGCGACAACCTTCGCCCGCATCGCCGCCCAAATCCGCCTTTGTTTTACAAAAATCTTCACAACTCGACTTTTATTTTATATTTAAATGATTTGAAATTCCTAAGAAAACGGATTCATTTAGCTATTGACAAAATAAAACGCTGCCAATACCATATAACATAAATTATTTTATTTTTTTATAAACCAAATAGGTTCCGGTCTGAATCCCGCTTCGGCGGGGTTTGGCAATTTCCAATCCGATTCTTCTGAAGGGGGAAGAGAAGTGAGACGGCATTCATTCCTGATCCTGGCGTTCCTGCTGGTTCTGTCGCTCGCCGCAGCCGCATGCTCCCGCGGCGGCAACTCCGGCGGATCTTCGGACGGCGGCGAAGGCACGACGCTCGAGTTCTGGACGTTCAACGAACTGCACGACCAGTTCTACCAGCACATGGCCCAGCTGTGGAACGAAAAGAATCCCGACCGCAAGATCAATCTCAAGGGCATCGTCTACCCGTACGACGACATGCACAACAAGCTGCTCGTCGCGCTGCAGAGCGGGACGGGCGCGCCGGACCTGGCGGACGTGGAGCTGAACAAGTTCCCGAACTTCCTGAAGGGAACGCCGCAGCTCGTGCCGCTCAACGACATCGTCGAACCCGAATTGGACAACCTCGTTCGGTCCCGGCTCGACATTTACGCAAAGGACGGAAACTACTACGGCATCGACTTCCACGTCGGGGCATCCGTCATCTATTACAACAAGGAAATTTTGGATCAAGCCGGCGTCAATCCCGACGACATCAAGACCTGGGCTGATTTCGAAGCGGCCGGCAAGAAGGTGCTCGAAGCGACGGGCAAGCCGATGGTGACGATCGAGACCGGCGACATGTGGTCCGTCTGGCCCCAGATCGCGCAGGCGCCCGGCGGCGACGATCTGCAAACGGCGGACGGCCGGCCGAATCTGACGGGCGAGGTCGTGGTCAGAGCGCTGGAGTTCCAGAAGCGGCTGATCGATCAGGGCATCGCGGTGACGGCACCCGGCGGCACTCACCATGCCGAGGAATACTACGGCTTCATGAATGACGGCGGCGCCGCGTCGGTCTGGATGCCGATGTGGTACATGGGCCGGTTCACCGACTACATGCCCGACCTGAAGGGCAAGATCGTCATCAAGCCGATGCCCGCCTGGAATGCGGGTGAACCGCGCTCGGCCGGCATGGGCGGCACGGGCACGGTCATTACGACCGCTTCGAAGAATATGGAACTGGCGAAGGATTTCCTCGCCTTCGCCAAGCTGTCGCGCGAAGGCAACATCGAAATCTGGAGATTCCTCGGCTTCGACCCGCTGCGCTCGGATGTCTGGGATGCGCCGGAGTTGCGCGAACCGAACAAATTCACCGACTACTTCGGGGATTACATCTTCGACGTGCTGCTGGAAGTGAAGGACGAGATCGAAGGCGTCGTCGTCAACGAACAGACGCCGGCCATTTCCGACATGTTCCGTACTTCGGTGCTCGTGCGGATTCTCCAGGACGGCGAAGATCCGGTCAAGGTGCTGGAAGAAACGCAAGCCCAGCTGCAGTAACGAACGACCCTGAGGACGCGCCGGTCCCGCCCGGTCGGCGGGACCGGTACGTTGTACCGGAAGGAGGCATGACGCGATGGCGCAACCGGTGCCGTCAACGCCGCGGCAGGCGGCCGTCGGGCTTGCCCGGCTGCGGAGGCTGGCCTATTCGCAGTCGGTCGCGCCCTGGCTGTTCGTGCTGCCGTTCATCCTGTCGTTTGCCGTCTTTTTCGCCTGGCCCGTCCTGTCCGCCGTGAACATGAGCTTTCAGGAAGTGCTCCCCGGACAGGTCCGCTACATCGGCCTCGAGAACTACCGCGACCTGTGGAATCCGACGTTCCGCAAGGCGTTGCTGAACAGCACGGAATATACGATCTGGACCCTGATCATCCTCATCCCGCTGCCGCTCGTGCTTGCGGTATTTCTCAATTCGAAGCTGATGGCGTGGCGCAACTTCTTCCGCTCGACGCTGTTCGTCCCCGCGCTGGTCTCGGTCGTCGTGGCGGGCACCGTGTTCCGGCTGGCGTTCGGCGAACTGGAAGGCTCGCTGATGAACACGATCATCACCGCCTTCGGGTTCGAGCCGCAGAAATGGCTGCGGCATGAAGGGCTGGCGATGTTCACGCTCGTGTTGCTGGCCACATGGCGTTGGACGGGGATTAATATCCTCTACTTCCTTGCCGGTCTGCAGAATATTCCGCGGGAACTGTACGAATCGGCGGAAATCGACGGCGCGAGCGCCTGGGACCGGTTCATCCGGATCACGCTGCCGCTGCTCAAGCCGATCACGATCTACGTGCTGACGATCAGCATCTACGGCGGTTACGCGATGTTCACCGAAAGCTACATGCTGTGGGCCGGCAACCGGTCGCCGAACGACATCGGGCTGACGATCGTCGGCTACCTGTACCGCAACGGGATCGAGCAGAACAATCTCGGCCTCGGCTCGGCGGTTGGCATCGTCCTGCTCATCATCACATTCACGGCGACGATGATCCAGCTCAAGCTGACGGGCATGTTCCGGAGGGAGGATTGACATGAGCGCGGGCAACGCACTCCGGCGCCGCCTCGCTTCCGCGGCACTGTTCATTCTGTTCGTTTTGCTCGGCCTGTTCGCGGTCTCCCCGATCGTCACGCTGATCGTCGCGTCGTTCAAGCCGGCGCAGGAGATCATGCGGTACGGACTGAATCTCCGGCTTGATTGGGAACTCCTGTCGCTGAAGAACTACGCGTATCTCTTCTCCGACCAGTCGCTGTACCTGACCTGGTACGGGAACAGCCTGCTCATCACCGCCGTCTTCACCGTGCTGTGCCTGTTCTTCTCGTCGATGGTCGGCTACGCGCTCGCCGTCTACCGGTTCCGGTTCCGGAACGCGCTCTTTGCGCTCGTGCTGGTCACGATGATGATACCGCTCGAGATCATCATCCTGCCGCTTTACAAGCTGTCGATCTCGCTGAAGCTGATCAACAACATGTGGGGCGTCATCCTGCCCTTCATGGTGGCGCCGCTTCCGATCTTCTTCTTCCGTCAGTATGCCAGCGGACTGCCGAAGGATTATCTCGACGCGGCGAGGGTGGACGGCTGCACGGAATTCGGCATCTTCTTCCGGATCATGGTGCCGCTGATGGCGCCGGCCTTTTCGTCGATGCTCATCCTGCAGTCGCTGTTCTCGTGGAACAACTTCCTCTGGCCGCTCATCGTGCTGAGGACCAATGAGCAGCTCACCATTCCGATCGGGCTGGCGACCTTGCTCACGCCTTACGGCAACAACTACGACATGCTCATCTCCGGCGCCGTGCTGGCCATCGTGCCGATCCTGATCGTGTTCCTGTTCTTCCAGCGGTATTTCATCGAAGGGATGACAGCCGGCGGCATCAAGGGCTGAAGCCGAAGCGGGCGGCCGGAACCGGACCGCCCGCTTCCCCCGTCAGGCCATCCCGTCATCAAGACCGTACAAGTCACCACGACCGTAAAGGAGAGACCCATCATGACATTGGAAGCACGCATGACGCTGGACCGGGAATACCGCATCGCCGAAATCGACAAGCGCATCTACGGCTCGTTCATCGAACATCTTGGACGCGCCGTCTACGGCGGCATTTACGAGCCCGGCCATCCCGAGGCCGACGCGCGCGGTTTCCGGCAGGATGTGCTGAGGTTGGTCCGCGAGCTTGGCGTTCCGATCGTCCGCTATCCGGGCGGCAATTTCGTCTCCGGTTACAACTGGGAAGACGGCGTCGGCCCGAAAGAGCAACGGCCGCGCCGGCTCGATCTCGCCTGGCGCACGGTCGAGACGAACGAATTCGGCACGAACGAATTCATCGAATGGGTCCGGGCGGCGGGCGCCGAGCCGATGATGGCGGTCAACCTCGGCACGCGCGGCATCGACGAGGCGCGCAATCTGGTCGAGTATTGCAACCATCCGGGCGGCTCGTACTGGAGCGATCTCCGGCGCAAGCACGGGTACGAGCAGCCGCACAACATCAAGGTGTGGTGCCTCGGCAACGAAATGGACGGGCCGTGGCAGATCGGCCACAAGACGGCCGCGGAATACGGCCGGCTGGCGCAGGAGACGGCGAAGGCGATGAAATGGGTCGACCCGACGATCGAGCTCGTCTCGTGCGGCAGCTCCCATCCGAACATGCCGACGTTCCCCGAATACGAAGCCGTCTCGCTCGAATTCACCTACGATTATGTCGATTACGTGTCGCTGCACCAGTACTTCGGCAACCGGAGCGGCGACACCGCGTCGTTCCTCGCCTCGACGCTCGAGATGGACCATTTCATCCGGACGGTGAAGGCGACCTGCGACTACGTCAAGGCGAAAAAGCGGAGCAAGAAGACGCTGAACCTCAGCTTCGACGAATGGAACGTCTGGTTCCACTCGAACGAGCAGGACAAGCAAATCGAGCCGTGGAGCATCGCGCCGCCGCTGCTCGAGGACATTTACACGTTCGAGGACGCGCTCGTCGTCGGCGGCATCCTGATCACGCTGCTCAGGCACAGCGACCGCGTGCGGATGGCATGCCTCGCGCAGCTCGTCAACGTCATCGCGCCGATCATGACCGAGAACGGCGGCAGGGCCTGGCGGCAGACGATCTACTGGCCGTTCCTGTACGCTTCGCGCTACGGCCGGGGCGTCGCGCTGCAGCCGGTCATCGACTCGCCGAAGTACGATACGTCGGAGTACACGGACGTGCCGGTGCTCGAGGGCATCGGCGTGCACGACGAGGAGCGGGAACAGCTCACGTTGTTCGCGCTGAACCGGAGCCTGACCGATCCGGTGACGCTGCGATGCGCGCTTCGCGGCTTCGAAGGATACCGCGTGCTGGAGCACATCGTGCTGGAGCACGACGACCTGAAGGCCGTGAACGGACCGGATGGGGAACGGGTGAAGCCGCATGCCGGCGGCCGTTCGCAGGCGGCGGACGGCCTGCTCGAGGCGGAGCTGCCGAAGCACTCGTGGCACGTCATCCGGCTCGGCAAACGGAACGAGCCGTAATGGAAAAGACCTCCGCGGGATGCGGAGGTCTTCGCATTTGCGGCGACACGCCTCCGCGGATGGCGGAGGCTTCCGGCCCGAACCGCCCGCGCGAACCGTCGCCGCGGGCGGTTCGTTTCGGGCTCAGGATGTTTTGTCCTCGAAGCTCAGGTACACGTACAAATAATCATCGCGCACCCCGGGCAGAGCGGAAGTCGATTTGATGCCCAGGAAACCCAGGCGCTCCCGCCATGCTTCCCGCTCTTCATCCACATCAGGTTGCATGGACATTTCCCGGTCGAACAGATAAGACAGCAGCGCGGCATGGATCTCCGTCCTGCCGTCGGACAGGCGAATCCATTCCTTCGGCAGCACGATCTTCGTGTCGGTGCTCTCCGGCTCCTCGTCGGAGAAGTTGAACACCAGCGTTTTTCCGCCGTTGACGATCTCGGCCGTCTTCGTCTTGCCGTTCCATCGGATCCGTTCGACCCTTCCGCCGAACACGTCCCGAATCGGAACATACTCGGACTGGTACTTGTATGCTTCCTCCTTCTCGCCCTGACTGATGTGCAGATACGTATAGGGCCGGAAAACGTCATAGGCATTCCGGGCCCTTTCCAGCAGGGTCTCCCCCTCCGGAACAGCCGCCGCGGCCGATGTCCCGAGCAGCAACGACGCCGCCAATGCCAGGCAGGCGAAGCATTTCATCCTCGATGCCATGATGTTTCCTTTCATGTAAACACCTCGCGATCCATGCATGAATTGTCATCTGTTCAATCAGACGCCGGAACCGGCTCTGAAGTTGCGTTGCGGGGCCGATACGTTTTTTCAATAAAAAAACTGCCGACGGGGACGTCGACAGTTCGGAAACATCCTCGATGCGAAGGTCTTGTCCAAATCCCGCACCGTCGGGCGGGTATTGTACGCCTGCCCGATGAAGTGACGGCGTTCCGCAGCGGCCTTGGAGCCGCATGGCAGATCCACACCGCCGCATCGGCCCATCCTTACTCGGCTTCCGCCGCGGCGGCCGCCTTCGGCGCCGCCATCGCCTGCGCCGCAAAATCGCTGATGACCCGCGTGAGCCGTTCGTTCTCGTTCTGCGTCTGCCGCAGCTTCTGTTCGAGATGCTGGATCTTGACTTCCTTCTCGCGCTCGCGGTTCTCGAATTCGCGCAGCCGGAGTTCGAACTCCTTATGATTGCGATTCAAATCCAGCATGAGCTGCCGGTTCGTCAGCTCCCGCTCCGACAGCCGCTCCTGCAGTTCGCGGATCCGGTTCTCCTGCTGCAGCCGCTGCGCATTGAACTCGGCCACCATCTGGTCGTACTGCGTCTTCATCCCGAGGACGCTCTCCTTCGCGCGGTTCAGTTCGGCCGTCAGCGACTCCAGCTTGCTCTCCAGGAAGCTTTTGTCATATTGCAGCTCGCGGATTTGGTCTTCCTTGGCGACAATCATGCGGTCGCGCTCCTCGATCTGCTGTCGATCACCTGCTGCACGATATCAATCAGCTTCGCGACCAGCGGATCGTCGAACGCCTGGGATCGTACCGGCGCCTTGCCGTTCGCTTCCTGACCCTGGCCCGCCGCCTGCGACGGATCGGACTGGGCTTGCCACTCGGGTTTCTTCATCGTCGTCAACCGCTGCAAAAGATTCATTCCACACCGTCCCCTTTCTCTTCGTCTTCGTCCGGCCGGGCCGCTGCGTCGTCCGATCATGCCGTGCCCGCTCTTCCCCGCATCCCGGACGAGAACATCCCGCGATGCATCATCCATCCTTATGTATCGACAATCCGGTGTCGGTTTCATTAGATTTTTCGGTAAAAAATCCCCGTTTTCCTGCCGAAATTCGCCATGATGCGACAAAAACCACGCCCCGGTTCCCCGCCGGGGCGTCTTCCGCCGCATGTTTCGCGCACCACGTCCTCCGCCGGCCGCCTCCGGCTGTCCGCGCACGTCTTCCCCGCACAACCCGCGGTCCGCATCCGTCCGATCGTGCGCCGTCTCCGCCATCCGCGGCAGCTTCGCGAACCGCATCCGACCGGCGAGCGCCTTCCTCACCGCCCGCCGCCCATCCTGGCCGTCCGGCCGCGGACGGACGCGGCCCGGTTACGTGCCGCAGAACGTCCGGTACGGGCGGTCCGGCTTCGGCGGCACCGCAGCGTACAGCGGATCGGCCGCTTCCGGGTCGTAAGGCTTGGCAAGCGCGGCGAGCAGCCGTTCCATGACGGACAGATCGCCGCGCGCCGCGGCTTCCAGCGCCTCCTCGACGCGGGCGTTGCGCGGGATGACCGCGGGGTTCGCGCTCTCCATGAGCCGCCTTGCCTCGGCTTCGGTCTGCGGCTGCCGCCCGAGCCGATTCCGCCAACGCTCCAGCCATTCGCCGAACTCGCGGGTGCCATGCATCGCCGTCTCCTCCGGCCTGCCGCGCGTCAAATCGAAGAAGGTTCGCGTGTAATCCGCCCGGTGCCGGCGCATCAGCTCGAGCAGATCCCGGGCGAGCTCCCCGTCTTCCGCCTCTTCGCCGAACAGCCCGAGTTTGGCGCGCATGCCCTTCAGCCAGTAGCGTTCGTACCGGCCGGGGTATTCGGCGAGCGCCTCCTCCGCCAGCCCGGCGGCCTTCTCCTCGTCTTCGTGGATCAGCGGCAGCAGCGCCTCGGCCAGCCGCGCCAGATTCCAGGCGCCGATCGCGGGCTGGCGCCCGTAGGCGTAGCGGCCGTGCGTGTCGATCGAGCTGAAGACGGTGTCCGGATCGTATTCATCCAGAAAAGCGCACGGGCCGTAATCGATCGTCTCGCCGCTGATCGTCATGTTGTCCGTGTTCATGACGCCGTGGACGAACCCGATCAGCATCCAGCGCGCGATCAACGCGGCCTGCCGGTCGATGACCTCCCTTAAGAAAGCCAGATACGGCCGTTCATCGCCGGACACTTCCGGCATGTGCCGCCGGATCGCATAGTCGGCCAGCGCCCGGAGCGCCTCCCTGCCGCCGCGCCACGCCGCGAACTCGAACGTGCCGACGCGCAGATGGCTCGCCGCCGTGCGGGTCAGCACCGCTCCCGGCAGCACGGTCTCGCGGATGACGGGCAGGCCGGTCTTCACGACCGCGAGGCTCCGGGTCGTCGGCACGCCGAGGGCGTGCATCGCCTCGCTGATGATGTATTCGCGCAGCATCGGCCCGAGCGCCGCCCGGCCGTCCCCGCCGCGGGAAAACGGCGTGCGGCCCGATCCCTTCAACTGAATGTCGACGAGCGCGCCCGAGGGCGTCCGCTGCTCGCCGAGCAGCAGCGCCCGGCCGTCGCCGAGCATCGTAAACCAGCCGAACTGGTGGCCCGCATACGCCTGGGCGATCGGCTCGGCGCCCTCCGGCAGCCGGCTGCCCGCCAACGCTTCAACGCCCGCGGGCGCGCGGAGCGCTCCGGGGTCGAGGCCGAGTTCGACCGCAAGCCGATCGTTCAGGATCACGAGCTCCGGTTTGGCGGCCGGCGCCGGGTCCTGCCGGTGCCAGAACAGCTCCGGCAGCCGGGCGTACGTATGTTCAAGCCGCCACCCCGCCCTTCGCTCCGTCCTTTCCATCGCGCTCCGCCCCTTTCGATCGCGTAAGTCCGTCCGGCCCGCGTCCCTGCACGGGCCGGCGCAGGCCTATTCTGCCCCGCCGCGGGCGAAAATGTGCGCCGGGACGACCGCAGCCGGACCGCCTGCCGGCAGTCCGGCCGTCCGGAACCGATCAAATACAGTGTATCATATCCGTCCGGACAAGGGCACCGCTCGGGAGCGGCCGGCCACGCCGCAGACCGGGTTCAACAGCCCGTCCTGCCTGTGCGGGTGTTCAAGAAGTCGACGGGAATCAGCATCCGCGTCCGCATGCGCGCGGTGATCGTCGGCGCGGGAACGGCGGGCTGGCGAAATGCGGCGTCCCGGCGACGGGCCGAATCCGACCGAAGGCGGGCGTGCCGATCGCGCCCGCCTGGTTCCGATATCCGGCGCCGTTCGAATGCTGTCGCGACGGCGGGAAGATTCGCAACTCGCGTCCGCCGTCCCGGACGTGCGGCGGACATGCCGGTACGAACGGTTCAATTTGCGGCCTGACGGCGGGCTTCGACAGCCTCCTCGTCCGGGGCGTACTAAGATGGAAGCGGATCGTTCCGTTGCCCGGAACGCACCATCTGCATCGCAAGGAGGCGGTGTTCATGCGAAACGCGAGACTGGCGGAGCCCGACCGGGCCGCTGCGAATCCGATTGGCGATCATGCGCGGAAGGCGAGGGCGGAGGAGATGCCGGCGGGAATGCGGGAAACGGAAGCGGGCCGGCGGCTGACGCTGCGCCAATTGCGCGATTGGATTGAAGCGCTCAGGGAAGAACATGCGAGGTTGGTCATGCGGGTGGACAGGCTGTCGGCGATGGTGGACCGGATGGCCTCGCGGGACGGGGCGGCATCCGACCGGAGCGATGCCGCGGGGTCGGACCGGGGTGAAGGGACGTTCGGCCGGGAGGATGCCGAAGCGTTGGACCGGAGGGAACCGGCGTTCGGCCGGAGTGATGCGGCGGCATTCATCCGGAGCGAAGTCCCGGCGTTCGACCGGGGGGACGCGGCGGCGCTCATCCGGAGCGAAGTCCCGGCGTTCGACCGGAGCGATGCCCCGAAATCCGGGAGCGATGCCATGCACCGGCCCATGCCAGAGCAGCAGGCTGCCGCGACAGACCGGGCGTCGTTCGGCTTCGCGATCTGGGCCGGCGTCGAGCGGGCGTACGGCGGCGCCGCGGCGATGCCGGCGATCGGACGGGATGACGCTTTTCCCGGCGCCGAACCGCAGGCCAGCGTGCCGAGGCGGTCTGCGGCGCTCTTCCGGGATCGACCCGCGCCGGAGCAGGGACGGCAGGAGCTGCCGATCGAAAGCCTGTTGATCGAGCTGCGCGAAGCAGCGCGCATTGCCGACGAAATTGCGGCGAATGCGTCCGCCGACGAGCCGTGGTCGGCCTCGGCCCATTCGGCAGGGGGACCGGATATGGCCGGCGGGCGGATATCCGGCGGCGATGCATCCCCGGGAGAAACGGCCGGCGGACAAGCCTCCGGCGGCACCAGCGTGAAGCGATCGACCGGCGGACAAGCCTCGGGCGGCGAGTCCCCGGAACGCACGGCCGACGGACCAGCCTCCGGCGGTACGAGCCCGGACCGGTCGACCGGCGGACAATCCATGGACGGCGCGCCCGCGGACCGGTCGACCGGCGGACAGCCCTCGGGCGGCAGGAACATGGATCGCTCGACCGGCGGACCGGCCCCGGGCGGCACATCCGCGGAACGGTCGACCGGCGGGCAGGCCTTGGGCGGGATGATCGCGGCGAACGATCCTTCGCAAGCCCGGATGCGGCATCCGTCGCCGGAAGCCGCCATCCTGATTCCCCGTTCCGAGCGGCACCGCGCCCGCAAGAAGCGCTCCCTGTGGGAGCGGCTGTTCCGCCGGCAACCCGCCGGAAGCTGAACGCGTCCCGGCGGCCGCATCCGGAGCGGCCGCCGGGAAGTCCGTTTCGCCAGCGCATCGCACGCTGCCAAGCGTAAACGGTCGGCCGGAACCCACCTGTTCCCGCCGACCGTCTCGCATGTGGATACCATTTCACGGGAAATGTCAACGCCGCGCCGAACGGAGATCAGGCTTTCCCCAGCAGCCGGCGCAGTTCATTCCGCCTCGCCGCAAGCTTCCGGAACGCCGCATCGAGCGCCTCCGGATCGTCGCTTGGATCCGGCATGCTCAGCTTGCCGATGATCTCCGACAGCTTCATTTCCACCGTCATCAACTCCTCTTCCAGCGCCGGGTCACCGGCTTCCGCCATGCGCGATTTGTGCTCCTCGTATGCCCGGTAGCCGCCCTCGAACACATCCACCCGGCCGTCCCGGATCTCGAGGATGCGATCCGCCAATCGGTCGGCAAACCGCCGGTCATGCGTGACGAACAGCACCGTGCCTTCGTAATCGGCGAGCAGCGATTCGAGCGCCTCGATCGACGGGATGTCGAGAAAATTCGTCGGCTCGTCGAGGATCATCACGTTCACGTCGCCGACGATCAGCTTCGCGAGCGCCGTCCGTACGCGCTCGCCGCCACTCAGCACGCCGACCGGCTTGTGGACGTCGTCTCGGCGGAAAAGCAGCCGGGCCAGCACGGCGCGCACCACCTCCGGCGGCTGCGCGGATCCGTCGGACACATTCTCCATTACCGACCGTTCCGGCCTCAAGATGTCCAGATGCTGGCTGAAATAGCCGATTCGCACCGCCGGGGCGATCGATACGCCTTCGCTTCGCTCCACGATACGCCTCAATAGCGTCGTCTTGCCCGACCCGTTCGGGCCGATCAGTGCGGTTTTGCTGCCCGCGGGCAGCGAGAACCAGACATCACGCCAGAGCAGCCGGCCGCCCACGCGGGCTTCCAGTCCCTCGACGCGGATGACAACCCGGCTGCCGAGGCGCGTCACCTCCGGAACGCTCATCCGCACCCGCTCCGGTTCCCGCGGTTTGTCGACCCGCCCGAGCTTCCCGATGCGCGTCCGGAGCGCCCGGATCGACCGGTGAATGCCCTTCTGCACGGAGCCGAAATAATCCTTGCCCATTCGTGCTTCCGACGGTCCCAGGTTGCGCGGCCTCTTCTCCACGCGGGCCGCCTTCTGCGCCTTCTGCCGGATGGCCTCCTCCAGCTGGCGTCTCTTCTCCACGTAGGCTTCGTATTGCTCCCGATGCTGCCGCCTCGCCAATTCGCGCGCTTCCCGGTAAAACGAGTAATTGCCGCTGTAGGCCGTCACGACGCCGTCCTCGATCGCCCAGATGCGCGTGCAGACGCGATCGAGGAATTCCCGGTCGTGGGAGACGACGACAACCGCGCCCTCATACGCCACGAGCGCCTTCTCCAGCCGCCGGATATGATCGGCGTCGAGATGCATGGTCGGCTCGTCCGCGAGCAGCAGCGCGGCGCGCTCGGCCAGTGCCCGCTCCATGTACAGCGCCGTCGTCTCCCCGCCGCTCAGCGTCTCCTCTTCCGGCTTGATCTGCGGAATGACCGCCCGCGAACCGGCGATCCGGACCGATCCGGCGTCCGGCTGCACTTCGCCGGCGATCAGCCGCAGCAGCGTCGTCTTGCCGGCGCCGTTCATGCCGACCAGGCCGATTCGCTCGCCGTCCGCAATGCGCAGTTGATCGGCCTTGAACAGCCGCCTGCCGCCGACAAACATTTCCACCTGCGATGCTTCGAACAAAATGGTCATGAAAAAAACCTCCCGCACCCTTCGACAGGACAGGAGGCTTGCGTCATGCTTGGGGCACACGAACCGCCGGAAACGCCCGCGTGCAAATGCCAATCGGCGGCGGCCATGCGCACGATGCGCAGGGCATGACCCGGGTCCAACCGCGGCCATGTGCCGCGGCATGCGCAAGATCCCGTCCGGAAACAGCGAACGAACAACACCGCGCCGGATGCGGCACGAAACCGACCGTTCCGCACGGCTTCCGTCATTCGTTCTGCACCGTTCTCCATTCGCCAGGATCAGTTGCGCATCGGACCAAAGGTCACCCTTTCCCTATCCGGTTATCGTGATAGTAGCAGAAAATATCCCGCGATTCAACACACTCCGTCCTCATCCGTGCGCGGCCACAACGCGTCCAGCAGTTCGCCTTCGAGGCAGAACAGGCCATCGAACGCGCGCGCGGCCCCCGCCAGATGCCCGGATATCTCGCGCCCGCGAACCGGTTCGGCTGCCGCAAGGCAGGCGATGAACCGCTCAAGCCCGTCCTCCGCGCGCCGGATCATCGCCTGCAGATCGTCCATCCGTTCGGATCCTTCGTCGAGCGCCCGTTCCAGCAGCGGCCGGAGCTGCTCCTCCGCCCAGGAGGCATGCCCGCGCAGATCCTTCAGCAGATCTCCGGCTTTCTCCGACAGCCAACGGATCTCGCCTTCATGGGAGCGGGCATTCCGGTGCCGGAAGATCGATCGGGTCAGGACGGCCAGTTCGTTCCACTCTTCCATGAGCAGGCTGCGCTCTTCCTGCATCCGCTGCACCGCCTCGCCCAGCGGGTACAGCGGATGCCCGAGCACGGCGTTCAGCTCATCGAGGATGCCATGCGCGTGCGGCTTCACGTCCACCCCTCCGATTCGGCTTCGGTTTGTCTTCAGGGTAGCCGAACCGGCAGCGCAAAGCTGTGAAAAGTGTCACAATCCGCATCCACGGAGGCTCAGAACGCCATCGCCGCCCGCACCGCGCGTTGCCATCCGGCGTACAGCCGGTCGCGCTCCGCCGCGTCCATCGCGGGCTCGAACCGCTTGTCAAGCCGCCACATGGCGGCGATCTCCTCCCGGCTGCCGTACACGCCGGCGCCGAGCCCGGCGAGGCAAGCCGCGCCGAACGCCGTCGTCTCGTAGTTCACCGGACGCTCGACGGACGTGCCGAGCAGATCGGCCTGGAACTGCATGAGCAGATCGTTCATCGCCGCGCCGCCGTCGACGCGCAGCGCCTTCAGCCGGAAGCCCGCGTCCACCTCCATCGCGTCCAGCACGTCCTTCGACTGATAGGCGATCGATTCGAGCACCGCCCGGATGAAATGTTCCTTCGACGTGCCCCGCGTCAGCCCGAACACCGCGCCGCGCACGCTGCTGTTCCAGTACGGCGTGCCGAGCCCGACAAACGCCGGCACGACGTAGACGCCTTCGCTTGACGCGACCCGGGCCGCGTAATGTTCCGACTCGGAAGCGGCCTTGATCATGCCCAGGCCGTCGCGCAGCCACTGGATCGCGGAGCCGGCGACGAACACGCTGCCCTCCAGCGCGTACTCGACCCGTCCCCCCGTGCCCCAGGCGATCGTCGTCAGCAGCCCGTGCTTCGACGGGACGGCCTTGCTTCCGGTGTTCATCAGCATGAAGCATCCGGTGCCGTATGTGTTCTTCGCCATCCCCGGCTCGAAGCATCCCTGCCCGAACAGCGCCGCGTGCTGATCGCCCGCCGCCCCGGCGATCGGCACCTCGCAGCCGAAGAACGCGTTCGGCGACGTGCGGCCGTACACCTCCGACGACTGCCTGACCTCCGGCAGCATCGCGGCCGGCACGCCGAGCAGCCTGAGCAGATCCTGGTCCCATTCCAGCTTGTGGATGTTGAACAACATCGTCCGCGAGGCGTTCGTCACGTCGGTGACGTGAACGGCACCGTCCGTCAGCTTCCAGATGAGCCAGGAATCGATCGTGCCGAACAGGAGCTCGCCCCGCTCCGCCTTCTCCCGCGCCCCGTCGACGTGGTCGAGCAGCCAGCGGATCTTCGTTCCGGAGAAATAGGGATCGACGACCAGCCCGGTCCGCTCCCGGATGAGCGGTTCCGCGCCTTCCGCGCGCAGCCGTTCGCAGATCTCCTCCGTCTGCCGGGACTGCCAGACGACCGCGCGGTGGATCGGCCGGCCGGTCTTGCGGTCCCAGACGACCGTCGTCTCCCGCTGGTTCGTGATGCCGATCGCGCGGATCTCGTCCGGCCGGATGCCGGCCTGCGCGATCGCGTCCGCCGCAACGCGATGGACGGAGCTCCAAATCTCGTCCGCGTCGTGCTCGACCCAGCCCGGCTGCGGATAATGCTGCCGGATCTCCTGCTGGGCCTTCGCCGCAATATGGCCCTCCGCGTCAAAAAGAATCGCCCGCGAGCTCGTCGTTCCCTGATCGATGGCCAGCAGATACGGTCCGCCCATCCTGTCATTCCCCCTGCATGCGTCGAATTTGCCGCGCCGATCGCAACGGCCGGTTTCTTTCGTATGAAAGCGCTGTCTACACTATAGTCGCCGGCCGCCATGCTGTCAACGGTATCGCCGCACGCGGCTTCCGCCGCCCCGGGGCACACGGTGTGCGCCGGACATCCGCCCGCGGGCTCCCCGCGCGGCATGCCCGGCGCAGACGGGCGCGCGGCATCCGGCGGCCGCGGAAAACCGGAACGCCCGGCCGCGGTGGAGGAAGGGAATCGGGGCGCAGCGGAGGAGGAACGGAGCGCGATGGGCCGTTGCGGAATTTCCAATCGTCATATAAAATAAACCTTAACGGAACAAAATGAACGAAAATGAACGATCAAGGAGGAATCCGCACGATGGACATCCGTTACGCCGTGCATCCGCAGGAAGCGAAGAAGTACGACACGTCGGGGCTCCGGGAGCATTTTCTCATCGAGCGGCTGTTCAAGCCCGGCGAAATCGTGCTGACCTATTCCCACGTGGATCGGTTCATCGTCGGCGGCGTCCAGCCGGTCGGTGCGCCGGTCAAGCTGGAAGCCGATCCGAAGGAAATCGGCGCCGCGACGTTCCTCGAGCGGCGGGAGATCGGCATCATCAACATCGGCGGGAGCGGCACCGTGACGGTCGACGGCACGGTATACACCATGGGGCCGAAGGACTGCCTCTACATCGGCCGCGGCGCGAAGGACGTCGTCTTCGCGAGCGACAACCCGGACGCGCCGGCGAAATTCTATTTCAACTCGTGTCCCGCGCATCAGACCTATCCGACGGTGAAGGCGGCGATCAGCGAGGCGACACCGCGCCATCTCGGGAGCATCGAGCAGTCGAACGAACGGACGATCTACCAGTACATCCACGAGGGCGGCATCAGGAGCTGCCAGCTCGTGATGGGCATGACGCTGCTGAAACCGGGCAGCATGTGGAACACGATGCCCTGCCACACGCACAACCGGCGTTCGGAAGTTTACTTCTATTTCGACATGCCGGAAAACGGCGTCGTCTTCCATTTCATGGGCGAGCCGCATGAGACGCGCCACCTCGTCGTCCGCAACGAACAGGCGGTCATCTCGCCAAGCTGGTCGATCCACTGCGGCGTCGGCACGGCCAGCTACACGTTCATCTGGGGCATGGCGGGCGAAAACCAGGCGTTCGATGACATGGATCCCGTCGCGATGCAGGACCTGCGCTGATCCGCCATGAACATGCTGAAACGGCATCAGGCGATCATGGAATTGCTGATCGAGCGCCGCGAAGTGACCGTCGCGGAGCTGAGCGAGCGGCTGAACGTGTCGGGCAAGACGATCCGCGGGGACCTCGCGAAGCTCGAGGAGCGCGGGCTTTTGGTCCGCGTGCACGGCGGCGCGGTGCTCGCGCGTTCCGATCAGCTCGGCATTCTGCCCGGGAGCGGCCCGATCCGCCGCCACCTCACGGAAAAGGCGGAGATCGCCGCCGCGGCGCTCGAGCTGATCGAGCCCGGCGACACGATCGCCCTCGACGGCGGCTCGACGACGCTGGAACTGGCGAAGCGGCTTCCGGACGAACCGCTTACGGTCGTCACGAACGATGTCTTCATCATCGGCGAGCTCGCGCGCAAGCCGGAAATCCGGCTCGTCGTGCCCGGCGGCAGCCGCGTGCGCAACATGCTGACCGGTCCGGAAGCGGTCCGGTTCGTGCGCGGCCTGAACATCCGGAAGGCGTTCCTGTCCTCGACGGGCGTGCATGAAACCTGCGGCTTTTCCATCTATACCGGCGAGCTCGTCGAGTTCAAGCGCGCGCTGATCGAGACGGCCATGCACCGCTACATGCTGGCCGACCGGCACAAGTTCGGCGTCGTCGCCCTGCGCACCTTCGCCGCGCTTGCGGACGTCGACCGGCTCATCACCGACAGCGGGCTGGACGCGGAGACGGAAGCCCGGTTCACGGCGGCCGGCGCCCGGATCACGAAGGCGTCCTGCGCGCTTCCGTCCGCGGCGGCCGCGGAAGAAACGGAACAGGATCGCAAGGGGGAATTCCGATGGTGAAAAGCTTGTTCGATCTGACGGGCATGAACGCGTTCGTCACCGGCACCTCCGGCGGGCTCGGGCGGGCGATGGCGATCGCCCTGGCGGAAGCCGGCGCGTCCGTCGCCCTCGTGTCCAGCTCGGGCAGCGCGGAGACGGCCGGCATCATCCGCGGCTTCGGCGGCCACGCCGAGGACATCCCGGCGGACCTGAGCCGTCCGGAAGAGGCGGAGCGGGCATGGAACCGGGCGGTCGAACTCTTCGGCCGGATCGACATTCTCGTCAACAACGCCGGCATCATCCGGCGCACGCCCGCGGCGGAACATTCGCGCGAAGACTGGGACGCGGTGATCGCGCTCAACCTGAACGCCGTCTTCATCTTGTCCCAGCTTGCCGGAAGGCATATGATAAAAAACGGCTACGGCAAAATCATCAACATCGCCTCCATGCTGTCGTTCCAGGGCGGCATCAACGTGCCGGGTTACGCGGCCAGCAAGCACGGCGTGGCGGGCCTCACGAAGGCGCTCGCCAACGAATGGGCCGGCAAGGGCGTCAATGTGAACGCCATCGCGCCGGGCTACATGGAGACGAACAACACGGCACCGATCCGCGCGGACGAGCAACGCTATCGCAGCATATCCGAACGCATTCCGGCGGGACGCTGGGGCGTGCCGGACGACCTGAAGGGACCGGTCGTCTTCCTCGCGTCGCGCGCGTCCGACTATGTGCACGGGCACATCCTCTGCGTGGACGGCGGCTGGATGGCGCGATAACCGCGGGAATTCCGAAAGGAGCCTTGACGCGATGAAGAAAATCGAATTGATCCGCAAGCTGCGCGACGCCGGCGTCGTCGCGGTCCTGCGCGGCGATTCGCCCGAAGACGTCGTGCGGATGGCGGAGAAGGCGATCGAGGGCGGCATCCGGGCGGTCGAGATCACGCTGACCGTACCGTTCGCGCTCGAGGCGATCACCACCCTGGCGAAAAAATATCAGAGCGGCGACCCGTCGGCGGCGAATTACGCGATCGTCGGCGCCGGCACCGTGCTGGACAGCGAGACGGCGCGTTCGGCGATTCTCGCCGGTGCCGAATTCGTCGTCTCGCCGGGGATCGACGAGCCGACGATCCGGCTCTGCAACCGGTACCGGGTGCCCGTCATGCCAGGCGCGATCACGATCGCCGACATCACGAAGGCGCTCGAGCTCGGCGTCGACGTCGTCAAGCTGTTCCCGGGCAACATGTTCACGCCGTCCATCATCCCGACGCTCAAGGGGCCGCTGCCGCAGGCCAACCTCATGCCGACGGGCGGCGTCTCGCTGTCCAATCTCGGCGAGTGGATCAAGGCCGGCGCGTTCGCGGTCGGCATCGGCGGCGATCTGACGAAGGAGGCCGTCAAGACCGGCAACTACGATCTCATCGCCGAGAAGGCGCGGGCCTACATGGATGCGTTCCGCAAGGCCAAGGCCGATTAGCGCCGCGAAAAAGGGCGGTCCGGCATGCAGCCGGACCGCCTTTGTCCGTCTTACGATTCCGCCCGCTCCGCCAGATACCGCCAACTGATCGCGAGGCTCTCGAACGGGTCGCGCCGGCAGACGTCCTGCTCGACGACGTACCATTCCATCCCGACCGCGCGGCAGGCGTCCAATATCGCGTCCCAGTTCATGTTGCCCTCGCCGATCTCGGCGAAGTGCGGCTCGTCCCCGACGACGGCCATGTCCTTCAGGTGGACAACCTTCATCCGGCCGTCCAGCCTGCGGATCCAAGCCGCGGGATCGGCGCCGCCCGCCTGCGCCCAGTACGTGTCGAGCTCGAAATGGAACGCGTCCGGATCCGTCTCCTCCATCAGCAGCTCCAGCGCCGTACGTCCGCCGAATTTCGCAAACTCCATCCGGTGGTTGTGGTAAACGAACTGCAGCCCCGCGTCGCGCAGCCGCTTCGCCGCCTCCGACACTTCGCGGATGAACGCCCTTAAGCCTTCGATCCCCGCTGCAAGATACTGCCGCGGCATCATCCCGAGGCCGACGTACCGGCAGTTCCACAACCGGTGCTCCGCGATGACCGCGTCCAGATCGTCCACGAGCCGCGCGTACGGCACGTGCGTCGCGCAGATCGCAAGGCCGTGCCGGTCGGCCGAAGCCTTCACTTCGCGCGGATCGATCGGCCCGATCGCCGACACCTGCACCGCCGCATACCCGATGGCGGCGACGCGGGCGAGCGCGCGGTCGAGCTCCTCCGCCGTCCGCGTATATTCGCGCAGCGTATAGAGCTGCGCCGCAATCTGCTCCTTCCTCACGCGCAATCCGCCCCTTCTTCACGCAGCAGCCGCTTTTCCGGCGAACCGTTTTCCCCCTGTTCCGGCCGCATCCGTCAACCCCCCGTGCCGCCTCGGCAGTCGCTCAACCGTGCACCCGCTCGGCCATGGCCTGCGCGGTCAGGCTCAGCTCCGCCGCCTTGAACGCGTGCTCCTGCGTCATCGCGTGCTCCGTCCGGTTCAGGCAATCGAGGATGAGCCGGCCGAAGAACGGATAGCCGACCTTGCCGGTGCAGTCGATGTGGAACTCGCCCTCGCCGTTCACGAGGTACAGATGCCCGCCCGCCGGCGACCGGGCGATGTCGATGTATTTGCGCAGCTCGATGTAACCCTCCGTGCCGAGGATCAGCGTCCGCCCGTCGCCCCAGGTGCCGAGCCCGTCCGGCGTCAGCCAGTCGACGCGGAAATAGCCCGTCGCCCCGTTGTCGCCGAGCAGCGTCGCGTCGCCGAAATCCTCAAGCTCGGGGTACTCGGGGTTGCGGTAGTTCCCGACCTTGCTGTGCAGCACCTTCGCGTCCCGGCATCCGGCGTAGAACAGGAACTGCTCGGCCTGGTGGCTGCCGATGTCGCACAGGATGCCGCCGTACTTCGCCTTCTCGAAAAACCACCCCGGCCGCGACGGGGCATTCAGCCGATGGGGACCGAGCCCGAGCACCTGCACGACGCGCCCGATGGCGCCCGCCGCGATCAGGTCGCCCGCGTGCACGGCGCACTCCACATGCAGCCGCTCGCTGTAGTAGACGGCGTACTTGCGCCCCGTCTCCGCGCAGGTCCGCCGCGCCTCCCCGAGCTGCTCCAGCGACGTGAACGGCGCCTTGTCGACGAAGTAGTCCTTGCCGTGGCGCATCACCTTCACGCCGAGCGGGCCGCGCTCGCACGGAACGCCGGCCGCGGCGACCAGCATCACCTCCGGGTCCTGCAGAATGGCGTCCGCCGAAGGGGCGACCCGCACGCCCGGATACGTCTTCACGAAGCGCTCGACCTTCGCCGGATCGTCGTCGTAAACCCATTTCAGCGTGCCGCCCGCCTCGATCAGCCCGTTGCACATGCCGTAAATGTGACCGTGCTCGAGCGCCATCGCCGCGAACACGAACTCGCCCGGCTTTACGACCGGGTTCGGCTTTCCCTGCGGCGCATAGTTCATGCCGTCGCCCTTCACGCCCATCGTCCCTTTCGTACCGTCATCCAAACCAAAACGTCCGCCGCTTCAAACCGCCGCGCGCTTCACGTTCCCTCGTCCCGCGTCCCGCGAGCCGCTTCATCCTTCCGCCGCCTTCGCCTTCCGGCGCCGCGATTCGGCGATCCGCGCCTCGAGTTCCTCCAGGAACCGGTTCTCGTCGATCGGGAATTCGACCCAGCCGTCCGTCCAGGTCGACAGCAGCATCGCGTTGGACAGCATCAGGCCGTGGATGCCTTCCCGGCCCGGCGCGATGAGCGGCGTCCCCTTCAGCACCGCGTCCGTCCAGTTCTGCAGGATGGCCCGATGCTGGCCGCCGCTTCCGGGTTCGACCGGCACCTCCACCTTCCAGCATTCCGGCTTGTCGAACAGGCCGCGGCATGTCGCGTTGAACTCCGGCTCGGACACCCGGAGCCTCCAGAACGACAGCCTGCCGTCCTCGATGACGACCTTGCCCCGCGTGCCGGCCACCTCGAACCGGTTCGTGCCCGGCGCCTCGGCCGTCGTCGCGACGAACACGCCGGTGCCGCCGTTCTCGTACTCGACGTAGGCCGTCACCTCATCCTCGACCTCGATGTTCCGGTATTTGCCGAAGTGGCAGAACGCGCGGAGCCTTCGCGGCCGGAGCTGCGTCGTCCAGAGCCACAGGTCGAGCTGGTGCGGGCACTGGTTGATCAGCACGCCGCCGCCCTCGCCCTCCCACGTCGCGCGCCACGTCCCGGAATCATAGTAGCTCTGGGGCCGGTACCAGTCCGTGATGATCCAGTTCGTCCGCCGGATCTCGCCGAGCTCGCCGCTTGCGGCCAAATCGCGCAGCTTGCGGTAGAGCGGATTCGTCCGCTGGTTGTACATGATGGCGAAGACGGTGCCCGCCTGCTCCGCCGCCTCGTTCATCTCCCGCACCTGCTTCGTGTACACGCCGGCCGGCTTCTCGACCAGCACGTGCAGGCCGTGCGCGAACGCCCGGATCGCGAGCGGCGGATGGCTGTAATGCGGCGTCGCGATCACGACGCCGTCGATCTCGCCGGACGCCATCATCGCCTCCGCGTCGCGGAAGCGCTTTACCCGCTCGCCGTACCGCTCCCGCGCCCGCTCGAGCTTTTCCGGATCGGGATCGCACACCGCCGCCAGCACGCCGCCCTCCACCTCGCCGCGCGCCAGCATGTCCGCGTGCGCGGTACCCATGTTGCCGAGCCCGATCAATCCGATCCGCAGCAACCTCTTCACCCCTTCATCCGGATGTGCGGATGCCCCGCACGATGGATTCGCCACCATCCTACCACGCCGGCGGGGGCGGCACTTTCACGACGGTAGCCGAATGGAGCGGAAGTTTGACTCTGGTTGACTTTCTGCCCATCAAAAAAACTCCCGCCCGGCCGCCGCAGGTTTCCGCATCTGTGGTACACTTGGCGGCAAAGGGGGGAGTGTCGTCCGATGACGCTGGGGGAACAATACGGTCTTCCGGTCGACGCGTCGTTCAACCGGAATCCATACCCGCCCGGCCGGTTCCACGCGCATCCGGCGTACGAGATCTACTACTTCCACGGCGGCGCCTGCACCTACCTGATCGGCGGCCGCATGTTCGAGCTTGCGCCCGGCGATCTCATCATCATGCACGGCATGACGCTGCATGCGCCGATCGTCGATGCCCGCCGGCCGTATCTCAGGACGATCGTCCATTTCGATCCGGCGTTCGCGGCCGAACTGCTGCGGCCGCCGTTCCGGACCGACGTGCTCGCGCCGTTCCGCGAGCTCGGCAACGCGCGGGTGCGGCTCGCCGGCGGGCGGCGGGAGCGCATCGAGGCGGTGCTCGCCGAGATGTGCGATCTGTACCGGCGGGACGACGCCGTCTCCTGCGACCGCTTCCTGATCGCGTTCCTCCGGCTGCTGCACGAGGTCCGCGATTGCTTCGCCGGCGCGGAGCCGGGACCGGACGCCTCCGAACCCTCGGACGCGAAGGCCCGCGGCGCCCAGCGGATCGCGGCCTACCTCGAGGCGCATTACATGGAAGACATCCATCTCGACGTGCTCGAGCGCGAGCTGCACATGAACCGGCATTACATGGCCCGGCTGTTCAAGGCGGCGACCGGGTTCACGATCTTCGAGTATCTCTATCAGCGGCGCATCACGCAGGCGAAGCTGCTGTTCCTGCTCGATCCGGAGCGCCCGGTGACGGAAGTGGGCTACGAGGTCGGATTCAAGCATCCGTCCCATTTCACCCGCGCGTTCAAACGGATCGCGGGGCAGACGCCGGAGGCTTTCCGGCGCTCGCTGCGCGGCGCCCCGTGACGGCCGCTTCGCCCGCCGCCCTGCCGGCCGTCAACTCCAGTCCGGGTACAGATCGGTCCGCCGGTCGCGCCAGGTCGTCACGGAACCGGCCGCGCGCACCTCTTCCAGGAGCGTAAGATCCAGGTCGGCGGTGACGATCATGTCCTCGCCGACCACGCCCTCGGCCAGGACGCCGCGCGGCGGAAACGGCACGTCGTTCGGCGTGATGATCGCGGCTTGGCCGTAGTTCATGCGCATGAAATCGACCGTCGGCAGCGAGCCGACCGTACCGGCCGTCACGACGTACACCTGGTTTTCGACCGCGCGCGCATGGCACGAGTAGCGGACGCGCCAGAAACCGTGCTGATCGTCCGTGCAGGACGGGCAGAACACGACGTCCGCTCCCCTCGCCTTCGCGATCCGCGCGATCTCCGGAAACTCGATGTCGTAGCACGTGAGCAGCGCGATCGTGCCGTGCTCCGTCCCGAACACCCGCAGCTCTTCTCCCGGCGTCAGCTTCCATTCCTTCACCTCGGTCGGCGTCAGGTGCAGCTTCGGCTGTTCCAGCACCCGGCCGTCCGGCAGGAACAGATGGGCGGTGTTGTACAGCTTCCCGCCGCGCTCGACGATGTGGGTGCCGGCGATGATGTGCATGCCGGTCTCGCGGGCCAGACCCGTGAACAACGCGCGGTAGCGGTCCGTGAACTCCGGCAGCCGCCCGATCGGCAGCGCCCGCCCCGCACCGTCGCCGATCGACAGGAGCTGCGTCGTGAAAAACTCGGGAAACAGCACGAAGTCCGCCCCGAATTCCTGCGCGGCGCACACATAATGCGTCGACTGCGCGGCGAACGCCTCGAACGAATCGATCGTCCCGAGCCGGTATTGCACGGCGGAGACGCGGAATCTGCCTTTTCTCATGCGAAGTCCTCCCCGGGTTCCGAACGATGTCCCTTGCGTTACATGCTCCCATTATGCCGGCCGCCCGCCGGCGAAGGCAAGCACCCGGAGCCAAAACGGAAGGACCGGCCGCCTTCCGGCGGTGCCGGTCCTTTTGCCGCGTGATGGGAGATTGCCGGGATGTCCGATCAGCCGGCCTGTTCGACCGCTTCGATCTCGATGTGAATTTTCACGTCGTCGCCCACCAGGACGCCGCCCGTCTCGAGCGCCGCGTTCCACGTCAGGCCGTAGTCGCTGCGCTTGATCGTGCCCTCGGCGCTGAAGCCGGCCTTGTGGTTGCCCCACGGATCCTTGCCGGAACCTTCGAACGTCACCTTGAACGTCTCGGAGCGGGTGACGCCGCGGATCGTGAGATCGCCCGTCACGTCGTACTCTCCGTCGCCGGTCTTCACGATTTTCGTCGCCTTGAACGTCAGTTTCGGATGGTTCTCGACATCGAAGAAATCGGCGGAGCGCAGGTGCGCGTCGCGGTCTTCGTTGCGCGTGTCGATGCTGGCGGCGTCCACGCTGAACGAGATGTCCGCCGTCGTGAGGTCGTTCGGATCCGCTTCGATCGAAGCCTCGAATTGCCGGAACGCGCCCTTCACCTTCGCGATCATCATGTGGCGGATCGAGAATTCGATGCTGCTGTGCGTTGGGTCGACTGCCCATTTCGTTTTCGCCATCTTCCCTGACTCCCTTCGACATTTACTTACAAAATAATATTTACTTACTTTTATTCTACAACCATCATATCGGCTTCCGCCCGCACTGTCAACTCCCGCCTCGCACCATGAACGGGCCTTCGACGGCCCGAAGGAGACGCCGCGGGCGTCGAAGATCCGGCGCGTCCATCCGGACCGACGGAGAGGCATGCTCCCGCGACGCGCGTCTAACGACCGCCCGACTTGCCAATACTAACCGGGTAACCCCATCACGACAGGAAGGGAGCGGTCAGAAGATGAGACGTACGATTTCGAGCCGCGCGCTTATCATTGCGACGGCGGCGGCGATCCTGCTCCTCGCCGCCGGAACGGCGGAAGCGCATCCCGCGCAGCCTCCTGCAAGCGGCAAGCCCGCATCGGTCCGTGCCTACCCGGGCATGCTGTCCGCCGCCGCGGAAGCGCTGAAGCTCGACCGCGGCGAGCTGAAGCGGAAGCTGGAGAACGGCCGGTCGCTGGCCGACATCGCGAAGGAGCGGGGCGTTTCGAAGGACGAGCTGATCCGCAGGCTGACCGAAGCGGCGGCAAAACGCATCGACGCGAAGGTCACCGAAGGCAAACTGCCGGCCGCACGCGCCGAACAGTTGAAGGCCCGCCTCCGGTCGCGCATCGAGGCGGCCGTGGATTCGCGCGATCTGCTGAACCCGATTCGCCGTCATCCCGGCGGTCTGCACCTGCTGGACAAGATCGCGCGCGTGATCGGCATCCCGAAGAACGAACTGAAATCCCGGCTGGCCAAGGGCCAATCGATCGCCGAAATCGCGAAATCGAAGGGCATGTCCGAAGACGAATTGATCGCGAAGCTGAAGGACAGCCTGACGGATGAACTGCGCCGGTTCGTCCGCATGAAACATTTTCCCGGGAAACCTGCAACCTTTCCGGATTCCGGCACGTCCAGAGGATGAAACCGGAAATACGGAGGGATGCCAAACATGAAAACCTGGCGAACCGTCGCGTTGGCGATCGCCGCCTTGTCCCTGGCCACGGCCATCGGGTGCAACGCCGACACGGCGAAGGATGAGGACAACCGGCCGGAACCGGCTGTCCAAGACGGCGGATCTCAGAACAACGCGGACGAAGACGCGCTGTCGAATGATCCGCAGTCGGAAGACGAGGCCGGCGCAGGCAACGGGCAGAACGCCGAACCGTCGACGGACGCCGGCGGCAGCAATGCCGGCAATTCCGGCGACCAGCCGGCCGACCTGCCGGCCGATCAGCCGGAGGAGCCGGCGATGGACGGGGAAGCCGGCGATGAAGGCACCGTGACCATTCTGCCGGCCATCGAGCCCGATCCGGAGATGGAATTCCAGCCGGCCGTTCCGGAACCGGTCAGCGACGGCCCGATTCGGACGGAAGGCGGAATCTCCGACGGGGCCGGCAGCATCGATCCGAACACGCCCGTATCGAAGAACGCCGCGCCGTGATGATGACGAAGGCCGTACGGACCATGCGTCCGTACGGCCTTCATGCTTCATGGCGACAGCTTCCTCAACACTTCCTCCAGCGGCATGTCGGCCATGGAGGACAAACGCAGGTCGTGCTCGCCGAAATCGAGCCGGCGCGTCAGCTCGTTCGGCACGACCACGCATTTCAATCCGGCCCGCTTCGCGGCGAGCGCGCCGTTCGGCGAATCCTCGAACGCGACGGCTTCCTCCGGCGCGGCGCCGAGCGCCTCGAGCGCCTTGAGATACAGCTCCGGTTCGGGCTTCACCTTCGCGACGTCTTCGCGCGTCCGGATGCAGTCAAAGCGGTCTTCCAATCCGAGCCGCCGCAGGTAACCGAGAACCCAGTCCCTCGTGGAGCTCGAGGCCAACCCGATCCGGAGCCCGAGCCGCCGCCCGTCGCGCAGATAGTCCTCCACGCCCGGCCGCGCCCGCTCGCCCGCCATCAGCTCGTCGTACCGCGCCCGCCGGAACGCCCGCGCCGCTTCCCGATCCACCGCGATGCCGGCGCTCGCCTCCAGATGCGCGTACGGATCGAACGGCGAGGCGTCGGTGCCGATCCATCGTCCCCACACCTCGATCGGCAATTCCGCGCCGTACTGCCGGTACAACTCGCTGAACGACCGGTATTCCGGCGTTTCCGTATCCAGGATCAGGCCGTCGAAATCGAAGATGATCGCCTTGAACGCTGCCACCCGCATCTTCCCTTCGCACAGGATGGATCAGGCCGCCGCGAGCGCCTGCGGCTGCCGCGGAAGACGGCGCAGCTCCGACCGGGCCTGCGGCTGCCGCACCAGCACCGGCAGGGCGGCTGCGGCGTCCGCCGCATCCATCCGGGCCAGCGCGGCAATGCCGTGCGCATCGGCCCGGCGCAGGGCGGACGCGAGCGCGCGGACCAGGGCGCGGACCGCGTCATCGGAATCTCCGCGCCCTTCGGCGGCAGAAAGTTCCGCGCGCCGCAAATCGTCGCGCACCCGACGGAGCGCCTGCCGGGCGCGGAACAGGGCCGATTTCACGGCCCCCTCCGTCGTGCGGAGCAGCCGCGCGGTATCGGCGGCCGAGAATCCGAGCACATCCCGCAGCAGGAACACGGTGCGCTGCAGCGGCAGCATCCGCCGGACGACGAAGGTCAGCAATTTCTCCAGATCATCCGGCGCCGCCGCGTCAGCCTGCCGCTTCCCCGCCACCTCCCGCGCCAAAAGCGCGACGATCCGCGCATGAACCCGCTCCCTGCGCGCGCGGTCGATCCACTTCTGCCTCGCGAGCCGCATCAAGAGCGCCTTCGGATTCGGATGACCGCCGAGCGCTCCGGATTCAAACCCTCTGAGCCAGGCTTCCTGCGCCAAATCCTCCGCCTCGCCGGCCGAACCCGTGACGGCGAGGCAATATCGGACCAGTTCCCGGTCGATCTCTTCAACAAGGCCCTTCATCGCCATGTTCCCCCCATCGGTCGGGATTCGGTTGGGCATCCCCGTACCATAAACGAATATGAGCCCCGAAAAGATACGCGTATCCTTCCGTCCGTCCCGTTCGTTTATCAGACGAAATAGCGGATCACCAAAAGGAGGAATCGCCATGCCGTACGTGCCGATCGTGGTGGAGCAGACCGACCGCGGGGAACGATCCTATGACATCTATTCCCGCCTGCTCAGGGACCGGATCATCCTGCTCGGCGGGCCGACCGACGACCACGCCGCGAACACGATCGTGGCGCAGATGCTGTTCCTTGCCGCCGAAGATCCCGACCGGGACATCCATTTCTACATCAACAGTCCGGGCGGTTCGGTGACGGCGGGCTTCGCGATCTATGACACGATGCAGATCGTGAAGCCGAAAGTGCATACGATCTGCGTCGGTTTCGCCGCTTCCTTTGCCGCGATTCTGCTGATGGGCGGCGAGCCCGGATACCGCTTCGCGCTGCCGAACAGCGAGATCATGATCCACCAGCCGCACGGCGGTGCGCAGGGGCAGGCCAGCGACCTCGCGATCACCGCGAAGCGTTTCCTGGAAACCCGCGCGCGCATCAACCGCATCGCGGCCGAGCGGACCGGTCAGCCGCTCGAACGGATCGAGCGGGACATGGACCGCGATACGTTCATGACCGCCGCAGAAGCGCTGGAGTACGGAATCGTCGACCGGATCATCGCGCCCGCATGATGCCGTTTCCGGATCACGCATCCGGATGCGGCCGGCGCCCCTGAAATCCGTCGTGCCAGCCGTGGTAGCAGGTCGCCCGCTCCTCGCCTTCCTTCCAGCAGATGAGCACCTGCTTGCCGTCCAGGACGGACGGGAAATCGAGCAGACCGGGGAACACCGACTTGAGCAGCACGCCGCTGCGCCGGAAATTGTTGATGACCATCTCCGCTTCCATGCGGAGAAATTCGATCCGGCTTTCTTCCAGGAAGAACGGATCCCCGCGATCGCGTTCCGTTCGTCCGCCGTTCGGCGTCCGCATGCGCCTCCGGTATTCCTTTTTCATGCGATGCAGTTCTTCCATCCGCTGCTCGATTTCGCGGATCAGCGCCTGCAGCCGGGCCAGCTGAACCTTGAGCTCCGGCAGCATGGCGTTCGCTTCCGCAAGCGTAAACAGGCGGACGTCCACGGCAAACATCCCCTTTCCCGATGCGTTGTCCATGGATTTCCACCCCGGTCCGCCAAAATCCTGCCCGCCGCGGGAAAAACATCGCGCCACTCCCGCCCGGACATTCCGGCGCGACGACCGGATGAGGCGCATCCGGAGCGGCGTGTCTTCGTCTTGCGGCCTGCCGACCCTTGCGGGCGCCGCATCGCCGGCCCGGCGAACGAACCGGCCGCGGTTCAGCCCCCGTTCGCGGACGCGGATGACCAGCGCCGGTGCGCGTCCGCAGGCGCCGGAATCCCGAGCCGGTCCATGGCCAGCAGCACCGCGCCGAAGACCGGCTCGATCGCCGGAATGACGAATTCGCAAGGTCCGCCGGCCCTTTCCCGCACGGTTTCTTCCAGCGCGCCCAGCAGGTGCGGATTCCGGCCTTTCTGCAGCACCGAGCCGGTCAGCACGACCGGGATCGGCCGCCCGCCGAACGCGGCGAATCCGCCCAGCCGGAGAATGACCGACGCGGCGGCCAGACCGAGCTCGCGGCCCGCATTCCTCAGGATGCGGATCGCGAGCTCGTCTCCCGCGTCCGCCGCGCGATGGAGCACCAGCGTCAAGTCGGGAGACACGCGGTAAACCCCGCGGTCCAGCCAGTCGTTCACCAGCTCCTCCATCGTTTCGAATCCGTACCAGGCGGGCACATCCCGCGTCAGCCTGCTCGGGATGTCCCGCATTTCCCACGAGCGCACCGCGGCCCGGAACGTTTCCTCCGCCATGTGGGAGCCGCCCGCCGCGTCGCCGTACAAATAGCCGAATCCGCCGGTTTGGACCGTCTCGCCGCGCGCGTTCCGGCCTGCCGCGTTCGTGCCGCTGCCGCACACGAGCACGACGCCGATGCCGTCGGGCGTGCCCGCCCGAAGCCCCGTCATCGTGTCGCATACGACATCCCAGTTCCGATAGGGCAGCGTGGCGAGCGCGGGTCTCAGGACCGCGAAATCCGCGGCGCGGTCCGCGCCGGCCAATCCGTAGCAGACCGCCCGGATGTCGTCCGGTTCCGCGCCCGCTTCGCGCACCGCCTGCCCGGCCGCCGCGCGGATCTCGGCCAGCGCCGCGTCGATGCCGCCCGTCTGGTGGTTGCCGCAGCCCGCGCGCCCTTCGCCCAGGACGTTGCCGTCCGCATCCGTCACCACCGCGCGCGTCTTCAATCCGCCGCCGTCCACGCCCAGGATCAGGGTCAACCTTTCCGCCTCCCTCGCAAGCATTGCTCCGATCCGTTCCTTCCGCATTGACGATTGCCTGCCACCACTATATCATGACAGGAGACTCGCATGCACGGAGGTGCGACATGGCGGGACATCCGTTGAAAATCGCGGTGATCGGCGGCGGTTCCTCCTATACGCCGGAACTCGTGGAAGGCTTCATTCTGCGCCATGAGGAATTGCCGGTCGAAGAGCTCGTTCTGGTCGACGTGGAGGAAGGAAAGCACAAGCTGGAGATCGTCGGCGCGCTGGCGCAACGCATGATCGAGAAGGCCGGCAAGCCGATCAAGGTGAAGCTGACGCTGGACCGCAGATCCGCGATCCGGGGCGCGGATTTCGTGCTCACGCAACTCCGGGTGGGGCTCCTGGACGCCCGCGCGAAGGACGAAGCGATCCCGCTCAGGCACGGATACATCGGGCAGGAGACGACCGGCGCCGGCGGGTTTGCGAAGGCGCTCCGGACGATTCCGGTCATTCTCGACATCTGCCGGGATATCGAGGAGCTGGCGCCGGATGCCTTCCTGATCAATTTCACGAATCCGGCCGGCATCGTGACCGAAGCCGCGCTCAAGTATTCGAACGTCCGCACGATCGGCCTGTGCAATCTCCCGATCGGCACGAAGAAGCAGATCGCCCGCCTGTTCGAAGTCGAACCGGACGAGGTCGATCTGGAATGGACCGGCATCAATCATCTGAACTGGGTGACGCGCATCGCCGTGAGGGGGCGCGATGTGACGGACGAGCTGCTCCGGCGGGCGGCGGGCGCGCGGGGCCTGACGATGAAAAACATTCCCGACCTCGGTTGGGATGCCGATTTTCTCCGGTCCGTCGGCGCGCTTCCCTGCAGCTATCACCGTTATTATTACATGAAGGATGAAATGTTGAAGAAGCAGCTCGAGGACTTCAGGCAAAACGGCACGCGCGCGGAGGTCGTGAAGAGGGTCGAAGCCGAGCTGTTCGAGCTGTACAAGGATCCGAATCTCGCGGTCAAGCCGCCGCAGCTGGAGCAAAGGGGCGGCGCATACTATTCGGAAGCCGCCGTCAATCTGATCGCGTCGATCGTGCGCAACCGGAAGGACATCCAGACCGTCAACGTGCGGAACGGCGGCGCGATCCGCTGCCTGCCGGACGACGCGGCGATCGAGGTGAATTGCGTGATCGACGCGGCCGGCGCGCATCCGGTGCCGCCTTCGACGCCCGTCTCGCCGCAGATCCGCGGCCTGCTGCAGGTCGTGAAGGCGTACGAAGAGCTGACGGTGGAAGCGGCGGTGCACGGCGACCGGGACGCCGCGCTGCAGGCGCTCACGATTCATCCGCTGGTCGGATCGGCGGAAGCGGCGCGCATCCTGCTCGACGAGCTGCTGGAGGCGCACGCGGCCTATCTCCCCCAATTCAAATAGGCACAAGCAAGACGGCCCCGAACGCCGGAAGGCGTCCCGGGGCCGTCCTTTTTGTCGGGCCATCAAGCCTGGCTCGCGCGGATGGCCTGATCGAGGTCCTCGATGATGTCGTCGATGTGCTCCGTGCCGACCGACAGCCGGATCATGCCGGGCGTGACGCCGGTCGACAGCAGTTCCTCGCCCTCGAGCTGGCTGTGCGTCGTGCTCGCCGGGTGGATGATCAGCGACTTCGAGTCGCCGACGTTGGCCAGGTGCGAGAACAGCTTCACGTGGTTGATGACCTTCCGTCCCGCTTCGATGCCGCCCTTGATGCCGAAGGTCAGAATGGCGCCCTGGCCTTTCGGCAGGTACTTCTGCGCCAGCTTGTAGGAAGGATGGTTTTCGAGTCCCGGATAGTTGACCCATTCGACCGCTTCATGCGACTGGAGGAACTTCGCGACGGCGAGCGCGTTCTGGCTGTGGCGCTCCATCCGGAGGTGCAGCGTCTCCAGCCCCTGCAGGAACAGGAACGCGTTGAACGGCGACAGCGATGCGCCGATGTCGCGGAGCAGCTGGACGCGCGCCTTGATGATGTAGGCGATCGGGCCGAACGCGTCCGTGTACACGAGGCCGTGGTAGCTCGGATCCGGCTCCGTAAAGCCCGGGAACTTGCCGCTCGCCTTCCAGTCGAAGCGGCCGCTGTCGACGATCACGCCGCCGATCGAGGTGCCGTGGCCGCCGATGAACTTCGTGGCGGAATGGACGACGATGTCGGCGCCGTGCTCGATCGGACGGCACAGGTACGGGCTCGGCAGCGTGTTGTCCACGATCAGCGGGATGCCGTGCTCATGCGCAATGCGGGCGACCGCTTCGATGTCGAGGATGTCGCCGCGCGGATTGCCGATCGTCTCGGCATACAGCGCCTTCGTCTTGTCCGTGATCGCGCGGCGGAAGTTCTCGGGGTCGTCGGGATTGACGAACTTCACCTTGATGCCGATCTTCGGAAGCGTGATCGCGAACAGGTTGTACGTGCCGCCGTAGAGGCTGGAAGCGGATACAATTTCGTCGCCCGCGCCGGCGATGTTCAGGATCGCGTACGTGATGGCCGCCTGTCCGGACGAAGTCGCCAGCGCCGCAGCCCCGCCCTCGAGCGCCGCGATGCGCTTCTCGAACACGTCGGTCGTCGGGTTCATGATGCGCGTGTAGATGTTGCCGAACTCGCGGAGCGCGAACAGGTTCGCCGCATGGTCGCTGTCCCGGAAACCGTACGATGTCGTCTGGTAAATCGGGACCGCCCGCGAACCGGTCGTCGGATCGATCTCCTGACCGGCGTGCACGGCCAGTGTCTCGAGACGGAATTTGCGTTCATCGGTCATGCTCGTATCCTCCTTGTCGGGCTGATGTGCTTATGCTTGTCCCGTTGACGGATTCAGCATAAATCCAAAGTATTCCACTCTCATTAGAAAGTCAATGGGAATTTCTGGGGTAGATGAGAAAATTCTCACCATGGCGGTCCTTGCAGAACATGGAAACCGGACGGTGTGGAGGAAACGGAATTAATTGAGGAAGAAAGATGTTGCCTTTATGCATTTATTGGAAATCTTTCAATTACAATTGGAAACTTTTTAAGGTTTTCGCCCAAACTTTTTTGCGTTAGCATGAATTGCAAAGGAGGAGATGAGCAATAATGAGACGATTGACCATTCTTGGCCTAATCCTGACATTGGCGGCCGGTCTGTTCGCCGGACAAGCCTCCGCCGCGACGTACGAAACCAAGGTTCTCTACGGCGTCAATCTCCGATCGGCCCCGAGCACCAGCGCTTCCATATATCGCATGCTGTCCAAGGGCGAAAGCATTCACGTGATCCAAAAAGTCAACGATTACTGGCTGAAGGTGCAGACGAAGGACGGGAAGATCGGCTACATCAGCGCGAGCAGCAAATACACGGATTACATAGGCGGCAGCGCCGGTTCCGGCACCAAAGCCGCAACCGGATCCGCAATTGTCGCAACGGCAAAGTCGTACCTCGGCAAATTCACCTACAAATATGGCGCGGAGCCGTGGAACACGAACTACAAGTATTCCGACTGCTCGGCGTTCGTGCAGCTCGTCTTCAACCGGCACCACGGCTTCAAGCTGCCGCGGACCAGCGCCGCACAGGCGAAGCAGGGCAAATTCGTCTCCAAGTCCAGCCTCAAGCCCGGCGACCTCGTCTTCTTCGACACGAACGGCAACGGCAGCGTCAACCACGTCGGCATCTATATCGGCGGAGGCGATTTCATCCACTGCTCCCCGGCCAACAAGGTCGGCATCAACACGCTGAATTCCGGCTACTGGAAGACAAAATACAAAACGGCGCGCCGTGTGCTGTAAAACAAAGGCGAGGAGGCATACGGAGCCCAAGGCAGACAGGACCCGTCGGGGAATCCCCGAACGGGTCCTGTGCATGGCGGAAATACATCCCGATCCGCGGCGCCCGTGCACGTTACATTCGGACGATGTGTCCGACCGGTTCCCGTGTCTCCGGATCGAACAGGATCGTGAGCGGGCCGAGCAGCGCGTCCCGGTCCGTCCGGTACGTTACGGCCACCAGTTTGCCGCCCCGCGCGCGGATGTCCTCGAGCTGCCGCTCCTTGCCCTCGAGCGGAACGACGGCCGCGTCCGCCGCGTCGACGTACTCGACCAGCGCCTCGTCCTTCGGCGTAACCAGATGCGCCTTGTCCTCATCCGACAGCAGATCCCAGGCGAGCTCGCGGTACTCCCGTTCCTCCGCCGGAGCGGGCCACGTGCGCTGATCGTCGATCTCGATCAAATGCGCACGGCTTTGCGGCGGCAGGCTCTTCGTGACTTCCGGCCCGTAGTAGGCGCGCACGACCATGCCGGACGCGAGCCGTTCCGCGTCCACCGGCTGCTTGTCGGAGCGGATGATCAGCGTGTCCGGGCCTGCGTGGAGCACCAGTTTGACATCGCCGTCCGCTTCATCGGCCAGTTCGATCCGGAAGCCATCCTCCGTCCGCTCGACCGAACGGACGACCTGCTTCGCGGTCAGATGCTGCCGCACGACCCGGATGGACGCCGCGTGCGACTGGCCGGGCCAGGTCATGATCATCATCGGACCGTATTCCGCCTCGATGGCCATTCCCGGCGCCAGATCCTCCGCCCCGAGCGGCTCGCCGTCCGCGCCGGTGATCACCGTCTCTCCGTCCGCGTACAGGATGAGCCATTGCCCGGCGCCGATCGTCTCGATCCGCCAGCGGTCGCCGTCCCGCTCGACGGAGGCGATGTAGCCCTCGACGGTCATGTATGCCTCCTCTTCATCTTCATCCGGCTTCGAGAACTCGAGCCGGTCGTTCGACCAGACCACCTCGTATCCCGCCGCTTCCGCAAAGCCGCGGGCGGGCAGATAGGCCCGGCCGTCGATGATGACCGGTGTCAGGTCGGTATCGGCGCCGTTGACGACGACCGTGATGTCGGGTCGGAGCCACCCGCTGATCTTCTCCCCGATGCCTTCCGCGCCGGCCGAAGCCGTTGCGACGATTGCGCCGGCCGCCGTCACGACCGCCAGCCATTTCCGGTATTTTCGCATGGTTCCCACCGCTCCTTCCGTGTAGTGCTGCAATTGCAATTGCACCTCTACAGACGGTCGGATCCCCGGAAATGTTCCAGCAGGACGACCGAAAGATGCCTGCGCGCGGACCCGTCCGGCCGCCGGCGCGGGTGGCGGGGAAGACGGATCAGCGGCTCTTGAGCAGCGCCAGCTCCTGCCTGAGCGCGAATTCTTCCGGCGTGATGGCCCCGCCGAACAGCGCCTGTACGAGCGTGTAATGCTCCTCGGCCGCGACCGGCTTCATCTGGACATCCGCGTACAGCGTCACCTTGTTCGCCGTGCGCAGCTCCTTCAACAGTTCGGTGTACATCTTCGGAAGATGGACGGTGCCCGTATCCACCTTCGTCGCCGGTATGATGCCCGCGTCCGCGACGGCGTGCTCGCCCCACTTTTTGACGAAATAGGCGACGAACTTCTTGGCTTCTTCCTTGACCTTCGAGTTCTCCGCCACGAACAGGCCGACGCCGGGGCCGCCGATCCAGTTGTTGAGCCGTCCCTCGCCGCCTTCGACGAGCGGGAACGGGAAAAAGCCGATCCTGTCCTTGAACGATTCCGGCACGTCCGGATTCGTCGTGTAATTCGGCACTTCCCATGTGCCGATCGCGTACATGGCCGCCCGCTCGGCCATGAACCTCGCCTTCGCCTCCTCGTTGGACATGCCGATGAACCCGTTCGGAAAGGCGTTCAGTCCGACCAGCTCCTGCGTGAGCCGCGCCGCCTCGATGATCCGCGGATCGTTGAACCGGGCCGTCTCGATCGCCTGGTCGAGCAGATCCGCGCCGCCGACGCGGTCGACGAGATACATGAACCAGAACGACAGCGTCCATGCATCCTTGCCGCCCAGCGAAATCGGCGTCTCGCCGGCTTCCCGCAGACGCACGATGATGTCCTTCAGCTCTTCGAACGTCTCCGGCGGCCTGAGGCGGTGGCGCGCGAAGATGGCCTTGTTGTAGAAAATCGGGACGATGTTGAGCTCGACCGGAAGCGCATAGGTTTTGCCGTTCTTCATGTACGCCTCCGTCGTGCCGGCGACGAACCGGTCTCTCAGCTCGCCCTCCAGCAGGTCGTCCAGCGGCGTGAACAGGCCGCCCTCCACATACGGATCGAGAAAACCGGCCGCCCACGAGAATCCGACATCCGGCAGCGCGTTCGACGCGGACAGCACCTTCAGCCTGTCCTTGTACAGCTCGTTCTCGAGCGCCTCCGTGGTGATCGTGACTTCCGGATGCTCCCGCATGTACTCCTCGACGATGCGCTCCACCAGCTTGTTCTGCAGGGAATCGTTGTCCGGCCACGGCGACATCAGCCGGATCATCACGTTCTCGGCCGCCGTCTGCGTCCCCTCCCGCGGCCCGATGCCCGCGCCGCAGGCCGTGAGGCACAAAACGGCGGCCGCCATGACCGCTGCCGCCACCGGGATGCGGATTCTCACGCGAGCCCCCCCCATTTCGTCCGGAAGGTTTCAGGAACCCTGATTCCGGTAATCGCCCGGGCTGCTGCCTTCGTATTGCCGGAACATCTTCGCGAAATGCTTCGCCGACTGGTAGCCGACGCGCTCGGCGATCTCCGCGACCGTGAGCTTCGTGCGCAGCAGCATCTCCTTCGCACGCTGCAGCCGCCGGCGCGTGACGTATTCGCTGAACGTCATGCCCATCTCGTCCTTGAACAGCACGCTGAAATAGCTCGGGTTCAGGTGGACGCGGCTTGCGGCGTCGCGCATCGTGAACGGCTGGTCGAGGTGGCTGTCGATGTACGCGAGCGCCTCCCGCACCGGCTCGCTGAGCGGCTTGCCGGTATCGCCGCTCCGCAGCAGTTCCGGATCGACCACCTTCTCCATCATGCCGATGCGCGCCCGCTCCTCGGCTTGGGCGAGCGCCCGCTCGACGGCGGCGATCAGCTTGTCCCGCCCGATCGGCTTGAGCAGGTAATCGACGACGCCGAGCTGGATCGCGCGCTGGGCGAACTCGAATTCCGCATAACCCGAGATCAGGATGATCGCCGGCCGATCCTCCTCCGGCATCGATTTCAGCGCGCCGGCGAGCTGCAGGCCGCTGATCTCCGGCATCTTGATGTCGGTGATCAGCAGCCGCACCCGCTCGCGCTCCAGAATGCCGAGCGCCTCCCGCCCGTCCGCCGCCGACCGGATCACGTAGCGGTCCCCGTTCCAGGCCTCCAGCATCCGGGCCAGCCCGATGCGCGTCCGCGGCTCGTCATCCACGATCAGGATGGTATGCCGGTTCATGTTCCACAACCTCCGTCCGGATCGGTATCGTCAAGGTGACGGTCGTCCCCTCACCCTTCCGGCTCTCGATGGCGAGCAGATTCAGGTTCGCCGCGTCATCGCCGAAGTAAAGCCGCAATCGCTGATGCACGTTGGCGATGCCGTACCCCGATGCCGTCTTGCGTTCGAGACCCGTTCCGCTCTCTTCGAGGGCTTCGCGGATTTTCCGGAGCGTCTCCCCGTCCATGCCGGCCCCGTCGTCTTCCACGATGACCCGGAAACAGTCCGGCTGCGGCGACCGCTTCACCGTTACCGTCACGAGACCCGAGCCGAGCTTGTTCTCGATGCCGTGCTGGATCGCGTTTTCCACCAGCGGCTGGATGATCAGCTTCGGCAGCAGCAGGCGATGGTTGTCCACTTCCGAATGAATGCTCCATTTCAGCCGATCGCCGAAGCGCATGCCCATGATGAGCAGATAGCGCCGGACCTGCTCGAGCTCCTCGGCCAGCGTCACCCATTCTTCCCGGTTCAGCCCCGAGATGGTGTAGCGGAACAGTTCGGAGAGCGCCACGACGTACTCGGCGAGTTCGTCCTCGTTTTTCTCGATCAGCGACCAGTACAGGGCCTCCAGCGTGTTGTACAGGAAATGCGGATGGATCTGCGCTTGCAGCGCTTTCAACTCGGCCCGGTTCTGCATGATCTCCTTCTCGTAGACGAGGCGGATCAGCCTCTTCATGTGGTCGACCATCTGGTTGTAGGTATGGACGAGTTCGCCGATTTCGGCCGTCGCCGACATGTGCTCCGCGGGTTTCAGCTCGCCGAACCGGGCGCTGCGCATCGATTTGATCAGCCGGAGGATCGGCCGCGTGATCGCGGTCGACAGCAGGAACGAAAGGATGATGAACAGGACCGAGCCGACGGCCGCCGATACGAGCACGGCCGCCCGAAGAACGAAGATCCCCCTCGTGATCGCCTCGACGGGCGTCAGGATGAGCAGCGTCCAGCCGGCGATTTCCGACTGCTGCTTGACGAGCACGTAGCTTCGGCCGTCCAGCTCCACGTTCCGGTCCTCCGCAGCCATCAGGCTGCCGGAATCGACGCCGGACAGCCCGTTCTCCGTATTCGACGCGATCAGCCGGCCGTCCCGGTCGAAGAGCAGCGTGACGGCGCCGACGCCCATGTCCTCGCCGAGGCTGTCCAGCCGGAACACCTGGCGGTCGATCCGCACGACGAGGTAGCCCGCCGGCGCAAACGAGCGCTGGATCAACTGAATCTGCCGGATCGCGAGCACTTCCTCCTCGTTGGTCGGCGACAGGCCGATCCAGTACATGCTGCCCTTGAGCGCGTGGGCTTTCACGATGTACTCGCCCCCGACCGCCTCTCCGCCGATCGCGTCGAACAGCTCGTCGCCGCCCAGCGGAAACAGCCGGTCGCCTTCGCTCGTGTAGAGCTCGACCGAGCGGATGCCGCTGCCGTAGATCATCACCCGGTCCACGATCGGCTGCAGCGCCTGCCGGTCCAGGAAGGACGGGAATCCCCCGTCTTCCACGGCCTCGAGCAGGTTCTGGACGTACGCGTCCGTCGCCGCCTGGAGCGTCAGGGAATCGATCTGCTTCAATGTCGCTTCCAGCCGGCCGTTCCCCTGTACGGCGGCCTGGCGGATGAGCGTCTCCGCGTTCTGTTCGAGCAGCCTCGACGCGGATTCGTAGGTGTAGAATCCGACAAGGGCCAGGGTAAGGAACATGACGGACAGAAAACCGGCGAGCATCTGGCCGCGCAGCGTATGCAGGCGAAGCAGGAGGCCGGTTCTGACGAAGATGTTCCTCAGTCCCCGCGCGGTCCGCGCGAATTGCCGTCGCAAAGGCCCACCGCCTTTCATGCAGCCCCTGATCGGCATGTGTCAAACCGTGTCTGATTGCGGTCCGGAAAACCATTCCAATGGGCGCAAACCGGACCGGTCACTTTCGATTTTAGCTCATGTCGGCAAAATCCAAAACTCCCTGACAAAAATTCCCCGTGCCGCAGACAAGACGACACGGGGATGCAGGCATTTCCGTTTTTCATTCGATCCGTTCATTCGTCTTCCATCATGCCGGTGAACTCCGGCTCGTCATACGCATAATATCGACCGAGAATCGCCTCGCGTTCATCGAGGAACAGCTCGTCCGCGATCGCCGAGACGATGCGCGGGATGCCGTACTTCATGCCCGACAGCGCGGAGGCGGTGACGCCGTTGCTGACCAGCGCGCCGTAGTTGAACGCGAAAATGCCGCGCAGCTTCTCCCGCCCCTCCTCGTCGCGGGACAAGAACGAATAGCCCGGCGTCATGTACGGATGCCGGTCGAGCATCGGGTCGGCGAGATCCTCCGGGGCCCGGTAGACGTCTCCCCACCGCAGGATGTGCGGCTCCACCAGCCTGAGCTCCGGCCGGAGCGCCGGATCGCTGACGAGCCCCGTGCAGACGATGAGATAGTCGACACGGAACCGTCCCTTGGGCGTCTCGAGCTCGACGCCTCCTTCCGCTTCCCGCACGCCGGCGAGCGGCGCGCCGAGATGGAGACGGAAACCCGGATAGGCGGCCGCCCGGGCGAACGTGTCGTTCGTCGGCGGCTGGTTGTGCCGGAAGAAATGCTTCATCACCGCGTATTTGTCCGCGTCCGGCAGCGCGGCGTGGCGGCCGATCATGCCGGACCGCTCCATCTGCCGGATCGGATTGACGCGCGGCAGCCGCCCGCGCCGCACGAACACGTGCACCTCGGCCGCGCCCTCGGCCAGCGCGTGCTGCGCGTTGTCGAACGCCGAGGCGCCGCCGCCGATGATTCCGATCCGCCGGCCGCGCAGCGCGGCGAAATCGATCCTTTCGGACGAATGCGCGTACAGCCGCTTCGGCAGCGACTCGCGGATCATCGCCGGCACGTGCCATTCGCCGCCGCCCTGGATGCCGGTCGCGAGCACGACCTTGCGCGCCGTCAGCGTCTTCGCCGGCGCGCCCGGCCCTTCGAGATGGAGCCGGTGCAGGCCGCCGCCGAGCGGCTCGATCAAATCAAGCCGCGTCTCGTTCACGACGGGCAGGTCCAGCACGCGGCGGAACCAGCGCAGGTAGGCCATCCAGTCGGCCCGCGGGATTTTGTCCAGCTTCTCCCACGCCTCGGGACCGGCCTGCGCCTCCAGCCAGGCGCGGAACGTCAGCGACGGCACGCCGAGGTCGATCGACGTCAGATGCTTCGGCGTCCTGAGCGTCACCATCCGGGCGTAGGTGACCCACGGCCCTTCGAGGCCCTCCGGATTCTCGTCGATCACGAGGATGTTCGTGATCCGTTCCCGGAGCAGGCCGAAGGCGATGCCGAGGCCGCACTGACCGCCGCCGACGATGACCACGTCCAGGACGCGTTCGCCGTCATGCTCCCGGTGCGGCACCCATTCCGGCCCGCCGTATTCGAGCCATTCGAGCTCCCGCTTCACCTGCTCCTCCAGCGCCTGAAGACCCATGACCATGACCGCCACCGTCCGTTTCTCTCCGCCGCATGGGAAGGGCGTACTTCGCCCGACATGCTCCCATCCTACCCGCCGCGCGGCCGGATTGACAACGCCGCTGCGGCGGGTTTGGCGCGGAGCTCAAGAAGCGGCCCGGCGGTTGGTCATCGTGCACATGCATGCGGAGTTCCCGCGGCTTCCCGGGAGGTTCCCGCCCGGGTGGCGGTTCCGCGCGCCCGTGCCCCCGCTTTCTCCGTCAATACGTCGTGTCAATACGCCGCCCATGCGCTGACCAGCACGAGCGCCGAATACGCGATCTCGAGCATCCCGATCGTCTTGACCGCGGGATTCAGGCGCGGCATCACGATCGCGCGGACCAGCAGCACCGCCGCGGCCGGGATCAGCGCGGGCGGATACAGCAGCGCGACGGCCGCGAGGAACGCCGCGTGATAGAGAACCGAGTACCGGTAGAACGCCTTGTCGTGCTTCTCGCGGATCATCGTTTTCACATAGAAGATCGTCCCGGTAAAATACAGCACGCTGAGCGCGAACAGCTCGAACGCGAGGCCCGTGTCCGTCCCGCCCCCGACCCGGAAGGCGGCGAACGTCATCAGGCTGAACAGGATGACGGCGGCCAGGTCGTTCAGGAACGCGCGCTCGCGGTTCCGCTTCGCGAAATACAGGTTGACCAGGATCAGCGGCACGGCAAGCGGCAGCAGCGGAACGAGCGACGGCTCAAGGGCGAGCAGCGCCGCGCCGGCGGGCAACAGCAGGCCGCCGTACAGCCGGAGCGGCCCGAGCCAGGCGGGCTTGCGCTTCGTCCGGACCCACTGGAGAAACGCGTGCGCGAACAGATACGCGAGCAGCCAGGCGGCAAACAGCAGGGCGTGCCGCCAAGTCGGGTTCGAGGCGATGACGCCGAACAGGAGCGGCAGGATCAGCATCGCCCAGGCGCCGTGCTGCTTCGGAATATAGAGATTGGCATTGCGCATGACGGCACCCGCTTTCGGACAGAAAAGTGTTCGCTTCCATTATACCCAGTCCGGCGGGCGGCTTTGTGACGGGCGTCACGAGCCGGGCGGCGGCGCATCCCAAGCAGACAGGGCCGAAAGCTGCCGTTGCTTTCGGCCCTACCTGTTGGTTCGCCCCTGTCTTTCCCGGAACAAAGCCAGGACCCGTTTGTAATTGGTCGGCCTGGACACGGTCGCATCCTTCCCCCGTTCGCCGGGCTTGTCCCCCTCAAAATAGACCTTCGCGAACTTCTCGTCAATCTCGATCACCTTGTCCATGTTGATCAGATTGCCGCGATCCGCTCGCACGAAGGGCAAATTGAGGGCTTGCAGGATGTTCTGGATTTTCTCCAGACTGTCGAACGGGAAATAATAGACGTCGTTCTTCGTGTGGATCTGGATGCGCGCCTTGTCCGTGGTGAACTTCAGGATCTCCGTGACCTCCAGCTCGACCGGTCCGGTTTTCCCGTCTTCGTCCCTTGCGACTACCAATTTCACAAGACCACCATCATCACTTCTTCAGAAGTTCGGCAGGGACTTTAGGTTGGTTCCACCAGATCCAGCTTGCCGTGCAGACGACAACCAGACCCGTGCAACCGATGATCGTAGCCAACAGATGGAGCGCTTTTTTCTTCATACCGAGTCACCGCCTTTCTTCGGGAATCTTATCAGCGAAATCGCCTGGATGAACCAGGTGATCGCCAGCAATTGGGATTGGAACAGGAAGTTCGAAGCAACCAGGACGGTAGATGCGACTTTGAGCGCAGGGAAATATTTTGACGGAATTCTGGTTTGTTCTTCAATTCTAGACGGAGCAAATATAATAGTCAATACCATATTTGCAATATTAAGTAATGTAATGTAAAAAACAGACAACTCCACGAACGGCAACAGTGCCGCCACACCGGCCGACGCGACAATGCACACGGATGCCGACTTGAGATGATAACCACCCGAGATCATCCGCAGCAGCCCGAACGCGAACAGCACCTGCATCGTTTCTCGTAAGTTGTCGAACAGCAGACCGAGAATGGTGGCCACGAGCAACGTAAGCACGGTGTTCAGAAACAGGTGGAATCCGAACTGGAGTCGCGCCACCGAATAGGGGTGGTCCGGCACTTCGCTCTTCAGCCAATGCGCGAGACGGAAAGCGAGCCTCTCTACCATTGCGTCCTCTCTTTCCTCAGAGCGATAAAGATCAGAAACAATTCGACAGCGAACGCGATCAACTCGACAAAGTACAGCTTGTCCTTGAGCAGGTGCAAGAACATGAGCAGGATGAACATGGCGGCAAAGAGCGCCAGAATCAGCAGGTTTTCACGCTTCAACTTGAATTTTTGCAACGGGAACGAAAACCCGTATCCCAGCCTATAGAGCAAAAGGCTTAACACGATGACCACGCAAGAAGATACGACGGACAGAATGAAGTAAGCCGCTCCTCCCGCCTGCACCTCAGCTACCGTGGTGAAACCTGCAAGCTGAGCGGCGTACAGAAAGGCCGTCTGGATCAGGATGGTCGACCCGTATCCCGTCGCCGCCATGATGAGCGAGCCGATCAACGAGATCCGCAATGTATAGAAAATAAACAGGGTGAACAGCACCAGACCGATCGCGGGGACCCATGATGCCAGATCGATCTCGTGCCATATGGCATAGTTCAACAGCGCCATCAGACCGGAGATCGGCACGATCTGCAGATTGTACTTCAGGATGTTGAAGCGGAACAGCGTGAACGATATGGCGAAGATCGACCAGGTCTCCAGCGCAGAGAACACGACGAAAAGAGCTTCCTTCATGCTTCCCTTCTCCCGTTCTACCCGCGCGAATTGAAAATCCGGCACTTGAAATGGGGATTTCTGTATGTTTGATTAAACTTATTCTTCGCAAATTAATTTTTTCCTTCCTTGGGAATTACAAATTTCGAAACTTTTTTCTTTTTAAAATCCGGCTCTCCGGCCGCCCTCGCCGGAAAAGAAAACGGACGCTTCCCGGAAGCGGAAAGCGTCCGCCGCGGATGCGCCGCGCGGGGGATGGCGCGGGCATGGCGCCGCCATGATGGTGTCGCCGCGCGAATGTATCGCCGCACGGTTCCGCCGCCGCGCAGGTTTCGGCGCCATGCGGGTCACGGAACCATGCGGGTTACGGAGCCGGCGCGCACGGGCCGTCGCCGCAGCCTCCATCCGGACCGCCGTCCGAAGCGGCCGGCTGCCCGTCCCGCCAGGCCCGGCGGAGCGCATCGAGAAACACCCGGGCCGGCTGCGCGCCCGATATGCCGTATTTGCGGTCGATGACGAAAAACGGCACGCCGCGGATGCCGAGCCGGCTCGCCTCGAGGCCGTCCGCCTCCACCTCGCCGGCATGGGCATCCGAGCGGAGCATCTCCGCCGCCGCCGCCCGGTCCAGTCCGGCCTTCCCGGCCACGGACAGCAGCGTCTCGTGATCGGCCACATTGCGGCCCTCCGTGAAATAGGCCTCGAACAGCAGCTCGACCGTTTCCCGCTCCCTGCCGTGCCGGCCGGCGAACTTGATCAGCCGGTGCGCGTCGAACGTGTTCGACGGCACGACGACGTTGAAGCGGAAGGCGATGCCGGCTTCCCGGCCCATCTCCTCCACGCGCCGGTTCATCTCGACCACCTGCCCGCGGTCCATCCCGAACTTGCGGGCCAGCGCATCGTACAGATCGTGTTCCGGCTCCTTCGGGGCGAACGGATCCAGCTGGAAACTGCGGTATTCCACCACGACTTCGTCCCTGTGCTCGAACCCGGCCAGCCCCTCCTCGAAATGGCGTTTGCCGATGTAGCAGAAGGGACAGGCGATGTCCGACCAGATTTCGATTTTCACGTTGTTTTCGCTCCTTTCCCGGTGTTTCCGGCGTGACGCTGTTCGGGCCGGCGTGCGCGGGCCCGGGCTCACTCCGCGATCTCCCGCAGGTAGAAGATCGCGATCTGCGTCCGGTCGCGCAGCCCCAGCTTGCCGAGGATGTCGGTGATGTAGTTCTTCACCGTGCCCTCGCTCAGGTACAGCGCCTGCGCGATCTCGCGGTTTGACAGCCCGTCCGCAATCTTCCGGACGATGTTCCGCTCGGTCTCGTTCAGGCCGAAATCGGCCAGCCGCTTCCGCCCGGCCGGCGCGTCCCCGGCGGCCGGGCGCAGCATGCCCGCCAGCTTCCGCGCGACATCCGGATGCATCAGCGTGTGGCCCGCGTGCACCGCGCGGATGCCCTCCGCGATCGTGTCCGGCGGCACGTTCTTGAGCAGATACCCGGCCGCGCCATACTGGAGCGCCTTCACGATGTACGCGTCGTCGTCGAACGTCGTCAGGATGAGCACCTTGACGTCCGGCGCCGCCTCGCGGATGAGCCGCGTCCCTTCCACCCCGTCGCACACCGGCATGCGGACGTCCATCAGGACGACGTCGACCCCGCCCGGATGCTCCCGCACGAACCGGACCGCTTCGCCGCCGTCCGCGCAAACCCCCGCCACTTCGATGTCCGGCATCGTGCCCAGAATGAGCCTGAGGCTCTCGCGAATGAACGGATCATCGTCCGCCACCAGCGTCCGAATCACCCGAACTCCTCCCGTCGCCTTTCCTTGTTCATGATGCGCAAAAAAAGTTCATGCGATCGAAAGCCCCCGCCGTCCGCGAGCCGTCACCGCCGCGGCAAAATCGTCCGCACCGCGAACCGCTCCCCGTGGACGATCTCGAACCGGCCGCCCGCGAGCCGCGCCCGCTCCTCCATGCCGAGCAGGCCGAGCCCCTTGCGCAGCCCGCCTGACTCCGGCGGCGCGCCGTTGTTGCGGACCGTCATCCGGAGCTCCTCCGGCGCGTATTCCAGCTCGACGTCCACCTCCGTGGCCCCGCCGTGGCGCAGCGCGTTCGTAACCGCCTCCTGCGCGTTGCGGTACAGCACGATCACGTCGCTCGGATAAAGCGGCCACGCCTCGCCCACCGTCCGGAACCGGACGTGCGCGCCGCCCGTTCCGGCCAGCTCCGCGATCAGCGTCTCCAGCGAGTATTCCCCGCGGGCCGCTTCGGCCGGCTTCAGCCGCCGGACGGTCGACCGGAGCGCATCCATCGCGCCCGCGAGCTGGTCGCGGACTTCCCGGACCAGCTTCATCGCCTCGTCCCGGGCGCCGCCTTCGTCGACGCGGACCGCCGCCTCGAGCATCATCTTCAGGCGGACGAGCCGGTGGCCGAGCTCGTCGTGCAGATCGTGCGCGATGCGGTTCCGCTCCTCGAGCTGTGCGAGCTCCTGCACCTTCGAGGCGTAATCCAGCGCCGTGCGGCGGGCCTCCTCCAGCTCGCGGTTCCGCGCCTGCAGCTCGCGGTACAGCGCCTCGATCTCCCCCCGGTCGACCGCCGTCCTGCGGATGTGCCCGATGAGCAGCACGATCGATGCGAACGCGAGATTCGCCGCCGCGAGCAGCGGAGGCGCAAAATGCGGCCACGCCGCCAGGTTCATCGCGGCGCCCGCGGCCGCCGCCCGCGGCAGAAACGGCCCCCGCCGCTCCGGCCGCGTGTACAGCGAAGCGGATACGGCAAGCGGCATGAGCCCGCCGTAATGCCAGGCGAACGCCGCGAGCAGTCCCGTCTCCGCGACGAACAGGAGCGGCGCCGCGCGGAAGTCCTCGCGGACTTCGAGCCGGTCGCGCAGGCTCATCGCAAACAGCAGGCCGAGCAGCAAAAACACGTACAGCGCCTCGTCCTCCACGCGGTCCGTGATCAGGATGGTGACGACGCCCGCCGCAGCTGCCGTCAGATAGCGGAGCATGAGGAAGGGAGCGTTCAAGACCACCGCACCTTTGTTCCGGATTGTTGCCCCCATTATAGCACGAGCGGGACGTGGTGACGGAGCGCACGGAACAAAGGTGACTCAAGTCACCCCGGTTCATGACCCGATCCACCTGACCCGGCGTCCGCGATGCGCTACGCTGGAGTCAGTCGGAACCGAACGCGGAGGGATGCGCAATGAGTCATGTCCGGCTGCGCCAGGTGGTCAAGCGCTACGGCACGAAGGTCTCGGTCGACCATCTGACGCTTTCGATCGAGAAGGGCGAAATTTTCGGGCTGCTCGGGCCGAACGGCGCGGGCAAGAGCACGACGATCAAAATGATCTGCGGCCTGATCCGCAGCGACCAGGGCGAGGTCGAGGTGGACGGGGAGTCGGTGCGCCACCGGCCGCTCTCGGTCAAGGCGAAAATCGGGCTCGTGCCGCAGGAGATCGCGCTGTACGAGCAGCTGACGGCGGAGGAGCATTTGCGTTTCTTCGGCAAGCTCTACGGGCTTCGCGGCCGCAGGCTCGAAGAGCGGATCGACGAGGCCCTGGCCTTCACCGGTCTCACCGGTCACCGGAACGAGCGGCCCGGCTCGTTCTCCGGCGGCATGAAGCGGCGGCTCAACATCGCCTGCGCGATCGTCCACCAGCCGAAGCTGATCATCATGGACGAGCCGACCGTCGGGATCGACCCGCAGTCCCGCAACCACATCCTCGAATCGGTGCGGGAGCTGAACCGCCGCGGCGCGACGATCCTTTACACGAGCCATTACATGGAGGAAGTCGAGGCGATCAGCACGCGGGTCGGCATCATTGACCACGGCAGGCTGATCGCGCTGGGCACGATCCGCGAGCTGCTGACGCAGGTCGAGGAACAGGAGAAGCTCGTGATCGAGACGGAAGGCCTGACCGACGCGGCGGTCGAAGAGGTCGGGCGGCACGCGTCCGTCCGGCGGGTGGAACGCCGGGACGGCGTGCTCGAAATCTGGCTGCGGCACGCGCAATCGTACCTCCAGGACATGCTGTACATTCTCGCCAAGCACGGGGTGCGCATCGCGTCGCTCCGCAGCGAGACGCCGAACCTGGAGACGCTGTTCCTGACGCTCACCGGGCGCCATCTGCGGGACTAGGAGGGAGACGCGATGCGAACGATCGCAACGCTCATGCGATGCGAGCTTCTCCGCATGCTCCGGACCCGGGAGACGTTCTGGATGCTCATCGTCCTCCCGCTCGTCCTCATCTTTATCCTTGGAAACGCGTTGTCCGGTTACTTCAATTATGAAGACCAGCTGGTCGACCCCGTCGAAGTCGGCCTGGTCGTATCCGACGAATCGTCGGCCGGATTCGCCGAACCGCTCCGCTCGGAAGCGGTCGCGCGGTGGCTGAACGTGCGCGATTACGAGGACCGGGAACGGATGCTGAAGGCGCTGGAGCGCGGGGAGATCGGATACGGGGTGGTCGTGCCGGAACATTTTGCGGAGATGGTGATGAACGGCCGGGAGGCGTTCTGGGAGCTCCATCCGGGGCCGAAAGCCGAACGGAATCTCGTGGCGGAGAGTGTGATCGGGGAGCTGCTTGACCGGATCAACCTTGCGCAATCGGTTGCCGAAGCGCTCGGCGATCCGCGGGCGGCCGAAGCCGCGGTCCGGGCCGGCGGAGCGGAGGGCTCCTTCGTGACCGTCACGCTGCCGGACATGACCGGCCGCGACTACTCCGCGATGCAGTATTACGCCGCCCAGATGCTCATCATGTTCCTGCTGTACGCCGGCATGGCGGCGGGGCTGTCGATCGCCGAAGAGCGGGAGGCGCGTACGCTGGACCGGCTCCGGGCCGCGCCCGTGATGCCCGTCCACGTCCTCGCCGGCAAAATGACGGGCCACGGGCTGGTCGGGATCGGCCAGGCGATCGTCATCATCGCGTTCACCCGGATGTTCTACGGCCTGGAATGGGGCGACCGCTACGGCTACCTGCTCGCGGCCTCCCTGTTCATCGTCGCCGCATCCGTCAGCCTCGCGGTCATCGCCGCCGCCCTGGCGCCGAACACGCGCGCGCTTCAGGCGATTTTCATGACGCTGATCCTGGGCATGACGTTCCTGAGCGGCGGCTTCACGCCCGAACTGGGCGAACCGCTGGAGCGGCTCGGGGAATTTACGTTCAGCTTCTGGGCGTCGCAAAGCTTCATCCATCTCATGCTGGGCAGCGCGGACGCCGTCGTGCGGGAACATCTGGCCGTGCTCGGAAGCGCTTCGGCCGGTCTGTTCCTCATCGCGGCCCTGCTCGGCAGAAAGGCGGTGTCCCATGAATAGCCTGCTCATAGCCGCCAACCTCATCCGCCGTACGATCGGCAACGTGAAAGGCTTTCTGCTCTTCATCCTGATGCCGGCCGTCGTCACCTCGGCGATGGTCTGGCTGGTCGCGTCGGTCGGCGACGGCCGGACGGCCGTCGGTTATGCCGATCTGGACGGCGGCGCAGCCGCACAACACGTCATCCGGGCGCTCGAACAGACGGGGCGCTACAAGCTGTGTCGGTATGAATCCGAACGCGAGCTAGCGGACATGGTGGCGGACCGGGAAGTCGCGGCCGGCTTCGTCATCCCCGCCGGTTTCGAGGAGGATTGGCTGGCCGGGCGCGGCCCCCGGCTGACGCTGATCCGGCTCATGCTCGACGAGAAATCGGTGATGCTCGAAACGGACCTGGACGGCATCGCCCGCGCGATGGCCGGCGCGGCGGCGGCCGCGGAACACGCCGGCGCCGCGGACGCACGGGAGGCGGCGATGGCGGTGCTGGACCGGCATCTGCTCGGGCTCGTCGGCGGCAAGAAAATGGACACGGGCCGGGAAGGCGGCATGGATTTCCTCGCGATCGGCTTCTCCCTCAATAAATTAAAGTTTTCTTTGTTTTTCTCGCTTTCTCGCAAGATTTCATCTTTGACACCCGAAGCCCCCTTGGATAGGATTTGACGAGGAGTGAATATTTGGGATCGATTGGGTTGGCGG
>NZ_LZRU01000031.1 GCF_002159085.1 Thermobacillus sp. ZCTH02-B1
CGCTCCGCCTCTTCCAGGCCGTCGCGGAACGCGCGGATCCGGTCGCGTTCCGCCACGCCGGCGGCGAAGCCGCGCAGCCGCTCCGCCGTCCACTCCGGCCCGACGGAGGCGAGCAGCGCGTTCACCCGCTCTTCCTCGTGGCGCCGCTCCGCCCGCCATTCGGCGCACGCCTGCTCCAGCTCCCGCATCGCTTCCGCGGACTTGAGCAGCCTCTCCAGCCCGGGCTCAAGACCGAGCAGATCTTCCCGCACGGCCAGCCGTTCCCTCTCCGCCCGCGCTTCGCGCAGCGCCGCCTCCAGGCGCAGCCGCTCGCGCTCCAGCCGGTCCCGCTCGGCCGTCCACATCCGCCATTTCGCCTCGGCGTCGGCCGGCAGCCGTCCGGGATCGGGCAGCGCGGCGCGGCGGGCGTCCAGTTCGCGCAGGCGCAGCCATTTCTCCCGCATCTTCAGGGCGCGCGCCGCCTCGTCCCGGTTCCGGGCCAGTTCCGGCAGTCGCGCCTCCAGTGCGCGAAGCCGCTCTTCGACCTGCCCGAGCTCCCTGGCCGTCTCGTCGTACCTTTGAATCGGGTCGGGCAGCGACACCAGCTCGCGCTCGATCCGCTCGAGCTCGGCCAGCCGGACGTTGACCGGCAGCGTCGACCCGCGCGGCCTGTACAGCTTGTCCATCGCCTCGCGGACCGCCCGCTCCGCCTCCGCGAGCAGCCTGCCGTCCGCCATCCCCGCGTGATAGAGGTATCGGCCCAGTTCTTCCCCCCGCACGGCGCCGAGGTCGCGCAGCTCCGTGAGGCCCACCGCGAACAACTGGCGGTACGCCTTGCCGGTCAGCCCGCCGAACAGCAGCCGCTCGAGCTCCCGCTGATCCAGCACCTCGGGCTCGTCCCCGCGCCTGCCGCGCAGCACCGCCCTGCCGCCGTGACTGCCCGAATGGCGCTCCAGCACGAGCTCCCCGAACCGCTCGGATGCGAGCGCAAGCCGGCCGCCGTGCCGCCCTCCGTACACCGGTTCCTGCCGCTCCGGCATGTTCGCGCGGGTGGCGAAGCCGTAGAACATCGCGCGCACGAAGCCGAGCACCGTGCTCTTGCCCGCCTCGTTCGGCCCCTCGAGGATGACCGCATCCGCGTCGAAATCCAGCGTGACGCCGCTCAGCTTGCCGAATCCGTCTATGGTCACCGACCGAATCCGCACGCTTCTCCCTCCGTGCTCCTCCGCTCCCCGGACGATCCCGGTGCATGCGCGCACCTAGGCTTGCCCGGACGCCGCTGTCCCCGCGAACTGGTGCAACCAGGCACCCCAACATTCCGATTTCCGATACCCGGCTTGTCCTGGCGCATCCGTGCGTCAGCATCAGCCCGATGCCGCTTTACCGGTCCATCTTGGTGCAGATTCGCACTTGTCGGGCCCCGATGCCGTCAACCGTGCAACGTTGGTGCAGATATTGCAGATCCAAACGAATCATTCCGCGCGGGAAGCGTTCGGGCTTCCGTCTGTTCAGCCTTCCCCGCGCTCCAGCATCCCCGCGAGCCGCGTCGCCGCCCGCTCGAGCAGGCCGTCCGCGGACAGCAGGCCGCGGCTTTCGATCAGCCGCCGGAGCCGCGGATTGCGGAGCATCGGGCCGAGCGCCTCGCGAAGCAGCGCCTCCCGTCCTTCGGGGTCGGCCGCCAGCCTGCGCGCCAGGCGCAGCACCTCGCCCGCGAAGCTGTCCTCCTCCGCGAGCCGGTCAAGATCGAGCCCGGGCGCCGTCCGGATCGTGAGCCGGTGCACCCAGATCCAGCCGCCGTACGCCCCCGACGGGCCGCCTGCGCCGAAAACGCCGTCTCCATCCCGAGCGCCATACCCGTCGCTTTCGCCGCCGCGTCCGCCGTCCGCGCCCGACGGGCCGTCTGCACCGAAAACGCCGTCTGCGCCCCGGGCGCCATTCCCGTCGCTTTCGCCCTCGCGTTCACCGCCCGATCCGCCGTTGCGGCCGACGTCGTCGCCGTCGAACGCGGGCACGCCGCTCCAACCGCCCCCGGCCGCCAGCCCGTCCAGCCGATCGCGCAGCGCCGCGAGCAGTTCGTCCGCGCGATCCTCCAGCCGCCGGTGCAGCGGGCCGCGCCCCTCCAGCACCACTTCCAGCATGACCGGCCGCCCGTCCGCCGACGACGCCGTCCGGACCGCGCATTCCTCCATCCGCTCGAGCAGCCGCTCCTCGTCCTCCAGCCCGTCGATGGAGACGCGGCACGACAGCCACCGCACGCCGTCCAGCGGCAGAAACGTCAAACGCACGCCGCCCGACGCGTCGACCTCCACGAGATAGCAGCCCTTCGCCCCGGTCTCGCCCGGATGGCGGCCCTGGAGGTTGCCCGGATAGACGACATGGGGATATTCGTGCAGCACCCGCCGGCCGTGGACATGGCCGAGCGCCCAATACTGGAACCCTGCCCCGGTCAGCTCGGACAGCCGGCACGGCGCATAGGCGTCGTGGTCCGGATCGCCGTCCACGTTCGCGTGCAGCAGCGCGATGTGGAAATCGGCCCCTTCGGCCGGCCGGTAGCGGGGGACGAGGTTTTCCGTGACCGCGCGGCGGTCATACGAAATGCCGTAAACGAAAGCGGCCGGCTTGCCGTCGCGCCGGCAGGCCGGCCGATGCTCCGCCCGGTCGTCCGCGCCGAACACGTGCACGCCTTCCGGCCATTCGAACATCGCCGGTCCGCCGCCGAGCGGATCGTGATTGCCGTGGATCGCGAACACCCGGACGCCGGCGCCCGCGAGGCGGCTCCACGCGCGATGGAGCGCCGCGCGGGCGCGCAGCGACCGGTCCGCCGAATCAAACAGATCGCCGGAGAAGACGGCGAAATCGGCGCCGAGCTCGAGCGCCGCTTCGGTCAGCCGCCGCAGGGCGGCGTATTCCGCCTCCGCCAGGCCGCGGCGGACGTGCTCCGGCGCGTCCGCGAGCCCCTTGAACGGGCTTCCCAGATGCAGGTCCGCCGCATGGATGAACCGGAACGGATTCACGTCGCTTCCCCGTCCCCGGCCGAACCGCCGGCAACGCTGTTTTCCACTTCCTGCGCGGCTTCCCGCGCCGCGTCCGCTCCGCCTTCTTCCGCCAGCGCCCGCGCGGCCGCTCCGACGCCCGCCTGCTGCGCGACGTCGAGATAGACTTCGCGGAGCTGCGTGATGACCCGCTGCAGCGAATAGTCCCGCTTTGCCTTCTCCCAGGCCGCGCGCGCCAGATTGTAACGGTATTTCGGATCGGAGACGACCTTCTCGAGGGCGTCGGCGAGCGCCTCCGGATCGTCCGGCGGCACGAGCAGGCCGTTGACGCCGTGCTCGATCTGCTCCGCGATGCCGCCGACGTTCGTGCCGACGAGCGCGAGCAGGCAGAGCGCCGCCTCGGCGAACACGGAGCCGAACGCCTCCGCCCGCGACGGCAGCACGAAGATGTCGAAGAACGGCATGAATTCTTCCGGATGCAGCATGTATCCGTAAAATATCGTGTCGTCGTAAATGCCCAGCTCGGCCGCCATCTTCTCCAGATCCTGCCGGATCGGGCCGTCGCCGATGATATGGAGGACGAAGGTGTATCCCCGCCGCTTCAGCAGCGCGCACGCCTTGAGCAGGATGTCCAGCCCCTTCGCGGGGACGAGCCGGCATACGGTGATGAGCTGCGGGATCGCGTTTTCGTGGGCGACGGGTCGGAATCTTTTCTCGTCAAATCCGTTCGGGATGACCGTGATGCCGGCCGGATCCTTCACGTACTGCGCCAGATAGTCGCGGAAGGAGTAGGACACGGTCAGCAGCCGGTCGACCCTCGCCTCCAGCTCCCCGTACAGGGAGGTCAGGAACCGGTGCTCGGGGCCTCCGGGTTGAATGCGTCCGTTCAGCGCCAATTCGCGCTCGTAACTGGAGTGGATCGTCATGACGACGGGCGTGTCGGGGAACAGTTTCTTCATGACCAGGGCGGGAATCGGATGATGGGCGTGAATGAGATCGTAGGTTTTGTTGATGCGCAACCGCGTCCACCACAGATAGTCGCGGATCGTCTGCAGGTACTTGTCGACGACGGGATAACCCCGAAATTCGCCGGGATCGAACGTCAGGAATTCGATATCTTCGCTGCCTTTGCCGCGCACCCGCTTCGGGATGGAGAACAGCTCCGTGTCCCATCCCATCTTGAGGAAACGCTCATGGATGTACGGCACCATGGAGGAAACGCCGCCCGGCTGTTCCGGGGGGAAGAACAACGCCTGCAACACCTTCATACAGACTTCCTCCTAACGGCAGTCGGTTACGCAACTGCCAAAACCATGATATAATAGAACATATGTTTCTGTAAAGGAAGCCATTACGACCGCCTGGAAGGGATACGATGACCGCGATATTCGACTGGATCCTGTCCCCGGCCGGCCGCGCGGCCTGCGCCGCCTCGGCGCTGACCGTCGCCGGCCTGATGATCGTCATGTCCTTCCTCCAGTGGAGACTGAACCGCCGCCAACCGGCCAACCGGATGATGATGGCGGCGATGCTGCTGGCGCCGTCGCTCTGGATCGGGCCGTTTGGCCACGCGTGGGACGCGGCGCTGGCCGGCGCCGGCCTCGTCTCGTTCATGCTGGCGAATTTCGCCATGATGGCGCTCTATGCGTCCTTCCGGCGCGTCGACCGGTGGATGCTCGGCGCGCTGTGCGCGCTCGCCGCCGGTGCGGCCGCCGTGCAGGCCGGGCTTGACACGGGCCGGATCGGCGCCGGATGGCCGGACGTCTTCCGCCCGGTCGATCTGCTGCTCCTCGTCGTCTCCGGCATGCTGCCGGCCTATGTGTTCCCCCGCGTCGGCCAGAAGGCGAAGGTGGCGGCCGCGCAGGCGCTCTATCTGCTGGGCCGGCTGACCGCCGTCGCGGAAGCCGTCGCCGCGGAGCCGCTTCCTTCCTGGCTGCCGGCGGCCGGGCTGCTGCTCATGACGGCCTGGTTCCACGCGCTGTTCTTCGTCCTGTTCCGGCGCTCGCTCGAGCGGATGCAGTCCGTCTACATCTCGTCGATCCGGGACGGCCTGACCGGACTCTACAACCGCCGCCATTTCCTGAAGAAGACGAACCGCTATGCCGCCCACGGCCTGCCCGTCTCGATCCTGTTCTGCGACATCGACAATTTCAAGCGCCTGAACGACACGCAGGGCCACCAAGCCGCGGACGAAGCGCTGAAGCGGGTCGCGGCGATCCTGTCCGAGGAGGTGGCGGGCTGCGGCGCCGCGGGACGATACGGCGGCGAGGAGCTGGTCGCGGCGATCGCCCTGCCCGGCGCCGATCCGGCCGCGATCGCCGAGGCGTTCCGCCGGCGCGTCGAACGGGAGACGAACGTCACCGTGAGCGTCGGCGTCTGTCCGGCCGCCGAAGGCCTGTCGGTCGAAGAAGCGGTGCGCCGGGCGGACGAAGCGATGTACGTGTCGAAGACGACGGGCAAAAACAGGGTGACCGTCCACCGGCACCCGCCGGCCGCCGCGGCATCCCGCACTTCGTGACCGCGGCCGGCGACGGAGCCGAACCGCGCCGAGCCGCCGGCCCGAACGATCTCCGGGGAGAACGATGCGATGCAGCTCCTCGCCATGCTCACGATGCTGATCGACCATATCGGCATCGTGCTTGATCCCGACAACCCGCATTTCCGCCTTGTCGGCCGGCTCGCGATGCCGCTCTACGCATACGCGCTCGTGGTCGGCTTCGGCAGGATGCGCGATTTCCGCCGCTACGCGCTGCGGCTCGCCGCAATCGCCGCGATCTCGCAATGGCCGTACCAATACGCGCTGCTCGGACCGGACGAGCCGTTCGAACTCAACGTCGTCTTCACGCTGCTCGCGTCGCTGATCGTCCTGCGCCTGATCGACGTCGTCCTGGCGTCCGCCGGCCGTTCGCCCGCGGCCGCCGGCAAAGCCGCGGCCGAGGCGTCCGTCTCCGCCGGCCGGCCATCTCCTGCCGTTCCACCGTCCGCAGCGCTTTCAAGCGCGGAATCCGTCCCGGCAGCCGGCGCGGACGCGGTCCGGCGCCTCATCGCCGCCCTGGGAATCGCGGCCGCCGGGTGCCTGCTGCTCGAGCTCGTGCCCTGCGACTACGGCTCCCACCTGCTGCTGCTCGTCCTGATCTACCGCTTCTCGTCGGGGCAGACCGCGCTGGCGCTCCATTTCTTCCTGAACCTGATCGGAATCGCGTACGGTTTCCCGCCCGAACAGATGTTCAGCCTGCTCGCGACGCTGCTCGTCCGATGCGCGCCGGGCATGCTGGACGCGCTGAACCGCCGCCTTCCCGTTCCCCGCCTGCTGTGGCGTTCGTTCTACCCGGCCCACCTCGCCGCGCTCGCCGCTGTCCGCTTCTTCGCGTCCGCCTGAGCCGGCGGCGGCCGGGACGGGTCCGCGGTCGAACCCGGGCGCTCATTCCTTCAGCGTGCTGCGAGCCGCCTCCACGAGCATCTCGAACGCTTCGTCGTTCTCCTCGAGGTACGCCTCCACCCGGTCGATGTCGCGCTCGCTGCCGGATTCGCGCATGAAGAACAGCCCGTACGCCCAGTCCCTGCCGTCCTTGCTGTGCAGCGCGGCTTCGTAGGGATGCCGGTGGCCCTCCACCTCGAACCGCACCGAGCCGACGTATCCGTCCTCCGTCCGGCGCATTTCCGCGCCGAGAATGTGGATTTTCATTGAAACGGCCCTCCTTGACGGCCCATTCTTTCGCTTTCCGAGCGCCCCGGCGGCCGTCCGCCCCGGATGCGCATCCATTTCCATCTTACGGAATCCGGCCGCCCGGTTCAAATGCCGCCCTTCGCTTTTTCCGCCGATCTCAGCCGATCCACTTCGCGAAGAAATTCCGGTAACCTTCCCGCATGACCCGCTCCGAGAACCGCCCGAACGCGACCTCGCGGTTGTCCTCCGACACGAGGGCCGGCGACGCGAGCGCCATGTCGACGAGCTCGAACCAGTTGTCCGGGTTGCCGCCGAACGCGTGCCGGCCCGAGATGTGCCCGTAGCACGGATGATCGGGCTTCACGACGATCTTGCCCATCGCCATCGCCTCCGCGAGCGGCATCGCGAACGTGTCGAACACCGACGTGCTCCAGTACACCTTCGCCGAATTCATCAGCCGGAAAATGTCGTCCCGCCCGAGCGCGAACATCAGCTTCACGTTCGGCGGGATGTCGTACCGCTTCACGCTCTCCCTGTACCGGAGGCCGCCGAACACCATGACGACCTCCACGTCCGGACGGGCGCGGGCGTACGCGATCGGGATCTCCGGCCGCCGGTTCGGCTCGTCCCGCCCGATCCAGAGCACGCGGTTCTTCACGACGGCGGACGGATCGTAATACTTCAGCGCCAGATCCTCCTCGAAGCCGATCGGGATGACGTCGACGTCGGTGACGCCGAAATCCTCCGCGAACCGCCGCTTCAGATATTCCGTATGGACGATCGCCTTGTCGACGATCGAGTAGAACGGCCGCATCATCTCGTAACCGGTGAGCGAAGGATGCGGGTACGAATGCGGAAACAGCACGCATTTGTCGATGAACAGCTTCAGGAACGTGAACCCGGACACCGTGTAGATGACGTGGCGGATGTTGTGCCGGTAGAGCTGATCGAGCACGATGTCGTAGTTGACGAGATCGCCCTTCTCGTATTCGTAGCCCGGCGCCTGGTCGTAACCGCTCACATGGCGTTCCGGCTGGACGAACACGATCTCGATCCCCTCGTCCGCGGCGATCGCCCGGAGCCGTTCCGCGTAAACGCGCGGCCCCTGGGCCTCGGTGAACTGGATTTTGCGCATGACGAGTCCGACTTTGGTCAACGACGCCAGCTCCTTTCCGGAAGATGGTGATGGTCCGGCCCGCCCGCTTCCATCACAAAGATCCCCGCCCGCCGGGGACGGACCGGCGGATGCGGACGTCGGACGCGCTGTGGTATAATGCGTTCGATCGATCCGAATCCCGAGGGAATGGACTGAGGCCAGTGAGCAGAAAGAAAAAGCGAAAATCCGGAGCGGCTTCGGCCGCGGATGCGGAACCGGCCGCAGCCCCCGGCGTTCCGGACGCCGATTGGGACGAGACGGCGGACGGGGAAGGGGATCAGGCGGGAGCGGACCGTCCGCCCCTGCCGAACGCGTATGTCCGCCGGATGGAAGCGATGCTCGGCGACGAAGCCGAAGCGTTCCTGCGCGCCTACCGCGAGCCCCGGGCATACGGCCTGCGGCTGAACGGGCGCAAGCTGGACGATATCCGGATCCCGCGCGAACGGCTTCGCGAACGGTTCCGCCTCGAACCCGTTCCCTGGTGTCCCGACGGCTTCTACTACGCGCCGGAGACCCGTCCGGGCCCGCATCCGTACCATATGGCCGGCCTGTATTACATCCAGGAACCTTCCGCCATGCTGCCGGCGGAACTGCTGGACGTCCGGCCCGGCGAAATCGTGCTCGATCTCGCGGCCGCGCCCGGCGGCAAGGCGACGCAGATCGCGGCCCGGCTGGACGGGCGGGGCCTGATCGTCGCGAACGAAGTCAATCCCGTCCGCGCGCGGGCGCTGGTCGAAAACATCGAGCGGATGGGCCTTGCGAACGCGGTCGTCCTGAACGAACATCCCGGCCGGCTGGCTATGCGCTTTCCGGCCTTCTTCGACGCGGTCTTGCTCGACGCCCCGTGTTCCGGCGAAGGCATGTTCCGCAAAAATCCGGACGCCGTCCGCCACTGGTCGGAAGCGGTCGTCCGGCATTGCGCCGCGCTCCAGGCGGACATCCTCGACGAGGCCGCGAAGATGGTCCGGCCGGGCGGCCGGCTCGTCTATTCGACCTGCACGTTCAACCGCGAGGAGAACGAGGAGACGATCGCCCGGTTCCTGGAACGGCGGCCCGACTTCGAGCTCCGGCGGTCGCTGCGCCTGTGGCCGCACCGGGAGCGCGGCGAAGGTCATTTCGCGGCGCTGCTCGTCCGCCGGCGGGACGCGCATGCCATCTATTCGGACGCGGGAACCGGGCGGCCGGCGGGTGCACGACCGGCGCGCGGCCGCGGAGGCGGATTCTCGCGCGCGCCGGATCCGCAGGCGTTCGCCCGCTTCCGGTCCTTCGCGCAAGAAGCGCTGCCCGGGTTCTCGCCGGAGGAGGACCTGCCGGAAGGCGGTCCGCTCGTGTCCGGCGGGCAGCTCTTCTGGCTGCCGGACGGCGGCGGCCGCCTCGGTCCGCACCTGCTGGACGGGCTGCGCGCGATCCGGCCGGGCCTCTGCCTCGGCGAACTGCCGAGGACCGGGTTCGTGCCGTCCCACGCGCTCGCGCTCCGCGTCCGCGCTTCGTCGGCCCGGCATATCCTGGACTTCGCGGCGGACGCGCCGGAGGTCGCCGCCTACCTGCGCGGCGAGACGCTGACGGCGGACGCCTCCCTCACCGGCTGGGTGCTGATGGCCGTCGACGGCCTGCCGCTCGGCTGGGGCAAGGCGGTCGACGGCCGCATCAACAACCGGCTGCCCAAAGGGCTTCGCCGCCCGTAATCCGCCCTGGTCCGCGCCTGCCCAAAATCGTTTGCCACGGGTCATCCGTCCAATCGTTCCCTGCGCTTCGCCATACTATACGATAGACCGGATGACGCGGGGATCAAGCGAAGCCCGCAGCCGGAATATGCGTTCAGGGAGGGTGTTCCATGTCCGGTGTGGCAGGTGCGTTCACGTCCACGGGTGTGATCCTGGTTCTCTTCATCCTGCTGGTTATCGTGTCCCGCGGCATTCTGTACTGAATCCGATCGCTTCCTCATAGCGTCGAAATCCGCCGGCCATCCGGCGGATTTCCCATTTTCAGAGCTCCGAACCCTTTCCGAGCACGTAGCGGCGGATCGCGTGGGCGACGCCGTCCTCGCCGTTCGGGCGCGTCACGGCGTCTGCGGCCGCCTTCACCTCATCCGGCGAATTGCCCATCGCGACGCCGAGACCGGCGAAGCGGAGCATGTCGATGTCGTTGTAATAATTCCCGATCGCGAGGATGCGGCTCCGGTCGACGCCCCGGAGCGCCGCAAGCTGCCGCAGCGCCGCTCCCTTGCTCACGTCGGCGTGCTGCACGTCGATGAACCAGTCGCCGCTCCGGATGCGCTTGAGCGGGCTGTCCCACGTCTCCCATTCGCGCTGCACGCGGTCCATCAGTTCTTTGGATCCGAACGCCGTGAACTTCACGAGGTCCGGAGGCAGCGGATCATCCGGCTTCCGGTAGATCGGCTCGATCCGGTAATGGCCGTACATCTCCTCCGCCTCGGGCGTCACCGATTCGACGTACAGATCGAAGGCCGTATTCAGGTCGAAATGCACGCCGTGCCCGCGGCACCATTCGATATATCGCCCGACCGCGTCGGCCGGGATGGCAAAGCTGTGCAGCACCCGGCGGCCTTCCGATTCCACCGTGGCCGCGCCGTTGTGCGTGATGAGCGTGCCCTTGAGGCCCATTTCCTCCAGCAGCGGAATCGAGTTGCTCGGCCCGCGGCCGGTCGCGAGCACGATCTCGGCGCCGGAAGCCGCCGCTTCCCGCACCGCGTCGATCACCGCCGGCCTGAGCCGGTGGCTGTCATCCAGCAGCGTGCCGTCCACGTCGATCGCAATCAGGTCGAAATGTCTTCCCATCTGCTACCGTTTCTCTCCTCTCCCTGCGTTCGACTCACGCGCCGGACCCGCGCCGGAGACGGCCGCGTCCAGCGCCCGCATCTCTTCCTCCGTCAGCTCGCGGTAATCGCCGGGCGGAAGCGAAGGATCGAGCCGGAGCGGCCCCATCGCGACCCTCCGCAGCCGGACGACCCGCTTCCCGACCGCCTCGAACATGCGCTTCACCTGATGGAACTTCCCTTCCCGGAGCGTGACGGTGACATCGGACAGCGGTCCGTCCTCCCCGTCCCGCACATCCCGGACGACCAGATCCGCCGGCATCGTCCGGTACCCGTCGTCCAGCGTCACGCCCGACGCGAAGGCGCGGACGTCGGCGTCGTCGACCGCGCCCGCCACCACCGCCTCGTACACCTTGTCCACGTGCTTCCGGGGCGACAGCAGCTCGTGCGCGAGCCGCCCGTCGTTCGTGATGAGCAGCAGCCCCTCCGTATCCTTGTCGAGCCGACCGACGGGAAAGGGATCCCGCACCCGGTCCTCCGGTTTCAAAAGATCGATCACGGTCCGCTCCCGGGGGTCTTCCGTCGCCGAGATGACGCCGGGCGGCTTGTTCAGCATGAAATAGACGTATTCCCGGTATCGGACCGGTTCGCCGTCCCAGAAGACCCGGTCCGCTTCGGGGTCGACGGCCATGCCCGGATCCCGGACCGCAAGGCCGTTCACTTCGACCCGTCCGAGCCGGACCGCCCGCTTGATCTCGCTGCGCGTGCCGCAGCCCGCATGGGCGAGCAGCTTGTCCAGCCGCATGCGCGCCATCACCTCCACCTCCATCCGGGCGCCCGCTCGTTGATGACGAGGCCGTCCCTCAGCTTCGCCCAGCCGACGGGATAGCCGTCGATGCAGACAAGGGCGTAACCCGCCGCTTCGGGCGTTCTTCCGCCCTCGCCGGACCCCGGCGAGAGCCTGTGCGGCTCCAGCGGCAGCGTCTCGCCCTTCAGATATTTCACCGCTTCCGGTTCGTCCGCGCCGTAATCGAGGCGGCGCGCCGCGTCGCGCGCCTCGAGCCCCATCGCGAGCGCCTGGGACGGGGCGAACCGGCCGCGCCGCGCCTCGCCCAGCAGCCAGCCGTGGCGCACGACGCGAAGCCCGCCGAGATCCGGCACATCCTCCGGCTGCGCGTACACGTGATCCCCGACCGCGACGAGCCGGCCCGGCGGCTCGAAGCCGGGCAGCGCCTCGTCGCGGAACGCCCGCCACGCCGCGATCGGATCCGCGCCCCCGCCGCCCTCGCGCCCCTTCCCGCGCCGGGCCGCCCGGCCGGCTTCCGCCTGCCCGGCCGCGGCCCGCGGCCCGTCCGGCGGCCCGCCGTCCGGTTCACCGGCCGTCCCGGATCCGCCGGCGCTTGTGCGGCGCAACACGGCCGCGTAGTGACCCTCGCCCTCCGCGCGGTGCGGCCAAATCCGCACCGTGCCGGCGACCGCCTCGACATGGCGGCGGTCGATGCCGCCGAGGCCGACCCAATCCGGCCGGCCCGGCGCCCAGCCGTAACGGAGCGGCACCGGCACCACCTCGAAATCCGGACGCTCCGCGAGCAGCTCCGCGATCCGCTCTTCATTTTCCTCCGGCGAGAACGTGCAGGTGGAGTAGACGAGCAGGCCGCCCGGCCTCAGCATCTCGGCCGCAAGGCGGAGGAGCTTCCGCTGCACCTCCGTCCAGCGCGTCACCGGATGCCGCATCCAGGCGGCGACCATCGATTCGTCCTTGCGGAACATCCCTTCGCCCGAACAGGGCGCGTCGACCAGCACGCGGTCGAAGAACCCTTGGAACACCGGCACGAGGCGCTCCGGCTCCTCGTTCAGCACGACCGCGTTCCGGACGCCGGCCAGTTCCAGGTTGCGGGCGAGCGCCTTCGTGCGCTCGCGCGCAAGGTCGTTCGCGACGAGCAGCCCCTGTCCCTTCAGCTTTGCGGCGATCTGGGTCGACTTGCCGCCCGGCGCCGCGCACAGGTCGAGCACGCGGTGGCCCGGCCGCACGTCCAAAAGCTCGACGGGCGCCATCGCGCTCGGTTCCTGGATATAGTAAAGCCCGGCGTGATAGTGCGGATGCTTGCCGGGACGATCTTCGTCTCCGCAATAATAGCCGGCCTCCGCCCACGGCACCGGCCTCAGCGCGGCGCGGAACGGCGAGCGCTGCCGGTACGATTCGCCGTCAATCTTCAGCGTGTTCACGCGCAGCCCGTGCCGGCGTGGCTCCCCGAACGACGCGAGAAATTCGCCGAATTCGCCGCCGAGCAGTTCCCGCATGCGCCGGGTGAACGGCTCCGGCAGCCGGACGGTCATAAAAATTCCTCACTTTCTTCAATATTGTAACATCAAATTTGTTAGTACAGATGCTATCATGTATAATAGGTTCAGCCATTATGCCATCCATTATCGGTTTACCGGAGGTTCTGCGTCAACCCATGCGGAAGAAGAGAAGCCTGATGCCGCTCGTCTACGCGGCCGTCGTCATCGTCCTGTTTTCATCCCTTTATTTTCTGAAGTATCTGAACGTGAGCGAATTGTACGGCAAGCCGGTCTCGGATCTCCAACCGGCGACGCGGCAGCTGCTCAAAGATCCGCATTACCAGAACATCATCCTGCCCGACGAGCTCGACCGGCGGATCGAAAGCGGCGAACCGACGTTCGTCTATTTCTTCTCCTCGGATTGCGGTTTCTGCCGCGAAACGACGCCTGTCCTGATGCCGATCGCGGAGGAGCTCGGCGTCGACCTGCCGCAGTTCAACCTCGTCGAGTTCAAGGATTACTATAGGAAATACAACATCGTCTTCACGCCGACGCTCGCCTATTTCGAAGGCGGGAAGGAAGTCTCCCGCATCGAGGGCGGCATCGGCGCGGGCGGACATTCGGCCGACGACTACCGGGAGTTCCTCCGGAACCCGAAGGGAGCGGCGTCATGAGAAGCGCGCGGGACTGGCTGCTCGGCGGCGTCATCCTGCTGCTCGCCGGATTCATGGCCGTATCCGGCTGTTCCGGCGGGGAATCCGCCGGCGGAGACGGACACGAACACGGCGTCATGACGACCGAAGGCGAATGGCACGAGACGACGTCCGGTCCGGACGAACTGCCGTCCTTCCTGCTCCGTTATGCGGACCGCACCGTCGACCTGTACGCCGTCGTCTACGAACACATGGACATTCTGCGGCAGCTGAACTGCTATTGCGGCTGCATGGACGCGAACGACCCGCACGATTCGCTGCTACGCTGCTTCCTCGTCGACGTCCAGGACGACGGCTCCATCACGTGGACCGATCACGGCGCGAACTGCGGCATCTGCCTGATGGAGCTTCAGGACGCGGTCGCGTTCGCGAAGCAGGGCAAATCCGCGGACGAGATCCGCGGGCTCATCGACGCCAAATACGCGCCGGCGGACCTGTGATGCCGCATCCGGAACGTCCGCCGGCCCTTGGGGCTATTCGCCGTCCGCCCGGGATTCGTCCCCGGGCGGACGCTTCATTTCGGCGGCGACCCGTTCGGCCAGCCGCCGGTCGACGATGCGGATGTCGATCGTCACGGGTTCCGGGGGCCTGCGCGCGGATCCGTGATCCGCTCCGCTTCCGGCACGCGGACCGGCTTCCGCGGCGTGCGGAACCGCGCCGGCTTCCCCAAGCCAGCTGTCCAGCAGCCGGAGCGCCGCCGCCGCATCTTCCCGCAGCCGCTTCACGTCGATCCCCGCTTCCAGGTCCGCGCACCCGTCCAGCTTTGCGAGCGCGGCGCGCAGCAGTTTGGCGGCGCCGGCGCGGTTTTCGTTTCCCCAATGATGCAGCCCGACGGCGACCTGCAGCAATCCCTGCCAGAACCGGCCGCGTCCCTCCTCGAGCCACAGCTCCTCCATCACATCATGACAGCCGTAATAGTCCCGGTCGCGGTTGAAGAGCACAAGGAACCGTACGTACTTCGGATCGAAATCAGGACCGGCCGCCAAACGCAGCCTCTCCCTTGGCCCGCTCGACCGACTGCCGGATCTCCTCCGCCAGCATCTTCAGCCCGATGACATCTTCGTGTTCCCACAGCTCGTTGAAACGGAGCTGGAACCGCGCCGCCTCCCGGACCCGGTGGTAGAAATACAGCTCCTGGATGCCGGAAAGCACGTTCGATACGAGGTTCGAGCTGTCCTCGAACGCCCGCTGCGCCTCCAGAATCTCCTTGCGGATGCTCGACATCTCCTCGTCCAGCCGGAACGCGGCTTCCGCCGCCTTGCGCAGCCGCTCCTTCACGTGTTCCGGAAGCTGCTCCTTGTATTTGTAATTGAGCGAGTGCTCGATCGTCGCCCAGAAATTCATCGCGAGCGTGCGGATCTGCACCTCCGCGAGCACCTTCTTGAGGCCGAGCGCCGTCTGAACCGGATATTCCACGATGATGTGGTAGCTGCGGTAGCCGCTTTCCTTGTGGTTGGCGACGTAGTCCTTCTCGTAGACGACGGACATGTCCTTGCGCTGCCGGATCGAATCCGCGACGATGTAGATGTCCTCGACGAACTGGCACATGATCCGGATGCCCGCGATGTCCTCGATGCCTTCCTCGAGTTTGTCCATCGGCACGTTCAGCCGCTTCGCCTTCTCGAGGATGCTCGAGATCCGCTTCACCCGGCCGGTCACGAATTCGATCGGCGCGTACGATTGCCGCGTCTTCAGCTCGCTGCGAAGCGTCCTGAACTTGACCTTCAGCTCCTCGACCGCCTGCTCGTAGGGGAGCAGGAACAGGTTCCAGTCCCGTCCGTCCATGCGCTCTCCTCCTCCCGCAAGAAGTCAGCGATGGTCCGCTCCGACCGCGTCGCCGATCCGGCGGAAGCCGTCGCGGGCCATCAGTTCGGACAGCTCGGCGACGATTCGGCGGACGACGCCGGGGCCCCGGTAGATGAGCGAGGTATAAATTTCGACGAGCGACGCGCCGGCACGAATCTTATCGTATGCATCCCGTCCGTCGAAAATGCCGCCGGAGCCGATGATTGGCAGCTTCCCGCCGGTCAGGCGCCAGATCGCGCGGATCACCTCCGTCGATCGCGCCGCGAGCGGCCGGCCGCTGAGGCCCCCCTCCTGCGTGCGGTTCGGCGACCGGAGCCCGTCCCGCGACAGCGTCGTGTTCGTCGCGATGATCCCGTCCGCGCCGCCTTCCGCCAGCACCCCGACCGTCTGCTCGATCTCGGCTTCCGTCATGTCCGGCGCGATTTTGACGACGATCGGCTTCGGACGCCCGCCCGCCTTCAAGGCCTGCTCCGCGATCTCTTCCCGGACCGCCCGCAGCAGGGCCTTCAGCTCCTCGCCGTGCTGGAGCTGCCGGAGACCCGGCGTGTTGGGCGAGCTGATGTTGACGACGAAGAAATCGCCGTGCGGATACAGCGCGCGCAGGCAGGCCCGGTAGTCGTCCGCGGCCTTCTCGTTCGGCGTCGCCTTGTTCTTGCCGATGTTGACGGCGATCGGCGCGCGGCGCGTTTGGAGCCGCGCGAGCCGCCCGGCCATCGCCTCCGCGCCCTCGTTGTTGAACCCCATCCGGTTGATGAGCGCCTCGTCCTCGGGCAGCCGGAACAGTCGCGGCCGGTCGTTGCCGGGCTGGCCGACCGGCGTGACCGTGCCGACTTCGAGGAACGAAAATCCCATGCTTGCAAAACCTTCCACCGCGACGGCATCCTTGTCCAGTCCGGCCGCGAGCCCGACCGGATGGCGGAACCGGATGCCGAACAGCTCCGTCTCGAGCCGGGGGTCGTCCTTCACATCCCAGAAGCTCCGCATCAGCGGCAGCACCCCGGGCACCCGGACGGCCTTTCCGAGCCCGTGGACGGTCAGCCGGTGCGCCTGCTCCGGATCCATCCGGAACAGGATCGGCTTGGCCACCTTGCGATACAGCATGCGTTCCCACTCCGTTCTTGCAACTGTATGCTTCCCACGAACAGTTTATCTTGTCCGGGAAGAAAAAGAAAGCGCGGCAACCGTCACATTGTTGCCATCAATGAACGGTTGCGGGATTCCTCGTGAAACGGTTACAATGGGATTGAAACCGTCAAGAAGAGAGGGTCGATTTCCGATGGGCGCAGTTCGCAGGAAACCGCCAGCTCTGAAAAGACAGCAGGACGAAATCAACAGGAAAGCGATCCTGTGGGTTGCCGGCGCATTCGCCGCCGTCGTCATCATCCTGTCGGTGCTGATCATCGTAAACGGCTGAGACCCGGGCGGTCTCAGCCGTCGTCATTTCAGCCACCGGTACACCTTGCCGGGATTCGTCTCGTCCTGCGCCGGCTCGAGCCGGAAGCGCTCCGCCGGCACCGAGAGGTCGTCCGGCAGCACGCCCGACGTGATCGTGACGCGCGTGCCGAGCGGCGTCAGGTCATACAGCTCCTCCAGGTCCTCCTTCGCCATCCGGATGCACCCGAGCGACTCGTCCCTCCCGATGCTGTCCGGATCGTTCGTGCCGTGGATCGCGTAGTCGGTATCCGACAGCGTCATGCCGCGGCTGCCGAATTCCCCGTCCTCCCGGCCGTTCGGATTCCGGACCTTCTCCGTGATGACGAACGTCCCCTCCGGCGTCCGGTCTCCGCCCAGTCCGACCTCGTAATTGCGCAGGATCACGTTGCCGCTGACGAGCGCGAGACGGCGGTTCGCCTTGTCCACGATGATCTCGAGCGGCGCCGCAGGCAGACCGTCCGGGACGCCCGCGTTCCAGGCCATCCATCCGCCCGCGTCCGCCGGCTCCGGCGCGGATGCGGGCTGCGCCCGCCGCTCGGCTTCCACGGCCGGCGCGAACAGCTCCGCGAGCGCCGGCGATTTCCCGGCCAGCCAGTTGTCGGGATACGGCCGCACGAGATCGTCGAGGGAGGCCGGCCATTCGCCCGTCGCCTCCGCATAGCGCCGGATCGCGCTGCGCAGCAACCACCAGGTCTCCCGCCGCCCGCTCCAAGCCTCGAGCAGCCCGAGCGCGCCCGCCGCGTCCGCCGGCACGCAGACGCAGGCCTCCGGGTCGAACAGGCGCACGACCGCTTCGCCGGCCTCCGAATCCGCGCGCTCCACCTCGAGCAGCAGGCCGTCCGCCGCGCTGTTCCACAGCCGCCAGCCGCGGCTCTGCGCGAGGCTCACGGCGAAGCCCCGCGCCGGCGGCCGCATGCCGAGCAGCGCCTCCAGCGCCTCGCCGACCGGCGATCCGGCGGCCGGATCGACCACGCGCGCGGCGACCGGGCGTTTCCCGTCCACCGCAGGGAGTTCGGCCGGCCGCGGGCCGGCTTCGCCCCGCCCGGCGGATCGGTCGGTCCGCCCGTCCGCTTCGTCCGGCACCGCGGCATGCTCCGATCCGCCCGCCGCTTCCCGCGGCGCTTCCGCCGCCGTGCGCTCCGCGCCCCGCTCCCCGACCGGCGCGGGGGGAGCCACAACGGCGAGGCCGATCAGCATCGCGGCCAGCAGGACGGCGCGCCGGAAGAGGCGCCGCCGCTCCAGCCGGTTCCACTGCTCGAGCGCCTGCCGGGGTGCGGCGTCCGCCAGCGGATGGCGCTTCCGTTCGTACGCCTCGTAGATGTCGCCCGCCTGCAGGAAGCAGTAGTTCGCCTTCCCCGCCTTGCCCTGCTTGAGATATTCCCTGCCGAGGAGATACCAGGCCATCCGGTTGTCGGGATGGAGCCGGACATATTGCTTCAGATAGTCGATGTCCGCCTGCCCTTCCCTGGGCTCGTCCATGCGCATCCCCCTCTCCGGCCGCCTGCTCCTTGCAACCGCCAATTACTATTTCGGCAACTTGGCCGTCCGTTTTGACCGGAAGGTCCGGTCCTCCGGGTTCGCGGCGGCCGGCAGCGGCCCTCTCGAACCGGAGGTGGCGGTGCGTTCGGGAAGGACAGGCGCGGAAACATGCTATAATACCGACAGGAACCGTTCAAAAGGAGGATGCCGCATGCAGCTTCCCGTCACCCGATTCCCGTACAATCCGACGATGGAAGGTCTCGCCGAGGTGCTGCCGGATATCGTCTATTCCACGGAAACCGGACAGGAACTGAAACTGACGTTGATCGCTCCCTGGCGGGACCGGGAGAAAGAATCCGCGCCCCCGAAGCGGCCCCTGATCGTCTTCGTCCAGGGAAGCGCCTTCACGTTCCCCAACATCCATTACGAACTGCCGCAGCTTTCCCGCTACGCCCGGGAAGGGTACGTGGTCGCGACGGTCACGCACCGGAACTGTCTGGAAGGCCATCCGTTTCCGGCCTATCTGCAGGACGTCAAGACGGCGATCCGGTTCCTGCGCAAGCATGCGGACGAATACGGCATCGACCCGGAACGCGTCGGCATATGGGGCACTTCGTCGGGCGGCAACACGGCGCTGCTCGTCGGAATGACGGCCGGCGATCCGGCATTCGGCACCGGGGAACACGCCGGCTATCCGGACGAAGTCCGATGCGTGGTCGACTGTTTCGGCCCGACCGACATGACGGTGCTGTACGAAGCCGTCCGGCAGACGGGAGACCAGGGGTTCCTCGACATTTTCCTCGGTCTGATGGGCGGCTCCGAAAATCCGGACATCCTGCGCGCCATGAGCCCCCTCTTCCGCGTCCAAACCGGAAAGCCGTATCCGCCCTTCCTGCTGATCCACGGCGACGCGGACGCCCTCGTGCCGTTCGAACAGTCGCTCCGGATGTACGAAGCGCTGGTCAAGGCCGGACACAGGGCGGAAATGGTGTGCGTGGAGAACGGCCCGCATGAAGGGACGTTCTGGAGCTGGGAGCTGCACGGTTACATCATGGACTTTTTCAGGCGGAACCTGTAACCCGTCGACCTGCAACCCTTCGGCAGGCAAAACAAAAAGACGCGATCGGCCGCGTCTGGTCCGTCGGTCGCGTCTTGGCTCCGCGGATCGCCCGCCCCGCCGGCGCCGGGCGCGTCATGCGCCGCCAGCCGGCGGCGCGCAGCTCTCGCGCACGACAAGCGAGGTCGGAACCACGATTTTTTTCGGGATTTGCCGCTTCGACGTGAAGCGTTCGTCCAGCAGCTCCACCGCCGTCTCCCCCATGAACTCCATGTATACCTTGACGGTCGTCAGCGGCGGCTGCAGGTACGCGGATACGGCGATGTCGTTGAACCCGACGATGGAGACGTCCCGGGGCACTTCGATGCCGGCTTCGTGCAAGGCGCGGAGGGCCCCGATGGCCATCGAATCGTTCTCGATGAAAAAGGCGGTGGGCAAATTTCCTTGCTCGACCGCCCGCTTCATGAGCGCATAGCCGTCTTCCGGATAGAGATTGTCCCCGATGTGCACGAGACCCGGGTCATAGAGATCGCGCCGTTCCATCCATTCCCGGAACACGTCTTCCCGCTCGTCCTTCACCGGCCGCTTGTGCATCCAGTTCCGGCTGCCGATGTAGCCGATCCTGCGGTGGCCGAGGCCCGTCAGATAGTCCAGCACCTCCGCCACCGATTTGCGGAAGTCGAGCACGACCGAATCGAAATGGTTGTCCGCCGGCGAAGAATCGACGAAGATCATGTGTTTCACGTTGGCCGGAAACCGGGCGAGGTCCTCCCGCTCGAAGCGTCCGATGGCGATGATGCCGTCCAGCGGTTCCCCGTTCGGGACCAGCTCCCCGGACTCCGGCAGAAAGAGCTTGACGCATTCGTACTGCCGCTGATGGCATTCGCGTTCCACGCCGAGGCGGATGGCCAGATAATAGGGGTCCAGCGTCTCTTCCCTCTCGGTGTACCAGCTTACGAGACCGATGCGAATCCGTTCGCCGCCCGCGCCCATGCCGCGTTCCCGCAGCGTTTTGTAATTGAGCTGCTGGGCGAGCTCGATGACGCGCCTCCGCGTCTCCTCCGATACGGACAGGGTCGGATCATAGTTCAGGATCCGTGACACGGTGGTGATGGATACGCCTGCCATCTTCGCGATGTCCTTGATCGTGGCCATGGGGCTCTCCTTTCACGCCCTTGTACGCGAGCGCTGGTGTCATGCTTCATCCACCGGCACGATGAAACTGTCGTACGGATTCAGCCGTCGTCCCTGGAATGACGCTTCCCGGCCGTTGTGGTTCATCACGAACCGATAGCGGCGGCCGCGAACCCTTCGTTCGACCACTTCCACCCCAGGGTCACTATCTATATAGCAGATTTTCCGCTCCCTGACAATGATGCGGGCGATGGCCCGCATCGCCCGGTCGTCGAGCCCGCAGCCGACATAATAGACGGTTCCGCCGCCTTCGAGGCGGCGCCGCGTCACCGCCGCGTGCGGAAAGAACGGATCGTCGTACCGGTACAGCGTCTCGGCGGACACGGGTTCGATCAAATCCCGCCACACCTCGGCATGCGCTTCGCGGGGCAAATCCTCCCCGCCCGCGTCCGGCGCGGCCGCAAGGCGCACCCGCTCGCCCTTCGGCAGCGCCTCGTACGCCCGGATCCGGATGCCGCACAGGTCGGCGACGTGTCCCGGCTGCGGCATGCCGAAGTGCAGGTTGTTCGCCTTGTCCTTGATGCCGGTGCGGAACGAGAACACGACCGTTCCCCCCGCTTCGGCGAACGCGCGGATCCGGTCCGCCAGCGTCCGTTCCATGATCTGCATGACGGGCACGAGGAGCACCTTGTAGCGCGCAAAGTCCCGGTCCGCCGGAATGACGTCCGTCAGGCAATTCAACCGGTGGAACGGATCATAGAGGCGCAGCATCTCCCTCGTGAAATCGAACGCTTCGCTCTGCGGCTGGAAGCGCCACGACCAGATGTTGTCGTGGTCGTACAGCACCGCCGTCTCCGCCTCGATGTCGCTTTCGACGAGCTCCGCATGGGGCGCGATGTCCCGGAACACGGAGCGGACTTCTTCGTATTTCCGGCCGCGCGCGTTGTCCTGGTCCACGATGCCGGTGCAGAACTGCTCCGCGCCGCGGTCCATCGCGCGCCAGACGAAATACAGCATGTTCGAACAGCCGCGGGCGAACGCCTGGAACGACCACATCCGCGCCTGGTTCGGACGGGGCAGATAGCCGATCAGGTCGTGCCCCTGCGCGCCGATGAGCTGCTCCGCGATCCAGAACGGCTTCCCGGTGAGCCCGCGGACGAAGTCGAGGTTCATCCCGAGCTCGCCCGGAGACAGCGGTTCGCGCAGGCCTCCCCATACCGGATAGTGGTCGTAGGAAATGAAATCGTACAGGCGCGCATGTTCGGCATGGTCGAACCATTTATGGAAAAAGCCGCCGGCCAGGTTGGTCGTCACCGATTGATGATCGCCCTTGCATTCGCGGACCGTGCGCACGAGCGCTTCCGCGAATCCGTTCAGGGAGCGGGAGCGGAACCGCGCCCAGTCCAGCCGGAGCGACGGATTGTGCGTCGTGATGGTCGGCAGCGGCATCGGGATTTCCGAGAAATCGTTGTACGTCTGGCCCCAGAAGATCGTGCCGTACGTCTCGTTCAGCCTGTCGATCGATCCGTATTTTTCCTCGAGAAACCGCTGGAAGGCGGCATGGCAGTTCGGGCACCAGCACATGTCGCTGCCTTCGTGGCCGAACTCGTTGTCCACCTGCCAGGCCACGATGGCCGGTTCGTCCCGGTAATGCTCCACCAGGCGGCGCGTCAGCCGCAGCGCGTATTCGCGGTATTCCGGCGAATTGTAGCAGTATTGTCTTCTCCCGCCGAAGGCGCGCACCGCGCCGGTCTCGTCCCGGGACAGGATCGAGGGGTGCTTCGCGGCCAGCCAGGCCGGAAACGTCGCGGTCGGCACGCCGAACATGACCTTGAGTCCCCGGCTTTTCACCTTCTCGAGCACGCGGTCGAAGAAGGAAAAATCATACTGCCCTTCCCGGGGTTCCATCCGGTGCCAGGCGAACTCGCCGATCCGCACGATGTTGGCTCCAAGACCGACAATTCCGTCCAGATCCTCGTCCATCAGTTGCTCGGGCCAGTAGTCCGGATAATAGTCGACTCCCAGATACAAGGTCCTCTCCCCCTATTCCTTGATCGCGCCCCCGAGAATGCCGGAGATGAATTGCCGCTGCAGAATCAGGAAAAACGCCACGATCGGTCCGGTGGCGATCGTCACGCCGGTCATCACCTGTCCGTAGTCGATCCGCGACAGGCCGATCAGACTGGACAGCGCCACGGGCAGCGTGTACATTTCCTTGGTCGATGTCGCCACGAGCGGCCACAGGAAGTTGTTCCACTGGTAGACGAACAGATAGATCGCCGCCGCCGCCAGCGCCGGACGCATGGACGGCAGGACGATGGAGACGAAGAGCCGCCATTCGCCCACCCCGTCGATGCGCGCCGCCTCCATGACGGCGTCCGGCATCGCCAGCAGATTCTGCCGCATCAGGAAAATGGCGAACGGGTACGCGACGTTGGGAAAAATGAGCGCCAGGTACGTGTTGATCCACTCCCAGGACGCCATCATCTTGAACAGCGGAATGAGCGTGGCGTGATACGGCACCATCAGGGATACGAGAAAGACGGAAAAGAGCGCGTTCCGCCCCGGAAAGCGGAACTTGGCGAACGCGTATCCCGCCATCGTGCAGACGGTCAGGCTGAACAGCGTATACACGCACGTGACGAAGGTCGAATTGAACAGCACGCGGAAAATGCCGATGGATGCGTTCAGATTGAAGAGATTTTCCAGGAACATGCTGCCGGGCACAAGCTGCGGCGGCTTCGCGAACACCTTGCCGCTCGGATTCGTCGCGGCGACCGCCGTCCAGTAGAACGGAAACAGCGACACGAAGGCGCCGGCGACGAGGATCAGGCGGGAGACAAGCCGATACATGGCGGATTTGGGCGACATCTCAATCCTTCCCCCCCGTGATCCGGAATTGGACGAACGACAGCACGGCGATCAGCACGACGATGACATAGGCCAGCGTGGAGGCGTATCCGAAGTCGAAATACCGGAAACCGGTCTGGTACAGATACATCCCGATCGTCAGCGTGGCGTCGCTCGGACCGCCCCGGGTGAGCGTGTACGGTTCGTCGAACAGCTGCAGCGTGCCGATGGTGGACAGGATGGCGGTCAGCAGGATGATCGGCCGAAGCTGCGGGATCGTGATGGTGAAAAACTGGCGGATTTTCCCCGCGCCGTCGATGCTGGCCGCTTCATAGAGAGAATCCGGAATGTTCTGCATGCCCGCCAGGTAAATCATCATGTTGTACCCGGTCCACCGCCAGGTGAGCGCCAGGATGATGGCCGCCTTCGCCCACACCGGATGCGACAGCCAGGGAACCGCCTTGAGCCCGACCGCCTCGAGCAACTGGTTCACGAGCCCGTCGCCCGCCAGCATGAGGGAAAAGATGATGGAATACGAGACGAGGGCCGTCACCGCCGGCATGAAGAAGGAAATGCGGAAAAACGCCCTGCCCCGTACCAGCGAATGGAGCATCGAGGCCAGGACCAGCGCCAGAAAGAGCATGACGGGCACCTGGACGGCCAAAATGATGAACGTGTTCGAGAGCGACTTCCAGAAAATGGAGTCCTCCAGCAGCCGGCGATAATTCGCCAGCCCCGCGTACTTCATGTTTCCGCCGGCGCCCGTCTGGAAGCTGAGCAAAAAAGAATAGACGATCGGATAGACGGTGAACACCGAAAACAAGACGATCGCCGGCATCAGGAACAGATAGGGCACATGCGCTTTCGTTCTCATCTCCGTGACCCCTCGCCAGTCTTTGGAACAATGGCGGGGAGCCCGGTGCGGGCGCCCGGACTCCCCGCTTGCCCTTCCTCAATACTCGTTGACCGCGCGTCCCGTCCGGCTGGCCAGCCGTTCCGCGGCTTCCGCCAGCGCCTGGGCCGGATCCTTGCCGTTGAAGACGTCCGCCTGCGCCTTGACCGCTTCGTCGAAGGCGATGGCATAGTCCTTCGTATAGTACGGCGTCGGGATATCGGGCATTTCTTCGCTGAACAGCTGCCAAATCTTCTGTCCGCCGAAGAAGGAAACTTCGCTCGTGAACAGCGGGCTGTCATAAGCCGTGAGCAGCGACGGGAACAGGCCGTATTTTTCCATGGCCATGATCTGCACTTCGGGCGTCGTGCTGAAGAAGGCCATGAATTGGTAAGCTTCCTCCTTGTGTTTGGACGAAGCGGGAATCATCCAGCTGCTGCCGCCCAGGTTCGCCGCCCGGTTGCCGCCCTTCTCGAAGGCGGGCAGCAGGAAGACGCCCCATTTGCCTTCCGTCTCCTTCGCCTGGTCGATGATGGTGCCGTAGTACCAGGCGCCGAACGGAATCGTCGCCACCGAGCCGTCGACGGTCGCCGAGACCGTGCCGTCCCAGCCGTTGACGTCCTTGACCAGGTCGGCGTCGCCGAACCGCTTCATGTTGTTCATCGCCTGGATGACCTTCGGGTTCTTGAAGTCGATGTTGCCGTCCTTGTCGAAGTAGTAGACGCCCAGTTGGTTCATCATCATCCGGAAATTGGCGTCGTCCTTGAACTTGTCGGCCGGGAACGCGTAGACGCCCGTCTTGTTCTTGATTTCCAGCGCGGCGTTGAAAAAGTCGTCCCACGTTTCGATCGAATCGGGATTCACGCCGGCCTGCTCGAAGATGTCCCGCCGGTAGAACATGCCGGTCGGGCCGGAGTCGAACGGCATCGCGTAGAACACGCCGTCCAGCGACGTCAGGTTTTTCTTGAAATCGGGGAACAGGTCGGCGTATTGGTCAAACCCGAGTTCCGACAGGTTGGCGAAGCCGTTCGGGAAGGCGTCCAGATAACCGTGAATCCGGTCGTCTTCCACGAGGACGATGTCCGGCAGACCGGCGCCGCCGGCGGCGAGGCCGGTGGACAGCTTGTCGTATACGTCCAGCCGCCCGATGTCTTCCACCTTCAGGGAGACATGGGGATGGTCCTTCTGGTACATCGCGATCGCTTCGTTCAGCGCGCCGACGTTGACGTTCCACGCCCAGGCGGTCAGTTCGACGGGGTCCTGCGCATCACCGGAAGAAGAAGACGATGACGAAGAGGAAGACGAAGAACCGCCGGAGGCACCCGAAGACGACGACTTGCCGCCGCCTCCGCACGCTGACAACACCAGCACCGCCGCCAACAGCCATACGAACAGTTTCCAGGACTTCGACATGCCGTTACCCCCACACGATCATGATATTGAAGGCGCTTACCTTCTCGGGTAAAAATTTTACTAAATGAACGCCTTTTCATCAATATATTTTTTACTAATTATTTTACTTTTCCGATCGCGCGCTTTGCCGGAAACAGGAGCAACAACGACCAAACTCCCGCTGCGCCGAACCGCGCGCGGGAGTTGGCCGTTCGAGGCGAACAAGGCCGCCCGGTTTGACCGGGCGGCCCTGCGTTCGCCTCTCGATTCAATAGGTCAGATCCGTCTGCTTGTCGCGGATCAGCACGGCGCGGACATCGTTCAGCCAGTGCACATGGAGGTCCATCCGCTCCGCGAAGAACCGCACCGGCAGGAACAGCCGGCCGCCCCGGATGAACGGCGCCTGCGGCAGTTCCCGATTGCCGAAGGAGGACTCGACGACGGTGCTTCCCGTGCGAATCCGGTACCAGGCGTCGCCTAGCGACAGCCTCGCGACGCCTTCGCCCTCATAATCCACGGTATAGCCGAGCTCCTCGCTGATGATCCGCACGGGCACGAACGTCGTGCCGCCGACAATGACGGGCTCCGCGTCCGAATCGAGCACCGTGCGGTTGTACACGATCTCGATCGCGTCGCCTTCGAGTCCGGGCGGGACGTCGTACGGACGGACGATGCGGATGCGGTTGTTGCCGCTGTCCGCGATGACGAACGCGCCGTTTCCGACGTACTTGACATCGGTCGGCAGGCTCAGGAGCGCGGTGCGCGACACGCCGTCCCATTTGCCCGATTCGCCCGGCACCCCGGCGACCGTTCGCACGATGCCGTCCTTCAGATAGCGGATCACATGGTTCAGCGAATCGGCGATCAGCAGGCCGCCGTCCGGCGTCACCTCGATGCCGCGCGGCGCGTTGAACCGCGCGTCCCCGGCCCTGCCGTCGGCAAAGCCGCCCTCGACGTACAGCGCATCGCCGGCCGGTTTGCCGCCTCCGGCGACAGTCGTGACGGTGCCCGCCTGCAGATCGATGTAGCGGATGCGCTGATTGCCGGTATCCGCGACGTACAGGTTGCCCTTCGCGTCGATCGCGATGCCGCTCGGCTCGTTGAACAGCGCTTCCGACAGGACGCCGTCGCGGAAATCGCCCGACGGGACGACGACGCCGGGAAAGATCTCGACCGTGCGCTCGGACGGCTTGTTCAGCGTCGTAACGCGGCCGTTTTCGATCTTGCGGATGACGTGGTTGAGCGTATCGGCCACGTAAATGACGCCCGAGCGGGACACCGCGACGTCAAGCGGCTGATGGAACTGCGCGGTGGCGGCGATGCCGTCCGTCAGGCCGAGGATGCCGGTGCCCGCGACGGTCGACACCCGGCCGTCCGGCGAGATCGCGCGGATCGCGTGATTGCCGGCGTCGGCGACGATGATCCGTCCCCGGTTGTCCGCCGCGATGCCCGACGGCGATGCGAAGGCCGATTCGGAAGCCGGTCCGTCGGCGTAGCCCGGGGCCGGGAAGCCGTAATCGTCGAAGCCGAGGAAGATGCCGGCGATCGTCGCGACGTCACCTTCCGCGATCGTCCGGATCGTCTGATTCCCGGTGTCCGCGACGATGATCCGGCCGGCGGAGTCGATCGTGACGCCGGTCGGCATCCGGAAATCCGCGGTTCTGCGGCTTCCGTCCGACTCGCCGTACTCGCCCGTCCCCGCGTAGGTCCCGAGCTCATACAGGGGAAGATTGTCCAGCACGGCATCCTGCCGTTCCGCCGCTCCGGCGAGGGCGGCGGGCATCGCCAGCAGGACGACCAGCAGGATGACGATCAATGGGCGCATATGACCGTTCATGGCAGAACTCCTTTAAGCGGATTTGTCCGTCGGCTTACTCCGTGACGGACGGTTCAACCCGGATTTCCGTTGACAGATTGTCAATCGTCCGGATCTCGCTGTTCGGTCCGAGCGTCACGACCTTCGCCTTGACCGTAAACGACAGTTTGCGGGTCTGCCCCGGAGGAAGTTCAAGATGGAACGGCATCCGGACGATCAACAGGCCGCCCGAACCGATGTCCACATCCGGAACGGGCTTGTCCTGCGCATCGAACATCATGAGGGCGTAACGGACCTTCCCATCCAGGGATTCGACATGATCGACGGCGTTCGGCTCGTAACCGGCCGGCGGTTCCCAATCCTCGGCCAAATCGACCCGGATCGGGCTTCCGGGAATGTTGCGGTATGCGTTCAACCCATTGCCGTAGTTCAGGAAAGCAGATTCATGGAATCTGAACGTGCCTTCCACCTGATTTTCATCTTGATACTCGACCTCCAGTTGCACGGCGAACAGGTTCTCAATGTTGGAAAGCAGGATGTTGAGGACATGCCCATTCCCGTTTGATTCGAACGCCGCCTCTACGGAAGCACCGGGCGTTCCTCCGGGCTGACCGCCGCCGGAATCTCCGGAACCGCCGGTGCCGGTGTTGCCGCCGGTCTGCCCCTGCTGTTCCTGCAGCTCCTGCTGCCGTTCCCGGATGCGCCGCTCCAGCGCGGCCCGTTCCTGCCCGCTCAGCGAGTTGAGATGATTCCCGACCGCCTGCTGGTCCTTCCGGTCCAGCGCCTCCCGGTTCGCCTGTTCCTGCTGCTGCCGGTCCCGGAGAATCTGGTCGACCTTCTCCCGGTTTAGCCCGAGCAGCTGCCGGCGCCGCTCTTCCTTCTCCCGTTCCCGTTCCTGCTGCTGCTGACGTGCCCTCTCTTTTTCTTCCCGCAGGGCCGGATCGATGCCGATGTCCCGGCGGATTTCCGGCACGTCCTCCAGACTGTAGCGCCGCCCCGAATCCTCGATGGCCTCGTTGAGCTGTTCGACGAGGCTTTGCGCCTCCTCCTGCGTCAGCACGCCCAGATGGACCGCCTCCGCGAGAATGGCAACGACGAGCGTATTCACGATTTCCGCATAGGCATTCAGATCCTCGACATCCGGGAAAAGGAGGTTTGCGTTCGGGTCCGGTGCCGATTCGCCCTGTCCGACGATTTCGGCAAGCTGACGGGACAGTTCCTCGTTCTCCTGCCGGATGTCCGCCATGTTGTTGACCATGGCTTCCATGATCTCCGGCGGAAGGGTCAGCACGAACGTCTCCGGATCGGCCGTGTCAACGATCGCGCGCGGGTCTTCCGTCTGCAGATCCCGGTCAACGTCCGCTTGCTGCCCCGGATAGACGTGCAAGACATGTTGCGGACCCGCTCCGACGGCGGACGACTGCGTTGCGAACCGCCCGCCTTCTTCACCTGAACGGTGCCCTTCAGGCTTTTCACGACCGCCACGCGCGTCACGGCGGCCGCCGCTTCCCTGAGCCCCGTGAACCATCCGGTCGTACCGACCAGCACCGCGAGGCATGCGGCCGCGCAGACGGTTCGGAACCACCGTCTCCTCATGCTCCCTCTCTCCTTCCCATGGCACCGGTCTGCCCGTCGTCCTCCGCCGTCCCGAGCACGGCGAATACGCGAACCGGTTTTTCCTTGCCCTTCACCTTGATCTCGCCGATGTCTTCCAGCTTGAACAGACGTCCGACCCGATGGTACACTTCCTCGCTGATCAGGATCTGGCCCGGCTTGGCGTTCGACTCCAGCCGTGCCGCCAGGTTGACGGTATCGCCGATCGCGGTGTAGTCGAGCCGCAGCATTTCCGAGCCGATGTTGCCGACGACGGCGGGGCCGCAGTTGATGCCGATGCCGAACTTGACGCCGACGCCCCATTTCCGGATGCATTCCTCTTCCAGCCGGTTCGCGTGTTTCCGGATTTCCAGCGCGGCCCGGACAGCGAGTTCCGGGTGGTTTGGATAATGGATCGGCGCGCCGAACAATGCCATGACGCCGTCGCCGATGAACTTGTCCAGCGTGCCGTTGTTGAGGAAGACGGCCTTCGTGCAGATGTCCAGATATTCGTTCAGCACGCCGATGACCTCTTCCGGCTGAAGCCGCTCGGACATCGGGGTGAAGCCGCGGATGTCCACGAACATCACGCTGATGTCCCGGCGCTGGCCGCCGACCTTGATCGCTTCCCTCGAGGCGAGCAGCTCGTCGACGACCGTCTTCGGCACGAACCGCCCGAAGAGGTTCGTCACCCGGTTGCGCTCCCGGCGCTCGTTCATGTAGTGGCTGACGACCGCCCAGACGAGCGCGGTGAACAGAGCCAGGAACGGATAGGTGAACGGGATGAAGACCGATCCGAACGTGTAAGCCGACAGGAACGCCAGCACGTAGGCGACGGAAAGCCCGATGCAGATGAACACCGACTTCAGGCCCGGGTATCGCTCGTACAGGAGCAGCGAGATCAACGTCAGCGCCGCGATCAGCAGGACGCCCGTCCACTCCGGCGCTTCCGTGTAGAACTTCCCGATGATGAGCGACTGGGTCATGTTCGCATGGATTTCGACCCCGTACATTTTCAGGTTCGAGTTCGGAACCGCGTACTCGTCGCCGAACCCCGGCGCGTACGGTCCGATCAGCACGAGGCTGTCGCGGAAAAAATTCCGGGTCGACCTCGCCGGTGAGCACCTGGTGGAACGGGATCGCGTCGTAACCGGTATCGGCCGTGATGTCCTGCTGCGGCTTCGTGAAGAAATCCGTCGTGACCTGATACCGGGCGTTCACCGGGATACGCTTGTCGCCCCGAAACCAGGCGCGGGTCTCCTCGTCCCAGCGGATCTGCTCTTCCTCCGGCAGCACCGCGTTTGCAAGGCGGACGCTCATCGCCGGGATCATGTCGCCTTCCCCGTCCGGCAGGCCGACGGTCAGCTTCCGGACGACCCGGTCCTTGTCCCACATGACGTTGATGTGGCCGACCTGTTCCTTGCGGGCGCCGATCGTCTCCGCGGGATATTCGATCGCATTCACCTCGAGCGCCGTCGCGTTTTCCTGCTGCGACTTGAAGATGAACACGACCGGGAGGTACACGTTGTCGTAACGGCTCATCACCTCGGCCATGTACGCGTCGCTCTCGGGGTTCGGCCCGGGAGAGGCCATGTGCACATCGAGGAAGATCGCCCTGGCCCCCGACTCCGCGAGCATCTCGATCAGCTGCGCATAATTGGCGCGGTCCCACGGGAACGCGCCGAGCACGTCGAGCGATTCCTCATCGATCTTGATGATTTTGATATCGCCCAGCGGTCGCCGCTCTTCGACCGTTTTCTGCGTTGCGAGGTCGCGGAACGTCGATTCCACGAAATGGAGCGTGCCGCCCGTGCCGAGGCTCGCGAGCAGCGTCCAGAACGCCGAAATGACCAGCCAAGCCGCGGCCGTGCGAAACCATCCCGGAATGGTCATGCATTCCCCGTTCCCCTCTGTGGAACATTCATGTAATATCCATGTAAAAAAATGTTCAGCTTGCTATATCCATTCTAGTGCCACATTCGACAATTGACAACATGGGATTGTCGAAAAAACAGAATTCCCCCGCTTCCGCCGTACGGGCGGAAACGGGGGAATCAAGTACAGATGCAGAATTTTATTTGTTGAACGGCTGGTCCGACACCTTGATCGAATCGGTCGGGCATCCGTCAAGCGCATCCTGGAGATCGTCGTAGAGTTCTTCCGGAATTTCGGTCGTGCCGGTGTTGTTGTCGCCGCCGTAGATGACTCCCGCCAGCCCTTCGTCGTCGTAGTCGAAGATGTCGGGAGCTGAAGCGCCGCAAGCACCGCACGCGATGCAGGTCTCTTTATCCACCCAGGTGTACTTCGCCATGAATCGTTACCTCCTTGGAATCAATCGCCATACCCTGCTGCAGCCTTCATCACTCATCACTATATAATAATTCATCCTCCGTTTGCAAGGATGTGCTGTGAATTCGTCGATTTCGTGACAGCGCGGCCGGTTCGCCGAGCAGCATGCCCGCGGTCAGCACCGCCTCCTCGCCGAACCGGTCCCTGAGTTCGTCCATCGTCCGGATGAGCGCCTCGCGCTTCGGCTGACGATCCAAATCGAACAGATCGAGCTGTACGGCAGTCTCGCGCTTCGGGGACAGGTTCGCGAGCGTGATGCCGAGCAGCCTGACCGGCTCGCCGGGCCGATGGTGCCGCTGGAACAGCCGGCACGCGACGCGGTGGATCTCAACCGGATCGTCGGTCGGGCGCTCCAGCGTTTCCGCCCGCGTGCGGGTCCGCATGTCGGGCGTGCGGATCGCGATCTGCACGGTCGATGCGACGAGCCCCTGCCGCCTGAGCCGCCGCGCCGTCCGGTCCGCGAGGCTGAGGAACACGCGGCCCGCCTCTTCGGGGTCGGTCACGTCCCGGGGCAGCGTCGTCGAATGGCCGATCGATTTGTTAGGCCCGCGCTCGGGATTCACTTCGGACGTATCGATGCCGTTCGCGGCCCGCTTCATCCAGGCGCCGTATGCGCCGAACGCCCGGATCAGCGTCCGTTCGTCGCAGGCGGCAAGCTCGCCGATCGTGCGGATGTTCATCCGCGCGAGCTTCGCGGCCGTCTTCTTTCCCACGCCGTGCAGCGCATCGCACGGAAGAGGCCACAGCTTCTCCGGCACGTCGCGGATGCGGAGCACGGTGATGCCGTTCGGCTTCTTCATGTCCGATGCCATCTTCGCGAGCAGCTTGTTCGGCCCGATGCCGATCGAGCACGGCAGCGACCATTCGTTCCGGATCCGGCGCTGGATCTCCTCCGCGATCCCAAGCGGCGTCCCGAACCGTCCCGAGCCCGTCACATCCAGATAGCATTCGTCGATCGAGACGACTTCGACCAGCGGCGTGTACTGGCGGACGATCGACAGGAATCCGCGGGAATATTTGCGGTAGAGCCCGAAATCCGGCTGAATGATGATCAGCTCCGGACACGCCTTGAGCCCCTGCCGCACCGTCATGCCGGTGCGCACGCCCCTCGCCCGCGCCGCGTAGGACGACGTGACGATGACGCCGCGCCGCTCCTCGACGCTGCCGGCGACGGCGATCGGCTTGCCGGCGTAGCGCTCCGGCTCCTCCGCCTCGTGCACCGAACAGTAGAAGGCGTTCATGTCGATGTGCAGGATGACCCGTCCGCGTCCCCCGTTTCCCGCCGGGCCGCGTTCCTGCGACGGCATGTCCCATCCCTCCTCCCGAGGATCGCCGGCACCCCCCGTCGCGTCATGATGCGAATCCTCCGCAAACCCTTTTCTCTCCTATTGCCATTATAATCGGTTTTCAATCCCCGCGGGCAAATCGTACAAAGGGGATCTGATCCAATCGGTACGGCCGGGCAAGGAAATCGCGGCCGGAAAGGGTTTCCCGTTCAACATTTCGATGTTATAATAGAAAATTATGATTGAAGTCGAGTGGACTCACAGGGAGGCGCTCTCGGAATGCAATTCGATATCTCCGTGTTCGACACGACGCTGCGCGACGGGACGCAGGGTGAAGGAATCACCCTGTCGGCGGAAGACAAGGTGAAGATCGCCCTGAAACTGGATCAGCTGGGCGTCCACTACATTGAAGGCGGCAACCCGGGCAGCAACAGCAAGGATATCGAATTTTTCCGCCGGATGCGGGACATGAAGCTGAACGCGAAGATCACCGCCTTCGGCAGCACGCGCCGGAAGAACAGCCGCGCCGATCAGGACACGAGCCTCGTGCGCATCGTCGAATCCGGCGTCCGGGCGGCGACCCTCGTCGGCAAATCGTGGGACTTCCATGTGACGACCGCCCTTCAGACGACGCTCGAAGAGAATCTGGCCATGATCCGCGAGTCGATCGCGTTCCTGAAGCGCAAGGAGATTGAAACCATCTTCGACGCCGAGCACTTTTTCGACGGCTACAAGCACAATCCGGAGTATGCGCTTTCGGCAATCCGGACGGCGGCCGAAGCCGGCGCGGACTGGATCGTGCTGTGCGACACGAACGGCGGATCGCTCCCGAACGAGATCTACGAGATCGTATCGCGCGTCGTGCAGGAGATCGACAGGCCGATCGGCATCCACACGCACAACGACTGCGAGCTCGCTGTCGCGAACACGCTCGCGGCCGTCCAGGCCGGCGCGCGCCAGGTGCAGGGCACGATCAACGGCTACGGCGAGCGGTGCGGCAACGCCAACCTGTGCTCGATCATCCCGAATCTGCAGCTCAAGATGGGGCTGCGCTGCATCTCCGACGAGCAGCTCGCGCAGCTCACGAGCATCGCGCGCTACGTCAGCGAGATCGCGAACGCGGTCATGCCGGTGGGACAGCCGTACGTCGGCAACGCCGCCTTCGCGCACAAGGGCGGCATCCACGCCTCCGCGATCCTGAAGGACCCGAAGACGTACGAGCACATTCCGCCCGAACTCGTCGGCAACAAGCGGCGGATTCTCGTCTCCGAACTGGCCGGACAGAGCAACATCATCCACAAGGCGCAGGAGCTGGGCCTCGACCTCAACGCGGCCAGCGAACGGGCGCGGACGGTCATCGACCGCATCAAGGCGCTCGAGCACGAGGGCTATTCGTTCGAAGGCGCCGACGCCTCGCTCGAGCTGATGCTGCGTGACGCGCTCGGCGAGGAGACGCAGATTTTCAGGCTCGAATCGTTCAAGATTCTCGTCGAGAAGGCGGGCGACCGGCTGGTGTCCGAAGCGATCGTCAAGCTCGACGTGGACGGGGACATCGTCTATACCGCCGCGGAGGGCAACGGGCCGGTCAACGCGCTGGACAACGCGCTCCGCAAGGCGCTGCTCCAGTATTACCCCGAGATCGCGAACATCGTGCTGACCGACTACAAGGTGCGGGTCCTCGACGAGAAGGACGCCACCGCCGCGAAGGTGCGCGTGCTGATCGAGACATCCGACTTCAAGAACAGCTGGAGCACCGTCGGCGTCTCCAGCAACGTGATCGAAGCGAGCTGGGAAGCGCTGGTCGACAGTTTCCGTTACGCGCTGCTGAACTCGGCGAAAAAAGTTCCCGCGAAGGAAGAGCAGCGCGAACAGCTCGGCATCGTCAACCATTGAACCACAGCCGGATAACGGGACAAAAATGGGAAGCGCCGGTCAACTCCATTTGTCGATCAGCGCTTCCCATTGTGCTCTCGAGAGCACGCCGATGATCCGCTCGCGGATGACGCCGTTCCGGTCGACGAGCAGCGTCGTCGGAAACTGCGACACCTTGTACAGTTCGGTGACTTCTCCCGTCCGGTCCATCAGGATCGTGAAGGTCAGGCCGTGCCCGTCGACGAACGCCCGGGCCTCCCGTTCCCGGTCGTACTTCGTGCTGTTCACGCCTATGATCCGCAGCTTGCCCCCGTGCCGCTCGTGCAGTTTCTGCAAATCCGGCGCTTCGAGATCGCACGGCCCGCACCAGGAAGCCCAGAAGTTGATCATCGTCAGTTTGTCCGAAGCTCCCCCCGCCCGCACCGGGCGATCTTCCAGATCCGGCAGCTCGAACGCCGGAGCCAAAAAGCCGACCTTCGGCTTCTCCTCCATCGACGCCGCCGGCCCCGCCTCCCCCGTCCGGTTCTGGTAGACGGCCAGCAGGGTCAGGATCGCGATCAGGATGACCATGGATCTTGCACGCACCATGCTTCGCTTCAACTCCCGCCGAATTGTTCCCATCTTATCATGCCCGTTTTTTCCGTTCAAGTCCGCGCGGAATAGCGGCCGCAGCAGGAGGGCACATTAGTCGCGTGGAGGAAATGTTCGGCAGCATGGAGGAATCAGCGATGGAGAAGGCGAAGCCCGGCTGGCTGACCGCGGGAAGCGGCGCCGCGGCGCGAGACCGCCGGATTCCGCCCGTCCGGCGCACGGAAGCGCGCGGCGGCTCCCGGTCCGGGGCGGGCAGGAAGCCGAAATGGGCCGAGTACGCGGCGCTTGCTTCCGTCCCCCTCGTCATGGTGTTGGGCAATTCGATGATCGTGCCGATCCTGCCCGACCTGGAGCGGGAGATGAAGATCACCGGCCTCCAGTCCAGCCTCGTCATCACGCTGTTCTCGCTGGCGGCGGGACTGTTCATCCCGGTCGCCGGCTACCTCTCGGACCGCTTCACACGGAAGGCGGTCATCCTGCCCTCCCTCGCCGTCTTCGGCGCGGCGGGCCTGCTGGCGGGCTTCGCGGTCGTATGGGACAGTTTCCCGCTGCTGATTGCCGCCCGGGCGCTGCAAGGGCTCGGAGCGGCGGGCACCGCGCCGATCACGATGGCGTTGATCGGCGACATGTACCGCGACGGAACCGAGAGCGAAGCGCTCGGGCTCGTCGAGGCGTCGAACGGCACGGGCAAGGTGCTGAGCCCGATTCTCGGCACGCTGCTCGCGCTCATCGCCTGGCAGGCTCCCTTCTTCGCCTTTCCCGCCTTCTGCGCCGTGGCGCTTGCGGCCATGGCGCTGTGGATCCGCGAGCCGGAATCCACCCGGCAGCCGAAGCCCCCGGTCTATCTCCGATATATCAAGGAAATCTTCCATTCGAAGGGCCGCTGGCTCATCCCCGCCTTTCTCGCCGGCGCGATCGGCCTCTTCAACCTCTTCGGCGCGCTGTTCTTTCTCTCCGATGCGCTCGAGAAGCCGCCGCTCGGCTTAAGCGGCGTGGCGAGAGGCGGCGTGCTGGCGATCCCGCTGTTCGGCCTCGTCGTCACGTCCTGGGCCACCGGGCGCGCCATCCGGAACAACGGACGGCGGATGCGCCTCCTGATGAACGTCGGGCTCATGTTGTCCGCCGCGGCGTTCGCGACGGCCGTTCCGCTCAGCGGCAGCACGCCGGCGCTGGTCGCCCTGATGACCGCAAGCGGCGTCGGCACCGGACTCCTGCTCCCGTGCCTCAACACGCTCATCACCGGCGCCGTCGACCGCAGCCACCGCGGCATGATCACGTCGCTCTACAGCAGCCTGCGCTTCTTCGGCGTCGCGCTCGGGCCGCCGGCCTTCGGCTGGCTGGCCGGCTACTCGCGCGCCGTCCTGTTCGGCGCCGTGACGGGTCTGGCCGCCGCCGCCCTCGCCCTCGTCTTCTTCCTCGTCAAGCCGCCGGAAGCGGCGGGAGACGTCCGGTGACGGCATCCGGACGGTGACGGCCGCCGGGCCCGTGCGCTATACTGGGGCTGACAAGCGAAGGCGGGAGGAAGCCATGATCGTCATCGCCCGCGAAGCGTACGAACGGCTCATCGAAGCCTGCAAAGCCGCCCATCCCCTCGAGGCCTGCGGCCTTTTGCTCGCCCCCGGGGGACCATCGGACGTGATCGATTGGATCCGCCCCGTGCGCAACGCGCATCCGCAGCCCGACCGCGCCTTCCGGTTCGATCCGGAAGACTGGGTGCGGGCCTGGGCGGAAGCGCGGCGAAGCCGGCGACGGATCGCCGGCTTCTATCACTCCCATCCCGCATCTCCCGCGGCGCCGTCCGCCGCCGATCTGGACGCCTGGCGGCGCGCGGGAAGTCCGGAGCTGACGTATTGGATTGTTTCGCTGTCGGACGCGGTACGTCCGGCGGTGTCCGCCTGGCGCCTGCGGAGCGCCGGTCCGGGCGCGCCGTCAGTGCCGGCTGAGATACGCGTACAGATCGCCGAGCGTCTCGATGTTGCGCGCGGCGATTCGCTGTAGATACCGCTGCCACAGCTTTGCCGTCATGATCGCGTCCTCCAGCGCGTGGTGGCGCCTCGTGACCGGCACCCCGTTCGATTCCAGCAGCTCGTCGAGGCCGTAGCTGTCCCGGTCCGGCTCGAGCCATTTTGCAACCATCATCGTGTCGAGCACGCGGTGGGTGAGCCTCACCTTCGACGTACGCCACAGCGCGGCATTGAGGAACTGCTTGTCGTGTCCGGAGGCATGCGCGATCAGCACCCGCCTGCCGACGAACGCCAGAAAATCGCTCAGCGCCTGCACGAGATCCGCGCCCTGCTCCGCCATCTCGTTCGTGATGCCGGTCAGCTCGACGATGTGGCGGGGAATCCGCCGGCGCGGATTGACGATCCGGTAAAATGGCTGAGACTCGAACAGCTCCGGCCCGCGCATCCTGACGGCGCCGATGGACAGAATTTCGTCGCCGTGCTCCGCATGGAAGCCGGTCGTCTCGAGATCGAAGACGACCGTCTCCAGCTCCATCAGCGGCTGGTCCAGCGCGGACCGTTTCCGCTGCTCCCTCACCGCCTGGCGGATGAACGCCATCTGCTGGGCGCCGGGTGCGCCGAACATGGACGCGATGGCCGGCGTGAGTCCTCCCATCTTGTAAAGAGTCCAGGCTCGCCCGACACCGCGCCCGCCGTCCTTCATGTCGGATCACCACCATCATTTCCCGGCCGGAACCTCCCCGAAATCTGCCGCTGCAGGCTGTGCCTGAGCCGCTGCACCGTGCCCAGATGAAGCCGCAGCTCGCGCCTCATCGGCTTCGTGAGAAGCGTCACCGCCACCTTGCCGTTGTTCGCGTACAGCCCGCCCCTGTTCCGCGACGCGGCCAGCAGGCGGAGTCTCAGGAAAAAGGCCCACGCGGCCTCCAACGCTTCCGCGTCCTGCGGCGGGAGCCTGCCCAGCTCGCGCAGCCGGCGGAGCCGCGACAGGGTCGACGTCTCCCGGACGCCCGAGATGATCGCAAGCAGCCGGACGGCGCTGACGAGCGGAATATAGGCGCCGTACTTGATGTCGATGGTGCCGGTGTCTTCGCCGTACCGCTCGGGCAGCAGCTGGCCGAACAACCCGATCAGCGGTTTGTAGCGCATCGTGTTCTGCAGCATCCGCTCGGCGATGCCCGGATGCGACCGGACGCGCCGGAAGAAATGGTCCCTGAGCCTTCCGGCCAGCCGTTCGTCGCCGCTGACGGCCCGGCCGTCCGACAGGATCAGCAGATAGCGCACATGCTCCCAGATCGGATCGTCGAACCAGCCGTCCACCTTCGCGGTCCAGCCGGAAAACCCGTCGCACCACGCCTCGTTCGCGCTGATCACGTTGCCGTCGCAGGGCGGATAGCCCGCCCGCTCCAGCGTCCTGACGATCAGGCGGGCCATCTCGCGGAACCAGGCGCGCACCGCTTCCGGATCGGGGCCGGGTCCGGGATCTTCGTACAAGAGCCCGCTGTCCTGGTCGCTCGAGAGCGTCTGCTCGCGCCGGCCGCCGCTGCCGAACAACAGATAGGCGTAAGGCACGGGGGGAGTGCCTTTCCCCGCCCGTGCCATCGCTTCCTCGGACAGGAAGACGGCGCGCCGGATCAGCGCATCGTGCATCCCGTTCAATATGGCGTTGAACCGTTCGACCGAAACGTCCGGCCCGTCGGGGAGCAGCGCCTCCATCCGGCGATGGAGCCGGTCCCGGAGATCGCGCAGTTCGTCCGCGCTTTCGGCCGAATCGATACGCTCCATCAGCCACTCCACCGTCGGGTCGATCATGCGCGCCACCCCCAGCGGCCGGCGTTCCGGCATCATGCTGATTCCATTGTAATCCGAATCAGCCGTTCAGCGCATCCTGCGCCTTCTTCATTTGTTCCGGATAGCCGTATACGCCGTGTTCGCTCAGGTCGAGACCCATGATCTCCTGCTCTTCCGAGACGCGGAAGCCGATCAGGGCCTTCATGACGCCCAGGACGAGGAAGCAGGCGACGAGGACGAAGGCGCCGCAGACGACGACCGATTCGAATTGCACCCACAGCTGGTACCAATCGCCCGTGTAGAAGAGGCCCCCCTGGCCGACGCCGACCTTCTCGGCCAGTTCTTCCGTTGCGAAGAGACCGTTCGCCAGCGTGCCCCAGATGCCGGCAACGCCGTGCACCGAGAGGGCGTAAATCGGGTCGTCGATGCGCAGCTTGTCAAACATCTTCGCGCTGTAGAACACGAGGATGCCCGCGATGAGACCGATCACGACGGCCGCCCACGGCTCGACGAACGCGCAGGACGCCGTGATCGCCACGAGACCGGCCAAAGCGCCGTTCAGCATCGTCGTGACGTCGGCCTTGCCGTTCACGATCCAGGTGATCAGGAGCGCCGCGACCGCGCCGGCGGCGGCGCCGAGCTGCGTGTTGAACGCGACGTAGCCGAAGAAGCCGTCGTCGACCGCGACCGTGGAACCGGCGTTGAATCCGAACCAGCCGACCCAGAGCAGCAGCACCGCAAGCGCCGTGTACACCTGGTTGTGGCCCGGAATCTGGTTGACCGTACCGTCCTTGTTGTACTTGCCGATCCGCGGTTTCAGCAGCACCGTCGCCGCGAAGGCGCCGATCGCGCCGGTCAGGTGGACGACCGTCGAGCCCGCGAAGTCCTGTGCGCCGTCTTCGGCCAGCCAGCCGTCGCCCCAGATCCAGTGCGCGATGATCGGATAGATAAAGCTCGCGAAGAACAGCGTAAATATTAAATAGGAAGAAAGTTTCGCGCGCTCCGCGAACCCGCCCCATGCGATGGAAAGCGAGACGCAGACGAACGCGAGCTGGAAGACGAAGTATGCGGCGTTCGCGTAGTCTTCGCCTTCGGCTCCGGCGAGGGGCGGATAGTAGAAGAAATCGCTCAGACCGATGAACAGGTTGCCCTCGCCGAACGCGATGCCGTAACCGATCGCCCAGTAGACGATCGACGCGAGGCCGACGGTGAAGATCGTTTTGCCCGCGACGTGGCCGGCGTTCTTCATCCGCGTCGAACCGGTTTCGAGCAGGATGAATCCTCCCTGCATGAGCAGGACGAGGATGCCGGCGAGGAGCACCCAGAGCGTGTTGATGCCCATATCCAGCATCGCCGTCGACGGTGACGCAAACGCCGCGGCCGGGAACAGGCAGAGCAGCACGCCCAGTGCCAGTGTCAGCTTTTTCACCATGTTGACCACTCCCGTGTAATTATTTCTTACACATTGGGAAAGACTTAATGTCATTATAGTCAGAACGTTGCAGTTTGACAATAATGCATTTTGAGGTTTTGGTTGAAAAGTGCAAAAAAATCTAACGTTCGTCTATATTGAGCGCTTCAACGTTAAGTTTTTTGACGTGTTCCGCAGGCATTTTACGGTGTTCCGTTCCCGAATCTTCGTTTCTGCCTCCCGGGTTCCCCCGGGACTATATGACCAATACGCCATAATATATGTATGATTATCTGACATCATGACGGACTTTCCGAACGTCCAACCATCACGTTTGACTGTATGCCCGGCGATTGGTTATCATATGCTTCTAGAGGAGCGTTCTACGACGGAAGGGTGGTGAGTGCTTTGGACCAGACCTTGTTCCGGATTGGAGAGCTCGCCGCGAAGGCCAACGTCAGTCCGCGCACCATCGATTTCTACACGACGATCGGCCTGATCCGCCCCGTGAAGCGGACCACAGCCAATTACCGGCTGTACGGTCCCGAAACGCTCGAACGCCTGAAACGTATTGAAGAATTGAAGAAGGAAAAATATACGCTTGAGGAGATCAAGGAGATGCTCGACGGATGGAAACGGATTTCCTCCGAAGAGCAGATCAACCGCAAGCTGACGGACCTGCAGCTTACCCTGGGCAGGCTGCAGCGCGAGATGAAGGAGCTGGAACCGGTGCTCAGCCGGCTGAAGCCTCATCAGGCCCGGAACGTCTACAAGCGTCTCGTGCCGCAAACCGCCGCCTGCGTCGAAGCGCTGCTGTTGTTCATTGACAAGGCCTCGATTTTGTAATCGCGCATCAAGGTTTTGCACATCGAAACGGAGGGATACACTTGATCTTATTCCACCCGATGGATTTCCTGATTTTCATTGCGTTCGGCATCTCGCTGTGGGCCCAGTTCCGCGTCAAGGGAACGTTCAACCGCTGGGCGGAAGTGCCGAACATGCGCGGGCTCACCGGGTATGAAGCGGCGCGGCGGATGCTCGACTCGCAGGGTCTGCACGACGTCCCGATCGAACCGGTGCGCGGCGTGCTGACCGACCACTACGACCCGATCCACCGCGTCGTGCGGCTGTCCGAACCGGTCTATTACGAGCGGTCGATCTCGGCCATCGCCGTCGCCTGCCACGAAGTCGGACACGCGATCCAGCACGCGCAGCACTATCCGATGCTGGTGCTCCGCCACCGCATGTTCCCGGTGGTCCGGTTCGCTTCCGGCATCGCGCCGCTCCTGCTGATCGCGGGCTTCATGTTCAGCGCGCTTAACCTGATCGGGCTCGGGATCATCTTCTTCTCCGCGGCCGTCGCCTTCCAGCTCGTGACGCTGCCGGTCGAGTTCAACGCCAGCAGCCGGGCACGGGATCTGATGATCGCGGAAGGGTTCATCTCGCACGAGGAAGAGCGCGGGGTCGCGAAGGTGCTGAACGCTGCGGCCTGGACGTACGTTGCGGCCGCGCTGATCGCGATGCTCGAGCTCATCAAGTACATCCTGATCTTCACGTCGGCGCGGGAAGAATGACGCGCCGGAACGCCGGCGGAAACCATGCGGGCTGCAAGCGTCAAACGACGCCTGCAGCCCGTTTTGCTTCAGGTCGCGGGACCGTATTCCTTGTGAAAATAATCGAGCAGATATTGATGGAACACCCTTGCGACGAGCGGAAGCGGTTCGCCCGCCCGGTGGATGATGCCGATCGTCCGCGTGACGGCATCCTTGAGCCCGATCTTCGCCGGCATGAGCGGACCGGTCTGTTCGAGCGCCATTTCCGGCAGGAGGCTGACGCCCATGCCGGCCGCGACGAGCCCGCGGATCGTATCCGTCTCCTCGCCCTCAAACGCGATCTTCGGCGTGAAGCCGGCCCTGAGGCACGCTTCCCAGACGATCGGCCGCAGCGAATAGCCTTCGCGGAACAGCACGAACGGCTCGTCCTTGAGCTGCGCCAGATCGATGGTCTCTTCGCCGGCCAGCGGATGCTGGGGCGGCACGATGGCCAGGAGATTTTCCTTCAGCACCGCGTGGCCGCAAAGCTGATCTTCCTGCTCCGGCAGCGGCGAGATGAACGCGAGATCGAGCTCGCCCGACAGCACGTCCCGGATCAACGACGCATACATCCCCTGCCGGAAATGAAACCGGACGCCCGGATGGTGCTTCTTGAACTTCGCGATCACCGTCGGCACGAGATGCGTGCCGAGGCTGTGCGGGAACCCGAGCCGGACTTCGCCGTGCTCCGGATCGGTCAATTCGTGGATTTCGGCAATCGCGCGGTCCAGATCGGCGAGGATCGCTTCGGCGCGCTTCAGGAACAATTTGCCCGCGTGCGTAAGCTGCAGGTTGCGCCCCTTCGGGATGAACAGCTTGACGCCCAGCTCCTCCTCCAGCAGATGAATCTGGCGGCTGACAGCGGACTGCGCCACGTGCAGCTCCTCGGCCGCCCGCGTCACATGCTCGCGGTTCGCGACTTTCACGAAATAATACAGCTGCCTGAGTTCCATCCGATCCCTGCTCCCGCCCGTATCTCGGGCCCTTCCACTTCAGCCGCCGCGGCGCCGCGCCAGCATGCCCAGCATGAGGAAGCCGGCCAGGCAGCCGCCGACGTGAGCCCAGATATCAATTCTACGGAAGATGAGCGAATAAAGCAATCCGAGGAGGAGAATCCAGTAGACGGTCCGGCGCGACGACTCGTCCATCGCCCGCTTCCGGTACAGGGCGATGTACAGATAGGCGCCGAAGATGCCGTATACCGCGCCGGAAGCGCCGACCGCGATCCGGGTCCCGGCGCCGGCATGCACCGCGGCGCTGAACGCGTTCGCCAGAATTCCCGCGAGCAGGTAGAACGCCGTGTACCGGACAGGTCCGATCAGCCGCTCGAGCGGCGGCGCAAACACGAGGATCGCGAACGCGTTGAACAGCAGATGATCCCAGCCGGCGTGGAGGAAGATGCTCGTCAGATAACGCCACGGCTCCGCCAGGCCGTAGCGGTCGAACAGCGGATGCTGGATGAAGGCGCCCGCGGCAAACAGCCGGCCGTCCAGCACCAGATCCGCAAGGAACACCAGGAGAATCGCCGCCAGGATGGCCGACGTGACGGGATAGAAACGCAAATATTCACGGAAACTCTCGTAGCGCAGAAAGATCATGGCTTCAACCCCGCTTCCACGGATTGGACAACGGCCGCCGCCTGCGATTATAATGGAGGCTGAACGTCGACTTTCGCAAGGAGGTTGTTTCGAAAATGGCCCAGGAACGCGCAGGCGCCGCCCTGTTCAAGGGCAATCCGATCACGCTGATCGGGCCCGAGCTGAAACCCGGCGACAAGGCACCCGACTTTACGCTGAACAAATCGCTGCTTGAAACCGTCTCGCTGAAGGACTTCGCCGGCAAAATCAAGCTGATCAGCGTCGTGCCGTCGATCGACACGGGCGTATGCGACGCGCAGACGCGCCGCTTCAACGAGGAGGCGGCGAAGCTCGGCGACAAGGTCGTCGTGCTGACCGTCAGCGTCGACCTGCCCTTCGCCCAGGCCCGCTGGTGCGGCGCCGCGGGCGTCGACCGCGTCGTCATGCTGTCGGACTACAGGGACAACAACTTCGGCAAAGCCTACGGCGTGCTGATCAAGGAATTCGCCCTCGATTACCGCGCCGTCTTCGTGATTGACGAGAACGACACGATCCGCTACGTCGAATACGTGCGCGAGATGACCGAACATCCGAATTACGACGCGGCGCTCGCCGCCGTCCGCGAACTGCTGTAATCGCCTGTCCCGGAACCGCCGGACCCGAAGGGCCGGCGGTTCTTCCTTCCGCCTCGGTGCCGTGCGCGGACATCAGCCGCCCATAAAACAAAATGCCGCCCGCATCATCAACCGGACAGCATCGCGAACACGTCTTCTGTTACGGCGAATCGATCTTGTACGCGGCCAGCTTCTTGTCCAGCGTACGGAAAATGTCGAGAATGACCCGGTAGTTGGACCCCAGGTCGCCGAGCGAGCCGCGGGATGCGGAATAGATGTCGACCGCCGAAGTGACCAGCCCCGTCGGAATGACGTGCACGGTGATGTCCATCGTCCTGCCGAATGCGGTCCGCTTCTCCATCACGATCTCGCCGACCGATTCCACCGCATGCAGCACCTTGTAGCCCGGCATTTTCTTCAGGGTCGAAACGATCTCTTCCCAGGCCTTCTCCTTGGACAGCTTGTAATATCGGGACTTCAGCAGCGGGTCCTTCGCCCGGTCACCGGTCTGTTCGAAGCTCTTGATCAGCCCGATCAACGTGCGCTTCAGCAAAATGTCTCCCCTCCGGACTCTATCCAGCTTTCCCTATCATACCATGAAAAACCGGCGCAGAAAACCGTCCCCGCTGGCTCGGCTGCATGCAAGAACCTCCGGCCGCGCGGCACGGCGCAGCCGGAGGCCTGGCGGGCGGGCGCAAACGGCCCGCCGATGCATTCTGAAGGAATCCCCCGCAAATGCCGTCCGGCCCGATGTTTCCGAACCCGCTCTCGGCAGGTGGGTGACCGCAGGAACGTTTTTGAAATCCCCTTTCGGGGGCATTTCAGCCGCGCTCCGATGTAGGTCTCCCTTGTTGTGGGTGTTGGTTCGAAACAACGACGAAGGCCGTAACGCACACCGCAGGATGTACTCGTATTATATCCCCGCTCCGGCAAAAAAGCAAACCGGGCCGGGCTCACTTCTTCGCTTCTTCCGCCTTCTCTTCCGCCCCGCCGGCCGTTTCCGGCTCCGTCCGTTCCGGTCCGGGCTGTTCCGCCGGTTCCGGCCGATCCTCTCCGTCGTGCCGTTTCTCACCGGCCCCGGGTTCCTGCTGTTCCCGCCGCTCCTCTTCCTGCCTCTCCAGTTCCTGCCGCTCGTGCTGCTCCTTCAGCTTCAGATAGATTTGATAAAAATTCAGGAAGGACAGATACGCGATGATCACGAAGGTGAAGAACGGGAACAGGAACGTGAACTTCGTGCTGATCCAGAAGACGCCGCCGGCGGCGATGGCCGAAGACAGCGAACGGATCGGCCGGCCGATCGTGATGAAGACGGCGTTCTTCAGCAGATCGATCGTCTTCATGTGGTAATGGACGATCATGGAAAAGAAATTGAAGAGCGAGACGAAGAGCAGCGCCGCAATCCCCATGAAAATGTAGGAAATCAGTTCGATTCCGGGCGCGCCCCGCAGGTAGAAGCGGATGTCGAGGATGATGATCACGAACATGAGCGTATACAGGAGGCCGCCGAACATCGCGGACTTGTAGTTTTCCCGATAGCCGCGGAAAAACGTCTTGATCAGCGGCACGTCGACGTCGCCCATCACCCATTTGCGAACCGTCGTGAACATCGCGGCCGTCGCAGGAAACACCACGAACGGCAGCAGCGCGGCGCAGACGACGAGGCCGAAATACAACTGGCTCATCAATTGTTCGGTGTCCTCGACATTCGCGGACGGCACGAGGAAAAAGGTATAGAACAGGAACCAGAACGGCAGCGTCATGAGCACCCACAGCAGGTTTGTGACCGACAGCCGCATGATCCATTCCGACAGTTTGTAGAAGCCGCCCATCATGCCCCGCATTTCCATCGGTGAATCCCCTCCGTTGATCCGACTCCCGTTCGCGATCCTGCCGCGGACGGACATCTCCGCCCGCCCCCAGTCAACCCATGCGGGCGCGCGGATTGTCTTCGCCGCGCCGGTGCACGGCCGGAGCCCGAAGAAGGCGCAGCAATCGCGCCCTTCCGGTGCTCCGGTGCATGCGCTGACCCGCTATTCCTTCGACCAGCCGCGCGACCCGCGGACTCCGGCGTAGCCGCCCCGGCCGGCGCGCACCCGGCCGCCTTCCTGCCGGCCGCCGTCCGCGTCGCCGTAGCCGCTCCTGGCGCCGTAGCCTCCGCGGGAGTTCCGGCCGCCGTAGACTCCCGGCGCTCCGCCGTTCCGTCGGCCGCCCGAACGGACATCCGTCCTGCGCTTCTTCACGCGGATCGGATCCTCGGGCGTCAGCACGATCTCGACGTCCTTCTTCTCGCCGGCCAGCAGCTTCATCGCCGCCGCGACGAGATGCACGGAGTCGTATTGCTCGAGCAGTTGGATCGCGATTCCCTTGAATTCCTGGAAATCTTCCCGCTGGATGATCTCGATCAGCTTCTCGGCCGTCACCCGCTGCTTGCCTTCGATCGCTTCGGCGAGGCTCGGCAGCGGCCGGCGCACGATGCGCTGGCGCGTCACCCGCTCGATGAAATGCAGATGGTCGATCTCGCGCGGCGTGACGAACGTGCAGGCAACGCCTGCCTTGCCTGCGCGGCCGGTGCGGCCGATCCGGTGCACATAGCTTTCCGGATCCTGCGGCAGGTCGAAGTTGATGACGTGCGTGACGCCGGAGACGTCCAGGCCGCGCGCCGCGACGTCCGTCGCGACGAGGACGTCGATGCTGCCTTCACGGAACTTGCGCATGACGGCGTCGCGCTGGGCCTGCGACAGGTCGCCGTGCAGGCCGTCCGCCGAATAGCCGCGCTTCTGCAGCGCATCGCTCAGCTCGTCGACGCGCCGCTTCGTGCGGCCGAATACGATCGCGAGCTCCGGCGATTCCATGTCGAGCAGCCGGCTGAGCGCCTCGAACTTTTCGCGCTCGTTCACTTCGATGTACGTCTGCTCGATGCGCGGTGCCGTAATGTTCTTCGGAACGACCGACACGTGCACGGGATCGCGCAGGAACCGCTCCGCGAGCTTCCGGATGTTGGGCGGCATCGTCGCCGAGAACAGCATCGTCTGGCGATCTTTCGGCACGAGGCCGAGGATCGTCACAATATCGTCCATGAAGCCCATGTCCAGCATCTCGTCGGCTTCATCGAGCACGACCGTCCGGACGTCGTCCAGCCGGATCGTCTTCCGGTTGATATGATCGAGCAGTCGGCCGGGCGTGCCGATGATGATCTGGGGCTTCTGCCTGAGCGCCCGGATCTGCCGGCCGATGTCCTGTCCCCCGTAGATCGGCAGCGTGCGGATGCCTTTGTAACGGGCGAGCTTGCCGAGCTCGTCGGCCACCTGAATCGCGAGCTCGCGGGTCGGCGTCAGGACGAGGGCGACGATCCGCTCTTCGCTCGCCGGAATCTTCTGGATGAGCGGAATCCCGAAGGCGGCCGTCTTCCCGGTGCCCGTCTGCGCCTGCCCGATCAGATCGGACCCGTTCATCGCGACCGGAATGGCCTTTTCCTGAATCGGCGTTGCTTCCTCGAAACCCATCTCGGTAACGGCCTTCAGCACTTCGGGCTCCAGGCCGAATTCTGCGAAAGTTTTCAAACGTGCTCAATCTCCTTTGTTCTCTTTGCCTTTTTGAAAGAATATCCTGTTCATTATAGCACAGCCCGCCATGCGAATACCAGCGAACGGAAGCCGGCGATACTAGGCGGTGTTCACTTCCCTTCACCGGAACGGGAAAGGAGCGATCGCCTTGGGGTCCGGACGGCTTTCGTCATGACCTGCGCCGCAGCCCTGATCGCCTTCGGCTTCAATTTTCTCCTCATCCCGCACCGGCTGCTCAGCGGCGGCGTGTCCGGCGTGTCGATGCTGCTCAGCTACGCGACGGGGCTCGACGCCGGCATCCTGTATTTTGCGCTGAATTTGCCGATCCTCATATGGGGCTGGTACGCGCTCGGCCACGCCTTCATTTACCGGAGCATCTACAACGTCGCGGCCACCTCGCTGCTGCTCCGGTTCGCCCCGGTCCACTCCCTGGCGGCCGATCCGATCCTGGCGGCCGTCTTCGGCGGCGTCGCCGTCGGACTCGGCACCGGTCTCGCCCTTCGCTGGGGCGGCTCTTCGGGCGGCCTCGACATCGTCGCCTCGATCGTGACGAGGCGCCGGGAAGTGCCGATCGGCATGCTGATCCTGGCGATGAACATGGCGATCGTCCTGCTCCAGGCGATCGGGTCCGGGAACTGGCAAGGCGCCATGTACTCGATGCTGTCGATGTATGTGAGCGGCAAGGTAATCGACACGGTCCACATTCGGCAGCTCAAGGTGACCGCGTTCATCATCAGCAGCAAGCCGCAGGAACTGCTGGCCAGGCTCCGCCGCCTGCCGCGCGGCGTTTCGGTCGTGCCGATCCGGGGCGGATACACCGGCGAAGACAAGGTGATGCTCATGACCGTCACGACCCGTTACGAGCTGTCAGCCCTGCGCGCGTTGATCCGCGAGACGGATCCGAAGGCGTTCGTCAACATCGTGGAAACCGTCAGCGTCATGGGCGATTTCCGCAAGGTGTGACGCCGCGCGGACGTGCCTGAAGCGGAGGGGATGGAAACGTCCGGGCGGACCCGGAGGCGGGAACGGCGCGCCGTTCCCGTTTTTTTGTTTCGACGGGATACGGCGGCATTCCGCAAAATCCTGCAAAATTCCTCTGTCTGCGAATCATGGCCTCAAGTATAATATGTATTGATTCGTTGAGAGAGCTTGCGGGGAGCGGAGAAACCATGGACATCCTACTTGTGATCCTGCTGCTTCTGCACGGGATGCTGTCCGGTGCGGACCCATACGACGGCTTGACGGACGCGTCGCCGCGGGGAGGCGGCGGGAATGCGGTCGCGGATGCTCCCGGCACGTCTGCGCCGGGTTCCGGCCCGGAGGCCCCGGAAGCCGGAGCGGGCTCGTCAGACCCCGCTGCGGATCCGCGCGGCGGCACGACCCGCGTCAAGATCGATCCGCAGCCCGACGCGCCGAAGGTCAAGGGCATCTATGTCACCGCCCACAGCGCCGGCGGCTCGCGCATGGAGGAACTGCTCGAGCTCGTCCGCAGCACCGATCTGAACGCGATGGTCATCGACGTGAAGGACGACTGGGGATACATCACCTGGCCGGCGGACAACCCGGAACTCGCCGAACTCGGCACGACGAAGAAGATCATCCGGGACATGGAAGCGTTGCTGAACCGGCTCAGGGAAGAAAACGTCTATCCGATCGCGCGGATCGTCGTGTTCAAGGACTCCGTCCTCGCCGGCAAGCGCCCCGACCTGTCGTTCCGGAAAGCCGACGGCACCGTATGGAAGAACGGTCGCGGCGAAAGCTTCGTCAACCCGTACCGCCGCGAAGTGTGGGAATACAACGTCGCGGTCGCCAGAGAGGCGGCGAAGCTCGGATTCAAGGAAATCCAGTTCGACTACGTGCGCTTCCCCGAAGGGTTCGAGAAGCGGGCCGACGAGCTGCTGTATGACCGGACCGAAGAGAGCCGGATCGACGTCGTGAGCGGCTTTGTGGAATACGCGAAGAAGGAGCTCGAGCCGCTGGGCGTCCGGGTGTCGGTGGACATTTTCGGCTACGCCGCGTCGGTTCCCGCGGCGGAGGGCATCGGGCAGGATTTCGTCCGGATATCGGAGCACGTGGACGTCATCAGCCCGATGGTCTATCCGAGCCACTACAGCACCGGCTGGTTCGGACTGAAGGATCCGGACAAGGAGCCGTACGCCACGATTCGGGGAGCCATGGAGGACACGCACGAAAAGCTGGAACAGCTCGGCGACCTCAAGCCGATCATCCGTCCGTGGATCCAGGATTTCACGGCGACCTGGCTCGGCAAGGGGCACTACATCCCCTACGGCAAGGCCGAAGTCGAGGCGCAAATTCAGGCGCTCGCCGATACCGGCATCAAGGAGTTCATGATCTGGAACGCGGGCAACAAGTATACCGCGGGCGTGCGTTACGATCTGCTGGATTGAACGGGCAACGGGCTGCGTCCCGGGTGGGGACGCAGCCCGTTCTTCGTTCCAGGGGCCGCGTGCGGTCACGGCCCGTATTTCTTTGACTTCGTCCCGTAGGGAACCGTCATTGCGACAGACGCAGCGCCAGGTTGTACAGTTCCAGGTCGAACGGTTTCTTCGTGTTGACGATGGTCTCGATATCGGTCGCGACCAGTTCGCCGTTGATGATGCCGCAGCCTTTGCCCGAGTCGCCTTCCATCAGTCTGCGGACCGCGAAGTCGCCGAGCCGGCTGGCGAGGATGCGGTCATTGTGCGTCGGCGAGCCGCCGCGCTGGATATGGCCGAGCACCGTAACCCGCGGCTCGATGCCGGTGCGGCTGGTAATCTGCTCCGCTATCTCGTTGCCGCTCGCCGCGCCCTCCGCCACGATGACGATGCTGTGCCGCTTTCCGGCCTTGAAGTTGTCGGACATCCGCTGGGCGATCGCGTCGATGTCGTGCGGTACTTCGGGAACGATGATCGTCTCCGCGCCGCTCGCGAGGCCCGCATAGAGCGCGATATAGCCGCAATGGCGGCCCATCACCTCGACGACCGATGCCCGCTCGTGCGACGTCATCGTGTCGCGCAGCTTGTTCACGGCATCGACGACGATGCTGACCGCGGTATCAAAGCCGATCGTAAAGTCGGTGAACGGAATGTCGTTGTCGATCGTGCCCGGAAGTCCCATCGTCCGGATGCCGAGCTTGCTCAGCTTGTACGCGCCCTGATAGGAACCGTCGCCGCCGATGACGACGAGGCCGTCAATACCGCGATTGCGCAGCACCTCCGCGCCGCGCTGCTGCCCTTCGGGCGTCATGAATTCCTTGCATCTCGCGGTCTGCAGGATCGTGCCCCCGCGCTGGATGATGTCGCCCACGCTGCGCAGATCCATCGGGAACAGATCGTCCTTCAGCAGGCCCTGAAAGCCGCGCTGCACGCCGTAAACCTCGATCCCGTGGTACAGCGCGCTGCGGACCACCGCGCGGACCGCTGCGTTCATCCCCTGCGAGTCTCCCCCGCTCGTCAATACCGCAATGCGTTTGACTGCCGACATCGTATTCCTCCCGTCGTTCGATTGGTGTGACTTCCCGCCCGCGGGCGGCCGCTTCAGCGCTTCGGCGCCCCGCGCCGCCGGATCCACAGCGCGTTCAGCCAGAAGAAGAGCCGCGTCATCGGGCTGTCCCGCATCAGCTCGCGCGCGACGCGGTGCACGACGGGCTGCCGCGCTGTCTTCGGGTCGGACAAATAGACCGCCAGCAGCCCCTCGATGACCATCCGGTGGAACTTCGCGCACGGAAGCCGGTTCGCCGCCCGGCGCGCCTCGTCCGCGATCCAACGGATCCGCCCGAGCATTTCCGCGTCGCTTGCGTAATAGCTGCAGAAATTCAGGTCGCCGCCGATCCGGTCCTCTTCCTGGTCGATCAGATAGTCGAGCAGGATGTGCAGGCCGCACAGATACGGAAAATAGGCCTTCACCGTGCGCTCCGCATCCCGCTCCGTCGCGTCCGGCCGGCACGCCACGACGAACAGCGCGAATAGGCCGAGCGTCGAACCGGTCGCGGCGGCGAACTCGTTCCACATGAGTTCGGGGTGGTCCGCACGATGGTGGGCCCACCATCGCTGAAGACTCTCCAGCCGCTCTTCCCGCCGGATATGCTTGTACACCTGAAGATCGGCGTACAGCCCGGCGAGCCGGGCGACATGCGGCCGCACGACGGCATATCCGGGCAGCCGGCGGACGACCGACTGGCAAGCGGCGACAAGCGCCGCGAGATAGCCACCGTCCTCCCGTTCGGCGCGATGCGCGTAATAATCGGTCGTCTCCGCTTCCGGATCGACCGCGTCAAGCATCGCGCGATGCAACAGCCGGAAATCGTCCGGGTCGAGCGAAGTGCTGCGGTCGCACAGGTTGTCCAGATAGTCGCTGATCGTCTGCAGCGCGACGATCAGCGCCACGAGATCGCCGCGGCGGTCTCCGGCCGCCGCCGCGAAGACCGCCCCTCCCTCGCAATGAAACTGCTTGCTCGATATGCTGGCGAGCGCCTGCAAGCGGAGTTCGGGGTCCGGAATCGCCTCCGCCCGCGCGCGCCAGCGACCCAGTTCCTCGTATACCGCAGGCAGCACATGCCGGTACATCCGGTACATGAGCCTGAGCGGCCCGGCCGGCATGCTGCTGCGCTTCCATCCGATCCCGTTCAACGGCGGCGCCTCCATCCCTCAGCTCAGGCGCCGCGATCAATCGTCTGATTGATGCGGTACCAGATGTTCAAATCGTTGATCCGGCTCGCCTGCTCGGCGATGTCCGCGTTGAGGCGGCAGGATGTCTCGAAATCCTCTTCCTCGTCCAGCTTCCGCTGCAATTCGAGGATTTGCTGCTCCAGTTCCCGGATCCGGTCGGGGATGCGGCCGCGGATCGTCTCCCACTTGTCGAGAATTGCGCTTCTCACTTCGACGGGATACGATTCCCAGTCCCGCTCCAGCTCGGGAACCTCGATTCCGAGACGTTCATCGTAGACGAACCAGTGATCCCCCATGGTGAACCTCCATCCAATAATGTACCATGCCGACAGGCATAATTCCAGCGTGCGAATGGAGACCGTTGGCGCAGAGGACCGTATCGCCTATAATAGGTAAACGGATAAAGAAAGGATGGATCAGCCCAATGGACTACGCGACCTTCAAGGAAATCCTGCTGAGCCGGCGCAGCGTGCGCAAGTTCGAGGACCGTCCCCTGGAGACGGAGCAGATCCGCGAGTTGATCGACTGCGCCCGCCACGCGCCAAGCGACACGAACTCGCAGACGTGGGAATTTATCGTCATCACAAACCGCGAGAAAATCCGCGCCATCGAGGAGATGACCTGGGAGCAGCTTCACGCGCGGGCGCGGGAAGCCGAGGCGCGGGGTCTCGCGAGGGAAGCCCGGCTGCTCGTGAAATCGTTCGGCCCGTACGCGACCGCCTTCGCGGATGCGCCGGCGCTCGTCGTCGTGCTCGCCACGCCGTATCAATCGAAGTTTCGCGAGCGCATTTTCGATCCCATCGGACTGGTGCCGGATGAGGTGTGGCGCGAAGAGGGCATCAAGAGCAGCTGCCTCGCCGCGATGAACCTGATGCTCGCCGCCCACGCCATGGGGCTCGCCACCTGCCCGATGACCGGGCCGGTGCTGCTCGCGGAACCGCAGCTCAAGGCATTCCTGAACATCGACGACTCGCGGCAGATCAACATGGTCATCGCCCTCGGCCACCCGGCCGAATCGCCGGGCCGGCTGCCGCGCAAGGAGATTGACGAGATTCTGACGATCATCTCCTGACCGGCGATCCGGGCGCGCCGCGCATCGCGTTCCGGCCGCCCGGAACCGCACAGGCTGTCCCCCGGAGGACGGGTGGGCAGCCTGTCGTGTTTCGGGCCTCCGCCGCTTCCGCGGGCCATGCGCCGATCCACCCGAACTCCGGCAATTTTCGGTCATGCGCCGATTCGCCTTGATCCCTGCCGCCTCCATGGTCATGCGCCGATATGACGGTCCTCTTCCGCCTCCATGGTCATGGCGATTCCCCCGGACTCCACGTCCTGCCTCGGGCCTGCCGCCCGGTCATCCGCCCAGCCTGGCCAGCTCCTCGTCGTCGATTTCGTAGTTGGCGTACACGTCCTGCACGTCGTCGTTTTCCTCGAAGGCGTCGAGCATTTTCATCAGTTTCTCGGCGTTCTCGCCTTCGACCTTGACCGTCGTCTTGGGCAGCCAGCGGACACCGGCGCTTTCGAACGTGAGGCCCCGGTCTTCGAGCGCCTGCTTCACCTTGTGGAAGTCGGCGGGAGCCGTCAGGATCTCGTACACGTCCTCGTTCACGATCACATCCTCCGCCCCGGCCTCGAGCGCCGCTTCGAGCATCGCGTCCTCCCCGATGTCGTGCTTTTCCCTGCTCACGACGATCAATCCCTTCTCGTCGAACAGGTACGAGACGCAGCCCGACTCGCCCATGTTGCCGCCGCGCTTGTTGAAGATGGCCCGCACGTCGGCCGCCGTCCGGTTCCGGTTGTCGGTCAGGCATTTGACCATGATCGCGACGCCGCCCGGACCGTATCCTTCATAGATGATTTCCTCGTAATCTTCCCCGCCCGTGGTCTGCGTCGCGCGCCGGATCGCCCGCTCGATGTTCTCGATCGGCATCTGCTCCGCGCGGGCGTTTGCGATCGCGTTTTTGAGCGCGAGGTTCGCTTCGGGATTCGGACCGCCCTTGCGGGCATGCATATAGATTTCCCGCGCCAGCTTGATGTATTTGTTGCTGCGCGCCTGGTCAGCTTTGCCTTTGCGTTCCTTGAACAGTTTGAACTTCGGCATGCTTCATGATCCTCCCGGGCTTGATTCCAATACAGCAGTTTACCACCGGCGCCGCTCTCCGGTCAAAAGACCAGATCACAGCCGACATGTCACAACAGACGCTCCATCGTGCTGCCCTTTCCCTCGCTTTTTGATCCTATCCCCCTCGCTCAGCAGGACGGCTCTTCCCGTCCCTTTCGGATCCTATCCCCTTCGCTCAGCAACCCCCGCTTCCTGTGCCGGATGCCGGGTCACCGGACTCCGGGACCGATCCGGTCGAACAAGCGGCGCACTTCCAACCGAATCCGACTTCCGCCGGCCGATGCCGCTGATCAAAGGGGATAGGATCAAAATGAAGCGGAAGGTACTTCGGTTGATCGAAGGGGATAGGATCGAAATGAGGGCGGCGGGTACCCCGGTTGAGCGAAGGGGATATGGTCACC
>NZ_LZRU01000032.1 GCF_002159085.1 Thermobacillus sp. ZCTH02-B1
GGTCCGTACCGTTCGCATACCCGCCTCGCCATTTCCGCGATTTCGCGCCGGAGCCGCTCCGGCTCCCTCACCTCGGCGTCCGGTCCCAGCGCGTAGAAGAAGCGCACCGCCCAGTTCCATTCCTCCGCCGGACAGTCGAAGGCGACTTCCCATTCATCGTCCGCGATCTGGATGACCTCCCCGCCGATGTGCTCGTCCTGCTCGGCAAGAAGCGCGCCGCGGTAGGTGAGCCGGGCGACGATCCGCACGGGCGGAAGCGGTTCCGGTGCGGCGCGTCCGCCCGGCGGCTCTTCCGGCGCCCGCCCATCCAACGGTTCGATGCCCTCCATCCGGTCCACGCGGAACGTGCGCGTCTCGCCGTGGAACGGCGAGTACGCTTCGCAATACCAGAATCCGTGCGCCGCGTAGATGCGACGGGGAAGCAGTTCCAGCCGGCGACGGCGGCTGGCGGACCGATAGTCGACGCGGATCCAGCGGGAAGCGGCGGCATGCTCCATGAGCTCCGGCAGATGCGGCGTTCTCACCTTGCGCTTCGGCACCTCCATCCCGACCCGGTCCAGCAGCGGCTCGATCGATTCCAGCATCGGCTTCGGCAGGACGGCCCGGATCTTGTCGATCGCCGTCCAGCGCGCTTCCCGGAACGGCGTGTCGGCGAGCCGCTCCAGCGCGCGGAGCGCGAACAGCACGGTGAGCGCCTCCCGCGAGTCGAGCGACAGGGGTGGCAGCCTGTACCCTTCCATCAACCGATAGCCGCCGGAGGCTCCGGGCTCGGCGTAGATCGGCACGCCCATCTCGGCCAGCGCCTGCATGTCGCGCAGAATCGTCCGCTTCGACACCTCGAATTTGTCCGCCAGGCTCTGCGCCGTCTCGGGCCGCTGCTGCAGCGCAAGCAGAATCGCCACCAGCCTGTCCATCCGTCTCAAGTTCGCATCCCCCGCTTCCCGCCACGATCTTAGCATTCCGATGGTGACATGAAGGCTGTCACCATTTACCCGGGCCGCCGCGAAAAATGCGGATGCCGGTCTGCCGCGACTTTCGCAACATCCGTGTTGATTTATTCCGGTGAATCATGGATAATAGGGCTGGGTAAAATTTGAACGCAGGAGGTAACGCGACCATGGCTCATGAACTGCCACCGCTTCCGTATCCGACGAATGCGCTCGAACCTTACATCGACGCGACGACGATGGAAATTCACCACGGCCGTCACCATAACACGTACGTCACGAATCTGAACAACGCGCTCGCCAACTATCCGGAACTGCAAAGCAAGACGGTCGAAGAGCTGATCTCCGACCTGAACGCCGTGCCGGAAGCGATCCGCACGGCCGTCCGCAACAACGGCGGCGGGCACGCGAACCACACGCTGTTCTGGCAAATCCTCAGCCCGAACGGCGGCGGCGCTCCGACGGGCGCGCTCGCGGCGGCGATCGACCGCGAGCTCGGCGGGTTCGAGAAGTTCAAGGAAACGTTCTCGAACGCGGCGGCTACCCGCTTCGGTTCCGGCTGGGCATGGCTGGCCGTTTCGCCGGAAGGCAAGCTGAAGGTGTACAGCCTGCCGAACCAGGACAGCCCGCTCATGGAAGGCGACACGCCGATCCTCGGCCTGGACGTGTGGGAGCATGCCTACTACCTGAAGTATCAGAACCGGCGTCCGGATTACATCGCGGCATTCTGGAACATTGTGAACTGGGAAGAAGTCGGCAAGCGCTACGAAGCGGCCGTGAAGAAATGAAGATCGCGGCATGCGAAAAGGGGTTTTCCCGCAAGCGGGAAAACCCCTTTCTCCGTTGTTTAAGACTCGCCGGATCCGGCAGGCGCGGCCTGCGCGGCATTCGGCTTGCGGTGTCCGCCGGACCGGTCGCCCTTCGAACGGCGCTGTCCGCGCTGCGCATCGCCCTGGCGATGCGGCTGGCGGGCGCGGTTCGAGTCGCCGCGGGCCGCTTCCTGCTTGCGGCCGCCCGGCTGCGGATGCCGGTCTCCCTTGCCCGGCGCCTGGGCCTGATGCCCGTGCCGCCCGCCGGACGAGCCTCCCCGCTTCGATCCCTGACGGTCCTGCTGTGCGTGCTGGCCGCCCGGACCATGCGGCCTTGCCTGTCCCGAGCCCTTCTGCTGCGCCTTGAGCTTCTGCCGTTTCTCGCGCTTCTCGCGCTCCTTCGCTTCCCTGAGCTCGCGCTGCAGGATAAGCTGCTCCAGCTCCGCCCGCTCGGCCGCGATGCGGAGCGCCCGGCCTTCGCGTCCGGTCGACTGGTCGGCCCGCCAGCGCATCAGCACTTCGCCGCCCTCCTGCGCCTTGCCGGCCAGTCCGGCGGCGGCCTCGCCGCCCGCCGGCAGCCCGCTCGTGAACACGGACGGCGCATCGCCCTCCGCCGAGCCGAAGCGCTCGTTCACGTTTACCCGCCGCAGGATGAAATACGCACAGCCGAAATTGCAGTATTCGTAGAGATAGTCGACGAGGTAGCGAATCGCCGTGTCCTTCGTCGCCTTCGGATGATCGTCGCGGAAAAATCCCTTCAGCCTGAGCTGGTTGTAACCCCAGTCGCCGAACACGTAGTCATAGCGGTCCAGCACTTCGCTGTACCGTTCCCGGAACGCCTCGGGATTCCAGCCGCCCTTGTGGTCGAGCACCAGTTCGAAGATTCTGCCGCCGATGTTGATCAAGATGAACCCCCATTTCCCGCAACGGTTCCGCCTCGACTTGTATCGGCCTCATTCGCCGGTGCGGCCGGTTGTCACCGCCATCGCCGACAGCACCTGCTCATGGGCGTGATAGGAGCTGCGCACGAGCGGTCCCGATTCGACGTGGCGGAAACCCCTTTTCAAGCCTTCTTCCTTCAGCGCCTTGAACTCGTCCGGATGTACGTATCGCTCGACGGGCAGGTGGTTCGGCGTCGGCTGCAGATACTGCCCGATCGTCAGAATGTCGCAGCCCGCGGCGCGCAGGTCGTCCATCGCCTCGAGAATTTCGTGCCATTCCTCCCCGACGCCGAGCATCAGGCCCGACTTCGTCGGGATCTCCGGCCGCATCTCCTTCGCCCGACGGAGCAGCTCCAGCGAGCGGTCGTATTTCGCCTTCGCCCGCACCTTGTCGGACAGGCGGCGGACCGTCTCGATGTTGTGGTTCAGGATGTCCGGCTTCGCGTCCATCACGACGCGCAGCGCGTCCCAGTTCCCCTGGAAGTCCGGGATCAGCACTTCCACGCTGCACAGCGGCAGCCGTTTGCGGATCGCGCGGATCGTCATCGCGAAGATCGAGGCGCCGCCGTCGGCGAGGTCGTCGCGCGCGACGCTCGTCACGACGCAGTGCCTGAGCCCCATCTGCTCGGCCGCCTCCGCGACCCGCTCCGGCTCGGCCAAATCCAGCTCCGTCGGCATGCCGGTCTTCACGGCGCAGAACCGGCAGGCGCGGGTGCAGATGTCGCCGAGAATCATGAACGTCGCCGTCCGGTTCGCCCAGCATTCGTAGATATTCGGACAGCGCGCTTCCTCGCATACGGTGTGCAGCGCCTTCGCGCGCATCATCGACTTCAGCTCAGCGTAGCCGCCGTCCGTCGCCAGGCGGATGCGGAGCCAATCCGGCTTCGGCGTCTTCTGCCTCTCGCGTGCGCTCATGGGGATAACCCGCTTTCCTTTACGGGCGGGACCGGAGGTCCCGTGCCCTTGTTGTGGTGGAACCATAATCTTTCTTATTATAACACGTTTCGGATAAAAACCAATGATCTGCAGAGAATAACGGAGGACAAGGAGGCGATGGAACGCTATGCTTCGGCTCAAGCGGAGAGGATCCGGCGCGGCGGCGGGGTCCGACGGACGGTCCGGCGGAGCGGAGCGGACCATCCGGCAGGCCGGCGCGGCATTGCGGACCGTTCGGCGAGCCGGCGAGGCGATGCGGGCCGTTCGGCGCTTCACTGCCGTCTGCTGCACCCTGGCGATGCTCGCGGGCGCGTCCGCCGGCATCGTCCGGGCGGCGCCGTCCGCGGGCGGGGAGGCGCCTTCCCTCGACATTTATGCCGAACGCCGCGCGATGTTCGAGCGCGTCAGCATGCTGACCGGCATTCCCTGGCACGTGCTGGCCGCGATCGACCAGTACGAGCGGACGCTGACGAAGGCGCGTCCGAAATCGAGGCCGCAGCCGAAAGGACTGATCGCGATCTACATCCCGCCCGCGCGGTGGGCGGGCGAGCTGAACCCGGACGAAGAGGAGACCGATCCGGCGGTCATCCGCCATTTCGGCGGCATCGGTCTCGACGGCAACGGCGACGGGCGCGCCGACCGTACGGACGATGAGGACATCCTCTGGACGGTCGCGCAGCAGCTGCTGAAATCCGGCACGTCGGAGGACGATCTCGCGATCGGGCTGTGGGAGTATTACCACAACTCGCGGGCCGTCCAGCGCGTGCTGCAATTTTCCAAGCTGTATGCGCATTTCGACCGCCTCGATCTCGACGAGCACGCGTTCCCGCTGCCCGTGCGCGCCGACTACTCGTACCGGGACACGTGGGGCGCGGCGCGGGGCTGGGGCGGCTACCGGATCCACGAGGGGACGGACATCTTCGCCGATTACGGCGTGCCCGTCCGCAGCACCTGCTACGGCGTCGTCGAGACGAAGGGATGGAACCGGTTCGGCGGATGGCGAATCGGCATCCGGGACATCGACAACGTCTACCATTACTTCGCCCATCTGTCCGGCTACGACAAAAACCTGAAGCCCGGCGACATCGTCAAGCCGGGCCAGGTGATCGGCTGGGTCGGCAGCTCCGGCTACGGCAAGCCGGGCACGTCGGGCAAGTTCCCTCCCCACCTCCATTTCGGCCTGTATCGCGACCGCGGCCTCGTCGAGTGGGCGTTCGACCCCTATCCGCTGTTGAAAAAATGGGAACGCGAGGACTGGCAGCGGATCCGGAACGGCACCTACCGGTGAACCGGGCGGGCCGAAGGAGAACCTGCCGGCGTTCGGCGCCGGCCGGCCGGCTGGCGGTTGCGGGCCGCCGGAACCGGGCGGATTCGTTCCGGTTCCCCGCATGGCGGATCCGTTCCGGCCGCCCCGCGGTCACATCTCCCCCGGCTGCTCCGGCGCCGCTTCGCCGCTCTCGTCTCCGGCGGGATCGGCGGACGTCGCGCTGTCCCCCGACGGCGGCAACGTCAGCGCAATGTTCGGCGCGTGATCGGCCGACGAGCCGCCCGGATTCCCCTTGTTGTCGAAGTAATACATCGGCACGTCGCCCACGACGAGCAGATACGAGATCGGAATTTCCGTCACGACCGTCTCCGGTTTCGTGTCGAACGGGATGATAATCGCCATCTCGGCCGTAATCCGGACGAACACCTCGACGAGGATCATGTTGATGCCCGCATCCCGCTGGCGCGTGCCGAGCTCGACCTTCGCCGCACCCACGGGCTCGAAGCGGACGGGCATGCGCGGGCCGAACGACGCGATCACCGCGCTGCCGAACGCCTGGCCGATCGGGATATATTCGGGCACGTGTTTGATCTCGTACAGCGTCCGCTGCACCGTCTCAACCGTCTCCGACGTGATGCGCATGTGCTCGGCGTAATTGAGCATGAAGCCGGTCACCCGGCCGTCCTCGCTCTTCTGCCACTCCACGAGCCGCTCCGCGTCCGTCCGGCTCGCCACCTGGGTCATGATCGCCTCGTTGATCGCCTGCGTCACGATCTGCTTCACGCGCATCGTGGCGACGTGCATGAGCGGTGGACGCAGATGGCGCTCCACGTAGACAAACGCGAACACCGTGAACGCGAGGAACGACAGGAAGACGATCAGGACCAGCCGTTTCCCGCCGATCCGACGCCCCTTCCCGCCCGGCCGGTCCGGGCCGGAGCGGGCGCTTCCACTGCTCTGGCGCCGGCCGTCTCGCTGGCGCAGGAAGCTGGGAAGCGACAGGGTGCGGCGCCGGCGCGCGACGAATCTGCCGCCGGCGGATGGACGGGCCGCGGCTGCGGGCCGGCCGCCGGAGATGATTCCGCCGCCGGACACGGGCCGTCTTGCGGGAACGAAGCGATCGCCGGATGCGGAAAGGCTTCCTCCGGGCACGAACCGCGCGCCGAATGCGGAACGGTTGCCTCCGGGCACAAACCGCGCGCCCGGCCGCCTGCGTGCGCGAAAACGCATCCCCGGGCGCCCGGCCGCCAGCAGCGCTCCCAGCAGCCGCGCGATCCCGCGCCCTCCCCGTCTCGCCATCCGATTCACCTCCGCAGCCGCGCGTCGGCGCCGCCCGTCCGGCGGCACCCTCATCCCAGCATATGCGCCTGCCTGCGGAAACATATCCACCTTGCTTCCTACCGCCCGTCCACCTTGCCGCTTCCCGTCCGCCGCCATTGACATCCGCACGCTGCCGCGCTTTAATGGTAAGCAGATGGATATGATTGGTCGGTTTTAATGGCATCCGCACGGCTGCAAGGAGGTTCCGCGCATGAAGGAAATCCCACTTCTCCTGGTCAAAACGAACCAGTCCGGCATCGTCCTGTTCGTCGTCCTGTCGCTGGCCGCGCAGCAACCCTGGTGGATCTATGCCCTCTTCCTGATCCAGCTTGCCGGCCTCGCCTTCGGCCCGCGCGCCAATCTGTTCATGCAACTGGGACGCCTCGCCCTGACCGGGGAACGGCTGAACCGGTCCGAAACGCAGGCCGCGGAGCTCGCCCGGTTCAACCAGACGATCGCCGTCTCGCTGCTCGGTCTGTCGTCCGTCTTCCACCTGGCCGGCTGGCACCTGCCGGGGCACATCGCCGCCGGCATGGTCGGCCTGGCCGCGCTGGCTGCCGTGGCGGGCTACTGCATCGGCTGCACGATTTATTACCAGTACAAGAAGTGGCGGGCGCTCCGCGCGCGCCGGGCATAAGGCGGCCTGCACACCTTCGCCGCATACCGCCCGGGCGCTTCGCGTTGCACACCGCCAAAGCATGCGCCCGGGCGCATCGCGCTGCACACCGCCCAAGCACGCCGCCCGCCGCCGGATCCGATTAAGCCGCCGGAACGGAACATGACGAAAGCCGACCGGGAACGCGGACATGAACGGCACCCGTCACCTGCGCCTGACTGGGTGCGGTTCGAAACGCCTTCCCGATCGGCTTTTTCCTTTCCTCAATCCAGCGTGTACTCCGGCAGCCCGGCCGGAAGCGGCCGCGGCTTCGCGCACGTGCTCGACAGCCGGTAATGCCGGTCTTCCTCCGACGCGATGTGGAATCCGTGCATCGCCTCGAGCACGTGGTAGGCGAGCTCGCCGCTTGCGCGATATGGCCGGCCCGTGCGGATCGCCTTCGCCATGTCGGCGGCGCCGATGCCGCGCGCGTTGTCGGTGTGGCCGTGGGTGAGCGGCACCTCGACCCATTCGCCCGATCCGGCCCGGCGCAGCCTCACCGGACCGCCGAACGTGTTCGGGTCCGGCACGACAAGCGTCCCCTCGCTGCCGTACACCTCGATGCGCGGCACCGTCGAACCGCCCGGCACGTCGAAGCTCGTGATGATCGTCGCGACCGGTCCCGCCTCGAAGTCGATGACGCCGGCGACGTGCGTCGGCACCTCGACCGGGATGACCGTCCCGGCCTTCGGCTGGCTCGTGATCGTCCGCTCGGGGAACGAAATCCGCGCCGAGCCGGTGACGCGCCGGATCGGGCCGAGCATCGCGACAAGCGCCGTCAGATAATACGGCCCCATGTCGAACATCGGCCCGCCGCCGGGCTGGTAGTAGAACTCCGGCGAGGGGTGCCACGATTCGTGGCCGCCGCTCATCATGAACGCCGTCGCGCCGACCGGCGTGCCGATCGCGCCCTCCTCGATCAGCTTGATGCAGGTCTGGATGCCGCCGCCCAGGAACGTGTCGGGCGCGCAGCCGACGAAAAGCCCCTTGCGCGCGGCCAGCTCCATCACCTCGCGGGCTTCCTCGAGCGTCACCGCCAGCGGTTTCTCCACGTAGACGTGTTTGCCGGCCTCGAGCGCCTGCAGGTTCACGGGAGCGTGCGCCTTCGGAACCGTCAGGTTGATGACCATTTCGATCTCCGGATTGGCGAGCAGCTCCTCGACGGTGCAGCCGCGCACGCCGTGCTCGGCTCCCTTCGCGATCGCGCGCCCGACGTCGATATCCGCGCAGGCGACGATCTCGAGCGACTCAAACCGTCCGCCGTTCCGGAAATACACGCCGCTGATGTTGCCGGTTCCAATGATGCCGGCTTTCACCTTGTCCATGGCCGCATGTTCCTTCTTTCCGCATCGGAATGTGATTCGATTCCTGTTGTCCGTTCATGTCCGCCCGTGTCCGCCGGCAACCGCCGGAAGACGGCTCAGTCCGGGCTGTCGCCCATGCCCGTGTAGTCCGTGTAGATGACCGGGTTCGTTCCGCCGTACAGCGCCTTGCCTTCCGCGGCCCACAGGAAGCCGCGCCGCATCAGCTCCGTCACGACCGGCATGCGGAGAATCTCCGCCTTGTGGCCGAGCGAGCAGTAGTAGACGCGTCCGACACCCCAGCGCTTCGTCCAGATGACCGGCATCTCCACCGGCCCGTTCAGCATGTGCGGACCGGGCACGGTCGGGAACCGGGTCACGGCCAGCACCTCGACCGCGGGGTCGACGTGCAGGTAGTACTGCTCGCTTCGCACCGTGAAATCCCCGATCCCCTCCGTCAGCGGGCTCGAAGACTGCTTGATGTGGACGAGGTATTCGACGCCGTCGTTGCCCGGGTGTGCGACCCAGTTGCCCCCGGTCATGAACTGCCAGTCCACGTTCTCGCGGAACGCGTCGCACATGCCGCCGTGGCAGCCCGCGAGGCCGACGCCGGCCTGCACCGCCTCCGACACGTTGCGCACGTAGCGCTTTTTGATCTTGCCCATCGTCCAGATCGGGATGATGAGGTCGAGCGATTTGAGTTTCTCGGGGTCGGCAAAAGACTCCAGCGTATCCGACACCTCGACCTCGAAGCCTTCCTTCTCCAGAATTCCCCGGAAATGCTCCGCGGCCTGGTCGGGCTCGTGGCCGTCCCAGCCGCCCCATACGATCAGCGCCTTCTTCTTCATGGGGGTCTCCTTTCCGTTCCTTCCGGCCGGGGAGCGGACGCGGACATGGGACGATCCGCCGCGTCCGCTCCGCCGGACCCGTGTCACATTTCGCTGATGCGCACCCAGCGCCGCTCTTCGATCGATTTCTCGACCGCCTCGAGCACCGCCTGGCATTTCACGCCGTCATGGAAGTTCGGCACCGGCTGCCGGTTCTCCGCGATCGCATTCAGCAGCTCGACGATGACGTGCGTGAACGTCTGGCCGTAGCCGATCGAGTGTCCGGCCGGCCACCAGCCCTCCATATAGGCGTGCGCCGGGTCGGTCGCCATGACGCGGCGGAAGCCCTGCACGTCCTCCGCGTCGTCCGTAAAGTACACCTGCAGTTCGTTCATCCGCTCGAAATCGAACTTCACGCTGCCCTTCGAGCCGTTGATCTCGAAGGCGTTCGTGCACCGGTGGCCCGGCGCGAGGCGCGTCGCCTCGAAGCTGCCGAGCGCGCCATTGGCAAAGCGCGCAAGGAACAGCGTCGCGTCATCGACCGTCACCTGGCCCTTCGGCGCGGACGCATCGCCCTTCGCGCTGAGGCCGGTCATCGAGGACGGCAGCGGCCGCTCCCGGATGAACGTCTCGCTCACGCCGACGACCTCCTCGATGTCGCCGACGAGGAAATGCGCAAGATCGATCAGATGCGCGCCCAGATCGCCGTGCGCCCCGGATCCCGCGACCCGTTTGTCCAGCCGCCAGACGAGCGGGAAATCCGGATCGACGATCCAGTCCTGCAGGAAGACGGCGCGGAAGTGGTAGATCCGGCCGAGCCGCCCCTCCTCCACGAGCTTCTTCGCGAGCTGCACCGCGGGAGCGAACCGGTAGTTGAAGCAGATCATGTGCCGGACGCCGGCTTCCTCGGCGGCCTTCAGCATCTCGCGCGCGTCGGCGAGATTCAGCGCCAGCGGCTTCTCGCAGAACACGTGCTTGCCCGCCTTCGCGGCCGCGATCGCGATGTCCTTGTGCACGTCCGACGGCGCGTTGATGTCGACGATGTCGATGTCATCGCGCCCCACCAGCTCGCGCCAGTCGGTGACCGCTTCTTCCCAGCCGAACTGGGCGGCCGCCCGCTCGACGCCGGCCTTGTCCCGGCCGCAAATCACCTTCATGACCGGCACCGGCGTGCCGGGAAACGCCATCGGCGCTTCCTTGTAGGCGTGGCTGTGCGCCTTGCCCATGAACTTGTACCCGACCATGCCGATGTTGTACCGCTTCATGCGGATCACTCCTCCCCGTACGGGATTGTGAAATGGGGCCGGAACCGGCCCTTTCACGGACGCGGCGCGGACGACTCGCGCACGACGAGCTCCGTCGGCAGCGTCTCGTGGAACACGGATTCCGCTCCCCGCCATGCGGGCAGCCGGTCCAGCAGCCGCTCCGCGGCGGTCCTGCCCATCTCGACGAACGGCACGCGGACGGAGGTGAGCGGCGGGTCCACCATCGCGGCCAGGTCCGAATCGTCGCAGCCGACGATCGCAAGGTCGTCCGGCACGCGGACGCCGCGCTCGCGCAGCGCCTGCATGAGCCCGATCGCCATCCGGTCGTTCGCGACGAACACCGCGTCGAGATCGCGCAGCCGGGCGTACACCTCCTCCGCCGCGCGGCGGCCGCTCGTGCGGCTGTAATTGCCGGCGAACATCCGCTTCGGGTCCGGCGCAAGGCCCGCCTCCCGCAGCGCGCGCAGATAGCCGGCTTCCCGCTCGCGGCTGGGCGAATACCAGGGGGAACCGTTGAGAAAACCGATCTTCCGGTAACCGTTCTCAATCAAATGCCTGACCGCGCGCACGCTGCCTTCCTCGTGCGCCGCGCAGACGGCGCTCGCCCGGCCGTCCCCGCTCACATGGTCGATCAGGCAGAACGGCAGCCCCTCGTCTGCCATCGCCCGGATGCCCGCTTCCTCCTCCGGCAGGCTGCTCGCGCCGAGCACGATGCAGGCGTCGATCCGCACCGAGCGGAACAGCGGCACGTAATCGTACGCCTCCCCCGGCGTGCGGTACAGAAGGAGCAGCCCCATGCCGCGCTCGCGCGCGACTTCCCCGATGCCGCCCAGCATCTCGGAAAAATAGTACGTCGAGAACAGGCGCACCTTCGGCACATGCGGCAGCACGACGCCGAGGTTGCCGCTCCGCCCCCGCGCGAAGCTGGCCGCCAGGGCGTGGATCTCGTAATGGAGCTTCCGCGCCGCCTCCAGCACCCGCCGCCGCGTCTCCTCCCGCACCGGACCGACGCCGTTCAGCACGCGCGAGACCGTCGCTTCCGAGACGCCGGCCAGCTTCGCCACATCCTTGCGGGACGCCACATCGTTCCTCCTTCCGGCCGCCAACGGCGAATGACGGTTGAACAGCCTGAATGTACGCGTGTACATTTTCGCACGAAAAGCGGCGGGAAGTCAATGCGGCTTCGGACCGATCCCGCATCGCCCTCCGCTTCCCACGGTTCGCCGCGATCCGACGGATCACGTCATCCAGATCGTCTTCCCGGACACCGGCCTGCGCCTGCCTTCGGGCGGAGGTCCTTCCGGCTTGCCCAGATAGACGAGGGCGACGAGCTCCTCGTTCTCCGCAAGGCCCAGCGCCTGCTTCATGAGCGGATGGTACATCGGCCCGCCGGTCCGCCAGATCGCGGCCAGCCCGAGCGCGTGCGCCGCGAGCAGCAGATTCTGCACGGCCGCGTGGGTCGCCGCGAGCTCCTCGGCGCGCACGACCTTCGGCGCGTCGGACGGCAGCGCCGACACGGCGATGACGACCGGCGCGCGGTACGCCTTCGCCTCCGCCTTCGCGCGCGCCTCTTCACGCTTCTCCTCCGGCGCTTCAAGCGCCGCGATGTCGCCGTAGGCCTTCGCGAGTACGCCGCGTCCGTCCCCGGTCATGACGCGGAACCGCCACGGCTCCGTGCCGTAGTGGCTCGGCGCCCAGTTGGCCGCCTCGAGGATCGCCTCGATCGTCTCGCGCGGCACCGGCTCCCGGCTCACCCTTCCGATCGACCGCCGCGTGCGGATCGCTTCCAGAACGTCCATGTGCCCACCCCGCATGCAAGGTTGTCATCCGAACGCGAAGTTGTCATCCGAACAGTTCCGCGATATAGATCATCACGATCAGGCCGGCGATGAAGCTGAACGTCGAGGGACGTTCGAACCCGTGCCCGTGGCTCTCCGGGATAAGCTCCTTGTACGAGATGAACAGCATGGCTCCGGCCGCAAACGCCAGTCCCGGACCGATCAGCCCGTCGATCGTGCTGGCCGCCGCGTAGCCGATCACCGCCGACAACATTTCCGTGAGGCCGGTCGCCGTCACGATGAGCAACGATTGGAGCCTCGGCGTCCTCGCGTTCAGGAGGAAAACGGCCAGAATCAGCCCTTCCGGCATGTTCTGCGCCCCGATCGCGAACGCGACCATCGGGCCGAGTCCGGCGTTCCCGCTCGCGTAGCTGAACCCCGTGCTGAGGCCTTCGGGAATATTGTGGATGAAGAGTGCGATCATGACGAGCAGCGCCTTGTTGTCGAGCGAGCGGAGGCCGTTCTTGTTCTCGACGTCGATGTGGGGGATGTTGCGTTCGATCGCATCCAGCACCGCCACGCCGAGCACAAGTCCGACGGTCATGGTCCAGAAGCCGGCTTCGGCGATCGCCTGCGGCAGCAGGCCGAACGTCGACGCGGACACCATAACCCCCGCGGTGAACGCAACGAGGATGTCTTTCCATCGCTCGGACATTTCCCGGATCAGGAGCACCGGGAGGCCGCCCAGAAGCGTCGCCATGGCCGATACGAAGCTGCCGAGCAGAGCATCATGCAAGACCGTCAGCACCTCCCGCCATCGTGTGCGCCAATTCCGAGTATATCACGAGCGCCTGATCGGGCAAGCGCCTGTCCGGCCTGAAGCACTACCCCTTCACGCGGTAATAACGGTCCCGCAGACCGTTAACGCGGCTCCGCCCCCCGCGCGAACGGCCATTAGCGGTCCCACGGACCGTTATTCACCCGCACCGGCCGGGGCGACCAACCCTTTGCGCGGCAATAACGGTCCCGCAGACCGTTAACGCGACTCCGCGCCCCGCGCGAACGGCCATTAGCGGTCCCACGGACCGTTAACGGCACGTCGCCCCAACGGTCATGAACGGCCCGCGGACCGTTGTTCACTTCAACCGGGATGATCACCCCCCTCTTCACGCGGCACCGCAAGGTCCGCCTCCGCCTGGCGGCATCCCGGCGGCAGGATCCGCACCTTCGCGATGCGCTTGTCGACCGGGCCTTCCGCGCGGAACAGATATCCCTCCCAGACGATCTCCGCCTCGTCCTCCGCCTCGGGGAACCGGCCGAGCTCGCCGATCACGAAGCCGCTCACCGTATCGTACCGGTCCGTCGGCAGCCCGATATCGAGCATCCGCTCGATCTCGTCGAGGTCGACAGTGCCGCTCACGAGCAGCGACTGATCGTCCATTCTCACAATATCGCGGACATCCTCGTCATATTCGTCAAAAATGTTGCCCACGATCTCCTCCAGCAGGTCCTCGATCGTGACGATGCCCGCGGTGCCGCCGTATTCGTCGATGACGATCGCCATGTGGACCTTGTTTTTCTGGAAGTCGCGGAACACCTTGTCGATCGGCCGATGCATCGGCACATGGAATGGCTTGCGCAGCAGCTTCTTCAGATCGAACGCCTCTTCGTCGCATTCCGTCAGGTACATCGTCAGGTCCTTCACGTGCAGGATGCCGACGATGTCGTCCATGTGCTCGCGGTAGACGGGGTAACGCGTATATTTCTCGCTGTCGATCGTCTCGACGATCTCCTTCAGCGTCGCGCCGAGCGGAATGCCGACGACGTCGATGCGGTGGGTCATGATCTCCGAGACGGTCTTGTTGTCGAAGTCGAAAATATTGTTGATCATCATTTTCTCCGTCTCGTCGATCGCCCCCCGCTCCTCGCCGACATCGACCATCATCCGGATCTCTTCCTCCGTCACCTCCTCGTCGTCCGCGTTCGGATCGACGCCGAACAGACGCACGACCAGATTCGTCGACCACGTGAGCAGCCGCACGACCGGAAGGGTGATCGCCGAGAGGACGACGAGCGGCCGGACGGCGAGCATCGCGATCGGCTCCGCCTTCTTCATCGCCAGCCGCTTCGGCACCAGCTCCCCGAACACGAGCGTGAAATAGGACAGCACGAGCGTAATGGCGACCAGCGCGATCGTGTGCAGCACTTCAAGCGGCAACGGCACTCCCCGGTCCGCGGCGAACGCCGCCAGATCGCCTGCGAAGCTCTCGGCCGCAAACGCGCTCGCGAGAAAACCGGCCAGCGTGATCCCGATCTGGATCGTCGCGAGGAACCGGCTCGGCTCGCGCAGGAGTCCGGCGAGAAGCTTCGCCTTCCTGTGGCCGTCCTCCGCCATCGCGCGGATCCGGTTGTCGTTCAGCGAGATGAGCGCGATCTCCGATGCGGCGAAAAATGCGTTCACCAAAATCAACACGACGAGTACGACAAAGGCCATGCGTTCACTTCCCCGCCGTTCCGGCACAGATTCCATGCGTAGTATAAAGCCGGCGGCGGCGAAATATGTCCGCACGGCCGCAGTGGCCCGCCGCTCCGGAAAATGCGAAAGCCGCCGTCGGCGAGGATAACGCCGCGGCGGCGCATGATTTCAACCGTCGAACATGTCCCGCTCCAGCCGGTCAACGTCCGGCCGAAGCGGCTCGGGCGCGAGGGCGCGCACGTGGCCCAGCAGGGCGCGCAGCGCGACGCGGTTCGGCAGCAGCTTCGTCGCCTCGGCCGCCAGCAGGTCGAGCGCTTCCTCCAGCTCGCCGGCATCCGCGCCGGCCCGCACGACCCCCAGCCTGCCGCGCAGCTCCCGGATGGACGCCTGCCAAGCCGCCGGTCCGCAGCCGCCGCCGGCAAGGCGCCGCATCAGCGCGTCGAGCTCTTCGCCTTCCACCAGCGGCCGCTCGCCGCTCCCGATGAGCCCGGCGGCGATGTCGTCCATCCGCCGGACGAGGTAACGGGCCAGACGCTGCGGTTCGATCGGCTTGCCGCCGAGCAGATGGCAGCCGACGACTTCCCCGAGCGCGCCCTGCATCATCAGCGCGATGTCGCCGGCGTAAGGCGCGCAGGGCTCGCCGTACATGTCCCGGATCGACCGCAGCAGCCATTCCGTCGTCTCCGCCCGGATCCGCAGGACGAACCCGGGCAGCGCCTCGTGGATGCCGTCCGCATGCTCGCGCCAGAGCCGCCGGATCCACTCGGCGTTGTCCGAACCCGTGGCAAGCTGCTCCTCGAGCTGGCGGATGAACCGCTCGCGCGGCGTGAGATCCTCATCCGCCTCGAGCTCGGCCATCCGCCGCCGGATCCGGTCGTAGACGTCGGCGACGGCGGCCAGCGCAAGCTCGTCCTTCGATTTGAAGTGGAGGTATATGGACCCCTTGGCGACGCCGGCCTCCTCGGCGATCTCCCGCATCGACGCCGAACGGTAGCCCTTGCGCGCGAACACGCGCTGGGCGGCGGCCACGATCAGCCGTTTGCGGTCCGGCAATCAGATCCGCTCCTCGCTGCTTCTGCGGCGCAGGCGCATCAGCACTTCGTAGACCGCGGGCACGATGAACAGCGTAAGCAGCGTCGAGCTGGTCAGGCCGCCGATGACCGTCACCGCCATCCCCCGCGAAATGATGCCCGCGCCTTTGATGCTGAACAGCATCGGCAGGAGGGCGCCGACCGTCGCGAAGGCGGTCATCAGGATCGGGCGCAGCCGGGTGCCGGCCGCCTCGATCAGCGCCTCCCGGGTCGGGAGACCGTCCCGCTCCTTGTGGATGACGCGGTCGATCAGCACGATCGCGTTCGTGACGACGATGCCGATCAGCATGAGCAGCCCCATCATCGCCGAGACGTTCAGCGTCTCGCCCGTGAGCCACAGCGCGAGGAACGCGCCGATCGCCGTGAACGGCAGCGAGAACAGGATCGCGAACGGAGCGAGACCGCCTCCGAACGTGATGACGAGCACGAGGTAGACGATCGCGATCGCGGCGGCCATCGCCAGGCCGAGCTGATAGAACGTCTCGTTCATCTGTTCGACGACGCCGCCGAACTCGACGTCGACCGAACGCGGCAGTTCGAGTTCGTCCATTTTCTTCTTGAGATCGGCAGTCGCCCTGCCGACGTCCTTCACCGTCACTTCGGCCGTGATCTCCGTATAGATCCGGCCGTCCAGCAGTCGGATCGTGTTCGGCGATTCGCCGCTTTCGACCGTCACGACATCCCGGATCGGCACTTCGAAGCCGAGCGGCGACGCGAGCGTCACGCCGGTCATGTCGTCAATCGTGCCGTAGCTTGCCGTCTCCGACTGCTCGTAGACGCTGTACACCTCGCCGTCTGCCTCGATCGTCGTCAGGACGGTCCGCTCCCGCGCGGGCGCGAGCGCGAGCATGATGTTGGCGGTCGTCAACCCGTACCGGCCGAGCTTCGCCTGGTCCGCCCGCAGCGTGTACTGGTCGTAGGTCTCTTCGAGCCCCGTCTCGATGTCCTTGAAATTCGGATCCTCTTCCATGACCGCCTTGATTTTTTCGGCCGCTTCCCTGATTTCTTCATAGCTGTCGGCGAACACGTACATGCTGAAGCCGCCCGCGCCGAACATGGCGGACATGTCGAACAGTCCCCATTCGCCTTCGCCCGGGGCCGCCGCCTGGATGTCGGCGAGCACCTGCTCCTTGACTTCCGCGAAATTCTCGGTCTCATCGTCAAACATGACGTAGAAGAGCGCGTCGCGGTCCGAGCCGAAGCCCGCCATGCCGCCGACCCCCGCCCGGCTGCCGATCCCGAACGAGACATCCGTCACATCCGCGCGATTCATCAGGTAGCTTTCGGCCTTCAGCGCGAGATCGTACACTTCTTCCTGCAGCTCGCCCGGCGCCGCCGAATAGGAGAGGATCGCGTACTTCTGGTCTTCCTCCGGCAGGAAGCTCGTGCCGACGAACCGGAAGAGCCAGGCGCTGGCGATGAGCAGCAGCACCGCAACCGAGAACGTCACGGCCTTGCGGCTGAGCGCCCAGCGCAGGCCGCGCTGATAGGCCTTCGCCAGCGCGCCGGGGCCTTCGGTTTGCCTGCTCTCGGGCAGACCTTTCCGGAACATCGTGTGCGCCAGCATCGGCACGATCGTGATCGCGACGAGCAGCGACGCGAGAAGCGAGTACACCATCGTCAGCGCGAACGGCAGGAACAGTTCGCCCACGAAGCCGCTGACGAGCCCGAGCGGCAGGAAGACCGCGATCGTCACGATCGTCGACGACATGATCGGAATGAACATTTCCTTCGTCGCCGCAAGGATGAGCGCCTTGCCCTTGAGCTGCTCGCCCTTCAGCGACATGCGCCGGTAAATGTTCTCGATGACGACGATCGAGTCGTCCACGACCCGCCCGATCGCGACCGTCATCGCGCCCAGCGTCATCATGTTGAGCGTGATGTCGTTCAGCTTGAGCAGCAGGATGCCGATCAGGAGCGACATCGGGATCGAGATGACCGCGATCAGCGTCGAGCGGACGTTGCGCAGGAACATCAGGATGATGATGACCGCGAAGATCGCGCCGAACAGCGCCTTGTCGAGCATCGTCGCGACCGATTGCTCGACCGGCTCGCCCATGTCCAGCATCGTGATGAAGTCAAGTCCTTCATGCCGCTCCTTGAAGGCGCTCAGTTCTGCCTTGACCTGATTCACGACTTCGACGGTGTTCGCATCGGGCGCCTTGACGATCTGCACGGCGATGGCTTCTTTGCCGTTCGTGCGCGAAATGGACTCCGCCCGGCCGACAAGCTCGATGTCCGCGATCTCCGAAAGCGGAACCGTCGGCAAACCGCCGTTCATCAGCGCGGCGAGCAAGCCGTCCCCGCCTGCGGCGTCCGGGATTCCGGCGCCTGCTCCCGCCGCGTCCGCGGCGGCGTCCGGACCGGCCGCCGGGTCCATGCCGAATGCGGCGCCGTCCAGGTCCACGGCGTCCGGACCGGCGGATGCGCCCGGGCCGAACGCGCCGCCCATGCCGGCCGCATCGCCCGCTCCGCCTCCCATGCCGAACGCGCCGTCCATGCCGTTCCCCATGCCGGCGGCTCCGCCCATCCCGGGACCGCCCATGCCGGCGCCGGCTCCTCCGCCGGACGGGATGACCGGAATCGCGAGATTGCGCAGTTCCTCAAGCGTGCGGACGCCGCCGTCCACGACGATATTTTTCTGCGTGCCTTCCATCTCGAACAGGCCGAGCGGCGCCTTCAGCACCGAACCCCGGATGATGCCCTGCACCGTCTCTTTCGAAAGTCCGAGCTCCGTCAGCTTGTCCTCTTTCCAGGTCAGGACGGCTTCCCTGACGTAATGCCCCGAGATGTGCACTTCCTGCACGCCGTCAAGTCCTTCGATGGACGGCCGCAGCTCTTCCTCGACGAGCGCGGTAAGCTGCTCGAGCGGCATCGCGTCGCTGCTGACGCTGACGACGAGCACCGGCATGGCGTTGATCGTTATGCGGCTCAGCGCCGGCTCCTGCGCGCCTTCCGGCAGCGAGACGCCATCCACCGCCTCCCGCGCCTCTTCGAGCGCCTCCTTCATGTTCTTCTCGTACTCGTATTGGATGACCACGAGCGAGTAGTTCTCGGCGGACGTCGACATGATCGCATCGACGCCGTTCAGATTTTTCAGCCGCTGCTCGATCGGCCGCGTCACCCGCTCCGCCACCTCGTCGGGCGCCGCGCCCGGATACACGGTCGTCACCGCGATGACCGGAACGTTGATGTCCGGGATCGTCTCCTGTTTCATCGTGAGCCCGGCGTAGAGGCCGGCCGCAACGACGATGAAGGTCATGATCCACAGCGCGAACTTGTTGTTCAACGAAAACCGGATGATGCCGTTCAACCGTTTCCACTCCCTTTTGTCTGTTGTCTTGGCGCCGACTTGTACTGACCGATGGTTCAGAACGGTTTTATTCTAGCTCAAGGGAGGATCGGATTTCAAACCGCCATCGCGAATGACCGTCCGGTCAGAAATGCGCCCGCCGTTTGCCGCACGATGCGGTCCCGAACCTTGCATGCGTCCGGATCCGCTCCGCGGAGCCGCAAAACGCGGGTCACGGGCCGATTCTCCAACCCTCGGGCCGCTTTTCCCGCAGGCCGCTTTTTGATTTTCTCAACATATTTGTATAAAATGTTCCTCAGGCATCATGCTGTGCCCGCACATTCCGTATGCAAGGAGTGATCCCCGTGTACGACATCGCCATCATCGGCGCCGGCCCCGCGGGCGCAAGCGCCGCGCTGTTCACCGCGAAGGCCGGCAAGAAGACGCTGCTCCTCGACAACGACAAGAGCATCACGAAGCGCGCCTGGATCGAGAACCACTACGGCGTTCCGGAGATCACGGGGCCGGACCTCGTCGAGACCGGCAAGAAGCAGGCGGCGAAGTTCGGCGCCGAGCTGAAGCAGGCCACCGTCACGAACGTCGTGAAGGACGGCGACAAGTTCCGGATCGAGACCGAAGCCGGCGAGACGTTCGAGGCGTCGCAGGTCATCATCGCGACCGGCCTTGCGACGGACCTTGCCGAGAAGATCGGTCTGAAGCTGAAGGACGGCACCGAGCCGCGCATCAAGACGGTCATCGACGTCGACGCGGACGGCCGGACGAACATCGACGGCATCTGGGCGGCCGGCACGGTCGCGGGCGTCAGCGTCCACACGATCATCACGGCCGGCGACGGCGCGAAGGTCGCGATCAACGTCATCAGCAAGCTGAACGGCGAGCGGTACGTCGACCACGACGTGCTGAAGTCCTGATCCGCGGGTTGCGGCCCGAATCAGCGAGTCACACGGCCCGATCCGGCGGATGTGGCCCGAATCACCGAGTCACGGCCCGGTCCGGCGGAATTGCGGCACGAATCGGCGTGTCGCGGCCTGATCCGGCGGGTTACGGCACGAATCGGCGCGCCACGGTCTGTTCCGGCGGATTTGCGGCGCGAATCGGCGCGCCACGGTCTGTTCCTGCGGATGGCGGCGCGAATCGGCGTGTCGGAGCCCGATTCGTCGGGTGCGGCGCGAATCGTCGTGTCGCGGCTTGGGTCCGCGGGTCGCGACCCGAACCGGCAAGCGGCGTTCTCTTCCGGCGGATGGCGTCCGCGCGCCGCGGCACGCGGTTCCCTGGACCCGTCCGACGGCAACGGCGGTGCCGGACAGCGGTCCGCCCGCAACGGTCCGCCTTCCTGCCCGACAGGCCGCCGTCCCGCCGAAACCGCGAAAAGGCAGCCCGGCCCGGAGCGCCGCGAAGCGGCGCCGGGGCCAGGCTGCCTTTTTCACCGGAACGGAATCACGAACAGCCCCTCTTCGGGATCCCAGTCCGCGTACAGGACGCTCTCGTACGACTCGATGCCCTGCTCCGCAAGCTGCTGTCTCAGCCACGGCTCGGACAGCGAAGCCTTCCCGAGATTGTCCGCCTGAAGCTCTCCGTCGAGGATGAGCGTGATCGGCAGGCCCCCGCCCGTGCCGTTCAGACCGAAATCCCTTCGCGTCGGCTTGCCGTACGGCTGTTTCGGCAGCACGCTGATCATGCCGTTCGTCTCGAGCACGGCATAGTCGATCTCGCGCAACGAGAAGTACCCCTGCTGCCGCAGCAGGCTGAGCAGCTGGTTGAGGTCGAGCATGTTGCGCCGCATCACGTCGTACTGCAATTCGCCGCGCCGGATGACGATGGAAGGCTCGCCTTCGAACAGCGTGCGCATTTTCCGCGATTTCAGCGTCAGGCGCCCGATCGCGTAAATGATGATCCCCCACACGAAGAGTCCGTACAGGATTTGCAGCGCCGTCACGTCCGGATGGTAGACCGCATTGCCGACGAGATCCCCGAGCACCAGGATCGCGACGAATTCGAAGGGCGTCAGTTGGGAGAAATGCGCCTTGCCGAGCGCCTGGTTGAACACGAACAGTCCCACGAAACCGAACAGCAGATCCAGGGTGATGTGCACATAATCTTTCACGGCAATCCCCCCGCATTCCCCGCCAGGGTCATTGCCGTTAGTATTCCCTCATTCGCCCCGATCCGGTCCGGATTCCGCAGCCAACATCTTCCCCCGCGGCACGGTCGCCAGCACGGCCGTGACGCAGACGAGCATGGCGCAGCCCGTCACGGCGAACAGCCCCGTAACCGGCAGCGGCAGGAGCCCGAGGCCGGACGAGCCGGCCACCGTGCCCAGCGAGAACAGCGCGTAGAACAGACCGTAGGCCCGCCCGCGGTTCGATTCCGTCGTGCCGTGGATCAGCAGCGTGTTGATCGCCGGGAACAGCAGCGCGAACCCGAGGCCGTACAGCGCCATCACGGCGCCCAGCGCGATCGTGTTCCCGCTCTGCCCGAGCAGGATCTGGCTGATCGCCATCATCGCAAGGCCTGCCGCAAACCGCATGACCGGCACAAGCCGCCTGAAACCCGCGCGCGCCTGAACGACGAACACCGCGACGGCGATCAGGCCGAACAGGCTGAGCAGCATGCCGCTCATCCGCGAATCGTAACCGAGATCCTCCACGTGCCGCGGCAGCAGATAGGCCAGCGCCCCCTGCGAGAACATGAGGAAAAAGGCCCCCGCGTACGACTGCACGAGCTCCCGCTTCCAGACCAGCCTGCCCGTTTCTTGCCGCTTCTCCGCGCTTCGCGCGTTCCGTTTCCGAAGGAAGATCACCGTCAGCAGGAGCAGCCCGATCCCGAGCACGGCGACCGTCGCGAACACGAACGGCACGCTCGTCCGGCTCGCCATGATGCCGCTGTACGCGGGCCCGGTGATCGCCGCGATCCCGACGAACGTGCCCGACACCGCGCTCTGGCTGCCCTGCCGTCCGCGTTCGGTCGCGTTCGCGAGGAACGTGAAGGCGGCGGGCACGATCAGCCCGCTCACGAAGCCGTGCAGGAACCGCACGGCGACGAGCGCGCCCGGCGTGTCCGCGAGGCTGTAGGAAAGCAGCGCGCCGGCGGTCAGCGCGAGCCCGGCGGTCAGCACCGGATACGCGCCGCTCCGGTCCGTCCAGATGCCCGAGGCGATGTTCCCGAACAGGTTCGTGAGCGAGTACATGCCGACGACGAAGCCCGCGACGGCCGCGCTGGCGCCGAGCGCTTGCGCGTAGGTGCTCATGACCGGCAATTGGGTGAACAGGTCGATGAACGCGAAGAACACGATCGCATAGACGAGCCATTTGAGCGGAACCGGTTTCACCTCGAACCGGTCCCTGCGCCGGCTGATCGCGCGGTCCGCCGCGAACCAGAGGAACGGCACGAACGCGGCGGCGAGGCACAGCAGCGACCATCCGAAATGCCACTGCAGGCGAAGCTGCGCGTACAGGATCGCGAGCAGATAGGCGATGACGATGTAGCCGTGGATCGTGCCGACGATCGTGACGGCCATCGGCATGTCGGCGAAATATTTCAGCGGCATCGCGATGCCGAGCAGCACGAGCAACGACGTGCCGTCCACAAGGCCGGCCGTCCTCACGAGGGTCAGCGGATGCAGCAAACGTCTCAACGGTTCTCCTCTCCTCCGATGGCGGGCGCTTTTTCTCACTCCTTTTATATTACCACGAGTTTCGACAAAAACGCCCGCCCCGTACGGGACAGGCATCGTTCCGTCCATGCGTTATCCCGCGCCCGAAGCGTCCGCCCGGGCCAGCGACGCGACCGCCCGCAGCGCGGCCCCGATCCCGCGTTCGACCGCCTCGGCGACGATGTCGCGGTGCGGGTTGTACGCCTCGTCCACGGTATCGGCATCGCCGTCCAGCGCGACGATCGCTCCCGCGCGCATCCCGCGCAGCGCGGCAATCACGTAGAGCGCGGCGATCTCCATCTCCACGGCGAGCACGCCCGCCTTCGCGTACACCGCGTGCGGCAGCTCGACGACGCCGGTATAGAACGCATCGAACGTCGCCGTGATCCCTTTGCCGACGCGGCCGCCGAGCGCCGCGGCTTCGCGGTACAGCGCCTCCGTCACGGCGCTGTCGGCGACGGCCGGAAAGCCGGGCGGCACGAGCTGCTTCGTCAGCCCGTCCTCGCGCACCGCCGCGGTGCTCACGATCAGGCTGCCCGCCGGATACGCCGGCGAGAGTGATCCGGCCGTGCCGACGCGGATGATCGTCCGCACGCCGGCCCGCGCCAGCTCCTCGAAGCAGACGGCGGCGCCGGGCGAGCCGACGCCGTGGCTCGCGACGGCGAGTTCGACGCCGTCATACCGTCCGACGAACGTCCGGTATTCGCGGGCGAAGGCGAGCTCCCGCGCGTCCTCCAGCCTGCCCGCGATGTTCTCCGCGCGGAACGGGTCGCCGCAGACGATCGCATACGCCGGAATGTCGTCCGGATCGACGCGCAGAACCGGCAGTTTCATGGGCAGGGTCCTCCTTCAGTCGTAATCGCACTGCATCCATTCGTCTTCCGGCATTTCGTACGAATCGTCCGAGAACCGCTGCTCCCGGAACGGGTCGCCGTAGTGGTGGTAGCCCAGCCGCTCCCAGTAACCGGGCCGGTCCTCCTTCATGAACTCGATGCCGCGCACCCATTTCGCGCTCTTCCAGAAGTACAGGTGCGGCACGACGAGCCGGAGCGGCCAGCCGTGCTTCGGCGTAAGGGGCTTGCCGCCGTATCCCCAGGCGAGCAGCACGTCGTCCCGCATCAGGTCTTCCAGCGGCACGTTCGTCTCATAGTTCGGATCGGCGTGGATCATCACGTAACGCGCCTCCGGTCGGACGCGGATGCCCGCCGCCGCGATGAAGTCCCGGAACCGCACGCCCTCCCACTCGGTGTCGAACTTCGACCAGCGCGTGACGCAATGGATGTCGCAGACGACGGTCGTCCACGGCATCTTCATCACGTCGCCCAAGGACAAGGTCTTCTCTTCGTCCACAAGGCCGAACACGCGAAGCGACCACGCCGAACCGTCACCGTAGTCCGGAACCTCTCCCATGTGCAGGATCGGGAACCGTTCCGTCAGCGTCTGGCCCGGAGGCAGACGGTGCGCCTGTTCCGGGCTGACGCCGGGCGCCGGGATCCGTGCACGTCTGATGCGTTCCGCCTTGTCCATTTTGTCCATCCGATGGGCCTCCTCCCGAGTTGGTCTCCGCCGTCAATCGATACGGCCGGTCTGCCTCAAGTATGCGCGATCCTTGAACAAGAACATCGCGGCGAGCGTCATCACGTAGGGCAGCGCCATCGTGAACTGCGTCGGCAGCGCGTAGCCCTGCAACCGGATGCTGAGGGCGTCCATGAATCCGAACAGCAGGCTCGCCAGCATGACGCCCAGCGGATGGTTCTGGCCGAGCATGACCGCGACGAGCGCGATGAAGCCGCGGCCGGCCGTCATCCCCTCCGTGAACTGCGTCACCTGGCCGAGCGACAATTGCGCGCCCGCGAGGCCGCAGAGCACACCGCTCGCAAGCACCGCCCAATACCGGATGCGGTCGATCCGGATTCCGAGGCTCCGCGCCCCCTCCGGATGCTCGCCCGCGGCCAGCAGCCGGAAGCCCTTCACCGTCTTGAACAGGAAAAACTGCAGCACGAAGGCGAGCACAAACGCGACATACACGAGCGGCGAATGGCCGGACAGGATGCCGCCGACGCCCGGAATATCACCGACGAGCGGGATGTCCCATTTCGGCAGGCCGGCCATGCCCGGATCGTAGTAGGAGCCTTTCACGTGGAAAATCGCGGACAGGCAATACGTCGTGAGCCCCGACGCGAGGAAGTTGAGCGCCACGCCGACGACGATCATGTTCGCGTTCAGGCCGATCGTCAGCCAGGCGAGGATGAGCGACATGAGCCCGGAGCAGATGACCGCGAACAGGACGGCGAGCCAGACGTCGCCGAACAGATGATTGCCCGTGATCGCCGCGAACGCCCCCGTCAGCATGAGCCCTTCGAGGCCGACGTTGAAGATGCCCACGCGGGCGCAGATCACACCGCCGAGCGCGGCGAGCAGGATCGGGGCGATCATCCGCAGCGTGGAGCCGTACAGCGAGACGTCAAGCAGCAGTTCCATCGGCAGCCCTCGCTTTCCTGCGCTTGAGCAGCGCGCGCGTGAACCGGGCGGAGATGAACAGGATGATCGCCGCCTGGATGACGCTCGCGATCTCGAGCGGCACCTCGGTGTTCCGCTCGACGCCCATGCCGCCCGTCTGCAGCGCCGCGAGCAGGAGCGCCGCGGCCGCCGTGCCGAGCGGATGCGAATTCGCGAGCAGCGCCGCCATGATGCCCGACCAGGCATAACCGGGCGCGGTCAGCGCGTTGTCGATGTAACGGTACTGCGTGCCGAGCACTTCGACGGCGCCGGCCAGGCCCGCGAAGCCGCCGCTCGCGAGCATCGTCCAGGCCATCAGCCGGCCGCGGCGCACGCCGCCGTACAATGCGAACAACGGATTGCTGCCGTGCATGCGCAGGTGATAGCCGGCGACCGTATGGCGCAGGACGAGAAACAGCAGCACCGCGGCCGCGGCCGCGAGGACGAAGCCCGCGTGCACGCTCATTCCCTTGAACAGTTTCGGCAGCCAGACCGCCCGGTCGATCATGTTCGTCTGGTTGATCGCCGCGCTGCCCGACGTGTCCTTCAGCGGGAAGCTGACGAAGTAGCTGCACACGTAAATCGCGATGTAATTCAGGAGCAGCGTCGAGACGAGCAGGTTCAGCCGGAACCGGACATCGAGCCACCCCGCGAGCAGCGACCAGGCGCCGCCCGCGATGATGCCGGCGACGAGCGCCGCGATCATGGCAAGCGCCGGCGGCGCCGGCAGGTACAGCGCGGCCACCGCGGCCGCCAGCGCGCCGAAGAGCAGCTGCCCCTCCGCGCCGAGATTGAAGAAGCCGGCGCGGAACGCGAGCGCCACGCCGAGGCCGATCAGCATGATCGGCGTCGAACGCGCCAGCGTGTTCGTCAGGTAATAGAAGCTGCCGAAGGCTCCCTTCCACATCTCCGCGTACGTCTCGCCGACCGAGCCGCCGACGACAATGACCGCGACGGCGCCGGCGGCGAGGCCGGCGGCGAGCGCCGCGAGCGGGTGGACGAGGCCGCGCAGGCTATCCGCGAGACGCCGCAAGATCCGCACCGTCCGATCGGCCTGCGCGGCCGGCGGAAACCGCGTGTTCCGCATGGTCCGTCACCCCCGCCATCAGCCTGCCGATCGCTTCCTCCGTCGCCTCATCCGCCCGGAACTCCCCGGCGATCCGCCCTTCGTACAGGACGAGAATCCGGTCGGACAGCTTCAGAATCTCCGTCAGCTCCGAGGAGACGAGCAGAATCGCGCCGCCCTCGTCGCGTCGCTTCAGCAGCCCGGCGTGGATGATCTCCATCGCGCCGATGTCAACGCCGCGCGTCGGCTCGGCGGCGATGACGAGCGGCGAACCGTGCGCGAGCTCGCGCGCCGCGATCAGCTTCTGCAGATTGCCGCCGGACAGCGAGCCCGCCTTGACGGCGGGCGATTCCGCCTTGATCTTGAACCCGGCGATCCACGCCTCCGCCATCCGGCGGAGTCGCCCGCGCAGCAGAAAGCCGGAACGCTTCGCGCTGTCCGTATGGCCCATCGCCGCGTTGTCGGCGACGGATTCCTCCTTCGCCGAACCCCAGCGGTAGCGGTCCTCCGGAATGTGGGCGAGCCCGTGCCGGCGGAGGTCCCGCGCGTCCGCGCCGGTGACGTCGCGCCCGCAGAGCCGGATCCTGCCCGCGTCGATGCGCCGGAGGCCCGCGATCGCCTCGACCAGCTCGGTCTGGCCGTTGCCGGACACGCCCGCGACGCCGACGATCTCACCCGCCCGCACGGTAAACGTCACGCCGTCCAGCAGCGGCTTCGCCTTGCCCCGGCCGCCGCGGACCGTGAGCCCCTCCACCTCGAGCACCGGATCGCCCGGCCTGGCCGGCCGTTTCTCCAGCGGGACGAGCTCGCGCCCGACCATGAGGCGGGAGAGCTCGTCCACGTTCGTATCGGCGGCGCGCACCGTCGCCACGACGCGGCCGTCCCGCAGCACCGTGATCCGGTCGGATACGTCCATCACTTCCTGCAACTTGTGCGTGATCAGGATGAAGCTCTTGCCCCGGCGCGCCAGCCCGCGGATCGCGGCGAGCAGCTCCTTCACTTCCGGCGGCGTCAGCACGGCCGACGGCTCGTCCAGGATGATGATGTCCGCGCCCTGGTACAGCACCTTCAGAATCTCGACGCGCTGCTGGATCCCGACCGGGCAGTCGGCGATCCGCCGGTGCGGATCGACGGGCATCCCGTATTCGGCGGACAGCCTGGCCGCTTCCTCGGCCGCCTTCTTCCGGTCGAACAGGATGCCGGAGCGGGGCTCGCGGCCGATCACGATGTTTTCCGCCACGGTGAACGAGGGGAACAGCATGAAATGCTGGTGCACCATGCCGATCCCCGCGCGGATCGCATCCTCCGGCGAGCGCAGCACCAGCTCTTTCCCGCGGAGCCGGATCGTCCCGGACGTCGGGGTCTCCTCGCCGTACAGGATGCGCATCAGCGTCGTTTTGCCCGCGCCGTTTTCCCCGACCAGCGCGTGCACCTCTCCCTCTTCGAGCGTGAAGTCGACGCCCGCGTTCGCGGCGACATCGCCATAGAGTTTGGTGATCTTCTCCATCTGGAGCAGCATGCTGGTTCCCCTTCCGCCCCGCGTTTCATGCCCGGCAACATGTACAGCAGCCGGCCGCGTCCCGGCAGCCGGCTGCCCCAGATCTGAACCGACGGATCGAGTGAAGCTTTACTGCTGTTCGAGCGGATTGACGACCGTGATCACTCCGGACACGATGTCGTCGCGGATCTTCTTCAGCTGCTCGATCTTCTCCTGTCCGAGCACCCCGGGCACCGGCGACGGCGATTCCGCCGTGACGAACGTCAGGCCGACGCCGTTCTCGGCCAGGCCGTAGTGGACCGTGCCGAAGGTGAAACGGCCCTGCGCGAAGTCCTTCACCGTCTCGTAGACAACCGTGTCGGTCTCCTTCAGCTGCGACAGGATGATGTGTTCCGGATCCTCGACCGTGCGGTCGACGTCCTGGCCGGAGGTCAGGAAGCCCTTCTCCTTCGCCGCTTCGAAGATGCCGTTGTCGCTGACGGCCGACATGCCCGCGATGAAGTCGGCGCCCTGCTCGTATTGCACCAGCGCCAGCTCCTTCGCCTTCGCCGGGTCGGTGAAGCTGCCGACGTAGCTGACCAGGAAGTTCGCGTCCGGATTCGTGTATCGGAGCCCCTGCTCGAAACCGCTCGTGTACTTGCCGAGCAGCGGAATGTCCATCGCGACGACCGCGCCGACCGTGTTCGTCTTCGTGACGAGGCCGGCGGCCGCGCCGAGCAGGAACGCGGCTTCGTGTTCGCGGAATTCGATGCTCCGGACATTCGGCGCGTCAAACGCCTGATCGATGATCGCGAACGGCCGGTCCGGATTTTCGGCGGCGACCTTCGTCAGCGCGTCGACCGCGGTGAAGCTGCTCGTGATGATCAGATCGTAGCCGTCGGCGACGGCGGCGCGCAAATTTTGCTCCAATGCGGCCGGATCCGTCGACTCGATCGTCTTCACTTCGACGCCGAAATCTTCGGCCGCCTGGTTCAGCCCGTCCACCATCTGCGTGAAGAACGCGTTGACGCCGATCTTCTCCGGAAGCACGAGCGCAATCCGCTTCTTCGGGCCTTCCGCTCCGCCACCCGCGTCCGCGTCCGCGCCCGCATTCGTTCCCTCGCTCCCGGACGTGCCGGCCGCGCCGCCCTTCCCGTTGTTTCCCCCGCCGCAGGCCGCCAGCAGCGAGACGATCAGCACGGCCATCAGCACAAGCATGGATGTTCGTTTCATGGCATGATTTCTCTCCATTCCCGTCCAAATCGTTTTTTTCGGTTTAATCCTATCTATTTACTTTGTATTTGTCAATGGTTTCGTTATGAGAAAGACAAGAATATCGTCATAAATATCGTCATGTCCGCATTCCCGCGGAAGATGAATACCGTTTTTTCCCGAAACACACCTTTCAACGCGAATGGCCGCAAATCCTTCTTCCATTCCCCGACATCCGGATGTTCCGCATCAGCCTGGAACCCCCCATCCCGCCACGCCGCATGCCGGAATTCCGCTTGACAGGGGAACGATTGCTTTGCTAGGATTAATCCAATTATTCATACTATTTTACTTAGTTTTAATGGGGAGGTCATCGCATGTCCATTCCGCTTCACCGGCTGCTCGGCAGGCTGCTCCCGATTCCGTTGGCCGCCGCCCTCCTGCTTTCCATTCCGGCCGTGTCGGGCGCCGCCTCCGCCGGCGTCTCCGGTCCGGAAAACGCCGTCTCCGCGGCCGTTCAGGGCGCTTCGCGGGAAACCGTCGCGGACTATGCGCGGTTCCTGAAGGACAAGTTCGGCATCGCATTCTCCGGTGCGCCCACGAAGGGCGAGTTTCTCGCCGCAACGGCCGCCGCGTTCCGGCTGGTCCGCGAAGACGCGGAGGCCTCGGTGGCTGACGGCGACTCGATCTTCACCGATGTGAAGGCGTCGAGCTCCTATTATGAAGCGGCCATCGCGCTCTACCGGGAAGGCGTCATTTCCTCCGGCGCGCTGAACCCCGGGGCGCCGCTGACGGCGATCAACGCCGCGCAGATCGCGGTCAAGGCGTCCGGGCTGAAGGAGCTCGCCTACACCTATCCCGCGGACAAGGCGAACCGGACGCTCGAACCGTTCCGCCTGAGCACCGCGCTGCTCGGGCTGCGGGGGGCGCAGGAGCTCGCCGCCGCCATCGATGCCGGCCTCGTGCCGGCCGACCATTATCATCTGATCCGGGAGCGGAGTGCGGCGACCGCCAAATACGCCGCCGTCCTCCTCGGCAAGACGCTCGAAACCCGCGGCGAGTACAAACGGTATATCGGCTGGGTGAGCGACGACCATATCCTGAACGAACTGCTGAACGCGTATCGGGCAAGCGGCATCGTCAAGGCCCCGGCGCTCCAGGCGATCGGCGACCGGGCGCTTGAAGAACAACTCGTTACCGGCTACACGATCCGCGACTCGAGGTACGAAAGCAACTTTGTCGACGAATTGACGATCACGTACGCCCACGCCGACATCCGCCACGCGCTGCAGCTCGTCGCCCTGCTGCGCAGCGAGGGCATCGACGCCCGGGTGCAGTACGAACCGCGCACCTCCGCCTTCGTCTATCTGAAGGAATGGGGCGATCCCGGCGAATCCGAATATCATGAAGTCCGGCAGATCGCAAACGGCAACTGGATCGAATACGCGAAGGAATACGAGCTCGTCTTCGAATTCCGCAGCACGGCGGACCGCGACCGGTTCGACGGCATCATCCGGCAATACGCGAAGATGAATGAAGCCGACCAGCCCGGGCTGATCTACGGCTCCTGGTGGCAGCCGCTCTACTATGCCAACGTCCGGCCCGCGGGAGACTACAGGCTGATCGCCAACAACAGGCTGTCCGACGGCCGCTACTACCTGGAGTCGTTCTCGCTGATCGGGCAGACCGATGACATCGCCGCGGCCTATCGCACCGACGAGCCGGGCATCACGTACGCGAGCTACACGTTCTGGGCGAACGCCGCGTTCTACCGTATCTGAACGGCGAAGCGAAATAAGCGGGCCATGGCGTGAAAACGACGGCGGGGATGGCGCGCGGATCAGCACCGCGCTCCATCCCCGTTTGCGTAGACAAACCGCTCCGCCGCCGTCCGCACGCCCGTTCCCCACTCGACCGTGGTCCCGTGCGGCGGCTAACCGAAGAATCTCACCACATCCGGTCCTGCCGCGTGATGGACAGGTTGTGCTTCATGACGAGCCGCGCCGTCAGCTCGAACAACGTCATTCCGTCCCGCTCGGCCAGCTCGTCGAGGATGATCCGCCGTGTCGGATCGCCCAGCGCCTTGAAGATGATATCCTGCTTGTCGTCTCTTTCCCCGTGTGTCATATCCGGATTACATGGTCGGTTGCATGTCAAGCGCGGAGGGACGCGTCAACGGGGCGTCCCTTGGTCCGGCCTTCACCAGGAAAAATACCGCTGCCGCATCGCCTCGTACATCAGCACCGCGCCCGCCATTGCGACATTGAGCGACTCCGCCTGTCCGCGCATCGGGATGAGCACGTGCTCGTCCACCAGGGCGGAGACGGCCGGGGAGAGGCCTTCGGACTCGTTGCCGAGCACGAGCCAGCAGGCGGAACGCCAGTCGTACTCGTAGCAGGTGACGCGCGCGTCCAGGCTGGCGCCGACGATGCGGGCGCCGCGCCGCTTCGCCTCCGGCAGGAGCTCGGCGAGATCGCCTTCGATCACCGGCAGATGAAAAAGCGATCCCATCGTCGAACGGACCGTCTTCGGATTGTACGGGTCGACGCAGCCCCGGCCGAACACGACGGCGTCGGCGCCGACCGCGTCGGCCGCGCGGATCAGCGTGCCCGCGTTGCCGGGATCACGCACGCCGTCGAGGGCGACGACGAAGCCGCCTTCGCGGTGCAGCGCGCTTCCGTCATGCCGCGGCTTCGCGACGACCGCGAACACCGGCGGCGGCGTGTCCGTGCCCGTGCACTTCGCCATGACGGACGCCGGCAGCGCGTAGACCGGCGTCCGCTCCGGCAGGCGCGTGTCCCTGAGCTCCTCCGGCCAGCCGCGTTCGGCGTCGACGGCGATCGCCCCGATCGCGGCGAGCCCGTCCGCCTTCAGCGCCTCCTGCAGCAAATGGACGCCTTCGATGAGAAAAAAGCCGGTGCGGTCGCGGTGTTTTTTCTCGAGGAGGGAAGCCCAGGCTTTCACCTTCGGGTTCTGCGGGGACGTGATCGGAATCGGGTTGACGGGCCTGTCCTTCATGCGCCCTCACTTCCCGCCTGCCGCAAAATGCCGCTCGAGCTTCCCGAGATCGCCGTTCCGGCCGACGATGACGAGCACGTCGCCCTCGCGGATCGCATCTTCCGCGTTCGGCGCGATGTTCATCCGGTCCCCGGTCTTGATCGCCATGACGCTGCAGCGGAACCGGGCGCGGATGTCGAGCTGCTTGAGGTTCCGGCCGATCATGGCCGGCGTCGCCTCGAGCTCCGCGATGCTGTAGTCGTCCGTCAGCTCGATGAAATCGACCAGGTTCGGCGAGATCAGGCTGTGGGCGACGCGCTGCCCCATGTCCCGCTCGGGGAAGATGACCTTGTCCGCGCCGATTTTGCTCAGTACCTTGCCGTGCAGCTCGTTCTGCGCCTTCGCGATGATGCGCGGGACGCCGAGTTCCTTCAGGATCAGCGTGGTGAGAATGCTCGCCTGGATGTCCTGTCCGATCGCGACGACGACGACGTCGAAATTCCGGATGCCGAGCGCGCGCAGCGCCTCCTCGTCGGTCGTGTCGGCCGCCACCGCGTGCGTGACCCGGTTGGCCACCGCCTGCACGCGCGCGCCGTCCGCGTCGATCGCGAGCACTTCGTAGCCGAGCTTCGAGAGCGTCAGCGCGACGCTCGAACCGAAACGGCCCATGCCGATGACCGCAAACTGCTGCTTCGGAGACCTGGGCATGACCGCTTGTCCCTTCCTTCCAAAACGATATGTCCCATTATAGCACAGCGCGGGGATGAACATGCCGCCTGCCGGGCATAGTAAGGGGGGACTTTCCGCTCTCGGGGGGATACCGCGTGAACACGCTCGATCTGCGCCAGGCGATCATCCGGCGGGTGCACGACAAATCGAACGAGGATCTGTTCGACATCATCGACAGCTCGGTCGGCGCGGATGAACGGACGCTGCCCGGGCTCGGCGTGCTGTTCGAGCTGATCTGGCAGGACACGCCGCCCGAAGGCCGGCAGCGCATGGTGGACACGCTGCACCGGCATCTCGCCTCGATCCCCGCGCCGACGAAGTCCGACTCGGGAACCGGGCGCAAGACGTAACGGGGAACGGGGAAGCCTTCGTCCCGCGGCAGTCAGGAAACGAACGCGTCCGTCCGCCGAACGCATGCCTTTGATCACCAGTCGCAGGAATCACCAGTCGCAGGAAACCGACGCCATCCCGCCATTACGCAAAAAGCGGGAAGCCTCCGTCCCGCTTCCCGCCGTCGCATAACCGTCCTTCACCGTCAACCTCACGCCGATTCGCCGGCTGCCGTCCCCGGGCGCGGCTCTCTGCCGTGCGGCCGGCAGCGATCCACCCGCCGGGCCCGGACCCGCTTCGCGGCAGGCGGTCCTGCCGCCGATTCCGCCGGACGGCCTTCCGGAGCCCGCCCCGCTTTGCGGGCCGATCTTCGCCGTCAGTTCCGCCGTGCGGCCAGCGCCTTCGCCGCGATGTCCTTCCGATAATGCATGCCCTCGAACCGGATCAGCCCGCACGCCTCGTACGCCCGGTTCCGCGCCTCTCCGATGTCCCGGCCGCGGCCGACGACGCCGAGCACCCGGCCGCCGTTCGTGACGTAGCCGCCGTCCTTCAGCGCCGTGCCCGCGTGGAAGACGAGCGCGCCGGCTTCCTCCGCCTTGTCGATGCCTTCGATCGGCCGGCCCTTCGGATAGGAGCCGGGATACCCTTCCGACGCCAGGATGACGCAGACGGCCGCCTCGTCGCTCCATTCGATATCGATCCGATCCAGCCGGCCGTCCATCGCCGCAAGGATGATCTCGAGCAGGTCGGTCTTCAGCCGCGGCAGCACGACCTGCGCCTCGGGATCGCCCATCCGGGCGTTGAACTCGACCACCTTCGGCCCGTCCTTCGTCACCATCAATCCGGCGAACAGCACCCCGCGGAACGGCCGTCCTTCCTTCACCATCGCGGCCGCCGTCGGCTTGATGATGCGCTCCACCGCTTCCTCGACGACCGCCGGATCGATGTGCGGCAGCGGCGAGTAGGTGCCCATGCCGCCCGTGTTCGGTCCCCGGTCGCCGTCGAACACCGGCTTGTGGTCCTGCGCCGGCACCATCGGCCGGACGATCTCGCCGTCGACGAACGAGAGGATCGACATTTCCTGCCCCTCGAGGTAATCCTCGATGACGACGCGCGCGCCGGATGCGCCGAACACCCGGTCGATCATCATGCCGCGCAGGGCCTGTTCCGCTTCCTCGATCGTGCGCGCGACGGTGACGCCCTTGCCGGCCGCGAGGCCGTCCGCCTTCACGACGATCGGCGGTTGCTGCCTGCGCAGATGGGCGAGCGCCGTCTCGTAATCGTCGAACGTCTCGTACCGCGCGGTCGGAATGCCGTACTTCCGCAGCAGATGTTTCATGAAAATCTTGCTGCCCTCGATCTCCGCCGCCGCCTTGTTCGGTCCGAACGCCGGAATGCCCGCCGCCCCGAAGGCGTCGACGATGCCCGCGGCAAGCGGATCGTCCGGACCGACGACGACGAGGTCGATCGCCTGCTCCTTCGCGAACCGGACGAGCTTGTCGAATTCCATGACGCCGATCGGCACGCATTCCGCGAGCTTCGCGATGCCCGCGTTGCCCGGCACGCAATAGAGCTTCTTGACCCGGCTGCTCTTCGCGAGCGACCAGACGATCGCGTGCTCGCGCCCGCCGCCTCCGATGACCAGAATGTTCACCGCTTCAGGTCCCCCTTAATCCTTGTTCCGGATCGTGATCGCCGCTTCGCCGCCCCGCACCGGAATCGTCTTCACGAGCAGCGAGATGCGGTTTTCCCCGTCCAGCCGGTTCCAGTAGTAGTCGAGCGTTTCCCCCGCATCGTCGAACAGCGGGACGAGCTTCGGTTCGCCCTCGAAGGACGGCAGCGGATCGCCGTCGCCCATGTAGGTGTGGATGAGATGGCCGAAGCCCGGCAGCGGCCGCTCGTAGGTGAAGAAATGCCGCTGCGGGAGCGACTCGATGCCGCGGTTCGCCTTCAGGATCGCCAGCTTGTAGGCCGCGGTCGGGTCGCCCGGCTGGACGATGCCGGAGATGCGCGGCGTGAAGTTCGGCGCGTCCGGCTCGAACGTGCGCGTCTTCAGGGCGTCCTCGAACGTGCCGCCCTTCGCGAGGAAGTCCGCGATCGTGTCGGTCTGGTCGCCGTTCGTCACGATGTGGGCGCCCGCGGACACCCGCACCGGATGGTAGATGATGAGCGACGGGTCGGTCAGCTTCGCCGGATCGCGCGCCTCGGTGCGGACGCTCCCGTCGTCTTCGAGGACGAAGATCCGGTTGCGGCTGTTCTCGCTCCGGCCCATGATCCAGTACACCTGCACGTAGCGGGTGCCGTCCGGCGTCATGCCGATGATGATGCCGCGGCCCGGATAGCGGTTGGCCCGGAGCGCCGCGGCGTTCGCTTCCGCTTCCGCCTTCAGCAGGTCGAGATTTGCGGTGGCGGTCATACGTGCATCATGCTCCTTTCGCTTGTCGCGGCGGAATCAGTGATGGAACAGCCGGACGCCGGAATAGATCATGACCATGCCGTACTCGTTCGCGGCCTTCACGACTTCCTCGTCGCGCACCGAGCTGCCGGCCTGGATCACGTATTTCACGCCGCTGCGGCTCGCCCGGTCGAGGTTGTCGCGGAACGGCAGAAACGCGTCGGAAGCATAGGCGACGTTCCGGAGTCCCTTCAGCCATTCGCGCTTTTCCTCCGGCGTGAGGCGCGGCGGCACTTCCTCGAAGCATTGCTCCCAGCTCTTCCGCTCGACCGGCGTCAGCACATCCTCGAGCCAAAGGTCGATCGCGTTGTTCTGCTCCGCGCGGGTGAGCCCGGGACGGAACTTCATGTTCAGCGCGATCGGATGCTGGCGCAGGAACCAGCGGTCCGCCTTGTCGCCGGCGAGGCGCGTGCAATGGATGCGCGACTGCTGGCCGGCGCCGATGCCGATCGTCTGGCCGTCAAGCGCGTAGCAGACCGAGTTCGACTGCGTGTATTTCAGCGTCAGGAGGGCGACGATCAGGTCGCGCTTCGCGCTGTCCGGCAGCTCCTTGTTCTCGGTCACGACATGCTCGAACACGGACTCGTCGATCACCGCGTTGTTGCGCTCCTGCTGGAGCGTGAGGCCGAACACGGTCCGCGTCTCGATCGGATCGGGCACGTAGTCGGGATCGATCTCGAGGATGAGGTATTTGCCGCCCTTTTTCTCCTTCAGGATGGCCAGCGCTTCCTCGGTGTATCCCGGCGCCACGACGAGGTCGGACACCTCGCGCTTCAAGAGCTTCGCCGTCGATACGTCGACGACGTCGCTCAGCGCGGCCGCGTCGCCGAAGGACGACATCCGGTCCGCGCCGCGCGCCCGCGCGTAGGCGGTCGCGAGCTCCGACAGCTCCATGTCTTCGACGAAGTACGCCTTGCGGAGCTCCGGCGTGAGCGGCTGGTAGACGGCGGCGCCGGCCGGGCTCACGTGCTTGAACGACGCGGCGGCCGGCAGGCCCGTCGCCCGGCGCAGCTCGCGCACGAGCTGGAACGCGTTCAGCGCGTCGAGCAGATTGATGAAACCGGGTTCGCCGTTGAGCACCCGGATCGGCAGCGGCTTGCCGCCGTAGGTCAGCTTCGCCTGCTTCTGGTGCGGGTTCATCCCGTACCTGAGATTGAGTTCGGTGATTTCGCTCATCGTCCCCATCCTTATCGTCGGTATTGGTGGCTGACGGACACGTACAGGCGGTTCGCGCGCATCTCGCTCACTGCTTCCCGATCGTCACGCGTCGGCCGTCCAGCCGGATGCGCCCCTCCGCGAACTGCTGCACCACCTGAAGCAGCAGCCGGTGCTCGATCGGATGGATGCGCGCCGCCAGCGTCTCCCAGGTGTCGTCCGGCTCCACCGCCAGCGCTTCCTGCGCGATGACCGGCCCGCTGTCGAGCCCGCCGTCGACGAAATGCACGGTGACGCCGGTCACCTTCACGCCGTAGTCGAGCGCCTGGCCGATGGCGTTCAATCCGGGAAACGCCGGCAGCAGCGACGGGTGCACGTTGATCATCCGTCCGTAATAGGCGTCCACGAGCACCGGCGTCACGATCCGCATGTAGCCGGCCAGCACGACCAGCTCGACGCCGCGGCGCTCCAGCTCGGCCAGAATCTCGCGCTCGTACGCTTCGCGCGACGGATAATCGCGCGGCCGGAACACGTACGTCTCGATGCCGGCCGCCTCCGCCCGCCCGATGACGGGCGCGCCCGGCTTGTCGCAGATGAGCAGCCGGATCTCCGCGTCGATCCGGCCGTCCCGCGCGCCGTCGGCGAGCGCCTGGAAGTTCGTGCCGTTGCCGGAGGCGAATACGGCCACCTTGAGCTTCGCCATCACACGTCAACTCCCGTGAACGTCACGATCCGGCTGCCCGGCGTCACCGTGCCGATCCGGTAGGCCTCGACGCCTTCCGCGGCGAGCGTCCGGACCGCCTCGTCGGCCTGATCCGCCGGCACGACGGCGACCATGCCGATGCCCATGTTGAACGTCGTGAACATGTCGCGGTTCGAAATGCGCCCCCGCTCCTGCAGCAGCCTGAATATCGGCTGCACCGGCCACGAGCCGTACGCGATCTCGACGTTCACGCCCTCCGGCAGCACGCGCGGAAGGTTCTCGATGAACCCGCCGCCCGTGATGTGCGCGAGCCCCTTCACTTCCACGCGTCCGATCAATCTGAGCACCGGTTTCACGTAAATGCGCGTCGGTTCGAGCAGCACGTCGCCGAGCCGGGCGCCGCCGAGTTCCGGCAGCGTGTCATCCAGCGAATAGCCGCAGTCCCCGAGCAGCACCTTGCGCACGAGCGAGTAACCGTTGCTGTGCACGCCGCTCGAGGCGAGGCCGATGACCGCGTCGCCCGGCCGGATGCCCGAGCCGTCGATCAGGCGCTTCCGGTCGACGATGCCGACGGCGAATCCGGCGATGTCGTACTCGTCCTCTCCGTACATGCCCGGCATTTCGGCCGTCTCGCCGCCGATCAGGGCGCAGCCGGCCTGCTCGCAGCCGTCCGCGATCCCCTTCACGATCGCCTCGATCCGCTCGGGCACGACCTTGCCGCAGGCGAGATAGTCGAGGAAGAAAAGCGGTTCCGCACCCTGCACCACGATGTCGTTCACGCACATCGCCACCGCGTCGATGCCGACCGTATCGTGCCGGTCCAGCGCAAACGCGAGCATCAGCTTCGTGCCGACGCCGTCCGTGCCGGAGACGAGCACCGGCTCCTCGTATTTCCCGAGATCGGGGCCGAAAAGCGCGCCGAACCCGCCGAGCCCGGTCAGCACTTCGGGGCGGAACGTCCGCGCCACATGTTTCTTCATCCGCTCGACCGCTTCGTTGCCCGCCGCGATGTCGACGCCGGCTTGTTTGTACGCTTCCGACACCAGGGTCACTCCTTCACGATGGCCGGACCATTCCGGCTGAAATGGCAGATATGGCAGATTTGGCAGACATAAGCGAAGAAGCTGCGCTTGTGTTGCCGAATGTTCGGCATTCGCCCGAAACGGAACATTTCGCGCCTTTTGCATCCATCATCGGAAATCGGACGGCAATCCGACGGCCGGACTGCCGTCCCCGGGCAAGCGCTTCAGCAACTGCACGTGCGCGACGGCTTCGCGAAATCGATCCGCGTCGGATAGTCGTTGTCGAAGCACGCCATGCACAGGCCGCCGTTGATCGCGAGCGCCGCCTCGAACTCCTCCGGCGTGAGACCCGCTTCCCGCAAACCCTTGAGCATCGCCGGGTCCAGCCGGAAGCCCGCGCCGGAAGCTCCGGCACCGTAAACGCCGGCACCGCGGGCGCCGGTCCCCGCGGAGGGACCGCCTGCGGCGAAGCGGCCCGATCCGGCCGCCGCCGATCCGGCGCTGCTTCCGGATGCGGCGTAACCGCCCGCGGCCGCGCCGGCCCCGACTCCGGCACCCACGGGCACGCCGGCGCCCAACGCGCCGGCCGGGAGGCCCAGCACCGCCTCGATGAACCCTTCCTTCGAGAGGAACACGAGCGAGTCCGCGTTGATCGCCTTCCGGATCTCCTCGACGGACATCTGCGCCGCGATCAGATCCTTCCGGTCCGGCGTGTCGATGCCGTAGAAGCACGGGTTCGCGAACGGCGGCGACGTGATGCGCACGTGCACCTCGCGGGCGCCCGCCTCGCGCAGCAGGTTGACGATCCGCCGCGACGTCGTGCCGCGCACGATCGAGTCGTCGATCATGACGACGCGCTTGCCCTCGACGACCCGCCGCACGGCCGACAGCTTCATCTTCACGCCGCGCTCGCGCAGCTCCTGCGACGGCTGGATGAACGTCCGGCCGGTGTACTTGTTCTTGATCAGCCCGAGCTCGTACGGGATCCCCGTCTGCTCCGCGTACCCGATCGCCGCCGAGATGCTCGAGTCCGGCACGCCCGTCACGACGTCCGCGTCGACGAACGATTCGATGGCGAGCCGGCTGCCCATCCGCTTGCGCGCCGCGTGCAGGTTGATCCCCGCCACGTCCGAATCCGGACGGGCAAAATAGATGTACTCCATCGCGCACAACGCCCGCCGCTTGAGCGGCGCGAACCGCTCGACGCGGATGTCCTTCCCCTCGCCGAGGATCAGCATTTCGCCCGGGAAAATGTCGCGCACGAACTCGGCGCCGACCGCCTCGAGCGCGCACGTCTCCGAGGCGAACACGTAGCCGCCCGAGAGCCGGCCCATGCAGAGCGGCCGCAGCCCGTTCGGGTCGGAGGCGGCGATCAGCCGCGTGTTCGTCATGATCAGAAACGCGAACCCGCCGACGACCCGCTGCAGCGCCGCCTTCACCGCGCCGACGAAATCGAGCGGCGAGCGCGCGATCAGATGCGCGATCACTTCCGTGTCGCTCGTCGTCTGGAAGATCGACCCGGCCGCCTCGAGCTCCGCCCGGATCTCCGGCGCGTTCACGAGGTTGCCGTTCGTCGCGACCGCAAGATCCCCGTCCCGGTACTTGAACACGAGCGGCTGCGCGTTCTCCGGCGAGCTGGCGCCCGACGTCGAGTAGCGGACGTGGCCGATCGCCCGGTCGCCGCGCAGCCCGTCGAGCGCCTCCTTCGTGAACACTTCCTTCACGAGGCCCATGCCGCGGTGCGCGGCGAACGATTCATACGGGCGCGCCGAGTCGACGGTGCAGATGCCGCAGCTCTCCTCGCCGCGGTGCTGCAGCGCGTGCAGCCCGTAATAGGTCAGCGCGGCGGCGTCCGGAATGCCGAACACCCCGAACACGCCGCATTCCTCGCGGACCTTGTCGAACAGATCCTCCCGTCCGGCGCCTTCGTTGTAATAGCCGTCTTCGGTCCAGGATCGCACCAGTTCGCTCAGTTCTTCAGCAGACATGGGATCGCTTCCTTCCAGACCTTCCGCAGTTCCTCGACCGGCGCGGCAATGCCTTCCCGCCCGTTCACCTTCACGACCAGATCGGTGCCGCCGACCCTGCCGAGCACCGAGCAGACCACGCCCCGCTCCCGAAGCAGCACGACGAGCGCATCCGCCTTCTCCGGCCGCGCGCTGAGCAGGATCCGCGACTGCGACTCGCTGAACAGCGCGACGTCCGGGCGGAGCGAAGTCTCGACATTCACCGCGGCGCCGAGGCCGCGGCCGAAGCACGATTCGGCCAGGGCCACGGCCAGCCCGCCCTCGGACAGGTCGTGGGCCGACGCGACGAGCCCCCGCCGGATCGCCTCCAGCACGGCATCCTGCACGCGCTTCTCCAGCGCCAGATCAATCTTCGGCGGACGCCCTTCCGTCTTGCCGAGCACCGCGTACTGCAGCTCGGAACCGCCGAGCTCGCCGTACGTCTCGCCGACGAGCACGATCACGTCGCCCTCGGCCTTGAACTCCTGCGTCGTGATGTGATCCAGATCCGTGACCAGTCCGACCATGCCGATGACCGGCGTCGGATGGATCGCTCCCTTCTCGCTCTCGTTGTACAGCGACACGTTGCCGCCGATGACCGGCGTGCCGAGCACGCGGCACGCCTCCGCCATGCCGTCCGTCGCCTTCTCGAGCTGCCAGTACACCTCCGGTTTCTCGGGGCTGCCGAAGTTCAGGTTGTCCGTGATCGCGAGCGGCTCCGCGCCCGAGCAGACGATGTTCCGCGCCGCCTCCGCGACCGCGATCTTGCCGCCGATCTCCGGATCGAGCCAGCAGTACCGGCCGTTGCCGTCCGTCGTCATCGCGAGCGCCTTGCGCGTGCCCGGCACCTGGACGACCGCCGCGTCGGACCCCGGCCGCACGACCGTGTTCGTCCGCACCATGTAGTCGTACTGGCTGTAGACCCATTCCTTGCTCGCCACGTTCGGCGACGCGAGCACCTTCTTCAGTGCGCCCGTCAGATCCTTGATCTCCTCGAACGCCGTCGTGTCGACCGAAGCGAACGCGCGGTAATATGCCGGCTCCTCGGACCGCTGCCGGTACACCGGGCAGTCGTCCACCAGCGCCTTCACCGGCATGTCCGCGACGACCTCGCCCCGGTGGTACAGCTTGAGCCGGCCGTCGTCCGTCACCCTGCCGACCTTCGCGCAGGGAACGCCCCACCGGGCGAAAATGTCCCGCACCTTCTCCTCGTTCGCCGGATCGATGACGAACAGCATCCGCTCCTGCGACTCCGAGAGCATCATCTCGTACGGCGTCATGCCTTCCTCGCGCTGCGGCACCTCGTCGAGGTACAGCTCGAGGCCGTTGCCCGCCTTCGCCGCCATCTCCGAGCTCGAGCAGGTGAGCCCCGCCGCGCCCATGTCCTGGATGCCGAGGATGAGGCCGGCGTTGATCGCCTCGAGGCACGCCTCCATGACGAGCTTCTCCATGAACGGGTCGCCGACCTGGACCGCCGAGCGCTTCTCCTCCGACTCCCCGGTCAGCTCGACGGACGCGAACGTCGCGCCGTGGATGCCGTCGCGCCCCGTGGCCGGGCCGACGTAGAACACCGGGTTGCCGACCCCCTTCGCGACGCCGCGCTGGATCTTGTCATGGTCGATCAGCCCGACGCACATCGCGTTGACGAGCGGGTTGCCCTCGTAGCTCTCGTCGAACATCACCTCGCCGCCGACCGTCGGGATGCCGACGCAGTTGCCGTATCCCGCAATGCCCGCGACGACGTTCTCGAACAGATACTTCACCCGCGGATTCCCTTCGAGCCGCCCGAAGCGCAGCGAATTGAGCAGCGCGATCGGCCGCGCTCCCATCGAGAAGATGTCCCGGATGATCCCGCCGACGCCCGTCGCCGCCCCCTGGTACGGCTCGACCGCGGACGGGTGGTTGTGGGATTCGATTTTGAACACGACCGCCTGGTTGTCGCCGATGTCGACGATCCCCGCGCCTTCGCCCGGCCCCATCAGCACGCGCGGCCCCGAAACCGGGAACTTCTTCAGCAACGGCTTCGAATTCTTGTACGCGCAGTGCTCGGACCACATGACGCTGAACACGCCGATCTCGGTGTAGTTCGGCTTGCGGCCGAGGTACTTGCAAATGAGCTCGTATTCGGAATCGCTGACGCCGAACTCCCGGTAAATCTTCAGCTCCGCAATCTGCTCCGCCGTCGGCTCCTTAGCCGTTAACTGCTGCGCCATGCCGTTCCCTCCATGCGCTCAGGACTGACGTGAACATCCGCCTGCCGTCCACGGAGCCGAGCAGCTCGCTCACCGCCCGCTCCGGATGCGGCATCATGCCGACGACGTTGCGGCGTTCGTTGCAGACGCCGGCGATGTCGTTCACCGAACCGTTGGGGTTTTCGCCCTTCTTGTATCGGAACACGACCTGGCCGTTCGCCTCGAGCCTCGCCAGCGTCTCCTCGTCGCAGTAGTAGTTGCCCTCGCCGTGGGCGATCGGGATGTCGATGATCTCGCCCTTCGCGTACTCCCGCGTGAACGGCGTCTCGTTGTTGACCACTTCCAGCAGCGTCGAATGGCAATGGAACTTCAGGTCCCGGTTCCGGAGCAGCGCGCCCGGCAGCAGGCCCGCCTCGGTCAGAATCTGGAACCCGTTGCAGATGCCCAGCACGTACCGCCCTTCCTCCGCCGCCCGGCGCACCTCGTCCATGACCGGCGCGAAGCGGGCGATCGCGCCGCAGCGCAGATAGTCGCCGTAGGAGAAGCCGCCGGGCAGGATGATCGCGTCGTAGGCGGAAAGGTCCGTCGCCGTGTGCCAGACGTAGTCGACCGGCTGGCCGATCGTCTCCCGCACCGCCTTGTAGCAGTCGATGTCGCAGTTGGAGCCCGGAAAAACGATGACCGCGAACCGCATCCGCTCAGCCCTCCAGTTCGAACCGGTAGTCCTCGACGACCGGGTTCGCCAGGAGCTTCTCGCACATCGCCTTCACGCGCGCCGCCGCCTCGGCCCGGTCCTTCGCGTCGAGCTCGAGCTCCATGTATTTGCCGATCCGCACCTTCCCGACTTCCGTGAATCCGAGGGAGTGCAGCGCGCCCTGGACGGCCGCCCCCTGCGGGTCCAGCACGTTCTGCTTGATCGTCACGTATACCGTGGCTTTCATCGTCAGGTCCGCCTCCTGTCATTCTGGTCCGGATGCCCGCCGGTTCATGCAAGCTTCCCGCCGGTCAGCCGCTCGTAAAGGTCCAGATATCGCCGCGTCGTCTCTTCCACCACATGCACCGGCAGCGGGTCGGGCTTGCTGTTCTTGTCCCAGCCGCTGCCCGCAAGGTACGTCCGCACCGGCTCCTTGTCCATGCTGTCGATCTCGATGTCGGGCGCCCATTTGTCCTTCGCCCAGAAGCGCGACGAATCCGGCGTGAAAATCTCGTCGATCAGCACGATCGCTCCGTCCGCGAGCCCGAATTCGAACTTGCTGTCCGCCAGGATGAGGCCGCGCTCCTCGCAGTAGCGGGCCGCCCAATCGAACAGCCGCAGGCTCCGTTCCCTGAGCTCCTCCGCGAGCTCCGCTCCGATGCGCCTCGCCATCTCGTCGAACGGAATGTCCTCGTCGTGGCCGGTATCGTTCTTCGCCGCCGGTGTAAAGATCGGCTCCGGCAGCTTCGCGTTCTTGCGCAGGCCGGGAGGAAGCGGGATGCCGTTCACCGCCTGCGTCTTCTCGTACTGCCGCCAGCCGCCGCCGGTGATATGGCCCCGCACGACGCACTCGATGTCGATCCGGCGGGCTTTCCGCACCACCATGATGCGGTCCTTCAGCCGTTCGGGATCCTTCGCGACGCCGCCGAGCCGGGATACGTCCGTGTGGATGAGATGGTTGGGCTGGATCGCGGACGTCTGCCCGAACCAGAAGGCGCTGAGCTTGTTCAGGACGATCCCCTTGTACGGCACGGGCGGCTCGAGCACCCAGTCGAACGCGGAGATCCGGTCGGTGACGACGATCAGGTAATGCTCGCCGAGATCGTACAGCTCGCGCACCTTGCCCTTGTGGACGAGCGGGGCGTCGACGAGATCGACGGCGGTGGCGAGGGTCTGCCGCGTCATCGCTTCACGCCTCCCGTTCGCTCAGGCCGAGCCTGTCGAAAATGGTGTCCACGTGCTTCAGGTGCCACGACGGGTCGAAGCAGTCGTCGATCTCCTCCCGCGACAGCATGCCCGTGATCTCGGGCGATTCGAGGAGGATGTCGCGGAAATGGCGCTGCGTCTCCCAGGCCCGCATCGCCAGCGGCTGCACCGTGTCGTACGCCTGCTCGCGGCTCCAGCCCTTGTCGATCAGCTTCGTCATGACGCGGCCGGAGAACGGCACGCCGAAGGTCCGCTCCATGTTGCGCTTCATGTTCCCGGGGAAGACCGTCAGATTCCGGATAATGTTCCCGAGCCGGTTCAACATATAGTTGATCAGCATCGTCGCGTCCGGCAGGATGACGCGCTCCACCGAGGAATGGCTGATGTCGCGCTCGTGCCAGAGCGGGACGTTCTCGTAGGCCGAGAGCATGTAGCCGCGCACGACGCGCGCCAGTCCCGAAATGTTCTCGCAGCCGATCGGATTGCGCTTGTGCGGCATCGCGGACGAGCCCTTCTGCCCCTTCGCGAACGGCTCCTCGACCTCGCGGAACTCGCTCTTCTGCAGCGCGCGGATCTCGGTCGCGAATTTGTCCAGCGACGTCGCGATGAGCGCCAGCGCCGCCATGTAATGCGCGTGCCGGTCGCGCTGCAGCGTCTGGGTCGAGATCGGCGCCGGCTGGATGCCGAGCTTCGCGCAGACGTATTGCTCGACGAACGGATCGATGTTGGCGTAGGTGCCGACCGCGCCGGAAATTTTGCCGTACTCGACACCTTCGGCCGCCCGGTTGAACCGCTCGAGGTTGCGCTTCATCTCCTCGTGCCAGAGCGCCATTTTGAGGCCGAAGGTCGTCGGTTCCGCGTGCACGCCGTGGGTGCGGCCCATCATGACCGTGTACTTGTGGCGGATCGCCTGCTCGCGCAGGATTTCGATGAAGTTCTCGAGGTCGCGCCGGATGATCGCGTTCGCCTGCTTCAGCAGGTAGCCGAGCGCCGTGTCGACGACGTCGGTGGACGTCAGGCCGTAGTGCACCCATTTGCGCTCGGGGCCGAGCGATTCGGACACCGCGCGCGTGAACGCGATGACGTCGTGGCGCGTCTCCTCCTCGATCTCGTAGATCCGGTTGATATCGAAGCGCGCGTTGCGGCGCAGCGCCTCGACATCCTCCTTCGGGATGACGCCGAGCTCGGACCACGCCTCGCAGGCGAGCAGCTCCACCTCGAGCCAGGCGCGGAACTTGTTCTCCTCGGTCCAGATGGCCCGCATCTCCGGTCTGCTGTATCGGTCCAGCATGTTCGCTTTCACACCTTCCAGATCTTCGTCTCGTCCATCCACGCGAGCGCGTCTTCGACCGAAGAGGCGAGGACGTTCACGTGGCCCATTTTGCGCTTCGGCGCGGCATCGCGCTTGCCGTACAGATGGAGCGACGGCTTCACCCGGAGCCTTGCCGCCGCCTCGTCGGGTTGCGCGAATCGCGCGATGACCGGCTCCAGATGCCGGCCGAGCACGTTCACCATGACGACCGGCGTCAGGAGCGCCGGGTCGCCGAGCGGCAGGTTGCAGATCGCCCGGACGTGCTGCTCGAACTGCGACGTGCGGCAGGCGTCCATCGTGTAGTGGCCGCTGTTGTGCGGCCTCGGCGCCAGCTCGTTCACGAACAGCCCCTGCTCCGCCGACCAGAACATCTCGACGGCGATCAGGCCGACGACGTTCAGGCCCTCCGCGATCCGCACCGCGAGCTCCTCCGCCTCCCGCCGCACGGCCTCCGGCACGCGGGCGGGCACGATCGACAGGTGCAGGATGTTCTCGACGTGGACGTTCTCGGCGGCCGGGAACGTCCGGATCTCGCCGCGCGGGCTGCGCGCCGCGATGACGGACAGCTCCTTGTCGAAGCGGATGAACTGTTCGAGGACCAGTTCGGTCTTCGCCCTGCTCAGCGCGTCGTAAGCCGGCTCGATCTCCGCTTCGCTGCGGATGACCCATTGGCCCTTGCCGTCGTAGCCGCCGGTCGCCGTCTTCAGCACGCAGGGGAAGCCGAACCGTCCGGCCGCCTCCCGCAGGTCCCCGAGGCTGCGGATTTCGGCGTACGGCGCGACGCGCGCGCCCGCCGCTTCCACGGCCCGCTTCTCGCGCAGCCGGTGCTGCGTCGTGCGCAGAAGTGCGCTTCCCTGCGGCACGTACGCTTCCGCCTCCAGCAGGGCGGCGACGTCCGCGTCGACGTTCTCGAATTCATAGGTGATGACGTCGGCGCGCCGCGCAAGCTCGCGGGCGGCTTCGACATCGTCGTAGGCCGCGACGATCTGGTCCGCGACCTGGCCGCAGGGGGCGTCCGGCGTCGGATCGAGCGCGACGAACCGGTAGCCCATCGCGCTGCCCGCAAGCGCCATCATGCGGCCGAGCTGGCCGCCGCCGAGCACGCCGATCGTCGCGCCGGGCAGGATCGTCCGCGGCTCCGCGCGGAAACCGCCGGGCAGCGCGGCAGCCGTTGTCCGCAGATTCGCGCCCGCGCTCACAGCGTCTCACTGCTTTCGATCACTTCTTGCGCGATCCGCTTCCGCCGCGCCTCGATGCGCTGCGCGAGCTCCGGATCGAACGCGGCGAGGATCTGCGCCGCGAGCAGGCCGGCGTTCGCCGCTCCCGCGTTGCCGATCGCGACCGTCGCGACCGGCACGCCGGCCGGCATCTGCACGATCGACAGAAGCGAATCGAGCCCGTTCAAGTTCGAGGACTTGACGGGCACGCCGATGACCGGCAGCGTCGTCTTCGCGGCAACCATGCCGGGCAGATGCGCGGCGCCGCCCGCGCCGGCGATGATGACTTTCAGTCCGCGCGCCGCCGCCGTCTCGGCGTATTCGAACATCAGATCCGGCGTGCGGTGCGCCGAGACGACCCGCTTCTCGTACGGAACGCCCAGCTCTTCGAGGATGTCGCAGGCATGCTTCATCGTCTCCCAGTCCGACCTGCTGCCCATGATGACGCCTACGAGTGCTGTCATGAGAAACCTTCTTTCCGCCTGTGTATTCGTCGATGCATCCGCCGAACCGTCACGCGGCCGGCAGGGCATCGGATCCTTGTTCTCATCTTCCCCCGCCCGGGCCGGCGGCATGAAAAAAATCCGCCGCGCCTCCCTTGCGGGAGCTGTCACGCCGACGGACTTCGAGCCTGCGGATGCCGGACGGCGGGCCGGATTCCCCGCGCGCCGCCGGAACGTTCCCCCGCGGAGGCCGCACGGGAAGGAATCCGGACAAGACAGCACAAGGCTGCCCCGTCCGGGGCAACCCGCGTCCTGTCGCCGCTGGCTCGTAGTCCGGAAATTTACGGTTCCCGGGTAGAGACGTCCGGGCCATATTCCCGGACTTATACGAGCGTCGAATCTTATGGTTGACAAAATATTCAGCCACCATCAGTGTACCAGCGGCGGGGGGCGAATGTCAACCGAAAAGACGAACATTTTATGTCGTCAAATCACGAACGTTCGTATTTTTTGCTCGTCCGACCCGCCGGACAACTGCCACCGGATGTCAAATAACTGCACATTCCCCACCGTAAGCCGAATAAAGCCGTCCGGCCGCACCGCTTTCTCCCGGCCATCCTCCCGTCGTTCCGTCCCGCGCGATTTCCGCTGGCAAACCCGTTCCGGTTGTGCTACGATCGACTGCGTGCGCCTCGGATGGCGCCGCCGCGGAAACGCCGATTCCGGCCGACCGAGAACCGACAAGCGACTTTCCCGAGAAGGAGACATTCTATGCATTATCGGAACATGACGCTGGACGAACTGAAGGACGATCTGATCCGAAGCGCCCGGAAAGGCTACCCCGTCTTCATCGCGGGCGCCCTGTACTGGCTGGCGATGGGGACGCTCGGTTTCTTCCTCGAAGGCCAGACGCTCGCGCTTTGCTATCTGCTCGGGGTCGGCGGCATTTTTCCGCTCGGGCTTCTGCTCGGCAGGCTGCTCAAGGCCGACCTTACGTCGAAAAATCCGCTCGGCGCGCTGGGCGGCATCGTCGGCGGCATCCAGGCGTTCTTCCTGCCCCTGTGGATCGTCATCTACCTGGAGCGGCCCGAACTGGTTCCGTTCGCGATCGGGCTGCTGGCGGGATCGCATTTTCTTCCCTATACATGGATCTACCGGAGCAGAACGTACCTGTTCCTCCCGTTCGCGATGGCGGCCGCGTCGTTTTTCCTCGGCTACGTCTTCGACCGGCTCGCGTTCTCGGCGCTGCCCTTCGCGATGGCGGTCATCTACCTGGCCGCCGCCGCCGGACTGGCGGCCGAGTCCCGCCGGGCCGGCTGACAACCGGAAACCCCGTTCCGGTTTCCGCACCCTGGCGCCTGCAAATGCGTCCTCCCAATGAGCCATCCTTCGGCCCGGGCCGCCCCGGCAATCCAACCGGCGTCCGCCTCGTCACCGCGGCCCGGCCGCAGCGCCATTCCCGATGACCCCCTCCCGGTTATGCCATCCGTCCGTCCCCGAAGGCTTCCCCAAAAGCTTCCTCAAAAATGAAAAACAAAACCTGACGCATCCTCCCCGCCTTTTGTGGATCGGCACAAAATTCCCGCCTGCGTTTGTTTTTGCTTATAGGTTTGTGTAATCAATCTTAACACCATCATGGCACTCTCTTAAAATGGGTGCAAACAAAGAAAACGTCCATGCATCCATGGGCAGGCGCAACCATGACGGAGGTGGGAGTATGGAGAGAGCGAAGGAGCGGGGCGCACGAGGGGAGCGAATCGGATCGGCGTTCATCCGGCAGACGGCGGCCTTCCTCTGCCTGATCGGGATCGTCGCCCTGGCATCCGCCTGCGGCGGCAACGGCGGGCGGCCGACGCCGACGCCGGCGCCGGCCGATACCGGGACGGCGTCCGGCGGAGAGAAGAAAGAGACGGAGGCGGCCGATACGGAAGGCGAATCCGCCGGGCAGCGGGAGCTGGTCAAGGTCACCCAGGTGACGAACTGGTTTGCCGAACCCGAACACGGAGGCCAGTATGCCGCGCTGATGAAAGGATTTTACGAGGAAGCCGGTCTCGACATGACGATCCTGCCCGGCGGTCCGCAGGTATCCGCAACGCAGATCGTCGGCTCCGGCAACGCCGAATTCGGCATGACCCAGGCCGACAGCCTCCTGCTCGCCCGCGAGCAGGGCATTCCGATCGTCGCGATCGCCGCCACCTTCCAGAAAAATCCGCAAGGGTTGATCTACCACGCCGACCAGGACATCCGGGACTTCCCCGACCTGAACGGCCGGACCGTATTCGTGGCGCCGGGCGCGGCCTATTGGGAATATCTGAAAAAGAAATACGACCTCAAGGTCGAGGAACGAAGCTATACCGGGTCGCTGGCCGGCTTCATCAGCGATCCGGCGTCGGTCACGCAGGGGTACATTACGTCGGAACCTTTCTCGCTGAAACAGCAGGGCATCGAGACGGGCATGCTGCTGCACGCCGACGCCGGATACGACCCGTACGCCAACGTCCTGTTCACCACGGAAAGGATGATCCGGGAGCGGCCGGACCTGGTCCGGGCGTTCATCGAGGCGTCCGTCAAAGGCTGGGATTACTACAAGGATCATTACGAAGAGATCCATCCGTTCCTCCGGGAATACAATCCGGATCTGACGCTGGAAGCGATGGAATACGGGGCGAAAGCCCAGATGGACCTCGTCTACGGCGGAGACGCGGCGGAAGGCGGCGTCGGCATCATGACGGAAGAACGCTGGCGGACGCTGGCGGACCAGATGCTGGAGATCGGCATGCTGAAAGAGGACCCGGATGTGACCAAGGCGTTCACCAACGAATTCCTCCCGGCCCGATGAAGCGGCATCAGCCGGTCGCCATCCGGATTCGGTCCACCCGTTGCAGGGATTTATATTTTCTAAGGAAGGAAGGGATCCCGGTGAGCAAGATGGTGCTGTACAATGTCCGCGTTCCGCTGCTGGACGGGGACGGCGGCGGAGGGCTGTACACCCTCGAGGCGGAAAACGGGAAATGGTCGGCCGTCATCCCGCAAAGCGGGTTTGTCCATCCCCCCGGTGCGGTTCCGCTGGATGCCTGGGACGGGCGGATGCCGGAACCGCCCGTCCGGTTCGATGCGGGCGGGAAAATCCTGTTGCCCGGGCTCGTCGACGCCCACATGCATTTGGACAAATCGTTCTCCCTTCCCTACGTCGGCAACGCATCCGGCACCCTGGAGGAGGCCGTCCACAACTATGCGGAAGCCTGCCCGTCCTTTTCGAAGGACACGATCCGACAGCGGATGCTGCGGGCGGCGCTCCTCGCCGTGTCCTACGGCACGTCGGCGATTCGCACGCACCTGGACTTCCATGTGGAGAAGGGCCGGGACGTCGCCATGCGCACGGTGGAGGCGGCGCTGGAAGTGAAGGAAGCCCTGAAACCCTACGTGACGATCCAGCTGTTCCCGCTGATTCCCCAGAACCACATCACCCCCGGCACGATGGAACTGGCGGAAGAAACGATCCGGATGGGCGTCGACGGCATCGGCGCGGCGCCCCACCTGTCGGACGATCCGAACACGGGAATCGACCGGATCTTCCGGCTGGCCGAGCGCACGGGCTGCCCGGTCGATTTCCATACGGACGAAAGCGACGATCCCGCCGTCCGCACGGTCGTGCACATCGCCCGGCGGACAATGGAGCTGGGCTTCTCCGGCCGGGTGACGGTCGGCCACCTGTGCTCGCTCGCCGCCATGAGCGACGAGGAAGCGGAACCGATCATCCGGCTCATGGCGGAGGCCGGCCTGAAGGCGGTATCGCTGCCCGGCGCCAACCTGTATCTGCAGGGAAGGCATGACCGCTATCCGGTCCGGCGCGGCGTGACGCGCATCCGGGACATCGCCGCGGCGAGCGTCCCCATCGCCGTCGCGTCCGACAACATCCACGACCCGTTCCATCCCTTCGGGCGGGGGGATCTGCTCCTGATCGCGCTGATTGCCGCCTATGCGGCACACCTGGGCAGCCCGTCCGACATGCGGAAGCTGCTTCGCATGATCACGGTCGTCCCGGCCGGCATTCTCGGGCTGGCCGATTACGGCGTGCGGGCGGGATGCCGGGCGGATTTCGTCATCTTCGACGCCGACTCGCCGGAGATGCTCCTGACCCTGCTGCCGGAGCGCCGCTGGGTGTACCGCGGAGACCGGTGGCTGCGAATCGCCGCGCCCCCCGCCGGCTGGAGCGAGGCCGCGCTGCAGCGATACTGGGACGAGGCCGCCTCCCTGCCGGTCTGGATCAACCGGGAGGAGAAGGCCGGATGACGCCCGCCCATATCCTGGTCATCTACTACAGCGCGTACGGCCACGTCTTCCGGATGGCGCAGGCCGCGGCGGAAGGGGCGTCGGAAGCGGGATGCCGGGTGCGCGTCGTGCGCATTCCGGAGATGGAATCCGAGAAGAACCGCAGGGTGTATCTGGACAAACGGGGCCGGTCCGGCCCCTTTCCTTCGGGGCTCGATGAGCGGTTCAAGCCGGAAGCGCGCTTCAAAATGTATGAAACCGCGCTCGAATGGCAGAAGGACATTCCCATTGCCACCAACGACGACCTGCGCCGGGCGGACGGGATCCTCTGGGGGTTCCCCACGTATTACGGCATGATGCCGTCCCAGGTGAAGCTGTTTCTCGAGTTCGCCGGCGAATTGTGCTCGCAGGGAGCGCTGGAAGGGAAGCCGGCCGGATTCTTCACGAGCGCCGGCTCCATCCATACGGGCCACGAGGCGACGCTGCTCACGTCGATGGTGCCCCTCTTTCATTTCGGCATGATCATGGTCGGCCTGCCCTACACGGAAAATCCCGAATATCTCACGGGCGAGGCCATCGGCTGTTCGCCGTACGGGGCGTCCACCCTGGCGGGGCCGGACAGCTCGCTCACCCCCGATCCGCGAGAACTGCTGATGGCCAGGCGGCTGGGCCGGCGGGTGGCGAACGTCGCCGCCGCCCTGAAAGCGTCCGGCTTCATCCGGCATCCGGACTGATCCGGTCCATGGACAACCGCGGACCTTGATCCGACCCGGTCGGGCGGGGCCCGAACCCGCGTATAGTACCGCCGGACACGCACTTAACGGTCCCGCGGACCGTTAACTTGCCTCTTCACCCCGTTCGAGCGACCGTTAACGGTCCCGCGAACCGTTATCCACCCCAATCGGGCGGGGCAAGCCCCGCCGAACGCGCACTTTACGGTTCCGTGGACCGTTAACTTGCCTCTTCACCCCGTTCGAGCGACCGTTAACGGTCCCGCAGACTGTTAATCGCCCGTACGGGCAAAACCGGCCCGCACCACGGCAGACAGATCGGCCGACCCGGCCTCACTTTTTTCGGCGGCTTGTTCCTCAACACCAGATTTTTCAACCCATTGCGTTCGTAATCGCGCGCGTATTTTTCCTCAATCTCAGACTCCCGCGCGAAGTGTTCCTTCGTCAACCGGGCGACGGAACCGATCTCTCTCAGCAAATCCCGACGGGACAACCGGCTCTGCAGCAACTGCCTCAATACAGGCGGTTTTCCAGTCAGGATTTTAAATGAACAGGGAGTCAAGCGGACTTTTTCCGCTCGGCTCCCTGAACTTTTGCGTCTATGGCTGCCTTCTTGAGCATATTTTTTTATCCTAAATTTCGAAAGCCCATTGTTTCGGTAAAATCACGAGATGTTAGCGCATAACACCCTGTAAATAACAGGGAAGTTCCCAGCCAGACAACTCCCCGTCAGCGTTGAAAGGTATTCCTCCCCCCTCCCCCACCGCAAGGGGCTTTTGGTTTTCCATGTAAAATTGTGGGAATCTCTAACCTGACATGGTCGCCAGCCGCGCTTCGATTCGCTTCCACGCATGGCGGTATGGAAAGTCGTGAGCCAGTTTCAGGATGAGCTTCCGGCTGTGCCGAACGATCGTCGCCGC
>NZ_LZRU01000033.1 GCF_002159085.1 Thermobacillus sp. ZCTH02-B1
TGTTGACGCTGGTTTCCCGTTCCGCCTTGACGCGAAAACGCTGGCGATCCCTTTGCTCAAGGATGATCTGATCCAACATCTCCAGCGCTGTCTTCATCGCGCTGGCGAACGCTTCCTGCATCTCCCGCAACATCCACTGCTCAAGCTCTTTCATTGAGGGAATGATTGTGGTAAAGTGCTGCACAGGAGCTTCCTCCTCTTGGTATGTGTTTTGTGGCAAATTCACATTACCAAGGGAGAAGCTCTTTTTCTATGTTCGCTTTTTCCAGACTTTACCCCCACGCAAATTTTACTCTAACCCTGGACATTTTCCGGCCCCGGCCTTTTTTCTTTCTTTACAGATGGCTGCGCGTTTTGTTATTGTTAACTAGACGGTCTGAGAAAGGTTAACATTTTGCGAACCCTACCCCACAGGCAAGGAGGAGAACCGGATGCACGCAAAAACGGCCATGGACTGGAACGCGCTGGCGGACAAGGCGTTGGCCGGCCGGTGCCTGTCCGCGGAAGAAAGCCTGGCGGTGCTGCAAGCGGATGACGGGGAGGTGCTCGCGCTCCTGAACGCGGCTTTTCGGGTGCGCCGCCACCATTTCGGCACCAGGGTCAAGCTGAACATGATCATCAACGCCAAAAGCGGTCTCTGCCCGGAAGATTGCGGCTATTGCGCCCAGTCGTCCGTGTCGTCGGCCCCGGTGCCCAGGTATGCCCTTCTGGACAAGGAGACGATTCTGGCCGGCGCCCGGGAAGCGATGGCCCGAAAGGCCGGCACCTACTGCATCGTCGCGTCGGGCAGGCGGCCCACCGACCGGGAGCTGGCGCAGGTGGCCGAAGCCGTGCGCGAAATCCGCGCCACGATGCCGCTCAAGATCTGCGCCTGCCTCGGCCTGCTGGACGAGGAACAGGCGAAACGGCTGGCGGAAGCCGGCGTCCACCGCTACAACCATAACCTGAACACGAGCCGGGGCCGCTACCCTGCCATTGCGTCCACCCACACGTACGACCAGCGGGTGGCCACGATCGAAGCCGTCAGGCGGGCCGGCATCTCCCCCTGCTCGGGCGTGATCATCGGCATGGGCGAAACCGACGAGGAAATCGTCGAGATGGCCATGGCGTTGCGCGAGCTGGACGTCGATTCGGTGCCGGTCAACTTCCTGCACCCGATCCCCGGCACGCCGCTCGCAGGCGCCGGCCTGACGCCGCCGCTGAAGGCGCTGAAGGTGCTGGCGCTGTTCCGCTTCCTCCTGCCGGCGAAAGAAATCCGAGTGGCCGGCGGACGGGAGATCAGCCTGCGGTCCCTGCAGCCGCTCGCCCTGTATGCGGCCAACTCGATCTTTGTGGGCGACTACCTGACGACGCCCGGGCAGGACGTGACCGCCGATCACCAGATGATCGAAGACCTCGGCTTCGAGATTGAACGCTGCGCCCTGTGAGGCGTTCCGGGTCCGCAACGCGAAACGCCCCGCTTCCGGCATGGAGCGGGGCGTTTCTTCAGCGGAGCGGATTACGCCGTCAGTTCGCCCTGAACGCCGGCTTTTCTTGGTTTGGCTGACCGGCGGAAATAAAGCCATTCATACACGCACGGCATGATGATCAGGGCGAGCGCCGTGGCCACGGTGAGGCCGCCGATGACGATGACGGCGGGGCCTTGCGAGACGTGCAACCGGATTCCGTCCGGCCAAACACCGGCGACAGCATCGAAATGAGGGCGATCATGCCCAGGTCGGCGAAATCCTGCAACAGCTCCGCGGAAGCGCCGCCGACGTACAGCTGCACGCCTTCCGGAAGCTCGGGTTCGTTCATGGCCTTGCGGATTTCGCCGCCGACGACGGACAGTTGGCGGGGTTTGACCGCGGCCGTGACGCGGATGTAGTCCTTGCCGTCCATATGATAGAAGACGGTCGGTTGTTCTTCCCTGACCCAGCGGGCGAATCGTGTCACCGGCTGCAGTCTAGGGGTCCGTCAGGACGGCGATCGCTCCACATCGGCGGCGGACGCCGGCGCGAAAACCGGCTCTCGACGATGACGGGAAGCTGCTGCCCGGCGACGGACAGCGCGCCGACCGGCACGGGATCCCGTTGAGGCGCCGGAATTTCCGCAAACCTTTTGCCGTAAAAATGAGTGAGGCCTCACTCTTGACAATGGGAACGATCGACAGCAAAATGAAAGTGAGTAATCACTCACTATCAAAAAAGGAGTGACTCCCATGTCCGCGCCCGCCCACACGACGGTTTCTCCGCCGGATCACGACATTTGCATCTCCGTCCGCAGCGTGACCCGCGTCTTCGGCAAGCGGGTGGTGCTTGAAAACGTCGACTTGGCCGTGCGCCTCGGGGAAATTTTCGGCCTGCTCGGCCCGTCGGGCGCCGGCAAAACGACGCTGGTCCGGCTCATCTGCGGTCTCGACCTGCCGAACCGCGGCGAAATCCGCCTGCTCGGGGTGCCCATGCCCCGCCTGGACATGTTCGGCCGCATCGGCTACATGGCGCAATCCGACGCGCTGTACAACGAGCTGACCGCCAGGGAAAACCTGACGTTTTTCGCTTCGCTCTACGGCATGCGCGGCGCCGCGCTCAAACGGCGCATCGCCGGACTGGCGGAACTTCTCCGCCTGCGGGACGACCTGAACAAGCCCGTCCACCAGTATTCCGGCGGGATGAAGCGCCGGCTCTCGCTGGCGATCGCGCTTGTGCACGAGCCGGAGGTGCTCGTGCTTGACGAGCCGACCGTGGGCATCGACCCCGAGCTGCGGGCGTCCATCTGGGAAGAGCTTCGCCGGCTCTCCGCCCGGGGCGTCACCGTGCTCGTCACGACGCACGTCATGGACGAGGCGGAAAAATGCGACCGGCTTGCCATGATCCGGAACGGCGGGATCATCGCCTGCGGCACGCCGGACGAACTGAAACGGGCCGCGGGCGGACAATCCATGGAGGAAGCGTTTCTGCATTTCGGAGGTGCCGCGTCATGAGAATCCGTGCGTTGGCCTTGCGCATCATCCGGCAGTTCTGGAAAGACAAGCGGACGCTGGCGCTGATGCTGGTTGCCCCGCTTCTCGTGCTCACGCTGGTCAAGCTGGTGCTGGACGTGGACGACATCGCGCCCCGGATCGGCGTGGCCGGCGCTCCCACGGCCATGGCGGAAACGTTGGCGGAAACCGGCGCGGAAGTGACCGTCTACGACGACGTCGCGGCGGCCATGCGCGATCTGGAAGACCTTGAGCTGGACGCGGTGGTGGCGCTGGAAAACGGCCGGCCGCGCGTCACGCTGGAAGGCAGCAGCCCGACCCGCAACGCCGCGGTGATGCGGACGCTGCAGCAAGCGATGCGGACGCTGGTGCCGGGCGGCCGGACCGTCGAGCCCGTCATCGCCTATCTGCACGGTTCGGAAAACCGCGATCTGTTCGATTTTTACGGTTCCATGCTCGTCGGCTTTTTCTCGTTCTTCTTCGTGTTCATCGTCGCCGGGGTGTCGTTCTTGCGGGAACGCACCTCGGGAACGCTGCAGCGGCTGCTCGCCACGCCGCTCAGGCGCTGGGAAGTGGTAGCCGGTTACCTGCTCGGGTTCGGCCTGTTCACGGCGATCCAGGCCACGATCGTCGTCTGGTTTGCCACACGGGTGCTGGGCATCGCCCTCGAAGGGTCGTTCGGTCTCGTGCTGCTGGCAAACCTGTTCATCGTGCTGTCCGCGTTGACGCTGGGCACGCTCATGTCCGCGTTCGCAAACAACGAATTCCAGGTTTTTCAATTCATCCCGCTGGTCGTCGTTCCGCAGGTCTTTTTCTGCGGGCTGATCGACCTGGAGACGATGCCGGAATGGCTGCAGACGGTCGGGCACGCCCTGCCGCTCTATTACGGGGCGAAAGCGATGCAGGCCATCATGCTGCGCGGCGCCGGGTGGGGCGACATCGCGGCGGACGTCGCCGTGCTGGTCGGATTCTCGCTCGCCTTCGCTCTTCTGAACGTGCTCGCGCTGCGCAAGCACCGCGCCATCTGACCGACCGGCGCATCCCCTCCTCCGTTTGCCTCGGGCCTGCGGAAACCCTCCGGTCCGCAAACTTCGGGAGCCGGCCCGGCGGTTCCGGCCCCGACGTTCCGGACCGGGGGTTTCGGTCAGGCTCTTTTTCGGTTATATAAAGAGGCAGGAACCAAAGCCCCAAAGCCCAAAAGGAGGCGACGCCGTTGACGGACGCATGGAAGGAATGGCTGGAGGAACTGGCGCGCCAGTACGAAAGAGGAGCACGCACGGAGAAACAGGCCCGCATTCTCCGGGCGGCCATGGAAGTGTTTGCGGAAAAAGGCTACGCCGCCGCGTCGACGAGCGAGATCGCGCAGCGGGCGGGGGTGGCCGAAGGGACGATTTTCCGGCACTACAAGTCCAAAAAGGATTTGCTGTTTTCCATCGTCGCCCCGTTCGTGGCCCATCTGATCGAACCGTTCGTGCTGCGCGATTTTGTTCCGGTGCTCGAAAAAGAATATGCGAATACGGAAGAATTCCTGCGTACGTTGCTGGACAACCGGATCGCCTTCGCCCAGAAGAACCTGCCCGTGATCCGGATCTTGCTGCAGGAGGTGCCGTTCCACCCGGATCTGCGGGAACAGTTTCTCAACCGGGTCGCGCCCCGCGTGCTGGAACGGTTCATCCGGATCGTGGAGCGGTACCAGGACAAGGGAGAAATTGTCGCCTGGCCTTCTCTCACCGTGATCCGGCTAGCTGCTTCGACGCTGTTCGGCTATCTGATCACCCGCTTTTTCTTGCAGCCCGAAGGCTGGGACGACGAAAAAGAAAAGGAAGCGACGATACGCTTCCTCCTGAAAGGATTGCAGCCGGAGCCGAAAGAAGAGGCGCCCGGGCCGTGACCGGCATCCGGCCGCGTTCCCGCAGACCGGCGGGTCGCTCCGCCTGCAGCCGGGACGGAGGTCAGGCCGATGCCGTCACCGCCTTGTCGAGCCGGCGGAACCGGTACAGCAAACCGAGCGCGGCCAGCGACAGAACGCCGGAAGCGGCGAACGGCAGCCAGTCCGCGGTCCAGAGCAGCGCCGCGCCGAGCAGCGGCCCGACGATGCGGCCCAGACTGTCCATCGCGGAGCTGAGCCCGGATGCCGCGCCCTGTCCCACCGTCGTTTTCTGGGTGATGAGCGACGTCACGCACGGGCGTGCGATCGCGTTGCCGACGCCGAAGATGCACAGGCTCACCGTGGCCGCCAGCCAGCTGTCGGCAGCCAGCAGCAGGAAAAATCCCGCGGCGGAAAGCACAAGGCCGATGCCGATGTACATGCCTTCCTGGCCGTGCCTGATCTTGCGCCGCACGAAACCGCCCTGCACAAGCGCGCCGACCAGGCCGCAGAAGAAGAACATGAGCCCGACGTTGAGCGGCGTGACGGCAAAACGTTCCATGCCGTACAGCTGCAGCGTCGCCTCCAGAATCGCCAGGGAAAACGTGACGAAAAAGGCGAGCACATACAAATATTTAAGCGACCCGCGGAAGGCGTCCCAACGGGACGTCCTCGCCTCGCGCCCCGCCGTTCCTCTCCGTTCGGGCGGCAGCGATTCGGGCAACCGGGCCCATCCCAGCGCGAACGTCAGCAGCGACAGCCCGGCCGCAGCGAAAAACGGCGCGGAAAGCGACGCTTCGCTCAGCACGCCGCCGACAAACGGCCCGAACGTGAAACCGAGGCCGATGCTCATGCCGACGACGGCCATTCCCCGCGTCCGCTCCGCTTCAGTTGTAATGTCCGCCACGTAGGCGACGATGGAAGCGGTGACGGCGCCGGAAAACAGCCCGCCGAGGAGCCTTGAAGCGTACATCATCCACAGCCGGTCCCCCGCCAGCCCGAACAACAGAAAGCTGACGCAAAAGCCGAGCACGCCGGTCATGATGACGGGGCGGCGGCCGATACGATCCGACAGGTTCCCCCAGAACGGAGACATGACAAAGGAAACAAGCGAATACAGCGACAGCATCAACCCGGTATGCCATTCGGCCGATTCCCGGTCGACGACCGCCACCGTCTGCGGCAACACGGGGATGATGATGCCGAATCCGATAAAAACCGTAAAGAGCATGATGGCGGCTACAACCAACTTGCCGTTCACGACGGTCCCCCGCTTCCCGAAAAAGTCCAACCCCTATAGTAACATGCGGACGGGCCGGTTCCAAATTCAGCCCTTCTCCCCGCCCCGTCTGAGTCAAGCTAGTGTAGGCACCTTTTTTGGATTCCTGGATGCGAACTTGAAAAGAACCTTTCCCTTGTAAGCGCTTTTGATCTTCTTCCTTATGGGATTGGCGATTCATTTTTCTGGTATTAGTATCCTCCAAGCCCTTTCAATGCCATGCCCGTTGTGCTACTCTGCCACGGCCCCCTAAGCAACCGGATCATCCCGTTAACGTATCCTTTGGTCGGTCGTATAACGTCCCTTAGCAACTTCCGAATGCTGACGGAG
>NZ_LZRU01000034.1 GCF_002159085.1 Thermobacillus sp. ZCTH02-B1
CCAACGAGCTGGATTTGCTGATCAAAATGCTGGCTTACAACCTCTATGAGCGGTTCAAGCGGGACTATTGCGAACCCGTTCATTGGGGCTATACGATCGCCAGGTTTCGGCTGGAGTTCTTCCATTGGGCGGCGACGATCGTTCGGCACAGCAGGAAGCTCATCCTGAAACTGGCTCACGACTTTCCATACCGCCATGCGTGGAAGCGAATCGAAGCGCGGCTGGCGACCATGTCAGGTTAGAGATTCCCACAATTTTACATGGAAAACCAAAAGCCCCTTGCGGTGGGGGAGGGGGGAGGAATACCTTTCAACGCTGACGGGGAGTTGTCTGGCTGGGAACTTCCCTGTTATTTACAGGGTGTTATGCGCTAACATCTCGTGATTTTACCGAAACAATGGGCTTTCGAAATTTAGGATTAATATTTTGGTTGTTCATGTCATACAACACTCTGTCGTTCATTCGACAGGGGATACTGCCTCATGATCATCCAGACCGCCGGAACATCGGGAGAACCCGGTTGACCGCCATGGAAAAACCCGCACGGCTCTCCGGGACACCAGCCGGATGAAACGGCTGAACGAACGGGCCATTACGGGTTTTTCCGGCTTCACTTCGTATCTTCCGATTCCGCCTCTTTCGGGATGTACTTGAAAATTTCCCCCGTTTCCAGCGCGTCGATGAGACGGGTCAGCCATCGATAGTAGGCAAGCGCGCTTTGGATCTTGCGGATGTCGGTGCTCACCACGCGCACCAGGGTTTCGTTATCTCCGTCTTCCGTCAGCATCTCTTTCAGTTCCGCCAGCGACCGGGTGAGGGCCTGGACGTTCTGCTCGATGGATTTCCGCCATTTGATGGCGAAGTAATCGGCGAACGTCTGGTGCCAGTCCATCTCCACCTCGTAGAGATCTTTCCTGGATCCCTTGCTCCAAACCTTGTTCACCATTTTCAGATCGGTCAGCATGCGCATCCCCGTGCTGACGCTCGTTTTGCTCATGCCCATTTCGGCCGCCATCTCGTCGAGGGAGACGGGATGCTCCTTGAAATAGATATGGCCGTACAGATGCCCGACGGACAGGGTGATGCCGTACAGATTCATGTTTTTTCCGATGGAATCGATGACGCGGTGGCGGGCCTTCTCGATCCTGGCTTTCTGCTGGTCGGACAGTCCTTCATGAGAGATCATTCGCGAATGGCCTCCAAGTTTGCGGACAATCGAAATAGTAAGTCTCATTGTAAACAACGAAAAAACCAATGTAAAGAAAATGATCCGGACGAAAAACTGAGGATATCAGAGTATACGTTACGATAAGTTTGTAAAGTTAAAACTGTACATAAATTATGAACGCCACAATCTTTTGACCCGTTTTTTTGAACAACGTTAAACTAAAAAAGCGCATTGGCCCGGCTATTTTTTCGCAAAAGGAGGTGCAAGCATGTCGGTAAAGCCGGTCATCGAAACGAGAAACGCAACCAAAATCTTCGGCAGGGACCCGCAACGCGCGTTGGCGCTGCTCCAACAGGGCTGGTCCAAGGAGCGCATTTTGCGGGAAACCGGGATGACCGTCGCCGTCAATCGGGTCAGCCTGTCCATCGGAGAAGGCGAGATCTTTGTCATCATGGGATTGTCCGGCAGCGGCAAATCGACGTTGGTTCGCCTCCTCAATCGGCTGATCGAGCCGACGGATGGAGAAGTGCTGATTCACGGCCGGGACATCATGCGGATGGACAAGCGGCAATTGCTGACGCTGCGCCGCAAGACGATCAGCATGGTGTTCCAACGGTTTGCCCTGTTCCCCCATCGGACCGTGGCGGAGAACGTGGAGTACGGCCTGGAAGTGCAGGGCGTTCCCAAAAAAGAGCGGCGCGAACGGGCGCGCCAGGCGCTCGAAATGGTCGGACTGGCCGACTGGGCGGACCGGATGCCCCATGAGCTGAGCGGCGGCATGCAGCAACGCGTCGGCATTGCCCGCGCGCTGGCCGTCGATCCCGACGTGTTGTTGATGGACGAGGCGTTCAGCGCCCTCGACCCGCTGATCCGTCGGGAAATGCAGGATGAACTGTTGGATCTGCAATCGAAAATGCAGAAAACCATCGTGTTCATCACCCACGATCTGGACGAGGCGCTGCGCATCGGAGACCGCATCGCGCTGATGCGAGACGGCGCCATCGAGCAGATCGGCACGCCTGAGGAGATTTTGACCCGGCCGGCCAACGATTATGTGAAGCGATTTGTGGCCGACGTCGACCTGTCCAAGGTACTGACCGCCGCCCACGTCATGATCCGTCCGGAAATGATCACACCGGAACGGGGCCCCCGCGTGGCGTTGCAGCTCATGCGGGAACGGGGCATTTCCAACATTTATGTCGTGGACAAAAACAAGCGGCTGATCGGCGCGGTAACGGCGGAGAAGGCCTCGCAAGCGGCCGGCGAAGGCCGTCCGCTGGACGAAATCATCGACCGGAACGTGGAAACGGTGAGACCGGATACACTGCTCAACGAACTGTTCGAGAAGGTCAGCAACGTCCGGATTCCGCTCGCGGTGACGGACGACGGCGGCAAGCTGCTCGGGATCGTCATTCGCGGCAGCGTACTGGCCGCCTTGGCGGGCACCCGTGAAAAGGAGGGGGACGGGCCGTGACCGTACCGAAAATTCCGCTGGGAGAATGGATCGAGCGGGGAACGGACTGGCTGGACGCCTCTTTCGGTCCGCTGTTTGACGGCATCAAATCGGTCATCGGCGGCCTGGTGGGCTTTTTCGAATGGGTGCTGCTGTCCGGACCGGCCTGGTTGTGGATGGTGCTGTTTGCCGCTCTGGCCTGGTGGCTCGGCCGTTGGAAATTCGCCGTGTTCACCCTGCTCGGACTTGGTCTCATCCTCAATCTGGGCTATTGGGACCCGACGATGAAGACGCTGGCCATGGTCGTCACCGCCGCCCTGATCTCGGTGCTGCTCGGCGTCCCGATCGGCATTCTCTGCTCGCGCAGCAATGCGGTGCAAAACATCGTCACGCCGATTCTCGATTTCATGCAGACGATGCCCGCTTTCGTCTATCTGATTCCGGCCGTCACGTTCTTTTCCCTTGGGGTGGTGCCCGGTGTCATCGCTTCCGTCATTTTCGCCATCCCCCCGACCATTCGGCTGACCAATCTCGGCATCCGCCAGGTGCCGGGAGAATTGATGGAAGCCGCCAGCGCGTTCGGTTCCACGTCGCTGCAGAAGCTTGTGAAGCTGCAGCTCCCGCTTGCGCTGCCGACGATCCTGGCCGGCATCAACCAGACGATCATGCTGTCGCTGTCCATGGTGGTGTTCGCCTCGATGATCGGGGCGCAGGGTGTCGGCGCGGTGGTGTACAAGGCGGTGACGCAGGTGAAGATCGGCGAGGGGTTTGAGGCCGGCCTGGCCATTGTCATCCTGGCCATTATGCTCGACCGCCTGACGCAAAACATTTTGAAAACGAAAAGGAAGGTGTAGCGGAATGACGTTCGCCCGTTTGACCCGAAAGGTACTGATGCTGGCCGCCGCCGCGGCCCTTCTGGTCACCGTCGGTTGTTCAAAGGGAGAGGAAAAGAAGATCACGCTGGCCTACGTGGCTTGGGATTCGGAAATCGCGAGCACGCACGTGGTGAAACGGGTGCTGGAAGACAGGCTGGGTTACCAGGTGGAAATGATGCAGGTGGACGCAGGTCCGATGTGGGCCGGCGTCTCGGACGGCAGCGCGGACGCCATGGTGGCCGCCTGGCTGCCGACGACGCACCAGAGTTACTATGAATCGTTTGAAGGGCAGTTTGTCGATCTCGGTCCCAATATGGAAGGCACCAAAATCGGCCTGGTCGTTCCCGCCTATTGGGACGCCCAGTCCATCGAAGATTTGAAAAAACCGGAATACGCCGACGCGGTGGGCCGCCAGATCATCGGCATCGAACCCGGAGCCGGGGTGATGATGACGACGGAAGCGGCGATGGATGCGTACGGCCTGACGGACTGGACGCTGGTGGAAAGTTCGTCCGCCGCGATGGCCTCCGAATTGCTGAAGGCGTATCAGGAAGAGCGGCCGATCATCGTCACCGGCTGGACGCCGCACTGGAAGTTCGCCAAGATGGAGCTGAAATATCTCGAGGATCCGCTGGGCATCTATGGCGGCGACGAACGGATTCACACGATCGTCCGCAAAGGGCTTGAACAGGACCATCCCGATGCGTACCAGTTCCTGGACCGGTTCTACTGGACGCCGGACGACATGGCGCAGGTGATGGTCGACATCCAGGAAGGCATGGATCCGGAAGAAGCCGCCCGGAAGTGGATCGAAGCAAACGGAGACAAAGTGGACGCCTGGGTGGAAGGGCTGGCGTCGTGACCGGCCGGAAAAGCGCATCGGTGCGAAAAAGGACATGCGTGTTCGACGCATGTCCTTTCTTATTATATATGAACAGCAAAAATCCCCAACCTCATGCGGTCGGGGATTTGCATATGGTGGAGGCGAGGGGATTCGAACCCCTGTCCGAAGATAACGCCGCACAGGCTTCTACGGGTGTAGTCACGGTACTCATCTCGCCCGGAGAACGCCCCGTAACCGGCTTTCGACCGGGCCAGCCTGATTGTCTTCTTCCGCTAGCCCCAGGCGGAGACTAGGCGGCGTAGCCCACTCGGTTGAGCCCCTGTCCCGGCACGTGGGCGATGCCGGGCAGAAGCACGCGTGCAGTTTCTTACGCTGCTACCGCGTATTGAGCTTGTTGTTTGCCATTTATTTGGCCTTAGCGTTGTTGAAGCGGACGCGTCCCCGCTACCCGCCACCCGTGCTCGAACTATCCCCGTCGAATCCAAAAACGCCCCCGCGTTCGGATATCAGGCGTCGCGGACCGGCCGGTTCAACCGAACACGGATCGATTGTTCCGCTGCCACCATCATTATACCGCAACAACGCCCCGAAGGTTGCAGGCATCTGCCGGGAATATCGGGCCGATGTGCCAATCACCGCGCGATCTTCTGCTTCTCCCGGAGCGCCCGCTGGATGTCCCGCTGGGCATCGCGCTTCGCCGCGGCCTCGCGCTTGTCGTACTGCTTCTTGCCCTTTGCGAGGCCGAGGAGCAGCTTCGCGTACCCGTTGCGCGTGTAGATCTTCAGCGGCACCAGCGTGTACCCTTCCTGCTTCACGAGCCCGAGCAGCTTGTGGATCTCCGCCTTGTGCAGGAGCAGCTTCCGCGCCCGGGTCGGATCGGGGTTGAAACGGTTGCCCTGCTCGAACGGGCTCACGTGCATGTTGTGGATGAACATTTCGCCGTTGCGGATCGTCGCGAACGCGTCGTTGATGTTCGCCTTGCCCTGCCGGATCGACTTGATCTCGCACCCGGTCAGCACGATGCCCGCCTCGTACGTGTCCTCGATGTAGTAGTCATGGGATGCCTTCCGGTTCTGCACGAGCACCTTGCCGTCGTTCTGCTTCGCCATGTCCATCCACCTCCCCCGCACGCGGCTCCATTCGGTCGGATTACTATTCTAGCAAGTCCCGCTCCGGGATTCAAGGCCAAAATCAACCCGCCGAACCCCGGCAATTGCGCTTTTGTACGAAACAGCCGAAGACCGGAGCCCGACCGTCCCGACATGCCGGCACGGCCTCCCGGCTCCGGTCCCACCGACCTCCTACCGCTTCCGCTTCCGCGTGGCGGCCGCTTTCTTCTTGCGGCCCTTGCTGCCCGTACCCGAGCCCGCGGCGCGCTTCTTCCGGCGCTTCCCGCCCGATCCGCCGGCGTCCTCGTCCTCCGATTTGTCGACGTAGCGGCCGGTCACCGGCAGTCCCCATATGTCCACGCGGATAACGCCCGGCTCCGCGTCTCCGCCGCGTGCGCGGCCTTTGCGCCCGCCCGCTTCGACGGCGCGCCGTCCGCCGCGCTCCGCCTTGCGTCCGCCGACCTCGCGCGGCCGCGCCGCCCGGGGCTTCATGTCGACGATGGAAAAGTCGATCTGGTGCTCGTCCATGTTCACGCGCTCGACGCGGACGCGCACCTCGTCACCGATCCGGAACACGCGCGCCGTCCGTTCGCCGATCAGCGCCATGTGCTCCTCGTGGAAATGATAGTAGTCGTCCGTCAGATCGCTGAGCCGGATCATCCCCTCGACCGTGTTCCCGAGCTCCACGAAAATGCCGAAGCTCGTCACGCCGCTGATGATCCCGTCAAACTCCTCGCCGATCTTGTCGAGCATGTACTCGCACTTCTTGAGCTGCTCCGTGTCCCGCTCCGCCTCGACCGCGACGCGCTCGCGCTCGGACGACTGCCGCGCGATGTCCGGCAGCTTCCCGGCAAGCTCGTCGATCCGCTTCGCGGACAGCGTCCCGCCGTTTGTCAATACCTCGCGGATGATCCGGTGGATGACCAGGTCCGGATACCGCCGGATCGGCGACGTGAAATGCGTGTAGAATTCGGCCGCGAGCCCGAAGTGCCCGAGGCTCTCCGCCTCGTACCGCGCCTGCTTCATCGAGCGCAGCATCATCGTCGAGATGACCGTCTCTTCCTTCGTGCCGCGGATCTCCTCGAGCAGATCCTGCAAGGCACGCGGATGCACCTTGTTGCCCTTGCCCTTCACGATGTAGCCGAAGTTCGCCGCGAATCGGATGAAATGCTGCAGCTTCTCCGGGTCCGGGTCCTCGTGAATCCGGTACAGGAACGGCACCTTCAGCCAGTGGAAATGCTCCGCCACCGTCTCGTTCGCCGCGAGCATGAACTCCTCGATGATCATCTCGGCGATCGAGCGCTCGCGCTTCACGATGTCGACCGGCTTTCCGTTCTCGTCGACGATGATCTTCGCCTCCGCGAGCTCAAAATCGATGGCGCCGCGCTTCATCCGCTTCGCGCGCAGCTTCCGCGCCAGCTCCTCCATCAGCTTGAACATGTCGACGAGGTCGGCGTAACGCTCCTTGAGCTCCGGATCGTCGTCAACCAGAATTTTGCGCACGTTCGTGTACGTCATCCGCTCCGTCGTCCGGATCACGCTCGGGAAAATATCATGCCGCACGAGCCGCACCGTCTCCGCGTCGAACTCCATCTCGCACGAGAGCGTCAGCCGGTCGACCTTCGGGTTGAGCGAGCAGATGCCGTTCGACAGCCGGTGCGGCAGCATCGGAATGACGCGGTCGACGAGGTAGACGCTGGTGCCGCGGCGGTACGCCTCCCGGTCGAGCGCCGAATTTTCCTTCACATAATAGCCGACGTCCGCGATGTGCACCCCGAGCAGGTAGTTGCCGTTCGGCAGCCGCTCGACGCACACCGCGTCGTCGAGGTCCTTCGCGTCCTCGCCGTCGATCGTGACGATCTTCTTCGAGCGGAGGTCCCGCCGGCCCTGCGCGACGATCTCCTCCTCCGAGATCCGGTCCGGCACCGCCTCCGCCTCGGCCATCACGTCGTCCGGGAAGCGTTCCGGCAGCTGGTGCTTGCGGATGATCGAGAGGATGTCGACGCCGGGATCGTCCTTGTGCCCGAGAATCTCGATGATCTCGCCCGTCGCGGCCGAGCGGCCCTCCGGATACGTCACGATGCGGGCGACGACCTTCTGCCCCGTCACCGCGCCGCGCATGCCCTCGCGCGGGATGAACAGGTCGCGGTTGATCCTTTTGTCGTCCGGAATGACGAAGCCGAACGACTCGTAATTCTCGAACGTGCCGACGATCTCCGTGATCGCCCGCTGCACGACGCGCACGACCTCGCCCTCCGGCCGGCCGTCCGCGCCGCCCTTCGACGTCACGCGCGCGAGCACGATGTCACCGTTCATCGCGGTCTTCAGATCGTTCGCGTGGATGTAGACGTCCGGATGGTCCGGCTCGTCCGGAATCAGGAACGCAAACCCCTTCGGATGCGCCTGAATCCGCCCGCGCAGCAGGTTCATCCGCTCCGGCACGCCGTAGCGGTTGTTGCGCGTCCGGTAAATTTTCCCCTCGTTCTCCAGTTGATTGAGCAGTTTCACGAACGCCTTGAACTCGTCCGATCCTTCAAGACCGAACGACTGCTCCAGTTCCTGCACGGTCATCGGCTTGTACGCCTGTTCCCGCATGAAATCGAGCACCTGTTGTTCCGTTACCAACGCTAGGTTCACCCCATATCAGGCCGGCCTGTGCACAGCTGCCATATGTCATATAGTATACACGAGAAACCGCCCGCGAATCCGTCCGGCGTCCATGGTGACGCGGCTTGTCCGATTCCCGCAAGCAATAAAAAAACGGGCCCTTCCGCCCGTTCCATCGTCTGCATCTCAGTCCATGAAATAGGCAACCGCCAGCGCCAGCAGGAAGAACCCGCTTGCGAGCACGACCGTCACCCGCTGCAGAAGAAGATCGAGACCGCGCGCCTTCTGCCGGCCGAACAGGTGCTCCGCGCCGCCCGTGATCGCGCCGGACAGGCCCGCGCTCTTCCCTTTCTGGAGCAGCACGGTACCGATCAGTCCGAGCGAGAAGATGATGAGCAAAATCTTGAGGGCTGCCTCCACCGCCTCCACCTCCCGAACAGAGGGTCACAGACACAGTATTGATATTCTACCATATCGACCGGCAGGTTACAAGCTTTACGTTTACGTGCAAATCATGCCGGGCGCTTACAGCAGCCCGTGCTTCCGGAAGAACTCCAGGCTGATCGCCGCGCTCTCGAACGGCGACTTGTCGAACCGCTCCTGCTCGACGATGATGATCTCCACGCCCGCGTCGAGCGCCGCCGGCAGCACGGTATCGTACCCGACCGCGCCGCGGCCGATCTCCGCGTCCTCCCGGCCCTGCACGAAGTCCTTGAAGTGCACGATCGGCACGCGCCCCTTGTAGCGCCGCAGGTACTCGACCGGGCGCTGCCCGCCGACATGCACCCAGCCGAGGTCGAACTGGGCGACGAGCCGCTCCGCCGGAATCCGCTCGAGCAGCCGGTCGATGATCGGCTTCCCGCCGACCGTCCGGAACTCGAAGTCGTGGTTGTGATAGCCGTACTTCAGGCCGGCCTCCGTCACGAGCTGCGACGCCCGGTCGATCATCCCGATGAGCGACTCCACCCCCGCTTCATCCGTGACCTCCCAGAACGGCGCCGCCGGCGTGATCACATACTCGAGGCCGAGCTCCTGCGCGAATGCAATCTGCGCCTTCAGATCCGACTCGAATTTGTCCGGCTCCGCGAAGTTGAGCGGAATGTGCGCGGACGGCGCCTTCAGGCCGCAGTCGTCCAGCACCCTGCGGATCTCCTTCGCCGAATGTCCGAAATAACCCGCGAACTCGACCGCCTGATAACCGATCTCCGCCGTTTTGCGGATCGTGCCGAGCAGATCGTCCTTCGTCACGTCGCGGAATGTATACAATTGAATGCCGACAACCGGTTTCGTCATGTCTGCCGCCTCCGTCTGAAAATGTCGCCCGAAGCCGCATCCCCGCGCATCCGTCCGCGAAGCCGCCTCCCGTATGGCTTCCGCACCGCTTCAAGCGCTTTCGCCCCCTATTATACCCACGGCTCTCGAGGCGCGTATGCCCCGGATTTGGGGAAAAGCTTGTGCAATTTTGGCGCGTTCGGCGGGTGGGAGGCGCAACCGGCGCTTGACGGCGGGGGATTTTTCCTTCATCATCGGGCCAAAAGGACCTGCGAAGGAGGACGACCCCATGCTTGCACGACCGACCGCCGGAGACTTCCCGCCCGCGATCGAGAAATACCTCAGGCTTGTGCCGGAAGGCGATCTGCTCGACCTTTACCGCCGGCAGCGGAACGAGACCATGGCGCTTCTCCGGGGCCTCACGGACGAACAGGCCGACTGTCGCTACGCCGAGGGCAAATGGTCGATCCGCCAGGTCGCCGGCCATCTCATCGACAACGAGCGCATCTGGATGTACCGGCTGCTGCGCATCGCGCGGAACGATCCGCAGGCGCTGCCGGGCTACGACGAGAAGATTTTTGCCGCGCACGCGCCGCACGCGTCGATGCCGATGGAGGCGATCCTGGCCGAGTACGATGCCGTGCGCGAGGCGTCGCTCGCGCTGCTCCGCCATCTGCCGGACGAGGCGTGGCGGCGCTCCGGCGAATTCGCCGGCGGCCGTCTGACGGCGCTCGCCGCCGCCTGCTTCGTGATCGGCCACGAGATCCATCACCTGAACATCCTCCGGGAGCGGTACCTCAACCGCTAAGGATGCCGCATCGGCCAAGGAACAAAGCCCGCCGTCAGCGTTCTCCCCTGCGCGGCGGGCCTGTTCATCATCGCCTGTTCACCATCCCCCGAGAAGGACGGAGATGAAGTTCACGATCAGCTGCGCGCCCTCTGCCCGTGTCAGAAGGCCCCGCGGATCGAACCGATCCGAACCTTTGCCTGCCATCAGCCCGATCTCCCGGGCCTTCGCGACCGCCTCCCGCGCCCACGGGCTGATCCGATCCGCATCCGCATAGACATGGCCGGAAGCAGCCGGGATCTCGCCGAACCGTCGCTCATACGCCCTTACGAAGATCACGGCCGCTTCTTCTCGGGTGACCGGTTCGTCCGGACCGAAGCGATCCGTGCCTTTGCCGTTCACGATGCCCGCTTCGAAGGCGGCCGCGACGGCTTCCGCATACCAGCTGCCCGGTTTCACGTCCCGGAAAGGCGCGCCGCCCGACGCTTCGAGACCGAGCGCCCTGGCGACCATCGCGGCGAACTGCGCCCTCGTCATCTCCTTCAAGGGAGCGAAGGATCCGTCCGGCATCCCGTTCATCAGATGTTTGGCGCTTGCGGCGCGGATCGCCCTGTAGGCCCAATGCCATTCGGAGATGTCGCTGTACGAGCGCCCGTACTCCAGCACGACGTAACGCCCGGGCCGCGTCACCTTCGCGGAGAGCACGCCGTCCCGCAGCTCCCCTCCGACGTATGCGAGCCGGCCGTCCTCCGTGACGCGGTAGATCCCGAGGAGATCCGCGTCGGCGTCATCCGGCACCGGCGTGGACAGCACGACGGGAACCGGGAATGAGGCCAACGCTTCCGACGATTCGCCGGCATGCCGCTCAAGGGCGAGATCGAAGGCCGTGCCGACCGGACGAACCTCGACCTGATCGCCCCATCCGAAATCCCGTTCGCGGAACCACGCCTCCGTCTCTTCCTCCGCGGCTTCGGCCATCCGGAGCTCGAGATGAACGTCGCCCGGTTCATCCCGCGTGCCGGCCATCGCCTTCAGGCCCTCGCCGTCCAGCTCGAGACTCCACCGTCCGTACCGCAGCAGGAGCGCGTCGCCGTCCAGCGCGTCCGCAAGCTCCGCCGGGATTTGCACCGTTGATTGACCGGGCTCCAGTTCCACGACGCGCTTGCCGTCCCGGGCTTCGGGCAATCGATCCGCATCAAGGACCGTCGGCTGCCGGTCGCTGTCGCCTTCAGGCTGCGATCCGCCGCCGCTTCCGGGCTGCGAACCGCCGCCGTCTCCGGGCTTCGGGCCGCCCCCGTCCGACGGGGCATCGTCCGACGGCACATCGACCGTGAGATATTTCGGTCCGGGAATGAGATGGCCCTCGGGATCCATGAGCCGGAACAGGATGATATGGACCTTGTCCGTGTCCACGACCGGATGTTCGAGCGTCAGCTTGAGCCGCCGGCCCTCCTCGTCCCACGACGTCGTCCAGGCGGGCTGATCCATGCCGATTCCGAATTCCCGCACGTCCAATGCGTCGCTGAAGGTGATGACGATCGCGGGGGATTTCGCATCCGGGACAAACTCCGCCTTCTCGATCTCGACCTTGAAATCGCTCGGTTTCGGCGGCGGCGCGTCCGGACGGACGATCTCCTCGCCTCTCAGGAGCGCCTGCTTTTCCGCCAGGTTGTCGGGAATTTCGGGCCATACTTCGGCCGGTCCGTTGTTGTACCGCTCCACATTCCAGCTGATCGGCTTCGTGAACAAGTGCGCCCCTTCTTTTCCGTCGTTGTCCGCGGAGGCGTAGATGTTCCCGAACGACAATTCGAACGTGAAGCCCTGGATCGGCACGAACTTCAGGTTGCGGATATGGAACGTCTTCGTCTCATCCCATCCCTCATTGGCGATGCGCGCGAACAGTTTGTCGTGGAATTGGATCCCGTATTCCAGCAGCGTGGTTTCTTCCGGTTTGAAACGTTCGGGCGTGAAGCTCAGGGTAACCGGCTTTCCGTCCACGAGGATGATCGGCGGATCCTTCCGGTCATTTGCCGGCCGGCTCGAGAAGCCGATCAGCCGGTTCTCTTCCCCCTCATCGCCCTTGGAAGTCGCATGTCTCAGGGCGTCGGCCAGGCTGACGGCGGAGAAAAACACGCTTTTGCCCGCTTTTTCATCCCCCACGGTTCTGAGCTCGTACCGCCCGTACGGCGTCTCTTCCTCCGACAGCCGGAAGACGAATGTGCCCTCCCCTTCCGGGACGCCCGTGTTCCGCCGCTTGTCCGGCAGGATCAGCACAACCGACGGGGCGTCCGAATGCACCTCGATCACGGCGGGATGGCCGGCCAGAATCGTTTCCTGCTTCGTCCAGAGCGTATATTTGTCCGGTCGCGACCAGGGCAGATACGAGCTGTTGATATCGAACGGATGCGACGTCATGTCGCTGACGTTCGCATAATCCCGGTCCGGATAGGAGATGTTCCCCAATGTGTCATCGCCGGTCGGGAACAGATCCCTCACATGGAGCGTCCGGTCTTCGGGGCCCTGCTTGAACTCCCGGTCCATGATCGCGACCATGAACGGAACGTCCCGGTTGTAGAACAGGTGATCGCTTTGCCGCGCCCGAATCGCGATGTTGTGCCGTTCCTCATCGTTGGCCCCGATGAACTCGTATACTTCGGCTGCGGCCTGGATCGCCGCGACCGCTCCTTCATTCCCCAGCCAGTGCGCGTCCATGCCGGTCGTCGCGAGGAACGGACGGGGCGCGATCAGCGCGATGATGTCGCTCGAATCGAACGGAAGGCGATTGTCCTTGTTGACGAAATGCCCGGCGGTCTCCGGGAACCAGCTGCTGCCGCCGCCGTATGACACCGTCGGAATCTCGGTCTTGCCGTAGACGCGGTCGGCTTTGGGATAGGCATGGAAGTTGAAGATTTTGCCCTCCACCTTGTAGCGGTAGCTCTGGACGCCGGATCCACCCGGTTCGCTCGCCACGACGATGTCGATCCGGTCGTCGAAGGCTCCCGCGAAGATCGCGGATTTGCCGAAACGCGAATGCCCGATGACCACGGTCCTGGTCGGATCGATGCCCAGCTCCGCTCCCCAGGTCGAGGCCGGATCATATTCCGTCGGTCTTTCCAGGGCCGTGATGATCTGGCTGACCGCCCAGCCCCATGCCATCAAGGCTCCGGAGGCGTACTCGTACACGTCCTTGTCGTAAGGATACAGCCTCGTGTACAGACCGTCCCGGTTCGGCGTCGGCGATTGGCTGTCGGCATAGATGTCCGTCGGGTTGAAACGGACGTAACCGTACCCCTGCTGATTCAGCACCTGAACCTGCGCCGCGGAGAGGGTGCTCCCGATATCGATCACGATGGGCACGGAAGCGCTTGCATTTCCCCACGCCTGCAGCCTCTGATGGCCGTCGGGCAGCGTCGGGTAAATCCTGAACTTCTCCCTGGCATTCGTCTCCTTGCGCTCGATGTTCACATAATAATGGATAGCCGGCCGATCCAGCGCCGGAGGCGCCGTGATGGGGCCCGTATAATCCACCAACCGCGCATAATGGGTCGAACCGAAAAACGTATACGGAAGGGCGTATCCCGCATTCCACAGCTCGATCGCCAAATCTTCCGCCTCTTCGGCGCTGCCCGCGGGACCCGCGCGCTTGATCACCTCTCCGGGCCCGCTCTCCGTGATTTCCCGGACCTCGACCGTTTCCTCCATCAGCCTGTCAGCAAGTTTCCGGAATTCCTCGCCGAGATTGTAGCGGGTGGCCGTGAAGAACGGCGGCCAGTCGAAGCCCAGCACGATTTCGTTCGGCTCGCGGGTATGGTAGGTTGCGCCGGTGACGCTCTCCGCGGGCGTTTCCCAGCGATAACCCAGCCAATAACGCTGCACGAGATCGCGGATTTCTTCCCTGCGCGTTTCCCATTCCTGCGGAGTGGTCACGAACCCGTCTCCGTCCGGGTCATTGCGCGCATCAAAAAACTGAAACGGATTCGGAATAGTGTCGATTTCGGGCAATGCATCCACACCTTTGTAACCTTGCCATATTTCACTTCCCGATGCTAGTATAGTAGCCGGATTCAGCGAATAGAAGACCAGAAGGATCCCGAGCCATATCATCGATTTTTTTGAAAGCGGATGCAAATTTGCCTCAACCTCCTTTGTTGGGTTGTCCGGCTTGCAAGGATTCATTATGGAACCTTCCGATGCGGGAAACAATGGAAATTTTCAGAATGGTTTGTATATTTCGCGCATCTTTTTGCGGCTGGCGGGGAGGATTCGGGATGGATGAGCGGCGCTGAGGGCACGAACGTCGAGGCGATGTACCCGGACATCCAGTTATTTCGTATACCGGAAATGCACGAAAGACTGGCAGATCGCGGAATCGCGCATCGAATTCATTGATCTGACCTACGTGCTGGACGGGGAAGCCACCTACTATGTGGAAGGCCATGCCTATCCGGTGCGGGAGGGCGATTTCATTTGCATTCCGAAGGGCAGCCTGCGGAAAGCCCGCATCGAGAGCGCCCGTCCGATGACAGCCTACGCGGTCAACCTGACGATTCATGAATTCGAAAGCAAACGGGAGGTGGTGTTGCCGTTCCCCGTTCACTGCCATATCGGCTATCACGGCGAACTGGAATACCTGTTCCGCAAGCTCAATGACGAATGGACGAGCAAACCGCACGGCTTTCAGATCAAGGCGCGCGGGCTGATGCTGTTGATCCTGTCCGATCTGTTCCGGATTCTCGTATACGACAATCACACGATGAACTGGCATCCGGCCGTGAAGAAGACGATCCAATACATCCAGCTGCACTATCACGAACCGGTGAAGGTCGCCGAGATCGCTCGGAACGTCGGACTGAACGCCTCCTATCTGAGCGGGCTTTTCAAGAAATGCGTCGGGCAGCCCCTGTACAGCTATTTGAATTGCTACCGGGTGAACCAGGCCGAGAATCTGCTGCTCAGCGGGGAGTTCTCCGTGACGGAGGTCGCGGAGTCGTGCGGGTTCAAAGACGTCTACCATTTCAGCAAACTGTTCAAGAAACTCAAGGGGTATCCGCCGTCCCGCGCCAAACGGATGCCGACCGAAACGTGATCGAAAAAACAAAGCCCGCGCGCAGAGAGCGCCTCTGCGGCGGGCTAGATGAATGCCGTGCGATGCGGCTTGGCTTTCGGATTACTTGAAGTTCTTCAGATTGTAGAACGCCGACTTGCCGGCGTAGATCGCGGTGGAGCCGAGCCGGTCCTCGATGCGGAGGAGCTGGTTGTACTTCGCGACGCGGTCCGTCCGCGACGGCGCGCCCGTCTTGATTTGGCCGGCGTTCGTCGCGACCGCGATGTCCGCGATCGTGCTGTCCTCGCTCTCGCCGGAACGGTGCGAGACGACCGCCGTGTAGCCGGCGCGTTTCGCCATCTCGATCGCGTCGAACGTCTCGGTGAGCGTGCCGATCTGGTTCACCTTGATGAGGATCGAGTTCGCGATGCCCTTCTCGATGCCCTGCGACAGGCGGGCGGTGTTCGTCACGAACAGGTCGTCGCCGACGAGCTGCACGCGGCCGCCGAGGCGTTCGGTCAGCAGCTTCCAGCCTTCCCAGTCGTCCTCGGAGCAGCCGTCCTCGATCGTGATGATCGGGTATTTGTTCACCCACGACTCGAGCAGATCGACGAACTCGGCGGACGTGAACGACTTGCCTTCACCTTCGAGGTGGTACTTGCCGTCCTTGAAGAACTCGGTCGACGCGATGTCCATGCCGAGGTACACGTCGACGCCCGGCTTGTAACCCGCGCGCTCGATCGCCGCGAGGATCGTCTCGAGCGCCTCCTCGTTCGAGCCGAGGTTCGGCGCGAAGCCGCCCTCGTCGCCGACGGCGGTGTTCAGGCCCTTGTCCTTCAGCACGGCCTTCAGGTTGTGGAACACCTCGGCGCCGATGCGCAGCGCTTCGCGGAAGCTCGGCGCGCCGACCGGCAGCACCATGAATTCCTGCACGTCAACGTTGTTGTCGGCGTGCGCGCCGCCGTTCAGGATGTTCATCATCGGCACCGGCAGCGTCTTCGCGTTGAAGCCGCCGAGATACGCGCAGAGCGGCACGTTCAGCGCGTCGGCCGCGGCGCGGGCGACGGCCATCGAGACCGCGAGGATCGCGTTCGCGCCGAGCTTGCCCTTGTTCGGCGTGCCGTCAAGCTCGATCAGCTTCCGGTCGATCGCGACCTGGTCCAGCGCGTCGAGGCCGATGATCTCCGGCGCGATCACCGTGTTCACGTTCTCCACCGCCTTCAGCACGCCCTTGCCGAGATAGCGGCCCTTGTCGCCGTCGCGCAGCTCGACCGCTTCATAGGCGCCGGTCGACGCGCCGGACGGCACGATCGCGCGGCCCCTGCCGCCGGACTCGAGCGCGACTTCCACTTCCACGGTCGGATTCCCGCGGGAATCAAGCACCTCGCGGGCGTACACATCGGTAATCATCGTCATGGACCTGTGCACTCCCCTTCTTCTCTTGGAAAATCAAACCCCGTTTCCGCCGCTTTCCGCATCCCTGCGGCGCTTCCGGCCCACGGCCGGCGAACCTCTCTCCCTATTCGACATGCGGGCATTCCTTCCTGCCGGGCCGCGGCCGGCGTTCGTCCGTCGCGCGCTGCTGCTGCAAATCCGCGGCCGGCATCGGCCTCTCCGCGCGCCGCCTTATTTCTTGATCAGCGACTGACCCGTCATCTCGGGCGGCTGCGGCAGTCCCATGAGCTCGAGCATCGTCGGCGCGATGTCGGCCAGGATACCGCCCTCGCGCAGCTCGATCCCGTGCTTCGTCACGATGAACGGCACCGGGTTCGTCGTGTGCGCCGTGTGCGGACGGCCGTGCTCGTCGATGATGATGTCCGCGTTGCCGTGGTCGGCCGTGATGATGCAGATGCCGCCCTTCGCGAGCACCGCCTCGACGACGCGGCCGAGGCATTCGTCCGTCGCCTCGACGGCCCGGATCGTCGGCTCGAGCATGCCCGAGTGCCCGACCATGTCCGGATTCGCGAAGTTCAGGATGATCGCGTCGTGCACATCCGACTCGATCTCGGCGACCGCCGCTTCCGCCACCTCGTACGCGCTCATCTCCGGCTTCAGATCGTACGTGGGAACCTTCGGCGACGGGATGAGCACCCTTTTCTCGCCCGGCAGCTCGATGTCCCGTCCCCCGCTGAAAAAGAACGTCACATGCGGGTACTTCTCCGTCTCGGCGATCCGGAGCTGCTTCTTCCCGTGCTGCACGAGCACCTCGCCGAGCGTGTTGTCGAGGCTCTTCGGCTCGTAGGCGACATAGCCGCCGACCGTCTCGCTGAACAGCGTCATGCAGACGAAGTGCAGGTTCTTCGGGAACTTCTCGCCCCGGTCGAACGCGCGGAAGTCTTCGTTCGTGAACACCTGCGAGAGCTGGATCGCCCGGTCCGGACGGAAGTTGAAGAAGATGACCGCGTCCTCCGGTTCCACCAGGCCGACCGGCCGGCCGTCTTCATCCACGATGACCGTCGGCACGACGAACTCGTCATACACCGACTGCTCGTACGAATCGACGATCGCCTGGATCGGGTCGCGGTACTTCGGACCTTCGCCGTACACCATCGCGCGGTACGACTTCTCGACGCGGTCCCACCGCTTGTCGCGGTCCATCGCGTAGTAGCGGCCCTGCACCGTCGCGATCTTCCCGACGCCGAGCTCGGCGATCTTCGCCTGCAGGGCTTCGATGTACCGCCTCGCGCTGTCCGGCGCCACGTCGCGGCCGTCCAGGAACGCGTGCACGTACACTTCGTTGAGACCTTCCCGCTTCGCCAGCTCGAGCAGCGCGAACAGGTGGTCGATGTGGCTGTGCACGCCGCCGTCGGACACGAGGCCGTACAGGTGCAGCTTCCGGCCCTTCTCCTTCGCGTGCCGGACGGCGCCGAGCAGCGTCGGGTTCGTGAAGAACCCGCCCTCCCGGATGTCCTTCGAGATGCGCGTCAGATCCTGGTAGACGATGCGTCCGGCGCCGATGTTCAGATGGCCGACCTCGGAGTTGCCCATCTGTCCGTCGGGCAGGCCGACCGCCTCGCCGAAGGCGGTCAGCGTCGTGTGCGGATACGTCGCCCAGTAGCGGTCGAAGTTCGGCTTCTTCGCGAGCGCGACCGCGTTGCCTTCCCTCTCCTCGCGGAGAGCGAAGCCGTCCAGGATGATCAGGGCGACGGGTCTCGGAGCCGCCATCTCAGACCGCCTCCTCGATCAGACGGATGTAGGAGGCCGGATCGAGGCTCGCGCCGCCGACGAGCGCGCCGTCGATGTTCGGCCGGCTCAGGAAATCCCGGATGTTCTCGGGCTTCACGCTGCCGCCGTACTGGATGCGGATGCGGTCCGCCGCTTCATTGCCGAACTGCTCGCGCACGATGCCGCGGATGAACGCGATGACGTCCTCCGCGTCGTCCGCCGTCGACGACTTGCCGGTGCCGATCGCCCAGATCGGCTCGTACGCGATGACAGTCTGCGCGACTTGCTCCGCCGTGAGGCCCTTCAGCGCGGCCTCCGTCTGCGTCCGGCAGACGTCCTTCGTCTTGCCCGACTCGCGCTCCTCCAGCTTCTCGCCGACGCAGATGATCGGCGTGAGATCGTTCCGGAACGCGGCGTGCACCTTCTTGTTCACCGTCTCGTCCGTTTCCGCGAAATACGCCCGGCGTTCCGAGTGGCCGATGATCACGTACTTCACGCCGAGCTCCTTCAGCATCGGCCCGCTGATCTCGCCCGTGAACGCGCCGCTGTCCTCAAAGTGCATGTTCTGCGCGCCGATCGCGATCGTCGTGCCGGCCGCCGCCTTCACGAGGGCGGGCAGGTTCGTGAACGGCGCGCAGATGACGCTCTCGACGCCGGGCCGTTCCGCTCTTCCCTTCACTGCCGCGAAGAACGCTTCGGCCTCGGAGACGGTTTTGTACATTTTCCAGTTGCCGGCGATGATGGGTGTCCGCATGCTCCAGCCTCCTGCTTACTTGTCGTTCAGCGCCTCGACGCCGGGCAGCTTCTTGCCTTCCATGAACTCGAGCGACGCGCCGCCGCCCGTCGAGATGTGGTCCATCTTGTCCTTGAGGCCGAACTTCTCGACCGCCGCCGCGGAATCGCCGCCGCCGATGACCGTGTAGGCGCCCGTCGCCGCGCACGCCTCGGCGATCGCCCGCGTGCCGTGCGAGAACGGATCGATCTCGAACACGCCCATCGGCCCGTTCCAGACGACGAGCTTCGAGTTCTTGATGATCTCCGCGTAGATCTCGCGCGTCTTCGGCCCGATGTCGACGCCCTCGTGGTCGGCCGGGATGCCTTCCTTCATGATGTCGACGACCTTCGTCTTCGCATTCGCGCTGAACTCGTCGGTGATGACGATGTCGACCGGCAGGCGGAAATTCTTGCCGAGCTGCTTCGCCTTCTCGATGAAGCCGAGCACCGTGTCGAGCTTGCTCTCATCCAGCAGCGATTTGCCGATCTCGACGCCCTGCGCCTTGAAGAACGTGTACGACAGACCGCCGCCGATCAGGATGTTGTCGGCGATCTCGAGCATCTTGTTGATGACGTCGATCTTGTCCTTCACCTTCGAACCGCCGATGATCGCCGTGAACGGACGGTCCGGGTTGTTCAGCGCCTTGCCGAGCACCTCGATTTCCTTCTCCATCAGCAGGCCGGATACGGCGGGCAGATAATGCGCGATGCCCTCCGTGGACGCGTGGGCGCGGTGCGCGGCGCCGAACGCGTCGTTCACGTACAGGTCGGCCAGCTCCGCGAACGCCTTCGCGAGCTCCGGATCGTTCTTCTCCTCGCCGGGATGGAAGCGGACGTTCTCGAGCAGCAGGACGTCGCCGTCCTTCATCTCGGCGATCATGGCCTTCACGGTCTCGCCGATCGATTCGTTCGCCTTCCGGACCGGCTTGCCGAGCAGCTCGGAGAGCCGCTTCGCCTGCAGGTCGAGGCGCAGCTCCTCGACGACCTGTCCCTTCGGCCGGCCCATGTGGCTCGCCAGAATGACCTTCGCGCCGCGCTCGATCAGGTATTGGATCGTCGGCAGCGTCTCCCGGATCCGGGTGTCATCCGTGATCCTTCCGTTCTCGACCGGCACGTTGAAATCGACGCGCACGAACACGCGCTTGCCGGCGACCTCCACGTCTCTGACGCTCTTCTTGCTCATGACGGACCCTCCTCGTATTTGCCCCGCCGGGCGTCTCCCATACGCGAGCCAAGAGGAGACAGCGTTCGCTGCTCCTCTTGCTCGGGTGAAATCCGTATATTACAGACCCTTGCTTGCGATGTAGGCAGCCAGGTCCACGACGCGGTTCGAGTAGCCCCATTCGTTGTCGTACCAAGAGACGACCTTGACGAGGTTGCCTCCGATCACCATCGTGGACAGCGCGTCGATGATCGAGGAATGCGGGTTGCCCTTGTAGTCCGACGAGACGAGCGGCTCCTCGGAGTAGGCGAGGATGCCCTTCAGCGGACCTTCGGCCGCTTCCTTCAGCGCCGCGTTCACTTCTTCGACCGTGACGTTCTTCTCCAGCTCGGCGACGAGGTCCGTGACCGAGACGTTCGGCGTCGGCACGCGCATCGCCATGCCGTTCAGCCTGCCCTTCAGCTCCGGCAGCACGAGCGCGACGGCCTTCGCGGCGCCCGTCGTCGTCGGGATGATGTTCTCCGCCGCGGCGCGCGCACGGCGCAGGTCCTTGTGCGGCAGGTCGAGCACCTGCTGGTCGTTCGTGTAGGAGTGGACCGTCGTCATCATGCCCTTCACGATGCCGAACTTCTCATGCAGCACCTTCGCGAACGGCGCAAGGCAGTTCGTCGTGCAGGACGCGTTGGAGATGACCGTGTGCTTCTGCGGGTCGTATTTGTCCTCGTTGACGCCCATGACGATCGTGATGTCCTCGTTCGTCGCCGGCGCGGAGATGATTACCTTCTTCGCGCCGCCCTGCAGGTGGCCTGCAGCCTTCTCCCTGTCGGTGAAACGACCCGTCGATTCGACGACGATCTCGACGCCGTACTCGCCCCACGGCAGCGCGGCGGGATCGCGCTCGGAGAACACCTTGATCTCCTTGCCGTTTACGACGATCGCGCCTTCCTTCGCCTCGACGGTCGCGTCGAGCGTGCCGAACGTCGTGTCGTACTTGAGCAGATGGGCCAGCGTCTTCGTGTCCGTCAGGTCGTTGACCGCCACGATTTCCACATTCGGGTTGTTCATCGCCGCGCGGAACACGTTGCGGCCGATGCGACCGAAACCGTTGATGCCTACTTTCACCTTCGCCATACTCGCCATCATCCTCCCTGCATGTTTTTTACTCAATCTATTGCAAGACGCGGCGCCCGCCCGAGGGCGGTTCCCGCGCCGGAACAACCTTTTCCGCTTCGCGCGCGTCCGTCGGCCGGCTGCGCTTGCGTACGCCCGATGCAATCCGGCCGGCGAGGGGCCCCGTCGTTCGCCCCGTCACAGGCTGCGCGCTTCCGTCATCCTGCTTCGCCGCAGGTCTACTCCGCCGGCTCGCCCCGGACCGGCTGCTGCTCCCCGTCCGCCTGCCGCTCCCGCTTGATGAGCGCCTCGAGCCTCCGGGCAGCGGCCTCGTCGGTCACGAGCACGTCGTCCTGGCCGTACCGCAGCACCGCGGCGATCGCGTCCCCTTTGCTGCCGCCGCCCGCCACGGCGATGACGTGCTCGGCCGCCTCCAGGTCTTCCAGCCGGAGCCCGACGGTCGACATGCGGTGAATGACGGTGCCGTTCCGGTCAAAATAATAACCGAACGCCTCCGCGACCGCTCCCCGCTCGTGCATCGACGCGATCGTGCCCTCGTCCACCCTGCGCCGACGGGCCATGACCATAGCGTCTCCGATGCCGTGCACCACAATGCGGGATTTCCGGATGAGCTCCACCATTTCCCGCACGTTCGGCTCGAGCATGAGCGACTGATACGCGTCTTCGCTGAGATGGTCCGGCACGTGCAGGAGCCGGTAGGACGCACCGGTGCGCTTCGCGAGCGTCGAGGCGATCGTGTTCGCCTGGTAGTCCATGTTCTCGCCGAATCCGCCCCGGGCCGGCACGAACAGCACATCGCGCAGCGGCTGGTCGACCGTGATCGTCTCCGCGAGCGCCAGGAGCGTCGTGCCGCCGGTCACGGCGACCACTCCCCGGCCCTGCAGCAGCCGGATCAGCACCCTGCCGGCCACCCGTCCGAGCTCGCGCTTCGTCTCCCGCTCGGCGTCCGCGTCTCCCGGCACGACGATCACTTCCCGCAGCCGGAAATGTTCGCGGATGAGCCGTTCCAGCTCGGTAAGCCCCGCCAGCTCGCTCATGAACGGCGCCAGCGAGTCGACCAGACGCCGTCCGGCGTCGGTGACGCGCATGCCCGCCGCGTTCGCTTCGATCAGTCCCTGCGCTTTCAGGAAGTCGGTTTCCGCCCGGAGCGTGCGCTCCGTCATGGACAGTGCAGCCGCCAGCGCGCGGCGGCCGACGGATTCCGACTTCATCACCCGACTCAGTATGGCGTAGCGTTTCGCCATGACTTCGAGCAGATCCGGAACGAGGCGCTGCTGCAACTCAATCCACTCGCGCATCGCGCACTTCTCCCCATCCGGTGGGACTCAATACGTCCCGGGTGAACATTCCAGGTCCCGCATCTCATTGTACCCGACTTTTCCATGGCACGCAAGTGCGGGCGTCCTTGCAGAACCACGCCCGGCATCCATCCGCACGGCCCGCATCCGTCGCGCCCGCAACGGCCGGCGTGTCCGAACCTCCACGCCCCCGGCAGGGCCATTAACGGTCCGCCAGACCGTTAACTTCCCTTTGGGCGCTTCCAATCGTCATGCTAACGATCCGCGGGACCGTTAACCGCCGATCATCCGCGCCCCAACACGCCCGGCAAAGGCCCATAACGGTCCGCCAGACCGTTAACACCCGCCCGGGCGCTTTCAATCGTCATGTAACGGTCCGCGGGACCGTTAACCGCCGATCATCCGCGCCCCAACACGCCCGGCAAAGGCCCATAACGGTCCACGAGACCGTTAACGTCCGTCCGGGCGCTTCCAATCGTCATGCGAACGGTCCGCGGGACCGTTAACCGCTGATCATCCGCGCCCCAACACGCCCGGCGAAGACCCATAACGGTCCGCCAGACCGTTAACACCCGTCCGGACGCATTCAATCGTCATGCTAACGGTCCGCGGGACCGTTAACCGCTGATCATCCGCGCCCCATCACGCCCGGCAAAGGCCCATAACGGTTCGCCAGACCGTTAACGTCCGTCCGGGCGCTTCCAATCGTCATGCTAACGGTCCGTGAGACCGTTAACCGCCGATCATCCGCGCTTCAACACGCCCGGCAAAGGCCCATAACGGTCCGCCAGACCGTTAACACCCGCCCGGGCGCTTCCAATCATCGCACTAACGGTCCGTGAGACCGTTAACCGCCCACTCCCGCCGCCCGCGCCCGCATCCGCCGCGCCATCCAACCGTTCCCGCAAGTTTTTTTGCTCCGTGCCCTTGCTTTTTCCCGCCGCGTATCCTATAATGATCTTCGCTGTCGTTCATGACAACCCATGCGCCCGTGGTCCAATGGATATGACGCAGGCCTCCGGAGCCTGAGATCTAGGTTCGATTCCTGGCGGGCGCGCCATCATTGCACCGCAAGCGGCTGACCGGACATCCGCCGGCACGCCGCTTTTCTTGCATCGCTTGTTTGACCTTCTTTGACTTTTGAACGGCGATCGCATATCATATATTGGCAGAAGGAGGCATCCGCCATGAACATGAATTACATCCCGATGGTGATCGAGCAGACCAACCGGGGCGAGCGCGCCTACGACATCTATTCCCGTCTGCTCAAGGACCGCATCATTTTCCTCGGCACGCCCATCAACGACGTCGTCGCCAACTCGGTGATCGCCCAGATGCTGTTCCTGGCCGCGGAGGACCCGGAGAAGGACATTCATCTGTACATCAACAGCCCGGGCGGCTCCATCACGGCCGGCATGGCGATCTACGACACGATGCAGTACATCAAGCCCGACGTCTCGACGATCTGCGTCGGTCTCGCGGCGTCGATGGGCGCGTTCCTGCTCGCCGCCGGCGCGCCGGGCAAGCGGTATGCGCTGCCCAACAGCGAAGTGATGATCCACCAGCCGATCGGCGGTGCGGAAGGGCAGGCCAGCGACATCGAAATCCGCGCCCGCCGGATCCTGAGAATGCGCGACAAGCTGAACCGGATCCTCGCCGAACGGACCGGTCAGCCGCTGGAGCGCATCGAGCGGGACACGGACCGCGATTATTTCATGACGGCCGAAGAAGCGAAGGCATACGGACTTGTGGACAAGGTCATCGAACGCGTCTGAGGATCGGTTACGACCGGATTCATGATCATGCGCTTCAAATAAACGCATAAACGCAAACAAACGCAAAACATCCGCCTTGACAGGCGGATGTTTCTGCTTCTATACCACAAAATATCCCATTTGTCAATCATAATTTACATATGCGAATGGCAAAACACTCCTGACGAAAACCATGCTATGATGAAATCACAGAAGTTCCAGTTTCCTACAGTTCAAGGCTATAGCTGAGAATTCCGGATGGAGTGATATCCGTGGCAGCCACAAGATCCACGCACGCATCACCGCCTGACAACGACTATCCCGTCGTGCACGACAAGATGATCCTGCTGCGGCCGCTGACGGACGAGCACCTCATCGAAGTGTACCACGAGGCCGTCGCGATGGGATTGTCGGCCGAGTTCATCCAGCTGATCGAGGAAGCGATGCGTTCGCGCAACCTGGATCCCCATTCCGCCTGATTTCGGCTGCCCGCAGCGGCAGCTTCCTATCCGCGGGCCGATCGGACGATGCGCCGGTCGGCCTTTTCTCCCTTTGATACGCCTTGATACGGACAAAGGGCGGATCGCCGGGTCGTCCCCGGGTCCGCCCTTCGGCATCTGTCCCGCTTTACTGGTTCTCGAGCTCCTCTTTGCTGACCAGTTGGACTAAAGCGTTTACAGCCTGCTCGGCGTCGGAACCTTCCGCGCTGATGACGACCTCCGTCCCCGAGCTGATCGCGAGGCTCATGATGCCCATGATGGATTTCGCGTTGACTTTCTTGTCGTCTTTCTCCACGTAGATTTCAGCTGAGAACTTGTTCGCTTCCTGCACGAACAGCGCAGCCGGCCGTGCGTGTAGGCCCGTCTTCAGACGTACGACCACCGGTTGCCTGATCATGAATGCTTTCCCCCTGTCCAGAAATTTCAGCTCGATGCGCGGCTTTGCCCCCCCGGGCGTGCCTGCCGTCAGGCCGGTCTCCCGTGCCTTCCGAGTCCCAAGATTATGGCAGTATTATAACATTATTTGGCGAACCAGACCAGATTGCCGCCTTACAGCGTGCCATTCCGGATTTTTTCGGCCAATTCGTCGATTTTTCGCAGCCGGTGGTTGACGCCCGACTTGCTGACGTTGCCCTTCAGCAGATCGCCGACTTCCTTCAGGTTCATGTCCGGATGCGCGAGCCTCACTTCCGCCACTTCGCGCAGCTTCTCGGGCAGGTTCTCGAGGCCGATCACCCGCTGCAGCAGCCGGATGTTGTCGATCTGCCGGATGGCCGCGCCGATCGTCTTGTTCAGATTGGCCGTCTCGCAGTTGACGATCCGGTTCACCGAGTTGCGCATGTCCCGCATGATGCGGACGTCCTCGAACTTGAAGAGGGCCTGGTGCGCGCCGATGAGGCCCAGGAACTCGATGATCTTTTCCCCTTCCTTGATGTAGAAAATGAATCCCTTCTTCCGTTCGATGCAGCGCGCGTTCAGACGGTACTTGTTCGCGAGTTCCACCAGCGCCCGGCAATGCTCCTCGTACTGCGTCGCGATCTCCAGATGGTAGCTCGACCCTTCCGGATCGTTGACCGATCCGCCGGCCAGGAATGCGCCGCGCAGATATGCCCGCTTGCAGCACGCCTTGCGGATGAGATTCCGGTCGATGCCCTGGCGGAACACGAACCCGTCCGAGACGATGGTGAGCTGCGACAGCACATCCTCCACGTTCGACGGAACGCGCACGATGTAGACATTATTCTTCTTCAACCGCATTTTCTTCCGCACGAGCAGCTCGCCGTGAATGCCGAACCGCCGCTTGAGCAGCGTGAAAATGCGCCGCGCGATCGCCGCGTTCTCCGTCGACACGTCCAGCACGACATTCCGGTTCGACACCTGGACCGTGCCGTTCATCCGGATGAGCGCCGCGAGCTCCGCCAGCTCGCAGCAGGGCGCGGCTTCGATCATCGTCAGTTCCTTCTTGGTCTGGGCCGCGAAAGACATCCGCATCACCTCTTCCCGGATATCCATTCTTGAACCAGCCGTTCGATGTGGTCGCTGAGCTTGGCGGCGTCGTGACGCAGATAGGTCTGGACCTTGACGAGGTGATCCGCGATGACGCGGATGCCCCGCGCGGCCAGCTTTTCCTCGTCGCAGACGACGACCGATGCGCCTTCCTCCGCGTACTTGGCCAGCACGTCCGGCGGAATCTCGCCGTTGTTCACGATGACCGCGTGGAACAGCGGCGCGCCGACATGCGCCTCGATCGCGTCCAGATGGTCGCTCACCGTATAGCCGTCCGTCTCGCCCGGCTGGGTCATGACGTTGCAGACGAACAGTTTCAGGGCGTCGGAAGCGATGATCGCCTCGGCCAGCCCCTTGACGAGCAGATTCGGCATGATGCTCGTGTACAGGCTGCCGGGACCGATCAGGATGCAGTCCGCCTCGCGGATCGCCTCCACCGCCTCCGGCAGCGGTTCGACGCCTTCCGGCTCGATCATGACGCGGCGGATCTTGCCGCGGGCCTTTGGAATCTGCGACTCGCCGACGACGACGCTCCCGTCCTCCATGACCGCCTTCAGCACGGTGCCCTGCGCGGCGGCGGGCAGCACCCGGCCGCGCACGGCGAGCACCTGGCTCAGCTCGCGCACGCCCGAGACGAAGTCGCCCGCGATGTCGGTCATCGCCGCCAACATCAGGTTGCCCAGGCTGTGGCCGGCCAATCCGCTTCCGGCGGGAAAACGATACCGCAGCAGCCGCGACAACAGCGGCTCGACATTGGCGAGCGCCATCAGCACGTTGCGGATGTCGCCCGGCGGCGGAATATGCAGTTCCTGGCGCAGGACGCCCGAACTGCCCCCGTCATCGGCGACCGTGACGATCGCCGTGAGATCGAGCGGCTTCTCCTTGAGGCCGCGCAGCATGACGGACAGTCCGGTGCCCCCGCCGATGACGACGACTTTCGGCAGACGACGGGTCGGTATTGACGGAGTGCGGACGTCCATGCCCTCACCCCGTCAGTGCCGGTCGCGCTCGGCGTCCCGGTGGCTGACCCGCACCGTCTCCGTCTCGCTGTTGCCCAGCGTGCGCGCGAGATACTCCGCGATCGCGACGGAACGATGCTTGCCCCCGGTGCAGCCGATGCCGACGACGAGCTGGCTTTTGCCTTCCTTCTTGTACATCGGAATCAGATATTGCAGCAGGTCGATCAGCTTCGCGAGGAACGTCTGCGTCTCCGGCCATTTCATTACATACTCGTACACTTCCGGATCTTTCCCGGTGTGCGGCCTGAGATGCTCGATGTAGTGCGGATTGGGCAGGAACCGGCAGTCGAAGATGAGATCCGCGTCGATCGGGATGCCGTATTTGTACCCGAACGACGTCAGATTGATGACGAACGATTCCCGGTCCGCCTCCGAGAACCGCTCGGCGATGATCGCCTTGAGCTGCGCCGGCTTCAGGTTGCTCGTGTCGATCACCTGGTCCGCGGCGCCCTTCAGATCCTCGAGCAACCTGCGCTCAAGCCGGATGCCGTCGAGCGGAGCGCCGCCGTCGGAGAGCGGGTGCCGGCGCCGGCTCTCCTTGTACCGCTGCACGAGCACGCTGTCCGTCGCGTCGAGGAACAGAATCTCGATCCGGATCGAGAAGCGCTCCCTCGTGTAGGCCAGCGACTCGGACAGCGCGGTGAAGAACTCGCGCCCGCGCAGGTCGATGACGAGCGCCACCTTCGCAATCTTCCCGCTCGACGACTCGATCAGCTCGGCGAACTTCGGGATAAGCACGGGCGGCAGGTTGTCGACGCAGAAGTAGCCGAGGTCCTCCAGACTCTGGACCGCGATCGTCTTGCCCGCGCCCGACATGCCCGTGATGATGACCAGCTTCGGGACCGCCGTTCCGCCGGACATGGCGCCAACTCCTCTCCGGAACTTCCCCAGGGTAAGAACAGGCGGCAGGCCGGTCGTGACCGGCCTGCACGTGCGTCAGGAACGCAGGATGAGCCCCGCCGCGCCGACAACCCCCGCGTTGTTGCCGAGCTCGGCAGGCACGATCTCCACGCCTTTCGAAGCCGCTTCGAGCGCGTGCTTCAGATACGCCTCGCGGATCAACCCGAACAGATACTCGCCCGCCTTCGCGACGCCGCCGCCGATGATGAACCGTTGCGGGTTGACGACGACCGACACGAGGGCCATCGATTTGCCGAGATAGTGGGCCGCGCGCTGCACGATGCGCGCCGCCGTCTCGTCCCCGGCCTTCGCGAGGTCGATCACATCCTTCGCCGTGATCGTCTCGAGATGCGCGAGCCGCGACAGTTCGCCGCGCGCCACCGCGTCCTTCGCCATCCGGATGATGCCCGTCGCGGACGACACCGTCTCCAGGCAGCCCTTCTTCCCGCAGCCGCACTTGATCGCTTCCAGATCGGGCACGATGGAGATGTGGCCGAGCTCGCCGGCCATCGCATTGAACCCGACGACGATGCGGCCGCCGACGATGATGCCGCCGCCGACGCCCGTGCCGAGCGTGTACATCACGCAGTCGGACACGCCGCGTCCGGCACCGGCCCATGCTTCGCCGAGCGCCGCCACGTTGGCGTCATTATTGATGAGCACCGGCTTGCCGAGCTGTTCACTGAGATAGCTCTTCAGCGGCGCGTTTCGCAGCACGAGGTTGGGCGAGGTGAGCAGAACGCCGTTCTGAATGTCCAGGAACCCCGGCACGCCGACGCCGACGCCCGCGACGTCATCCCAGGACGCGGACATCTGTTCGACAACGGTCCGGGCGTATTTGGCCATGTTGGCCAGCACCCGTTCGCTGCCCTTCTCGTTCTCGGTCGGTCCTTCAAAGGTATGCAGCAGCCTGCCGTCTTCGCTGCAGACTCCCGCTTTGATCGCCGTACCGCCGACATCCAGGCCGACGTATAGCTTACCCGACATGACAAGGCCACCTCATATCGAATGTTGACTGCTCTTTTCCCACTATAAGCGAACGGTATGGGAAGGTCAAGAACGCGTGGCCCGCCCGGACCGGCGCTTTTCCTTCATCGGCGGCCCGTTCCTCCTGCGAGATTCGGCCACGAAGAAGGCCGCCGGTGGAAGGCGGCGCGCCTCCCGTCCGGCGGCCCTGCGGACCGCGCTATTCCCGGACGTATATCTTGTATTCCTTCTCGAGGTATCGATGAATCCGCATGAAATCCCGCTCGTCCAGTTCGCGCAGATGCTTCTCCTCGCGGCCGATCAGGATGCCGATCACCTCCGCCGCGAGCGCCGTGTTCGGCGTGATGCGCACGCTGCCGTACGCGTCGGCGGCCGCGCCGGCGTTCTTGCCCGCGACGATGACATTCTCCATCTCCTTCAGCAGGAACGAACGCAGCGGCAGCCCGTACCGGTCGGGCTTTCCGAGGCCGATGCCCTTCGGAAAGCGCCGCGTCGCCTGGATGTCGATCGGATAACCGCCGATGCTGACGTTGTCGTGGAACATGCGCGAGCTCATCAGGTCGTCGCGCGTCAACACGTACAGCGTCTCATAACGGTCGAAATCGCGTATGTACAGATAGTCCGGCAGATCGTCAAGCTCCGCGTGCCCGAAGCCGGGCAGGTTCGCCCGGAGAAACTCCAGAATCCGGGGCGCCTCGCTGCGGCCCAGCTCCACCGCCTCGCGCACCGACCCGGGGTCGGCGGGATTGACGTCGAAGATGAGCAGTCCGTTGACGACGACCCGGCCGCCCCGCTGGTTCGTCATGTTGAGGCCGCGCAGCTTCAGTTGATCGCTCGAAGGCTCGTACCGGTCCATGATCCTGCTGAACCCGGTGCCGAAATTCCGGTCGACGTAGGTGTACGGCCCGTACTTCTCCTGCAGATTCGAGAGCGGATACTCCTTCAGCGTCGCCTTGTGCAGCTCCCTCCAGCGGACCTTGCGGAACCGCAGCATGTAGGTCGCCGCCATGTACTCCGGATCGGGCCCTCCGCCCTTGAACAGCGATTCGAGCCCCGGAATGCGCTTCACTCCCAGCCGCCCCGTCAGCGCCGCGTGGTCGGTGTTCTCGACCCAGTAGCCGGCCGTCACACGGCGCATCGTGCCGTCCGGCGCGCGATATTCGATGGATTCGAGCGTCCGGACGCCGCCCCGCGTGCCGGTCCGCACATCCCGGATCTCGATCCCGCTTTCGATCGGCACCGGCTTCAGCAGCTCGCGGTAAAAAGCCTCGAACTCTTCGAGCCGGCGGATCGTCCGCCGGTTGTATCCGTCGTACAGATATTTCATGCGCCCCTGGACAAGGCTGCGCCCGTTCTTGTCCAGCGGCTCGTCCAGCACGAGCATCTGCCCCTGCAGCAGCTGGCCGCCCGGTTCGGGACGCGGATCGAGGATCAGCACCTTCCGGCCGTGGTCGTGCGCCGCCCGCGCGAGCAGCACGCCCTCGATCTCGCTGCCGATGACGACGACGTCGTACGCCTCGCAGGGATCGGGACAGCGGCCGGCGTCCGGCCCGACCAGGGGCCGCGCGGACTCCCTGAACTTCGCGGCCTCGCCGTACGGCGGACCGATCAGCCATTGCTGCCCGGCCGCGCACGGCGCCGCAATCAGGAGCAGGACCAGCGCCGCCAGCATGTATCGCATCACAACCGTTCACCCCGTCATATCCGATGCCATATACATCGGCCGGACCGGCCGATCATGAAACCCCGGACAAAAAATCCCGCACAAAAAATAAAACCGCCGACGGTCGGAACTTCCTCCCGTCAGCGGCATTCCGCCGGCCGTGCCTGCCGCGGCGGCCGGATCCGGCCGCGCTCCCGTCACGGCAGCGCATGGCTCCAGTCGTGCGCGGCGTTCCCCTCGAGGAACCGCTCGCAGTCGAGCGCCGCCATGCAGCCGCTGCCCGCCGCCGTGATGGCCTGACGGTACTTTCGATCCTGCACGTCGCCGCAGGCGAACACGCCCGGCACGCTCGTCTCGGTCGTCCCCGGCTTCACGACGATGTAGCCCAGCTCGTCGGTCTCGATCTGTCCTTCCAGGAACTTCGTGTTCGGCGTATGGCCGATCGCGACGAAGATCCCCTCGGCCTCGATCAGCTCTTCCTCGCCCGTCTCGTTGTTGCGCACCTTCAGCCCGGTGACGCCGAGCGGGCCGGCGACCACCTCGAGCGGCGTCCGGTTCAGGTGCCAGGTGATCTTCTCGTTCGCCCGCGCGCGCTCCTGCATGATCTTCGATGCGCGCAGCTCGTTGCGGCGATGCACCAGCTTCACTTCCGTCGCGAACCGCGTGAGGAAGATCGCCTCTTCCATCGCCGAGTCGCCGCCGCCGACCACGATGATTCGCTTCCCGCGGAAGAAGAACCCGTCGCAGGTCGCGCACGTGCTGACGCCGCGGCCGACGTTCTCCTGCTCTCCCGGGATGCCGAGATACTTCGCGCTCGCCCCGGTCGAGATGATCAGCGTCTCCGCCCGGAGCGGCTCGTCCGATCCCTCGATCTCGATCGTGAACGGCCGCTTCGACAGATCGACGCGATTCACCCAGCCCGTCTTGAACACGGCGCCGAACCGCTCGGCCTGCTTTCGCATGTTGTCCATGAGCTCGGGGCCCATGATGCCGTCCGGGAATCCCGGGAAATTCTCGACTTCCGTCGTCGTCGTGAGCTGGCCGCCCGGCTGCGGCCCCTCGATGACGAGCGGATGCAGATTCGCCCGCGCCAGATAGATCGCGGCCGTCAGGCCCGCCGGCCCCGTGCCGATGATGATCGTTCGATGGATCGTCATTCCGGTATCCCTCCTGTCTCGCCCCGCGCGCGCTTCACCTTCAGCCTCTTCCGGATGCCGCACACCTCGTCGATCCGGCGGACGTGCCGGCTCACGGTCGCGGCCGACACGCCGTAGCGCGCCGCCGCCTCCTCGACGGTGATGTCCCGGCGGTGCATCAGCGCCGTCAGATACTCGAGCGCCGCCGCCCAGCCTTCGGCCTTGCGGATGACCGGCGTCTCGGGATGGAGCCGCTGCAGAAACTCCGCCCACAGCGTCAGCAGATCGTGCTGCTGCGCCGCGTCGGAGCGGTTCCGCATGCGCTCGAGCGCCGCTTCGGCGACCGCCTGCCAGCCCGCGCTCCCGGCGCGAAGCCGCATCCGTCCGGCCGCCCCGATGATCACCCGCTCCCCGCCGATCACGGCCTCGACCGGATCGGCGTCGCCGATGCCGCGCAGCACGAAGAGCGCCACGCGCTTCAGCACGTCGTCTTCCCCGGGCCGCTGCAGAAATTCGCGCAGCGCCGCCTTCACCTCGTCGTCCCGGACGAGGCTGAACGCCTGGATGACCTGCAGCTTCATCCGCCGGTCGCCGTGGCGCAGCGCCCAGAAGAACGACGAGCGGACGAGCGGATCCCGCTTCATCCGGTCCGGCAGCTCGTCGCCGCCGCCTTCCCAGCGCCGGAGCTGCTCTTCAAACGGCAGATGGTAATGATAGGTGGATGGCGGAGCCATCGCGCCGGAACGCATCTGCTCCAGATGCTGCAGATAATAATCGGCCACGCCCGATTCCGGGTCGAGCCGCGCCGCTTCCCGCCACAGCCGTCCCGCTTCCGCGAACCGGCCGATGTTGCTGGCCGCGACGGCCGTATAGTGGAGGAGGCACGGGTCCCGGTGCCCGGCGAGCTCGCGGAGCAACCGGCGGAAATGGAGGTGCGCCGCCTCGTGCTCTCCGAGGATGCCGAGCGTCGTCGCCAGCTTGAAGGCGAGCTCCGGCTGCGTCGGCACCAGCTTGCGGAGCACCCCGACGATCGCGAGCGCCTCCTCCCGGCCGCCGCCCTGCATGCGGAAGATCGCGAGATTGCACAGCGCGTGCAGATTGCCCGGATCCTCCTTCAGCACGTCCCGGACGATGTCCGCCGCCAGGTCGAACATCCCGATGTAATAGTAGGCAAGCGCGAGGTTGTTGCGCGCGGGAAGAAATCCCGGCTGTTCCTCGATGATCGATTTGAGCAGCCGGGCCGCCTCGACGAACTTCCCTTCCTCGAGCAGCTGCCGGGCGCGGTCGTGGTCGTTCAGCCTGCCCCGCGCCCGCACGGCCGGCCGCCGGGGCGGCCGTTCCAGCTCGTAGCGGAGCAGGTCCATCAACTCCTCCGCTTCCTCGAGGAAGTGGCCTTCCGCATCCTCCTCCAGGTACTGGACGAGCGCCTCCTCCGCCGCCTCGTACATCTCCATGTTCGCGTAATTGTTCGCCATGTAAAACCAGCATTCCGTCATCGACGGGTCGAGTTCGTCCAGCACCTTGCGCAGGATGTCGTTCGACTCCTCGTAACGCCCCATCTCGGACAGAATGCCCGCCATGTTGCAATGATTCACCGGATTGTCCGGCTCGTATTCGACCGCCTTGCGGAAATAGCGGAGGGCCTTGTCGTAGCGGCAGCGGTCCAGCGAGCGGACCGCGCGCTCATGGAAGAACGCGGCGTCCAGCCGGATCGGGATCACGTTCGACCGGGGCGCCGCCTTTTTCTCCTTGCCCATGCGAACAGGCACCTCCCGCCATTCAGATGATGGATCGATTATAGCACAGCGAGCCGCCGCGCACACGGGGTTCCGGCCCTCCGCGGATCCGTGCATCCGGCGCCGGGCCGAAGCGCGTCACCCCCGCGTCTCAGACGCCCGCGTTCTTGAACAGCGTGCTGATCGAACCGCCCTGCGTGATGATCCGGGTCGCCTCGGCCAACATCGGCGCGACGCTGATGACGTGGAAACGGTCCGCGTTCAGATCCGGCTGGAAGATGGAATCCGTCACGACCACTTCGCGGATGTTGGGATGATTGAGCCGCTCGATCGCCGGTTTCGAGAACACCGGATGCGTCGCGCAGACAATCGCGTCATCCGCCCCGCGCTCCTTCAGGCTCTCGACGACGTTGACGATCGTCGACCCGGTGTCGATCAGATCCTCGATGATGATCGGCGTATGCCCCTCGACATCGCCGATGACATGCGTGATGACGGATTCGTTGTGCTTCGGCCGTTTCTTGATCATGATAGCGAAATGCGCGTGCAGATAGTTGGCCAGCTTCTCCGCCGTCGACGCCCGCCCGGCATCCGGAGAGACGACGACCGGCTTGGGGATGTTCTTCGACTTCAGATAATCGCTGATCAGATCGAGCGCAGTCAGGTGATCGACCGGAATGTTGAAGAATCCCTGGATCGCCGGCGCGTGCAGATCGAGCGTGATGATCCTGTCCGCGCCCACCGTCGTCAGCACGTCCGCCACCATCTTCGCCGAAATCGGCTCCCGCGGCGCCGACTTGCGCTCCTGCCGCGCGTAGCCGTAGTAGGGAACGATGATGTTGATCGTCCGCGCCGACGCCCGCTTCGCCGCGTCGATCATAACGAGCAGCTCGACGAAATGCTCGTTTACAGGATAGGAAAATGACTGAACGAGGAAGACGTCGCAATTGCGGACCGACTCCTCGTAGTGAACGTAGACTTCGCCGTTTTTGAAGCGCGAAATTTTGATCCTCCCCAGGCTGACGCCCAGCTCCGCGCAAATGCGCTCCGCCAGCAGCCGGTTTGAGGATCCCGAGAAAATGCGCACCTTGTCGCTTAACATGATACCCTCCCGAATCATTCCGAATCCGATACAAGCCGCATGCCAACTTCATTATACAACTGCGACGGCCTTTTTCAAAAATCGACGGCAATCCGCCTGCGGCCCTCGAAAACCGCAAGCTGACGGCATCCGGCGGCCCTGAGCGCCTCCCGCGCCCGGTCGAGATACTGCGCGAGCCGTTCCGGCTGGTGCGCATCCGATCCGAGCGTGACCGGAATGCCGAGCCCGATCGCCTTCGCGAGCATCCGGTCCGACGGGAACATCTCCGCGCACGGCATCCGGAGCCCGGAGGCGTTCAGCTCGATCGCGAGGCCGGCCTTCGCGACCGCTTCGAGCGCCATGTCCTCGAGATGCGTCACGTCGCCCTCCGGCCGCACCCCGAAGCGCTTGACGACGTCGATGTGGCCGATCACGTCGTAGAAGCCGGTCGCCGCCGCCTTGCATACCGCGTCGTAATATTGCTCGTACACGTCCATCGGATCTTTGCCCTTCCAGCCGTCCGTCTGCCGGTAGTCCGTGATGTCCCATTCGCCGAGGAAATGGACCGAGCCGATCACGTAATCCCACGGATAACCGCGCACGATCCGCTCGATCGCCTCCTCGTGCCCCTCGATGTAGTCGGCCTCGATTCCGACGCGGACCGCGATCCGGTCCTTGTATTTTTCCTTGAGTTCCAACGCTTCTTCCACATAGCGCGGCAGCTCGTCCATCGGCATCGCCATGCCGGGCCAGTAGACGGCCGGATCGACATGGATGAGCGGCATATGGTCGGACAGGCCGATGTGGTCGAGCCCGATTTCGATCGCCCGCCGGATGTAATCCTCCAGCGTCCCTTCGGCGTGTCCGCACCGCACATGATGGGTATGGTAATCGATCTTCATGTTTCCCTCATCGCATCTTGTTCGTCATCGCATCTTGTTCGTCGTCGGCTTTCCCGCGCGGCTTTCCAGTTCCGCCAGCACGTCGTCCAGCGGCAGCCCGCGCTCCCTGAGCAGCACCAGCAGGTGGAACAGGAGATCCGCCGTCTCGTACCGCAGCTCCCCGTTGTCCCGGTTCTTCGCCGCGATGATCACCTCTGCCGTCTCCTCGCCGACTTTTTTCAGAATCTTGTCGAGGCCCTTCTCGAACAGATACGTCGTGTAGGCCCCCTCCGGCCGCTCCGCGTGGCGACTCGCGATGACCCGCTCCAGCTCGTTCAGCGCGCGGAACCGGTCGGCCGCCGGCTCGCGCCCGGCCTCCCCGTCCGCGGCGACGTCCCGGTGGAAGCAGCTATACCGGCCCGTGTGGCAGGCCGGCCCGATCTGCTCGACCCGGACAAGCAGCGCGTCGCCGTCGCAGTCGTATGCGATCGACCTCACCTTCTGCTTGTGCCCGCTGGTCGCACCCTTGTTCCAGAGCTCCCCGCGGGACCGGCTCCAGAACCAGGTCTCCCCGGTTTCCAGCGTCTTCGCGAGCGATTCGCGGTTCATGTATGCGAGCATCAGCACTTCCTTGCTGACCGCGTCCTGGACGACCGCGGGCACCAGCCCGTCATCGCCCCACCGGATGGCCGCCTCCAGCTCCGGATTCAGCCCGCTCATCGCACTTCCACTCCCCTGCGGCGCAGATCCGCCTTGACCTCGCCGATCGTCATTTCCTTGTAGTGGAACACCGAAGCCGCCAGGCCCGCATCCGCGAGCCCTTCCGTGAACACCTCGTAGAAGTGCTCGATCTTGCCGGCGCCGCCCGACGCGATGACCGGAATCGACACCCGCTCGGACACGGCCCGCGTCAACGCGATGTCGAAGCCGTCCTTCGTGCCGTCCCGGTCCATGCTGGTGAGCAGAATCTCGCCGGCGCCGAGCGCCTCGACCCGCTGCGCCCACTCGAGGGCGCGGATGCCGGTCGCCTTCCGGCCTCCGTGCGTGTAGACTTCCCATTCGCCCCATTCGGGATTGTACTTCGCATCAATCGCGACGACGATGCACTGCGCGCCGAAGATGCGCGAGCCTTCCGCGATCAGATCGGGGTTCTGCACCGCCGCCGTGTTGATGGCGATCTTGTCCGCTCCCGCGCGCAGCAGCGTCCGCATGTCATCGACATGCGCGATCCCGCCGCCGACGGTGAACGGAATCGTGATCTCGGCGGCCGTCCGCCGCACGACGTCGACCATCGTCTTCCGCCCCTCATGGGAGGCCGAAATGTCGAGGAAGACGAGCTCGTCCGCCCCTTCCCGGTCGTACGCCGCCGCGAGCTCGACCGGGTCGCCGGCGTCGCGCAGATTGACGAAGTTGACGCCCTTCACGACGCGGCCGTCCTTCACATCCAGACACGGGATGATCCGTTTTGCTAACATCGCAGCTCCTTTCCGCGCACAGAGTCCGGCCGGACCGGGCCCAAGCCCGCTTCCTTCCGGACCGCGCCTCTCCGGGTTTACGTCCCGCCGGTTCCCGCACCCGCAGTCAGCGCGAGGAACCGGCTGAGCAGCTTCATGCCCAGCTCGCCGCTTTTCTCGGGATGGAACTGCATCCCGTACAAGGATCCGCGGCCGACAATCGCCGCGACCGGACCGTGGTAATCGGTTGTCGCGATTAGATCGCCGCTATTCTCCGCCAGGACGTGATACGAATGCACGAAATAGACGTGACCGGGCTCGAGCCCGGCGGTCAGCGGGCTCTTCCGCTCGAACCTCAGCCGGTTCCAGCCCATGTGCGGCACCTTGAACGGTCCCCGGAACCGGACGACGCGGCCGGGCAGGAGCCCGAGCCCCTCGTGCCGGCCGTGCTCCTCGCTCTCGCCGAACAGGAGCTGCATCCCGAGGCAGATGCCGAGCATCGGCCGGCCCGACCGGGCGAACGCCTTCGCCGCCTCGTCCAGCCCGCTCGCGCGCAGGTTGCGCATCGCGTCGCCGAACGCGCCGACGCCGGGCAGAATCGCGCCGTCCGCGGCCAGGATTTCGTCGGGATCGCCGGTGACCTTCACCTCATGGCCGAGCCGTTCGACCGCCTTGCTGACGCTGTGCAGATTGCCCATGCCGTAATCGATGATCGCGATCATCCGCTCACAGCACTCCCTTGGTCGACGGGACGCCCGTAACGCGCGGATCGATGCTCGACGCTTCGTCCAGCGCCCGGCCCAGCGCCTTGAACACCGCCTCGATCATATGGTGGGTGTTGCGCCCGTAATGCACGATGACGTGCAGCGTCATGCGCGCTTCCAGCGCCAGCTTCCACAAAAATTCATGCACGAGCTCGACATGGAAGCTGCCGACCGTCTGCGACGGGTACTCGGCCCGGTACTCGAAGTGCGGCCGGTTGCTGATGTCGATCACGACCTGCGCCAGCGCCTCGTCCATCGGGACGAACGCGTTTCCGTAGCGCGTGATACCGCGCTTGTCGCCGAGCGCCTCGTGGATCGCCCGGCCGAGGCAAATGCCGATGTCCTCGACCGTGTGGTGGTCGTCGACATGCACGTCGCCCGTGGCCTGTACGTTCAAGTCGAAATGGCCGTGCTTCGCGAACAACTCGAGCATGTGGTTCAGGAACGGCACGTCCGTCTCGATCGACGTCTCCCCCGTGCCGTCGAGCGCGAAGCTCAGCGTAATGTCCGTTTCGCCTGTCTTGCGGGCGATGTTCGCCGCGCGTATGACCGGTTCCGTCATCGCTTCAGCCCTCTTTTCCACGATCTTGGTTTTGCTCCGCCTTCAGCCGGACCTCCACGGCCCGGGCGTGGGCTTCGAGCCCTTCCCGCCGGGCCAGCGTCATGATGTTGCCGCCGTGTTCAAGCAGCGCCTCCCGGCTGTAACGGATCAGGCTCGACTTCTTCACGAAGTCGTCGACGCCGAGCGCCGAGGCAAACCGCGCCGTGCCGTTCGTCGGCAGGATGTGGTTCGGCCCGGCGAAATAATCGCCGACCGGCTCCGTGCTGTACGCACCGAGGAAAATCGCGCCCGCGTTCTCGATCCGCCCGACGATGTCCATCGGGTCCGCCGTCATGATCTCGAGATGCTCCGGCGCGAGCCGGTTGACGACCTCGATCGCCTCCTCGAGGGAATCCGCCTTGAGAATCGCGCCGTAATCGTCGATCGACTTCCGCGCGATCGCCGCCCGCGGCAAATCGGCGAGCTGCCGCTCCACCTCGTCCCTGACCGCCCGGGCCAGCGCCTCGGACGTCGTCACGAGCACCGCGGACGCCATCTCGTCGTGCTCCGCCTGCGACAGCAGGTCGGCCGCGACGTACACGGGATCGGCCGTCTCGTCGGCCAGCACGACGATCTCGCTCGGCCCGGCGATGCTGTCGATGTCGACCGCGCCGTACACCTCGCGCTTCGCGAGCGCGACATAGATGTTGCCGGGACCGCAAATCTTGTCCACCGGCGCGATCGTCTCCGTGCCGTAGGCGAGCGCGGCGATCGCCTGCGCGCCGCCGACCCGGTAAATCTCCTTCACGCCCGCCTCGGCCGCCGCGACGAGAATGTACGGGTTGATGCCCGATTCGCCCCCCGTCGCCGGCGGCGTCACCATGACGATCTCGGGCACGCCGGCCACCTGCGCGGGAATGACGTTCATCAGGACGGACGACGGATAGGCCGCCTTTCCGCCCGGCACATAGACGCCGACCCGCCGGAGCGGACGGACGATCTGGCCGAGCAGCGTGCCGTCCGGCGACGGCTCCATCCACGACGTCCGCTTCTGCTTCTCGTGGAACGCGCGGATGTTCGCGGCCGCCTCGCGGATCGCCGCGAGGAACTCCCCGTCCACCCGTCCGTACGCCGCCCGGATCTCCTCCTCCGTCACCTTAAGCTCCGCCGGCGCGAGCTGGATGCGATCAAACCGCTCGGTGTACCGGAGCAGCGCCGCGTCGCCCTCCGCCCGAACCGCCGCGATGATCTCGCGCACCGCCGCGTTCTGCTCCGGGCTGCCGTATTCGATTTCGCGCTTCAGTTGGAATTCGCCCGCCGCCATGATGCGCATGGCCCACACCCCTCGTTGTGTGAATGTCCGCCTGCAATGTCGTGCATCCATGCACCGGATTCGCGGGGCCGTCATCGGAACGGCGAAGCCGTCCGTCTTCCGCCGCCCCGCGCTGACGTCCGTCAGCGCCGACGCCGGTCCCCGGCGTTCGCTCCGGCACACCGCGGTCACGACGAAGCCCTGCGCTGCAGCGTCTGTTGCAGCCGGTCGCACAGGGCCTGGATCGCCTCGTTCTTCATCCGGTAGCTGACCCGGTTCGCGATAAGCCGGCTCGTCACGTCGAACATGACCTCCATCTCGACGAGGCCGTTCTCGCGCAGCGTCGCGCCCGTCTCGACCATGTCGACGATCCGGTCCGCGAGGCCGACAAGCGGCGCCAGCTCGATCGAGCCGTTCAGCTTGATGACCTCGACCTGCTGCCCGCGCTCGCGGAAATATTGCGCCGCGACGTTCGGATACTTCGTCGCGACGCGCGGATGGACGACCGGCTTCCAGTCCGGCAGCCCGATCACCGACATCCGGCACTTCGCGATGCCGAGATCGAGCAGCTCGTAGACGTCCTTGTTCTCTTCCATCAACACGTCCTTGCCGACGACGCCGATGTCGGCCACGCCGTACTCGACATAGGTCGGCACGTCGACCGGCTTGGCCATGATGAACGACATCCCCGCCTCGGGGACATCAAAGATCAGCCTGCGGCTGTCGTCGAAGTCGTCCGGGATCGGGAATCCCGCGTCCCGGAACAGCTGCGATGCCTGTTTGTAGATGCGTCCCTTCGGCATCGCGACCATCAGCGTGTCACGCACCGCCGTCACCTCCCGCGGCCGCCGGTCCGAAGAAGCGCTCGAACCGCTCGTACGCCGCGCCGTTGTACCGGATCGGTCCGTCCCCGCGGCGCGACTGCTCCAGCGCCTCGGCCTCCGCGACCGTCATCCGCGCCGTCACGGCGACGAGCCCCTCGGCGCGCAGGCGGCCCGCTTCGGCCAGCGCCGCGTTTCTCCCGGCCGCGTCGTAGCCGATCAGCACCCGGCCCCGGCCCGTGTCGTCCGCGCCGCCGTCCACGAGATCGAGGATGCGCGTCGTCTTCAGCGCGAAGCCGGTCGCCGGAGCCGGCCGGCCGAACTGCGCCAGCAGGTTGTCATACCGGCCCCCGCTCGCGACGGGGAACCCGAGATCCGCCGCGTACCCCTCGAACGTCATGCCGGTATAATAGGAAAAATCTCCGATCATCGTCAGATCGATCAGCACGTGCTCCGTCACGCCGTATGCGTCGAGCACGTCCCAGATCGCGCACAGGTGGTCCATCGCCTGCCGCGCCGCGGGGTCCGGACTCAGCTCCTTCGCCTGGCGGCACGTCTCCCGGCCGCCGCGCAGCCGCAGGATATCCTCGAGATCCCGCTCCGCCTGCGGCGGCAGCCCGAGCGAGCGAAGCCGCTCCCGGTATCCGACGTGGTCGCGGCGAAGCAGGTGGGCCTTCAGCTCCTCCTGCGCCTCCGCATCGCCGCTGAGCTTCTCACGCAGCAGCCCGTTCAGGAAGCCGACATGGCCGATCGCGATCTTGAACCGCTCCACGCCTGCCGCCTGGAGCGAAGCGATCGCGAGCGCGACGACCTCGGCGTCGGCGTCGGGCGACGGATCGCCGATCAGCTCGACGCCGGTCTGGAAAAACTCCGCTTCCCGGCCCGCCTCCTCCTCGATCGAGCGGAACACGTTCGCGTGGTAGGAGAGCCGGAGCGGCAGCGGCGCATCCCGGAGCAGCGACGCGGCGACGCGCGCGATCGGCGCCGTCATGTCGGAGCGCAGCACGAGCGTCATGCCCCGGTTGTTGAGCAGCTTGAACAGCTTGCTGTCCGACGTTGCGCTCGCGACGCCCACCGTGTCGTAATATTCCATGGTCGGCGTCATGATCTGCTCGTAGCCCCAGCGTCTCATGCAGTCGAGCACCCGCATTTCGATGTGCCGGAGCTTCGCCACGATATGGGGCAGATAGTCCCTGACGCCGGCCGGTTTCTCGAAACCTTTCGGTTTGGCCATGATGGAGTCACCCGCTGATGCTTCATCGAGTTAAAGCGTTAATATGCTACCATGCTACCAAAATAAAGGAGTTGATCGTATCGTAACACGGAAGGGCGGCCCCGTCAAGCCGGGTCCGCCCCCTGTCACGATTTCGCCACTCCCCTGTCCATCATTCATCCTATTATTTCCTGACGGATGCAACACCGATACAACCTCCGAACCGCCGCCCGACGCCGCGGGCCGGCACGCAGCGTCAGCCGGTTCTTTCACCGGCGACGGGCCGGCGCGGCGCTCCGCTGTCCCGCTTGTCGTCACGTCCGGCACCCGTCACGCCCGGTACCTCCGCCTCCGGATCGCCCGCGTGAACAGCCAGGACAGCAGCACCGCGAGCGCAAGTCCGCCGGACCACAGCACCGCCGGCTTCGTCGCTTCCCGGACGGTCGGACGCCGCGCGGATGGCCCGTCCTCCGGCACGAGCCGCTCGTAGATCGTCTTCACCTTCAACCCGTATCGGGCGAGATACCGGTCCACTTCCTCCTGGCTGAAGTACGACGATTCCGCCCTGCCGTTCTTCAGCTTGATACAGCCGAGAGAGCCGCCGGCGATCGCATGGCCGCCGACTTCCGTCCTGCGGAGCAGCACGAGATAGGTGGATCCTTTGTCCAGCTCGCCTTGCCCGTCTTCCCGCGGGACCAGCGCCGTCATCTCCGATTTCCGGTCGAGCCCTCCCTTGATCGGAATGTCGACGCGGAACGTGTACCGGCGGTCCGCTTCTCCTTCCGCCGTCCGGCCGGTCACCGTGCCGACGAACACGATGTCCGCCCGGACCGACAGCTCGTCGAGGGACGGCATCGGGAATTGAAGCGCTTCCACGTTGGGGGACGCCCAAACTGCGCCGATCAGCGCCGCCCCCATGGCGAACAGCACGGCAAGCCAGACCCGTACGCGCCGGTCGCAACTCCGAATCCGGTGCAAATGTGCCCCTCCCCGTCGCAGCGCATGCCCTTGTAACATATGACGCAAGGGGCGGCGGGACGTTGCGCCGGTTTCTAATTTTTTTCTTCCGAACGCCCGTCGGCGTCCGCTCCCGCGTCCTTCCGGAGATCCCGCAGCGGATTGCCGCCGACGAACGCACCGGGCGGCACGTCCCGGTGCACGACGGAGCCGGCCGCGACGACGGCGCCGTCGCCGATCGTCACGCCGGGCAGGATCGTCACGTTCGCGCCGATCATCACGTTGTCTCCGATCACAACGTCCCCGAGCCGGTATTCATCGATCAGATACTCATGCGCGAGTATCGTCGTGTTGTAACCGATGATCGTGTTGTTGCCGACCCTGATTCGTTCGGGAAAGAAGACATCCACCATCACCATGAGGCCGAACGCCGTATGCCGGCCGACCTTCATGCCGAGCACCCGCCGGTAGATCCAGTTCTTGAACGGAAGTGAAGGCGAGTAGCGGGCCAGCTGGATGAAAATGAAATTCCGCACCGCCTTCATCCGGCTGACCGTCTTGTACACCTGCCACAGCGAATTCGGTCCCTCGACCGGATAGCGCTCCAGCTTCCTCACGGCGCCCCCCGCTCCAATCCCGCAAGTTCGTACAGGTCACGCATGTCGCGGATGATGTGCTGCGCGCCCGCGTCCAGCAGCACGCGTTCGCCCTTGAGCGACCAGGCGACGCCGACCGGCACGGCCCCGGCCGCGACGGCCGACTCCATGTCGGCCGGGCTGTCGCCGACCATGAGCGTCCGGCGGGGGCTTGCGCCGAGCGCCCCGAGCGCTTTGAGCACCGGTTCGGGATGCGGCTTCGGATGCGCCACGTCGTCGAGCGACACGACGGTATCCATGTAGCCGTCGATGCCCGTCAGCTTCATGCCGAGCATCGCCGTCATCCGCCACTTCGTCGTGACGACGCCGAGTTTGAGCCCCTCCGCCTTGAGCCGCTCCAGCACCTCGGCCACATGCGGGAATGCCTTCACCAGCGCGTCATGTTCGCGCAGATTGTATTCCCGGTACGCCTTGACCAGATCCTCGACATCATCCCGGCCGCTAAACAGCCGAAGCTGCTCCCTCAGCGGCTTGCCCATGTGCGGAATGATGTGCTCCCGGCCGAACTCCGGCGGCACCACGCCGCGCAGCGCATGGAACATGGAACGGATGATCAGTTCGTTCGTATCGAGAATCGTCCCGTCCAGATCAAACAGAACGGCTTCCATTCGCGTCGTCATCGTGCTGCGTTCCTTTCATGCCGTCCGCTGCATCGGACCGTGCTTTGTTCGCCGGCCGCTCCCCGTCTTCCGGCGTCCCGGGCGCATCCTTCTCCCGTCGTTCCGGACCGCCGGCCGCCGCGCGATCCCGCCGGTCCGGGCTTCCCGCGGCCTGCGCATCGTCCGCCTCCCGCCGTTTCGGGCTTCCCATGGCCGGCGCTCCATCCGCCTCCGGCTCGCCGTCCGCGCCGTCGCGCCGCTCGTCCGCCGGCTCCCGATCCCCGCGCGGCTTCCCCGTCAGCGGCAGCTCGACCGGGCCTTCGGGCCGCCGCACGACGATCGGGTCGGCATACCGCTCCTTCGCGGCGCCGCTCAGGCGTCGGTACACGATGAGCGCGACGCACCCCAGCACGAGCAGGACGGCGAGCAGCTGCGACGTGCGCACATTGCCGTAATTCGGATCGAGATCCCCCTGCTCGAACAGGGCGGTCATCGGCGACCAGAGTCCGTTCAGCAGCGAAGCCAGCCAGTCCGGGCCCTTGAAGGCGAGGCTGTCGGTCCTGAGGCCTTCGATGAAGAACCGTCCGGTCGAATACCAGATGATGTAGCCGAGGAAAATTTCGCCCGCCCTCACGAACGCCTGACGCCGAAGCACGAACAGCAGCACGATCCCCAGGAAACTCCAGATCGACTCGTACAGGAACGTCGGGTGGCGGTACATGCCTTCGATGTACATCTGATTGACGATGAAATCCGGCAGATGAAGCGTATTCCGGAGGAACGATTCCTCGACGGGGCCGCCGTACGCTTCCTGGTTGACGAAGTTGCCCCAGCGGCCGATCATCTGACCGATCAGAAACGACGGCGCGCAGATGTCGGCCATCCGCCAGAACGGATATCCCTTCACGACGACGTAGATGCCGCCGCTCAAGACGGCGCCGATCAGCGCGCCGTAGATCGCGATCCCGCCGTGCCAGATCGCGAAGATCTCCCAGGGGTTGTCCCGGTAATGCTCCCACTGGAACGCCACATAGTAGGCGCGCGCCCCGATCAGCGCGCACGGCGTGCCGATCAGCATCAGATCCATGAACAGATCCGACGTGATGCCGAACCTGCGCCCTTCCCGGATCGCAAAGACGAGGCCGAGCAATGCCCCGAAGCCGATGATCGTGCCGTACCAGGTCAGATTGATCGGCCCGAGCCGAAGCAGGACCGGATCAATCGCCAGTGCGAAAGACTGCATGTAGCCGTCCGCCCCCTCATTCGAAGTCATCCACGTCTTCGGCGATGGTCTCCGTCAACTTGTTCGTGAATTGGAGCGCGGCGTTGTATCCCATCCGCTTCAGCCGGTAGTTCATTGCCGCCACCTCGACGATGACCGCGAGGTTCCGGCCCGGCCGGACCGGAATCGTGACCAGCGGCACGTCGGTATCGATGATGCGGGTCATCTCCTCGTCCAGCCCGAGGCGGTCGTACTGCTTCTCCTGCTGCCAGTTCTCGAGCCGGATGACCATCTCGATCCGCTTCTGCGTCCGGATCGCGCCGGCGCCGAACAGCGTCATCACGTTGATGATGCCCAGGCCGCGGATTTCCAGCAGATAGCGGATCAGCTCCGGAGCGGAGCCGTACAGATGCCCGTCCGACGTCTGAATGATCTCGACCGCGTCATCGGCGACGAGCCGGTGGCCGCGCTTGACCAGCTCCAGCGCCGTCTCGCTCTTGCCGATGCCGCTGGAACCGGTGATGAGCATGCCGATGCCGTACACGTCGACCAGCACGCCGTGAATCGTCGCGGTCGGCGCCAGTTTCTGCTCGAGGAAGCCGGTCATTTTGCTGATCAGGTAGGTGGTGGCCATCGAGGAGCGAAGCACGGGAATCTTCTTCAGGTTGGCCTGCTCGATCAGCTCCTCCGGCACGTCAAGTCCGCGCGTCACGATGATGCACGGCGTCTCGTCGCGGCAGAGCCGGCGCATCCGGTCCTTCCGGATCTCCGGATCGAGCGTCTGGAAAAATGTCAGCTCGGTGCGGCCGAGAATCTGGATGCGTTCGCCCGGATAATGATCGAAATATCCCGCCATCTCAAGGCCGGGGCGATGCAGGTCGTCCACCGTGATGGTGCGGTTCAGACCCTCCGCCCCCGCCACGACTTCCAGTTGGTATTGCTTGACCAATACGGATACTTTGACGGACTTTGCCAACGTCCTGTCCTCCTTGCCGCCTGCCGTGTCGCGGCCCTGATGCTGACGTGAAGCCCGGAGGCTTCCGCCTGCCGCCCTTTACCATCGTAACCGATCGGATGGCTTTGCGCAACGCGGGCCGTCCGGACAACAGCAAAAGCCGCCCCTAAGGGGCGGCTTGCATTGCGTACCGCAGATCCTCCGGATCAGTTCTCGAACACGTTCAGCTCCGTCTCCGGATCGAAGATATGAATCTTGTTCATGTCAATCGCGAGCTTGACGTTCGCGCCTTCCTTCACGTCGGAGCGGGCATCGAGACGCGCGATGACGGTATCGCTGCCGAGGCCGGCGAGGTAGACGTTCTTCTCGTGACCGAGGTTTTCCACGACTTCCGCCATCGCCGAGACGATGCTGTTCGGCGACGCGTCCAGGAAGATCGGCTCGTCATGGAAGTCTTCCGGACGGACGCCCAGGATGACTTCCTTGTTCACATAGCCCTTCTCGCGGATGATCGACGCCTTGCCCTCCGTCAGCACGACATCGAGACCATCCGCCTTGAAGTGCACGGCGCCGTCGCGCTCGTAGAGTCCACCCTTGATGAAGTTCATCGAAGGCGATCCGATGAAGCCGGCGACGAACATGTTGATCGGATGATTGTACAGCGTCTCCGGCGTGTCCGCCTGCTGGATGACGCCGTCCTTCATGACGACGATCCGGTCGCCCATCGTCATCGCTTCGATCTGGTCGTGCGTGACGTAGATGACGGTCGTCTCAAGCCGCTTCGCGAGCTTCGAGATTTCCGCGCGCATCTGTCCGCGCAGCTTCGCGTCCAGGTTGGAGAGCGGTTCGTCCATCAGGAACACCTGCGGCTCGCGGACGATGGCACGGCCGAGCGCAACGCGCTGCCGCTGACCGCCGGAGAGCGCTTTCGGCTTCCGGTCCAGCAGGTGCTCGATATCGAGGATTCTCGCTGCCTCGCGGACCCGCTTGTCGATTTCGGACTTCTTGAACTTCCGCAGCTTCAGACCGAACGCCATGTTCTGATAGACGTTCATGTGCGGGTACAGCGCGTAGGATTGGAACACCATCGCGATGTCCCGGTCCTTCGGCGCGACGTCGTTCACGAGCCGGTCGCCGATGTACAGCTTGCCTTCCGAGATTTCCTCGAGCCCTGCGATCATCCGCAGCGTCGTCGACTTGCCGCAGCCGGACGGGCCGACGAGGACGAGGAACTCCTTGTCCTTGATGTCGAGGTTGAAGTCCTTGACCGCCGGTACCTCGGAGCCGGGATAGCGTTTGTAGACGTGTTCCAGACGTACGCCTGCCATGCTCTCTTCCCCCTAAGCCCTTGAATGGAATGCTACCACCATCTTAGCGCACCGCAGGTGCCCAAGAAAATGCACAAACCCTACAAAAATCACGTCCTTCTTTTCGTTATTTTGTACAATAGCAGAAGGATCCTCACCAGCACGGCATCCCGGAACAGACGTACGTCCAGACCGGTCTCCTGCTTCAGCTTGTCCAACCGGTACAGCAGCGTGTTGCGGTGGATGAACAGCTGCTTCGCCGTATCGCTCACGTTGCAGTTCATCGCGAAAAACGTCTCCAGCGTCGTCACCATCTCCGGCTCGAACAGCAGCTCCGTGCGGCTGGCGGCCTCCTCGATGAAGCGAAGCCGCTGTTCGTCCGGCACGCTGCTGAGCAGCCGCTCGAGATGGATGTTCCAGGGGACATGGACCGTGTCGCCCTGGTGAAAACGGCGCCCGAGCGCCACCGTCTCGCGCAGCAGATGCACCGTCTCGACGATCGCCTCCGCCGGTTCGATCGGATGGGAGACCGCGATATGGTTTTCGCCGAGCCATTCGTCCGCCAGCATGTCGTGCATGCCGCGGGCGATGCCCTCCAGCAGCTCCTCCGGCGTCTCATCGACGCCCTCACCGTCGAGCAGCGCGGCCGGCGCCAGGATCAGCCATTCCTGCTCGCGCAGCGGCACAAGCAGGACGTCCGTCTCGAGGTAGGCCAGGAGCAGCTTCTCCAGCTCCCCGTCGCTCGCCCGCGCCCCGTGGTCGACCAGCAGCAGGAACGGGATCCATTCGGCGCTGAGCCTGCCGTCCGGGTTGAGATCGTCGGGGACGACCGCCTTCAGGCGACCCGCGGCGATCCGCTCCTGAATCCACTCGCCGAGCCGGCGCATATCCCGATCCGACGGCCGCTCCGGTCCTTCGTCCGGCTCGTCCGCACGATCCAGCTCCTCAAGCAGCCATTCGAGCAACAGTTCCTCGCGTCCGGTCAGCTCGCCCGGCTGAAGATCGACGTATTCCACGCGATCCCGGGCGGCGTGCACGATGAGCCGAATCCGGCCGTCCGGCAGCCGGATCCGGCTGCCGCTCCGGACCGTCCCGTCAGGCCCGGCATCGGAGGCCGGCCGGGCGGCGTCCGTTTCGACGGCTCCGGGCCTTGCCGTCACGATCGGCGCGCCGAGCAGCGTTTCCAGTCTCGTTTTCCGGTACGAATCCATTGCAACGCTCCCAATCGACACCCGAATTAAGGTTATTGTAGCACATCCGGAGCGTTGTCTGTCAGCCGGGCCTGCGGCATGATGATTTCGGCAATGTTGATTATTAGCCTGTCCTCGTCAAATCCGTATTGCCCGGTCACGATCGTTGAACATCCTGCCCTGTCGGATATTCGCAAGAACCGGGCTCGCGTCGAAATGAACGGCGGGCGGTTACGCGCCCCAGGCGAGCAGCAGCACGATCGACAGCAGAGCGAACACGATGGAGAGCAGATAAAGGAACGAGACGGTCTGAATCTGGGTGAGCCCCCACCGCATCAGCGCGTGGTGCGTGTGGAGATTGTCCGCCTTGTGCAGCCCGCGGCCGTCGGCGAGCCTGCGCGCCATGACGACGATCGTGTCCATGATCGGAACGCCGAGCGCCAGCATCGGAACCAGAATCGTGATCAGCGTCGCCTTTTTGAACGATCCTTCCACGGCGATCAGCGAAAGCGCATAGCCGATGAAGGCCGCACCCGCATCCCCCATGAAGATGCGGGCGGGATGGAAGTTGTAGGCGAGAAAAGCGGCGCACGCGCCGAACAGGATGAGCGCCAGCATCGCCGTGTCGTGCTGATCCCGGATCACGGCCGTCAGGAACAGCGTAAGCGACGAGATCATGGAGACACCGGCGGCCAACCCGTCCACGCCGTCGATGAAATTGATCATATTCGTAAGCGCGAAGATCCACGCGACGGTCGCCGCGACCGAAGCCCACTCCGGCAGCATGATCATGCCGTCCAGACCGGGCGCGGACAGGCCGAGAATGCGAATGTCGAGCAGCACCGGCACGAACGCGGCCGCCAGATAGACGACCACGCGGGGCCAGATCGGAAATTCGTACCCCTTCGCCTTCGCCGTATCGTCAAGCAGACCGATGAATACGACGAGCAGCCCGCCAACCGCGAGCGCGACCGAGAGGGGCGTGTTTCCGCCGAACAGTAGCATGGCCCCCGCGGTCGCCGCGTAGATTGCGGCGCCGCCGAGCAGCGGTACGGGCGCGGCATGCACCTTGCGCGGCCCCGGCATGTCCACATAACCGTGCCGCAGCGCGAACCGCGTCACGTACGGCACGATCGCCAGCACGGCACCGAACGCAACCAATGCGCTGATGACCGCAAGCAGCATCGTCCCACCCCGATTTGACGGTTCCATCTGGCCATAGCTTGCCCTGATGTCGCCCTGCTAAAACCGGCGGGCCACGATGCACCGGCATGAACATGCGAAAAGGCCTCCCGCAATCATGCGGGAGGCCTGAATCGTTGAAGTGGTGGAGGGTGATGGATTCGAACCACCGAACCCGTCAGGGAGCAGATTTACAGTCTGCCGCGTTTGGCCACTTCGCTAACCCTCCAGGATAAACAAACGCCAGGGTGCGAACATGGTGGCTCGGGACGGAATCGAACCGCCGACACGAGGATTTTCAGTCCTCTGCTCTACCAACTGAGCTACCGAGCCTTGTTGAAAAGGGATGGCGGAGCCGACGGGATTCGAACCCGCGATCTCCTGCGTGACAGGCAGGCATGTTAGGCCTCTACACCACGGCTCCGCGATATTCAGATTTCAATCATGGTGGAGGCTGACGGGATCGAACCGCCGACCCTCTGCTTGTAAGGCAGATGCTCTCCCAGCTGAGCTAAGCCTCCGGATATGGTAGCGGCAGAGGGCCTCGAACCCCCGACCTCACGGGTATGAACCGTACGCTCTAGCCAACTGAGCTATGCCGCCATATGACAGGGGCTTTACCGCCGCAAGGGCCGCGGTTCCCCCGCTTGCACCCTGAAAACCGGATGCGAATGTGGGCGAGATGCCGGAGATGGATCAGGATAAGCCCTCGACCGATTAGTATTCGTCAGCTTCACGCGTTGCCGCGCTTCCACCCCGAACCTATCGACCTGGTCATCTTCCAGGGGTCTTACCGGCCTGCGCCGTGGGAAATCTCATCTTGAGGGGGGCTTCGCGCTTAGATGCTTTCAGCGCTTATCCCTTCCGTACTTGGCTACCCAGCGGTGCTCCTGGCGGAACAACTGGTACACCAGCGGTACGTCCG
>NZ_LZRU01000035.1 GCF_002159085.1 Thermobacillus sp. ZCTH02-B1
GCGGATCATATTGCAACTTGCGAAAATGAAAGAGCCGCTGGCAGCCGAGCACCCAGCCGACAATGAGATACAGCAGGATGCGGTAGAGGGGAAACAACGAGTTGTTTGCCTTCGCAAACGATAGCCCCTGCAGCGCCTTGGCGAGCTTGATTTTCTCGAGGTATTCCAGAAAGATTTTGGCGCCTCCGAAACTGGTCGCATGTCGCAGGGAAAATTCTGTCTTGATTTTGCTGACGGGTGTGGTAGACTTCACCTTAAAGGTGCTCCTTTCTTTGGCTGGAGTTTTTTTCGTCAAACACCATTCTACCAAAGAATAGGAGCCCTTTTTATGTTTTTAAAAGAGTTTTACTTTCGAAATTCAGGTTTATTTTAAAAAACGATCGCAACACAACCGCCTAATCCATGTGGTTGCAGGTAATACTGATGCGTCATCTCCAAACGGCGTGGCCATAAAAGCGCCTTCCCAATCGAGAAGCCTAGTGCGGTGAACATTTCATGCATGAACAGCGTTTCAGCCGACAGATTCCTTTTCCTTTCCGGTCGGTTCGGGCGCGGATCACAAGATGAACACCGGGGAGCGTCCGGCGGAGCCGATCGTGAAGCCGGAAAATTTACGCCGCATATGCCCATATCCATGGGTATCCATGCAAATATGATGCAAAAATACACCAGATTCACCCGGAGACCAAAAAGCACGAGGGAGGACCGCCGTCCTCCCTCTCCTTGCTGTTCCCGTATTCCAGCGTCCCTTGTTATTCCAAAGTGAACGACAACCGACTGGTATTGCCCAATCCCCGGTATGTAAAGTACAGCGCGTGCACGACGTCCGGAATCGCAATATCCACCGAATACCCCTTCCAGACGTTCGAAAAATCCTCAGCTCCGCCGCGTGGCCGATCGCGTCCTGCAGCCAAACGATGTCGTAGTGCGGCGGATGAAGGCGCGGACCGCCGACAAAAAAAGAAGACGGCAGCACCGCTACCGTCTGATCCATGTGACCTCGGGCAGCACCGAGCCGTCATCCCCGAATGGCGCGATCGACGCCTCGAATTCGCGCACGCCGGCCGCCTCCGCCTCCTCCATCGCCCGTCGCAGATCGCCGCGGACGGCGTCGCCGCGCAGATAGCGCACCTTGAATCCGTCCGCTCCGGAGGCGAGCGCCTCCCCGATCCTGCGCCTGGGGTCGTCCGCCGTCGCCGCCGTATGCTCCGGCTGCAGCCATTTCCAGCCGAGCGACGCCTTCAGCGATTCGTAGAAGCCCGCCCGCTCCGGATCGGACTTCTCCGCCGCCGCGACGGCCGCCCGGTACGGGGTGTCCGCGCGCGGATAATCCCTCGTCCAGGCGTGATCCCGGCGCATCTCGTCGTCCGTCTTCAAATAATACTCGTACGATACGACGCCGGCCCGGTCCGGCACCGGATCGTCCCAGGTCACATCGAGATGGTACCACCGGCCGTCCACGCGCACGAGGTTCCAGGCGTGGTCGCCTTCGGAGACCGTGCCTTCCACGATCCGGGCCGGAATTCCGGCGGCGGTGAGCATTTTGTACGCGAGCAGCGCGTATGCCTGGCAGACGCCCTTTCCGGTCCGCAGCGCCTCGTACGCGGTATAACGGCTCAGACCGGCATCGTAGGCCAGGCGCAGCACGATCCAATCGTGGATCGCCTTCACCCGCTGATGGTCGTTCATCCCGGGCGTGATGAGCCGCTCCAGCACGTCGCGCACCTGCCGGTCGACCTCCGCCGTCTGCTCCGGCGTCTCCCGCCAGTTCAGCGTCAACCGGACGTGCGACCGGCCGTCCAGCGGGCGGATCGAATAGAAATAGGAATCCATGATGTAATAGGTATAATCGTCGCGCCGCAGCGCGCGCATGATGACGTCCCGGATGCGGCCGGCCAGCTCCCGGCCGTCGCCGGTGTATTCGATCCGCACGGCCTCCCGCCGCTCGAGCAGCGCGTCGGCCACGGCGGACTCCAGCTGGGCGAGATCCGCCGCCGCGGCATAATCGGCCGCGTAGGACGGCTGCGATGCGAACATGCCGACGATGCAGACGATGATTCCGCAGGATAACATGCGGTTCGGACGCAAGGGGGCGGCCTCCTCCCGATATGGGGATTTTCCCCAAGTTTTCCCGGAAACGCCCCGCCTTAAGCCTCGAATCTTTTCGCAGCGCCGATTCCCGCTTCTCCTTACGCCTGCGGTCCGAAGAACCGCCGGATCTCGCGCTCGGCGCTCTCGTCGGAATCGGCGCCGTGGATGACGTTCGCTTCCACCGATTGCGCGTAGTCGGCGCGGATCGTGCCGGGCGCGGCGTTGAGCGGATTCGTCGCGCCGATCATCTGTCTCGCCAGTTCCACGGCGTTGTCCGCTTCGAGGATCATCGCGAACACCGGACCGGACGTGATATAGTCGATCAGCTCTCCGAAGAACGGCTTGCCCTTGTGCTGCGCGTAATGCTCCTCCGCCGTCTCCCGGCTGATGCGCATGAGCCGGGCTTCCGCCAGCCTGAACCCGCGGCGTTCGAAGCGCGCCACGATTTCGCCGACCAGCCCCCTCGCCACGCCGTCCGGTTTGATCATGACAAAAGTCCGTTTGCCTTTTTCCATGCTGCATGCACTCCTTCGTCGTTTTGTCTTACCATTATAGGCTGATTCCCCCCGCGGCGGGATGTGATTCGGCTCACGGCATCCGCACGCAACTACCGTTATTGTAACAGAAAGCCCTTTCAATACGAAAGGCGGCGCGGTCAAACAGCCTCGGCGTGAAGCCCACCGGACAACTCGGCTTTTCCGCGCGTCGGGAAACGCGCAGCCGAAAAAGCCGCGGCGTTCGGCCGCACCGGCCTCACACCGCGGCTCTGCCGCGCATCCGGACCCGCTCAGCCGAACACCGGCCGGCCGTCCGGGTCCCACCTGATTTTACGCACGAACGTGTGCCGGTTCGGATCGTACAGCGGATCACCGGCGATCTCCTTGTACGTCCGCGCGTGGAACACGAGGAGATCGCCGCCGTCCTCCGCGACCGTGAAGCTGTTGTGTCCCGGCCCGTACAGGCCGCGCGCCTCGTCGGTCGCAAGCACCGGCACGGGTGACTTCGACCAGACCGTGGGGTCTAGGAGATCCGCGTCCTCCGGCGCCTCGAGCAGCCCCATGCAATAGTGGTGATCCGTCGCGCTGGCCGAATAGGTCAGATACACGCGCCCGTTCCGGATCAGCACCGCCGGCCCCTCGTTCACATAAAACCCGATCCGCTCCCACTCGTATTCCGGCTTCGTCAGCATGACGCCGGGCGCGGCGAGCGTCCACGGATTCGCCATCGGCGCGATGTACAGATTGGAGTTGCCCTCGATCGCGGGATCCTTTTGCGCCCAGACGAGATAGCGGGTCCCCCGATGCCCGAATGTCGTCGCGTCGAGCGAGAACGTCTCCCACATCGTGCGGATCTGCCCACGCTCGATCCATTCGCCTTCGAGCGGATTCGCCGACGCGTTCTCCAGCACATAGATCCGGTGGTCGAACAGCCCGTCCTTCGCCTCGCCCATCCGCGCCGCCGCGAAATAGATGTACCACCGGCCGTCGATATGGTGAATCTCCGGCGCCCAGATGTTGGCGCTCATCGGCCCGGACGGGTGCCGGCGCCAGACGACGACGGGCTCGGCCGAAGCCAGCCCGGCAATCGTGCGCGACCGGCGCAGCTCGATCCGGTCATACTCGGGCACCGATGCCGTGAAATAGTACCAGCCGTCATCATGCCGGTACACCCACGGGTCGGCCCGCTGCAAAATCAGGGGCCGAATGCCCGCGGGATCCGCCGTACCCGTTCCGACTGTATGATCCATCGTTCTCTCCCTCTCCCGCATGCAAAATCGTTCCGCGTGTATCCGGAATATCTCCGGATCTTGCGGCTTCCGTCGTCACGCCTGCTCCCGCGGTTCAGGGCGCCGGACGCCGCGCGCCCCACAGGGCGATGCCCTTCCCGGACAGCGCGCTGAACGTCTCCGTGTGTGCTTCGGCCTTCGGATCCCAGGCGCGCAGCCGGATGCCGTCGTATTCCTCCCCGTCCACCGTGAGGCGGATGCGTCCGTCCTCCCCGGCGGTCCACCGGCCGGATACGGCTCCGGTGATCGTGCCGTCCGCCTCCAGCCGGATCGGCACCGATTCCTTCACCTCGGCCGAAATGTCCTTGCCGTGGTTCACCAGTTCGTAATCGCCGGCAATTTCTTCCGGACCCGCTTCCTCCACCCTTTCCCCGGCGTACCGGAACGGCACGACGACCGGCCAGCCTTCCGCGTTGAAGAACATCTGGTGCACCCGGATTTCATGCCGCTCGCCGGCGTACGGAAAGCGCGTATGGAAGATCAGGAAGTACCGGCCGCTTTCTTCATCGTAATAGGCCGAGTTGTGCCCGGGCGACACGTAGCCGAACTCGCGGAACGCCCCGTGCGGGTCGCGCCACCGGTGATTGCCCATCAGCTTCACGCCGAACGGCTCGATCGAAGCATCATCGAACAAAGGCTTCGCCGGATCGGCCTTCACCCCTGCCATGTCGTTCCCTTCGGCGTCGACGAACGGACCGTCGGGGTTCCGCGACCGCGCGACGCGGATGTTGTAGCCGCCGGACGAGTCCAGCCCGCCGAACGACAGGAACAGATAGTAGTAGTCCGTATCCGGACTGTACAGCATGTACGGCCCCTCGATCCGGCTGTGGTTGCCGCCGGTGAGCCGCTTGCCGTACCCCTGTCCCGGCAGCGGCTTGCCCGTCTTCCCGTCCATCTCCAGGATGAAAATGCCGCCCGAGTACGAACCGTACACCATCCACAGCTTGCCTTCCTTGTCGAAGAACACGTGCGGGTCGACGACGTTCGGATGGATCCGCGCGTCATAGATCGTCCCGTCTTCGCTCGGCTCGTCCCACATCCCCGACTTCAAAATGATGCCGAGATCCCGGTACGGTCCTTCGATCGAATCGGCGACGGCGACCCCCATGGCGGACCGCGGCGAATCGCCCCGGCACGCATTGTAGTACATGTAATATCTGCCGTCCGGCAGCCGGATGACGTCCGCCGCCCAGAGCGTGTCCGTCTCCGCCCATTCCAACGTCTCGCGCAATTCCTCCGTCACGTTCGGGATGAGCGGATTGCCGTCGGCGACGCCGGCCGCGATCAGCTCCCAGCGCATGAGATCGGGCGATTTCGCCGCCGCGAGGTGCGAGCCGAACACATAGAACATGCCGTCCTCGTCCCGCACAACGGAGGGATCGTGAACGGACGCTTCCAGGAACACCGGAACCGCCTCCTCCGTCCCTTCATTTCCGCCGAACGCGCCGCACCCCGTGAGCAGGATCCCCGCAGTCGCCCACGCGGCGGCCACCCGCCGCAGCCGGCGGACCTTCAACCGCGCCGTTCCGCCCGCCGCCGCATCCGCCGCCCGGGACCGCGCGCCCCGCTCGAGATGACCCGCATCCCGCCCCGTCGCGCCCATCGGCAGAGCGTTCCGCCCGGCAAATCCGCAACGCCATCCGCGCTTCATTCCGCTCCCACCCCGATCAATTCCCGGGCTCCAGACGCGCCGCGGCGACCGACGCCGGCGGCAGCTTCACCGCCAGCACGCCGTCCCGCAGGACGGCGTCCCCGAGCGGCTGCGGCTTCACGCGCTCCGGGCGGTCGAACGTGTTGTGGGCGCGGATGTCGTCCGCCGCGAGCAGCGTGCCGGAGAGCGCGAACGTCTCCGCCGTACCGCGCAGCTCGATGCGAAGTTCCGCCGGTCGCGCGGGATCGAGGTTTGCCATGCTGATCGTCAGGGCGCCGTCCTTGCGCGAAGCGGAGACGGATACCCGCGGCAGCTTCCGCCCGCCCGCGCCACAAGTCCCGAAATCGCCGTGCGTCGCGAGAGCCTGCGCGTCCTGATGCGTCCGGAACATCTCGAACACGTGGTAGGTCGGCGTGAGCAGCATCCGCTCGCCCTCCGTCAGGATGACGGCCTGCAGCACGTTCACCATTTGCGCCAGATTCGCCATTTGGACCCGGCGGCAATGCTTGTGGAAGATGTGCAGATGGAGCGCCGCGACAAGCGCGTCGCGCATCGTGTTCTGCTGGTACAGGAAGCCCGGATTCGTCTCCGGCTCCGGAAGATACCAGGTGCCCCACTCGTCGACGATCAGGCCGATGCGCCGCTCCGGATCGTATTGATCCATGATCGTGCCATGACGCGTGATCAGCTCATCCATGCGGAGCGCCTTCTCCATCGTCTCGAACCAGTCAGCTTCGTCGAAATGAAGCGCCGGCCTCTTGTCCTCCCAGCTCCCGGGAATCGTGTAATAATGCAGGCTGAGCCCGTCCATCAGCGGCGCCGCCCGGCGCATCAGAACCTCCGTCCAGCGGTAATCGTCGACGTTCGCGCCGCCCGCAATCTTGTAAATGCGGTGACGGCCGTACTGCCGCACGTACGTCTGATAGCGGCGGTACAGATCGGCGTAATATTCCGGATGCATGTTCCCGCCGCAGCCCCAGTTCTCGTTGCCGACGCCGAAGAAATGCAGTGTCCACGGTGCTTCGCGCCCGTTCGCGCGGCGCCAGTCCGCCATCGGCGACTCGCCGCCGAACGTGATGTATTCGATCCATTCCGCCATCTCCTGCACCGTGCCGCTGCCGACGTTGCCGCAGACATAGGCCTCCGCCCCCAGCAGTTCGCACAACCGGAAGAACTCGTGCGTGCCAAAATGGTTGTTCTCCGTGACGCCGCCCCAATGCGTGTTGATCATCCGCTTCCGCCTGTCCCTCGGGCCAACGCCGTCCTTCCAGTGATATTCGTCCGCGAAGCAGCCTCCCGGCCAGCGCAACACCGGCACCTTCAGCCTGCGCAGCGCCTCGAGCACGTCCAGCCGGAGGCCTTCAACGTTCGGAATCGGCGAATGCTCGCCGACCCACAGCCCCTCGTAGATGCCCCGGCCCAGATGCTCCGCAAAATGCCCGTAAATGCGGCGGTTGATCGTGCCGACCGGCCAATCCGCGTGCACGACTATCTTCAATGGAGTCATCCTGCTTCTTCCCTTCTTCCGCATGATGTGCCGGCATGCCGATATGCCGATTCGCCGTCAGGCCTTGATCCCTGTCAGCGCGATGCCCTCGATGAAGAACCGCTGCGCAAACGCGAACAGCACGAGCGTCGGAATGAGCGCGACGACCGCGCCGGCCATGACCAGCGTCCATTCCGTCACGTAATACGAGGAGAACGACGCGAGCTCGAGTTGCAGCGTGTAGCGCTCCGGCGAGTTCAGGTAAATGAGCGGTCCCAGGTAATCGTTGTAGCCCGCGTTGAACGACAGGATGCCCTGCGTGATCAGCGCCGGCTTCGTCAGCGGGATGACGATGCGCAGGAAGATGCCGGGAGGGCTCATGCCGTCGATCTTCGCCGCGTCCTCCAGTTCATCCGGCAGCGTCTTGATGAACTGCCGCAGGAAGAATATGACGATCGGCGCGCCGAACATGCCGGGGATCATGAGCGGCTTCCAGCTGTCCGTCCAGCCGAACGTCTTGAACATGATGAACGCCGGAATCATCATGACCGCCCCCGGCACGACCATCGTGCCGATCAGCACGAGGAACAGCTTGTCGCGCCCGGGAAAGCGCAGCTTCGCAAAGGCGTAGGCCGCCATCGCGCAGACGAACAGGCCGATGACCAGCGTCGGCACGACGACGATCATCGTGTTGAAGAAGCCCCGGATCAGATGCGCCTCCTCGAAAATGATCCGGTAATTCTCCCAGGCCAGCCGCGACCCGATCCACTCCGGCGGATACGAATACAGCTCGCCGTCCGGCTTCAGCGAAGTTGCGAGCATCCAGAGGAACGGCACCGCCATGATGATTCCGCCGATGCCGAGCAGGACATAGGCGGCAAGATCGACCAGCCGCTGCGCGGCCTTGCGCTTCCCGAGCCCCGCCGCGATCGTAGACATCGTCCATTCCCCCTCAGTTGTAATGGACCCAGCGTTTCGAGAACGCGAAATTGAGCACGATGATCGTCATGATGATGACGCCGAGGAACCAGGCGAGCGCGGACGCGTATCCCATCTCGCTGTACTGGAACGCGACGGTGTACAGGTAATACACGATCGTCGTCGTCGAATAGTTCGGTCCGCCGCCGGTCAGGAGCTGGAACCGCGGGAAATCCTGCAGCGCGCCGATCAGCGACGTGATCAGGATGAAGAACGTGACCGGAGAAATGCCGGGCACCGTGATGTGGATGAACTTCTGCCAGGCGTTCGCGCCGTCGACCGTCGCCGCTTCGTACAGCGAGGTTGGCACGTTGCCGAGCGCCGCCAGGTACATGATGATGCTGACGCCGATGCCGCCCCATATCCCCTGGATGATCATCGCGGGCATCGCCCACGTCTGGTCGATCAGCCACGCGGGCGCGTCGATGCCGATGACGCCGAGATAGTAGTTGAGCAGGCCGTAGTCCGCGTTGAAAATCCACCGCCAGACCATCGCCAGCGCCACGACCGAACAGATCGTCGGCAGGAAGAACAGCATGCGGAAGAAATTGCGCCCGCGCAGCTTCCGGTCGAGCAGCAGCGCGGCTCCCAGGGCGACGATCATGCCCAGCGGCACGCCCAGCGCGGCGTAGAACGTGTTCCAGAGCGTCTTCCAGACGAGCGGATCGTCCGCCAGCGCCCGCTTGTAGTTGTCGAGACCGATGAATGCCGCGGGCTGGCCGAAGTTGAAGTTCGTCAGGCTCATGTAGAGCGAGTTCAGCAGCGGATAGAGCGTGAACACGGCGACGCCGATGAACGGCGGCGCGATGAAGAGATACCCCCAGCGCATCTCGCTGCGGAACAGCGCACTCCGCTTCCGCTTCGCCGTCCGCGTCTTCACGTCGGCTGCCACTTCCGCTTCCATCCGGATCGTTCCCTCCGTTTCGGTCAAGATGTCAAACCCCGTGCGGTCGGGGAGGCTGCGGCGACCCGGCCCGCGCCGCAGCGTCCCGCCGTGTGTGAAGCGCTTACTCGAACAATTCCGGATTGCCTTCCCGCAGCGCCTTCTCGATCTCCGGCTTGATCCGGGTGAAGAACTCGGCCGCGGGTTCGTTGCCGTTCCAGAATTCGCCGAGGTACTGGTTCAGCGTGTCCAGCCATTTGCCGTTTGACAGATACGTCCACGGACCCGGCTGCTGGGCTTCGCCCGCCTTGATGAACACCTCGGGATGCGCCGGCTTCTGTCCCGGCTGCGTGTATACCTCGTCATCGGCCATCGACTTGAAGTTCGGAATCTGGAAACCGAGCTCGGTCATCTTCGTCTGGCCTTCGATGCCGGTAATGAACTCGACCAGCCGGAACGCCTCGTCCGGATATTTCGTCTTCGCATTCACGCCGAGCCCGACCGATCCGGACCAGCCGCTGAGCCAGCCGCCGTCCGCCGACGGTATCGGCGCGACGTCCCAATCGAACTTCAGCTTGCGGTAGGTCGGGACCATCCACCGGCCGCCCGTGATCGTCGCGAGTCTGCCGGCTTCGAACATCTGCCCGTCGTTCATCGACTGCAGCGCGCGGGAATCGGGGACGACCTTGTGCACGTGCGTCAGGTCGTGAATGAACTGCATCGCCTCGGCGGCCTCCGGCTCGTTCAGCATGAACGTCTTCCGGTCGTCGCTCAGGATTTTGCCGCCGTTCGACCAGACGAACCCTTCCCACCAGATCGGGCCGGCGCCGTAGATGTCGATCTTGCCGTCGCCGTTTTCGTCCACGGTCAGCTTCTTCCACATGTCGAGCGCCTCATCCCAGGTCATCGGCTTGTCGGGGCTCGGATACGGCACGCCCAGCCTGTCGAAGATTTCCTTGTTGTAGTACATGACCGTCGGGCCGATGTCCTTCGGCAGCGCGTAGAAGGCGCCGGTGCCGGTCTTCTTGCCGTCGTAGCGGTAGCGGTTCAGCCCCTGCTCCCACATGTCGTCCAAATCGAGCTTCGTGCTCGCCATCACCCGGTCCGTGATGTCGAGGAACGCGCCCTGCTTCACCCAGCGCGGAAAATCGCCGTCGCTCGTGAAGATGACGTCGGGAGCGGTGCCGCCCGCGATCATCGTGTTCATCTTCGTCGTGTAGTCGTTCGGGATGTGGATGAACCGGACCTTGATGTCGGGATTCGCCTTCTCGAACTCCTTGAGCACCGCCTCGAACACGGCCCTCTCGTCCGGCGCGCCCCAGGACGAGATCGAGATCTCGATCTTGCCGCCGGACGAACCGCCTCCACCGCCCTCCGCGCCGGAAGAGCCGCCCGTTCCGGCGTTCCCGCCGCCTTCACCGGCATTGCCGCTTCCTCCTCCGCCGCAAGCCGTCATCAGCAGACAGACGGCCAGCATCAGCAAGAACAACCCTTTGAAACGCATGACAATGGACAACCTCCCGGAACCTGGAATTCGGAATATCGAAGACCCCATAATAGCGCTTACATTTTCGGAAAATGTTTCGTGTTCATCCGGAATTCGATCACCACCCCGCATTCGGCCGGCAGCGATGCCGTTGCACGGGCCTGCCCGCCATGCGCAGCGCTGCCGCCATATAGTTTACATTGATGTTAAATATTTCGCTTATGTTTAATTTACTTGGGATGATAACGAGGGATAAGCCGGATGTCAATCGTTTTTTATAAAACATTTTATATTTTAATTAAATTATTATTTTTACTCGACAAAATTTCGGAACATTTTCTCATCCTCTTGTCAAAATTGAATTAGGTACGGTATATTTAATGCAAAACTGAAATATTGGATGAGGTCGCATGGAAACCATCGTATCGGAAAGCAATCTCCCCCTGTTCGAAGCACTTGCCAGCAACGTACGGATCAAGATCATCGAACTGCTCGCGCAGGAGCCGATGATCATGAAGGATCTGGCGTCCGCGCTCGGCCTCAGCAACTCGATCATCACGATGCACGTGAAGAAGCTCGAACGCGCCAACCTCGTGCGCACCGAGATGATTCCCGGCAAGGGCGCGTCGCAGAAGCTGTGCACGCTGGTCGCCGACCGGATCGAGCTCGTGTTCCCGAGCAAGGGGCGCATCCCACGCAATTTCCACATTGTCAACATTCCGATCGGGCACTACACCGATTTCGATGTCAAACCGACATGCGGCCTGGCGACGAAATACAAGATCATCGGCGACGGGTTCGACGACCCGCGGTACTTCCTCCATCCCGAGCGGGTCGACGCGAAGATTCTCTGGTTCTCGAAGGGGTACATTACGTACAAGATTCCGAACTATCTGAAGCCGGAAGAGGAGCCGGAGGAACTGGAGATCACGATGGAGATCGCGTCGGAAGCGCCGCTGTCGAACGTCCACTGGCCGTCCGACATCTCGTTCGAATTCAACGGGCGCCCGATCGGCAAGTGGACGAGTCCCGGCGATTTCGGGGGCACCCGCGGCAAATACACGCCCGAGTGGTGGAACATCGAGATGAACCAGTACGGCATCCTCGTCCACATCCGGATCAACAGCGACGGCACGTTCATCGAAGGGACGAAGGTGTCGGACTATACGATCCATGACGTCGACATCCGGCGGCTGCAATGGGATTTGAAGCTGGAAGTGAAGGAAGACGCGAAGCATGTCGGCGGCCTGACGATCTACGGCTCCGGATTCGGAAACTATTACCAGGACATCGTCTGCAAGCTGACCTATGTCGAACCGAAGAAGAAGGAAACCGACAAGAAAGGCCTTGACGGCTAGAGCCGCCAAGGCCTTTCGCATTTGATCCGCAAGGAAGGAATTCCATCCGCGACGCCCCGTCAAGGCCTCCTGTCCCAGGGTTCCAGCGTGCCGACCACATGGCGCCGGTGATGGTGACGGATGCATTCGATCACGCCGCCGCTGATTTCCTCGTGGGTCAGCCACCGGGACCGGTCTCCCTCGATGACGAATCCGAGCTGGACCTGATGGTAGCAGCAGCTCTCCGGCACCGGAACCGAACGAAGGATTTCATCCAGATTGGAACTGCTGCCGAGGACATGGTACAGATGCACTTGAAATCGGCTCCGCCCGCGAGCCGGATCGCATCGGCCGTCTGGGCAATGACGCGCTCCTCGCTGTGATGCATCCACGCGACGACGAGGCCGGCCGGGCCCCGCTGTTTCATCAGCTCGTTGAGCGTCTCCGAAAACGCCGCGCTCTGCGAATAATCCGCCGACACCCCGCTTATGCGGGAATTTTGCCCGCTGAGCCGGTCCAGTTTCCGGCGATCCCGTCCGATGACCGTGACGCGATGGCCCTCGCGGGCCAGCCACAGGCACACGCCGGCCAGCATGCCGGAACCGCCGATGACAAGCGCGTGCATCATGGCGCACCTCCCGTTTTGTTTCCATTTTAACAAATAAACAGAAACATGCCGAAGGCCGGACACGAACGAGACGGGAGGGCCCCGCGCATCAAAATCGGGTACATTTCCGCAAACCGCGACCCTTTTATTCCTCCCGCGCACTCGTATAATAGAAGTCAACGAACCCCCCCATCCGCGCGGAAGGAGGCACGACGGTGCGCATCGACGCCCACCAGCATTACTGGAAGATCGAGCGGGGCGACTACGGCTGGATCACGCCCGAATATCCCGTCCTGTACCGGGACTTTCTGCCGGCCGACCTGGCTCCGCACCTGAAAGCGCATCAACTGGACGGCACCATCCTCGTCCAGGCGGCCCCGACGATCGAGGAGACGGAATTCATCCTCTCCCTCGCGGAACAGGATGACACGATCCTCGGCGTCGTCGGATGGCTGGACCTGTTCGATCCCGATCACCGCAGGCACTACGAGCGATTCCGCCGGCACCCGAAGTTCGTCGGCTTCCGCATCATGATCCAGGACATGCCGGACGCAAGCCGCATCCTCGAACCCGCGTTCGTCGAAGCGCTCCGGGGCTATGCCGACGACGGAACGACCGTCGATCTGCTCGTGCGCAGCAGCCAGCTGGAACCGCTCGTCAAGCTGATCGAACGGATTCCCCATCTCCGCGGTGTTATCGATCACATCGCCAAGCCCCGCATCCGCGACGGGGAAATCGAGCCCTGGCTCGGGTACATGCGGACGCTCGCCGGCTTCCCGAACCTGTACTGCAAGCTGTCCGGCATGGTGACGGAGGCGGACCACCGCCGCTGGAAGCCGGAGGACTTTACGCCCTACGTCCGCCATGTGATCAGCCTGTTCGGCCCGGACCGGGTCCTGTTCGGCAGCGACTGGCCGGTCTGCCTGCTCGCGGCAGGCTATGACGACGTGGTCGGCGTGCTGCTCCAGGCGTTGCCGGAGGATTGGGGCGAACGGGAGCGGGCGGCGCTGTTCGGCCTGAACGCCCGGAAAGTCTACCGGGTTTGATCAGAACCATTCCAGGGGAAGGGGCACGAATCCCATGCGATACCGGAAACTCGGCAACACCGGCCTTGACGTCTCCATCTTGAGTTTCGGCGCTTCCTCGCTCGGCTCCGTGTTCCGCGAGACGGACGAGCGCGAGAGCATCCGCGCGGTGCATGCCGCCCTCGACGCGGGCATCAACTATATCGACGTCTCCCCGTATTACGGGCTCACGAAGGCGGAGACGGTGCTCGGCAAGGCGATCCGGGAAATTCCGCGCGACCGGTTTCTGCTTTCCACCAAGGCGGGCCGCTACGGAGCGGACGAATTTGATTTTTCCTACAATCGGATCCTGACGAGCATCGACGAAAGTCTCGCCCGCCTCCATACCGATTACGTCGATCTGTTCTTCCTCCACGACATCGAGTTCGTGCCGGCCGACATCATTCTCGAGGAAGCCGTCCCGGCCGCGCTTCGCCTGAAGGAGCAGGGCAAAATCCGGTTCTGGGGCTTCTCCGGCCTGCCGCTTCAGATGTTCGAAAAACTGCTGCAAAAAACCGAACCGGACGTCGTCCTCTCCTACTGCCACTACTCGCTGAACGACACGTCGCTGCTCGGGCTGCTGCCCGAGTTGGAGGCGCGCGGCATCGGTCTCGTCAATGCATCGCCGCTCTCGATGGGGCTGCTCAGCCTGCGCGGCGCGCCCGACTGGCATCCGGCCTCGCCGGAGCTGAAGGCCGTCTGCCGGAAAGCCGCCGAATTCTGCGCGGCCAGGGGAACCGACATCGCGAAGCTGGCCGTCCAGTTCTCGACCGCGAACGAGCGGATTCCGACGACGCTGGTCAGCACGGCGAATCCGGACAACATCGCGAAGAACGCCCGGTGGGTGGAAGAGCCGATCGACGAAGAGCTGCTCCGGGACGTGCTGAAGCTGCTCGAGCCCGTTCATAACGTCACGTGGGTCAGCGGACGGCCGGAGTACAACGAGAACATCCAAGTATAGGTTCGGGCGGGGAGGTGCCGGAAACATGAGAGGGATTGTGTGCGAGGAAATCGGCCGCTTCAGGCTGCGGGACGATCTGCCCGAGCCGGAGCCCGGTCCGGGCGAGGCCGTCGTGCGGATCCGCCGGGTCGGCATCTGCGGGACGGACATGCACGCCTTCCGGGGCAACCAGCCCTTCTTCGAATACCCCCGCATCCTCGGCCATGAGCTGGCGGGCGTGATCGAGAGAATCGGCGCGAACGACGCGGGCCTGCGGGAAGGCGACCAGGTCGCGGTCATCCCTTATCTGCACTGCGGAACCTGCGTCGCCTGCCGGCGGGGCAGGACGAACTGCTGCGCGGGATTGCGGGTGCTCGGCGTCCACGCCGACGGCGGGATGCGCGAGCGCATCGCCGTGCCGGTCACCCATCTGATCCGGACCGACGGGCTTACGCTCGACGAGACCGCCCTGCTGGAGCCGCTCGCGATCGGGGCGCACGCGGTGCGCCGATCGGGCGTCGGCCCGGGCGACACGGCACTCGTGATCGGCGCCGGTCCGATCGGGCTCGGCGTCGCCGCCTTCGCGAAGCTCGCCGGCGCGCGGGTGATCGCGATGGACCTGAACGGCGGCCGGCTGGCGTTCTGCCGGAGCTGGGCGGGCGCGGATGACGCCGTGGATGCCGGGGATCGGCCGGCGGAGCGGATCGCGGAACTGACGGACGGCGAATACGCGACCGTCGTCTTCGACGCGACCGGCAGCGCCCGGTCGATGGCGGATGCCCTGGGCTACCTCGCCCACGGCGGCACGCTGGTCTACGTCGGCCTGGTCAAAAGCGACATCAGGTTCCCGCATCCGGAGTTCCACAAGCGCGAGACGACGCTGATGGGCAGCCGCAACGCCACCCGCGAAGATTTCGCCCGCGTGCTCGAGGCCGTGCGGAGCGGCGCAGTCGACGCGGAACGCCTCATTACGCACCGCGCGAAGTTCGACGATATGATCGGCGTCTTCGGCGACTGGCTGAACCCGGAGAGCGGGGTCATCAAGGCGATGACGGAGTGGCCGTGATGCGGTGCGCAGAATCGTTCCTGCCGGCACTCGAGGAATCGGGCCGGTTAGGGCAGCGGCGCTTTGCCGGGATCCATCTGACGACGGAATTTGAACGTCCGGATGAAACCGCCTGATCCGCCCGGCGTTCCGGCGGTCAACCGGGCGGACGATGCGCATGACAAAAGGGAGGACGCACGTCCTCCCTTTCCCCGTTATTCCAGCGCAAATGACTTGAGCTGCGCGTTCCCCTCGCCCCGGAACGTGAAATACAGCGCGTGCACGCCGTCCGGAATCGCGATGTCCGCCGAATATTCCTTCCAGATGTTCGTGAAATCCACCGGAATCGAGCCGAGCGCCGGACCGTTCCAAGCCGTCTTCACCTCGAAGACGCCCCTGCAATAGCCGCGAACCTGGATCTTGACCCGCTTCACGCCGCGGCAGTCGAAATATTTGAAGCCGGCCGTGGCCGAATCCCGCATGTTCGCGATGTAGCCGGGCTCCTCGTCCCCGTCCTTGCCGTCCTGCGTAATCTTCGGGAACCGGCCGTCCATCCAGGCGCCGTAGGTGCCGACGTACAGTTCCTCGTCCTTGCAGAACAGATTGCAGGCGATGTACGCCGGATATTCGCCGCGCCCGATCAGCGGGCCGCCGTTCAGGCCGCAGGACGTCATCTCCGCCTGCACGATGCTCCCGTCCTCGCGGAACCGGATCGGCTCCGCGCAGCCTTGCCGGGAGTAGTGGTGGCCGTTCGTCTGCCGGTGGTAGAAGATGTACCACTGTCCGCCGATCTCCACGATGCTGCCGTGGTTGTTGCCGCCGTAATACATGGGCTTGTCCGCGGGCTTGTAGGAGTCGATGTGCATGTCGGCGTTGCTGACGATGACGCCCCCGTACCGGAACCCCTTCGTCGGATGCTTGCTCGTCGCATAGCACAGCTCATGCAGGTGGATCGAGGAATAGATCAGATAGTACGTGTCCCCGCGCTTGCGGATCGACGGCGCCTCGAAATACTCGTGCCCCTCGAACCCGGTGCCCGCGCTGTACGGCTCGCTCGGCAGGACGAAGACCGGTTCCTCGACGATCGTCAGCATGTCCGGCCCGAGCACGGTGGCCATGCAGCCTTTCCGCGACTTGTCGCCCTTCGGGCAGAAGCCCGTGTACAGATAGGTCCGGTCCCCTTCGGTCAGGACGCCGGGGTCGAACTGGTGCTGGTCCCCTTCCCGCTCCCCGAGCCGCGTGCCGTCCGGATACCGGACATAGCCGTAGAACTCGAACTTGCCGGCCGGCGTGTCGCTCACCGCGACCGAGACGACGGACACCTTGTCCAGCACGTAATACAGATAATACCGTCCGTCCGGCCCTCTGGTCACATCCGGCGCGTACAGGCACATGCTGCCGTCCGGGTTGAGCGGATCGTCGGTCTTCCGGTAAATGACGCCCTCGTAGCGCCAGTCTCCGAGATTGTCGACGGGCGCCGACCAGCACACGTAGTCGTTCAGGCAGAACGCGTGGCCGTTGAACCGGTCATGGGAACCGTAAACGTAGACGCGGTCGCCGAACACATAAGGTTCGCCGTCGGGAATGTACTCCCAGGACGGCAGATACGGATTGAATGCTTGCTTTTTCACGATCCGGTCTCACTCCTTTCGGTTTCAATTGGAGCATATATCCAAACCCGCCCGCAGGCAATAGCTTTGCAGTCAAAATCAAGGAAAACGGAGATAGAATACAAACTCATGCGGGAAGGTGAACGACATGGGCAGAACGGCCGTTTCGCTCGGCGTCCTCGCGGGCTGCCTGGGAGCCGCCTGGCTGCTGTACACCGGCTTGTCCGCGCCCGGCTTCGGGGAGGACGGCGGCAACGCGGCGCTGACCGTGGTCGTCCATTCATCTGCTGGAAAACCGGAAACGGGAAGAGCGTCCCTGACGTCCCTGAGTGCCTTTCCTGGTACGACAAAGGCCCTGTATCCCGAACAAGGGAGCAGGGCTTTTCCTTTCATCCTGACGCCGCCCGCTTCACGCCGGCCCGGGATGAAGCCGGCGTGCTATCGGGCTCGCAGAAGATAACGGCAGCCCGCCCTCGCTTCAAACGACAAAACATCGGCATACCGCGCGTCCCGACGGACCGCCACCGCGCGGCCGTCCAGCAGCACCTCCGCATCCCGGGCAACCCGGACCGTGCACGTGCCGTCGAGACGCGGCGTGATCCACGCTTCAACCAGAACGCCGTCCGCCCACCGGATGTCGATCTCGTATCCCCCGCGCGCCCGGAGCCCCCTGACCTCGCCCGCGGGCCAAGCCTTGGGCAGCGCGGGCAGCAGATGGACGACGCCGTCATGGCTCTGCAGCAGCATCTCGGCGATGCCGGCCGTGCCGCCGAAATTGCCGTCGATCTGGAACGGCGGATGGTCGTCCAGCAGATTCGGCAGCGTCGACTTGGCGAGCAGGGCGATCAAATTCTCGTGCGCCCGTTCGCCGTCCTCCAGGCGCGCCCAGAAATTGACGATCCACGCCCGGCTCCAGCCGGTGTGCCCGCCGCCGTGCGCCAGCCTCCGTTCCAGCGTGCGGCGCGCGGCCTGCGCCAGCTCCGGCGTCCGCCGCGGCGTGATCTGGTCGCCCGGATGCAGGGCGAACAGGTGCGAGATGTGCCGGTGTCCCGGCTCCGCCTCCCCGTAATCCTCGTACCATTCCTGAAGCGTGCCGAGCCGGCCGATTTTGTCCTTCGGAAGCCGCTCCAGCACCCGCTCCGCCTCGCGGACGAACGGCTCGTCGACCGCCTTGCCCGCCCGCTCCGCGAGCACCCGCTCCGCCTCCAGGCAAGCGCCCAGCAGCGCGCGGATGATCTGCGCGTCCATCGCCGGGCCGGCGCACAGCACGCCCGTCTCGCCGTTCGGCAGCACGTAGGTATTCTCCGGCGACACCGACGGACAGGTGACGAGCTCGCCGCCCGGGCTTTCCACCAGGTAATCCATCACGAACAGCGCCGCTTCCTTCATCGTCTCGAGCGCCCGCCCGAGGAACGCGACGTCCTGCGTGAACCGGTAATGCTCCCACAGATGCAGGCAGAGCCAGGCGGCGCCGAGCGGCCAGTACGACGCGGGGAGCCAGGTGTCCTGCGGCGCCGTGTCCGCCCAGATGTCGGTATTGTGATGCGCGGTAAAACCCCGGCAGCCGTACATGACCCGCGCCGTCCTGCGGCCCGGCTCCCGCATCCGCTCGATCAGCTCGAACAGCGGTTCGTGGCATTCCGGCAGCGCGCAAGGTTCCGCCGGCCAGTAGTTCATCTGCGTGTTGATGTTGATCGTATACTTGCTGTCCCAGGGCGGCAGGAATTGGTCGTTCCAGACGCCCTGCAGGTTCGCGGGCAGCGATCCCGGACGGCTGGAGGCGATGAGCAGATACCGGCCGTATTGGAAATAGAGCGCCATGAGCCCCGGGTCGTCCTCTCCGCGTCGCAGCCGCTTAAGCCGCTCCGGAACCGGCAGCCCGCTTTTCTCTTCATGCCCGGCCAGGGTGAGCGTCACGCGCCCGAACAGCTCCCGATAGTCCCGCACATGCCGTTCCAGCAGTTCGTCGACGGACGCGGCGCATACCGAGCGGGCGTGCGCCAGACTGTGCGCGAGCGGCTCTTTCTCGCGGAAGCTGGTCGCGGCCGCGATGACCAGCGTGACACCGTCCGCCCCTTCCACGATCAGGTGCTCGCCGATCGCGTCCGGCCTGCCGCCGTCGGCCTTCGCCGCCACCGCCGCCGCGAACGCCACGCCGCCCTCGCCGCCGCTTGCGCCCGCCATGAAGATCGCGTCCGTCCCGCTTCTTCCCGTCCGGTCCACATACCGCCACATCGCCCGCTCCAGCCGCGCCGTCAGCGTGATCTGCCCCGGACGGTCGGCGGTGAGGCGCACCACGATGGCCTGATCCGGGAAGCTCGCGAAATATTCCCGCCGATGCCGAACGCCCCGATGCGTGAATTCCACCGTCACGACGGCCCGCTCCAGATCCAGCGTCCGCTCGTACCGCTCCACCGCTTCGGGATCGATCCCCCCGAAGGTCAGCAGCAGATTCCCGAGCGGCACGTAATGCCGCTGCGTCTCGGGCAGGCCCGAGAGGCCCGCCACCGCCAGGCGCTCGGCTTCCCGCGGCTTCCCCTCGAAAATGAGCCGCCGGATCTCCGGCAGCACCTTCGCCGCGTCCGGATTGTTCCGGTCCCGCGGGCCGCCGTACCAGAGCGAGTCTTCGTTGAGCTGCAGCCGTTCGTTCGCCGGATGGCCGAAGACCATCGCGCCCATGCGGCCGTTGCCGATCGGCAGCGCCTCGTTCCATTCACCGGCCGGCCGGTCATACTTCATCGCCAGATTGCGCAAACCCTTTCACCTTCCTGGCCATGGCGGCTATTTCGTTTCAGTATCCTGGTCCCATTGTATTTTTTCAGGATCCGGAAGACAATGGCCAATTTGGACGGGGCCGGATCAGCCCTTTACCCCGCCGATGACCAGGCCCTTGACGAAATACCGCTGCAGGAATGGATAAACCATGATGATCGGCAAACTCGCGACGATCGTCATCGTCGCGCGGATCGATGTCGGCGTCACCGTCCGCGTTCTGCCCCCCATCGCATCGGCATACTGGTCGGCCGGACTCAGATGCGAGGTGTTCGTGCTGGCCAGGATTTTCACCAATTCATATTGCAGGGTGCTGAGATCGGCTCTCGAAGAGTTGTACAGGAACACGTCGAACCAGGAGTTCCATTGGTAGACGGCCACGAACAACGAAACGGTGGCGAGAGCCGGCACAATCAGCGGAAGGACGATCCGGATGAACACGGTGAAATCCCCGGCACCGTCGATCCTGGCCGATTCCAGGATGCCTTCCGGCAGACCGTCGATAAAGGAGCGAATGACGATCATATTGAACACGCCGATGATGCCCGGGACGATGTACACCCAGAAGGTGTTCAGCAAATCGAGATTTTTGATCAGCAGGTACTCGGGAATGAGGCCGCCGCTGAAATACATCGTAAAGATGAAGACAATGGAAACGAATTTTCTCAGCTTGTATTCGGGACGGCTCACGGCATAGGCCAGCATCGCCGTGCAGAACACGGAGACGAGCGTCCCGATGATCGTCCTGGCCGCGGAAATGAAGGTCGCGAAGTACACGTTGGTTTCGCTGAACACGTATTCGTAATTTCGCAGCGTCCAAACCCTTGGCCACAGATAAATGCCGCCCCGGATGGAGTCGTTCGCGTCGTTGAGCGACAGGGCCAGCATATTAATGAAAGGATACAGGGTTACGACGATCAGAAAAATCATGAAAATGTAATTGCAGAAATCAAACACTTTGTCTCCGAATGAAGACGCAACGGAGGAACGGGTCCGCGACATCATACCGCCTCCTTTCTTCTAGTACAATCTGCTCTGGCCGAGACGCTTGGCGATGTGGTTGGCCGAGATGATGAAAATGAAGCTGACCACGGTCTTGAAGATGCCGGCGGCGGTCGCCAGACCGTAGTTGTTCAGCTGAATCCCGTACTTCAGCACGAAGATGTCAAGGTTTTCCGAGTATTCGATATTCATGCTGTTGCCGAGCAGGTATTGCGGCTCAAAACCGGATTCGAGAATATGTCCGAGGTTCATGATGAGCAAAAGAACGATGACGGGCCGAATGCCCGGAAGCGTGATGTGCCACATCCGGCGAAAGCGCGACGCGCCGTCGATTTGGGCCGCTTCGTACTGCGTGGGATCAATGGTGGTGATGGCGGCCAGATAAATGATCGTGTTCCAACCGACGTTCTTCCACACCTCTGCGACAGCCAGAATGCCCCAGAAGTACTCGCCGACGCCGAGCCACAAGATGGGCCGTTCGATGATGTTCAGCTTGAGGAGCAGGTTATTGATGATGCCCTCCGGCGCCAGCGTCTCCTGGACGATGTTGGCGGCCACGACCCACGAGACGAAGTGCGGCAAATAGCTGATCGTCTGCACGGTCCGCTTGAAATACACCCGGCGAAGCTCATTCAGGAGCAACGCCAGCGTGATAGCGGTTACGAAGCCCAGCACGAGGTTGAGGCTGCTCATGACGAGCGTGTTGCGCAAGACGCGGTAAAAATGATGGTCCTGAAACAGCATCCTGAAATTTTCGAGGCCCACCCACGTCTGGTCGAACAGACCTTTTCCCAGCCGGTATCGCTGAAAGGCAATCAACCAGCCCCAAAGCGGGAGATATTTGAAGACAATGACCCACACGAGAAACGGCAGCGACATCAGCATCAACGTTTTCTGATTGGACAACGACTTGAAAAACTGCCTGATGCGCGACTTTTCAACCACCAAGGTCAGACTCCCTTCAGGCCGCAACATGCGCCAATTTCGGAAAAAATGGGATGGGAAAAGCGAGCCGGGCCCGCTTTTCCCTCCCTTATGGCATCGTGGAAATCGGCACTGTTGATTACCATTTCCCCGCGACGCGATCGCGTACTTTCCGGGTCATGAACTCTTCGTAACCCGCGGCATTCAGCTTGCCGAACTCCCGCATGTACTCTTCCCAGACGGCTTCGAACTGTCCCTCCGGAGCAAGCACCATTTTCGGATAGTACAGCATCATGAGGTCGTTTGCCTGCTGGCTGAACATCGCCTCCGGAGAGCCCTGGGGTTTCTCGATGCTCCACGCCGGGTACCACGGTCTTTCGACGGGCGTGGCGTAGAGATCCGCAAACGTCTCGACGCCCCAGGCCTTCAGCAGCTCTTTGTCGCCTTCCGTATAATTGACCCTCGCGACTTCCGGCTGATAGAACGGCCAGTGCGCGTTGCCGTCCTCATAGACCGAGTTGTTGCCGTAACGCGGCCATTCGTACTCGAAATAGGCGAAACCGTATTCGCGCCGGAAGTCATTGTCGTTCCGTTTGCGAAGCTGCTCTTCCGTCATATAGAAGCGGCCGTTTTCGTCCACCTCGTACGTAACGCCCGGTTCTCCCCATGTGGTGAGCTTCTGGTTCTCTTCCTTGAGCAGGTTGTCCCAGTATTTGATGATCCGGACCGGATCCTTGGCGCTGACGGAAATGCCGAGACCGCGGTTGTTGACGAAGGACGGCGGATCCACATAGGCGTCCGTGATGTCCTCGTCGAACACGATCGGCAGCGATACATATTGCAGGTCGTCATTGCCGGCCGTCTTCAGGTTGTTGATGGCGTCGCCGATCTGCCAGATATAGGCGGCAAACCCGAGCATGCGGCCGGAGGTGATTTTGGCCATGAACTGGTCGCCGTTGGCGGTAAAGCTTTCCGGATCCAGCAGTCCTTTGTTGTACAGGTCATGCAGCGCTTTCAACCAACGCTTCTCGAGTTCGGTTCCCTGATACAGCTTGGCTTCGTGGGTTTCCAGGTCCACGAGGACGTTGCCGTCGTTCGGATACCCGGCCAGGTGCATCGGCGGGTTCGTGATCGTGTAATACTGGGCGGCGTCGCCCGCGTAAATGCCGAAGCCGATCGTTTCTTTGCCGTCGATGACGGGATATTTCTCATGAAACTTTTCGATGAGTTCGAAATACTGGTCGAGCGTCTTGATTTTCGGATAACCGAATTCCTTCAGCACCCTGCGCTGAATCCAGAAGTTCGTCACGGGATTCGGGTCCGAAATGTAACCGCCGACATTGGCCGTAAACGGCAGGATGTAGATGTTGCCGTCTTCATGCTTCATCTTGTCCAGGTACGGACCGTACACGCGCATGATGTTGGGTCCGTGCTGTTCGATCAGATCGTTGAGCGGGATGAACGCGCCGGCGTCCACCAACTTGGCGTACTCGCTGACCGGAGATATGACGTCGGGGTATTCTCCGCCGGAGATCATGACGCCCGCCTTGATGGCCGGATCGCCCACGACGAACTCCATCTTCCAGTCGACGCCCGTCTGTTCCTTGAGAATCTGGCCGATCCTGGTTTCGCTCGCCAACTTGTCGATGTTCGATCCGAAGGCGAAATACGTGAACGTGACCGGGCTTTTGTCGTCTCCGCTTGCGGTACCGGTCGTTCCTGTGCCGTTGCCGGTTCCGGCCCCGTTTTCCTTGGCGCCGCGCGAACAACCGGCGAAGATCAGCGAAGCGGTCAGCATCGCGATCAAACCGATGCGCAGCCAGTGTCTCCGTCTCATCTTCTGTCCCCTTTCCATGCTGAACAGTGTGTTGTAAGCACTTTCAGTATAGAAGGGGATGCAAAACGAATTGTACATTGCAAAACTTAGATCCGGCTTTGAATAATTTAAGCGCCCGGTTTTTCCAATCCGCGCCCCGTGTGCGTGACGGGCAGGCGAAGCATGATCCGCGTGCCCTTGTTTCGGCTGCTGGCGATGCTGAAATCGAACGATTCTCCGTAACAGATTTTCAGGCGCGTGATGACATTTTTCATGCCGATCGAATTGTCCATGGGCGTTTCTTCCCGGAAATACCGGTAAAGCTCGTCGATTTTCTCCTGATCCATCCCCGCCCCGTTGTCCGAAACGATGAACACGATCCGTTCGTTCTCCCGCCCGATCTGGATCGAGATATAGCCGATGCCCGGCACATTCTCGATCCCGTGAATGCTCGCATTCTCCACGAAAGGCAGAAAAGCCATTTTCGGAATTTCCATGTCCAGCACGGCATGATCGACTTCGATGTGATACTCCAGCTTTTTGTCGAACCGGTATTTCTGGATTTCCAGGAAACACTCGATCAACTCCAACTCTTCCCGAATGGTGACGAAGCTTTTGTTCCACAGAATCGATTTCCGGAAAATGGTGGCCATGTTCTGGATCGTCTGGGCGGTCTGCGATTCGCCCTTCATCAGACTTCTCATCCGGATTGTTTCCAGCGCGTTGAACAGAAAGTGGGGATTGATCTGGCTGTGCAGCGCGTTCAACTGGGCTTGCCTTTCGCGCAGCAGGATTTCTTTTTTCTGGATTTCGGCGACGTAGACGTCATTGATCAGATTTTTGATCCGCTCGCTCATCCGGTTGAATTCCAGCGCGAGCTCGCCCACTTCATCCCGTTCGCGGAGATGGGGGATCGGTTCGAAATGGTTGCCTCGCATCGATTTCATGTGTTTCAGAATCACTTGAATGCGCCTGTGGATCGAACGATGGAAGAACAGGATGACGATCGTGGGAACGAGGAAGTTGATCCCCGCGAACCACAGGATGAACCGGCCGGATTTTCTGACATCGTACAGGATTTTTTCTTCATCGAGGATGCCGTAAAGCTTCCAGTTCCCGAGATAGCGGCCCGACTGGTACGGCTTCATGAGGACGATCGCCTTGTCCGGTCGGGGAATCTCGCGAAGATCGACGGCACCGTGCGCTTCGATGAGCGGGCTTCGCCCGCCGCCCGCGAGACGGCCGAACCGCGCTTGATCGGAAGGGTCCAGCAGGTAGATGTCTCCTTCGAAACCGGACAATTGGAACATCTGCTCGACATGGTTCCGGTTCAGATCGATCTTGATCACATTGTCGTATCCCGTAAGCCGGCGATCCCACAGATTCTGCACCACGCTGATGCCGTCGTTGGTCACGTACAAATGCGGGTACGTATCGTTCGTTTCCTTGAGCAGACGATACCACTCCGCCCCGCGCACGTCGTCCTCAAGCCTGACAATTTGCTTCGAGGTCAGAATGGTCGGATTGTCGCTCATGATCGTGACGGAACTGATGGTTTTGTATTCCTTGTCGGAACGATTGAACAGATGCGACACGCCGAGCAGCAATTCGATGTAGTGATCGTATGAAGGATGAGGGGTATTGAGCAGTTTTTTCAATTGATTGTCAATGGAATACAAGTAAGAAATGCCGGCGGCTTCGTCGATCAGCGCCCCCAGTTCGGATTGCAGCAGGGTGATGGCCTGATCCGAATCGGACGTTTTCTGTTCCTTGATGTTCCGGATCGTCAGCTGATAGAAGATGACGTTCGTTAAGACGGTGGGCAGAAACACGCACACCATGTAGATGGCGATCATCTTGCTGAGCAAGTTCCAATCGTGCAACCGGAACATTTTCACGGCTGACCACCCGATGATTGCGCAAGCATCTTGTTGCGGTATTCCGTCGGCGTCATCTTCTCCCGTTTTTCAAATTGGACGGCGAAATAATCCGCATTCTGGATGCCGACCATCTCCGCGATTTCGTATACCCGCTTCCTGGTTGTCCTCAGCAGCCGCTTGGCTTCCTCGATGCGAAGGGACAGCAGGTATTCGTTAAAATACATGCCGTAATGCTTGCGGAATAGCTGACCCAGGTAAATGGGGTTCATGCCGAATTCCATCGCGATCCCCTTGAGGTAGATGTTTTCCCTGAAGTTGGCGTCGATGTATTTTTTGACCTTCTCGATGATCGCCTCGCCTTTGTCTCCGCGCTTCCGCTCCATGTGGTCCGCGGCCTTCTCCAGGAATCCGGCGAAGGCCCGCTTCAGTTGTTCCGGATTGCGGTATCGGGTTTGCCAATTCAGCATGTCTTCCATCCACTCATGCATTTCTTCGCTGCCGTCGATTTGCCGGATGCCGTTGATCACGGCGATGACGCATCGCCGGATGGTGTTCGCAACCGCGCCGGGCGCGAAGCGCCGTTCCCCGAAGGCTGCGAAAAAGGCGTCCACTACGGCGCAGATGCCTTCCTTGCGATTGGCCTCGACCTCGAACAACAGTTTGCCGTGCAAATCTTCTTCCACATCGAAGTGGTAAAGCGGCATTCCGTTCAATTCCGATGCCAGATACACTCCGCCGCCGTCCGAAGCGAAGCGGTAATTCAGGCAATTTTCCGCGCTGGCGCGGGAAGCGGCGATCTGTTTCAGGTGATCCGTCCGGTGTCCGACGAACAAGGCGAGCTTCGTCGACAGGCGGTTTTCCAGATATCCGAGCAGCTCCGTATATCCCGCTCGCTCCGCCTTGAGACGCCCCTTCAGCCACCACGGGGGAACGATGAAGCCGTATTGATTGCAGCCGCGCGCATGAAGGAGCAGTTGGCGTTCGTCCATGCCAAAGTACCGCCGGAGGAACGTCTTCAGCGGCGGCAAATAATCGACGGTGTCATGCGGCAGCAAATCCTGGATTTCCGCAATGACATAGGCGTAGGGAGCGGCAAGGGGAAGCTCCAGCGTGCGCACGATTTGCGACAATACCTGTTCGTCGGGTTCGCTCTGGACCAGGCTTTCGATGACGATCTCGATAAGCGGTTTTTCTCTTGTTATCGATAACAATTTTTGCCGATTCAACGCCGTGACGACTCTTTTCAGCGTCGTTTCAAGTTCCTGTTTGTTGACCGGCTTCAGGATGTAGTCCGACACGTGATACCGAAGGGCTTGTTGCGCGTAGGCGAAATCGGAGTACCCGCTCAGGATGATAAATTTCGGCTGATGCGCGTCCTCCCCGTGGATCCGCCGAATCAATTCCAGACCGTCAAGCGCGGGCATCCGGATATCGACGATGACGAGATCGGGTGCCAGCTCCCGGATCATTGTCAGCGCTTGCAATCCGTTCTCTGCTTCACCGCAAACTTCAAACTGAAGCGAGGCCCAGTCCAACAGACTGATGAGTCCCTTCCGAACGAAGACCTCATCATCCACGATCAGCACCTTGTACATCGGCCATCCTCCCGTCGTGCCGAACCGCTGCCGGATCCGGCCGTTCTTGCTGCTGTTGCCAGGCGCCCCGACGGCGTACGCGACGATTGGAACTTGTAACTTGTAAAGTAAAATACAACAAATTGGGAAGCGGATTGTCAAGACCGAAAAAAAAGAATCCTTCCGCCGCCGTTTGCGCCGGCGCCGGAAGGATTCCGTCCTCATCAGCCCTTGAACAAATCGGGCAGGATGTTGTACAGGTATTGGTTCTGCCAGTACCAGGTGTGCGATCCGTCCTCGGCTTCCATGAAGTAGAAGTTGCCCTTCTCCGGTTTGGACGAATACCGGAATACATCGTCATGCTTCTTCATCGCTTCAATCTGCGGCTTCAGGTTCGGATAGGCGATGTCCTGCTTGCCCGTGGCGCTGAAGATGTAGAAATCCTGTGCCTTGTAGCCCGACTCGCGGACCACCCGGGCGAGGAACGCCGCCGTTTCCTCCGGCTTGAGGCCGCCGCTCCTGTCGCCGAGCGCCCAGCTGTCGCCGCTGAGCGGGATGTAGTATTTGAAGTAGTCCAGGCCGCCCTTCGCGAACAGGTGCCAGGTCGTTACGGAACCCATGGAAAATCCGCCGAACGCGCGATGGGCCCGGGACGCCTTCAGATCGGCCGGCGCGGCCGATTTCGCGTACGTGTTGTACTTCGTCTCCACCAGCGGCAGAATCGTCCCGATGAGCTCCTCGTGGAACAGGGCGACGTCGTTCTTCCCGCCGTAGAAGGACGGCGTCACGACGATGAGCGGCTCGATGTCGCCGCGGGCGATCATGTTGTCAATGATCCGCTTCAGCGCCCGGTTTTCCCCCGGACCGCCGAACAGCAGATCTTCGTTCTCGCCGCCGCCGTGCATCAGATACAGCACGTTGTACCTCACGCTCTTGTCGGACGCGTCGTAGCCGTACGGGAGGTACACATGCAGCTTTTTGCGGTCCTTGCCGCCTTCCGTGTTGTCGGCCTCGTACCACAGCGTTTCGATGGTACCCGGCCGGTCGCTGTCGGCCAGATAATCGGTCGGCATTGCGCGGAAATATTTCTCGTTCGCGGCTTCTTCCGTCATCTCCAGCGATTCGATCGCCGCTTTCAGCGCGGCATACCGTTCGTCGATCCACTCCTGCGTCACTTCCTGGCCGCCCAGCAGGTCCTCCGCCGTGACGTCCGGAATGGCGTTCTTTACGACCTCCGGATTTTTGTACAGCGTGAAATCCATCGACTGCGCCTCGCGGATCAAAATGAGCAGGTCGTACGGGTTGATGCCGCTCTGTTCATTGAATTTTTTCCCGGACAGCAGCACTTCGCCGAACAGGCCCGTATCGTTCCACGCCATGCCCGTCGAATCGAACAGATTGAGCGTACCGACCCGTTCCTCCCCGACCGCGTCGTTGATCTGCAGCTCGAGGCCCATGACGGTGCCGTTCACCGGCCGTTTCCGGAGGGCGACCCGGGCTTCGACGATATACCCGTCCTCCGTCTTGCTCACGGCGGTGTAGAATCGCGATGCGTCTCCCTTGTCCACGGTTTGGACGTTCTCGACGTTCACGCGGAATTGCAGGTCGTCCACGCCGTACTCCTGCGATTTGTTGTTGTCCTCGTCAAGGAAGATTTCAAGCGAATCCTGCATGTAGGGCGTCCCGGATTGAACGGACAGATGGCCGTCCTTCACCTCCGCCAGCACGTAGAGCGCGCGATCGTCCCACAACACCCTGAACGTGGCGGAAACCCGGGTGTCGCCGGATCGGTGCGGCGCCTGGTACGCCGGCACTTTCTCCCACACCGGATCGATTTTGCCGTCGACGACCGGTGAACCGAAATAGGCGGCAATCCTTTTGGGCGCGATCGCATCGTTTCCTGCCGTTGTCGATATCGGTGTCATGGCTGCCTCCCGGGTCGTTTCATTCACTGCGGGCACGCCGGCCGCATTCCCGGCCTGCGCTTGGAACGGCAGCGCGCACAGAAGCGCTGACGCCGCCAACGCGGATAAAAACGTTTTAGCTCTTCGTCCTCGCAATTGGCTTTCCCTCCTTGCAGAGTGTTTTTTAACTATTATTATTGCAGGGGCTTATTCGTTTTAGCAAGCGCTTTCTTGCGTGATGATCCCCGCGGCGCGACGATCGGTTTCGGTTTGCCGGCCGCGGCCAATTGCAAATGGATAATACCGGAAGATGCTCCACAGATATGATACTTTCGAACTTGCGCGATATGACTGCAAAGCAGGTGAACCGCACGGGAAGCAGGATGGGGGTTGCCGGCGTCGCCGCGGGTGTCCGGGCGCCGCGCATCTGCTGTACATCGGCTTGTCCCCGTCGGCTTCCATGGCGGATAACGGCAATGCTGCGCGCACCCTCGCATGACGACATGCCTTATCGAAAAAGCGGAAGGCCCTCCGGGCGCAAGCTGACAGGGCCTTCCAACATGCCGAATCGATACCGCATCCACACCGCCATTTCGCCGCGATTCCTCCGCAGATCCATGGGGGATGCCTTCTTCTCCGTTACCTTCCACGATTCCTGCGGACGACCGGCTCCGGCAACCGTGCCGAAACTCCGGCTCATCCCTTGATCGAGCCGATCATGACGCCCTTCTCAAAATATTTCTGAATGAAGGGATATACGAGCAGGATCGGCAGCGTCGAGACGATGATGACGCCGTACTTGACCTGATCCGCATATCGCTGCGCGTAGCCGCCGGCATCGCCTCCGGTCCCCGCTCCGCTCTGGAATACCTGGTTCGAGAGCAGAATGTCGCGCAGCACGATTTGAAGCGGCTGAAGGTCGTTGTTCCGCACGTAGATCAGCGCGGTGAAGAAATCGTTCCAGTGCCCCACCGCGTAATACAGGCCGATGACGGACACGACCGCCTTCGACAGCGGCAGCGCCACGCTCCAGAAGAAGCGGAAATGTCCGCATCCGTCCATCGCGGCCGCTTCGTAGAGCTCGCGCGGCAGCGACGTCTCGAAGAACGTGCGCACGATGATGAGGTTGTAGACATTCACGCAGAACGGAAAAATGAACACCCAGATCGTATTCGTCATGCCGAGCCCCTTGATCAGCAGGTACGTCGGAATGAGCCCGCCGTTGAAGAACATCGTCACGACGAACAGGAACATCAGCCAGCGCCTGGCCCTGAACTCCGGCCGGGACAGCGCATACGCCGCCGGCAGCGTGAACAGCAGATTGACGAACGTGCCCAGCGTCGTGTACAGTACGGTGTTTCTGTATCCCCGCCAAATGCGCGTATCCCCGAAAATCTCGCTGTAGCCGAACAGACTGAATCCCCGGGGCCAGACCCACACCTTGCCCGTCGCCACCATGGTCGAATCGCTGACCGAAGCGATGACGACGAAATAGAGCGGGTAGGCGACGATCAGAAACACGAACACGCAGGCAACCGCGATCAACAGGTCAAACAACGCATCGCCGGCCGACCGTTTTCGCAACATCCATCCCATGGTCGCGTCCCTCCCCGGCCTACCACAGGCTGATGTTCGAAACGCGCCGGGCGATATAGTTCGTGGCGACCAGGAAGAAGAAATTGATCACCGTGTTGAACAGCCCGATCGCCGCCGAATAGCTGAACTGGTTCGACAGGATGCCGACCTTGTACACGTAGGTCGAGATCACTTCCGATACGGGCAGGTTGAGCGTATTCTGCATCAGGAAAATTTTCTCGAACCCGGTCGTCAGCACGCCGCCCATGCTCAGGATGAACAGAATGACGATCGTCGGCGCGATGGCGGGCAGGTCAATATGGCGGATCATCTGCCATTTGCCCGCTCCGTCGATTTTGGCCGAATCATAAAGCTGCGGATCCACGGTGGACAGCGCCGCGAGATAGATGATGCTGTTCCATCCGCAATGCTGCCAGATGTCCGAGAGGACATAGACCGGCACGAATGCGGTCGTCGAGGCAAGCAGATTGACCTCGTAACCCATGGATCGGAGCAGATAGCCGACGATGCCCGTATTCGGCGAGAGCAGCACGTTCAGAAGGCCCACCAGCACGACGATCGAGATGAAATGCGGCATGTAAACGACCGTCTGCAGCACCTTCTTTCCCCGCTTCCATCGCACCTGGTTCAGGATGAGCGCCAGGATGATCGGGGCCGGGAAGCCGAGCAAAATCGTTGCGAGGCTGATCGTCACCGTATTGCGCATGATGTCCCAGAAAAGGTAGCTGTCGATGAACTGCCGGAAATAGTGCAGCCCCCGCCATTCGCCCCCCGTCAGTCCCTTCGTGAAATCGTAATCGCGGAAAGCGAGCTGGATCCCGTACATCGGGACGTAATTGAACAGAAAAATGACGACGATCGCCGGCAATATCATGATCCAGAGCTGCCGGTCGCGCCAGACCGTCTGCCATATCGTCCTTCGTCCGCCCGTTCCGGCGGCCTTCCGGACGACGCCGGCCGCTGTCCGGGTGGCTTGCGCCATGATCCATCATCTCCCGTGAATGACGGGGCCGCGCCCGGGATTGCCGAGCGCGGTCGCCCGTGCCAGGATGCATCATCGGTTCCGCTTGTACTCGTCCACATACCGCTGGAGGATTTCCAGATTTTGCGGCAAACCGGTCCGCTCCGCTTCTTTGACGTAACCGTCCCATTCCTTCTCGATGCCGCCGGACGTGATCCATTGCGAAAATTTCGCCATGGCCAGATTCATCAGGTTCGTGTTGTTCAGCGCCATCGTGCTGTTGTCCTCCGGCGTGAACTTGATGAACATGGTCGGCAGCACGTCGTTCTCCTTGTCGATCGCGTTCAGCGCCGGCATGAGCGGCTCCGTTTGGGCACCCACCGACTGCATGTCGGTGCCGAGCGTCAGCTGGAGATCGTCGGATATGTACATCGGGCCGTTGTCCGCCCAGGTGGACGTCCATTTCCAGGTGCCGGGGTCCATGTTCGGGTCGGCCGGCGGGAGCACTTCGTACGTGCCGTCCCCGTTATCCTTGATGTTCGGGCCGATCGATCCGAACAGCACCTGCATGCTGACGATCGGATCATACAGCTCGTTGATGAACCGCATCGCCGCTTCCTTGTTCTTCGACTTGGCCGACATGACCACCATGTTGACGCCGTAATTGAGCGCTTCATACGAGTAATCCCACGACACCTGCACATCCGAATCGGCCGTCTCCTTCAGCGGAGGCATGGACACATACTGGGGCGCGAGCGTGTTGCCGAACCGGTCCGTTACCTCCCAGCCCCAGGTGAAACCGACCTTTGCGATGTCGCCTTCTCCGCGGGCGACCGCCTGGAACTTCGTGTAGTCCTGGGTGAACACCTCCGGGTTGATGAGCCCGGCCGCAAAGCATTTCGCGAGAAACTGTACGACCCGCTTGTAACGCTCGTCGACGAAGAAGTTTTTCACCACGCCGTCTTCCATGAAATAACCCTGACCGCTTCCGTTCGTGAGTGTAATGCCCGTGCTGCCGAGCAGCACCGTCGGATGGAAGAACCCGAATCCGCCCGTCCCGACCGGGGCGAAGTCCATCGGAATTTCGTCGTTCGGATCGCCGTTGCCGTTTGCGTCCTGCTCCTTGAAAGCCACCAGCACGTCGTACAATTCGTCCCAGGTCGTCGGCATTTCCAGGCCGAGCCGGTCAAGCCACTCTTTGTTGATGTATTGCCGCGTGGCGGTCGCCGGCCAATACCGTTGGTACTTCGGCAGGCCGTAGATGGAACCGTCCGTCTGCGTCGCCAGCACCCGCGTCTCCGGCTTTTCTTCGAACATCCGCCTGACGTTGGGCCCGTGGCTTTCGATCAGGTCGCGGAGATCCTGGAACAGCCCGGGAAACATCGCGATGTCCGCGTCGGTGATCGCGTTGGGTCCGATGATCAGATCCGGGATATCGCCTGCGGAGAGCAGCGCACCCTTCTTCTGATCCCAGTCCGCGGTCACTTCCTCCCATTCGATGTCGACGCCCGCGCGCTCTTCCGCCGCCTGCAGCCATTCCATCTCCGACAACGGCTTCGTCAGCGCGTGCTTGATCATAATGGCGGTCAATTTCACCCGCCGGCCCGCATCTCCCTCCGCGCTTCCGCCGGATGACCCGTCCCCTCCGTTGTCGTTTTTGCCGCCGCTGCAGGCCGCAAGCGCAGATGCGGCGAGCAGGATCGCGAGAAACAAAGACCACGCCCTTTTCATCCCGTCGCTTCCTCCGTTTCCGTCTCATGATATCGTTTACAATCGCCGGCGCTTGCTGCCGGATGTCCTGCAGTCCCAGCCTAACAGGCGATGCCGGACGATTACAACGCGCACAATGATTGGAAACGGGGGACAACGATTGGATGATGGCGCGGTCGGAAAAACCGGGAATCCTTCAGCGGTAGAGCCCGCGGAACTCGGCCTGCACTTCCGCCGACACGGAGCTGAACGCTTCGCGGACCGACATGCGGCCGAGCCACACCTGATCGAGCACCGGATTCATGATCGCGGCAATCTTTTCGTTATTGCGGAGGTAATAGTCGAAGGAGTTGACACCGTTCTCGATCGTCTGGCGCATGACGGCGTCCTCATACCCGGCCGGATGTCCGGGCTTGACGGTCGCCCATCGGGCGATCAGTTCGGGTTCCGTATAATAGTCGAGCATGATCGGCATCCACAGCCCGTCGGCATACAGCTCGATCGCGTTTTCGGGGTCCAGCAGCCATTTGAAGAACAGCCAGGCCTCCTGCGGATGGCGGGTCGTAGCCGACATGACCAGCGGTTCGCCGAATTGGATCGTGTGGCTCTTCTTGAGTTTGGGAAGCACGCCCACGCCGTAATCGGCCCCCGCTGCGCCGAGATCGAGCTGAATCCACTGACCGTCCAGGTTCATGGCGACCATGCCGCTTTCGAGCGCCAGCGCCGGCTGCGGCAAATGTTTCTCCTGAAGCGGATTCGGCGCGACATGGTGGACGTACATCAGATCGGCCAGCCGCTGCACGGCGTCCATGACGTCCGGATCTTCCAGATTCATGCCGCTGCCGTCCGGCTTGACGACCGACGTGCCGTTGGATGGCACCATCAGGTGCCACATCCAGGTGTTGAACCGGACGCCGTACTGGACGATCCCGTCCGGATCAAACGCGGGATGGAACGCGTCGCGCCCGGCGCTGTCAATCGTCAACCGCTTCGCGACACGGACGAACTCATCCCAATCCCAGGCCTCCTCCGCCCGCGTCGGGGGCGGATCGAGACCGGCCTTGCGGAACAATTCGACATTGTAATAGAGCGCGAACGATTCCTCCGTCGCCTTGATGCCGATCACGCTGCCGCCGTCCCCGTGCATGACGGCGTTCGGAATGAACGACGATTCGCCGATGGCCGGATCGGCTTCCAGCAGCGGACGCAGATCGTACAGTTTGCCCTGCTCCGCCCATTGAACGGCGGTATGCTTGTAGAGCATGTACACGTCCGGCGCCTTGTTGCCCGCATAGAGCGTGGTCAGCACTTTGACGTAATCTTCCGGAATGTGCCGGTAGACGACTTCGATATGCGGGTACCGCTCCATGAACTTGCGCACGATTCGCTCATGCGCCGCCCGTTCGTTCGGCGACCCCCAGGTCGCGTAGGTGATGGTGACGCGCTCCCCGCCTGCGGACGCCCGGAGGTCCAACGCCATCCGACCGCAACCGCCCGCAAGGAACGAGGCCAGCAACAGAAGAATCAGCGCCGTCCGCCGGCGCTCCCCTTTCATCCGCACGGCGCTTCCCTCCGTTCGCCTGCCCGCGACGCTTCCGACTCCTCCGAAGCGAAGGGCGCCCTGCGGGCGTCGCGGGAGACCGCCAGCCGGATCACCACCTTCGTGCCGCACCCTTCGCGGCTTTCGACGTGCACGCCGTACTCCGGTCCGTAGAGAATCCGGATCCGCTTCCCGACGTTCGCGATGCCCGTCGACTGGGCTTCGCCGTTCATCATGCGCGACAGCCGTTCCGTGGAGAACCCCCGCCCGTTGTCCTCGACCGTGAACACCGCCGCGTCGCCTTCGCGCCGGCCGCGGATCCGGATGACGCCGCCGCCCGTCATTTCCGCAAAACCGTGAATGATCGCGTTTTCGACGAAAGGCTGAAGGAACAGCTTGGGCACGTCCATGTCGAGCAGTTCCTCCGCAACGTCGACCTCCATCGTGAACAATTCTTCAAACCGGGTTGACATGACGTATGCGTATTTTTCGAGCCAGTCCAGATCGGTGCGGAGCGGCCACATTTCACGCTTGTGGCGCGCCGTCATCTGAAGCATGTCCGACAGATTGAGCATGACGCGGGCCATCTCCTGCTGGCCGTTCTCGATCGCAATCCAGTACAACGTCGTCAGCGTGTTGTACAGGAAGTGCGGGTTCAGCTGCAGATTGAGCGCCATCAGCTCCGCCTCCTTCTCCCGCAGCCGGACGGCATAATTCTCCTCGATCAGCGCCGCGATCCGGCTGTTCATCTGGTTGAACAGCCGGATGACGTGTCCGAATTCGTCCCGGCCGCCTTCCGGTATGCGCACGCCGAACCTTCCCCGCTCCACCATCAGGATCGCCTGTTTGATCCTGATGAGCGGCTTCGTGACGACGAACGACATCAGATAGGCAATCAGCGCGGAGACCGACAGCATGACGGCAAGAAACAGGATCGTGTAGCCCTTCAGCGCGCCGATCCCGTGCAGCGCATCCCGGACGGGAATTTCGATCCAGGACAGCCATCCGGTGCTCGCCATCGTGTCGTAACGGACCAACAGGTCCCGACCTTCGCGCTCGAAACGCAGCATGCCGCGCTTCCGCTCGAGCGCTTCCGCAAGCCATGGCGGCGACCCGGCGGTTCCGGCCCGCTCCGGTTCCGACGCCGCGATGATGGTGCCGTCCGGCGCCGCGATGCCGTAGGAGAGACGCCGGTAACCGTTGCTTCCCGCGAACTCCTCGAACAGCCGGCTGAAATAGTCGACGGTCAGATTCACCATCAGCACCGGCTTTTCCCGGTCGTCCGGCAACGTGTGAAAAATGCCCCGCTCGTCGATGTAGGTCAGGTTGAGCTGCTTCACCGCCGACACAAGCCGGTCATACTCGAAGCGAAATCCCTCGAGGCGGGGCTCGTTCATGACGTCCGCGAACCGGTAGGTCGGAATCCAGACGAGATCCCCGCCCGCCGCTTCCGCGGCCGCGCGCAGTTCGGATGAAAAAAAGCCGCCGGGCGGCACGAACATGCGCGCCGCGCTGCCGAAGGCGTAATTCGGCGTCATGATGAACACCGAATAGATGCCGTCGTTGCCGCCGAAATAGCGGAACAAAATCTGGGTGATGCGCCGGTCGGCCTTCAGCAGCGATTCGTTGTCCTCCGGTTCGATGGCCGCGAACGTTTCATACAGTTCCGCGTCGATCGGCAGCACTTCGCTCTTGTCCGCAATGTCAAACAGGGCCGCGTCCAGCTGCAGATTCTGGTTCAGGACGACATCTCCCAGACTTTCGCTGACGTTCGCGAGCATGTTGCGCGCGCTGATCTCGTAATAGACGAACCCGAGCAGCAGAATGATGAAGCTGACCAGCGCGAAATAGGACGCGAACAGTTTCATCCGGAAGCCGGCACCCGCGGCCGCTTCCCGCATGCCGCGAGCGAGCCGGCGGGCGGCCCGAACGGCGGATCGCATCAAATACCCCCCGCTTCATGGCGAGCCGCGAACATCCGTCGGAACTCGTCGGGCGAACAGAGAAACATTTTGCGGAACACTTTGTTGAAATATTTCGTGTCCTTGTACCCCACCCGGCACGCGATCTCCGCCACCCGCAGATTGGTGTTGAGGAGCAGTTCCCGCGCCTTCCGCATCCGCGCCTGCGCGAGGTATTCCGAGAACGGCATGCCGGCGTGCTGCTTGAACAGGATGCTGAAATAGGACGGATTGTAGTAAAACCGCTGCGCCACCGCCTCCAGGCCGAGGTTCTCGTGCAAATGCGCGTCGATATACTCACGGCATTTTCGCATGATCAGCTCGATTCGGGATTGCCTGGATACCTTGAGCCGGCAGATCAGATCACACAGCAATCGTTCGGCGGCAGCCTTCACGTCCGCCCATGACGGGGAAGCCAGGATCTGCCGTTCGATCCGCTCGGACAATTCGCGGCTGTCGGCTTCGTCCAGCACGAATTCCGTCCGCTGCATGCAGCCGAGCAGAAGCTGCATCGCAGCCAGCTTCGCCCGCATCGGCGGCGGGCCGGAACGGGCAATCCGATCGAGTGCCTCCGCGAGCAGCCCGGCAGCCTTCGCCTCGTCGCAAGAAGCCGCCGCCTCTTCCAGCGCGTCGATGTCCCGGGCGGACGGCAGCGGTCCGACATCTGCGTGCTGCTTCGCATCGCCCGGGACGCCGGCGTCCAGCCATGTCCCCGGCCGCGCATAGAACAGCCGGTCCAGTGCTTCGATCGCGTTTCGATACGATTCGTGCGCATCCCGCTCGATCCGGGGCACCTCGCGGCCGATCGCCGCGCCGACGGTGCGGCCGTACACCCGGGCAAGCCGCTGCACCGCATCCCGCAGCCTGCCGAGCGCTTCGGCCGGACTGCATCCGGTCTTCCAGGCCGCCGCGATGTACAGCCGTCCGGGTTCGTGATCCGGAGCCGATGCGGCCGCATCCGCATAAGAAGCCAGCGCCCGGAGCGCCGTTTGCCTGAGCATCCCGCGCCATTCCTCCTCCCGGACGAACCCCCCGTCCGACGGTTCCGGCGTCCCGCCGCCCGGACCGGACGTCTCCAACAGGATCACGCGACCCGGTCCGGCCAGGCCGAAGCGGCTCTCCCACTCCTCCCGCTCGCCGGCGGTCAGTTCGCCGGAGGCCATCCACTTGTGGAGCAGATGTTCGGCGTACAACCGCGATGCCACCGTGTCCGGCGCGGCCGGCCGCCGCGCATGATCGGCTTCATGCCGCGCGTCTTCCGCGGAACCCTGGACGGCTTCCCTTCCCGCCGCCGTTCCAGGAACCCGCCATTTCTGTTCCGCCGGGCTTCGCTCCCGCTCCCGCACGAGCTGCTCCTCCAGCTTCTCCAGCACGTCCGCCAATTGTTCCGGCCTTACCGGCTTCAGCAAATAGTCCTTCGCGCCGAGCCGCAGCGCTTGCTGGGCGTAGCTGAATTCACTGTATACGCTTACAAGAACGACCTTCGGCCGTCCCTGCGGCAGGCGGCCGACCGCTTCGAGAAACTCGAGGCCGCTGGCCAGCGGCATCTGGATATCCGTGAACACGAACTCCGGGGCGGATTCCCGTACCAGCTTGAGCGCCTCCTTCCCGTTCCTCGCCTCATATACGCGGTAAGCGGGTCGGAGCGAGCGAATGAGCGCAGCCAGCCCGCGCCGTTGCCGCGGCTCGTCGTCCGCCACCAGTACGCCGATCGGTTCTGCCAGCATTCCCCGTAACCCCCATCTGGATCAAGCTGTACCCATAATTGTACGAAAAGCCCGGTATTCCGTGAAACGGACATACCGGGCAATTTCATTGGAAAAAGGGTACATGAATTGGATTTTATCTTCCCGCCGACACCCCGATATCCCCCGTTTTCGAGACGAGGCGAACAAGCGGCATCTCCGGGCCGGGGGAGACGACCTCCGTGCCGGGCAGCCCGATCTTTTGTTCGCCGAGGAGCGTCCTCAGGTCGAGCGCCACCTGCTCCGGCGCCTCCTCCGTGACGACCTCGATGTCGCCCAACCCGGTTTCGGCGAAGATGTCCCCCTCGATGGCGGTTACGCCCAGCTCGATGTCGCCCGCTTCGGTCCGGGCGTCGATGCTGCCGGACAGCCCGGACGTCTTGATTTCGCCGCTGACGCTCTCCATCCCGAACCGGTTGGCCCGCACGGCCTCAACCGTGATTATCCGCGGCCACCGTGACGATCTCCACCTGCTCGTACCGCCGATCCGGGAGCTCCACCAGCAACCTGTACTCGCCGGGGTTGAGCGAAATCAGCCTGCGCTTTGCCTCGCGCGACGCCTCGATGACCACCTTGCCGTCGCGCTCGCTGACCTCCAGCCTGATCTCGTCCTTATGCAGGCGACCGGTTCTGCCTTCGACCGTCGCCGTAATCGCTTCTCCCCCGCCGACGACGACGCGGACATCGCCGTCTTCGGAGCGGATTTCGATCCGGCTCCCGTCTGCCGCAACCGACCGGGATTCCCGGATTTCCGTCATGTTGAACGGCGACACGCCGGACGCGTACAGCACTCCGTTGATCGCGATGGCCGCCCCAATCAACAGCAGTCCGATCACGACCATTTTGCCGAATCTTCCTGTCATGCCTTGTCCTCCGTTCTCAATTTGACATTGTGCTGCAGCCTGTCGAGCATCAGCCTGACGAAAAAGGACGCGAATTTCGCCGCCGCCGTCCAGACGATCAACCCCAAGCCGAACAGCCCCGCAAGAAGCGGCAACTCCAGGAAATAGGTTGTCGTCGGTCCGTCCTGCACGAACGCCAGCAACGGCGACGCGATCAGGAAGATCGCAACGAGGAACAGCGCCGCCGTGAGCAACATCCCGACCAGAAAAGGAACCAGCAGCGCCAGCGCGTTTGCGAGCCCGAGCCCGACGCCGGCGAACACTGCGCGGGATATCCGGCCCAGCGTCGGTCGGGCCTGCGCCCGGTCGACGCTGAGCTGGTACAGGATTTCCCGCGCCACCATGTGCGGCGGTCCGAGCCGCCGCGCGATCTCCTCGTCCGTCCGCCCGCCCGGCCGTGCGCGAAATGCGCCTCGTAATCGGCCAGCAGCTCCTCGCGCTCCTCCTCGCCCAGAGCGCCGAGCCGCTTCCTGAGTTCCGCGAGATATTCCGCCTGGGTCATCGGTTCATTTCCCCTCCAACACGTTCTGCACGCCCTGAACGAATGCCTCCCATTCCCGGAGAAGCCGCTGCTGGACCTCGCGGCCGGCCGGCGTCAGCCGGTAATATTTCCGCGGCGGGCCTTCCATCGACTCCGCCAGATAGGTGGTGCAGAGGCCTTCCTTCGTCAGCCTCCGCAGCAGCGGATAGATCGTCCCTTCGGCGATCTCGATGTTCCGGGAAATGAGCTCCACGAGCTCGTAGCCGTAGCGGTCCTTCCGGGCAATCAGGCTGAGGACGCACAGCTCGAGCACACCCTTCTTGAATTGCACGTTCATCCTTCGTTCCCCGCCTTGTTCACCGACTGCTCATGGGTGGAGCCTGCGCTTCCGGACCGCCGTACCGGCTCCCTTGCTTGACCGCGCGATGACGGGATGCAGGACCCTGTCCCGGTCCCCGGTCCGCGTCGGCTCGAACCGCGCGTCATGTTCCTTCGCCTCGTCGATATGGTCATGCCATCGATTCGATCGCGCGCCCGGAAAGCCCGGCGCGCCGCCCCGCCGGCGACTCCTTCGCCCGCCGGGTCACGCCTCCTCCGGCAGCGGCCGCACCGGCTGACGCGTGATGGCGCCCGACGCGAGCCAGGTGCCGAGGAGCATCGCGGCGCAACACGCCGCGGCCGCGGCCGCCAGGGCGCCCGCATCCCGGACTGCCGGGAAATCGGCAAGCCCGTAGCTGCGAAGCGCGGCGTCCAGCAGATGAGGCGTGAAGATCGCGCCGATCGTCAGCCCTGCCGCCGCGCCGGCGATCGCAGGCGGCGCCGTGCCCGACAGGATCGCGAGCCGCAGCCGCCCGGCCGTCATGCCGAGCGCCCGGTACATCGCCAGCATCCATCCGTCCCGCCTGACTTGCAGGCGGCTGACGCTGTATGTGATGCCGCAGGCGACGCCGAGGATGAACAGTCCCATCGCGCCGAGCGGCCAGACCAGCAAGCCCAGCGCCTGGCCGAACGCTTCCCGGACCAGCGTCTCCTGCGACGCCGCGTAGATCGCGTCCCCGAACCGGCCGCGCAGCTCCGCGATGAACGCCTCCGGATCCGCGTTCTCCCCGAGCCGGACGAAGAACAGCGGAGCGGACGGCTCCTCGTCGAGTCCAAGCCGCGCGATGCCGTCCGACGTCAGGCGGGCCGTCAGCGACCGGTTCGCGATCGACTGATAGATGCCCGTGACCGTGTAATCGGCCTTCCGCCCCTGGATATAGAGCCCGACCACATCCCCGACCCGCTTGCCGAGCAGCTCCGCCGCGCGGACGCCGAGCGCGATCTCGGTTCCGGCGGCCGGATTCCGCCCCTCGATCGTCTCGTACCCGATGCGGTCCATGTCGCCGTCCAGGAACGTGACGTGAAGGCCGGTAACGCCGGCGCCCCTCGGCAGCTCCGCCGGCACGGCATATACGCCGCCGGTCCTCGCGACATGATCCGCCGCCGGATGCGCCCGCAGCGCCCGGCCAATCGCTTCCGCCCCGTCCGCGGATTCATTCACGAGCTGCACGCTGACGTCCGCGTTGTCGTAGCCCCATTGCGGCGGATGCATGCCTTTCACGCTAGCGACCGGCAGATGCCGATCGTCCGGTAGCGGGACAGGATCGTGTCGGAGATCGTGAAGCCGACGGCATGGAGCGCGATCGCCAGCATGACGAGCGACATGGCGGTCATCAGCAGGCTCAGCACCGTTCCGATCATGTAATAGAACGAGGTCAGCCCGGCGAAATCCGTGACCGTCTCGAGGAACGGAGTGCCGAAATGCGCCGCAAAATGCGCCCAATGTGCGGGTTCATCGGCCGCATCCGCGAACCGGATCCCCATCATCGCCTTCTCCCGCGCATCGCCGGCGGCCGCAAGACGCGCGTAATCCGACGCATTCATCCAGATTCTCGCCGTCACGGTGAACGGCTGGCTGAACGGAAGGTCGACGACGATGCCGGCCACGCGGTAGCTGAACGTTTCATCTCCCCATTGGAAGCCGATCCGGTCGCCGAGGCGGATCGATTTCGAGCGGGCCAGCGACGTCGGAATCCACACCGTTCCCGGTTCCGGTGCGGGAGACGAGCCGCTCCGCTCCGCGAAGAGGAGCCGGTCGACCGGAGAAGCTCGCGGGGCGTCATGTCGTTCAGCCTGCGGCCGCGGAACAGGACTTCGCCCGACGTGGGCCCTTCGAGTCCGCCGAGCAGACCGAGCAACGTCGACTTGCCGGAGCCGGAGGCGCCCATGATGACGGTAAAGTCACCCTCGCGGCATTCCAGGTCGACGCCGCGCACGGCCGGATACGCTTCACCGCCGTTCCGGTAAACCTTCACGAGGTTGACGGCCTTCAGAATGACGCCGGTTCCTCCGGATCCGGAAGACGGCGTCGCCGTTCCCGTCGCTCCGGTCGTGGTCACGGCCAAGGCGCCCCCCTGTTCATTCAGGACCCAAACATGAACCAGTACTATACATAACAAGATACCTGATAACATAATGTCAGATTTCGCAGCATATTTCAAGGCTTTTTTCCATGATCATGCGATGCTTCCGGTTCCGTACGCCCGGTCCCCTGCGGGACATTCCGCCGCGTATGCCCTGACAAGGGCCGGGAAGGGCCGCTTCCGCCGGGCGTGAACAGGCTGCGGCCGGCGGCAATGTCCGGATCGATCCGCTCCACGTCAATGCCGATTTCGCCGGCACCCGCCGCCGTGCCCCGGTCGCCCGAATGCGAAAGGTCGGAAGGCAACAGGAAGGGCGTCCCTGAAACGCGGCAAGCCCGGCACCGCGGGGGGTGCCGGGCCGTGCGTTCACGGGTGATGTGCTGTTACCGGTTTGTGTCCGCGCGCGCATCGCCGTCGAGCGCGGCGTTGAGCGCGCGGAGCAGCGTGTGCCGGTTCGGCCGCACCGTATGCGCCCGACGCAGCGCCTCGTCGAGCAGCTCCGGACCGATGCCGAGCTCGGCCGGATCGGCGGGGCCGCCCGCGACGCGGAGCAGGCGGCGCAGCTCCGCGCCGTCCGGCAATTCCGCCAGCATCACGCGGCACGCTTCGGGCAGCGGGAAGCCTTCCGCCACGCGCCGCTTGTACAGGTCCGCGATCACCGCGCAGGCGACGCCCACCTTCGCGCCGTGCAGCACCTGCCGGCGTCCGGTGCGGAGGAAATGCATCTCCCAGTAGTGGGAAATGTGATGCTCCGCGCCGGACGCGGGATGCGACTGCCCGAACCGGAGCATCGCGATGCCGGATTCGATGAGCGACTGCATCAGGACGCGCACGCCCTCCTCCGAGCCCCGGCCGATCGCTTCGGCGTGGGCCGCGCAGCGCTCGAGCGCGCCCCGCGTGACCGCCGCCACCTCCTCGTCGTACGGCTCGCCCGCCGTCTCGCGGCCGTACATCCAGTCGAACAATGACGTGTACTTGCCGAGCATGTCGCCGAATCCGGCCGCGATCAGCGGACGCGGCGCCTCGAGAAGCACGTCCAGGTCAGCGAACAGGGCGACCGGTGCGGACGCCGGCAGCGTGATCTTCTCGCCGCGCAGGATCAGCGGCGCTCCCTTCGACGTGAAGCCGTCGACCGACGGCGCCGTCGGCACCGACACGAACGGCACGCCGAGCGTATAGGCGGCATAGCGGACGATGTCGTGGATCGTGCCGCTTCCCGCCGCGACGAGCACGTCCGCCCCGTGCCGCTGCGCCGCGATGATCGCCTGCAGCACCGACGCCTCGTCGGCAACGACGTCGCCCGCCGCGTTCGGCCGGATGATCTCGAGGCCCGCCCGGCCGCCCGCCGCGCCGTATCGCTCCGCCAGCCGGCGGCCGATCACCTCCGCCGTCGTCCCGTCCGCAACGAAGAGCGCCGTTCCGAAGCCGGCTTCGATCAGATAGACCGCCGCCTCGTCCGCGGCGCCCCGCGCGAGCCGGATCGGCCCCGGCAGCGCGGAATCCGCCGCCCGGCCGCCGGCGCCCGCACCGGCTCCGGCGTTGTTCATCGTGCCGCCTTGGGCCGTTTTGCCGCCGTCGGCCTTTGAGCCGATGTCCATTTTCTCGCCACCGCGCATATCCGCCGCTTCGTTCATCGTTCCATCTCCTCCAGCAGCCGGCGAAGATCCGCCAGCGAATCGAGCATCCAATCCGGCCGCTCCGCGGGAGCCATCGCCTCCGCCTCTTCCCGCGTCACCGAGCCGCTCAGCACGAGCGCCGTCCGGATGCCGGCCCGCTTGCCCAGCGCGATGTCCGACCCCGGGCTGTCGCCCACGATCAGGCACCGCTCCGGCGGCAGGCCGAGCCGGTCCAGCGCGGCGCGCGCCATCGCGGGCGACGGCTTGCCCACGACCACGTCCGCCGCCACGCCGGTCGCATGTTCGAGCGCCGCGAGCACCGCGCCGACATCGATCGATTCCCCGTCCTCGCCGGGAAACGTCTTGTCCCTGTTCGTCGCAATGATCCGGGCGCCGGCCCGCACCGCGCGGAACGCGTCATTCAGCTCCGCGTAGGTCAGCGTCTCGTGCAGCGTCACGACGAGCCGGTCCGCGTCCTGCGGCCTCACGGCGAACCGGACGCCGTGCAGGGCCAGCTCGTCCCTCAGCCCCTGCTCGCCGAGCACCCAGACGCGCGCATCCGGTTCATGCTCCCTCAGATACCGCGCGACGACCGAAGAGGTCAGGATGATGTCCTCCGCCTCGCACGGAATGCCCATCGCCGCCAGGCGCTCCCGGCACATGCGCCGCGAGATGTTCCCCCGGTTGCTCAGGAAGACGACGCGCTTGCCCCGCGATCGCAGATAGCCGATCGTCTCCGCCGCGCCGTCGATCGGCCGGCTGCCCGCGTATACCGTGCCGTCCAGGTCCAGGATGAACCCGTCCGGCGTCCAGCTTCCCGCCATGCGTCACCGCCCCGCCAATCCGTGTGGTTGTTGCGGCAACCGCCGCGATCCGTGCCGCCCTGCCCGCAAGGCCGCCATGCGAATGCGCCCCGCGTATGCGGAACGGCCGGGGCTGCGGAAGCGCCGCCATCCCGGCCGCCCGAAACTTGTAATAAAACTGTAATATATCTTTCAGATTTCATTCATGTTGGGCGGTTATGATGATAACCGAAACCCCCCATTTTCATAGACCCTTTCCTTGATTCCGCGGCACGGTTGGACCTGCCGCGGACTTTTTTTCTTTTTTTATTTCGCTTCCGGCAGGGCGTGTTCCTGCAGCGCGCCACCCCCGCCGCGGCCCGCCCCTGCCTGTCGGCCCGCCGTCCGGGATGGCGGCACGGCACACATCCGAACAAAACGTCCGCCGCGTCCGAACCGTCACGCTCCGCACTCGCGATCATCCGCGCATGACCGATACGCATCGCTCCCGCATCGCCTGCACCACTCAAGACCTTCGCACGCCGATCCCGGACCGTCACGCGCCGATTACGCCGTCATCCGTCGTCCGGGGCGATCCGCCTCCGCCCAGGTGCCGCTCGAGAAACGGCAGCACGGTCTCCCAGAACGCGGGATCGCGCTCGGAGCTGCTGTGCCCGTCGACCTCGACGAACCGGTGCTCGACCGGCGCGCGGGCCGCCACGCGGCGCAGCTCGTCCGCCGGAACGATCGGATCGCCGGTTGCGTGGATCATGAGCACCGGCGTTCCCCGTCCCTCGCGGACCGCTTTGGCGTTGGCCATCACCCAGGCGGGCATGTCGATGCCCGCCACCGCCGAATACGGAATGCCCGCCCTGAACAGCCAGACGCGCGGCATGATCCGGTCGAGCGGAAACGCCGGCAGCTTCCGCCGCCGGAGCTCCGAGCGGATGATCGTCTCGAGCGTGAGCGGCGCATTGTCCGTGACGACGGCGCGCACCCCGAGCCCGTCGGCGCAGGCGAGCAGCGCGCCGAGTCCGCCCATCGAATGGCCGAGCACCGCGATGCGCGACGCGTCGACGCCGGGCAGCTTCGCCGCCGTCTCGACGGCCGCCCGGATGTCCGCCTTGAACATGAGTCCGGTCGGCGCCTTGATCGAGCCGCTTTCGCCGTGGCATCGCGCGTCATACACGAACACGTTGTACCCGGCGTTGACGAGCGGATGCGCATAGCGCAGCACGCGCGACCGGTTCGAGCCCCAGCCGTGCGCGACGACGACGGTCGGCCGCGGCGCCGCCGCATCCGCCCCCGCCGACGGAGGGCGGATGAGCCAGCCCGCCATCGGAACGCCCTCGCTCTCGAACCGCACCGTCTCGTACGGCGCCTGCGGCACCGCCTCGATCGGGCGCCGCTTCGGCTGCTGCATCTTCGCGCTCACCGCATACGCCCCGCCGCCCGCCGCCGCGATGACGGCGGCCGCGCCGACTGCCCAGCCCCACATGATGCCGTTCCCTCCTTCCGGCTCAGGCCAGCGACCGGACGATTTCGACATAACGGCGGGCGTTCTCCTCCAGCTTGCCGTATTCGCCCGCCTCGATCCATTCCCGATTCAGCAGACGGCTTCCGATGCCGACCGCGGCCGCCCCCGCCTCGAAATACGACCGGATCGTCGCGAGATCGACGCCCCCCGTCGCGATCATCGGGATATGGTTCAGCGGCGCGCGGATCTCCGCCAGATAGTTCACGCCGAGCGACGCCATCGGGAACACCTTGACCGCCTCGGCGCCCGCCTTCCAGGCGCGCACGATCTCGGTCGGCGTCATGGCTCCCGGCCAGACGGAGATGCCCCGCTCCGCGCCGAAGGCGATCACCTCTTCGTCGAGATTCGGCGAGATCAGATACAGGGCGCCGGCCGCCGCCGCTTCCCTCGCCATCTTCAGGTCGAGCACGGTGCCCGCGCCGACCGCCGCCCGGCCGTCGAACTTCTCCCGCCAGGCGGCGATCGTCCTCGTCGCGTCCGGCGTGTTCATCGTCACCTCGATCAGCCGGATGCCGCCCGCGACCAGCGCTTCGGCGGCCCGGTCCGCCGCTTCGCCCCCGAGCCCCCGGACGATCGCCACGATGCGCTCCCGAAGGAGCAGATCCAGCATGCCGCTCACGTGCGCTCCCCCTTTCAGCGACAAGGGCGGCCTTCCGGTCGCCGCCTGTCATCCGTCGTTTCTTCCATTGTACCCCATCCGCGTCGACGCGCAAGAGCCGGGCATACACCCGGTAGGCGCAAGCCGCATACGATATCCCGAAACCAAATCTTGCGCGAAGGAGCAATCGAGCGATGGAAGTTCAGCAAGCCTATCCGACCGTCGACGCCGGATGCGGCTGCGATGCGTCGCGCGCGTTCCCGGCTCCCCAGACTCCCATGCAGCAGGGTCCGGGTCAGGCGCCCGGCCAGCAATTCGGCCCCGGCTTCGGTCCCGGACCGTTCCCGCCCTTCCCCGGTCCGGGTCCGTTCCCGCCGTTCCCCGGTCCGGGCCCGTTCCCGCCGTTTCCCGGACCCGGACCGTTCCCGCCGTCTCCCGGACCCGGGCCGTTTCCGCCGTTCCCGGGCCAGCGGCCCGTGACCGTGTTCATCAACGGCGGTCGACAGTTCCCCTGGCTGACGCGGTCCTACAGCATCCCGCACCGGTTCGGGCTCACGGTGCGCCAGGCGCTCGCCGCGACGGAGGTCGTGCAGTTCGGGCTCAGCGGCCAGATCGTGTCGGTCGGCGGCGTCTACACGGGCCCCGGCAGCAACATCCGGACAACCGTCCGGCTGAACGGCCGCGAGCTGCAGCCCGGCTTCCTGAACGCGCCGGTGACGCCGGGAAGCTTCATCTCGCTGGAACTGAGCCGGTTCTTCACCTGATGCCGGAGGCGCGGCGGTCCGGGCGCATGCCGGGACGGCCGCGCCCGCCGGCGGATGTCCGCGCCGCGCCGGTCGTCCGCTTCGAACCCGCGCGGCCGGATCCGCCGATTGACGCTGCCCGCCCGGAACGCGGGACGGACCGTCCCGCATCGCCCCGCTATTCGTCCCCGAGCAGCCGTTGCCGCAGGAACGCCCTCACCCGGTCCGCCAGATCCGGCCGTTCGAGCGCCAGATCGACGGTCGCCTGCACGAAGCCGAACTTGTCGCCGATGTCGTACCGCCTGCCGTGGAACGGATAGGCGACCATCGGCTGCTCGGCGTTCATCTGCTGCATGCTGTCCGTGAGCTGGATCTCGCCTCCGCGGCCGGGCGCGGCCTTCTCGAGATACCGGAAAATGTCCGGCGTGAAGATGTATCTCCCGACGACCGCCCAGTTGGAGGGCGCCTCGCCGCGCGGCGGCTTCTCGACGAGGCCGCGGATCCGGCGGTCGCCGGACTCCGCGTCGAAATCGGCGATGCCGTATTTCTCGGTTTCCTCCCAGGGCACCTGCATGACGGCGACGACGGACGAGCCCGTCTGCTCGTACACGTCGATCATCGCCCGGAGGCACGGCGGATCCGAGATGAGGATGTCGTCGCCGAGCAGCACCGCGAACGGCTCGTCCCCGATGAAATGCCGCGCGCTGTAGACGGCGTGCCCGAGCCCGAGCGGCTCCTTCTGGCGTATGTAGTAGATGTCCGCCATGTTCGATATGCCGCGGACGATATCGAGCATTTCCCCGTCGCCCTTCGCTGCCAGCGCCATCTCCAGCTCGACGGATTTGTCGAAATGATCCTCGATCGCCCGCTTGTTCCGTCCCGTGACGATCATGATGCTTTCGATGCCGGACTTCACCGCTTCTTCGACGATGTACTGGATCGCCGGCTTGTCGATCAGCGGCAGCATCTCCTTCGGTTGCGCCTTCGTCGCCGGCAGGAATCGCGTGCCGAGGCCTCCCGCCGGAAGCACGGCCTTGCGGATACGGGTTCTGTTCAACGGTGAATCCCCTTTCATTTCCAACCGGAAAATCGAAACCGCGACTGTCGACCGACGCCTGCCGCAAATTGACAAAACGCCCGCCTTCCCTGCACAATGGGGCTGACGAAGAGGAAGAAGGAGTAGAGGACGATGCTGACGACCGAAACGCTCCACACATCGCGACGCGAGGAAATGATCGACATCACCCGCCAGGTGCGAGCAGCGGTCCAGCGCTCCGGCGTCCGGGACGGCATCGCCGTCGTCTATTCGCCCCACACGACGGCCGGCATCACGATCCAGGAGAACGCCGACCCCGACGTCCGGCACGATGTGCTGCTCCGGCTGGGCGAAGTGTATCCCTGGCAGCATCCGGGATACCGGCACGTGGAGGGCAACACCGCCGCGCACCTGAAGGCGATCACCGCCGGCGCCTCGCAGACCGTGATCATTTCCGGCGGGCAGCTCCTGCTGGGCCGGTGGCAAGGCATCTATTTCTGCGAATTCGACGGCCCGAGGACCCGCACGTTCATGATCAAGATCATCGCCGGCTGAAGGCGGCCGTTCCGGGGCGGCGTGCCGGGACGGGCATTCCGGCCTTTCCGGCGGCCGGGCCGCTCCGTCGCGTCCGGCGTTCCCTCCCGCCCCGCGATTGCGGCAAGACCGCCGCATCCGCCCGGCAGGCGGTCGGCGGTCCCGTATCGGACAGGGGCGTCAGTCTTTGTCCACGAGTCCCCGGTTCAGGTATTTCTCGAGCGTATTCGTGATATCGAACACCGTGTGCGCAAGATCGTAGTTCTCGAACGCGTGCTCGCACTGCGACATATATTCCATGTCGTAATCGTAACGGCTCAGATGCGCCTGGATCACATCTTCGGGCAACCCGAGCGCGCGCTGCCGTTCCTCCACCGTGCGGCGGTCCGCATAAATGAACAGCCGGATGCAGTGATCGCCGTACTTTTCCTTCAGAATGTCCGCGCCTTCCCGGTTCAGGATCAGGTAGACCGATCCGCTTTTTTCGAACGCCCGGGCGACATCCCGGTCGCGGATGCCGTACTTGTTCCCGCGGAGCTCGATGCTTTCGAGAAACTCGCCGTCTTCTTCCATCTGGTCGTACAGCGCCCGCGAGATGAAATGATAATCGACGCCGTCCACTTCGCCCGGGCGCGGCTTGCGGGTCGCGTAGCCGGGCACCTTCGTGATGCCGAGCGTCTGCCCGACCGCGTCGGCCACGGTCTTCCGTCCCGACCCGTCCGGACCCGTGAAGACGAACATGTATTCCGAGTCCTTCATGACATACATCCCGATCTCCTCCTCCTTCTTGAAATTTTCGTGAAAAACCGTGACATCCTCTCCAGGATGGGACAAAATACGGACAAAACCGTTGCTCCCAACCATTTGTGTTTCCCTATTGTAACGAATTTGCTCCTCCACGGTCAATAACGGGACGGCACCTCGTCCGTGCCCGCGAATGCTTCCGAAAGCTTGCAATTGCTGGCCTTTCCGATCCGTGTGAAGGAACGGTTTGACAAGGCGTCCGAGCTAAATTATAATAATTATAAAATTAAAATAAGTTTAATTAAAAGTTCGGCATAAACCCGCCGGATCGGCGCAACCTAACCGGAGCGAAGCCGTCCGCGGCGGGATGCGATCCATCCCATACGACAAGCGAGGAGGAAATGCGACATGGCGTCCCTGCATGAAGTGTTGAACCGTCAGATCGCCAATTTCAGCGTGCTCTACGTCAAGCTTCACCATTATCATTGGTATGTGAAAGGCCCGTCGTTCTATACGCTGCACGCCAAGTTCGAGGAATTGTACGACGAAGCGGCGGGATATGTCGACGAGCTGGCCGAGCGGCAGCTGGCCCTGGGCGGCCGGCCCGTCTCGCGCATGGCCGACTTCCTGAAGCTCGCCACGGTGAAGGAAGCCTCCGGCGAGGAGGACGCGGACGCGATGGTGCTCGCGATCGCGGACGATTTCCGCAGGATCGCCGCCGAGCTGGACGAAGGCATCCGCGCCGCGGAAAGCGAAGGCGACAGCGCGACGGCCGATCTCCTGACCGGCATCCGGAAGAGCCTGGACAAGCACGCGTGGATGCTGCGCGCCTTCGCCGGTCAGACCGGCGTCCCGGCCGCCGGCGTCCGCACCGTCTGAACCGCCGGAAGAAGCGGCAAACGGCCCTCCCGCCCGCCCGAGAGGCGGGCCGGGAAGGCCGTTTGCGTTCCAATGGACGTAAGGGGCGGAACCGCGCCCGGTTCCGTCAAAGTTCCGCGCCGGCCCCGGCCGTATCGCCCCCCGGAACCGCCGCGCCTTCCGCCGTCACCGCACGGCCGCCTGGTCCTTCGGCACGACGAGCCGGACCTCGGTCCCCCGGTCCGGCGCCGACCGGATCGTCAGCGACCCGCCGACCGCCCGCGCCCGCTCCTCCATCGAGAACAGGCCGACGCCGTTCCGGCTCGCGGCCGGATCGAAGCCCACGCCTTCGTCCCGAATGACGGTCTCGACCCGGTCGTCCGTCTCCCGGATCGTCACCTCGCATTCCGCCACGTCGGCGTGTTTCGCGATATTCGTAAGCGCTTCCTGCACGACGCGGTAGATCGTCGTCTCCGCGGCGTGATCGAGCCGGCTGTGCAGATCCATCGTGAGGCGCACCTCGATGCCGTAATGATCCGAGTAATTCTCGATGTAGGTGCGGACGGCCGGACCGACGCCGAGATCGTCCAGCACCGACGGCCGAAGATCCCGGGCCATGCTGCGGATGTCCTCCATGATGTCCGCCACATCCCGGCGCAGGCCGCGAAGCTCCTCCAGCTCCGGATGTTCGTCGATCAGCCGGTCGAGACGGATGAGCAACGAGAACAGGCTCTGCCCGACCCCGTCGTGCAGTTCGCGCGAGATCCGCTTCCGCTCCTCCTCCTGCACTTCGATGACGCGGGTCATCATTTCCTTCAGTTCCTGCTCCACCTGCTTCAGCTTCGTCACTTCGTTGCGGATGGACAGGTACTGGTACGGTTTCCCGTTCTCGTCGAGGAACGGCACGATCGTCGTGTTGACCCAGTAGTAGGTGCCGTCCTTCGCGCGGTTGCGGATTTCGCCGCGCCACACCTCCCCGCGCTGGATCGTCCGCCACAGATCCCGCATGAATTCCTTGCTGTGATAGCCGGAATTGACGATCCGGTGATCCTGGCCGATCAGCTCCTCGCGGCTGTATTTCGAGATTTCGACGAACTTGTCGTTCACATACTGGATGATGCCCCGCGCATCCGTGATCGCGACGATCGCGGACTCGTCCAGCGCGAACTTCACGTCCGCGAGCTGCTTGAGCGCGGTCTTGAGCTGCCGGCGCACCTCCGCGTCCGCGATGTGCGCATCGATCTCGCGCAGCAGGCGCGCGGCGAGCTCGGCTTCCTGCTTGCCCGGCTTCGCGCCGCTCACGTCACTCAAAGTTCAACAATCCTTTCTTCAGCGCGAATTTGATCAGTTCGGGCCGCGACCTTAAGCCCAGCTTTTCCATCAGGTTCGCCTTGTGCGTCTCGACCGTCTTGACGCTGATCACGAGACGGTCGGCGATTTCCTTGTTCGAGTACCCCTTCGCGATCCAGCCGAGGATCTCCTTTTCCCGCTCCGACAGCGTGTCGTAGGCGTCCCTCGGCTCGTCGCCGGATTTCAGGCGGTTCAGATACTCGCTCATCAGCCGCTTCGTGGCCGTCGGATACAGATAGGCGTCTCCCGCCGCCACGGACCGGATGGCGGACACGAGCTCCTCGTGCGGCGCGTTCTTCAGGATGTAACCCGAAGCGCCGTTCTGGATCGCCCGGAACAGATATTCTTCGTCGTCATGCATCGTCAGAATGAGGATGTTCGTCTCCGGCAGCCGATGCTTGAGCTCCCGGGTCGCGGCCAGTCCGTCCATGCCGTGCGGCATGCTGATGTCCATCAGGACGACATCGGGCTTCGTCTCCAGCGCCAGACGGATCGCCTCGGCGCCCTCCGAAGCCTCGCCGACCACCTCGATGCCGTGCCTGCCGTCGAGCAGCATGCGCAATCCCGAGCGAACCACCGCGTGATCGTCGCACAGGAGCAGCTTGATCATCTCCGATTCCTCCGTCCCAACGCCGCCTGTTATCCGACATTGTAACAAAGGGGACGAACGAACGGCAACGACCGCGATCGTCTATCGCTTCGGCCAGCCCGCCGCCTCCGCCGACAGTTCCCGCCACCATTCCTCCTGGGCGCCGAGCGCCCTGGTGCCGCGCACCGCGCGGGCGATCTCCGCGTCCGTGTAATCCTTCGTCAGCCGCCGGCCGAGCAGCAGGACACCGGCGGTGTCCGAACCCGTCCGGACGGGGAGGAAAACGGCGGCGGCCAGGCCTTCCGCGAGCAGAATCGGATCCTCGGTCCGCGCCCGCTCTGCGCCCGGGCGGCTCGGATCGAAGCAGACCGGCGTTCCGGAACGGATCGCCATGCCGAGCAGCCCGACGCTCGGGCGCTGCGTCATGTTCGGCGTCCGGCTGCTGACGCTGCCGACCACGATCCGCCATGTCACGCGCCGGCTGGCCGGGTCCAGCAGTCCGAGACCGGCGAAGTCGCTCTCGGTCTCGCGGCGCAGCTTCTTCACTTCGCGCAAAATCGCTTCCTTGGCCCTCTCCATCGTTCTCCCACCTTTCCTGCCGCATGGAAGGTCCGTTCCCGCGCGTTCGGCGGACGGGCATCCCCGATCGGAGTCCGCATCGGGGAATTCCCCGATGCCGTCCGGCGTGGTTGTACCGCATACGCTGCCGATACAGCCAGAATACGCGATTTTGCGGCCCGGATCTGTGATTTTCATCATCATCCAAATCCGGATTCTTCCCCGCGAAATCTCCGTCAATTCCCCGATTAAATCCCCGCCGCGGAACGTGTATGCTAAAGGCAGGGGAGAGACGGAAGGAGGCGAGCCGCCATGACGGTGAGAACGTTGACGGGCCGGGAGGAATCCGTGGAGACCCCCGTCTGCCGCTTCGACTGCCGGCGTCCGCAGCCCGACAGTCCGTTCACGGAGCGTCAGATCAAGGCGCTGGAATCGATCATGCACTTCAGGCGATATGAAGCGGGCGCCTACCTGTTCTGGGAAGGCGATCCGGCCGAAGCCGTCTATTACATCCGCAAGGGCCACGTCAAGCTGCGCCGCACGACGGACGACGGACGCGACCTGCTGCTGACGATCCTGAAGCCGGGAGATTTCCTCGTCGATTTCGATCACTGGGATCCGAATCACCGCAACAGCGGCCAGGCGTTGGACGAAGTGGAAGCCGGCGTCATTCCGCTGCCCGAGCTCGAGGTTCTGCTCAGCAAGGACGGCGAGCTTGCGTACCGGTTCGCGATGTGGATGAGCCTTCTGCGCCGCCGGATCGAGTCGAAGCTGTGCGACCTCATCATGCTGGGCAAACCGGGAGCCCTCGCGTCGACGCTGATCCGCCTGACGAACAGCTTCGGCGTCCTGCAGCCGGACGGCATCCTGATCCGGCTGAAGCTGACGAACACGGAGCTGGCCGAGCTCGTCGGCACGACGCGTGAAAGCATCAACCGGATGCTGAACGCGCTGAAGAGCGAAGGCATCATCGACACGGCGCCCGGCGGCAGGCTGCGCGTGCTGAAGCTCGAGAAACTGCGGGAGATGGCCGGCTGCCCCGAATGCCCGGCCTGTCCGAAGGAAATCTGCAGCATCTGACGCCCGCGTCGAGGCTGTCGGATTTTCGCGTTCCGGCATTCGGATCTTCGCGGTTCGGCTTTTCGGTGCGTTCCACCGCCGTGTCGCGCATGTCATAGCTTGCACGCAGGTTTGTGATTTTTTTCACTTACTGTGCGTCCAACGGATGGTAACATGGTAACTGTCAAGGAAGCGCGGCCGTCCGGGACGGTTCGCGCAAAGCGACATGGGAGGGACATGCGCCATGGCCATTGCGATCGAACAATCCCGCATCGAAGGCGTGCCGGACTGCTGGCGCGGATTCAGGCCTGGCCGGTGGATGGAGACGATCGACGTCCGCGACTTCATCCTGCGCAACGTGACGCCCTACGAGGGAGACGAGTCGTTCCTCGCGGGGCCGACCGAAGCGACGACCCGGCTGTGGGAGATCATCATGCGGCTCTCGCGGGAGGAGCGGGAGCGCGGAGGCGTCTGGGACGTCGATGTGAACACCCCGTCCACGATCACCTCGCACGGGCCGGGCTACCTCGACCGCGAGCTCGAGAAGGTCGTCGGCGTGCAGACGGACGCGCCGTTCCGCCGCGCGATCTTGCCGTTCGGCGGCATCCGCATGGTGCAGGAGGCCTGCAGGGCCTACGGCTACGAGCTGCCGGAGGAGATCGTGCGCATCTTCACGGAGTACCGCAAGACGCACAACCAGGGCGTGTTCGACGCCTATACCCCCGAAATGCGCCTCGCGCGCAAGGCGGGCATCATCACCGGCCTGCCGGACGCCTACGGGCGCGGCCGCATCATCGGCGACTACCGGCGCGTGCCGCTGTACGGCGTCGACCGCCTGATCGAAGCGAAGAAGGCGGACCTGGCGACGATGGAGAAGGGGCCGATGACGGACGACGTCATCCGCGCCCGCGAGGAGCACACCGAGCAGATCCGCGCGCTGGAAGAACTGAAGAAGATGGCGCGGATGTACGGGTTCGACATCTCGCGGCCCGCGGCGAACGCCCGCGAAGCGGTGCAATGGCTCTACTTCGCGTATCTCGCCGCGATCAAGGAACAGAACGGCGCCGCGATGAGCCTGGGCCGCGTCTCGACGTTCCTCGACATCTACTTCGAGCGCGACCTCGCCGAAGGGACGCTGACGGAGACCGAGGCGCAGGAGCTGATGGACCACTTCGTCATGAAGCTCCGGATCGTCAAGTTCCTCCGCACGCCGGAGTACAACGAGCTGTTCAGCGGCGACCCGACCTGGGTGACCGAGTCGGTCGGCGGCATGGCCGAGGACGGCCGCACGCTCGTGACGAAGAACAGCTTCCGCATCCTGCACACGCTGTACAACCTCGGCCCGGCGCCCGAGCCGAACCTGACCGTGCTCTGGTCGAAGGATTTGCCCGAAGCGTTCAAAAAATACTGCGCGAAGGTGTCGATCGAGACGAGCTCGGTGCAGTACGAAAACGACGATCTGATGCGCCCGATTTACGGCGACGACTACGGCATCGCCTGCTGCGTCTCGGCGATGCGGATCGGCAAGCAGATGCAGTTCTTCGGCGCCCGGGCGAACCTCGCAAAGGCGCTGCTCTACGCGATCAACGGCGGCGTCGACGAGAAGCTGGGCATCCAGGTCGGGCCGAAGGAAGAGCCGATCCTTACGGACCCGCTGGACTACGATGAAGTGCGCGAGCGTTTCGACCGCGTGCTCGAATGGCTCGCCGAGCTCTACATCAACACGCTGAACGTCATCCACTACATGCATGACAAATACTGCTACGAGCGGCTCCAGTTCGCGCTTCACGACCGCGACATCATCCGCACGATGGCCTGCGGCATCGCCGGCCTGTCGGTCGTCGCCGACAGCCTGAGCGCGATCAAGCACGCGAAGGTGCACCCGATCCGCGACGAGCGCGGCATCGCGGTCGACTTCCGCATCGAAGGCGATTATCCGCAGTACGGCAACAACGACCCGCGGGTCGACGAGATCGCGGCCGATATCGTCCGGACCTTCATGGAGAAGCTGCGCAAACACAAGGCCTACCGCGACGCGATCCCGACGCAGTCGGTGCTGACGATCACGTCGAACGTCGTCTACGGCAAGAAGACCGGCTCGACCCCCGACGGCCGCAAGGCGGGCCAACCGTTCGCGCCGGGCGCGAACCCGATGCACGGCCGCGACCGGAAGGGCGCGCTGGCGTCGCTCGCGAGCGTGGCGAAGCTGCCCTACTGCGATGCGCTGGACGGCATTTCGAACACGTTCTCGATCGTCGGGAAGGCGCTCGGCCGCGATCCCGGGAGCCGGGTCGCGAACCTGGTCGCCATGCTTGACGGTTACATGACGCAGGGCGGCCATCACCTGAACGTGAACGTGTTCGACCGGTCGACGCTGCTCGACGCGATGGAGCATCCCGAGAAGTATCCGCAGCTCACCATCCGCGTTTCGGGCTACGCCGTCAACTTCATCAAGCTGACGCGGGAACAGCAGCTCGAGGTGATCAGCCGGACGTTCCACGAGCGGATGTGATGCGGGCATTGCGAAGCGGAACAGGATTTGCGCGAACGGAGGGATCGGCATGCGGCACCCGGACACACGGCAGACGAACGCATCGCACCCGGGCACACCGCCATCGGACACCCCAACGCCGGACACGGCACCGCGAACGGACACGACGCGAACGGACACCGCAACGCATTCGCGCATCATGCATCCGGACACGCAGCCATCGGACGACCTGCAGGACACGACGAACGCCATGCATCCGGGCACGCTGCCATGCGACACTCCGCGGCGATACCGTTCCGACGCGTCCGTCAGGGGACGGATCCATTCGATCGAGACGTTCGGTACGATGGACGGACCGGGCATCCGGTTCGTCCTCTTCCTTCAGGGCTGCGCCCTGCGCTGCCGGTATTGCCACAACCCCGACACCTGGAGCGCCTCGGCCGGCCGGATCATGACCGTCGAACAGGTGCTGGCCGAGCTCGAGCCTTATCTGGACTATTACTGGCATTCCGGCGGCGGCCTCACGGTATCGGGCGGCGAGCCGGTACAGCAGGCGCCGTTCGTCGCCGCGCTGCTGCGCGAGGCGAAGAGGCGGTTCCATCTGCACACCGCGATCGACACCTCGGGCTTCTGCGAGCCGGTGCACGCGGAAGCCGGCGGCCTGCTGGACGCGGCCGACCTCGTGCTGCTCGACCTCAAGCTGATGGACGCCGCGCGGCACGTCGATCTCACGTCGCAGCCGAACGACCGCATCCTCCGGTTCGCCCGGCACCTGTCCGACACCGGCCGGAAGATGTGGATCCGCCACGTGCTCGTTCCCGGCATCACCGACAGCCGCGAGGATCTGCTGGCGCTCGGCCGGTTCATCGGCTCGCTGCGCGGCGTCGAAAAGTTCGAGCTGCTGCCCTACCACCGGATGGGCGTGTACAAGTGGCAGCAGCTCGGTCTTCCCTACCCGCTCGCGGACGTGCCGGAGCCGACGCAGCGGGAGATCGAGCGGGCGAAGGAAATCATCGAGGAAGGGCGGAAAGAGGCGGAAATGGCGCGGCCGGCGTGAACCATTCGCATGCGCTGTACTGCCAGCATGCATCACCTCATGCTCCGGCTCATTGCTCCGGCCGCCCCGACAAACGCCATGTACCGCAAAACTGCATGATTTTCGGCCGCTTCTGCGACAATCCGTCCATATAGAATGCAAATTTGCATGCCATGCCGTCGGGCGCGGAAATGACGTCGGAACAACCTGCATTGTTGCCTTATCGTTCGACCGCCCATTTCCGCGCCGGCACAACAGAAGGCCGATGCGCCCCGCGGACCCGGCCGCGTGCGCACCGGCCTTTTCCTTCTTCCTCAGTCTTCCTTCAAAATCTCCTCGATCCGCTCCAGCACGTCGGCCGACAGCTCGATGCCGGACGCCTTCGCGTTCTCCTCGACCTGCTCCGGCCGGCTTGCACCGACGAGCGCGCTCGCGACGTTCGGCTGCCGCAGGGTCCACGCCAGCGCGAGCTGGGCGACCGTGATGCCGAGTTCCGCCGCCAACTCCGACAGCTGGCGGACCTTCTCGATCTTGTCGGCCGTGATTCCCTTCCTCACCCATTCCAGCTTCGCCGCGCGGCTGTCCGGCGGGATGTCGTCCACCGATTTGTACTTGCCCGTCAGCAGCCCCTGCGCCAGCGGCGAGAACACGACCTGTCCGATGCCGCAGCGCTCCCCGAGCGGAATGACTTCCTTCTCGATGTAGCGGTTGAACATGTTGTACACCGGCTGATTGACGACGATCCGGTCGAGCAGATACCGGTCGGCGATCGCCAGCGCTTCCGCCATCTGCGCCGCCGTCCACTCGCTGACGCCGATGTAGAGCACCTTGCCCTGCCGCACGAGATCGTCCATCGCCCGCAGCGTCTCGTCGAGCGGCGTTTCGGGATCGTGACGATGGCAATAATAAATGTCGACGTAGTCATGCCCGAGCCGCTTCAGGCTCGCGTGCGCCTGCTCCATGATGTGCTTCCGCGACAGCCCGCGGTCGTTCGGCCCGTCGCCCATCGGCCAGAACACCTTCGTCGCGAGCACGTACGACTCGCGCGGGAACTCGCGCAACACCGCTCCCATCAGCTCCTCCGCCGCGCCCCGCTCGTACACGTTCGCGGTGTCGAAGAAGTTGATGCCGAGCTCGTAGGCTTTCCGGATCGACTTCACCGCGTTCTCCCGTTCGACGTAGCCGCCGTAGGTCAGCCAGCTGCCCAAGCTGATCTCGCTCACCTTGAGGCCGGACCGCCCCAGTCTCCGGTACTTCATGCCGCATCTCCTCCCTGGGTTCCGTCTCGCGGCGGCGCGTGTCCGCCGTCCACTTTCAATTATAAAGCAGTTCCTATATCATGGTAAGGCAAACCGTGTAAAAAACGGAACCGATTTGTACGGAGGACGCAACCGTTGACCGGGGAAGAATGGTTTGACGTTTACGACGGGAACATGCGGCCGGTCGGCGCCGCGCCGCGCAGCGAAGTGCATGCGCGGGGTTACCGGCACCGCTCGTTCCACTGCTGGCTCGCGGCGCCGCGCGGAGACGGCGGCCTGGTGATCCGCTTTCAGAGGCGCGCAGCCGGGAAGGACACCTTCCCGGACCATTACGACATCACCGTCGCGGGCCATCTGGCCTCCGGCGAGACGCACCGCTTCGGCCGGCCGCGGAACGCGTGACGGCGGACCGCTTCGTTCCGCGCGACGGATCGTACTACCTCGACGTGTTCCGCCGGCTCCTGAACCTGTCTCCGCCGGACCGTGCCTGACCGCCCGCGCTCCCGCCGGAAGGCCGCCGACGGCGCGTGTACCGGCCGCGTCCGCGCGCGTGGCCGGCCGGCCGTTGCCGGCGTTTCGCAGGCCGGGCACACCGCTCCCGGGCGCACCGCACCCGGCCGCGCCGCCCTCTTCCCGCGGCGCCGGTCCGCACCCGACCGCCCGCAGCGATCGTCAGCGCCGGACCGCCCGCTGCTTCTTCCCATGCGCGGTACCAGTTGTCGATCATGCCGTGGATCTGGTAGAACACCGTGCTCATCGGCGCGACGTCAAAATCGTTCAGCTCGGGCTCCCCGTAAAGCAGCGCCGCCTGCTGATGGATGCAGTTGTGCAGCCCGGACGCCTCGATGAACCGTCCGAGCTCGTCGGCCGTCGCGAACGACCGGGGCATCCGGAGAATGCGCGCCTCCGCGGCCCGGTCATAGCAGGGGGACTGCCGGATCGGCTCCGGCGGCACGATCCAGGGTGCGACGAGCCGCTCGTCGAGTCCGCGCCGGCGGTACCAGTCCAGCGCCCGCCGGATGAAGCTGCGGTGGAACTCGAGGAAATCGGCGCCGTATCCCGGCGGCGGATTCGCGGGATCGACGGCCATGCGCGCGCGGTGCCAGGTGCGGTGCTCCTCGAGCAGCCCGCGCGGAAAATCCGGAATGATCGGCATGTGCGTACCTCCCTCGGGACGGCGTGGCCGTCCGGTATGATGCGGGATACGTCATGATATGCCGCGCATGGCCGTTCCGGACCCCGTCGACGCCGCCGGAGCCCCGTTCCGTCCGCCGTTCAGCCCGGCCAATGCCGGATCAGCCACCACACCGCCAGCCAGAACGGCGCGGACAGCAGCGCGCCGAACGCAAGGCCGGCGAGCGCGTTCCCGTCCTCACCCCTGCGCCGCAAGCCGGACCACTCCTTATCCGATGGTTTCTTACCGACATCTTGTCCCCGCGGTTCCGGCGATATACGTTTTCCGAAAAAAACCGTCCGCAACCTGTTGACACGGCGACCGAAGCCTGATATTCTATAAGAGTCGCGTGCAACAAAGGCGCAACACGCTGAAGTAGCTCAGCTGGTAGAGCAGCGCATTCGTAATGCGCGGGTCGGGGGTTCGAATCCCTTCTTCAGCACCATATTCGAAAGCCGCGGCGCGGATTCCGGATGCACCGGAACCCGCGCCGCTTTTTTTGCTCGCCGCCGAACCGGAAAATCCCGCAACCAGCGCGTTGCCGCACAACGCGGCGGCGCGCATGCCGCGTTACAGCGGCTCCGCGAACTCCCCTTTCGCCGCGGCGACGGCCGCGTGGCGCTGCCGATACTCGAGCGCCGTGATCCCCTCGAGCTCCTTGAACACGCGGTTGAAATGCTTCACATTCTCGAATCCGACGCGCCGGGCGATCTCGTACACCTTCGCGTCCGTATGGACGAGCAGCTCCTTCGCCTTCTCGATGCGCACGCGGCGCAGATAGGAAACGAAGCTTTCGCCCGTATATTCCTTGAACAATTGGCCGAAATAGGCGTAATTGAGCGAGACGTGGTTCGCCGCCATGGCCATGTTCAGATCCTTCCAGTAATTTTCCCGGATGTACTGAACGGCGGCGCGCATTTCCCTGTGCTCCGCGTGCGCCGACCGGAGCGAGCGGATGTAGTCCGACAAGAGGAGCAGGAGCTCCTCGACGTCGCGCCGGTAGTCCGCAAGCGACGCGTAATGGTCGAGGCTGCCGACGCGCCGGTACAGCTTCAGCACCTCCACCGATTCTTCGCCGTACGTGCGGAACACCTGGTCGAACACCTGCTCGTTCAGGGCCCGGCTGAGCGCCTCGAGATAGGCGACGCCGCCGTCGGGCGACTCCGGCAGCTCGAACAGGCGGCCTGCAAGCGCGAGCATCTCCCGGTCGCGTCCGGTTCCGAGCATGTTCGCGAGCTTGCGCACGAGATCCTGCGGCACATGCCGGACGGGCATGGCCGCCCCGTCCCCCTCGCCGGGCTCGGCCCTCAATAGCGCCGAACGGACCGGCGGCATGACGAGGCTCCGCTTGAGCGCCCGCTTCGCCTGCCGGTACCGCCGGACCAGCCGGACCGCGGAAGTCTCGCGCCCGCTGAGGCCGATATAGACCGGCGGCTCGCAGATCTTCCCGAGCTCCCCGGCCAGCGCCTCCGCCAGGCCGGGATCGGGGGAGGCGAAGACGAGCAGCCCGTCCCGGTCGGTCGTCCAGATCGCTTTGAGTCCGTCCGCCGCGCGCTGCCGGAGCCAGTCCTCGGCCTTCGCCCGACCGAGCGGATCGCCGGCCGGCTTGAGCACGCCGACCGCGTAATCCGGCGCAAGCAGTTCCGTCAGCCCGGCGGCTTCGATCCGCTCCATGACGGCCGCCTCGTCCTCCGGTTCTCCGACGAGCAAATACGCCAGCACGCTGGCCGCCATGCCCGACCGATACCGCTCGGCCTCCCGCCGGAGCGACTCCGTCTGCTCGGCCCGGCGCAGCGCTTCCTCCACCCGGTCCAGCGCCCGGTACAGCTCCTCGCGCACGATCGGTTTCAGCAGATACTCCTTCACGCCGTATTGGATCGCCTCGCGCGCGTAGTCAAAATCGTCGTATCCGCTCAGAATGATGACGGCCGGCCGATACCCTTCATCCGCCGCCTTGCGGATCAGGGCGAAACCGTCCATCTCCGGCATCCGGATGTCGGTGATCAGCACATCGATCCGCCCCGTCCGGATGATCTCGAGCGCCTCCCGGCCGCCCTCCGCCGTCAGCGTCTCGTAGCGTCCGGCACACTCCCGGTCGATCATCGCCTTCACGCCCAGCCGAATGTTCCGTTCATCGTCGACGATGAGCAATCTCCGCATCTCACTCCGCCCCTCCGTTCGCGATGCGCATGGGAAGCCGCATGGTCACGCGCGTATACCGTCCCGCTTCGCTTTCCACGGCGAGTCCGCAGTCCGGGCCGTAATAGAGCCGGATGCGCTGCTGGACATTGAGCAGGCCGATGCCGCCGGTTGTCCCGCCGGCGGCCGGACCGCCCGGCGCCGCGGTCCCCCCGGTCCGTTCCAGCCTGTCGTTCAGCGCGGCGGTCTGCTCCGGCGTCATCCCCCGGCCGTCGTCCTCGACCGTCAGCAGGAGGAAACCTTGTTCTTCCCGGCACGCGATCGAAATCCCGAGGCCGCGCCCGCCGCCTTCCCAGAGGCCGTGCTTCACCGCGTTTTCCACGATCGGCTGCAACGTCAGCTTCAGCATTTCACAATCCAGGAACCGCTCCGGAATATCGGTTGTGAGCCGGATCTTGCGCTCGAACCGGATGTTCATGATCGCCACGTAATTCGACACATGCGCCAGCTCATCGCGCAGCAGCGCGTATTCGCTCGTCCAGCGCAGGTTGTAGCGCATCAGCCCGCCGAGCGAGGTCAGCGCGTCGGAAATCTCGTACTGCCCTTCGATCTCGGCCAGCATCTTGATGCTCTCCAGCGTGTTGTACAGAAAATGCGAATCGATCTGGTTCTTCAGCGTCCGGAGCTCCGCCTCCTTCGATGCCGCCTGCTTCTGGACCGCGTCGGCGATCAGCTCGTTGATCTTCTTGAGCATCTTGCGAAAATGATGCGCCAGTTCGCCGACTTCGCCCCCGCCCCGCACCGGTATGTCGAACGAGAAATCGCCCTGCCGCACCTTTTTCATCGAATCGCGCAGAATGACGAGCCGCTTCAGAATGAGCTTGACCGAAAAATAGGTGACCGTCGACAGAATCATGAGCAGCATGACGATCGCCGCGATCAGCTTGTTTCTCGCCTCGTTCATGTCGTGCAGCGCCTGTTCAAGCGAGACGACGTTGACCAGGTGCATGTCGAGCTGGTCGAACCAGGCGATCACCGCCAGCATCGGCCGGCCTTCGGCCCGGAACAGCACGCTCCGGATGCGTTCGGCGCCCGCCTCGGCCACGAGCTCGAGGAGCCGCTCCTCCGTCACGCCCGCTTCGGCCAGCCACGGATTCTCCCGGTTGTAATACAGCCCTCCGTCCCGGTCTACCGCGGCCATCTGCGCCTGCCGTCCATCGTAGCCGGCATAGATCGACGGAAAAAAATCGCGCAGCCGCATGTCGACCTCGAGCACGCCCGCGTGGACGCCCGAAACGTACTCGAGCTCCCGGAGCAGCATCATCACCGGCACAGGCGTCACGTCATCCACCACGCCGCGCCGCACCAGCCCGTCGTCGTTCGGCGACACCTGCCAGTAAATCTGGCCGTTCAAATCGTTCACCGTCTCATACCACGGCTCTCCGGCGATCCTCGATTCGTGCCAGAAGACCGGGTACAGCTCCCGTACATTTTCGTTGTCCGAGAAAATGCGAATGTGGCGGATCTTCGGATTCGTGTTCTGCAGATGCGTCATGACCGAGACGAGATGGTTCCGGATTTCCATCAGCTCCAGCGTCTCCGGCTCGCGGACCAGGCGCAGGTATTCCTCCACGTCCCTGTAGGTGTAGGCCAGTTCCGCCACGCGAATCATCGTCTCGATGTTGCTTTCGACGTTTGCGCGCTCCAGCTCCATGGCGGATTCGTGTTCCAGCCGCGCCTTCTCGATGTAGTCCGCCGACATGTCCCGGAACAGCAGCCAGGCGATGATGAGGCTCGGAATCAGCAGGATGACGATGTACGTCATGATGAGCCGCTGCTGGATCGGCCATTGCTCCATTTTGTATGCGATTTCACGAAACCATCTGCCGAACCGCTCTTTCATCGCCATACCCCTGTTCGCATCTTGTCGCGATCCGCTGCGGACCGCCGCCGGCCGGTTTGCCTTCTTTCAATTATAGTCATGCACGGTCATGCTGACGATGGCCGCGGAAGCGCCAAACCGCCGAAGGCCGCTCCACGGGGAGCGGCATCGGCGGTCCCGGGAAGCCGGACCGGTTCACTTCAGGAACTCGGCCAGCTTCTTGACATTTTCTTCATATTTCATTTGCCGGTAGGCCTGGAGTTTGTCCCAGCCGGCCTTCTCGCGCTCGGCGAGATAGTCGTTCCAGATCTTGTCGAATTCGGCTTCGCTCTTGGCGAGCAGCAACTTCGGCAGCGTCTTGCCGAACTCCTGGTCGATCTTCGTCTTCGCGATGCCTTCCTCGGAGTTCGCCGGCGGATCGAGCAGGTCGAACTGCGAGAAGCTGTAGGTTTTGCCCTTCGTCCAGTCCTCCATCTGCTTGAACGGTTCGACCGAAGGCGGCGTCCATTGCAGGCTCATGTTCGTATCCATCAGCATCCAGAACGTGTAGGACGCGCCGTACTGCTTGTCGAACGCCGAACGGTCGGTTTGCAGCAGCTCGAGCGCCTCCGGCAGGAACTGGTCCTTGCCGTCGATCGTGTCCCAGGTGACGCCCTTCTCGCCGAGATACAGGTCCTTCTGTCCTTCCTCGCTGATGAGGTACGTGAGGAACTGGATGGCGCGCGCCTTGTCCTTCACGTCCTTCGAAATGAGCGTCAGCGTCCAGCCGGAGATCGACGGTCCGGCCAGCGTCGGCGGATCGAGGTTCGCGTTCGCCGGGCCGTCGACCGCGATGTACACCGAATTCGGATCGTTTGCGTACAGCACGTTCTGCTGCGCCGTGAAGTCGGTGCGCTGATACAGCATCGCGAAATAGCGGCCCTGCGCGATCTTCTCCTCCATCTGCGGACGCTTGTCGATGAAGATGTCCTTCGCGAGCAGCCCTTCCTCGTTCGCCTGGCGGAGCACCTTCAGCCACCGCACGTATTCCGGATCGGTCTGCCGGTCATACAGCTTCCCGTCCTTCTCGTGCGGAATCGCGAGAAAGTTCTGCAGATAATCCTGCAGCGAATAGTTGCCGGTCTCGGTGAATTCGTGCAGGCCGAGCGGAATGAGCGGCTGCCCGTTCACCTCCGGGAACATTTCCTTCGCCCTTCTCAGCGCGTCGAGGAAGCCTTCCGGCGTCCGCATGTCCGGCTTGCCGAGCGCCTCGTACATGTCCTTGCGCACGACGAACGTCTGGTTCGAGACGTAATGCTCGCCGTACAGCTCGTAATCCTTCGGCGACGACGACGCGTTCGGGTAGCCGTACACGTTGCCGTCGGGCTGCGTGTACCACGCCAGCTTCGCCGGGTCGGCGACCTTGAAGAAGTACGGGTCGTACTCTTCCGCCAGCTTGTTGAGCGGCAGGACGAGACCGCCCTCGATCATCCGCTTCACGCCGTCCTCGTACCAGCCGAGCGTGATGAAGTCGGGCAGTTTGCCGGACGCGATCATCGCGTTCAGCTTCTCGTTCTCGTTGCCCGCCGGGACGATGAAGTTGATGTTCACGCCCGTCTTCCGCGTCACGTACTGGCTCGTCGGATCTTCGCCCCATTTGCTCGGGAACCAGGCGAAGTTGATGTACCAGTCGAACGTGATCGGATCGGTGTTCGACTTCCAGCCCGGCTCGTCGGCCGACGGCTTCGCGTCGCTTCCGCCGCCGCTGCCGCCGGCATCGCCCCCCGCATTCTGGTTCTGCGTTGCGCCGGTGTTCGACGATCCGCCCGATCCTCCGGAGCCCGCATTCTTGCCCCCGCCCGAGCAGGCGGCCGCGAGCGTCAGGATGAGCGCCAGGACGATCGCCAGGGCCGTGAATCGCTTGCTTTGCAACCGCATTCGGCAAATCCCCCTCAAGTCTGTTGTACGGCTGTACAGTATGGCATGAAGCCCGTTTCCCGGGACCGGAAACCTTGGATCATCCTTTGATCGATCCGATCATGAGCCCCTTCACGAAATACTTCTGCAGGAACGGGTAGATGAACACGATCGGCATCGTCGTGACGACCATCGTCGCCAGCTTGATCGACTGGCTCGTGACGGTCCGGTTGATCCCCGGCCCGACGCTGGCGACGATCTGGTTCGAGCTGCTCTGCGCGACGACCCGGTACAGAAACGTCTGGATCGGCTGCAGATCCGGATTGTTGATGTAGATCATCCCGGTGAAGTAGTCGTTCCATTGCCAGACGCCGTGGAACAGGGCGATCGTCGCCACGACCGGCGTCGACACCGGAATGATGATCCGGACGAAGATCGACAGGTCGTTCGCGCCGTCGATCCGGGCCGCTTCCTCGAGCCCGTCGGGAATGTCCCGGAAGAAGGCGAGAAAGATGATCAGATCGAAGAAGCTGAACATCGCCGGAATGATGTAGACGGCGAACTTGTCGAGCAGGCCGAGATCGCGGATGAGCAGAAACGTCGGAATGAGCCCGCCGCCGAAGAACAGCGTCACCGTGCCCATCATCATGTAAAATTTCCGGCCGATCAGCTCCCGGCGCGAGTAGGCGTAGGCGACCATCGCGGTGAAAAAGACGTGGCAGATGACGCCGATCACCGTCTTGGCCGCCGTGACCCCCATCGCGGTCATGATGCCCGCGTTCTCGAACACGGCCTTGTAGTTGTCGAGGCTGAACTTCCGCGGCAGCCAGTAAATGCCGCCCCGCATCGCGTCCTGCCCGTCGTTCAGCGAATTGACAAACACATACCAGATCGGATAAAGCGTGATGAAGCAGAGCAGGAGCATGCCGATGACGTTGAGCGCATCGAACATTTTGTCGCCCGTGGACAGTTGCTTCCGGGTCGGCATGGGGCACACCTCTTTCCTCGCGGATGTCAGAACAGCCCGGTGCCGTTGATCCGCTTCGTGACCTTGTTCGCGGCCAGGAGCAGGATCAGGGCGACGATCGATTTCAGCAGACCGAACGCCGTCGCGTACGAATACCTTCCGGACAGCAGACCGACGTGGTAGACGTAGATGTCGATCACGTTGCTGGCGCTCTCGTTCAGCGAATTGCGCAGGACGAGAATCTGGTCGAAATTCGAGTTCAGCACGCCGCTGACGGCGAGGATGAACAGGATCGTGATCGTGCCGCTGATGCCGGGGAGCGTGACGTAGCGCATTTTCTGGAACCGGTTCGCGCCGTCGATCGTCGCCGCCTCGTACAGTTCCGGCGACACGCTCGTGATCGCGGCCAGGTAGATGATCGCCGACCAGCCGAGCTCTTTCCAGATGTCCGACACGATGACGATCGGCCAGAACCAGGACGGCTCGGCGAGGAACCAGATCGGCTCGTCCAGGATGCCGAGCGCGATGAGCAGCCGGTTGACGAGGCCGACATCCGACAGCCAGGTCGCCAGAATGCCGCCGAGGATGACCCAGGACAGGAAGTGCGGCAGATAGGAGATCGTCTGCACCGCCTTCTTGAACCGGAGCGAACGCAGCTCGTTGAGCAGCAGCGCGAACAGGATCGGCAGCGGGAAACCGACCGCCAGCTTGATCAGGCTGATGCCGAGCGTGTTGCGGAGGATGCGCGGCAGCTCGTCATCCGTCAGCACGTCCCGGAAATGCTTCAGGCCGACCCACGGCGATTCGCCGATCGTGCGGATGATGTCGTAATCCTTGAACGCGATGATGATGCCGTACATCGGAATGTAGTTGAAGACGAACATCCACGCCGCCCCGGCGAGCGCCATGAGCTGCAGATAGCGCTGCGCGGCCAGCTTGCGCAGCAGCTTGAGCAGCCGCTCCCCGCGCGGCGCGGACGCGGGCCGCAATTCGGCTCTGAATTCCGTGTCCAATCGCGAATCCCTCCCGGTGCGGCCGCGCCGGCACCGGTGTCTTCCCCGGTCCGGCATGATCGTACCCCCATTGTAGAACGGCGGCCGGCGGGACATAAGGTCTCATTTTTTCAATCGGGTTGCAAAATTACAGGGTATCTTCTTTCCGCGCCGTCCACTATAATGACCGGCAGGGACACCATTTCGCGAATGGAACGAATGCACGGAAGGGGCATGGGACGATGGACGCGATCCGCATCGCGGGAGTGGAGAAGCCGGTATCGAGGCTGATCAAGGGGACCGATTACTTCCGGCACGAAACTTACGAGCTGGCGGCCGCCAATCTCGACGCGTTTCTGGCGATCGGGGGCAACACGATCGACACCGCGCGCATCTACTGCGGCGGCGAAAGCGAGGAAGTGCTGGGGCGCTACATGGAGGAGCGGAAGGCGCGGGACCGCTTCGTCATTCTGACGAAGGGCGCGCACCCCGACGAGCGCGGGCCCCGCGTCAACCGGGAAGCGATCCGGGAGGATCTGTTCCGAAGCCTGGAGAAGCTCCGGACCGATCACGTGGAACTGTACGCCCTGCACCGGGACGACCCGGACGTGCCGGTCGGGGAAATCCTCGAGGAGCTGAACGAGCATATCGAAGCCGGCCGGATCCGGGCGATCGGCGGCTCCAACTGGACGTGGCGGCGGCTCATGGAAGCGAACGCGTACGCGGAGGCGCACGGGCTGATCGGTTTCTCGTTCAGCAGCCCGAACCTCAGCCTCGCGAAGGCAAAGGAGCCGTTCTGGCCGGGCTGCGTGTCGGCGGACCGGGAGACGATCCGTTGGCACGAGGAGACGCAGATGCCGCTGCTCTCGTGGTCGTCGCTCGCGCGCGGCTTCCTGTCGGGAAGGTTCAGCCCCGATCGGCGGGACGACCCGGACATCGTCCGGGTGTACTACAGCGAGGCGAATTGGGAGCGGTTGCGCCGGGCGGAGGCGCTGGCGCGGAGGAAAGGGGTTTCGGTCGCGCAGATCGGGCTGGCCTGGGTGCTGAACCAGCCGTTTCCGACCTGTGCGCTGATCGGTGCCCGCAACGCGGAGGAGCTGCGCTCCTGCCGCGAAGCCATGGACATCCGGCTGACGCGGGAGGAGCTGGACTGGCTCGATCTGGCATCGGATGAACGGTGACGATCACCCGCACGTCGGCTCGGGCGCCGGGACGGACGGCACCGTCCCGGCCGCCGCCTTGCCGTGCATCGTGCGGAAAAACTCGGGATCGACCTCGGCCAGCGACATCCAGGCATCCACACACCGCGGGTCGAACTGCTTGCCGCTCTCCTGCTCGATGATCCGCATCGCATGCTCGTGGCTCATCGCGGGCCGGTAGGATCGCGAGGACGTCAGCGCGTCGTAGACGTCCGCCACCGCGGCGATCCGCGCGAGCAGGGGGATCTCCTCGCCCTTCAGCCGGTCCGGATAGCCGTTGCCGTCCCAGCGCTCATGATGCGAGCGGATGATCTCCAGTTCCTCGGTCATGAAACCGAGCTGCTTGCACAGATTGTATCCGTGCACGGGGTGCAGCTCGATGACGGCCCGCTCTTCCGGCGTCAGCCTGCCGGGCTTGTTCAGAATCTCGTCGGGGATGAACAGCTTGCCGACATCATGGACGATGCCGCCCTGCGCCAGCGCCCGCAGCATCCGCGGCTGCACGCCCATGTGCTCGGCGAGCCGCAGCGCGTACATCGCCACGCGGTAATTGTGCCCCGCCGTGTAGGCGTCCTTGCCCTCGGTCTGCGCGATGAGCGCCCGGACGCTCGGCGAGATCGACGATTCGATGATGCGGCGCGGATCCGGGCGAAACAGCGTACTGAACAGGCCCGCGACGGACGGCTGGCCGACATACTGCGCGATGACGCCGACGACCATGCAGCCGATGGACCCGAACAGGGTGAAATGATACAGCCACCAGCTCGCATCCCAGATGTCGCCGTAGACCATGATGATGATCGAGACGATGAGCAGGCTGGAGCTGCAGACGATGCCGAGATGGATCGGAAAGCGGGTCATGACGTACAGCTTGCGGTAACGGTACATCGCGAACAGACCGGGGACCGCCGTGATCAGGCAGTACAGCCAGGGATGAACGGCGGGATTGGGGAACGCCCGGTCGAGGCGGGCGGAGCCCGCGAAAGCCGCGAAGATCAGCATCGCCAGGACGGCGACCCAAATCGGCACGAGCGCGCGCTGCGCTCGCGCCAGCCAGCGCACGAAGGCCAGGTCGGTCGGCAAGGCGGACAGGAAGACCCATATCGAAGCGATGACGACGCTGAGTCGGCCGGACAGGGCGGGCAGCGCGTCACCATCCTCCACGATGAACCCCGGCGTCGACAGGCCGTGCAGCATGAACAGCCCGGCCAGCGAGATGTAGCCGATGGACAGGAAGGTGACGTTCACGTTTCTCAGCCGGATCCCGGCCACGCCGACGGCGATCGACACCAGCAGCGCGAGGAGCGACACGATCGAAACGACATAGAAATGCCCGACCGGATGTTCCAGCCTCGCATGCCGATGGTGCGACACCCCGTCCATGATGAAAAAGGCGCCCATGGAGACGCCGAACAGCAGCCCGGGAGCGAGCCAGGACCACAGTTTCGCGCGCATGGAACCCCACCCTGACCTCCGGCAAGGGATGCTTTCCGTCCAAAATGGTCGATCCGTTTCCAATATACCGTGTCCCGGCATGCAACCAAATGTCGAAAATCACACCGTTCACACGCCGAATTCCAGCGCGCCGACGCGTTCCCCCCGCTCATCCGTGATCAGGATCGTGTAGGCCGCCTGCCCGTCGAGCGGATGCGCCAGCCTGAAATTGAGCTTCTGCAGCCGCTTCGCATGGAACCGGTCGCTGCCGGTCACCATCAAATCCCCCGGAACCTTCCGGCCTTCGGCGTCAAGCAGCGCGATATCGTACAGCGCCTGCCTGTCATCGCCGTAAATATAGCCGAAGGCGAGCTGCCCGAGCTCGCGGTAATACAGCACGTTCGTCAGCCGGATCCCCTCGCGTTCGTAATCCGCGCGCCGGGTTTTCAACGCGAGGGGCTTTTCGGCGGTCCGCGGCGCGTCTCCGGGCAGTATGGCGTAAGAGCCGTACAGCTGGTAATGGCGGCTGATCACTTCGAGTTTGACGGCGGGATACCCGAGGTACACGAGCATGAACAGCGCGATGCCCGCCGCGCCGAGCAGCAAGATGCGGCGTGTCCTGCTTCCGTCCATGCGTCTAATCCTCCTTTCCTTTCACCGCCGTCAGCTCAAGCCCGTGCGGGCTGCGGGAATGGCGGTACAGCTCGGCGTAATAGCCGTTTGCGGCGAGCAGCGATTCGTGGTTGCCCTGCTCGACGATGCGGCCGTCCCGCATGACGATGATGCGGTCGGCGTGCCGGATCGTCGACAGCCGGTGCGCGATGACGAGCGTCGTCCGACCGCGCGCGGCCCGGTCCAGCGCCTGCTGCACCAGCCGCTCCGTATGCGAGTCCAGGTTGGCGGTCGCCTCGTCGAGGATGAGGATTTTCGGCTGAAACACGATGATCCGCGCGAAGGAAATGAGCTGCCGCTCGCCGGCCGACAGGCCGCTCCCCCGCTCCGACAGCCGCGTTTCGTAGCCGTCCGGAAGGCGGGCGATCATCTCGTCCGCGCCGACGAACCGGCACGCCTCGATCACCCGCTCCCGACCGATCTCCTCCCGGAACAGGCGGACATTGTCGAGGATCGTCCCCGAGAACAGGAACGGCTCCTGCTGCACGAGCCCGACGATCCGGTGCAGCGTGCCTTGCGGAATCCGGCGGATGTCGACGCCGTCGATCTCCACGCTGCCGTGATCCACGTCGTAGAAGCGGGCGAGCAGGCTGACGAGCGAGCTTTTGCCCGCGCCGGTCACGCCGACGATGCCGACGAACTCGCCGGGCCGGATGTGCAGGTCGAGATCGTGCAGCACCTCCGTACCTTTTAAGTAAGAGAACCGGATTTGGTTGAAATCGATCCGCCCTTTCACCCGTTCCGGCGACAAAGCAACCGCCGTCTCCGGCTCGGGGTCGCGCACCTCCGGTTCGGCGGAGAAAATCCGCCACAGCCGCTCCATCGATACCATTGTCGACTGCAGCGTGTTCCATTGCTGCGTCAGCTGGTTGATCGGCTGGAAGAACTGCCGGATGTACGTGATGAACGCATAGAGCACGCCGAACTCGAACTTCTGGTGCAGCACCGCGTACCCGCCGAGCCATACGGCCGCGGCCACGGCGGCGTTGCCGAGCAGTTCGAAGGAGCGGTTGAACAGGATCGTAGCGCGCACCTCGCGCAGGTTCTCCTTCAGGTAGGTCCGGTTCGTATCGGTGAACCGCCGGTATTGTTCCTCCTCCTGGTGGAACGCCTGGATCAGGCTCATGCCGGACAGGTTCTCCGCCGTGAACGCGATCAGCCGCGAGAGCTGCGCCCGCGACCGGTGGTACGCATTCCGCAGCGCGCGGCGGAACAGCAGCGCGATCGCGCCGATGATCGGGATCAGGATCATGGCATAGAGCGCCAGTTCCGCGTCGAGCCAGAACATGAACCCGATGATCATGACGAGCATGAACCCGTCCCGGACGAGGCTGAGCAGCACCTGCGTGAAGAACTGGTTGATCGTCTCCGTGTCGTTCGACTCGTTCGTCACGAGGCTGCCGATCGGGTGCCGGTCGAAGAACGACATCGACTGGTTCGTGATGTGGCGGAACAGATCCTTGCGCAGCTGCGCGACGATCGCCTGCCCCGCCCGCTGGAGCAGATTGCTCTGCCAGTAGGAGAAGACGAAGGCGACGATCGCAAGCAGCGCGTAAGCCGCCCCGAGCCCGATCAAAATCGGAATGCCGGATTCGCCGAGCGGGATCGTGTCGTCGATCGCCGTCTTGACGATGACCGGCTGCAGCAGATCGGCCGCGATCGCGAGGAACGTGCACAGGATGCCGAGCAGGAACTTCCGGCGATGCGGCCGCGCGTAGCCAAGCAAGGCGCGCAACGCGCGCCGGCGATGCAAGGGTTTCTCCTCAGCCACGGACGACCGCCTCCTCTCCCTGCATCCGCGCCATCGCGGCGTAACGGCCGTCCAGCTCCATCAGTTCGCGGTGCGTCCCCCGCTCGACGATGCGCCCGCCCTCCATGACAACGATGAGATCCGCGTGCATGACCGCGCTGATCCGGTGCGCGATGATCAACGTCGTCTTGCCGCGGCGGGTCTCCCGCAGGTTGCGCAGAATCCGCGATTCGGTCACGGTGTCGACGGCGCTGACGCTGTCGTCGAGGATGAGGATCGGCGCCTCCTTGATCAGCCCGCGGGCGAGGCTGGTCCGCTGCCGCTGGCCGCCGGACAGCGTGAGCCCCCGCTCCCCGAGCTTCGTCTCGAATCCGTCCGGAAACCCGATGATGTTCTCGTACACGTCCGCGAGCCGGGCCGCGTGTTCGATCCGCTCCCGCGGCTCGGCCCGGTTGTGGAACGCGATGTTGTCCGCGATCGTCGTGCTGAACAGAAAGCCGTCCTGCGGCACGTACCCGATCGACGTGCGCAGGCTCTCGAGCGTCGTCTGCCGGATGTCCCGTCCGCCGATCCAAATGCTTCCGCGCGGCGGATCATAGATGCGCAGCAGCAGCTTCGCGAGCGTCGTCTTGCCGCTGCCGGTGCGGCCGACGATGCCGACCGTCTTGCCCGCCCCGATCTCGAGATCGATGCCCGTCAGAGCCGGCCGGCGGGCGCCCGGATAGGTGAAGGTGAGGCCGCGGATCTCGATGGATGCGGCTCCTTCCGGCAGCGGCCGGGCGCCTTCCTCGTCGGCAATGTCCGGCCGGATCGAGAGCAGTCCGTTCAGCCGCTCGAGCGAGGCGCGGGCGCGCTGCACCAGATTGATCACGTTGCCGATCTGCTGCAAGGGGGTCGCGATCATGCGCAGATACAGCGTCAGCTCGACGAAATGGCCGAGCGAGAGCTTCCCCTGCGACACGAGCACGCCGCCCCAGGTCATCGCCACCACAAGCGCCATCGCGCCCGCCAGCGGCAGCGATGCCTGGAACTTGCCGCTCAGACGGACGAGCCGATGCTGATGCTCGCGGATCCGGTCGACCGTCTCCCCGAACCGCGCCCGCGCGATTTCTTCCGCCGCAAAGGTCTTCGTCACCCTGATGCCGCCGAACTGCTCCTCGGCCGATTCGGTCATCGCCGCGAGCGACTCCTGCACCTTGAGCGACTGCCCGCGGATGCGCGGGCCGAAGTACGTGACGAGGAACGGAATGGCGCCGAGCGGCAGCACGCTGACGGCCAGAACGGGCAGCGGAATGCCGCTCAGCAACATGATGGTCACGGTCGACATCAGCAGGACGACGGCGTTCGTGAGCTGGTTGAATCCGTTCGCGATCGATTCGCGCACCGTCGTCACGTCGCTCATCACGTAGCTGAGCAGTTTTCCGATGCCGTTCTTCGAGAGCCAGGCTTCACTTAGGTTCGTGAAATGCCGGAACAGCTTCTGGCGCGTCGAAAATTCAAAATAGCGTCCGAGCCGGTGGTTGATGTACTGGCCGATGCCGAACAGGACGCAATAACCGGCTCCGATCGCGAGCAGCCGGAGGCCGCTTGCGCGGACCGCCGCGGCGGTGAGACCTCCCGACTCCACCCGGTCGGCGAAGTCGCCGAGCACAGACGGGTACAGCGCATGCACGACGTTCGCCGCCCCGATGGAGAGAGCCGCGAGCAAGTACCAGAACCAATATTTTTTCAACTGCGCCGGGACGAGTCCGGATTTTCCCAACGGGCTTCTCACCTGCTTTCCGCCGGCTGCCGCGCCGGCTTCTCTACGAGAAAGAAGATCGGCATCTGCGTCAGAGCCGCCGCGAACAGGACGACGGGCAGCATCGCGGATTCGGGGTTGTCGGCGAACGCGAGCAGCGCCACGATGGACAGAACGCGGCCCGCGTTCAGGAACACTTCCCGCATGACAATGGCCTCGTTCCGGAGCTGGCCCCTGAGCGGCAGAAGCGCGATCCGGCGATAGTAGAAATTGGACAGGGTATTGTTCATGAGCGGATTGCCGAGCGAAAACAGGATCATGAACACGGCGACGGTCCAGAACGCGAAATCGATGAACAGGAAAGCGGCGCCGATCACGACGCCGGCCGACGACAACAGGACGTACAGCCTTCCGAAATGTTCCCGGCCGAAGCGCGAGACGAGGAAGCTGGACAGAATGACGAGGCCGGAAAAGAAGATCGTGAGATAGCCGACCCAATCCTCGCGCCCGACCGTCCGGTACAGCAAGATGTTGGGCAGGAACAGCGTAATGCCCTGAAACAGCCCCCACAGGAAGAAGGCGAAGAGCGCCCTGAGCCAGGCGGGCTGCCGGCGCATCACGTGCGGCACGAGCCCGATGTAGAACGTCTTGTGGCGGAAGCCGGACGGCCGCAGGCGCAGGCTGAGCGCGGCCGCGGCAACGAACAGGGCGAGGGACAGCGAGAACGTGACGAGGTAGCCCGTCAGCCCTTCCATCACGCCGATGATCGTGCCGGCGACCGCCGGTCCGGCCAACCCGGCCAGATTGAAGAACGTCGTGTTGAGCCCGAGGAACCGGATCCGGTTCGCGGGGGTGGACACGTCGTACATCAGGACGAGATAGGCCGTCCAGTACATGCCGGAAGCGATGCCGCTGAACAGCCCGAACCAGATGTAGTGCCGCACCACGGCCGTGCCGGCGAGGATGACCAGCAGATAGAACAGCGCCGTCAGCACGATGCCGATCCGGTACGTGACGAGCCGGTCGGTCCGCTTCGCGAGCCAGGCGCCGGCCAGAAAGCCGACCGGGGTCAGCAGGAACACGACGATGTTGTAGATGCCGTTCACGGCCAGATCCTCGGTCAGGCGCCAAAGGTACAGGTTCAGGAACAGACCCGCCATCGATGCGCCGAACTGGAACAGGCTGTGGATGCCGATCGTCAGGACCGCTTCGCCCGACAGACGCCGGTCCGGATCGACGGGACCTCCCGCACCTGTAAACGCCTTCAACCGGGACCATAAACCCATGCCGCTTTTCTCCTTCCGGTGCTAGTCCGGTGATGCCGTTTTCCCCCTATTGTAGATTCCCCCGCCGTGAAAGCAAACGGAACAAGGCCGGCTCAGGCTCGTTCTCGAGCCGTGCCGGCCCGTTATGCCGCGTTATCCGCCCCTTTTCAGCCAATTGAGCATGTCATCCAGCGTCGCCACGGGGACGATGTTGAGATCCGGTGCGCCGAGGCGGGCTTCCGTCTCCTGTCCGGCCGGCACGAAGAAGACGTCCGCGCCCGTCCGGCTGACCGCGTACGCCTTCTGCCGGACGCCGCCGACCGGGCCGATGACGCCGCCCGGTCCGATCGTGCCGGTGCCCGCGACGTAGCGCCCGCCGGTGACGCCGCCCGGCGTCCACTGGTCGATCAGCGCCAGCGCCAGGATCGCGCCGTGCGACGGGCCTCCCTCGTGCATGAAATACCGCCGGTACGCGATCCCGTCCGGCACGTCCGGGTCGAGGAGGGTCTCGATGACGATGCCGAAAACCGCCCGTTCCGGATCGTCCTCCGCCGGCCCCGTCGCCGCCGTGATCCGAAGCGCGGCCCCGTCCCGCAGCACGGCAAGCCCGACCGCCTCGCCCGGCCTGATCCGCCGCATCGCCTCCGCGAGATCGGCGGTCGAGCGGACGGCGGCGCCGCCGGCCGCCGTGATGATGTCGCCCGCATGCAGCGCGCCCGCGGCGGGAGCGTCCTTCATGACGGCGACAACCCGCGCGCCGCGCATGCGGATGCCTTCGCCGCGGCCGGTCCGCTCGGCGGCGATCGCGGCTGCCGCGGCCTCCGCGTCCAGCTTCTGGCTGCGGACGAGCTCGTCGTATTCGGCGAGCGGCATGCCGAGCGACGCGATCGGCTCAAATTCGTAATGCGGGAACAGCCGCGCGTACAGCCGGTCGGCGAGGAAGGCCGGACGGCCGAGGACGAGCACGCCGTCGATCCGCCCCTTCGGCTCGCCGTCCGCGGCGCGGGCATAGCGGTTCACGTCGAACGTCAGGCCGGGCGTCGTCACGATCTCGCCCGTGGGCGTAAAGAGCAGGGCCAGAAGCGCGAGCATCCCCGCGAAGGCGCGCAGCGTGCGCGCGGGAAGCCGCCGCTTCCGGCGGCGACGCTCGGCGAAGGCGAGATCCGCGAACGCCGCGAGCCATGCGGCCCCGAGCGCGCCGAGCGCCGTGAACATGCGCGCCGGTTCCAGGCTGATCGCGGAGACGCACGCGCAGGCGGCGGCGCCGAGGACGGCCGCCGCCGCGGGCGGGATCAGCGCCCGCTTCGGCGCGCCCCCCAGCGCGCCTTCCGCGAGGCGGAAGGAAGCCGCCGCCGTCCAGAGCGCCGGCGGCAGCGCGAGCGCGTAGACGAGCACGTCCAGCGCCTCGATCCAGCGCACGCCGCCGGGCAGCGGCAGGGCGTCGGGCAGCCAGACGAGCTGCCCGGCGACGCACAGCGCGACCGCCGCCGCCATGCCCGCCGCGTGCAGCCGCTCCGCCCGTCCCGGCCGCGCCGCCGGTCCGCGCTCCCCGGTTCCCGCGCCCCGGGTTTCGCCGCTTTCGGCCTGTCCGGTCCGCGAAGCCGTCGATTCCGTCATCCCGATCGCTCCGTTTCCCTGGGATACCGCTTCTAAGATTACCATTTTATCACGAACGGCCCGGTCCCTGACGGCCGGCAGCCGGACTTCTCACCCGCGCGCCCGTTGCGCTATGATGAATAGGGAGACAAGATAGGGGGATCAGGGCCATGAATCCTCGTGTACGTGCGGCGCTGCTCAACCCGTTCGTGCTGTTCACGCTGATCATGACCGTCAAGTTCTACCTGGCGTCGGCCGTCATATTCGACGGTTCCATATGGAATCCGCTCGTCACTTCATTGCCGTCGGTATGGGCGGCCTTCGCGCTGATCGAGCTTCTGGCGGACAGGCGCAAGACGCTTGCCTACGCGCTTGTGGACCTGGTCTATACCGCCATCTATTTCGCCGTCATCATGTACTACAAATACTTCGGCATCATCGTGACCTACCACGCGTTCTCGCAGATCGGACAGGTCAAGGAAGTGAAGGGAAGCGTCTTCCAGCTCCTGCATCCCTACTTCCTGCTCATTTTCGTCGATCTCGTCGTCATCGCCCTGCTGTTCGCCTCGCGGCACCGCGGGTTCCGCCGCTGGGCGTCGCGGCCGAAGCCGGGCCGCGGACACCGCTTGGCCGCCGCCGCGCTGTTCGTCGCCATGACCGCGGTCTGCGCCATGCAGATCGTGCCGAACCGGAATATCCTGAACGAGCTGGCGCGGGCCGAACGGATGGGCATCATCAACTACGAGGTCGACGTCATGCTGACGTCGGGGCGGGAGACGCTGTTCGAGCCCGGCGCCGTCACGCCGGACGCCGTGCGGGAAGTGAAGCGGCTGCCGCGGAAGGCCGTGCCGGAAGCGTTTCGGGCGGCGGAGGGACGGCATATCCTTTTCGTGCAGCTCGAGGCGTTCCAGACGATGCTGCTCGATCTGAAGGTAGACGGCGCCGAAGTCACCCCGGTGATGAACCGGCTCAAGGAGGAGGGACTGTTCTTCCCGCGGTTCTTCCAGCAGGTCGGCGCGGGCAACACGTCCGACGCCGAGTACGTGGCGAACACATCCCTGCTGACGCCGCCCGTCGGCGCCGCCTCCGAAACGTACGGGAAGAAGGCGCTGCCGAGCCTCGCGAAGCTGCTCCATGCGCGGGGGTACAAGACAGTCACGTTCCATACGAACGACGTCGCCTTCTGGAGGCGCAACGATCTGTACGCCGCCATCGGCTTCGACCGGTATTACGACCAGCAGTTTTTCCAGGACGAAGACTTCGTCCATTTCGGCTCGTCCGACGAGGTGCTGTACCGGAAGAGCGTCGCCGAAATCGCGCGGCTGGCGGCAGACGGCGACAGGGTGTTCGCGAACCTCATCTCGATGTCCGCGCACCATCCGTTCAATCTGCCCGCGCACAAGGACACCTTCGATCTGCCGGAGCGGTTCCGCGGCACGTTCGTCGGCGACTATCTCCGCTCGCAGCACTACGCGGACAAGGCGCTCGGCGTATTCGTCGAAGAAATGAAGGCGGCGGGCCTGTGGGAGAACAGTCTCATCGTCATTTACGGCGACCACATGGGTATGCCCGTCTACTCGCTGACGAAGGAAGACCGGAAGCTGCTGAAGGAGCTGCTCGGCCGGACGTACGGCTATTATGACATGCTGCGCGTGCCGCTCCTGATCATCGCGCCGGGCGCGCTCGAACCGCGAACGGTCGGGACCGTCGGCGGCCACAGCGACATCACGCCGACCGTTGCGAATCTCGCCGGCATCCGGCTGGACGACTGCATCGCGTTCGGCCAGGATCTGCTGAATTACGACAGCAACCTGCTGCCGATCCGCTATTATCTGCCCACGGGATCGTTCATCAACGACCGCGCGATCTTCGTGCCCGGCGAGGCGTTCGGAGACGGGACGGCGTATCCGCTCGACGGCGGCGAACCGGTCGGCGCCGATGCCGCCGGACCCGACGGCAAGCCGCTGGTCACCGAAGACGAGTACCGGCGGGCGCTCGATCTGTTCCGCATGTCGCACAGCTACGTCTCGCAGCTGCCCGAACGGACGAAGGACGGCGGGCGGCGTTCCAGTTGACGGCCGCGGGACCGCCCGGTTTCCCGGGCGGTCCGTTTTGCATGTTCCGCACGCATTCCGAACCTGTTCCCTGCTCCATCGTCCCGCACCACACGCTTCCGGACCGCATCCCGCCAACAGAGCGCGCGATGCCTTCCCCTTTTCGATCACATCCCCTTCGCTCAACCGGTCCCGCCGCACGCTTCCGGACCGCCGCCCCTGCGCAGCCGGATCGCGCCCGGCCGGACCCGACCGTCCGGCTCCGCCCGGAGATGGGGTGCGTCCCCGACCCGGGTCCGGACCCGAAAACCGCCGACGGACCGTTACGGGCATCTTTCGCCGGGCGCTACAATATGATCATCAAGAGATCAACCGGGAGCGACCGGAAATTCCGCCATCCCGCGAAAGGAGAATCGTCCATGCAAAAGCTTTACCGCTCCAGAAGGGACCGCATGCTGACGGGGCTTTGCGGCGGCATCGCGGACTGGATGGGCGCGGATCCGACCTTCATCCGCCTCGCGGCGGTCATCGCGGCGCTCTTCAGCTTCGGCACCGCGCTGCTGGTCTATTTCCTGTGCAGCCTTGTCGTTCCGTCCGAACCGCATGCGTATCCCCTGCACCCGTATCACGATTACCGGTACCGCTGACGGAAGCGGGGCGCGCGTCACCCCCCGACCGATCATACCGAAAGGAGCATGACCGATGACGAGCATCTGGAAACGCATCGCCGACGTCGCGAAGTTCACGGCCCACGAAGCGCTGGATCGTCTGGAAGATCCCGTCATGATGCTGAACCATTACATCCGTGAAATGGAGGAGGAACTGGAAGACGCGCAGGAAGCGCTGCTCAGCCAGCGGGCGATCGAGCGGACGGCGCTCCTCAGGCACCAGGAATACCTCCGGATCGCCGCGGACCTGGAGGCGCGCGCCGCCGAAGCGCTGACCGCCGGCCGGGAAGCCGAGGCGCGGGCCGCGATCGCGGATAAGCTGGCGTTCGAGCAGAAGGCCGCCCGTTACCTGACCTGGCACGAGGAAGCCGGCGCGCGCGCGGCCGAACTGGAGGCGCAGGTCGAACAGGCGAAGGCGGAGCTGGAGCGGCTCCGCGCGAAGCGCGCCGAACTGGCCGACCGGGCGGAAAAGGCGGCGGCCGCGGGCGCCGGGTCCGGCGGCACGGAACTCGGCGTCAGGTTCGCTTCCGGCGTCGCCGGAATCGGCCGGGCCGCGGTGCGCGGTTTCGAGCGGATCGAGGAGAAGATTCTGCGGTGGGAAGCGGAGAACGAGGCGCGCAGGGCAGGCGGAGGCTGGAATCCGACCGCGCCGCACGACGACGCCTCCATCGCCGAACGGGTCGACGAGCAGCTCGAAGCGCTCCGCCGCCGGCAGCCGGGCGCGAATTGACCGGCGATGACCGCCGCGGGAGGCTCCGTGCGCAGCGCGCGGGGCCTTTCCCCGCCCTTCGACGCCGGACGCGTCTCGAAAGGCGGCGCTCCCGATGGGCGCGCTTGACGAACCGCTGCGGCCATGATATATTCAACAACGGATATCCAATGTTGGATATACAACTTCGGAACGGGAGCATGCCGTCGTGAACGCTACGAATCTCATCGTGCTCGGCTTTCTCCGTATGCGGCCGATGCACGGCTACGAAATCCAGCAGCTCATCCAGCAGAACCGCATGGACTCCTGGGCGAATCTGCTCTCCGGCTCCATCTACTACGCGCTCGGCAAAATGGAACAGGAAGGCCTGATCCGCGCCGAGGCGGAAGTGCGCACCGGCAACCGGCTTCGCAAGATTTACACGATTACGGAGAAGGGCGAAGCGCAATTCCGGGAGATGGTCCGCGAGTCGCTGCTCGCAAGTCCCCATTCCATGAAGTCCGATCTCGCGCTCGGGCTCACCTGGATCGACGCCGTGCCGCGGGATGAGGCCATACGGCTGCTCGAGCGGAATCTGGAGCAGGTGGAACGGACGCGGGATCAATGGCTGCTCGGCCGCAAGATCAAGAGCAGCTACGGCCTGTCGCCGATCGTCATGACCGCCTTCGACAACGCCATCGGCGTGATGGAGCTGGACATCGCCTATCTGAAACGTCTGATCGAGCTGCTGCGGGAAGAATCGCCGGGCGACGGAACGGGCTGAATTTCGCCGGACCGCAATCGCACCCGGACGCCTGTCTCCGCACGGGAACGTTCCCGCGCGGCTTGCTTCTGCTCGAATATCCAACATTGGTTATATAACATTGGATAACAAGGAGTGTGTCCCATGGCCAACCTGGCAACCCGCCGCGTCCTGATCCGCGCTTCGTCGCTGGTCAAGCGGTATGGCCGGCGCAACGTGGTGGACGGCATCAGCCTGGCCGTGAACGAGGGCGAGGTGCTGGCCGTCATCGGTCCGAACGGCGCCGGCAAATCGACGACGCTGGAGCTGATCCTCCGGCTGCGCCGGCCCGACGCGGGATCCGTCGAATATGCCGAACCGGAACTCCGGCGCCGCATCGGCGTCCAGCTGCAGACGGCGCCGATCTTCCCCGGCTATACCGCGCTCGAGAACATGCGCCTCGCCGCCGCGTTCCATCGCCTGCGGCCCGGAGATGACGAGCTGCTGCGCCGGCTTGCCGCCTGCGGACTCGCCGAGATGGCGCATACCGACGCCGCGCGCCTGTTCGGCGGCCAGCAGAAGCGGCTCGCCATCGCGATGGCGCTCGTGCACGACCCCAAACTGCTCTTCCTCGACGAACCGACGGCGGCGCTCGATCCGCGCGCCCGGCTGGAAATCCGGGAACTCATCGGCTCGCTCGCGAAAGGCGGCACATCCGTCGTCTTCACGTCGCACGAGCTGGATGAGGTTCACCGCCTCGCCGACCGGATCGTGTTCATCGACGCCGGACGCATGCTGGCGGAAGGTTCGCCCGCGGCGCTGTTGGAACAATACAACGTTTCCGATCTGGAACAGCTCTATCTTCGGCTCACGCAGGAAGCGCCGAACGCCGTGGCCGTGCAATAAGCCGGTCGCCCGCAATCATCCGCATCATGAAGGAGGATTCATGGCATGACCACCGTTTTCCGCACGATGCTGATCGGCCAGTTCCGGGATCCGCATACGTTGTTCTGGACCATCGTGACCCCGTTCGTGCTGCTGCTCGGCCTCGGGTTCTGGTTCGACAAGCCCGGCTATGCCGAACGGCTGCTGGCCGGCGTGCTCGCGGTGAACGTCCTGTTCGGCCCCGGCATGGTCACGCCGTTCCAGGTGATGACGCTTCGCAACCGGGGCGTGTTCAAACTGCTCCGCACCGCGTCTCTGCCGACTTCGGCGTTTATCACGGCATCCGCCGGCGCCCGCACGGCCCTGTCCCTCGTGGTCTGCGCCTGTCTGACGGCGGCGGGCTGCCTCGTCTTCGACGTCAGGCTCACGCTTCCCGGCCTTGCGCTGATGCTGGTCGCGGTCCTGATCGGCTCGCTTTGCTTCACCGCCGTCGGCTTCATCTCGGGCAACCTGGGCCGGAACGAGAGCGCCACCAGCATGATCTCGAACCTGATCTGCATGCCGATGCTGTTCGCCAGCGAGGCTTTCTATTCCCTGGAACATGCTCCCCGGTGGGTCCAAATCGCAAGCCTTCTCCATCCGTTCTCCCACTTCGTCAACGTGTTGTCCGACGGGGTGCGCGGCGGCTGGCAGGCTTCCACCTGGACTTCCCTGGCGGCGCTGGCCGCGTTCACGCTGCTCTGCCTGTCCATGGCGGCCGCCACATTCCGGTGGGATAACGAATCGTCCCGTTTCCGTATTTTGGGTAATCGTTGAAAAACATCCCTGGGTGATAGATAATGAATACGGATCGAACGTCTTGAGAATCGCCATCCCGGAACGATCCTGACCGAGACCGCGCAACCGGCCGGATCCCGCTTGATCCAACCGGCCGGCGGTTATCCTGTGACGGGAGCATCCAATCAGAATGGTGAATCTTCGGGACGATTTCCGGCTCTACAGGCTAGCCTACCACTTCGACCGAATCGGCAAAGCGTTCGTGGGACGCGACGGACGGCTGTCGTGCGCCAATCCCGCCCTGTGCGGCATGCTCGGACTCGAAGCTGACGCGATAGCCGGACGCCTCGCGTCGGAGCTTTTTCCCGACCTGGCGTGGCGCGATCCGCCGCAGCCGCAGTCGGCCAGATGCCGGTACGAACGGCCCGGCAGCGAAGTGAAATGGCTGCTCGTGCACCTGACGCCGCTGGTTGGAGCCGGGGAGGGTGACGCCGGTTCCGCGGTCGGCATGCTGCAGGTGGAAGATCTGTCCGACTCCGTCAAGCTGGAGAACGAAATCCGCAGGCTGACGAGGGACGCGGACGCGATGTACGGCGCGGAGAACCTGATCCAGTCCGAGAAGCTTGCCGCCGCGGGTCAACTGGCCGCCGGCATCGCGCACGAGATCCGCAACCCGCTGACCTCCCTGAAGGGATTTCTGCAGTTGCTCAAATCGGGATCGTCCTCCGCGGCGAAACGGGAAGCCTACCTGACCATCATGCTCGAAGAGCTGGGACGGATCGAGCAAATTCTCGGCGAGCTGCTCGTCCTGTCCCGGCCCCGCGCCGCGCAATTCGCCAGGACCGGCATCGCGCAGATGATCCGCCATGTCGTGCTGCTCCTGCAGCCGCAGGCCGTCATGCGCGGCGTTGAGATCCGGGTGCTGCCGATCCCGGACGAGGCCCATATCTACTGCGACGAGAACCAGATCAAGCAGGTGCTGATCAACATCGTGAAGAACGGCATCGAGGCGATGGAGCACGGCGGCGTCCTCACGATCGAAGCCGTCGTGAACCGGGACACCGCCGAGATCCGGGTGACCGACCAGGGAACCGGCATTCCGCCGGACAAGCTGGATCGGCTGGGCAGCCCGTTTTTCACGACGAAGGAGAACGGCACCGGGCTGGGGCTGACGGTCTGCTACCGGATCGTGCGGAACCACGGCGGAAGGATCGAGGTGGACAGCCGCCCGGGCGAAGGAACGACGTTTGCGATATACCTGCCCGTCGCGGGACGGCCGCCGGACGGCACCCGGGACCAACGGGCCTGAAGCGCGGTTCATCGCCCGGCGCAACCCGCGGAACGCAGACATCGTAGAATGGCTGGAGGTGGACCGACGGATGGATCTGAAGACCGCATACGAACGGCTCGGACTTCCCGAGAACGCATCCCGCGAAATGGTGGAGAAGCGCTATGACATGTACCTGCGCCAGGAACGCCGACGGCGCAGGGAGACGGGCGACGATCGCGAAAGCCCCGAGTTCGCGGAGATTACGCGCGCCTACCGGTTCATCCTCGAGCAGGAAGAGAAGCAGGCCGTCTCGGAGCTGAACGAGCAGCAATACGGCAAATACAAACGGTACGCCGGCCTGGCCGAGAAAATCGACCACTTCATCACCTACTACAAATGGCACACGCTCGGCGCGCTCCTGATCGTCGCCCTCATCATCTACGGCATCCACAGCTACATCGAGCACCGGGAAGAACAGGCCCGTCTCGCCGCGCTGCCGCCGATGGACATCTACGGCATGATGCTTGGACAGTTCTATACGGAAGATTTGGACATGGAGACGGATGCGATCGAAACCGCGATGCTCGGCCATTTCCCCGACTGGCAGCGCGTGGAATTGGAACTGCTCTCGTTCTCCCTGGAACCGCGCAGCGAGCTGGACTTCGCCATGCTCCAGAAGGCGACGGCCCTTCTCGCGACCGAGAAACCGGATATTTACATCCTGGACTCCCAGACGTATCCGTGGCTCGCCCAGTCCGGCATCCTGCTCGAGCTGGACGCGTATGTGGCCGGACGATTTGCATCGCTGCTTCCGGAGGATGCCGCGCCCAAAGCGTCGGGCGGCGAAGAGTACGGCGAGCACGTCTACGGCATCGATCTGACGTCCAGTCCGCTGATCGGGGAACTGCCGGTCTACAAGGAACGGTTCATCGTCGGCATCCGGCGGGACTCGGAGCGGATCGACAACGCCCTTCATCTGATCGAGACGTATCTGAAAGCCATCCCTTGAAGGTCCGGCAGGCGGCGGTCCTTTGATCCGCCGCCTGCCGGTTTTATCCCCTTCGTTCAACCGCTTCCTGGACGCCTGCCGTCCATCCCCCCTTCACGCCGCCGGTTTCAGGGCGCCTTCCTGATCCGGCCCGGGGTCGCGACGCCCCGCCGCCATCTGAATACCAGCCGGATCAGCGGCGGCGCGGCAATCAGCACGAACAGCAGCCGGAAGATCTGATAGGCGGTGACCTGCGCCTCGTCCGCTCCGAGCACGATCGCGGTCACGGCCATCTCGCCGAGGCCGCCGGGCGCAAGCGCGAGGAACCAGGTCACGATCGATTCCCCGGCGGCGGTCGAAGAACCCCAGGCGGCCAGCGCCGTCAGGGCGATCAGCAGGCAGGCGAAGAGCAGCGACAGCGGGCCGAACCGCCGGTTCGCAATCAGAATCCGCGGCTGAACCCGGCAGCCGATGAAGATGCCGATGGCGAGCTGGGCGGCCGAGACAAACGGCGCCGGGACGGCCGGCCACGGAAATCCGGCGGCCGCCGACGCTCCGACGACGAGTACCGGCCCGAGGAATTCGCCCGCCGGCATGCGGAGCCGCCGGCCGATCCAGGCGGCCGGCGGCACGAGCGCCAGCCCCGCGAAGCCGGCCCCATCCGGCAGGCCGGCCAGGACGCCGGAAGCGGCCGTCGGCATCCCGGCCGCCGCGGGGCCGGAACCGCCCGCAGCCGCCCCCGCATCGCCGGCGAACCACGCCGCCAGGAACGGCACCGTGTACAGCACGACGATGAGCCGCGCCGTCTGCAGGATCGCCACGTTGCCCGGATCCGCGCCGGGCGTCTCGTCCGCGAGCAGCACCATCTGCGTCAGCCCGCCCGGCATGCTGCCGAGCACGCCGTCCTGGACGCTCAGGCCGGTCAGCCTCACCAGCAGCAGGCCGAACGCCGTGCAGACGGCCGTCCACAGCGCGGCGGCCAGCACCATGAGCGGCAGCTCGCGGGCAATCGTCAGCGCCGCATCCACCGTCATGGCGCAGCCGAGCACATAGGCGACGACCACGATCCCGGCGTCGCCGATCAGCCGCGGCCACGAAGCGACGCCGGGTCGCACCGCGTTGAGCGCCATCACGCCGAACGCGGCGCCGAGAATCCACGGCAGCGGCAGGCCCGCCGCCGCGAACAGCCCTCCGCCCGCCGCGCCTGCGGCCAAAGTCACGAGTACGTTCCGATACGTTCGCTCCTCTCCGTACGCCTGTCTCTCCACTCCGCACTCCCCCGGATCTTTCGTTTCTGCAGCACACCGGTTCCTTCCCCCGCGAACCGGCATTTGCCCGCCTTCCGCAAATCCGGAAGCCGGACGCCTCCCGCGCCCGGCTCCCTCTCGCACCGACGAATGGTTCACCCGATTGATGATTCATCGCGTTAACGGTTCACGACGCTGACCATGAGCCCGGCGGGATCCGCCGGCTGCCGTCCGCATGCGTGATGCGCATTGTCCGCCGTTCTCCCGGCCGCAGGTCGAAATCGTTGCCGCGGTCCGGCCCGTCCGGTCTCCGGTTCGGGGGGAGGGCCGGGACGGTTTGTTCCCATTATAGCACAGCGGGACGGGTGCATCGGGTCCGCGCTCCGCCCATGCCCGCCCGGGACGCGCCGTCCCGGGGCATGCCCGCGCATCGGGCTCGGCTCGCGCCATCCCGGCTTCCGGCACAGGAAGCCGGCTGCCGCCGCATCAAGCCGGACTTGGACGCCTCCCGCCCGCATGGCCCGCCCCGATCCGGAAAAATGAAAAAGGCGAAGAAGGGCTTGCTTGCCCTTCTTCGCCTCCCGTGCCAACCGTTACCCGACGCAGTGCAAGATCAGCGCTTCATGCGGCCTGAGCCTGATCGTATGCGCATGGGTTACCTCGCCCGCGTCGGCGTAATTGCCGAGCACCGGCTTCATCGTCCGCCCGGCGTACGGGGCCGGCAGCGTGAACGAGCCGGATTGGTCGCTGTGGTTGAGCACGACCAGCCACACCGTGTCCCCCAGCTTCCGCACGTAGGCGTACACGTGCGGATCGTCCCCGCTGATGTCCTCGAAGTCGCCGTACACCATGACCGGATGCTCCTTCCGCAGGGCGATCAGCTTCCGGTAATAGTGCAGCACCGAATCCGGATCGGCCTCCGCCGCCTCCACGTTGATCACGGCATGGTTCGGATTCGGCCGGATCCAGGGCGTGCCGGTCGTGAAGCCCGCGTTCGGCCCGGCGCTCCATTGCATCGGCGTGCGCGAATTGTCGCGGCTGAGCGGCGCCAGCTCGCGCAGCGCATCGGCCGGATCGCGGCCGGCGGCGACCAGCTCCTCGTAGCGGCTCTTCATCATGACGTCCCGGTAGTCGTCGATCGAATCGAACCGGACGCCGGTCATCCCGATTTCCTCGCCCTGGTAGACATAGGGAATGCCCGGCAGCGTATGCACCATCGTGGCAAGCAGCTTGGCCGACTGCACGCGGAATTCCCGGTCGTTCCCGTAGCGCGATACCTGCCGCGTGTGGTCGTGGTTGTTCAGGAACTGCCCCATGACGCCCCGGCCGCTCAGCGCTTCCGCCCAGCGGCGCTGGATCCGCTTGAACCGGACCATGTCCCAGGACGGCATCTCGTCCGCGACTTCGAAATGGAACAGCGAATGCAGCTCCTTCCGCTCCTCGTCGACAAACAGCAGCCCCTTCTCCGGCGTTGCGAAGGCGACCTCGCCCACCGTCATGATGTCGTAGTGGCGGAACACCTCGCGGTTCATTTCCTGCAGGTAATCATGCAACCCGGGGTTGTGCGTGAGATAACGGATGTCGTACGGATCGGCCGCGTCCGTGAACGTCTTCGGCTTGGCCAGAAGCGCCAGCGCGTCGAGCCGGAGGCCGTCCACGCCCTTGTCCAGCCAGAAGCGGAGCATCCGGTACATCTCCCGCCGCACCTCGGGGTTCGCCCAGTTGAGATCCGGCTGGCCGATCGCGAACGAATGCATGTAATACTGGCCGGTCGCCTCGTCGAACCGCCAGCAGCTCGGATGGAAATACGACCGCCAGTTCGTCGGCGGCCCGCCGTCCGGCGCCGGATCGCGCCAGATGTACCAGTCGCGCTTCGGATTGTCCCTGGAAGACCGCGACTCGAGGAACCAGGGGTGGCGGTCCGACGTGTGGTTCAGCACGATGTCCATCATGATCTTCAGACCCCGCCGGTGCGCCTCCGCGACCAGCTCCTCGAAATCCGCCATCGTGCCCGCCTCCGGCGCGATCGCGTAATAATCGGAGATGTCGTAGCCGTTGTCCACGCCCGGCGACGCGTTGAACGGGTTGAGCCAGATGAAGTCGACGCCGAGCGAGCGGATGTAGTCGAGCTTCTCGATGACGCCCCTCAGGTCCCCGATGCCGTCGCCGTTCGTATCGAAGAAGCTTCGCCAATAGACCTGGTAGACGACGGATTCCTTCCACCAGGCCGGTCTGCCCAGTATGGTTTCCTCTCCCGTCATGATCTCTCTCTGTATCATCCTTTCACCGATCCTCCCATCAGACCGCGTACGAAGTAGCGCTGCAACGTGAAGAATACGGCGAGCGGCATCAGCATCGACACGAAGGCCGCCGCGGTGAGCAGATGCCAGTCGTTGCCGCGCGATCCGGCGAGGCCGGCGATGTTCATCGACAGCACCTGCACGTCGGGCAGGCTGCCGAGGAAGATGAGCGCCACCAGATAGTCGTTCCAGACCCACAGGAACTGGAAGATGCAGATGGACGCCAGCGACGGCACGGTGAGCGGAAGCACGAGCCGGCTGAAGGTCGTGAAGTTGGACGCGCCGTCCATGAAGGCCGACTCGAACAGGTCACGCGGAATCTGCCGAACGGCGTTGTACATGAAGTAGGTGATGAGCGGCAGGCCGAACGCCGAGTGGGCCAGCCAGATGCCGAAGTAGGTGCCGTTCAGGCCGAGCACCGTGTAGTCGCGCAGGATCGGGATCAGCGCCACCTGCAGCGGCACGACGAGCAGCGCGACGATGATGACGAACATGACCCTGCGCCCCGGGAACCGGAGCCACGCGAACGCGTAAGCCGCGAACGACGCGATGAACACCGGGATGATCGTCGACGGCACGGCGACCGCGACCGTATTCCAGAAGGACCGTCCCATGCCGCTGCCCTGCTCCGTCTTCGTGCTGCCGTCCGGAAGCGCAATCTTGTACTGTTTGCCGCCGAGCACCGTCTCGTAGTTCTGCAGCGTGAACCGCAGCGTCGTGGTCCACCGCTTCTCCTGCACGCTGACGATCCGCGCCCGCCGGTTCTCCCAGATCAGACGACGGCCGTCGACGGTTACGCCGGCGCGCAGCTCCTCGTCGGTGTACGTCGCGCCGAGCACCTCGATCGGCTGGCGCAGGTCGGTCTCGCGCGGCAGCTCGATCCGTTCGACGGTCTGCCAGTCCCGGTGGGGGAAAATCGTCCACCATCCCGTCGACAGAATATCCGCCGCGGGCCGGAACGACGAGATGAGCAGCCCGATCGTCGGTATGAGCCAGATGACGCAGATGACGGCCAGCACGATATTGACCAGCCGGTTGCCTTTCCGACGCACCCTTGACCGCCGCATCAGAAGCCCCCCTCCCGGCGGAACTGCCGCAGATTGAACCAGATGACCGGCGTGACGGCGATGAGCAGCACGATCGCGAGCGTCGAGCCGTAGCCCGCGTTCTGATACATGAAGAGCTGCCGATAGAACTGCGTCGCCACCACTTCGGTGCCGTACTGGCCGCCCGTCATGACCATGACGACGTCAAAGATCTTCAGCGTGAAGACGATGATCGTCGTCGTCACCGACAGGATCGTGCCGGAAATGTACGGGATGATGATCCGGAAGAAAATGCGCAATTCACCCGCGCCGTCCACGCGCGCCGCTTCCAGAATGTCGTCGGGCACGTTCTTGATCGCCGCGGAGAAGAACACCATCGCGAATCCCGTCTGCATCCAGACGAGGATGACGATCAGGAACAGGTTGTTCCACGGCTGTACCATCGTCAGCCACGCCTGCGGTTCGCCGCCGAACGCCTTCACGATCGCGTTCAAAAGCCCGATTTGCCGCTCTTCGGGCGTGTAGTAATAGACGAACTTCCAGATGACGCCCGCGGCGACGTACGAGATGGCCATCGGCATGAAGACGATCGTCTTCGCGAGCCGTTCGAAGCTGCTCCGGTCCGCCAGTATCGCGATGAGCAGGCCGAGGCAGACGCACAGCGTCGTGCCGAAGAACACCCAGAGCAAATTGTTGCGCAGCGCCGTCGCCAGCAGCCGGTCGGTGAAGACGGCGGCGTAGTTGGCCAGGCCGACGAACGTTTGGCTCGACGCGTCGAAGAAGCTGAGGTACAGCGTGCGGACGGTCGGGATCACGAGCAGCCAGCCGAGCAGCAGAACCGCCGGCCCGACGTAGATGAAGGGCAGAATCCTTCTTTTCCAGACGTCCGGATATTGTTCGACGACCCAGTTGAGCGACCAAAAGATGCTGTAGACGCCCGCTGCACCCCACGCGACGGCCAGCAGCGCGTTCGCGATCGGATGAAGCGGAGAGTCGCGGAAAAACCAGAAAATGAGACCGTGCACGCCGACATTGACGGCGGGAACCATGATCGAGATGAAGAGGAGCCAGACAATCCGCCCCACGCTCGACGCCTTTGCCGTTGCCGTCGCCGGTGCCATGGCGGCCTTTCCCCCTTTCACGATTGAGCGGCGGAAGCCGCGCCGGCCTTTCCGCTGAAAGACCAGCGCGGCTCCGTCATCGGTGCGCCAAATGCGTTATTGATTCCAGCCGGACTGGATCGTCTCAAGCGCCTGATCCAGCGTGGCCGTGCCGCTGACGTAGTCGGTGACGCCCTTCCAGAACGTGCCCGCGCCGACGGAACCCGGCATCAGGTCGGAACCGTCGAACCGGATCGTCGAAGCCGATTGCAGGAAATCCGCCATCTTGCGTTCGGCCTCGTTCGCGTACCAGGACGGATCCGCGCCGTTCATCGGAGGCGTCACGCCGCCGGACTGGATCCACGTCTTGAGCGATTCCGCCGTCGTAAAGAATTCCATGACCGCGCGCACTTCCGGACGGTCGTTGAACATGGCGTAGATGTCGCCCGAGATGAGCGCCGGCGTGCCGTATTGCGGATCGATCGACGGGAACGGGAACCAGTCGAAGTCTTCTTCCGTCAGGCCTTCGGGGAAGAAGCTCGTGATGAAGCCGGCCTGGCGGTGCAGCCATGCCTTCGGCGGATTGTCAAACAGCAGCTTGACCGCGTCGCCGAACGGCGTTTGCACGATCGATTTCCGGCCGCCGTAGACGTAGTCTTCGTTGAACCAGATTTCCGCCATCTTCTCGAACGCGTTGCGCACGATCGGATCGGTGAACGGCAGCTCGCCGTTTACCCATTTGTCATAGTTCTCCGGCGACGTCGTGCGCAGCATGATGTCCTCGATCCAGTCGGTCGCCGGCCAACCCGTCGCGGCGCCGCTCTCGATGCCGATCGCCCACGCCGGATCGCCGTCGGCCGCGATCTGCTCGGTCAGCGCGAGCAGCTCGTCCCAGGTCGTCGGGATCTTGTAGCCGGCCGCCTCGAATTCCTTCTTGTTGTACCAGACGAGGCTCTTCACGCTGCTGCGCGCCCAGATGCCGGCCATCACGTCTTCACCGTTCGGGCCCGGCATCGTCGCCATGTCGAGCCAGCTTTGGGCGTATTGCTGCTTCAGGTAGTCCTCGCCCAGGAACGTGCGGACGTCGATGACCTTGCCTTCCTTGACGAAGTTCTTCAGCAGTCCGGGCTGCGGGAAGTCCGCAATGTCCGGTGCGTTGCCGCCGTTCACGCGAACGGAGATCGTCGCTTCGAATTCCTTGGAACCTTCATACTGGATGTCGATGCCCGTCTTCTCTTCAAATTCCTTGATGCTCTCGTTGAACTTCATTTCGTCCGCGTCGACGAACGGACCGTACATCGTGACGACCTTGCCCTTGAAGGCGCCGTCGTACGCCTGCTGCAGGTACGACCCCGTCGGCGCACCTGCATCGGAATTGCCCCCGGAATTGCCTGCATTTGCGCCGCTGTCGGCGTTCCCCGCGTTCCGGTTGTCGCTCTTGCCGCCTCCGCAGGCGGTCAGCACCAGAACGACGGCCATGAAGAAGGCGAGAAGCGAAAAGCCTCTCCTCTTCATGATGGTTTGCATGTGACCTCACCTTTCCTTCCCGTTTTTGTGTAGTATGCCCGGACCGGCCGCGCCGATCCGTGGATAACGGCGAAAGCCGCCCGACGTCCCGCGGCATGCGATGCCGGGAACGCGCGCCCGATCCGCCGGAAATCCCGATTCGAAAACCTTTTCAAACCTATGCGACACCGCCGCCGAATATGAAGCGGTCGACCGGCGGAGGCCGCCATGCGGGGGACGAAAAGCTTTTCAAACGCGAGCGGAACATGGCGCGGAGGGGCCGGATCGACCGCCGAGGCTCCGCTCCGCCGGACGAACGGATTCCGCGGTCCGAAAAGCTTTTCAGAAACACCGGCATCCCTTCCCGGCCCTGCGGGATTCGCCGGCCGCCGCAGCCGGATGTCAGCCCGGAGGTCTCGCGGTCGATTCCCGGACGATCAACCGGTGGGGCAGCCGCTCGCGCAGTTCGGACACCCGCCCGTTCGTCACCAATTCGTGCAGCTTCTGCACCGCCCGCACGCCCATCTGGTAGACGGGCTGCTCGATGGTGGTCAGCCTCGGAATGAACATGTGCGCCATCCGGATATCGTCGAAGCCGACGACCGACAGGTCGTCCGGTACGGTGCGGCCGCGGTCCCGCGCGTACATGATCGTGCCCATCGCGAATTCGTCGGACGCCGCGAACACCGCCGTCAGCCGGGGCTCCTTGGCGAACAGCCGCTCCGCGGCCTTGTAAGCGTCTTCAAAGCGGTACGCCGCGAACTCGACGTTGGCTTCGCAATGGCCGAGTCCGGCTTCCCGGACGGCCCTCAGGTAACCCGCCAGACGGGGAGCGCCGGAGATCGTGTCGCCGACCGGGAAGCTGATCATGCCGATCTCCCGGTGGCCGAGCCCGATCAGATGCCGGACCGCTTCGTAGGCCGCCTGCTCGTTGTCGATGTCCACGGACGGCACGTCGTAATCCCGCGCTTCGGTCGAAACGAGCACGAACGGCAGACGGCTGCGCTTCATCTCGTCATGGAATTCGCTGAACAGCACGTCGCTTGCGTAAATGATCCCGTCCGCCTGCTTCTCGAACAGGTTCCGCGCGTAGGCGATCATCCGGTCCCTGTCGCGGTCCGTGTTGCAGATGATGACGCTGTGGTTGAGCTGCACGGCCGCATCCTGGATGCCGCGGAGCAGACCCGCATAGTACGGGTTCTCGATGTCCGGGATCATGACGCCGAAGATTTCGGATTTCTTGTAAATCAGGCCGCGCGCGAAAGCGTTGGGCTGGTACTGGAGCTGCTCGATCGCCTCCAGCACGCGCTTCCGCTTCTCCGGAACGACCGTCTCGGGCGCGTTCATGACCCGCGAGACGGTGCTGATCGACACGCCGGCCAGTTTGGCAACATCGCGAATCGTCGGTTTCATGCTGTTTGCCGTGCACCCCGCGTTGTCGGGCCAAGCTGCCCGAATAACGGGTTTTTGAAAAGCTTTTCAGGCCCATTATACAGGCAGCGGACCCATATTTCAACCGCTTTTTTGTGCCAGATTGACGCGCCCGGATGCCACATTGTCCCATGACCCGTGCCGGCATCGCGGCCGCCCGGCCCGCGCCGCCGCTCCGCCCGCCTGCCCGATCACCCGCGCATCGCGATCCGGTTGCCCGACGTATACCGCCTGAGCCCGACGTGGAACAGGACCACGGCCAACAGGCCGAACGCGGCAACCGCGGCGGCGGCGAACCAGACGAACACCGCGTCGAACCGCCTGAGCAGCCCGATCGGCGCGTAGCTGATGAACCCGGCCGGCAGCACCGTGAACAGCACGATCCGCGCCGTCCCCTTGAAAATGTCCGCCGGATACGTGCTGAGCGAGACCAGCGCGTTGAAGAGCTGCGACGCCATCCCCTCCGCGTTGCCGAAGAAGAACGCCAGCGTGCCGGCGGCGAGCGTCACGAACAGGAACAGCAGGCCGCTGATCAGCAGGCCCAGCGCATATTTCGCGGCGCCGGTCCAGGTATGCTCGCCGACCAGCGCATAGATCGCCAGACCGAACAGGAAGTCGCCCATCGCCGTCAGCGACATGCGGCTGACCAGCACATTGATCAGGAGCGGCTTCGGGTGCGTCAGGAACACGTCGAGTTCGCCATTGGCCACGATCGGCGCGATGCGGGTGAAATTGCCGAACAGCACGTTCGCCCAGCCGAACCCGCCCGCGCTGATCCCCCACAGCAGCATGACATCCCGGAGCTCCCAGCCGTTCACCGCCGGGAAGCGATGGAAGAAGATCGCCCAGAACACGAGCCAGATGCAGTTGTTCACGAACATCATGCCCGCCAGCATGAAGAAGCTGGCCCGATACTCCATCGTGGCGGCCAGATTCAGCTTCCAGCACGTCAGCACATATCGCGCGACGCCGGACGCGCGGCGCAGCCATCCTCCCCGGCCGCCCGTCGGACTAACCGCCGTTGACATTCAGCTTCCGCACCCCTCTCCGGTACATGAACAGGCACAGCAGCGCCAGCGCGGCGGCCCACCCCCACTGCGCCAGCAGAAATCGGGCCAGCGTCCCGCCGTCGAATGCGACGCCCGTCCGCGCCGGAAAATAGAGCACCGCCCGGAACGGCAGCCAGGAGCAGACCCGCTCCAGCCAGTCCGGCATGAGCTCGAGCGGCAGCAGCATGCCGCCGGCCGTGAAGTTCAGCTTCTGCAGGACGAATTCCATGCCGCGCGTCTCCTCGACCCAGAAGGCGAGCAGGGCGACGGCCAGATTGAGCAGGAACGCGACCGTGAACGCGCCGGGCAGCAGCGCGCAAAACCCGGCCCAGCCCCATCCGAAGGCCGGCGGCCCCATGTAGGCCCAGGCGATCGCGCTCCCCGCGGCCAGCTGCACGACGAAGCGGACGCATCACGAAGCCGTTCCCTCCTCCGTGGGCCGCAAGCGGCTCCCGCCTTCGTAGATCGTCCGGATCACGTCCTCCATCGGCGGATCTTCGACCGTCATGTCCTCGATCGCGCACCGTCCGACGAAGGCGGCGAGCACCTCCTCGATCGAGGCGGCGGCCGTGTCCACGGACAGCCGCCACGCGGAAGGCCCCGCTTCCGCCGCCTTCACCCCGTCCGGCAGCGTCTCCGGCAGCCGCTCGCCGTCCCTGAGCTTCAGCCGCACCGTTTTGTACGTCAGCACCTCGCGCTTCAGGCGTTCGACCGGCGCGTCGAAGATGACGGCGCCGTGGTGGATCACGACCGCGCGGCGGCAGAGCTGTTCGATGTCGGACGGGTCATGGGACGTAAGGAAGACGGTCGTTCCCTCCTCCCGGTTCCGCTCCGCGATCAGCTCGCGGATGCGCCGCTTCACGACGACATCGAGTCCGATCGTCGGCTCGTCCAGGAACAGCATCTCCGGCCGGTGCAGGAAAGCCGCCGCGATTTCACAGCGCATCCGCTCGCCGAGCGACAGCTTGCGGACGGGCGTCTGCATGTGCGGACCCAGATCGAACCGTTCGACCAGTTCGTCGCGGCGGCGCCTGTAGTCCTCCCGCCCGAGCTCGTACATCCGGCCGAGCAGCTCGAACGTGTCCGCCGGCGGCAGATGGTACCAGAGCTGCGACTTCTGCCCGAAGACGGCTCCGATCCGGAACGCCAGTGCGGCGCGCTCCCGCCACGGCACCATCCCCAGCACGCGGGCATGGCCGGACGTGGGGTGCAGGATGCCGGTCAGCATCTTGATCGTCGTCGATTTTCCCGCGCCGTTCGGGCCGAGAAAGGCAAGCGTCTCCCCCGCCTCCACCCGGAGATCGATGCCGGCCACCGCCGTCTTCTCCCCCCACTCCGGTTTCAGCAGCGAGCGGAAACTTCCCATGAGCCCCTCCGGTTTCCGCTTGACGCGAAACGTCTTCACAAGACCCATCGCCTCGAGCGCCAGCATGACGGCATGATTCCTCCCCGGTTGCGCTGGTCTGTTAAAGCGACAAAGACCTTCGGCCCGTCCGCCGGATATGGCGGAACTTGCCGAAGGTCTTTTATCCCTTACGGTGTATCGCGTCCCGATATTTGCATGCGCCGACGCGATCCTGTACAGACCTTCCGGGTAGATGAACCAGCCCTTGTCGGACTGCGGGTATCCGAGTCCGACGTGCTCGAGGTCGAGGTAGTTGTTGCCGGGCTTGTGCCGCACGATGTTGCCGCCGTAGAAATTCAGGCCGAAGAAGTCGATCGGTTCCCGGACCGTCTCCATGTCGCCCGGCTCGACGGGCGGCTCGGCGCCCTTCGTGCGGATCCATTCCGCCATCTTCTCGGGATACCGGCCCGTGAACACCGGCTCCACGAACCAGTTGTAAATCTGGAACGCGCGGTACGCCGCGTCGACATCCTCCGGCTTGCGCGTGAGCGGCTCGTACCAGTACATGTCCGGCGCGTAGCCGATCTGCCCGCGCACGCCGAGCTCGCGGAAGCGGCGCACCGTCCTGCCGTGGGCGACGAGGACATGGTGGGCGACGCGGATCGCCGACTGCCAGCTCGTGATGCCGGGCGCGTGCCGGCCGAGCAGATGGCCGTTGATCGCGATGCACCACGGCTCGTTGAACGTCATGTAGCAGTCAATCAGCCCGTCGAACTCGCGGAACATCGTCTCGGCGAACCGGACGAACGCGTCGATCGTCGCGCGGTTTTCCCAGCCGCCGCGGTCCTGCAGCGCCTGCGGCAGCTCCCAGTGGTAGAGCGTGCAGAACGGCGTGATGCCGGCCTCGCGCAGCTTCGTCACGAACCGCCTGTAATGCTCGATGCCCTTCGGATTCAGCTCGCCGTCGCCCCGCGGGTAAATGCGCGGCCACGAGACCGAGAAACGGTAGGCCTTCACGCCGAGCTCCTTCATCAGCGCGATGTCCTCTTCGTAACGGTGGTAGCTGTCGCACGCGACGGAGGCGTCGTCGCCGTTCAGGATGCGCCCCGGAATGGCCGCCAGCGTGTCCCAGATCGACGGGCCGCGGCCGTCCTCGGTCAGCGCACCTTCAATCTGGTAGGCGGACGTCGACACGCCCCAGACGAAATCTTTCGGAAACGTCAGAATCGTCACACGCGTCCCTCCCGCAAATGAACGGCATAAATCGCTTCCTGTGACACCACAATAACACAAAAGAACCGAATGCAGGAGACGTGCCATGAATTCGGATACCATCACGGTGCCCGGCGCCGCGATGATCCTCATCACCTCGGGCGGCATCCTGAACCACGTGATCATCATCCCGATGCTCCTCAGGGCGGCCGGACGCGACGCCTGGCTGTCGGTCCTTCTGGCCGGAGCCGTGCAGCTCGCCGTCTGGATTCCGCTCATCCTGTTCATCATGAAGCGCAGCCGGCAGCAGCGGCTGGGCGACTGGCTCCGGCGCCGCCTCGGGGCAGGCCTGTCCCGCTTCGTCACCGGCCTGGTGGCCCTCTATTTCCTGACATTGTGCTGGCTGACGCTGCGGGATGTCACCGGCTGGGCGAAGGTCTCCTACCTGCCCGGAACGCCGAAAATCGTCATCACCGCCGCGTTCGCGATCGTGATCGCCGCCCTGGCCGGCTCCGGGCTGCGCTCCATCGCGATCGCGAACGGCATCCTGCTGCCCATCGTCATCGTCCTCGGAGTGTTCGTCATGTCGGCGAACCTGCCGCACAAGGACTACCGGCTCCTCTTTCCGCTGTTCGAGGACGGGTACTGGCCGATGGTCCGGGGCATGGCGTGCACGGGCGTCGGACTGTCGGAGGTCTGCTGGTTTCTTTTCTTCCAGCACCGGCTGAAGTCAAAGGCCCGCGGTCTGCCGCTGCTTGTGGTCGGGGTGATGCTGATCAAGTTGACCCTCAGCTCGCTGCTCGGCGCGATCGCCATTTTCGGACCGGAGGAGAGCGCGCGCATGCGGTTTCCATCCTATGAGCAGTGGCGGCTGGTGACGTTCGGCCACTTCTTCGAGCACACGGATTTCCTGTCCATCTACCAGTGGCTGTGCGGCGCATTCATCCGCATTTCGCTCGGCTTCTACATCGCGCTGGACATGCTGGGCCTGGCCGGACCGAAATCCAGGGCGGGCACGCTGCCCCTGTTCGCCGCGCTGCTCGCCGTCACCGGGCTGCTGCCCGTCAGCGACACCGCGTTCGATGACATTTTGACGAACTTTTACATTCCCGGCGGCCTGATCTTCATCGCGTCGTTCTGCCTGCTGCTTTTCTTCCTCGCCCTGACGGAGCGGCAAAAGGCGGGCGGGCGGGCATGAGCGGCGGACAGAAGACCGAAACCCGGCCGGCCGTACCCGTCTCGCGGGTGCCGGAGGAGAACGAGGCGCGGCTCCGGGAGCTGTTCGACCGTTGCGACGACATCGTGTACCGCCGGATCGCCGCCCCGGGACGGTCGGACGCGCTGCTCGTCTATTGCCAGGGCATGGCCGATTCCCCGGTGCTGAACGAGGCGGTGCTGCGCGGGCTGCTCGGCTCCGGGAACGAGCGTGACGCCGCGGTCGGCGCCGATGCGGACGGCTGGCCGCTGTCCGCGCTGGACCGGCGCGAGACGCTCGACGAGGCGGCGGGCGACATCCTGGACGGCCGGCTGGTCCTGTTCCTGCCCGGCCGCGCGCACGCCTTCGTGCTCGATCTCGCGAATCCGCCCCGCCGCATGCCGGATGAAGCGCCGACCGAAGTGTCGATCCGGGGACCGCGCGACGGCTTCGTGGAAGATGTGATCGTCAACGTGGCGCTCGTCCGGAAAAGGCTGCGCACGGTGTCGCTGGCCTGCGAGCATTTCGCGATCGGCAAGCGGAGCATGGTCCGGGCCGCCTTGCTCTACATCAAGGACATCGCCCGCCCGGACATGATCGAGACGGTGCGGGAGCGGCTGAAGCATGTCGACATCGACGCCGTCCAGAGCAGCGACCAGCTGGAGAACCGGCTGACCGGCTTGCGCCTGTCGCTGCTGCCGATCTTCCATTACTCGGGCCGGCCGGACCACGTCGCGGCCGCGCTGCTCAGGGGCCGGTTCGCGATCCTCATCGACGGCGTGCCGACCGCGTCGATCGCGCCGGCCAACCTGTTCTACCTGCTCACGTCGCCGGAGGATCTGCACAACCATTTCCTGAACATTCTGGTGGGTCGGACGCTGCGTTTTCTCGGGCTCGTCGTCTCCCTTTTCCTGCCGGGATTCTACATCGCGGTCACGACGTATCATCCGGACCAGATCCCGCTCACCCTGCTCGCCACGATCACCGTCGCGCGCAAGGGCGTGCCGGTACCCGCCCCGGTGGAAGCGTTCCTGATGCTGCTCGCCTTCGAGCTGTTCCGTGAAGCCGGGGTGCGGCTGCCGCGGGCGATCGGTCAGACGCTCACGGTGGTGGGCGGGCTCATCATCGGCGACGCCGCGATCCGGGCCGGCATGACGAGCCCGTCGCTGCTCGTCGTCATCGCGACGACGGCGGTGGCCACGTTCGCGATCGCCAACCGTTCGCTGGCCGGCACCATCGGCCTTCTCCGGATCGGCGTGCTCGTCGTCTCCTCGCTGCTCGGCGTGTACGGCTTCATTCTGTCCGCGTTCGCGATCATCGTGCTGTTCGCCTCCACCCGGTCGTTCGGCATTCCCTATCTCACGCCGCTCTCGCCGTTCAATGCGGGGGACGCGCTGGAAGCGCTCCGGACCGTCCTGCGTCTTCCCGGCGGTCGTCCGCAGCGGCGGCCGGAGACGCTCCACCCCGGCGATCCGACGCGCTCCGGGGGCAAGTCCCGGGGAGGGGGTGCGCGATGAGGACGCTCCGTCCGCCGCGGGCCGCGCTGGCGGCGTTGCCGATCTGCCTGCTCGCCCTGACGCTCGCCGGCTGCTGGGATCTCCGCGAACTGGAGCACATGTTTTACGTCCACGCCGTCGGCGTCGATTTCTCGGGCGGAAAGTACCGGCTCTATGTGCAGATCATCGACTTTTCCGCGCTGGGGAAGCACGAAGGCGGCGGCCCGGAACCGCAGGAAACCGGCGGCTCCTGGGTCGGTCTGGGTATCGGGGGATCGATCCAGGAGGCGCTCCAGGATCTGTACCTGACATCCCAGAGGCGGTTTTACTGGGGACATCTGAACAGCGTCGTGCTGAGCGAATCGGTGCTGAAGCAGGGCATCGAGACAAGCATCGGCGTCCTGGGCCGGTACCAGGAGTTCCGCTACACCCACTGGCTGTTCGGCACGCGCGAGCCGATCGGCGACGTGCTGCTGGCGTCGCCGGTTCTGGAATTTTCCCCGGTCTATTCGCAGCTCGGTGACCCGGTGGACACCTACCGCCAGAGCTCGATCATCCGGCCCAGACGGATGTTCCAGCTCATCGCCGACATGAACGAGAAGGGCCGGACGGCGCTTCTGCCGCTCATCAGCCTGGAACGGAACCGGTGGGCGGACACGAAGAAGCGGTATGCGGCCATCACCATCCGCGACGCGGTCATCCTGAAGGACGGCAAATGGCACGCCGTCATGACCGATGAGCAGCTGCTCGGCAAGCGGTGGCTTGAATCCAAGACGGAGCGCGCCCACCTCTACCTGAAGCGGAAAGGCCGGACGGAGGCCGTGCTCGTCTTCCGTCACCCGAAGTCCGACATCTCCTGGCGGGACGAAGGCGGGCGCATCCGGTTCGATCTGCGGCTCTCCCTCAGGGCGGTCATCATCGAGCTCAGCGCCGGCCTGACGCTCGACGAGATCATCCGCCGGGCGGAGGAGAAGATTCGGAACGAAGTCCGGAACACCTACCTGGAAGGAATCCGGCGGCAGGCGGATGTGCTGAACCTGCTCGAATCCGTATACCGGAACGATTTGAAGCTGTACCGGAAGATTACGGCCGGAGGACGGTTTCCGCTCGATGAAGCATCGCTGCGCGACATCGATGTGAAGGTCACGATCGCCAGCACGGGGAAGACGAAGGATTCCTTCCGCGTCCGATGACCGTAGGCGATGTTCCCCGCGCCAACCAACGGATCGATGAAAAAGGGAAGCCTTCCCGCGCGTCCGGAGTCCGGACCGCCGGAGGCTTCCCGCGTGCGGCGTATGCGGGCTGCGCACGTGACGGCGCAGGCCGGGGGAAAGGGGCGGAAGCGGGCGGACCGTCACCCTTCCGCCGGCACGACATCCCATTCGTGGATCTCGTATCCGCGTGCGCCGTGCACGACGTACGGGTCCTGCTTCACCCAGCTTTCCACTTCCTCGTACGAGCGCGCCCTGTAGATGACGAGGCCACCGGCGCCGTCGGTGAACCGTCCGTTGGCGAACAGCCGGCCGGCCGCCCGCTGCTCGTCCAGAAACCTGAGGTGCTCCGGACGCCAGCGCTCGCTCTTCTCCGCGTCCTTCATCGGCAGGAAGACGGCGTAGTGCCGGATCGGCCCGGCCTCGCGCTCGCGGGCGTCCTCTTCCGTCTGGAAGCGGAACATCGCCGCCATGTCGCGGTCGCCATAGCCCGACGCGATCGCGCGTCGGAGCAGCCCCCGCACGCGCGCGCCCGCCTTCAGCCGGACGCCGCATTGCTCCGCCATCTCCGCCGCAAGTTCGAGATCCTTGCCGAGCAGCCGGATCGCGAACCCGGGCTCGTACGAGTCCTTCGCGATGAAACCTTCGTAATGGCGACCGAGGATGCGGCTGCTCGCGAAGCTCGCCATCAGGATGTCGACGAGCAGCGCTTCGTCGATTCCGGCCCGGCGTCCCAGCGCAAGCGCCTCGCTGACCGCCTGCGTGTGGATGCCGACCATGAGCTGGTTGATCAGCTTGACGGCCGAACCGCTTCCGCTCGGACCGACGTGCCGTATCATGTTGCCCATCGCCTCGAAGGCGGGCATCGCCCGGTCGAACGCCCCGCGGTCGCCGCCGACCATGATGCTGAGCGTGCCTTCGGCCGCGCCGACCGTTCCGCCGCTCACCGGCGCGTCGAGGAACGCGATGCCGCGCGCGGCGGCCGCCTCGTACAGACGGCGGCTCAGTTCAGGGCCGACCGTGCTGCAGTCGGCGAGCAGGAGGCCGGGACGCCCGTTCGGAATCAGGCCGTCCTCCGACAGGTACACCTCTTCGACGTCCGCGGGCATCGGCAGGCACGTGATGACCATGTCCATCTCCGCCGCGAGCTGCGCCCGTGTCAGCCCGATCCTGCCGCCGGCCTGCGCGAATTTCTCCTCGGCGCCCTTGCTGCGGTTGAGCCCGTACACCTCGAACCCGGCCTTGACCAGGTTGGCGGCCATCGGCAATCCCATGTTGCCGAGACCGATGAATCCGATTTTCTTCATGCGCCACCGTTCCTTTCGCGGTTGATGCCGTTCCGGACGACAGCCCATCATCCGCCGTCGCCGCGTTTCCATACGCAAGCCTGTTTTATCCATCCGGCTTCATTGTAAAACAGCGCGCGCCCGGTGAACAAGGAACGCGTTCGCGGCGGGACGGCCCGCATCCGGTCGGGCGCGGCCAACAGTTTCTTCAAGCACAACCGCTTGCGAGTCATTTTTTGAAATTTTATGGAGAATTTTCGGGAATTTTGTTACAATATGTGGCATATCACACGATGGAAGGGGATGGAACCTTTGTCGAGTTCCAAAGTCATGAAACTGATCACCGCCATTCTGGAGACGATTCTGGCCATCCCGGTGCTCGGCGGACTCATCGTGATAGGAACGCTCTATTGGGCGCTGGGCATCATGTTCATCCTGCATCTTGTCACCCTGATCCTGTCCGTCATCAACAAGGAAAAGTTCTATGGTTCCGTCGTGGGCCTGATCACGTCCTGCCTGGCCTGGATTCCGTTCCTCGGATGGGCGCTGCACCTCGTGACGGCCATCCTGCTGTACATCACCGCGCTAAAGAAAGAGCAAAAGCCGCATGAGGTGACCCAGTTCCCGGCGTAACGGGACCAAAAAGCCACGCGGCGGTTCCGTGATGGACTCCCCTCAAAGCAGACACCTGGAACAATGAAATAAAATCGGGGCTGTTTTGAACAGGTCGGCCGGAATGTCCGGTCGGCCTTGTTGTTTTTCCGGGCCCACGACCGGATCAATGGACGAAATCCGGCCGGATGGACGCACAGGATATCCTGCAAGCGTCTAGTTTGACAAGGAAGGGCGGGTTCGCCGCAAGACTGTGTTATAATGAAAGTTATCCCACTTACGCGACCGCCGCGGCCGGCCGCGCCCGGCAACCGCGGAAGGCAGAGAGGAACCTGGCGATGAGAACGGATTTGCGCAAAATCGTCGTCCGGCTCAGCCTGACGGCTGAAGGCGACGCCTTGCTCTACGGACTGGATGAAGCCGGCGGATTTGTGCCCGGCATGCGGCTGAAGCAGCTGCTCTTCGCCTGGCATGAACCGTCGTTCTACGGAGCGGAACTGGAGATCCGCAGCCTGCGGAACATCGAGATCGTCGAGCTCCCGGCGGAGTTCGTCCTGCCGTTCTTCGCAAAGCCGGAGCTGCTCGGGCATGTGGACTGGGAGTGGGGAGGCGAGGCCGAGCTCATCCGGCGGCTCGCCCCCGCGCTCATGGCCTGCGCGGCGGAGAAGCGGTTCAAGCCGAGCCGGGAAGCGATGATCGCCGGCCGGTTGCATTGGCAATGGGAAGATCCGGAGATCGATCGGAGGATCGGTGCGCTCACGGCGTCGGGCGAAGCCGACGACGATTTCGGCCGGCGGCTGCGCGCCGCCTTCACGGCGGCCGTGTTCGACCTCCATTACGGCACCGGGGAACGGTCGGCCGACCTGCGCCGGGAATATCCGCGGCTCTTCGACGAAGACGCCGGCGAGGCCGCGCGGAACATGGACGACGACGAATGGCTCGTCCACATCGGCTGGCGGCGGGATACGGCGCCGTTCCGCCCGGCGCTGCAACTCCTCGAGCCCGGGCCGGAAGGGGACGGATGGCGGCTCCGGCTCGTGCTCCAGGACAAGGATCGTCCGGGCGTCATCGTGCCCGTGCGGCTCGGTCCGGACGGATCCGTATCCGGCGACCTGCCGGCCGAATGGGCGGAGGACGCGAGGCAGCGGGCCGCCGGTTGGCGCGCGCGGCTGGAGGCCGCCCTGCCGGACGTGGCGCCGGCCGAGGGGTGGACGCCCGAAGGCGCGGCGCTGGACGACGAGGCGGCCTGGCGCTTCCTCACGGCGGACAGCGCCCGCCTGTCCGCGGCCGGATGGCTGGTGCTTTTGCCCGCATGGTGGGAGGAGGTCCGCCGGCTGAAGCCCCGCCTGCGCGCCCGCGTCCGGTCGGACGGCGGCGACGGCCCGGCGATGTTCGGGCTGCAGTCGCTCGTCGATTTCGACTGGCGCATCGCCGTCGGGAACGCCGAGCTGGACGAGCGTGAATTTCTCGAACTGGCGGAGCGGGGAAAGCGGCTCGTCCACGTCCGCGGCCAGTGGATCGCGCTCGATCCGGCGATGCTCGCCCGCATCCGCAGGGCGATGGCCCGGTACGACCCGTCCCGCGGCCTGCCGCTCCGCGACGTGCTGCAGCTGCACCTGCTGGGCGGAAAGACCGTCGATCCGGAGCATGACGAAGAGGAGTCCGGCGCCGAAGGCGGGGAAGACCGCATCGCGCTCGAGGTGGAGCTGGGCGGCCGGCTGCTCCGGCTGTTCGGGCATCTGAGCCGCCCGGAGGAGCAGCCGCTTCTCCCGGCGCCCGAAGGGCTCAAGACGGCGCTGCGCCCGTACCAGCAGACCGGCTTCTCATGGCTCGTGCATTTGCGCCGCTTCGGCCTCGGCGCCTGCCTCGCGGACGACATGGGGCTCGGCAAGACGGTGCAGCTCATCGCCTATCTGCTGCACGCGCGGGACGAACTGCGGGCCGCCGGCCGGCCGATGCCGTCGCTCATCGTCTGCCCGACGTCGGTCATCGGCAACTGGCAGAAGGAACTTGCCCGCTTCGCGCCCTCGCTGCGCGTGCTGCTGCACTACGGCAGCGGACGGCCGGCGGGGTCGGCCTTCCGCGAGGCGGCCGAATCGGCGGACGTCGTCCTGACCACCTACACGACGGCGGCCCTCGACCGGAAGACGATCGCCGCCGTCCCGTGGGACGCGGTCTGCCTCGACGAGGCGCAGAACATCAAGAACCACGCGACGAAGCAGGCCGCCGCCGTGCGCTCGTTCCCGGCGCGCCACCGGATCGCGCTCACCGGCACGCCGATCGAGAACCGGCTCGCCGAGCTGTGGTCGATCTTCGATTTTCTCAATCCGGGATATCTCGGCAGCCAGCGCGCGTTCGGAGAGCGGTATGGAAGCGCCGCGCTGAAGGAAGGCGGCGACGCGCGCCTCGCCGAGCTCCGGAAGCTCGTGAAGCCGTTCCTGCTCCGGCGCAGGAAACAGGATCCCGCCGTGCAGCTCGACCTGCCGGAGAAGAACGAGATGAAGACCTTCGTGCACCTGACCGCCGAGCAGGCCGCCTGGTACGAGCGGACGGTGCGCGAACTGCTCGAGCGGTCGGACAGACTATCCGGAATCGAGCGGAAGGGCGCCGTCCTGGCGGCGATCACGCGGCTGAAGCAGCTGTGCGCGCATCCGGCGCTCGTGACGAAGGAGCCGCTGCCCGCCGCGCAGCCGTATGCCGGACCGGACGGCGAAGCGCCGCCGCGGGACCCGGGCGGCCCCGCCGTCGACGCGGCGTCGCTCATCTCCCGGTCGGCGAAGCTGGAGCGGCTCGTGGAGATGGTGAAGGAGCTCCGGGAAGCGGGGGAGCGGTGCCTCATTTTCACCCAGTATGTCGGCATGGGCGGGCTGATCCAGGCGGTGCTGCAGGAGACGCTGGACGAGCCGGTGCTCTATCTGCACGGCGGCACGCCCAGGGCGGCGCGCGAGCGGATGATCGAACGGTTCCAGTCCGGCGGCCCGTCCGCCGGCAGCCGGCCGCACGTGTTCGTCCTGTCGCTGAAGGCCGGGGGCGTCGGCCTCAACCTGACGGCCGCCAGCCACGTCTTCCACTACGACCGCTGGTGGAACCCGGCCGTCGAGAACCAGGCGACCGACCGGGCCTACCGGATCGGGCAGAAGCGGAACGTGTACGTCTACAAGTTCATCGCGCTCGGCACGCTGGAGGAGCGGATCGACGAAATGCTGGAAAGCAAGCGGCTGCTGAGCGAGACGGTGATGGCCGGCTCCGAGAACTGGATCACGGAGCTCTCGACGGAAGAGCTCCGGGAGCTCGTCGCGCTGCGGCGCGACCTGGTGCGGTGATACCGCCCGCCGGCCGCGGGGGGCAGGGCGCCGATTTCCCCTCGCCCGTCCCCGTCAATGCCGCCCGCGGATGTACGTGATCGCCAGCGCGGCCGCCAGCACGCCGCCCTTTACGATGTCCATCGCGTAATACGGCACGGACAGCATGATGAGCCCGTTCGACAGCACGCCGATCAGCACCGCGCCCGCGAACGTGCCGAGCGCGTTCGGTTTGCCGGCGCCGAACACGGAGAAGCCGATGAACGCCGCCGCGACGGCTTCCATCAGATACGGGGAGCCGGCGTTCACCTCCGCGCTTCCGACCCGCGCGCCGAGCACGATGCCGCCGAGCCCCGCGAGCAGCGCCGAGATGACGTAAGCCGCCAGCCGGTACCGGTTCACCGGAATGCCCGACAGCTTCGCCGCCTCCGGATTGCCGCCGATCATGTACATGTAGCGCCCGTATTTCGTGTAGTTCAGGAAAAGATGCACCGCGAGCACGACGACCAGCATGATGATGATGATCCACGGCACCCGGCCCAGCAGGCGGAACGCATCCGGAATCTGCCCGGTCGCGAAGTCTCCGCCCGGCAGAATCATGTTCTCGGAAATCGTCGCCCCGCGGGAATACGTGAGCGCGAGCCCCTGAAAGACGAACATCGTCGCCAGCGTCATGAGCATGTCCTGGATTTTGAACCGGGTGACGAGGAACGCGTTCACGAGGCCGACGACGAGGCCGGCCAAAAGCGCCGCCGCGATGCCGGCCCACAGCGGCTGGCCGTACCAGACGAACATCGAGACGCAGACCGCGCAGGCGACCGACGCCGTCGAGCCGACGGACAGGTCGAAGCCGCCGACCGCCAGCGACACGGTGAGCCCCGTCGCGATGATCGTCACGATCGAAATCGACCGCAGGATGTTGACCAGGTTCGAGTTGCTGAAGAAGTGATCCGTCGACGCCCCGAAAATGAGAACCAGGAGCACGATGGTCAGCAGCGTTCCGTACTTGTACAGCCAGTCGGACAGCCTGAATCCCCCCGGCCATGCAGCCGCGTTCTTCGTCTTCATGTTCCCGTGCCCCCCGTACTGTAGAGCATGATTTCATCTTCGCTCGTGCGCGCCGTTATCAGTTCCCGGACGATCCGGCCGTCGTACATGACGTACACCCGGTCCGTCAGCCCCATGATCTCCGGCAATTCGCCGGTGGCGTAAAGCACGCCTTTGCCCCGCTCCGCCAGGCCCGCCACCAGCTCGTAGATGTCCCGCTTCGCCCCGACGTCGACGCCCTTCGTCGGTTCGTCGAACAGGTACACATCGGCGTCGGCCAGCAGCCATTTGCCGATCGCGATCTTCTGCTGGTTGCCGCCCGACAGATTGGCAACCCTGGCGCCGCCGCCCGGCGTTTTCACGCCGAGCCGGCTGATGATGCCGCCCGCCGCCTCCCGTTCCTTCGCCGCGCTCAGCCAGGCGCCGAGGCGCGTATACCGCGACAGCGTCGCGACCGTCAGGTTGGCGGTGACCGTCTCGTCCACGAAGACGCCTTCGCGCCGGCGCTCCTCGGGTACGAGCGCAAGGCCGCTGCGCACCGCGTCGTGCGGCGATCCGATCGCAAGCCGCCGGCCGTTCAGCGTCATTTCGCCCGCGACCGTCCCGGACGCGCCGAACAGCGCCCGGCACAGCTCGGATTTGCCCGCGCCGACCAATCCGGCGAGGCCGACGATCTCGCCGGCGCGGATGAAGAGGCTCACGCCTTTCACCTTGCCGCCGTCGCGGATGTCCTTCGCCTCGAACAGGACCCGGCCCGGCTTGTTCGACCGCCGCGGGAACTGTCCTTCCCATTTCGAGCCGAGCATGTGCTCGACGATTTGCTGCTGGGTCATGTCCGGAAGCCTGCCGCGCGCCACCACCCGTCCGTCCCGCATGACCGTGATGTCTTCGCAAATTTCGTACAGCTCCGGCAGCCGGTGCGAGATGAAAATGATCCCCGTCCCCCGCGACTTGAGCAGCCGGATGAGGCGGAACAACCGCTCCGTCTCCGCCCGGCTGAGCGGCGCCGTCGGCTCATCCAGGATGAGGAAGCGGCAATCCGTCGTCATCGCCCGGGCGATCAGCACCATCTGCTTCTCCGCAAGCGTGAGCTCCGCTGCGCGCTTGCGCGTCGGGATGCGGACTTCGAGCCGCCCGAGCACGTCTTCCGCCGCCCGGTGCATTTCGCCCCACCGGACCAGATGCCGGCCCTTCATCTCGTGAACGAGCTTCTCCATCATGATGTTCTCGCCCACGCTGAGGTTCGGGACGAGCGCCGTGTCGACCTCCTGGTAGACGACCTGGATGCCGTGCGCCTTCGCGTCCCCCGGGGTGCGGATGTTCACCGTCCGGCCGTCGATCCGGATCTCGCCGGCATAATGGCCGTACGCTCCCGCCAGCACCTTCATCAGCGTCGATTTGCCCGCGCCGTTCGCCCCGATCAGCGCGTGCGCCCGGCCCGCCGATGCGGTGAAATCCGCGCCGTCCAGCGCCTGCACGCCCGGAAACGCGATCGATATTCCGCGCATTTCGAGAAGCCCTTCCGCCGTCCTCGCCATCCGCTCCACCTCCGATGCGCACAGATCAAACGCCCCCGTCCGGAGGCCGGACAAGGGCGCTGTCTTCAACCGGTTTTGCCGTGCGTTACTTCCCGCTGGCTTCCTTGAGAGCCTTCATCCAGTCTTCCTCGAACGCGTCCGTCTGACCCCAGCCCGGAATGATGTCGGCCAGCGTCTCCATGTTGACCGTCCCCGAAGACTGCTTCAGCATCTCCTGGTCGATCAGCGCGGCCTCGAGGTTGTATTCGGCCGGCGTTTCTTCGCCCGCCAGCTTCTTCGCGAGCAGCCGCATGTTCACGGCGCCGATCATCTTCGGATCGACGGCGGCCGTCGCCACCCACGGGCTGCCCTCCTGCTGCATGATCTGCAGGTCGGCGTTCGAGACGTCGATGCCGTAGATCTTGATCTCCGTCCGGCCGGCTTCGATCAGCGCCCGCGCGGCGCCGATCGCAAAAGCGTCCCACGTCGCGAAGATGGCGTCGATTTCGCCTTTCGGATACTTCGTGAGCATCGCCGCGACCGCGTTCTGCGTCTCCACCGACGTGTTTTCGTTCGCGACGCCGAACCGCTCCAGTTCCTGGATGCCCGGATTTGCGGCCAGCACTTCCTGATAGACGGCGTTGCGGCGCACCATCGGCGGGAAACCGTCCACCCACAGGTAGATGATGTTCGCGTTGCCGCCCGTATCCTGCACGAGGCGATCCAAAGCGAAGCGCGCCAGCGCCTGGTCGTCCTGCGCGGTCATCGTGACACCCCCGATCCCGGCCATATCGCCGATCGAGTCAAACGTGACGACTTCAATGCCTTTCTCGCGCAGCTTCTTCACCGCTTCGGCCGAAGCCGGGTCGTCGCCGTGGGAGACGATGACGCCGTCCACGTCTTCCGCCGCCGCCTGCTCGAGCGCTTCGAGGAACTTCACCGAATCGCCGTTCGCCGAGAACGTGTCGACCTTGAAGCCGAGCGCTTCGCCTTCCTGCTTCGCGCCGGCCAGGAATTGCGCCGTATGGTCGTCGCCCCCGATTTTGCGGATGACTTTGATCTTGATGTCGCCCCGTTCGGCCAGCCTGGCCGGCACGTTCAACCCGACCTGGCTTGCGCCGCCGTTTCCGGCAATGCTGCCGGCATTGCCGCCTGCGTTGCCACCGGCGTTGCCGCCGGCGCCGTTGCCGCCATCCGATTGGCCTTGTCCGCAGCCCGTCACGGCCAGCACGGCCGCGAGAATCAGCGCGAGCGCGCCGCGGAATCGGACCCTGCTCTTCATTTCACAGTTTCCCCCTCGGAATTGACAGTGTTTTAATACCAGTAAATCTATCGGATTAAAATAAATCTGTCAACAGGGAAGATGTTCCCTGAATGGGGGGACGGGTTCCGTTCCGTCATGCACACGCGCGCAAAACAAAACGCCGGAGGAACGCGCCTGTCGCGCTCCTCCGGCTGTTCCGCCAACCGTATCATCCTGCACGGCCCTGCCGCAGCGGGCAGAACGTCCGCCCCGGACCGGAACGGACCACCGTTCCGCTCACCGTCCGCCGTCCGGAAACGCCAGCAGGACCGCCGTCTTGTCATCCGATACTTTCACCCGGGGAAACCGCACGCATGCGGCATCCGACCGCTCGTATTGCACGAGCCATTCCGCATATGCTTCGAGCCCCATCCGGTCCACCATCCTTGCGGTCTCCGCGGCATCGAACGCCTTCGCCGGATCCGCCTTCGGGATGTACAGCCCGTCCGTCATCAGAAGCAGAAAACGGAGCCCGAGCCGGTTGATCGTGCCGCACTCGATATGCCGTTCAAACGCCGGATCGCCGTTCAGCAGGGCATAGCCGCCCGGTCCCCCGTCGTTCGCCAGCCGCCGGCCCGCCGCGATGGTCGGCAGCACCGCCTGCCAGAGGAGGTCGCGGCCCGCAACGCCGGAAGCCGCGGCTTCCGCCCATCTCCGCAGCGTCTCGCGGTCAACGCCCGCCAGCTGGTCCCGCGTCAGCACGCGATACGTGCCGTCCCGGTAGCCGGCGACCAGCATGCAGTCGCCCGCCTGGGCGAAGTCGACGGCGTTCTGCCTGACCCGCACGACGAGCGCGCCGGCGCTCCACAGCGCCTCTTTGCGCGACAGGTCGATGCCGGCGGCCGCCATCCGGGCGGCCTGCCTCCGGTTCGCTTCCGCGAGCATGTCCGCCAGCTCCGCGCATCCCGTGTCCGGACCGAGCGGCCATTCCATGACGGTCTCTGCCGTGATCCGGGCCGCCAGCACGCCGCCCGTCTCACCGGAAGGCGCGCGGAACGGCACCAGCGACGTGGCGCCGTCCACAACGCCGAACAGGCCGTCCCGCTCCCGCACGATGAGCGCGTCTTCGTTCCATTCGCCGCTTCCCCGGATGCTGATCGTGCGGATCCTCATGGCTTTCCGGACGTCGATCATATCTCGTAGGCGATGAACGGATCGGGGATCGTCACCCGGTGCGCCTCGGCGTCGCTGATGCCGGCGTACAGGTCGGCCGTTCCGTTCGAATGCCGGATCAGGCCGCCGCTGAAGACGACATCGACGAGATCCGGGCGCTTCGCCGGCCCTTCGGGGAAATCGGCCCGCTCCGCGATGATCGTCATGTCGGAGAATTTTCCGGTGTTCGGATCGAATACGAAAATCATCGGATAATAATGCCGGTTGCCCTGCTCGTCGAACCGGGCGATGTGCCCGAGCACGCCGAGCAATCCGTTCCGGAGCACGTGGATCTCGTTGCAGCCGCCCCACTCTTCGTCGAGGAACTGTCCCTCGAGGAGCGGAGCCTCGTGGATGATGTCAACCGACAGTTCCTCGAGCTTTCCGACGCGGGTGAAGCCGATCTTGCCCCTTCCGCCCTTCTCGCCCTGCGGGCGCGTGAAGACGCCGATGCTTCCGTCCTTGAGCTGGACCAGGCGCAGATCCTTCATGTGATCAGGACCCTGGAAGAACGGCTTCCGGTTGACAAGGTCCGCTTCCTTGAAGAACACCGTCCGCCAGCCGAGACTGCCCGGTTTCTGGGGGTGGGGAAACGTCTCCACGCCGCCGATGATCACCTCGCCCGATATGACGGTGTAGAAGGGATCCTGCAGGGCCAGCACCGGAAAATCGCGTTGGAGCACCCATTTGCCTTCCTTCCTCTTGAAAAAGTGGATCTCCGACTGTTCGCTGTCCCGGTTTTCGACCCTCCCGGCGATCACGAGTTCTCCGCCCATCAGGAAAGGTGCCGTAATGTTGTAGACGTCTCGTCCTTCCACCCCTTCGAACACAATCTTCTCCACGTAGTACGGTTTCTTGCCCTTCGCACGGTACCTCTCGAGCAACTCGACGCAGGATTTGACCCCGCTGCTCTCCCAGTGTGCCATGATCACAGATGTCCTCTCCGCTGTTCATGCTGTTTGTTTTGTAAGGATGTCGGATTGGGTGATGATCGCGATTATTACTTTGGATCAATTCTATTTTAACAAATTAAACACATCGTCAAGTCGGAAAGTTGCGGATGCCGTCGATTCGTCGGACACGCCGTAGTACATCGTGACCAGGCCGTCCCGTACGATCGCGCCGCACGCGAAGACGACGCCGCCGAAGAACCCGTCGGTTTCGTACTTCGCTTCCGGCACCATGATCGGTTCCGCCGTGCGCGCGATGACGCGGCCCGGATCGTCCAGGGCGAGAAGCGCCGCGCCCATGCAGTAGCGGTGGCTGCGGTCCGCCCCGTGGTACAGGAGCAGCCAGCCCTCGTCCGTCCGGATCGGCACGCAGCCCGCCCCGATCCGCGCGCTCTCCCATCCGCTTGCGGACAGCCCCATCAGGAAGCGATGGTTGCCCCAATGGATGAGGTCCGGCGACTCCGCGATCCACATCTCGGGCTTGCCGATCCCTTCGGGAACCGGCCGGTGCACCATCATGTATTTGCCGCCGATTCTCTCGGGGAACAGCACGACGTCCTTGTTCGTCGGCGCGAGAATCGTCCCTTCCCGCCGGAACGAGCGGAAATCGTCCGTCGACAACAGCCCGACGGCAACGCCCTTCTCCGACACGGCGCTGTAGGTGACGTAATAACGGCCGTCGATTTTCGTGATGCGCGGATCTTCGATGCCCCAGGTTTCCAGCGGACCCGCCGGCACCACGGTCGGCCGCTCGTCGATCGTGAACCGCTCGCCGTCCCGGCTCCGCGCCACGCGGAGATGCGAGATCGAGGTCAGCCAGATCGTCTCGCCCCGCCGGTTCTTCACGACGCGCTGATCGCTGAAGTCGAGATCCGGATCGCGGCGGTCCAGCTCCACGATGCGCACCGCCGCATCATGGAAGCCGTCCGCGTCCGCGCGCATCACCGGCACCAACACCTTGCCGGGATCGGTCTGGCGCGGCCGTTCCGCCACGCGGAGCAGCAACACGATCTCGCCATCGCATTCCGCCACGCCTGCATTGAAGGCGCCGAGGACTTCCCAATCCGGGAAGGACGGCTTCACATCGGCCGGCGTAACCAGCGGATTCAGCGGTGAACGCCGGACGCCGATTTGCGGTCGCACCGTCACAGTCTCTCCCTCCATCCAAATGAAACCGTTTCTACTTTCATTTATTTAATCCTTGAGTCCCGTAAATGTGATACCTTCGATGAAATATCGCTGCGCAACAAAGAACAGCAGGACGACCGGCAGCGCGATGAGGATCGACATCGCCATGAGATAATTCCATTGCGGCGCCTCGTTGACCCCGCCCATGAAGAAATACATGCCGACGTTCATGGTGTACAGTTCCATGTCGGTCAGGTAGATGAGCGGTCCGAGGAAATCGTTCCAGTAGCCGCGGAACGCGAAGATCGCGACCGCGAGCAGCGCCGGCCGGATCTGCGGCAGCATGATCAGGAAGAACGTCTGGAACGTGTTCGCGCCGTCGATCTCGGCCGCGTCGTCCAGTTCCCGCGGAATCGTCAGGAAGAACTGGCGCAACAGGAAAATGTAGAACGGCCCCCACGCCGTCCACGCCCGCAGCACGAGCGGATCGAATTCGCCGACCAGTCCGAAATGCTGCCAGATCAGGAACGTCGGAATGAGCGTCACGTGGAACGGCAGCATCATCGTCGCCAGCAGCACGAGGAAGATGAAGTCGCTGCCGGGAAAACGGAACCGCGCGAACCCGTACGCCACCAGCGTGGCGCTCGCGAGCTCCGCCGTGATGCCGAGGACGACGATGAATATCGTGTTCCACAGGTAGCGGTTGAACGGCATCGCGTTCCAGGCGTCCGCGAAGTTGCGCCACTGAGGCGGATCCGGAATCCACTTCGGCGGCCAGGCGAAAATGTCGCCCTCCTGTTGCAGCGCGGTCGACAGCATCCAGAAGAACGGGATGAGAATGACGACCGCCAGGAACGTGACGATGATGTAAATCAGCGCCCGCTTGATCGCGTTCAGTCGCCTGACGCCCAGTCCGACTCTTGCAGCCGCGAAGCTTCTCGCCATGACCGTGAGTCCCCCCTATCGCTTCATGTCCGTCTCGTAGTACACCCACGCCGGGGACGAGCGGAACACGAGCAGCGTCAGCGCCAGAATGATCAGGAAGAGCACCCAGGCGATCGCGGAAGCCTCGCCCATGTGCATCTGGTTGAAGCCGCGCTCGTATACGAGCTGGTTCATGAACTTGCCGGCCGCGGTCGACGGGCGGACGAACATCGCGATCGTGAAAATCTGCAGCGCGCCGATCATGCCCATGACGATCTGCAGCAGAATGACCGGCGAGATCTGCGGCACCGTGATGTGAAGGAACTTCCGGAATCCGTTCGCGCCGTCGATCTCGGCCGCTTCGTACAGGGAACGCGGCACCCCCTGCAGCCCCGCGAGGAAGACGACGGTGTTCGTGCCGAAGATGCCCCAGACGCTCATGATGATGAACGCCGGCAGAATGAACCGCGGATCGCCGAACCAGTTCGGTTTGTCCATGCCGAACAGATGCAGGATCGGCGACAGGAGCCAGGTCAAAATCCCGGACTCGCTGTTGAACATCCACCGCCACAGAAGCGCCACCGCCACCTCGGGCAGCACCGCGGGCAGGAAATAGATCGTCCGGAACGTGCCGATGCCCTTGATCTGGTTGTTCAGCAGCATCGCAACGAGCAGCGCGCCGATCACGCCGATCGGCAGGGAGAACAGGGCATACAGCAGCGTGATCCGGACCGAGGGCCAGAACTCGATGTCGAGCGTGAACAGCCGGATGTAGTTGTCCAGCCCGACCCATTCCGTCTTGCCGAAGATCGATGACTTGGTAAAGCTCAAATAGAGCGAATTGCCGAGCGGATAAAGGGTGAACACGAGAAATCCGACGATCCACGGCGAGACCAGCGCCAGCCCCATCGCCTGCTTTTTCTTCCAGCCGATCCACCTGAACAGCCAATAGAGCAACACGGCGATCCCGGCCAGCGCGACCGGCACGAGCAGCCAGCGGATGAACGTGGCCAGATGGTGTCCCACTGCCTTTTCCTCCTTTCCGTCGCGTTCCTTCGCGGGCGGCTCAGCAAAGAAGGAGGCAGCGAACTGCCTCCTTCTCCTGCGCCGTTATTTCAGCGCGTCTTCGAGCAGCGGCTTCACTTTCGGAACGAGATCGCTCGGACGGGCGCCTGCGTTGACGATCGGATCCATGAGCTGCGTCCAGAAGATGTTGTCCCAATCCGGATACTTTTCCGAATAGCGGTACGGTCTGCCGTATTGCATCGACGCGATGATCGCCTCAAGCGAATGCGCTTTGTCCGGATGCAGTTCCTTGAGCGTCTCGTAATCGGCCAGGGATTTCCGCGGAGGCATGATCTTCCAGTGATGGATCGCGTCGGTCAGATCCAGGAACGCCTGGAAGGCCGCATCCGGGTTCTTCGTCTTCGCGTTGATGCCCATGCCGAGGATATCTGCGAACGTCACGTGCGTGCCGTCGGGACCCGCCGGAACCATGAACGCCTGCACGTTTTCGACGGTCCGGTCAAGGTCGTCCGCAGCGCCTCCCATGAACATGGCAACCTGGCCGTTGCGGAACATTTGGTCGAATCCGCGGTCGCGGATGATGGTTTGCGACGGAACGAGCGGACCCTGCACGAGGTCGGCGTAGAAGTTCAGCGCCTCCATCGCTTCCGGCGAGTCGATCGGCGACTTGCCGTCTTCCGTGATGACTTCGCCGCCGTTCTGCCAGATGAACATTTGCACCGGCGGCCAGCCGTTCAGCGTGAAGCCCCACTGGACCGTGTTGTTCGGATCGAAACCTTCTTCATCCGCGCGCTTGCCGTTCGCGTCCTTCGTCAGCTTCTTGGCTGCCGCAATGAAGTCGTCCCAGGTCCAGCTTTCATCCGGGTAACTGAGACCCGCCTCGTCGAACAGCGCCTTGTTCACATACAGCATGACGGGCTGCTGCAGCCAGGGCAGGCCGTAGATGCGGCCGTCGTGCGTGAACGGCCCGAACGACGCTTCATAGTAGTCGTCCGTGTTGGCCGCCGGGTGCGACGAGTTCGCGAGCCGGTCCGTGATGTCGAGCATGACGCCGCCGGCGGCGAATTGCGCCGCGCGCTGCGCGCTGACCCAGAAGAGGTCCGGACCGGAGTCGCCCGACAGCTGCGTGATGATGCGCGTGTCGTATTCCGCCGGGTTGGAATCCTGGACGATTTCGTAGACATCCGACTTGGCGTTCAGATCGTCGAGAATCGCTTGCAGCTCCTTCGCCTCATCGGCGCCGGCCCAGGTCGACAGCCGGATCTGCACCTTCTGTCCCGATCCGTCCGCGTTGCCGCCGGACGAACCGCCGTCCGTTCCCGCGGTATTTCCGCCGTTCCCGCTGCTGCCGTTGTTCTTGCTACCGCCGCAGGCAGACAGCACGAGCGCGATGACCAGGAGAACGGACATCAGCATGGACAACCTTTTGCTCATCTGCACAACCCCCTAGCACTAAAGTTGAAAACCATCCTGCTAGATGACGACACCAGCATGACTAGATTGACAAAATTAGATTTGTAATGCTGTTGTCATCATTACAAATCACATTATGCATCAGGCTGACAGCGCTGTCAATAACCTGATTTTTGTACGGTACAACCTTGGAATTCCCTCGAAAACCATCGACTTTTCCCGTTTTTCGTTTACTTTTTATCTTTCATCATGTATATTGATTTGTAACGTGACAAAACTGATTTTTTCGGCGCGACGCGCCGCTGAAAGGGTTGGTCCCATGGCCAAGAAACGACGCATCGTCATGCAGGATATCGCCGACCGCCTGAACCTGTCGAAGAACTCGGTGTCACAGGCGCTGTCCGGCAAGGACGGCGTCAGCGAGGAGACCCGCAGGAAAATCATCCAGACCGCCATCGAAATGGGCTACCGCTACAAGCCGAAACGTTCGTCGGACGGCAGGAACAAACGGGTGCGGACGATCGGGCTCATCGCGTCCGAATTTGCGTTCTCGATGAAAATCTTCTTCGGCGAAATCTATCTCGCGATCGAGCGCGAGGCCCAGAGCCGCGGGATCGGCCTGCGGATCCAGTCGATTACGCCGGAAGCGCGGGACCGGCTGCTGCTGCCGGATTTCATCGAAAAGATGGACGTCGACGGCCTGCTTATTCTTTCCCATATCAGTACCGAGTATGTAAATCACGTGCTCTCCAAGGGCATTCCGACCGTGCTCATCGACCACCACGATCCGCTGATCGAGGCGGACGCCGTTCTCACGAACAACCGCTTCGGCGCGTATCTGGCCGTCAGACACCTGCTCGAGCTCGGGCACCGGAGGATCGGCATCCTCGGCAACATCGGCGCCTCGCCGAGCTACCTGGAACGATGGGAAGGCTATCTGCTCGCGATGCGGGAATACGGCATCGAGCCGCCGCAGGCCCACATGCTGATCCGCGTGCGCGAGGAAGTCGGCGAGATCGGAGAAGCGCTCCGCGCCGTGGAGGACAAGCCGAGCGCGTGGTTCTGCGTGAACGACGGTTTCGCCTTCTTCGCCTGCTCCGTCCTGCAGAACATGGGATACGCCATCCCGGAGGACGTCTCCGTCTGCGGATTCGACAACAGCGATTTCTCGCAGATCGGCATGCCGAAGATCACGACGATGAACATCGACCTCAACCTGTTCGCGAAGGAGGCGTTCGCCCAGCTGATGCGCCGCATCGAGAGCCCGGAGGACGCGTATCGGGAGATTCTGCTGCCGACGCGGCTCGTGAAGCGGGAATCGACCGGCCCGTTCGTGCCGAAGGCGTGATGCGGGGACGGCGGACCAGGCAACGGAACACACGAGTCGGGTTCGGGGATTCGGTTCTCCGCCAGGAAAAAAATCGAGGGGGCGTTGGCCCCCTCTTTTCTTGAAGGATCCGGGCTTTTCATTGCCCCGATGCCTTGCGCTGACGCGTAACCGAAACATCAGAGCTTGCGGAAATCATCCGTCGGAACCGCATGCGCCGCCATGTCAGCACGGCTTCGCTTCCGCCTGCCGCGCGGATTCGGCCGCATGCGAACGCCGCACCCGCTTTGGCGGAACTGCCGGCAGCTCATTCGCGGAGACGACCTTGTCCGTCTTCTTCTCGGGCTTCTTCCAGTACCGCTCGCTGCCCGGCAAGTCATCGAACCAGGCCGCGTCCGGCGGGCAGTCCAGCACCATGAACTTGCCGTATTCGCCGTCCCGCGATTGGTGGTACTTCAGATACGCCTTCCCGCCCTCGATCGCGAGGATTTCGATCTTGCCGGACGTGTGGCTCATCACGAGGCGGACCCGTTTCCCGAGGCCGGACGTGCGCGCCTTCGCCTCCTCGACCAGCCGGTATACCCGTTCCAGCGGCAGCACGAAATCCCGGTTGCCCGCCACCGGCCGGTTGATGAAGAAGTAATACGGCGTCACGCCCGCCCAGGACAGCCTGTCGAGCAGCTCGGCGAGCACCTCCGCGTCGTCGTTGATCCCCTTCAGGACCGGCGTCTGGTTCACGACGATCGCGCCCGCCCAGTGCAGCGCCTCGAAGGCCCGCTTCGCCTCGGGCGTAATCTCGCGCGGATGGTTGACGTGCGCCATCACGTAAATGCGCGCGTCGGGCGTCGAATGCTTCCGGATCAGATCCAGCAGCTCCGGATCTTCATAGATCCGCATCGGATTGAATACCGGCAGCTTCGATCCGAGCCGGATGATCTTCACGTGCGGAATTTCACGCAGCCGCTCGATGATGTATTTGAGCCGCGGCGTGCCGAGCATGAGGCTGTCTCCGCCCGTGAGCAGCACGTTGTTGATCTCGGGATGCGCCGCGATGTACTCGAGGCCCGGCGTCACGTCGGCAACCGCTTCCTTCACGTCGTTCCGGAACAGCCGCTTGCGGAAGCAGTACCGGCAATAGGCACCGCACACCTCCGAGACGATGAGCAGCGCCGTCGTCCCGTATTTGTGCTGGCAGCCGGGCACGACGTAGTTCGTGTCCTCGTCCGATGCGTCCCAGCGCCCGTATTCCTGCAGCTCTCCCGTGCTCGGGATGACGAGCTTGCGAATCGGGTCGTCGGGATCGCTCCAGTCGATGAGATTCAAATAGTAATCGTTCACGCGGAAGACGAATTTCTCGGTAACCGGCTTGAGCCGCTCCCGTTCCTCTTCGGAAAGCGCCTCGATCTTCGAAATGTCCGTAATGTACTTCACCTTCGCCATTTTACGCCTCTCCTTTCAAACCGGGGATTTGTAAGATGGCAATGTTTGCGTTAACCTCCTTTCTTCTGGATTAGAAACCAGCCGATTCAATAACGCCCTGCGGATGAGCCTGAAGAAAGGAAAGAAAAAAGACCCGCGAGGGGTCTGTCGGCGACCAAAAACACGCCGTTGAAACTTCGTTCAATTTCAGACCCATCTCACGCTTACGAGGTTAGCTGACGGGCTCGGGTAGATGGTCCCCTACGTCCGGCTTGCGGACGATTCGCCCCAACATGACTGGTTCCCCCGCTTCCCGGACATTGCCACCGGGAATTAAGCGTATTTTTAGGATACCGCATATCGACCCGAACTGTCAAAAAGAATTCCCGTTCGTTACGGCCGCCCGCCGTTCCGGCGCGCCCGGGACGACGCCCTTCCGCCGCCCCGGGAGCAGCCGTGCGGTCAGCGCGAACCCGGATGAAGCGCGTCCCGCACCTCCTCGATCGGCCCGGGCTTCATGCCCGGCACTTCCCGCGGATGATGGCGGACCGATTCGGTCGAATAGAGCACGACGCGCATCGTGCCGTTGGCGGCAAAGGAACGGATCAGCACCGGCTGGTTGAGCGTGTTGCGGAAGACGAAATCCGGCCCGTACCAGCTCACCGTCGCGTCCCGGCCGGGCGGCACGTAGGCGACATGCCGGCTGTGGGTGTATCGCTCGACGATCTGCAGGCCGGCGTTGTCGACCGCGTTGAACAGCGTCGACGACACCTGGCAGATGCCGCCGCCCACTCCCTCGGACAGTTCGCCGCGCACGATGACGGGCGCTTCCCGATACCCCCGCTCCACCGTCCGGCGTCCGATCGTCCGGTTGAAGGAGAACGTCTCGCCCGGGAACACGACCGTGCTGTCGAGCGTCCTCGCGGCCAGCTCGATGTTGTGGGACCGGTTGCGGTTCCTCGGATTGTAATAGGTGACGTACCGGCCGATCACCTTCTCGTGCAGCCCGGCGAGCAGCTCGCCGTCGACCTTCGCCGGCACCGGCCGCACGGGCGGCTCGATGACCGCTTCCCCATCTCCGTAGAAATAGGCGTAGAATCGCTCCTCGAACGACGTCCGGTCCAGCCGGCGCCCCGGCCGCTCCGGCCGGATCGAGCCGTCCGCGTTGAACTTCGCGTTCTCCGCCGGAACCTCCAGCTTCGCCGCGAGCCCCGCGACCAGCCGCTCGAACCGGACGGGATCGACGAAACCGGTGGCGGGCAGCCGGAATTCGGCGCGATGGACCCGGAGCGTCTCGCCGGGCAGCCGGATCACGAGCGCGCCGTCCGCGGCATCCTGCGGCCCGGGTACCGGAGCCGCCGCGGCCAGCGCGATCAGACCGGACAGCAGCATCGCTTTCAACGTTCACACCTCCTGCAGCCTGCGGGCGCCGGCAGTCCGGCCGCTTCCCTTCGGACCGGACGCCTTCCCGCCCGGAAGCGGCTACGCCCCGCTTCCGACCTTGAGCAGCGATTCGACGGGCACATACGGCATGCCGACCGCCCGCGCCACCGCTTCGCACGTCACCGCGCCGCAGGCGGTGTTCACGCCGCGGGCGAGCGCCGGGTCGGACAGGACCGCCTGCCGGATGCCGAGGCCCGCGATCTTCATCGCGTAGGGAAGCGTCGCGTTCTCGAGCGCCATCGTCGACGTGCGCGGCACCGCCCCCGGCATGTTGGCGACCGCGTAATGCACGACGCCGTGCTTCACGTAGGTCGGATTGTCGTGCGTCGTCACGCGGTCGATCGTCTCGATCGAGCCGCCCTGGTCGACGGCCACGTCGACGATGACCGATCCCGGCTGCATCCGCTTCACCATCGCCTCGCTGACGATCTTCGGCGCCTTCGCGCCGGGAACGAGCACCGCTCCGATGAGCAGATCGGCCCGCTCGACGGCCCGCTCCAGCTCGACCGGGTTCGACATGATCGTCGTCACCCGTCCGTCGAACAGATCGTCCAGTTCGCGCAGCCGGCGCGGATTGACGTCCAGGATCGTGACGCGCGCGCCCGAGCCGAGCGCCCGCTTCGCCGCGTTCGTGCCGACGATGCCGCCGCCGACGATGACGACCTCCGCGGGCGCCACACCCGGCACGCCGCCGAGCAGAATGCCCTTGCCGCCGTGCGTTTTCTCGAGCAGCTGCGCCCCGATCTGCACGGCCATCCGCCCGGCCACCTCGCTCATCGGCGCGAGAAGCGGCAGCGAACCGTCGGACAGCTGCACGGTCTCGAACGCGACGCCCCACACCTTCCGCTCCACGAGGCGCCGCGTGAGCTCCGGCAGCGGCGCGAGATGCAGGAACGCGAACAGGATCAGGTCCGGCCGCAGAAAATCGTACTCCTCCGGCGTCGGCTCCTTCACCTTCATCACCATCTCGGCCGCGCCCCACACTTCAGCCGCCGAGCCCGCGATTTTCGCACCCGCGGCCGCGTATTCCCGGTCGGAAAACCCGCTGCCCTCGCCCGCCGACCGCTCGACGATCACTTCGTGTCCCAGGCGCGTCAGGGCGCTGACCCCGGCGGGCGTCAGCGCCACGCGGTTTTCGTTGTTCTTGACTTCCCTCGGTACACCGATCCGCATCCCCCGCCCTCCTTCACCAACAGAGATATCCGCCGTCCGCGGACGGCCGATCCCGTCCGGCCTGTTTCCAGCATATTCGCGCGCCCGCCGACCCGTCCGTCTGCGGCGTCATCCCGTTCCAGTATGCCCCGCTCGCTCCATCCGCATGTGACGGCGGGAGCGGATTCAACCGCCGGTTGAACCGGGGGAGCCGTTCCGTTTTCCGGCAACTCGCGCGGAACGCCGGGATGTGTCGCGCCGGCATCGCTGCGCACCGCTCCCCTTGCGCCGGCTGCCGCACTGAACCCGCGCCAAGACAAGAAGCCTTCGCGGGATCCCGATCCCGCGAAGGCTTCATCGGTTTCACTCAACTTCCCCGAACCGGCCCCGTGCTGTCGCGCACGATCAGCTCGGCGGGCATCACGCGGTAACGCTGCACCTGGCGCCCCTCCAGCATGTCGATCAGGACGGCCGCGGCGAGATAGCCCATCTGGTATTTGTCCTGGTTCACCGTCGTTAGCGCGGGCGTGCAATACTGCGCAGCGACGATATTGTCAAAGCCGACGATGGAGATGTCCTCCGGCACCCGCTTCCCGAGCGCGCGGATGGCCTGCAGCGCCCCGAGCGCCATCAGGTCGCTTGCGCAGAAAATGGCCGTCAGCTCGGGACAGGACGTCAGCAGCCGGAAAGCCGCTTCCTTCCCGCCGTCCTCGCGGAAGGCTCCGTCCTCGACATAGCGTTCGTTGAACGGAATGCCGTGCCGCTCGAGGGCCTTCCGGTAACCTTCCAGCCGCCGGATGCTGACCGCCGCCTGGGCATGGCCGTTGATCATGCCGATATGGCGGTGGCCGAGCGCAATCAGATGGTTGACCGCATCCATGGCCCCCTGGACGTTGTCCGTCATGACGTAGCCGATGTTCTTCTTCCGCTCGATCGGAATGTCAATCAGCACGCACGGGATGGACGCATGCAGCATTTCCTCGAGGTAGGGATCGTCGAGCCGCATGCCCATCATGATGACGCCGTCGACGCCCCGCTCCTTGCACAGCGCCTTGTAGGATTTCTGGCGCTGCTTCTGGGGCGTCGTGTTGAACAGCACCAGGTCATAGTCGAGCTCTGCCGCGCGGTCGTTCATGCCGCAGAGCATTTCGAACACGATGTTGTCCTTCACGCTGCTGCGGGTCAGGGCGGACAGCAGCAACCCGAGCGTCCGGCTTTTTTTCGAGACAAGGGTTCTCGCGGCAATGTTGGGGCTGTATCCAAGCTTCTCCGCGACCTCGCGAATGCGCCGTCTTGTTTCGGGATTGACGTCATCGTGACCGTTGAGCGCACGGGATACCGTCGTCACGCTGAAACCGGCCGCCCGCGCGACATCCTTGATCGTCGTCACGAGATGATGTCACCTTCCGAGTCGTCTTATCCGAAACGTTTCGTAGATTTTCCTTCTATTTTAATAAACTTGCTGCAGATTCTCAACCACCCAAAATTTTTGTCTTGTCTCCTATTGCAAACGTTTTCGACCAAGAATATAATGCAGTTATCCGAAACGTTTCGGATGATCTGGCGGTTTCGGATGTTGAAATTTGGACAGGAGCCTGGAGAGGATCTTACATTGAAGCAACGCGTCATCAAAGAAAACGACCTGTTCCTCCTGACGGATGAGAACGGCGACATCCCGCCGGGTTCGACGGACGGCTGCGGGTTGTACACGCGGGATACCCGGTTTCTGAGCCGGCTGGAGCTTTCCATCAACGGCGTAAAACCGGTCCTGCTCGAGTCCACGGCCGAGACGAACTGCCAGGCCGTGTTCCGGCTGACGAATCCGCACATGGAAGCGAACGGGCAAATCAAGTTATGGCGGGAATCGGTGGAAATGCTGCGCCACCGGTTCATCCAAGACGGCGTTCTGTACGAATCGGTCTCGTATACGAACTACAGCCCGAAACGGGTCGCGTTCGAAACGACGCTCGCCTTCGGCGCGGACTTCGCCGACATGTTCGTCGTGCGCGGCATCCAGGCGGGGCGGATCGGTTCCGTTACGGGAATCGGCGTGCAGGACGAGCGGATCGTCATCCGCTACGCCGGCGCCGACGGTATCGCGCGGGAGACGCGCATCGCCTGGAACGTTCGCGCGGACCGCGTCTCACCGGACGGGTCGGTAACGTTTTCGATCGAGCTCGAGCCCCGGGAGACGCGCACCATCGAGTTTACCGTGACACCCGTCATCGAGGGCGAAAACGTTCCCGAGCCGAGACCGCGCGAAGAGGCGCTGCAGCTGCTTGATGCGTCTTACCGTGTCTGGGAGCAGACGTCCACGTCGGTCGATTCGGACCTCGATATCTTCAACCGGCTTTACCGCCGGGGCATGCTGGATCTGCGCATGCTGCTCACCGATCTCGGCCACGGTCCGTTCCCCGTCGCCGGTCTGCCGTGGTACGCGGTGCCGTTCGGCCGGGACAGCCTGATCGCCGCGCTGCAGATGCTGTCCGCCAATCCCGACGTCGCGCTCGGCACGCTGCGGACCATGGCGGCTTATCAGGGAAGCAAGGTCGACCCCTGGAGAGACGAGACACCGGGCAAAATCATGCACGAGATCCGGTACGGCGAGCTCGCGAACACGAACCAGATCCCGTTCACCCCTTACTACGGATCGGTCGACTCGACGCCGCTCTTCATCGTCCTGGCCGTCGAGTATTACCGCTGGACCGGCGATCTGGACGCCATCCGCGAGCTGATGCCGGCGCTCGAACGGGCGCTCGCATGGATCGACGAAAGCGGCGACCTGGACAACGACGGCTTCATCGAGTACCACTCGGTCTCGTCGAACGGCATCGCGAACCAGGGTTGGAAAGACTCCGGTGACTCGATCGTTCACGACTCCGGAGAGTTCGCACAATCACCGATCGCCCTCGCGGAAGTGCAGGGTTACGTCTACCTCGCGAAGACGGGCATGGCCGGGATTTTCCGGAAGCTGGGCCGCAACGCCGAAGCGGAGGCGCTTGAGCGGTCCGCCGCGGAGTTGAAGCTCCGGTTCGACCGGTTGTTCTGGATGCCGGACGAATCGTTCTACGCGATTGCGCTTGACCGGGACAAGAGGCAGGTGCGATCGGTCACCTCGAATCCGGGCCATCTGCTGATGACGGGACTTGCGGACGAGGCCCGCGCGGAACGGATCGTCCGCCGGCTCACGGCCCCGGACATGTTCAGCGGATACGGCATCCGCACGATGAGCGAGCAATCCGCCGGATACAATCCGATGAGCTATCACAACGGCAGCGTATGGCCGCACGACAACTCGCTCTGCCTGATCGGCATGAGCCGCATGGGATTCACGGAAGAAGCGCTCAGGGTCGCCGGCGGTCTCATGCGGGCGGCGGAACATTTCGAGTACGCCCGGCTGCCGGAACTGTTCTGCGGCTATCCGGATTCCCTGGGTCGCCCGGTCCCGTATCCGGTCGCCTGCTCGCCGCAGGCATGGGCGGCGGGAACGCCGCTTGTGTTCCTGCAGGTGTTCCTCGGCCTGGATCCCGACGTTCCGGAGGGCGTCATCCGGCTTCGGCCGGCCCTGCCGGACGGCATGAACCGGCTGAACGTGCGCGGGCTCCGCATCGGCTCCGGAACCCTCTCGCTGACGGTCACGCGGCGGGAAGGAAGCGCGGCGCCGACGGTGTCGGTCGAGCACAACTCGACCGGCTGCGAGCTGCGCGTGCTTCATGCAATACATCATCAAGATGCGCAACATTGAAAGGGAGGTTCTGCAGCAAACATGAGAAAGAAAGGATTGACCATCCTGACCGTCCTGCTGGCCCTGGCGCTTGTCATCGCGGGCTGCGGCGGCAAATCGGACAACAGTTCGTCGTCGTCCGGAAGCAATGCGAACACGTCCTCGTCCGAAGGCAACTCGGGCTCGGGCAATTCGGGCGGCTCGTCGGGAGATTCCGGCGGCGAAGTCGTGGAGATCACGCTCAACGGCTGGGGCGCATCGCCCGAAGAAGAGCAGCTTCTGACGGAGACGCTCGAGGAATTCATGAAGAAGTACCCGAACATCAAGGTCAAGTATGAGGTCATCTCCGAGCAGTACATGGACGTCATCAAGACGCGGCTGATCGGCGGCCAGGCCGGCGACGTGTTCTATCTCGACTCGTCCGAAGCCGAGGCGCTGTTCGATCAGAACGTGCTCGAGCCGCTGAACGGCTACATCACGGACGAATTTGACATCGCCGACTTCGAGGAGCCGTTGTTGAACGCGTTCAAGGGCGCGGACGGAAACTACTACGGTTTTCCGAAGGACATGTCGACGCTGGTGCTGTTCTACAACAAGAAGCATTTTGAAGAAGCAGGCCTTTCGGAACCGCCGAAGACCTGGGATGAGCTGCGCGAATATGCGAAGATCCTCACCAAGGACGGCCGCTACGGACTGGGCGTGGCGCCGGAGCTCGCGCGTCAGATGTTCATGATCAAGGCGTTTGGCGGCGAAGTCGTCGACGCGGAAGGCAAGGCCGTCTTCGATTCGCCCGAAGCGCTGCAAGGTCTGCAGCTCGTCATCGACCAGCATCTGATCGACAAGACGAGCGTGCAGCCGACCGAAGTCGGTGCCGGCTGGGGCGGTGAAATGTTCGGCCAGGAGAAGGTCTCGATGGTGATCGAGGGCAACTGGGCGATTCCGTACCTCGACAACAACTTCCCGGATCTCGAGTACGGCACCGCCGAAGTGCCGACCGTGAACGGCAAGAAAGGGACGATGGCGTTCACCGTCGCCTACGTCATGAACAAGCAATCGAAGCACAAGCAGGAAGCCTGGAAGCTGATCGAATTCCTGACCGGCAAGGAAGGCATGAAGATCTGGACCAGCAAGGGCTTCGCGCTGCCGACCCGCAAGTCGGTCGCGGCCGAACTCGGCTACGACAAGGACGAATACCGCGCGGCGATCGTCGCGGGCTCGGCGTATGCAACGCCGTGGCAGGTCGGCAAGTACGGTCCGCTCATCATCAACAACTTCAACAACCAGTTCGTCAGCGCGTTCCTCGGCGAGCAATCGCTTGAAGACGCGATGAAGAAGGCCGTGGAAACCGCGAACAAGGAAATCGAAGCGATGCAATGATCCGCACCGCGGCAGGAAAGAGGGCGGTCCGGCCGCCCTCTTCCGGCCGGCACGAGCCCGTTCGTCCGTTCCGGCCGTTCGCGGCCGCGGCGGACGAATGCGCTCTTGCCCGCCGGAAACCGCAATCCCCTATACGAAGGAGGAACCGCGCATGAGCAGGCGCAAGCTCAGAGAGATGGCCGCCGGCTACGCATTTTTGGCGCCGACGATTCTTGTCATCGGCATCTTCACGCTGGCGCCGATTGTATATGCGCTTTTTTTGTCATTCCACAAAGTGCAGCTCCTCGGCGGTATCTCGTACCGCTTCATCAACTTCAACAACTACATCCGGATGATCGACGACGAACGCGTCTGGATCGCCCTGTCCAACACGTTCGAATACGCGATCATCGTCGTCCCGCTGCAGACCGCGCTCGCCATCCTGCTTGCCGCCGTGCTGAACTCGAAGCTTCGGGGGCGGAATACGTTCCGGGCGCTCTATTTTCTCCCGACGGTGACATCCTCCGCGGTGCTCACGCTCATCTTCATGTGGATCTTCAAGACCGACGGCCTGCTGAACGACCTGCTCGGCTTCTTCGGCATTCCGCCCTTCAATTGGCTCGGCGACCCGAACGTGGCGCTCAAGGCGATCATGCTGATGAACATCTGGTCCACCGCGCCGTATTACATGGTCATCTATCTGGCCGCGCTTCAGGACATCCCGGAATCCCTCTACGAAGCGGCGGAGATTGACGGAGCACGGACGCTGCGGAAATTCTGGAGCATCACCCTGCCGCTCCTCAAACCGGTTACGTTCTTCGTCGTCACGATGGGCATCATCGGCACGTTCCAATTGTTCGACCAGGCATACATCTTCTCGAATGGCTCCGGCGGCCCGAACAACTCGACGCTGACCGTGGTGTTGCTCATCTACGGATACGCGTTCAAGCTCCTCGACATGGGCTACGCCTCGGCGCTGGCGGTCGTGCTTGCCGCCATCATCATGCTGATCACCGTCATCCAGCGCCGGATCTTCGGCGAAGAAAAGCTGAACTGAAGGAGGGAACCGCCGGATGCGGGTCAGGACAACGGAAAAGAGAGGTTTCCGGATCGCGCTGCGCGTCATTCAGTACGCGATCCTTATCGCATACGCCGTCATCACGTTCATGCCGTTCCTCTGGGCGCTGTCCGCCTCATTCAAGACGCTGGCCGAAATCTCGACCGGGGAACCGAATTTCATCCCGAAGGAGTTCACACTGGAAAACTACAAGCGGATTTTCATCGACGAGCCGCTGTTTCCGCGCTGGTTCCTCAACAGTTCGTTCGTCGCCGTCGTCGTCATGGGGCTGAACCTGCTCTTCAACTCGATGGCGGGCTACGCCCTGGCGCGGTTCAATTTTCCGGGCAACAAGCTGATTTTCTTCGGCATTCTGGCAGTGCTCATGATTCCGGGACAACTTACCCTCATCCCGAGCTACCTGATCCTGAACGAGCTCAACTGGCTGAACAGCTATCAGGGCCTGATCGTGCCCGCCGCGGTGAATGCGACGTTCATCTTCATGATGCGCCAGTTCTTCCTCAGCTTCCCGAAGGATCTGGAGGAGGCGGCGGAGATCGACGGGTTGGGCCGGTTCGGCACGTTCTTCCGGATCGCGCTGCCGCTCGCGGGACCGGCGCTGGCGGCGCAGGCGGTGTTCATTTTCATGGGATCGTGGAACGAATTCCTGAAGCCGCTCGTCATCATGTCGGAGAAGGCGATGTACACGCTGCCGCTTGGCCTCAACACGTTCAAGGGCGAATACTACAGCTTCTGGAACCTGATCATGGCCGCGTCGATGGTGTTCACGCTGCCGGCGCTTCTCATGTTCATCTTCGCCAATCGCTTCTTCGTCAAGGGGATCACGTTCACGGGCGGAAAATGACAGCCGGATACGAACGGACGCAAGCAAAAATGGTGCAAGCCGGATCATCCGGCCTGCACCGTTTTTGCTTCTCCGGGGCCTCATTCCCCTTGACGTCCGGCGTCCGCGCCGGCTCCGGGAACCGTTTCCGACGGCGGCCGCTGCATCAGCTCCTCCGCGATCTGCTGCACCGGCGTGAGCAGCAGCTTGTAGAGCAGCGCCGCCTCCTCCTGGCGCGTGAGCCACTCCGCACCGTTGAAAATCGGCACGCCGCTGTCCGACAGGGCGACTTCCGGACCGTGCAGCCCGAGCCCCACGATCATGCGCACCGCATGCCGGGCCCAGGGAGCCGTGTTCCCCTCGACCTGCACGTCGGCGAATGCCGGCTCCGGCACCGACCGCCTCAGGCCGTTGTAGACCATGATCGCCGCCTCCTGCCGCGTCACCGGCCGGTCGGGCTCGAAGCGGCCGCCGCCCGTGCCGTGCACGAGGTTGAATTCGGCCGCCGCCTGGATGTACGGCGCCAGCGGATGGCCCGCGATATCCGAGAACGCGTACGTGTCCGCGTCCGAACCCCCGAGCCCGCTGATCGCGAGCAGATGCCATACCAGCTCGGCCCGGGTGACCGGACGTTCGGGCTCGAATCTGAGCCCCGCTTCGTTCGGATAGTAGCCGAGCGACTGGATGCCGAGGATGAACGGCGCATACGGATGGTCCCCGCCCACGTCCGCGTAGCCGGCGGGCGCATCGGCCTTGCGCTGATATCCGAGCGGATTGATCGCCGTCTCCCGCATGTAGACCGTGCCGTCCGCGTCGATGCGGAACGCCGCGAAGCGTTGCAGCGTTTCGTCAACGAACAGGTTTCCGCCCGCCTGGCGGAACGTGCGGGTGCCGAGCAGCGCGTCGGACACCGTCAGGACGCCGTCGTCGCCCGCCTCGATCCGGTACGCGATCGCGGGCTGGCGAAGGTCGGTGTACAGTCCCTCGAGCGCCTTCAGATCCACGGCCGGCTCCTCCGCGAATGCCGCAAGATCCGCGGGCACCGCATATTCCGGGAAGAACTTCGCCATGAACTGCGCATGGAACAGATCGCGCAGCACGCCGTTCCGGTTGTACACCAGGAACACGCCGGTCTCCTCCTCCGGCAGGAGCAGCAGCATCGAGCTGCTGCCCGGCAGGTCGCCGAGCTTCGCGAGCACGGCGCCGCTCGAACCGGCCATCGGCAGCTGCCCGGGCGCTTCGAAGCCATACGTCGCATCCGGCAGGAGCGGATGGATCGATCCCCGGTATTCGCTCATCGCGGCGACGGATTCGGCGGAGAGCACCCTCGCGCCGTCCGGCGCCAGCCCTTCGTTCAGGAACGCGATCATGAACCTGCCGATGTCCTCCGCCGTCGACAGCATGCCGCCGTAGGGCATGATGGCCGGACTGAGCACGTAACGCTCCAGCGGCTCGCCGGTGATCGAATGGTAATACGTCGCGAGACGTTCAAGCCGGTCCGGTTCCGGAAGGAACGTGCTGTCGTTCATGCCGAGCGGTTCGAACACGTGCCGCCGCATGTACTCCCCGAACGGCTCGCCGCTTGCATTCTGCACGATCAGCCCGAGCAGCAGGTAGGCGAAGTTGTCGTACATGTAAGCCGAACCCGGCTCGCGCACGACCGGCGGCATGCGCCGCTTCGCGTAGTCTTCCATCTGCCGGGCGTATCCGTCGAAATCGGCGTTCAGATCCGCATCCTCCGGCTCGCGGGCTTCGAATCCGCTGCGATGCGCCAGCAGGTCGGCCACGGTCACCGGCCGCGCGAACGGATTCTCGATTTCGATGCCCGGAAGATAGTGGCGGATGTCGCCGTCCAGATCGATCTTCCCCTGTTCGGCGAGCTGCATGATCGCGACGGCGGTGAACGTTTTCGACACGGAAGCGATATGGAAAAGGGTGCCCGCCGGGTCGACGGCAATCCCCTTCTCCTCGTCCGCGTAGCCGATGCCTTCCTGCGCGATCACTTCGCCGTCCTTCACGATGACGACCGCGGCCCCCGTATAGTACGGCTTTGCAAGCTCGAAGAACTCCTCCAGGAATGCCGCCGCCGTCTCCGGCGTGAGCGGCGTTCCCGCTTCTCCGGCTCCCTCCCGATCCGCCGCGAACGCCTGAAGCGGCAGGGCCATGAGGAACGCGGCGGCCAGCAGGAGCGCGCGCGCGAAGCGCATCGGGACTCCCGGAATGCGAAAGGCGGCTGTCTGTCTCGATTGCATTGCGATTCTCCTTCCCATGCGATTGATTTGGATGCGGATCTCTCTTTTACATACCCCGAATTACCCGAGTTCTACCGTCAGGATGATGACGGCGGCCAGCAGGAGCGGCGCGAGCAGGATCACCCAGGCCAACGGCCGGGCGAAGTTCATCGTCCAGCCGATGCCGAACCGCTTCTCGAGGAACAGCGCGGGGTCGTCGGGATTGAAGTAGAACTGTCCCAGAATCCAGTACCGGTCGTCATCGCGGTTCACCTTGCCGGTCGGCGCCTCGCCGGGCTCATCCGGCAGCCGGATGCGGCTCCCGCCCTGCCCCGTCACGAAGCCGAGCCGAATGGCCCAGAGCAGGATGATGGCGACGATCGTCAGGATCGAGGCGAGCAGGATGCCGGAGTTGAACCCGTAAAGCTGATGGAACGGAATCAGGCCGAACAGCACCGTCATCAGGAAGCCCATCGTCAGGATGAACGCGGACCATTTTCTCCGGAAGATCAGGTTGCGCTTGAGCGAGCTCCGCGGATGGGAGGCGTCGATTTGCTGCTTGCTCGCGGAGATGCCGTAGTTCACCACGGCGAACGTGGCGATCATGAAAAGCTGCATCCATACCGGGAAGAGCAGGGTTCCCCAGCTCTTGTCCACCACGTTCGTCGGGGTGCCGTCCAGGCCGTACTGCATGACGATCCGGTCCGGGAAGGCGTCGTAGTTGACGGCGATGAAGATCGCCGTCGCGGCTGCAACGAGCAGATGGGGAATGAGCCATGCCATCGAATGGGCGCGCCTCTCCCGGTAGAAATCGGTGTCGACGACCGTCTCCTGCATCGCGAGGGACACGAGGCCGCGCTCCGCCTTCAGCCTCCGCATGCGGAAATGGTACCGCAGATACAGAATCAGATGCGCGCCCAGCATGGCGCAGACCACCGACGGCAGCAGCCAGCCGAGATGCCGTTCCGCATCCAGTGACAGGGCGGCGGCGAGGCCGGCGATGAGGGCGATCAGGCTGACCAGCCCCGTCACCGTCGCATAGGTCCGGCGCATGCCGGCAATCTCGGGATCGTCGTAATATTTCGCCTCGATCGACACGCCGAAGCTTTCCGTCCTTCTCGTGAGGTACGGGATGAACGTGATGATCGCGCCGAGCGGCAGCGTCACGACGAGCAGCATGACGATGGCGAATGTATATCCGTTCACGTCAGGATTCCTCCTTCCGGGTGAATTGCCTGTAAAGGCGTCGGCACACGTCGAGGAAATCGTCCTCCTCCATCCGGCGGCAGACCGCTTCGGCGACGAACGGTCGCAGCTGCGCCTCGAGCCTGCCGCGGAACGCGTCGTCGGCAGGGGGCATCGGGTCCGGCCGGACGATCGCGCCGCGCTGCCGGTGCACCTGGATGAACCCTTCCTGCTTCAGATGGGTGTACGCCTTGTTCACGGTGTGCAGGTTGATGCCCAGATCCGCGGCCAGCGCCCGCACCGACGGAAGCGGCTCCCCGGGCTTGAGCGCGCCGGACGCCATGCCCTCGATGATCTGGTTCGTGAGCTGCACATAGATCGGCACTTCCGACTGGTAATCGATGCGGATCAGCATGTCCGCCACCACCCATCATGCTATATCTGTTATATTCGTAATATAACAGTTAAACGATGAAAAGTAAAGCGGCGGGCCTTGACCTGTTGTCTCCTCTTTTGGTACCGGCCGGATCAATTTTGCTTTGAACGCGCGGTTTGCTGTGTGTATAATTTTCATGTCCGCCATTTTACGGTTTGTCCTGCGGGCGAATCTGCATTGGGGCTGATCGCACATATGGCTGTTGAGAAGAAGAAGAAAGTGCTGCACGAGGCGCAGCAGCTGCTGATGATCGCCGTCGGGGCCGTCATCGCGGGCATCGGGCTCGAGCTGTTCCTCGTGCCGAACGACATTCTGGACGGCGGCGTCATCGGCCTGTCGATCATCGCGGCCGCGCTGTTCAAGGTGCCGATGAGCATCTTCATCGTGCTCTTCAATCTGCCGTTCCTCTACATCGGCTTCCGCAAGCTGGGGCTGCGGTTCACGTTCCACACCCTGTTCGGCGTCGTCATCCTCTCGGCGGTCACCGCCTACCTGCACCATTTCGAGCCGATCACGGACGACAAGTTCCTGGCCACGATCGTCGGCGCGGTCATCCTCGGCGCGGGCGTCGGCCTCGTCATCCGCACCGGCGGCGCGCTGGACGGCACGGAGATTCTCGCCATCCTCGTCAGCAGGAAGAAGCCGGTCTCCGTCGGCCAGTTCATCATGGTCATCAACGTGTTCATTTTCCTGCTGGCGGCGATGCTCGTCTTCAGCCTGGAGACGGCGATGTACTCCATCATTACGTATTTCATCGCATTCAAGATGATCGACATCGTCGTCGAGGGCATGGAAGAGATGAAGTCGGTCACGATCATCTCGGACAATCCGGACCCGATCGCGGAGGCGTTGTCCCGGAAGCTCGGCCGGGGCCTGACCTTCATCTACGGCGAGGGAGCGTTCTCGGGCGAGCGCAAGAAGATCATCTACATCATCGTCAGCCGGATCGAGCTGAGCGACCTGCGCGAGATCGTGTACGAGCTGGATCCGAGGGCCCTTGTCGCGATCGAGAACATCGCGGAAGTGACCGGCAGCAATTTCCGGAAGAAAGCGGCGCATTGATGAACGAAACCTCCGGACGCCATCCTTCCCGACGCAGCGCAAAAAAATGCACCCGATTTCGGCAGTGGTTTGGTATCGCGCCGAAACAGGTGCATTTTTGCGTTTCGTGGCCGTTTTTTCGGTTCCCGATGGCGGAGGCTGCGCGTTCGCCCGGATCCCGCGCTTCACACCTCCCCGGTGCATCGGCGATCGCCCGGCATTCCGCCGGCGCCGATCTTCGGCGCCGGCTCCGGGCTTCGCTCCCCGCAAGGAAGGATTACACGACGCGGATCCGCACGGCCTCCCGGGGCGCGCCGTCCCGCCCGACCCGCGCGATACGGATCGCCAGGCGATCCCATACCGCTTCGACCGCGTAACGTTTGTCGAACGTGCGCCAGGTGTTCATGTTGAGCGGATCGTCGAAATCGAGCAGATAATCCGCCGGAAAATGCGACCGTCCGCGCTCGGACCCCGTGAACCAGAAATATTCGATCAGCGGCGCGAGCCATTCCCGATCGTCCTTCAGCGGCGAATCCGGGTCCGCGATCCGGATTTCGTCGGATTCCAGGGCCGGCCGGGGGCCGCCGTCCGCCTCCGGAACCGGCCGATCATCCTCCCGTCCGGCCGCCGGGCCGGACGGAGCATGCGCAGGCCCGGCCGGCGCGTTCGCCGATTCGGACGGCGCTGGTCCGATTGCGCCCGGGATGGCGCCCGTCTCCGTTCGGACCGGCGCGCGCGTCGACCGCCGCTCCGCCGCCTGCCGGCAGGCCTCGAGCCGCTCCCCGAGCCGGTCCGCCGGAATGCCGGCCAACCGGCACGCCGCCGCCAGCCCGTCCGGTTCCACATCGTCGATGATCACCGGCGGATAAGCCGCCAGCGACTCGATCCGATAGCCGTACCCGTTCATGAAGATATCGCACTTCGCCCCCGCCGGCGCCGGCCGGATGCCGACGCTCTCCGCGAGCGCGGCGATCTCGTCGTCGCCGAGCCGCCCCAGCGTCATCACGCCGAGGTCCGGCGGCAGTTCACCGTATTCCCGCACAAAGCCCGTCGTCTGAATCCGTCCCTGCATGGCGCGCCGGTCCCGGGCCAGCACGAGCATGAGCTTGAGCAGCAGCCTGCCGCGTTCGAACGGTTCCATTCCGTACTTCCCTTCATCCCCGATTCGGCATGCTCCATGATCACCGGGTGCGACGCGACGCGCTCACCCGAGCACGATGCGGTCATCGGTCAGCTTGTGCCCGCTGATCTGTTCGAATTCGCCGAGCAGCCGCTCGACGGTGAGCGTCTTCTTCTTCTCCGAATCGATATCCAGTATGATCCGGCCCTTGTCCATCATGATCAGCCGGTTGCCGAGCCGGATGGCCTGCTCCATGTTGTGCGTCACCATCAGCGTCGTCAGCTTCTGCTCCCGGACGATCGTCTCCGTGAGCCGCGTGATCAGATCCGCGCGGGCCGGGTCGAGCGCCGCCGTGTGCTCGTCCAGCAGCAGGATGCGCGGATTCGTGAACGTCGCCATCAGCAGGCTGAGCGCCTGCCGTTCGCCGCCCGACAGCAGGCCGACCTTCGCGAACAGCCGGTTCTCGAGCCCGATGCCGAGCCGGGCGAGCTGCTCGCGGAAAAATTCCCGCTTCCGGCGGGTCACGCCGAACTTCAGCCCCCTCGGCTGCCCCCGTTTCCAGGCCATCGCGAGGTTCTCCTCGATCGTCATGCGCGGCGCGGTGCCCGCCATCGGGTCCTGGAACACGCGCCCGATGAAGGCGCTGCGTCTGAACTCGGGCATCCGGGTAACGTCCCGGCCGTCGATCACGACCTCGCCCATGTCCGGCTGCAGCGCGCCGGAAATGACGTTCATGAGCGTCGATTTGCCCGCGCCGTTGCTGCCGATGACGGTCACGAAGTCGCCCGGATTGAGCTGCAGATTGATGCCGGCGAGCGCCGTTTTTTCATCAACCGAACCCGGATTGAACAGCTTGTAAATGTTCGTCAGCCTGAGCATCAGCGTCCCTCCGATCCCGCCAGCTCGCGCGAACGCTTCCGGGCCGTCTTCCGTACCGACCACGCGCGGGACGCCGTCGGCAAGACCAGCGCGATGATGACGATGATGGCCGTGATCAGTTTGACGTCCGACGATTCCAGCCACTCGACGCGCAGCGCAAGCGCCACGACGATCCGGTAGACGATCGAGCCGAGCACGACCGCGAGCGTCGCGCGGAAGACCGTCTTCGCGCCGAAGATCGCCTCGCCGATGATGACGGACGCGAGGCCGATGACGATCATCCCGATCCCCATCGAGATGTCGGCGAAGCCGCCCTGCTGCGCGATGAACGCGCCGGACAGCGCCACGAGGCCGTTGGACAGGCTGACGCCGATGATCTTCGTCGTGTCCGTGTTCGCACCGAAGCTGGCGATCATCTTCGCATTGTCCCCGGTCGCCCGCAGCGCCAGCCCGAGATCCGTCTTGAGGAACGCGTCGAGCAGCAGCTTGATGATCAGGATCACGACCGCGATGACAAGCAGGAGGAGCCATTTCTCATCCTTGCCGACCCGCGGAAAAATCGTGTCCATTCCGAGCAGCGACACGTTGGGACGGCCCAGAATCCGGAGGTTGATCGAATAGAGCGCGATCATCATCAGGATGCCGGACAGGAGGCCGTTGATCTTGCCCTTCGCATGCAGCAGGCCGGTGAGCGCGCCGGCGGCCAGTCCGCCCGCGAACGCCGCCGCCGTCGCCAGCCACGGGTGATAGCCGGCGGTGATCAATACCGCGGCGATCGCGCCGCCGGTCGTGAAGCTGCCGTCGACCGTCAGGTCCGGAAAGTCGAGAATGCGGAAGGTAATGTAGACGCCCAGCGCCATCAGCGCGTACAAGAGCCCCAGTTCCACCGCTCCGGGCATCGAACTCCACAGTGCTCCAAACATGGTGTTCGTCCTCCTGACATACGAAAGGAGTGAACGAAAGACCGCTCACTCCCGTTGTCGACCGTTACTCGATGATGTTGTTCGCCGGATCTTGCACGACAGCCTTCATCTCGTCGGTCACGGTGATGTTCTGCTCGGCGGCCGCCTTCAGGTTCAGGATAAAGTCAAGTTTGTCCGGGAAGGATACGGGAAGCTCGGACGGCTTCTTGCCGTTCTTCAGGATCTCGACGGCCATCTGTCCGGCCTGATAACCGTGGTCGTAGTACTTGAACCCGACGGTTGCGAACGCGCCGCGCTCGACCGTGTCGCGGTCGCTGGAGAAGAACGGGATGTCGTGCTCGTTCGCGACCTGGATGATCGCGTCGACGCCGCTGACGACCGTGTTGTCAAGCGTGATGAAGAACGCGTCGGCCCGGCCGACCAGCGATTCCGCGGCCTGCTTCACCTCGGACGTGTTCGCGACGGCGGCCCTCACCGTCTGGATGCCGTGCGTCGCGAGCTGCTGCTCGGCGTTCTCGGCCATGACGACGGCATTCTGCTCGCCCTCGTTGATGATGATGCCGACCGTCTTGACATCCGGGAGATACTCCGCGATGAAGTCCATGAGCTTCCGGACGGCTTCCGGGTTCGTATCCGAAGCACCGGTCACGTTGCCGCTCGGCGCTTCCAGATTGTCCACAAGATTCGCGCCCAGCGGATCGGTGACGGCCGCGAACAGCACCGGCACATCCTTCACATGCTGCGCCACCGCCTGCGCCGACGGCGTCGCGATCGCCAGCACCAGGTCGTTCGGGTCCGCCGCAATCTTCTGCGCGATCGACAGGTTGTTCGTCGGATCGCCCTGCGCGTTGTTGTAGTCAACCGTCAGGTTGACGCCCTCTTCGATGCCGGCGTCCTTCAGCGCCGCCAGGAACCCTTCGCGGGTCGCGTCCAGCGACGGGTGCTCGACAATCTGGGAAATCGCGATTCGGTACGATTGGCCCGAATCTCCGGAATCGCCGGAGCCTTCGGATTGTCCCGCATTTCCGGACGATTGCTCCGTGTTGGATCCCGCGGCGCCGGTCGAGTTCGCGCCGTTGCCGGAACCTTCATTGTCTTTTTTGCCCGATCCGCAAGCGGCCAGCGCGACCGCAAGCAAAACGATCATCAAGAGATGTCCCGCTTTTCTCATATCTCTCACTGCTCCTCGCATGCCCGGACGTTTCGCAAGATTGAAAACGCTAACATCCATGCAATATGAAGTAACAAAGACTATGATAAAAGGAATATCCGGCGATCGTCAAATGATATCCTTGGGTGAAATGTTATTAATTTGCATTTCGATATCCCATTGTCAGAACCTTGTTCTTGCGGCGCCGGCCGGCTTCCGACGAGCGGCCCTTCGACCGTCGGACCTGCCGGCGCCGCTTTTATCCAGCACAGCCTCTCCGGCGTTCCCGCCAGCCCGGTCCGTCACACCACGGGCAGCCGGCTCAGGCTCTCCCGCAGCGCTTCCTCCGAATACGGCACATCCTGCAGCGCGCCGGACAGATACGACTCGTACGCCGACATGTCGAAATGGCCGTGACCCGACAGATTGAACAGGATGACCCGCTTCTCCCCGGCCTCCTTCGCGCGCAGCGCCTCGTCGATCGCACCGCGCACCGCGTGCGCCGATTCCGGCGCCGGCAGGAAGCCTTCGGTCCGGGCGAACTGCACGGCCGCCTCGAACACGCGGGTCTGGTCGTACGCGACCGCCTCGATCAGCCCGTCATGGTAGAGCTGGCTCACGAGCGGCGAGTCGCCGTGATAGCGCAGCCCGCCCGCGTGGATGCCCGGGGGCATGAACTCGTGGCCGAGCGTGTACATCATGAGGAGCGGCGTCATCTTCGCCACGTCGCCGTAATCGTAAGCGAACGCGCCGCGCGTCAGCGTCGGGCAGGCCGACGGTTCGACGGCGACGAGGCGGACGTTCCGTCCTTCCGTCAGCTTGTCCTTCAGGAACGGGAACGCGATCCCCGCGAAGTTCGAACCGCCGCCGCAGCTCGCAAGCACCACGTCGGGATATTCGCCGGCCTTCTCGAGCTGCAGCTTCGCCTCCTGGCCGATGATCGTCTGGTGCAGGCAGACATGGTTCAGCACACTGCCGAGCGAGTAGTTCGTGTCGTCGCGCTTCGCCGCGTCCTCCACCGCCTCGCTGATCGCGATGCCGAGCGATCCGTTCGAGTCCGGGTCGGCGGCAAGCACGGCGCGCCCCGCCTCCGTCAGCTCCGAAGGGCTCGCGACGACCGTGGCGCCGAACGCATTCATCAGAATGCGGCGGTACGGCTTCTGGTTGTAGCTGACCTTCACCATGTAGACCATGCATTCGAGCCCGAAGAACCGGCAGGCCATGCTGATCGACGAACCCCACTGGCCGGCGCCGGTCTCCGTCGTGAGCCGCCGGATGCCTTCCTTCTTGTTGTAGTAGGCCTGCGGAATCGCGGTGTTGAGCTTGTGGCTGCCCGCCGGGGATACGCCTTCATATTTGTAGTAAATGTGCGCCGGCGTATCCAGCTCCTTCTCCAGATTCAGCGCGCGGACGAGCGGCGTCGGGCGCCAGATTTTGTACAGCTCGCGCACCTCCTCCGGAATTTCGATCCACCGCTCCCGGGACGCCTCCTGCCGGATCAGCTCCATCGGGAAGATCGCCCGGAGATCCTCCGGACCGGCCGGCTTCCCGGTCGCCGGGTTCAGCGGCGGCTTCGGCGGATTCGGCATGTCCGCCACGATGTTGTACCAGTGCGTCGGAATCTCGCGTTCGGACAGAAGAATTTTCTTCTCGCTCACCGGCATCGACTCCCTTGGATCCAGATTTCTGTCAACATTCAACGCGGCGGGCGGGAATTCCTCTCTTGCATCGGTATCCCCGATTGCAGACGGCATTCCGGGACCCGAATCCGTTGCTGCCAGCCGTTTTTTGGTTATTGTTAATAGTGAGACCCGGACGCGGGCTGTCCGGTTCCCGGCGAACGACGGCCGCTTGCGGCGGAACGGAAAGGAGAAGAAGATCGAATGAAACTGGTGACGCTGACGAGAGAAGGCGAGCTCCGGCTGGGCGTAAAGGCGGCGGACGGCATTTTGGACGTGAAGGAAGCGCTCCGGAGCGTACGCGGCTTTGCCGCCGACGCGCCGACCGATCCGATGGCCGCGATCCGCGCGGGCGATGCCGGAATCGCCGCGCTGGCGCAACTGCTGGAAGCGTGTCCGGCTTCGGCCGATGCACCGTATTGGGTGGCAGAGGACCGGGTCGAATGGGGGCCCTGCGTGCCCGCGCCGGGCAAAATCATCTGCGTCGGCGTCAACTATCGCGCGCACGCCGCGGAGATGAACCTGACGCCGCCGGAGACGCCCGTGCTGTTCGGCAAGTTCGCGAACGCGCTGAACGCGCATCTGCGGCCGGTCCGCGGGACGCATCTGACCGATCAGCTCGATTACGAGGCGGAGCTGTGCGTCGTGATCGGTCGGCGTGCGAGCGGAGTGCGGGAATCCGAGGCACTGGATTATGTGTTCGGCTATTGCTGCGCCAACGACATCTCCGCGCGCGACCTGCAGAACCGCACGTCCCAGTGGCTGCTCGGCAAGACGGGCGACGGCTTTTGCCCGATCGGGCCGTACCTTGTCACCGCGGACGAAGTCGGCGATCCGCAGCGGCTCGCGATCCGCTCGATCGTGAACGGCGAGGTCCGCCAGCAGGCCGACACGGGTGACATGATCTTCGGCTGCGCCGAACTGATCGCGTACATCTCGCGTTACTTCACGCTCGAGCCCGGCGACATCATTCTGACGGGGACACCCTCCGGCGTGGCGATGGGGCTGCCCGGAACGCCGTACCTTCGGGCGGGCGACACGGTAACGGTGGAAATCGAGCGCCTCGGCGCGCTGACGAACGGGATCGCGTGAATGCCGGCCCGGCCGGGTTCCGGCGCTTGAACGGTTCGATGTATCGTCCTGCCGTCAGATCCGGCCCGTGCGGCATGACAAGGCCGCTGACGGTTCCGCGTTCCGCCAGCGGCCATCCGTGCGCCGCCGAACGGCGGATTTCGCACGTCCGCCCCTTCGGAAACCGGCACCCGGGGGTGACGAAAACCGGCACATCCGTAGCCGGCGCACAAAAAAGGCGGCCCGCGCAGCCTGTCCGACAGCCGGAACCGCCCTTTCGGATGCGTAATCCGCAGCGGGCATTTTCATAGTTTTTTTATTTTGCCCGCAGCCGTCCATCGTCCGCCGTTCAATAAAACAGGCGGATCAGCCCGAAGCCGAGCCCCGAAAGCGCCGCAAAGCCGGCGACGGCCGCGGTGACGGCCCGGAGGCCGAGCCGGCGGAAATCGGCGAAGCGGATGCCGAGGCCGAGCCCGGCCATCGCCGCCGACATCAGGAACACGCTGAGTCCGATCAGATTCCGGACCATCGTCTCCGGCAGGACGCCCAGCGTCTTGACGACGCTCATGGCCAGAAATCCGAAAATGAACCACGGCACGGGCAGACGCCGCCATCCGGAAAGACGCCCGCCGGCGTTCCCACGCCCCGGCTCCGCGCCGGACGCTCCGGCGCCGCCGGCCCGGGACGTGCGAAACGCATGGCCGAGCACCAGCGCAACCGGCATGAGCAGGGCCACCCGGCCCAGTTTCACGACGATCGCGGCTTCGCCGCCCGCGTCGCCGCCGGGCGCGGCGGCCGCGATGACATGGGCCAGCTCATGCAGGGTGGAACCGGCCAGCACGCCGTACAGGTAAGGATCCAGCCCCAGATGCGGATAGGCGATAATGTACGCCAGCGCTCCGGCCGTTCCGAGCACCGCAATGCCGGCCACGGAGAGCGCGGTGGTCTCCTTCCTTGCGCCGATGAGCGGCGCCACCGCCGCGATGGCCGCGGCGCCGCACACGGCCGTGCCGACGGCGATGAGGGCCGACAGCGTGCGTTCCACCGACAGCAGGCGGCCGAGCCCCAGCATGAACGCCAGCGTGAACGCGATCACGATGACGTCGATCCAGACGACCGCCGTTCCCGCCTGCCAAATCTGCTGCAGATCGAGGCGCAGCCCCATCAGCACGATGCCGGTCCTGAGCAGATATTTGCTGCTGAAGGCGATGCCGGCCGGCGCGTCCGCGGGCACATCCATCGCGGTCTTCCACAAGGTGCCGAGCAGGATGGAGATGACCATGACACCCATGACGGAGAACAGGGGGAGCCGGGCGATCTGGCCGGCCAGCACCGCGAGGATGACCGTCAGGAGGACCCCCCTGCACCATCCCTTCCATCCGCCCGCAAGCCATCCGCCGGGCACGGCGACGGCGGCTCGCAGCCCTTTCATCGGCTCCGGCCTGAAGGAACCCTGCACAGCGAGACCCGCCCTTCGAGCTCACGGATGACTTCCCGGGATACCAGCTCGGCCGTGCGCGACTGGGACTCCTCCGTCAGTCCGGCGATGTGCGGCGTGATCAGGCAGTTGTCCCGCTTCAGCAGCGGGTGATCCTTCGCCGGAGGTTCCGTCTCCAGCACATCCAGCACCGCTCCGGCGATGGCGCCGGATGCGAGCGCCTCGTTCAGATCCGCTTCGTTCACGACGCCGCCGCGCGCGCTGTTGATGAGCACCGCTCCGCGCTTCATTTTCCGGAACGCGCCCATGTCGAGCATGTTGCGCGTCTCGCGCGTCAGCGGCACGTGGACGCTGAGAAAATCGGATTCCGCCAGCACCCGGTCCAGATCCGCGAGCGAGATGCCCGTCTCCGCCGCGGGGAAATCATAGGGCGCGACGAACGGATCGTACCCGATCACGTTCATGCCGAACGCCTTCGCCCGGACAGCCACGCGGTGGCCGATCTCGCCGACGCCGATGAGCCCCAGCGTCTTGCCCGCCAGTTCGACGCCGGTGAATCCCCTCCGGTCCCATCCGCCCGACCGGACATCGGCGGCGGCATCCCCGATCCTCCGGACGAACGCGAACATCGCGGCGAACACGTATTCCGCCACGGAAGCCGCGTTGGCGTTGCGGCCGTATACGACGGGGATGTTCCGCTCCGCGGCCGCCCCGAGGTCGATGTTGTCCAGCCCGACGCCGAGCCGGCCGATCACCTTGAGCCGCCCGCCCCGGCCGATCAGCTCGGCGTCGACCCGGGTCTGGTTGCGCACGATCAGCGCATCGGCCGACGGGATCAGCTCCAGGAGCGCCTCCCGGTCCTTCCAGAGCCCGGGATCATAGTGCACGTCCCATCCCTTTGCTTCGAGCAGTTCGATGCCGATCGGCCAGTTCAATTCGGTTATCAGCACTTTCATCCGGCCCGTCCCTCTTTCGGAAAAGAAACTCCCAACGCTTCCCCCAAACGCCTGAGTTCCTGCTCCACTTCCCGCGGCAGGTCCAGCCCGTCCCGCGAACGCGCCTCATGCTTCGCATGGCGCCGCTCGCCCGGGTAGAAGATCTCCTCCACGCCGGCGGCGCGCGGCACGGCCTTCACTTCCCGCAGGAAGGTCTCCATCCGCGCGTAATACGCGTCCATGTCGAGCCATTTGGACGGGTCGAGGAGCAGGAAACTGTGGCCGACGTCGGCCTCGCCGTCCCCGTCCTTGTACAGATTGTTGACGTGCGGGCCGTAGGCCGCCTCGCCGAGCAGCCCGCACATGATTTCGACGGCCATGGCCAGGGCGTATCCCTTCGCCCCGCCGACGGGGAGAACGGCACCCTTGAGCGCCGCGGCCGGATCGGTCGTCTCCCGGCCCTCTTCGTCAATCGCCCATCCCGGGGGGATCGGCTGCCCGAGTTTGTTCGCGAGGATGATCTTGCCCCGCGCCACGACGCTCGAGGACATGTCGACGATCACCGGCGGGCCGCTCCGCACCGGGAAACCGAAGGCGATCGGATTCGTCCCGAAGAACGCCTTGCGGCCGCCCCACGGGGGGATGCCCGGGGGCGAATTGGTCATGGCCACGAGCGCCATGCCGCAGCTTGCGGCGTACTGGCAGTAATACGCGGCCGTGCCGAAGTGATTGCTCCTGCGGATGAAGACGCCCGCCAGTCCGTAGCTCCTCGCCAGCGGCACGGCCTTCTCCAGCGCCCGGCGGGAGACGACCTGGCCGAGCCCGTTGCCGCCGTCCACCTTCAGCACGGCCCCCGCCGTCTCATACCCGATGGCCGGGTTGGGCGAGATGCGCCCTTCCTTCATCCGCTTCGCGTAGATCGGCAGCCGGCTGATGCCGTGGCCTTCATTCCCCTCCAGGTCCGCCCTGACGAGGGATTCCGCGGCGATCGCGGCATCCTGTTCCGGCATGCCGAGTTTCATGAACACCTGCCGGCAGAAGGCGTCCAGATCGTCAGGCCGCCAGCGGCCGGACGTCGATTCGCCCGACACCACGCGTCACCTCCCGAAAACGGGGGTTGGATGCCGTCCGGCATCCAACCCCATGACGTGATGACCTTGTTCACGCGCTCCGGTAGAGCTTCGTCATGACGAATTCCCGATGTCCGAGCGCCTCGGCGGCGGTGAACCGTCCGTTCACGACGCGGCACAGGTAATCCATCAGCAGGTCGCCGGCCTGGGTCAGATTGATCTCGCGGCTGAGCAGACCGCTCACGTCCACGTCGATGTGTTCGCTCATGGTGCTCGCCGTGATCGGGTTGGCCGTCACCTTGATGACCGGTTCGATCGGGTTGCCGATGATGTTCCCCTGGCCGGTCGGGAAGAAGTGGACCACCGCGCCGCCGGCCGCCATCAGCGTGATGCACTCCGCGGCCGCGGAGGACGTGTCCATGAAATAGAGCCCCGGGCCGTTGTTCGGCGCTTCGGCGGATTCGAGCACGCCGATGATCTTTTTCGTGCCCGTCTTGGCGATGTTGCCGAGGGCCTTCTCTTCGATGGTGGACAGGCCGCCGATGATGTTGCCCTGGGTCGGCTGGGAACCGAGCAGATCGACGCCGGAGGACAGGATTTCCCCGACATAGTCGTTATAGAGCGCCATGAATTTCTCGCGCAGTTCCGGCGTGGCGCAGCGGTCGGCGATCAGATGCTCGCCGCCGGTCAGCTCCGACGTCTCGCCGAAGATGACGGTCGCCCCGGCGTCCACGAGGCGGTCCACCGCCTGCGCCACCGTCGGGCAGGAAGCCAGACCGGTCGTCGTGTCCGATTCGCCGCACTTGATGCTGACGGTCAAGTCCTTCAGCTCGATCGGCTCGCGCTGCAGTTCGGAAGCCCATTGCACGAATTCCTTCGCCTTCAGGGAAGCGCGGCGGATCGTCTCCAGGTCCCCCACCCGTTCGATGGAGAACGCCGCGACGGGTTTGCCCGTCTTCGCGATCCCTTCGGCCACGATGTTCGTCCAGTTCGGTTCGATGCCGATCACGATGGCGGCGGCGACGTTCGGATTGGCGCCCGTACCGATCATCGTGCGGAAGTGCAAATCCAGATCCTTGCCGTACTGCAGCCGCCCGTACGAGTGGGGCAGCGCCAGCACGCCCTGGATGTTCCTGGCGACCGCCTCGCAGGCGGCGTTGGAAATGTCGTCGACGGGAAGCACGATCACATGATTGCGGATGCCCACCTTGCCGTTTTCTCGCCTGTAACCGTACAATTGCCGCATCTGTTACCACCTCAGCGTCTTGAGATTGTGCGTATGCACGTAGTCGCCCTTGCGGAACCCTTCCGGCGCATGGCCGATCGGCAGACCGTACTTCAGCACCTTCTCCTTCGGGGCGGCGTCGCGGATTGCGATCTTGTGGCCGAGGGGAATGTCCGCGTTGGCCTTTACCTCGATCGTCGAATCATCTTCCATGAACACGCCGATCACCGTCTCGCCCGCGGCGATGTCCGACGTGGCCACCCCGACGTGGTCCTCCTTGTGGTGGATGAGAAATTTGTGCATGTCCCGAGTCCCTCCGTTTCCATCAGTCTGGCATGCAGCGGCATTTTGCATCGGATTCGATCCTTATTCTGATTCATGAAATTCATGATCGGTTGAATCGCTCGACAGGCCCTTCTGTTCCGGCATCGCCTCCCCTTCGAGATCAGAAACCCGTTACCCGTTCAATCCGAGGGAAATGTATTTGATCTCCAGGAAGGCTTCCAGACCGTGCCGGCCGCCCTCGCGGCCCAATCCGCTTTCCTTCCATCCGCCGAAGGGAGCCTGCGCCACGGAGGGAAGCGGATCGTTCACGCCGACGATGCCGTATTCCAGCCGTTCCGAGACGCGGAACGCCCGTCCCAGATCCCGGGTGAACACGTAGGAGGCCAGCCCGTATTCGGTGGCGTTGGCCTTGGCGATCACTTCCTCTTCCGTGCGGAAGGCGATCAGCGGCGCCACCGGTCCGAAGGTCTCGACCGAGCAAATGTCCATTGACTCGTCGACATGGCTGAGCACCGTCGGTTCATAGAAAGCGCCGTTCAGCCCTTCGCGCACATACCGCCTGCCGCCGGCCTCCAGCTTCGCCCCCTTCGAGAGGGCGTCCTGCACCTGTTGCTCCACCTTCTCCAGCGCTTCCCAATCGATCAGCGGTCCGATGTCCACGCCCGGTTCCATGCCGTTGCCGACCTTGAGCGCCTTCACCTTCCCGGCGAGCATGGCGGCAAAACGGTCCATGATCGTATCCTGCACGTAAATGCGGTTGGCGCAGATGCACGTCTGACCCGCATTCCGGAACTTGCTGGCGATGCACGCGTCCACCGTCTGCTCCAGGTCGGCGTCCTCGAAGACGATGAACGGCGCATGGCCGCCAAGTTCCATGGATATGCGCTTCACGTATTTTGCCGAACCTTCGATCAATTGTTTGCCGACTTCCGTGGAACCGGTGAAGGTGATTTTGCCCAGTTTGGGGTTTTCCAGAAACTCCGCCCCGACCACGCTTCCCTTGCCGGTGACGAGATTCACGACGCCCGGCGGAAATCCCGCGTCCTCCAGCACCCGGAACAGGGCCACCGCGGACAGGGGCGTGTAATCGGCCGGCTTCAGCACGACGGTGCACCCCGCCGCCAGCGCCGGCGCAATCTTGCGGGTCAGCATGGAGACCGGGAAGTTCCAAGGGGTGATCGCCCCCACGACGCCGACCGGCTGGCGGATGACCAGAATGCGTTTGTGCGGCGCGGAGGCGGGAATCGTCTCGCCGTATACCCGCTTCGCCTCTTCGCTGTACCAGCGCAGGAACTCGGCCGCGAACAGCACCTCGGCCTTCGCCTCGGCGAGCGGTTTCCCCTGTTCCAGCGTCATGATCCGGGCGATCTCGTCCTTCCGCTCCACCAGGATCTCGAACGCCCTGCGGAGGGGTTCGGACCGCTCCTGCGCCGTCAAATCCGCCCACGGCCGGAAGGCGGCATGCGCGGCGTCGATGGCGGCGGCCACGTCTTCCCTGCCGCACACCGGCACGCTTCCCACCGTTTCGCCGGTGGCTGGATTGCGCACCTCCCTGCGCTGCCCCGATATCGCCTCCCTCCATTCACCGCCGATGTACATGAGCCCGTTCATCCCTGCATTCGCCCCTTTCATCCAGGCACATGCAAGTGCCGTTGATTCGCTCAGGCTTTCCCGCTGCTGCCGAACAGGCGGATTTTCTCCTGCACTTTCCGCTTGACCGCTTCCCTCGCCGCCCCCAGCGCCACGGCCACGTGGTACTGCTCCGGATCGTCGGACCAGACGCCGCGGGCGGCATCGGTAAACGCCTGCCTCAGTTCGGTGTCCACGTTGATCTTGGCGATGCCGAGGGATATCGCCCGCCGGATCTGGTCGTCCGGCACGCCCGAGCCGCCGTGCAGCACGAGCGGCAGCCCGACCGCCCGGCGGATGTCGTCCAGACGGTCGAAATGGAGCTTCGGCTCACCCTTGTAAAATCCGTGGGCGGTGCCGATCGCCACCGCGAGGGAATCGACGCCCGTCTCCTCCGCGAAGCGCACCGCTTCCTCGACCCGGGTGAGCCGCGCCTCTTCCTCGTCCACGGTGATGTCGTCTTCCGTTCCCCCGATGACGCCGATCTCGCCCTCCACCGAGACCCCGACGGCATGGGCGGCTTCGGCCACTTTCCGGGTGATCGCGATGTTCTCTTCGATCGGCAGATGCGATCCGTCATACATGACCGACTGGAAGCCGAGCCGGATCGCCTGCATCGCCTGCCCGAATCCGTTGCCGTGATCGAGATGGACGGCGACCGTGGCGTCCACCTCCCGGCCGAACGCCTCGATCATCCGCATCATCGGCTCCATGCCCATGTAGCGGATGGCGCGCTGGCCCACCTGGATCATGACCGGCGCCCGCTCTTCGGCCGCCGCCCACAGGATGGCCTGGACCATCTCGGCGTTGTGCGCGCTGAAGGCGCCGACCGCGTAGCCTTCCGCCCTCGCCCTGGCGAGCATTTCGCTGCCGGTGCACCACTGGATCATATTCGACGGACACCCCCTCTGCCCCCGACCCGTCCGGGCATGAACGACCAGCCGGGATAAGCCTTGAGGTCATCGCCGGCCAGCTGCCGGAGCCAGGCCTTGAACGCGGCGCTTGCCTGCGTCCCGTCTTCGTTCAGGACGTCGTCGGGCAGCGGCCGCTCCTTGCCCGCCACCCGTTCCAGCGGGCAGCTTCCGACGCGGAACGGCAGGCCCGCTGCACCGGATGCCTCGTCCCTGACCAGCGTCAGCATGACGCCCGACTCGCCCCGCCGGAGCAGCCGGACGGCCTCCCGGCCCAACAGTTCCGCCTCCATGCGGTCGGCGGCGGATGCCATCGCGGCAAAACAGCGCTGGTTCATGCCGAGCAATTCCGCGCGGACGGGCAGGTTCAGATGCCGGGCCACCTGGTTGGCCAGATATTTGGAGGCGCCGCCCAGAACCGTGCTGTTCGCATCCCGGTTCAGGGCGATCCGGGACAGGACCTGGCCGCTCAAGTCCCGGACGCCTTCGCTGATGACGACCATGGCATATCCGAACCGCGACACGGCCCGCTCCACGTCGCCCAGGAACCGGTCCAGCACCAGCGGACGCTCGGGCACATACACGAAATGCGGCGGATGATGCTCCGCTTCCTTGAGCAGCAGGCTGGAAGCCGCCAGCCATCCCACGTTCCGGCCCATCGTCTCGATGATGCGGACCGTCTCGAAGTTTTGCATCGCCTTCAAATCTTCCCCGATGTCGCGGACCGACGCCGCCACATACCGGGCGGCGCTGCCGTATCCAGGGGTGTGGTCGGTCTCGAGCAGGTCGTTGTCGACGGTCTTCGGGATGCCGATCACCGTCAGGTCATAGCCGGCGGCCTGCGCCGCCAGTTCCATCTGCCGGCAGGCGTACATCGTCCCGTTGCCGCCGATCAGCACGAGATGGTGGATGTCCCGCTTGCGCAGATGGTCGACGGCTGCGGCGAAGTCGCCGGGCGCCATGTGCCGGCGGCCCGATCCGAGCACGGACCCCGGAATGCGGAAGTACTCCCGGATTTTCCCGTACACCTGGTCGTCCACTTCGACGAGCCAGTCTTCGACCAATCCCTGCAGGGCGTTCACGATGCCGAACACCCGGAAGTGGTCCCGCGCTTCCTCCAGAAAGCCGACCAGACTGGCATTGACGACGGAAGTGGGGCCGCCCGCCTGCCCGATCGCCACCTTCGGTTTGTTGTGTGCATTCATACGTTGCCTCTCCGTCACGTGTAGTTCACGGCTTCGATGCCCAGTTGCCCGCACAGTTCCATCAGTTCTTCGGCGATGTCGGCATACACCAGGGAATAGTGCGGCTCGAAGCCTTCCTTCATGAGCGCGTGCACGATCTCCGATACGTTGCCGGACAAGCGCACTTCGCCGGAAGTGCCGAAGAACGCCTGGGGACGGTCCAATACCTCTCCCTTCATGATCAGCATCCGGTATCCCGCGTTCGTCTTCCCGAGCCTCGCGATGGTCACCGGTCCGGGCTTCAGGCCGAATTCCAGGGTGAAGCCGAGCTTGCGGTTCGGATGCACGCCGGCTCTCGCCCCCGTCGCCGGATTGGCCAGCGACCAGGCGCCCGCTCCGCAATGCCAGAAGGTGACGCTGTTCTCGGCTTCGTCCACGTGCACGAGGTCGCCCAGATACGGCGGCGATCCGCCGCTCAGCTCCCGCTGGATGTACATCGTGACGGCGCCGAGGATATCCGCCTCGCACGACGACACGACGCCCTCTTCCGTGAACAGGGACAGCGTCGAGCAGGCGGCCGCGCCCAGTTCCGTGAAGAAATCCGGCCAGCAGCGGATCGCCGTCGCCCGGATGCCGAGCCGTGCGACATGGTCCTTGAGCGCCGCGGCAAATTGCGCGTAGCGGACGGTCGTTTCCGCTCCCGCGTCCAGACCGGTCACCCCGCTTGCGGCCGCCGCGATCAACGGCAAGTACCGCTCTTCGGGCACATCCCGCGACTCGCGGAACAGCCGGTAGAGATCGAGGCGGTGCAGGCGGATGCCGAACCGGTTTCTCAGCTCCAGCTCATCCGCGCCGGAGAAGAAGAAGCCCGGAGGATGATCGCCGACCACGCCGACCGTGAGCCCGCGCAGCTTGCGCACCGTCTCGGCGGCCCTGAGCTTCACCCGCAAACGACGGCCCACGCGGGGTTCGTCCGGATTGCCGAGGATGAAGTCGTATTTCCGACCCATCATCCGGAGAGCGTTGCAGGTGCTGTTGCCGCCGGTGAGCGAATTCAGCCGGAGCCGGCCGCCGACGGACGGCTCGCGCACGGACCAGACGAGCACTTCGGCCGGGAAGTGTCCGGCAATGGCCGCGATGAACTCCGCATCCGCGAACGTGAGGGACTGGTACACGACGAGATCGGGTTTCTCCCCCCGGATGCCGTCCATCCAGGCGGTGAGCTCCTCGACGGATGTCAGCACGGCGCCGGGGCTCAGCACCCGGTCGGCCATTCCCCTGAGCAGTTCTTCGGATTCCCGGAACAGGCGTTCCGCCGCTTCCATGTCGAACGTTTTTCTGCCGATGGGAAAATAGGCGATTGTGGCGGCAAACATGGGGTCACCCCGTTCACACGAATTGTTCGAGATGCTTTTTGGCGAGGAGCAAACCTTTCTGCACCTTCTCGTCCGTGCCGGTCCAGATCGGATCCTCATGTTCGATGCTGAGCACGCCGTCGTAACCGATTTCGTGCAGGGCGGTGACGAACTTGTTCCAGTCCACGTCCCCCTGTCCGGGAATGCGGTGGCGCCACCATTTCATCGTCAGCATCCCCTGATCCCGGAGCACGTTCGGCAGCACCTCCGTGTCCTTCGCCTGCGCCAGCACGATGCGCTCCCTGAAATCCAGCACCGCCTGCGCGCAGTCAATCCCCTGCCAGACGAGATGGGACGGGTCGATGTTCAGGCCGAACGCCTTCGAGGGCACCCGGGTGAACAGTTCCTTCCATAGAAAAGGCGACACGGCGATGTTGTACACCGGCGGCCAGAACTCGTACATCGGGCAGTTCTCGAAGGCCAGCGTCACGCCGAGCTTTTCCGCCATTTCCGCGATCCGCGGAAACTCCCGCTCGAACAGGTCCAGATTTTCCTCGATCGTCTTCATCGGGTCGCGGCCGGTGAACGTGGACACGACCCGGATCCCCGTGTTCGCCGCCGCCTTCAGCAGAATGCCGAGCGTTTCCCTTGCCCGCTCGCGCTCCGCCGGATCCGGCGACAGGTAGTTCAGCGCGCCGTACATGATGCCCGTGATCGGCATTTCGTACTTCTCCTGGAGGCGTGCGAACTCACCGGTGTTCCGGCCTTCGGCCAGTTCCTTCCAGTCGATGAACTTGTAGCGCGGCCCGCCATGCAGCTCGATGCCGTAAAATCCGTTCTCTTTCGCCCAGGCGAAGGTTCTCTCCAACTCCCAATGGTTGAAACAGGAATGATAGAAGCCGATTTTCATGTCGTTCCCTCCGCTCTCAAGTCAGTTCCACGACTTTGCCCGTTTCGATCGACTCGAGCACCGCATGGGAGAGCCGCAGCATCTCCAGGCCCGTTTCAAATCCGTACGGCACCGGCTTGTTCTCGAGAATCGCCCGGGCGAACAGCTCCATCTCGATGCGGAACAGATCCCGCTGCTCCAACGGCACGCGCTCCTCACCGTCGCCCTCGAGGAGCACGATCTCCGTTCCGGCGTCGGCGCCGAAGGTGTTGAACTTGCCTTCCGCCCCGCCCTTCGGTCCGAAAATCCGGTCCGGACGCGGCCGCATCTTCGTGTCCTTCGCCAGACACCACGAGATCGTCATCGTGCCGATGTCGCCCGTGTCGTATTCCACCGTCACCACCGCGGTGTCGACGGCCAGCTCGCGGAAGTGGGCGATCTCCGGGCGCCCCTTGGCGTACACGCCGCCGCGGGCGTAAATCCGCACCGGTTTGGCCTCCAGGATCGTCTGCCACATCAACAGAAAGTGACAGAGCGTATCGACCACCGGGCCCTGGTTGCCGAATTTGTCGTGCATGATCCGCTTCGGCCGAACTTCCTGGAGCAGGTCGGAGCTGATCACCATGGGGCGGCCGAATTTTCCTTCCCGCGCCCAGGTTTTGACGAGCTCCACACCGTGCGCCAGATTCCGCTGGAATCCGATGGCGAAGCGGACACCGGCCTTCTCCACCGCCTCCCGCATGCGGATGCCTTCCTCGATGGAACTGGCCAGCGGTTTCTCGCAGAAGACATGCTTGCCGTGCTCCGCCGCCAGAATCGTCGCCGGTGCATGCTCGACGAGCGGCAGTGCAACCGAGACGATGTCCACCCGCGGGTCCGCGATCGCTTCCCGGTAATCCTGATAAATCGTCACGTGATCCAGATTCATCATGACGGCCGCTTCCCTGGCGGCTTGCGGGTTGAGATCGGTCACCGAGACCACTTCGTGGCCGGCCAGCGTCCAGCCGCGGATATGGTTTTTCCCCATGTCTCCGGCGCCCAGCACCGCCACCTTGAATGGTTTTTGCACCTGAGGCCACACTCCCGTCGGATTAGGTCATGATGTTTCTTTTGTTATAATAATATCATCATGATCTTTTTTGGGCAATGCCGATCATCATTGATCATTGCCGATCGGGCCGATCCATGACGACTCAGATCCTTCTGACCAGAATGTCCGGACGTCTCATGACGCGTCCGCCCGCCTCCGCCTCCACCATCGGCCAGGCGCCGGTATGCGTCAAAATCTCGTTGCCGTCTTCCAGGACCAGCATCGTGTCCTCGGATTTCACTCCGGCAATCGACGGATTCCAGGCGTACAGCTGCCCGGGAGCCACCGTGAAGGACGCGCCGGGCGTCGCCAGCCGCTCCCGCGTGGCATAGCCGGTCAGACCTCCCTGATGATGGCAGTCGATCTCGTCCGGATACCCGGCTTCCCGATAGAAATCCCGCAGTTTGCCGTACAGCCCGGCAAGCGATTCCCCCGGCCGGGTCGCATCGATGATGCGGGCATCGATTTCCGCCACCGCCCGATGGCGGGCGCGCAAATCCTCCGGAACCGGGCCGAAGTGGACGAGCCGCGTGGCCGAGGCGATCAGCCCGTTCCTGCGGGCGCAGACGACCAGCATCGCGTACAGGCTCACCGCCTTCCCCGTCGGCAGCGGATGGCGCCGCTCCCACACCCGTTCATCGGCGGCGATCAGATTCACGACGGGTTCCAGTTCCCGCTCGTAGCAGTGATAGGCCAGCCGTCCGGCGATCTTGAATTCCGTGTCGCCGGGCCTGACGTCGAAAGCCGCCTGCTCGACGGCTTCGGCGGTCAGGCGCCCGAGCTCCTCCAGCGCCTTCTTCTCCGCCGCGCCGAAGGTCGTGCGCAGGGCGAAAAATTCCGCCTCCAGCTCCACGTCCGTCATGACCGCCGCATGCTCCAGATGGCGCGCCAGAACGTCTTGCAGTTGCTCCGGTTCATGCCAGGGCCACTGTTCGACGGCGTCGAAACATGCCCGGTCCGCTTCCCCGATCTCCTCCTCCACGAGGCGCCGGCTTTCGATGTTGTTCGAAATGAGCACGCATTTGTCCCGCGTGACGACGATTTGGCAGCAGGCCGCTTCCTGCAGCGGATTGACGTGGCTTCTGCCGCCGGTCAGCCATGAGACGTTCTTCTGCAGGGTCAGCCGCACGGCATCCAGTTGCCGCCCGGCCAGCATATTCCGGATTCGCTCCAGTTTCGGCTTCATTCCGCCGCCGACGTCCACTGCCGCATGCACCTCCAGGTTTTCCGAATGCCGGATGTTGCCGGCATCGTTCCCACGGTTTCAGTCCCTGTAACGCTTGAGGTTGATTTTGTAGGAATATTTGTCGCTCCGGTATTTGGTTCGCGTGTATTCAATGGGCCTTCCGCGCTCGTCGCAGCTGACCCGGCGCCGTTCCAGCAGCGCCTCGCCGGGGCTGATGCCGAGCAGCTCCGCTTCCCACCGGGTCGCGTTGACCGCATGGATCGTCTCCTCCGCTTCCCGCAGCACGATGCCGTACTTTTCTTCCAGCACCTTGTAGAAGGCGACGGTGTTCAAATCCTCCCTCATCAAGAGCTTTCCGGTTTCCTCCGACCAGCAGCTCCGCTCGAAGGCGATCGGCACGCCGTCCGCCAGGCGGACGCGGTCGATGAAGAAGACCGTCGCATCCAGGTCCAGCCCGAGCAGCGAATTTTCGTAAAAGCAGTTTTTCTTGAATTCGCAGGAAATGAGACGCGCCGAATGCCGGTATCCCTTCTCCCCGATTTCTTCCGCGAACCCGGTCAGCCTGCCGAGCCGTTCCTCCACCCGGGAAGCCGTGACCACGGTTCCTTTGCCCTGCTTCTTCTGCAGCAGTCCCTGGTTGACCAGCTCCAGCACCGCTTCCCGTACCGTCGTCCGGCTCACCCCGTATTCCCGGATCAGCTCCTGTTCGGTGGGAATGAGCGTGCCGACGGGCCATTCGCCGCTGACGATCTTTCGCTTCAGGATTTCCTTCAGTTGATGGTACAGGGGCAGCGGGCTCGCCGGATCAATGCCGTTCGGATTCATTGCTCATCCTTCCTTGCGTCCGATGGCAGCCGGCTCAGCCCTTGAGGGACCCGCTGGTGAGTCCGGCAATGAACCAGCGCTGCAGGAACAAATAGGCCAGCACCATCGGCAGGGATACGGTCATCACGCCGGCGAACAGGATCGGAAAGTTCGACTCGTATTCGCCGCGGAACATCATGAGCGCCATCGTCAGCGTCTTCGCCTTCTCGCCCGTGAAGAGCAGCGGATACAGCAGGTCGTTCCATACGATCACGCACAGGAAAATGGCCGCCGACGCGATGGAAGGCATACTGAGCGGCACCGCCAATTTCGCGTACATCCACCATTCCGACGACCCGTCCATCGCCGCCGCCTCGAACAGTTCCCGCGGGATCGTCTTCATGAATCCCGTGATGATGAACACGCTGATCGACAGCAGAATCGACACTTCGATCACGATCAGCCCGGGCAGCGAGTCGCGGAATTTCAGGTCCGGCAGCCAGGCGGCGGAGGCGAACCACGACTCCAGCTTCACGACCAGCCCGTACAGCGGGATGATGTTCACCTGCGCGGGAATCATCAGGCCCGCCGAGAACAGGCCGAACAGCAACGTTCCGATCCAGCCGCCGACGCGGACGATCGCGTACGACACCATCGTGCTGAACAGGATGACCAGCACGACCGTGCAGAACGTCAGCACCAGGCTGTTAACGAAATAGCGGTGCAGCCCGTAGTCGACGAACAGGTCCCGGTAGTTGTCAAAGGTGGGCGGCGACGGCAGACGGAGCGGCTCCATCACATACTGCCGCATCGTTTTCAGCGACGCGGACACGACGGTCAGGAGCGGCACCAGAATGACGACGGTGAAGACGAACAGCGAGATGGTGCGAAGGTTGATCCATCGGCGAACGGTCCTGAACATCGGATCCCTCCTTCCGTCATTAGCCGGTGCGGTCGGTGCGCAGCAGCTTGAACTGGATGATGGTGATGGCCGCCACAAACACCAGGAAGAGCATGGAGGCCGCCGACGCGTAGCCGAATTTGTAGGACTGGAACGCGAGCCGGTAAATGAAGGTGGCGATGATCTCGGTCGCGTTGTTCGGACCTCCCCGGGTCATGGCGAACACGAGATCGAAGGCCTTGAACGACTGGAGCGTCGTGTAGGCGATGACGATCGCCGCCGCCGGCGCGATGAGCGGCCAGGTGACGAGGCGGAACGTCTGGAACTTCGACGCCCCCTCGATCGCCGCCACCTCGAACAGATCCGCGGGGATGGCCTGCAGCCCGGCGATGAAGATGATCATGAGCTGGCCGGTATGCGCCCACACCTGGGCGAAGGCGACGCTGTAGATCGCGATGTCCGGGTCCGCCAGCCATCCCGGACCGTTTTGCACGCCGAACAGGCCGAGGATCGCCTTGATCATGCCGAAGTTGCTGTCGTACATCGCCGCCCAGATGAACGCGACCGACACGGAGGCGAGGATGGTCGGCAGGAAGTACAGTGTGCGCAGCGCAATGTTCGCCTTCGTGTTCCGCACGAGGAACAGGGCGAAAACGAGGGACAGCGTGGTTTGCCCGATGACGACGAACAGCATGAATTTCAGGTTGTTGACGACGGACTTGGCGAAGATGGTGTCGTACATCAGCAGGTTCCGGTAGTTGCGGAAGCCGACAAACTCGTAACCGGCGCTCAGCCCGTCCCAGTTGGTGAACGAAACGTACAACCCGTAGAACGCCGGATACAGGACAAAGATGCCGTACAGGATGAGCGCCGGGAGCACGAACAGGTAAATCCCTTTGGATGGTTTCATGGCTTACTCCCCGTTGCGAGAAAATGAAGGCGGCCAGGACGTGGCCTTATGCAACCTGACCGCCTTGTGCGGACGAACCCCCGTTTTATTGTCTTCTGACCTGCTCGACGACTTGCTGCGCTTCGGCCGCGGCATCTTCCGGAGCCATGCCGGAGATGACGGCGCTGATCGCATTGGTGATCGCGTCCTCGATCTGCTTGTCGGGGATGGTCGAACGCGGCAGGAACCGGGTGTTCAGCTGCGTGAAATCGGTCTCGAACTGCAGCGACTTCGACGAGTACTCGAGCCCCTGAACGACGCCGAGCTGCCCCGTGTTGTTGGCGTAGTATTCCGCCGTCTCCTTCTCGGCGAGGAACTCCAGGAACTTCTCGGCCGCTTCCTTCTTCTTCGACTTCGTGTTGATCGCCAGCATGAAGGTCGTGTTGTGCACGCCCTCATACACGATTTGGCTTTCGTCTTCCACCGTGATCGGCGGCAGCAGGTCCAGCCGCATGTCGGGGTTCTGGCTGAGCGCCAGCGCGGCGTGGAACGAACCGGTGCCGAGCATGGCCGCCTGTTCGGTCACGAACAGCGTGACGGCCGCTTCGTAACCCGTGCCCAGGGAGTTCGGCTGGAAGTATTGGGACAGCTGCTGCCACTTGCGCAGGCTGTTCACGAACCATTCGTCCGTCAGCTTCGTCTCCCCGGTCAGAAGCTTCGGGAACATCTCTTCGTCGGTGTTCTCGTTCATCAGCATCGGGTTCATGAGCTGCCCCTGGCCGATGTCGGCGCCCGGGAAGGCGATCGGAATGTAACCGTTCTGCTTCAGCGTTTCCAGGACGTCGAGGTACTGGCTCCAGGTTCTCGGGCGCTGGAGGTTCAACTTTTCAAAAATGTCCACGTTGATCAGCGGCATGTTGTAGACGAGATGGTACGGAAGCGCGTACTGCCTGCCGTCCTTGGCACCCTTCGTGATCAGGTTCGGAACGAACCGGTCCACCACCGGCTTGCCGGTCAGGTCTTCCATCAGCCCGGCCCTGAGCATGGCTTCAAACTGGGATCCCGGAAAGACGGTGAACACGTCGCCGGTGGAGCCGTCGAGCAGCCTCTGCTGGGCGATGGACGTGTAGTCCGAAGACGGGAAGATGGTCTGGGTGACCTTGATGTTCGGGTTTTTCGCCTCGAAATCGGCGATGAGCTGGTCGAACACCTCCTTGTCTTCGGTGCGCCAATGCATGAAGCTGATCTCGACCGTTTCGTTCGAGCCGCCGCCTTCGCCGCCGGAGGACGTTTGTCCGGAGGAAGATCCGCCGGAATTGGACGAATGTTGCGACGATTTGCTGCCGCCCCCGCAGGCCGACAGTACCAGCGCGAACGCCAGCAGCAGAAGCATCATCGTTTTTCCGCGGGTGTTGAACACTTCAACCACCTTCCGTTATCCTGATTGTGTTCGGAAATGTAAGTTGTCCCGGATCCGGTCAATACCGCCCGATCCGATCAAGACCGCCCTCGTTCGTCTGTCCTGGAAATCGCATGCCCGAAATGCCGCGTCCTCACCTCCCGATCAGGGTTTCCCGAACCGTCCCGTCCGACCCGCGTCGGCAGGACGGATGCCGTGCGGCAGGATTGCGGAGCATGCGCATGCCGGTTTCCGGCCCCTTTCGGCCCGGAACGATGCCGGAAAGGCTCGCACCCGCGCGGCCGCATGATGATGCAAGCGCTTACCATCCGGGTTGAAAAAAAGACGCGGTTTCGCGGGAATCGATGTTCCTCCTCGTGATGCTGCACTGACCGCGGACGCCGAACCCGGACATGACCGGATGGCAGATGAAAGCGCTTATAAGATTATTATGTAGTGATCTTTTGCTAAGATGCTACCATACGTCATGATATTTGTCAAAGGGTAATTTCATCATTTCGTCATGATTTTTTTCCATACGCGCTTGCCCCGGCGGGAAAAATAAGGAGAGACCACGAACGAATCCTTCGCGTTCCGCCGGGAACGCGGGGAAAACGTCGTGATCCCTCCAGGTCTCCGCTTGAACGATGAAACCCGCATGCGGGTCGCATGCATCCACGATGCCCGGTGCACCCGGTCTCCCGGGCTGCCCGAGGGATGCTACCTGAGCAATTTGACTTTGTATGAGTACTTGTCGTTCCGGTATTTGGTTCTCGTGAATTCGACCGGCCGGCCGCTGATGTCGCAGCTGATCCTGCGCCGTTCGAGCAGCGCGTCGCCGGGAGTGATGCCGAGGAGTTCGGCCTCGTACTTCGTGGCGTTGACCGCGGAGATCGTGTCCGTCGCTTCCTTCAGTTCGATGCCGTATTTTTCCTCCAGCACCTTGTAGAACGCCACCGTGTTCAGATCCTCGTTCACGAGCAGGCGTCCGATGTCTTCCGGCCAGCAGCTCCGTTCATAGGCCACCGGCTGCTTGTCGACGAACCGGATCCGGTCCACGAGAAAAACCGTCGCGTTCTCGTCGAGCCCGAGCTGGGAAAGCTCATAGAAACGGTTGCGCTGGAATTCGGCGGACAGCAGGCGGGCCGAATGTTCCAGTCCCTTGTCGCCGATCTCCTCCGCGAACCCCGTCAATCTGCCCAGCCTTTCCTCCACGCGGGTGGAGATGACGATCGTTCCCTTGCCCTGCTTTTTCTGAAGCAGCCCCTGATTGACCAGCTCCGCGATCGCTTCCCTGACCGTCGTTCGGCTGACCTCGTATGCTTCGATCAGTTCCTTCTCCGTCGGTATGATCGTGCCGACGGGCCATTCTTCGCTGATGATCTTTCGCTTCAGGATATTTTTCAGCTGCTGGTACAGCGGAATCGGGCTGTTCGGATCAACCTTGTTCAGGGGTGCGTTCATGCCTTCACCTTCTCTCGTAACCCGCGGGCATCTCGTGATCCACGGGGCGAAACATTTGAACCAAATTTACTATACACCACTTGTGTAAAAAGGGACAATGCTTGGCAATCCGGACATGCAAAAGGACTCCCGGAACAGGAATGAGCGAGGGGGAGATGGTTCCAAAGCATCCGAACCTTTCCCCGGGACAAAGACCAGAGGCAAACGAAAAGGCGCGAAAATCTTCGCGCCTCCGCATGATTGACCATTCCCGGGATTTTTCGGAGCCGCGTTCCGCGGGAACTCCGTCCGGGCGCCGCGCCGCTTCAACAGGCGCGGCGTCACCCGCGCGCCGACGCCCGCTTCAGGCGCGCCGCCGCAGCACGCGCACGCCGTACGCCGAGAGCTCCAGCGTGCCGCCGGGTGCGATCGCCTCGCCGCTCTCAAGATCTACGTACCCGCGCGCGTCGAGCAAGAGCTTCACCGGCTCGCCGGTGAAGTTCTGCACGAACACATAGTCGTGCACGCCGTCGGTGCGCACTCCCGCGGTCACGCCCCGCGGCAGATCCGCCTCCAGCGCGCGCCGCACGCCCAGCCGCCGCACCAGACCGCCGTAGAAGTCGTCATAGAACGGCGGCAGCGCCCGTCCGGCCAGATAATACGCGCGCCCCGCGCCGAGCCGGCGCACGGTCAGGGCCGGACGCCCGGCGTAGAAATCGTCCGTGTACTCCGCCAGCACCTCGGCGGACTCCGCATGCACGAGCTCGCACAGCTCGCGGATCTCGTACGTCCGACCTTCGGCCAGCCCGAGCTCGGCTGCACCGGATGCGTTCACGCGCAGTCCGTTCCGGTCCTCGTCGTACAGCCCTTCGATTTCCTCCGCCCAGATGCCGAGCACATGCCGCAGCGGTCCCGGGAACCCTCCAAGATGGCACAGATCATGTTCATCCACGATCCCCGACCAGTACGTCGCGACGAACGTGCCGCCTCGCTCCACGAACGCCTCGACCTTCTCCCCGACGCCCGGTTTCACCATGTACAGCATCGGCGCGATGATCAACTTGTACCGCCCAGGATCAAATGCATCCTCCGACCCGATCACGTCCACCGGCACGCCAAGCTCCCACAGCGCCCGGTAATGCGCATGCACCGTCCGCTCGTATCCCATGCCCATGTTGCGCGGCCCCTGCGCGTCCCGGATCGCCCAACGATTGTCCCAGTCGAACACGATCGCTGTCTCCGCCGGCACCGCGCAGCCGCGCACATCCCCGAGCTTCCGGAGCGCCTCGCCCAATTCCGCCACTTCGCGGAACACGCGCGTGTGCTCGTGGCCGGCGTGGTCGACGACGGCGCCGTGGAACTTCTCGCTCGATCCGCGGCTCTTCCGCCACTGGAAATACTGCACCGAATCCGAACCGTGCGCCACCGCCTGCAGAGAAGAAAGCCGGTGCATGCCCGGCCGCTTCAGCTTGCTCACCGGCTGCCAGTTCGTCAGGCTCGGCGTGCTCTCCATCAGCAGGAACGGCCGCCCGCCCTTCAGCGAACGGAACAGATCGTGGTTCATCGCAAACCACGAAGCGGTGTCCGCGTCGCTGTCGGCTCCGGGTTTGTGCCAGAGCGGGTACGCGTCCCAGGAAATGACGTCGATCTCCCGGGCCAGCACGCGGTAATCCAGCCCGTCGTACAGCTCCATCATGTTCGTCGTCACGGGCAGGTCCGGATTCACCGCCTTCAGCTGCCGCACCTCGTGGCGCAGAAAATCGGCCGTCTGATGCGTCACGAACCGCCGCCAGTCGAGGTTGTGCCCGTGCACCTGGTTTTCCCCGTGCGGCGCCGGCGACTCGATCTGCGACCAGTCGGTGAAGGTGTGCGACCAGAACGCCGTCCACCAGGCCCGGTTCAGCGCTTCCAGCGTGCCGTACTTCGCCTTCAGCCACTCCCGGAACGCCTCCTGGCAGAGCGGGCAATGGCACTCGCCGCCGTACTCGTTCGATACGTGCCAGCCGACGACCGCCGGATGATGCGCATACCGCTCCGCCAGCTTCCGGTTGATGATCGCCGTCTTCTCCCGGTACACCGGCGACGTGTAACAATGGTTGTGCCGAAAGCCGTGCAGATTGCGCACCCGGTTCGGACCGACGCGCAGCACCTCGGGATACTTCTGCGACATCCACGCCGGCCGCGCTCCGCTGGGCGTCGCCAGCCACACGTAAATGCCGTTCCGATGGAGGCGATCCATCACGTCATCCAGCCAGCCGAATGCGAAGCGTCCTTCCTCCGGTTCCAGCGCGGCCCACGCGAAAATGCCGACCGACATTACGTTGCAGCCGGCCAGCTTCATGAGCCGCACATCTTCCTCCAGCACCTTCGGGTCGTGCAGCCACTGGTCCGGGTTGTAGTCTGCGCCGTGCATGAGCACCGGCAGCTTCGGGCTGACCGGCGGCCAGCGCCTGAACCTTCCGTCCATCGTCATCCCTCCGTCGTCATTTCCGTCTTCCTTGCGCAAAAAAGGGGCCCGTCCGTTCCGTCCCGTCAACGGAGCATGAAACGGCATCCGCCCCCGTCGTCCATCTGAAAAACGCCTGCCGCACCCGTCCCGCCGACGCATCCCGCATCGGACATGGCGCCGGAAAGCTTCCCTCCGGCCGTGCGCCGTCATTCCTTCACCGAACCGAGCACCAGCCCCTTGATGAAATACCGCTGCAGGAACGGGTATACGATGAGCACCGGCAGCGCGCCGATGAAGATCTGCGCCGCGTTGATCGTCTTCTGTGACAGAAGCTGCATTTCCTCGATCGTGAAGTTCATCGAACTCATGTCCCGCGAGACGATGACCGTCTGCAGGTAGGTCGCGAGCGGATAGTCTTCCTTCCGGCTCAGGTACAGCAGCCCGTCGAACCACGAGTTCCAGTGCCAGACGCCGGCGAACAGCCCGAGCGTCGCGAGCGCGGGCAGCGACAGCGGCAGGTAAATGCGGAACAGCACATCCCAGTGGCTCGCGCCGTCGATGAACGCCGCCTCCTCGAGCGCTCTCGGCACGCCGCGGAAGAAGTTCATCATGAGCACGATCAGCCAGACGTTCACCATCGCCGGAATGATGAGCACCGCGAACTTGTTCATCAGCCCGAGCTTCAGGATGAGGATGTAGAACGGGACGAGCCCGCCGTTGAAAATCAGCGTGAACACGAACAGCCAGGCGTACACGGACCGGCCGCGGAACTCGCGCGGCTCCTTCGAGAGCGGGTAGGCCGCGAGCACGGTGACGAGCAGGATGAGCGCCGTGCCGAGCGCGGTCCGCATCACGGAAATCCAGAGCGAACCGAGAAAGTATTTGTTGTTGATCGTCGCCTTGTACGCCTCGAGCGAAAAATCGACCGGCCACAGCCCGACCAGATTCGCGTCCGCCGCCGACTTCGCGCTGAGCGAGACGGCCAGCACGTGGACGAGCGGAATGACGCAGATGACCGCGAGCACCGACAGGAACGCGATGTTGAACACGTTGAAGACGCGCCAGGACAGCGTTTTGTGGTACACGGCGCTCCCTCCTCAGAACACGCGGTAGTTCGCGTATTTGTAGGCCAGCCGGTAGGCGCAGACGATGAGCACCATGCTGACGACCGACTTGAACAGACCGACGGCGGTCGCGAAGCCGAAGTTGCCTTCCAGGATCGCCGTCCGGTAGACGAACGTGTCGATGATGTCGCCCTTGTTCATCACCATGCCGTTGTACAGGTTGAAGATCTGGTCAAACCCGGCGTTCAGGATGTTGCCGAGCGAGAGCGTTCCGACGACGATCGCCATCGGCAGGAGCGAAGGAATCGTGATGTGCAGCGTCTGCTTCCAGCGGCCCGCGCCGTCCACCTCGGCCGCCTCGTAGAGCGACGGGTCGATGTTCGCGAGCGCCGCGAGGAAGACGATCGTGCCGTAACCGAATTCCTTCCAGACGTCGGAGACGATGACCGTGAACCGGAACCAGTCGCCGTGCATCAGGAACGGAATCGGGCCGATGCCGATCGCCCCGAGCACCCGGTTGACGAAGCCGCCGTCCGTCGACAGGAAGTTGACGAGGATGCCGCCCAGGATGACCCAGGACAGGAAATGGGGCAGGTACACCATTGTCTGGATCGTGCGGGTGAGCAACCGGATGCGCACTTCGTTGAGCAGAATCGCGAAGCCGAACGGCACGAGCAGATTGAAGATGATCTTGAACACCGAAATGACGAGCGTGTTCCATATGACCTGCAGGCTGTCCTCCCGCTCGAACAGCGCCCGGAAGTGCCCGAACCCGATCCACGGTGAACCGTCGAAGCCGAGCCAAGGTTTGTAGTCCATGAATGCCATGACGATGCCGCCGAGCGGCACGTAGTTGAACACGATCAGCCCGGCCAGCGCGGGCAGCAGCATGAGATGAAGCGGCCAGGTTCGCCTGATGTCGGGCTTCATTTCCTCTCCCCCCTGTAAGCGCGCCCCTTGGCATCTTTTCGCAATCATCCGGAAGACGGAAACCGGAGGCCCGACGCCTCCGGTTCCCGCGCTTGTCCCGCGTCCGGCCCCCGCACGCGCGGCCGCGGGGCTGCCCGGCTTGCGGACCTTACTTCACCTTCGTCTGTTCGAACCACTCGTTGACTTCCTTCGTCATCTGGTCGCCGCCCGAGCTCTTCCAGTTCTCGACGAACCGGTCGAACTCGTCGATGCTTCTCTGGCCGTAGATGATTTCGCTGAACGTCTGCAGCTCGATCTTCTTCAGGTAGTCGAGCCGCTCCTTCATCGTCGGCGTCGGCGGGCCGCTGAACATGTCGATGTACGAGATGTCGGGCTGCGACAGGAGCACCTTCGCGGCGAGCGGCGTCTCCGGACCGTAGTTGTTCTTCAGCTCTTTCTCGAGCCGCGTCTCCGGCTCCTTGCCGTCCGCCAGCCGGAGCAGCGCCTTCATCTGCGCATCCGGTATCCGCGCGCCGTCTCGCACGAGCCAGTAGCGGTTGATGTTGACCGCGCCGCCCGGAATGTCGTCGCCGTAGACCGGGTTGCCGTTCTCGTCGAGGTCATAGTCGTATCCCTTGAACACCCCGATGTCCCACTGGCTTCCTGGCTCGGGATCGGCCAGATGTTCGAACAGGTAGTTCTGGTACGTGAACAGCGCCTCCGGATGCTTCGCGTCCTTGCTGATGAGCGTGACGCCGTTCGTGAACCGGGTGCCGTGGCGGCCCGCCTTGCCGTCCGGACCGGCCGGAATCGGGTACGGTTTCCAGACCGCGTGCGGCACGTTCTTCGCCGTATCCTGCAGCGGCCAGCCGCTCATCCAGTACGGACCGGGAATGATGCCCGCAACCCCCGCCACCGCCGGCTCGGCCGTCTTGTTCTCGTCCCACAGCGCCGCTTCGGCCGGGATGTACCCCTTGTCGCGCCAGCGCTTCAGCGTCTCGAGCGCCTGCTTCGCGCCGGGGTGGATCGAACCCCATTCCAGCGTGCCCTCGGACGTCAGATTCCACTGCTCGGGAATCGTGCCGAACGCGCCGAACACCCAGGACGGATCGCCCATCCAGGTATTGAACGTGTTCTTGAAGCCGATGGAGAGCGGGATGACCTGGTCCGGCGAGAGGCCGTCCGGATTGTTGTACTTGAACGCCTCCATTACCTTCTCGAGATCGTCGAGCGTCTTCGGCGCCTCAAGGCCCAGTTTGTCCATCCAGTCCTGCCGGATCCAGAGCAGATAGTCGTGGTTGTACGCGTAGTCCAGCACCGGGATGCCCATCCGCTGGCCGTTCCGGATGTACGGATCCCAGACGTGCGGGTCGAGCGCCATCGCCTGCTTCCATTTCTCGTTCGCATAGGCGTCGAACAGCGTGCCGACCTCCCGGAACAGGCCGGAATCGATCAGGTCGTGGGCGAGCTGCTCGTCGCCGACCGTCACGACGTCGGGCATTTGCTGGCCGGACGCCATCATGAGGCGCATTTTCGTGACGAACGCGTTGTTCGTGTCGGTGACCGACCAGAGTGTCTCGATCCGGATGCCGAGCGTCTCGAGCGCCCACCGCGTCGCGACGTTGTTCTCGATCGTCTCGCCGTTCTTGAACGTGAGCGCCGGGTCGATGCCCCACACCGTCGTGATCGTGACCGGCGGATCATATTTGTCCCGGTACGGGCTGTCCGTCGGCCGGGAGCCGTCGGACGATCCGGCTTCCGAACCGGAATTGGAGCCCGAAGACGAAGAGGTTGCCGGGGATTGCGTTCCTCCGCCGTCCGATGAGCCGCCGTTCTTCGAACCGCCGCAGGCCGAGACCAGCATCGCCGCGAGCGCGAGCACGAGCGCGGCGGACCACCATTTCCGCATGCCTCTTCTCACGTGTCCCTCCCCCAATCGTCGCAAGCATGATGCAACATGTAAGTGGTTGCATGTTCAATTATAGGAAGGGAACCGGCGCGAACCCATGGCGCGATTTCAACATTTCCGCACCTTAATCAACCACTTTCGTGCGGCTTAACGCTCGCGGTATTCAAGCGGCGTCATGCCGAAGTGCTTCTTGAACATCTTGCTGAAATATTGCGGATTCTGGTAGCCGAGCTCGGCCGTGATCTCGTAAATTTTCCGGTTCGTATGCTGCAGCAGCCAGCGGGCGCGCTCCATTTTGACCCGGATGATGTAGTCGCCGAGGCTCTCGCCGGTCTCGCTCTTGAACAGCTTCGACAGGTAGACGGGGTGCAGGTAGACCCGCTCCGCGATCGACCGGACCGTGATCTCGCCGGGCTCGGCCATGACCATCTCCCGTACCTGCCGGACGATGCGGCTTTTGATGTCGCGCTCGCTCTCCGTGAGCTGCCGGCGCAGGCTGTCGAGCGTGTCGAACGCCCACGCCCGCACCTTGTCCGCGGCGAGCAGGAGCGGCGGATCAAGCAGCGGATCAAGCCCCGGACCGCCGATCTGGTGAAGCAGCAGGCCATGCTTGTGCGCCAGGTAGAGGAAAGCGCTTGCAATCGACAGAAACGCCTCGTACAAGTGCTCGCGGGTTGCGGGCATCCGCTCCAGCGCATCGAACACTTCGCCGATTTTGTCCGCGGCCGCCTGCCAGTTCCGCGACTCGAGCAACTGGATCAACGTCGGCGGGCGATACAGGCACTCGAGCGTCGCCACGGCCGCGGAATCGTGCGGCTCCTCTTCCCGGAACAGAATCTGCCCGCCGGCGTCCCCCCGATGTCGGAACAGCTCGGCCAGCGCCGCCCGGTAGGCGACCGCGAGCTCGTCCGGAAATACGAACCACGGCGACACGATCGTGGAAATATCGCCCTTGAGGTAATGGCGCACCTGCCGATGGAACTCGCGCGCGAGCGGCTCCAGCTTCTCCCGGACCGGCAACCCCGCCTCCCCGGCCTCGCCGCCTTTCGGCGCGGCGAGCAGCATGACGCCGTCGTGCGGCGCCTTGCCGTGCCAGATCCGGAAGGCCGGGGCAAAGACTTCCTCGGCGATGTTGCCGACCGCGTAGCCGATCAGGTCGAGCGACCGCTCGTCGTAGCCGGCGAAGGAGCGGCCGAACGTCACGAGCATGAGCAGCGCCATGCCGCCCGCCTCGAGCGGAATGCCGTACTCGCGCAGCCGTTCCTCGATCTGCCGCCGCGGCCACGGCCGGCCGAGCGCCAGCCCGCGGATCAGGTCGCCGCTCAGGACCGAGCGGTCCGCGTTCAGCCGGTAGCGCATCCGGTGCACCCGCTCGGCCTCGGCCCATTCGTCGCGCAGCGAATCCACGGCGCTCGCGACGCTGCGCATGAACTCCTCATCGTTGACCGGTTTCAGGATGTAATCGAACGCCTTCAGCCGGATCGCCCGCTTCGCATATTCGAAATCGGAATAGCCGGTGAGCAGCAGGCAGCGCACGTTCGGCCAGCGCTCATTCACCCGCTCGATCAGCTCGAGGCCGTCCATTTCCGGCATCCGGATGTCGGTGACGAGGATGTCGACCGGACGCTCTTCGAGCAGCCGGAGCGCCTCCGGCCCCGACGAGGCGGCGTACACTTCGCTGATGCCGAGCGCATCCCACGGGATCGTCGCGTTCAGGCTGTCGATGATGTACGGCTCGTCATCCACCAGAAGAAGCTCGATCATGGCTGTTCCCTCGCTTCCGCGTTGGCTTGGGGGCGCGGGCGTAAGCGGCCCCGCCGGGCGCCCCGTCGGACAGGACGACGCCCGGCTCATCCGTCGTGCCGGCCGCCGCCTCCGGCATCGCCGCGGCGGCGGGTTTGGCCGCAGCCGGCGCATGCGCCGCCGACACCGCCCCTTCCGCGGTCCAGCGG
>NZ_LZRU01000036.1 GCF_002159085.1 Thermobacillus sp. ZCTH02-B1
GTTCCGCGCCGGGCAGCCGGCAGCCGCGCGGGCATGCCGGCTTGCAAACCCGCCCGGCCCCCGCCTATACTGTTCACAAACGCGTCGCGCCGCGCGAAATGTGGAAAGGTCAGGTGCAGCATGACGTTCAGATTCAACATGGCATGGTTCTACGTCCTGATCGGCGGGCTGCTGGATGTCGGCTGGGCCTATGGCATGAAGGTATCGAAAGGTTTTACCGAACCGCTGCCGAGCGCGGTCACGATCGCGCTGCTCATCCTGAGCTTCTGGTTTTTCTCGAAAGCGATGACGATGCTCGAGATCGGTGTCGCCTACGCCGTCTTCACCGGCATCGGAACGGCCGGCACGGCCGTTGTCGGCATGCTGTTCCTCGGCGAATCGACCGATCCGCTGCGCCTGTTCTTCCTGGCGCTGCTCATCGCCGGCATCATCGGTCTCAAACTCATCACGCCGGACGACGCGCCGGACAAACCGGACGCCCCGGACCGCGCATCGGAAGGAGCGTCAAGCTGAGATGGCCTGGATCTGGCTGCTCATCGCCGGCGCCGCCGAGATCGGCGGCGTCACGTTCATCAAGCTGTCGGACGGGTTCCGGCGTTGGAAACCGACGGTCGGCTTCGGCATCTCGAGCGCCGTCAGCTTCTATTTCCTCTCGCTCGCGCTGCGGGACATCCCGATCGGCACCGCGTACAGCATCTGGACGGGCATCGGCGCGGCGGGCAGCGTGCTGCTCGGCATGGCGCTGTTCGGGGAGTCGCGGGATAAGCGCAAGCTGCTGTTCATCGCGATGATCATCGCCGGCGTCGCCGGCCTGAGATTCCTGGGCGCTTGAGGCGGCCGCGCCCCGGCCCGGGCCCGTAAGGCGCGGGCTCCGGCCCGTGAACCGCGGACCGCATGAGCGGCCGATAAGCGGCCCCATGCACGACGGAAAGGAGTGCTCCGACCCCGTGATGCCCTCGCTCTTTCTTGCGCACGGATCGCCGATGCTCGCGATCGGGGACGGCCCGTACGCCGCGTTTCTCGCGGACCTCGGGCGCCGGCTCCGCCCGAAGGCGATCGTGATCTTCTCCGCGCACTGGGAGAGCCCCGTGACGACGATCTCCTCGACGGACGGGACGTACGACACGATTCACGACTTCGTCGGCTTCCCGCCCGAACTGTACCGGATCCGATACCCGGCCCGCGGTTCGACGGCCGTCGCGGACAAGGTTGCCGAGCGCCTGCGCGAAGCCGGCATCCCCGTGCGGACGGATGCCGACCGCGGACTCGACCACGGCTCCTGGACGATGCTGCTCCGCATGTATCCCGAAGCGGACATCCCCGTCGTTCAGGCGTCCGTGCATCCCTTCCTGCCGGGGGAAGAGCAGATCCGGATCGGCGAGGCGCTGGCCGGACTCGGCGAAGCGGACATCCTCGTCATCGGCAGCGGCGTCACCGTGCATAACTTCGCCGAAATCCGATGGAGCGGCGGCGATCCCGAGCCGTGGGCCCTCGAGTTCGACGACTGGCTGATCGAACGCAGCGCCGCGAAAGACCGCGCCGCCCTCGCCCGATACCCGGAGCTCGCGCCGATTGCCCGCCGGGCCGTGCCGCGCCCGGAGCACTTCGTGCCGTATCTGATCGCGTTCGGGGCGGGGACCGGCGAGGCGCAAGTCCTTCACCGTCATTACGATTACGGCACGCTCAGCTATCTCTGCTTGTCGTTCTGAGAATCCCGGGACGTCCCGCCGCACGCCCCCGGCACAGGCGCGAACCGCCCTGCCGGGGGCGCGCTTCTTTTTTCGGGTAGATTCGACGAAGCACGGATACACTATCTGGAAAAAAGGAAAGGCGGAACCACCATGCGGCGCTTTCTCCTGACAGCGGCGATCATGGCATCCATCATCCTGCCGGTGCTCCGCGCGCCGGCAGCAGGCATCTCCGCGGCCCAGGCGGCCGGGTTCGCCTTCGCGCCGTCCGTCCGGCAACAGGGAACGGAGTCGGCCGTTCCCGCGCGCATCCGGGGCCGGGCGGACCGGTGCGCCTCCGCTTCGTTGCACGGGCCGGACGGGCTGGCGCGGCGCGCAGCGTTCACCGTGTTCGCGCCGCGGGAGCTGCCGGCGGGCTGGATTCCGGCGGTCTGCGCGTACCCGACGGACAGGCGCGGGATCGGCGGCCTGCGCATCCATCTCCATGCGGCCTGGACGGCGCTGCCGGCGGCCGGCGCCCTCGAACCGCGGATCGCCGGCATCGCCCAGACGCGGGCGATCGCGTCCCGGCTTGCGGCCGGACACGGCCGGCCCGTGCGGCTGAGGGGCACCGTCGCGCGGTTCATGCCGTGGCATCCGGCGGCATTCGACGACGGACGCCCCGTGCACGGCGGCATCCTGCGCTGGATCGAGCGGGGCACGCTGATCGAGATCGACAGCCGCATCCTGACGAAGAAGCAGATGATCCGGCTGGCCGAAAGCCTGGCGCCCGTGCCCGCCCGGAATGCCGGAGTGCCGACGGCCGGGAATCTGATGCCCGAACGCGGCCTGTCCGCCGGCAATCCGGCATCCGCATCCGACCCGCTCGTTGAGAATCCGGCGACGCTGTCCGATCCCTCCGATGGCAGTCCGGGATCCGCGCCCGGCCCGGTCGACGGCAACCGGCTTCCCGCACCCGAACCGTCCGCCGGGTTCGGCACGCCCGCCTCCGGCCCGCCGGTCAAATTCCCGCCGCCGAAAAGGCCGAAACCCGCGGTCGGCCTGCCGTTCGGACCGCGATTGCCATTTTCCCCCGGCGGTTCTATACTGGGACCTGGAGACATTCGGGCGTGACGTCGGCCCGGGTGCGGCCAGGCGCAGGGAGGGACGCGGTTGATCCGGATCGGACTCGCGGGCTGGGGCGACCATCCGTCGCTTTACCGGCATGCCCGGCGCGGAAGCGGCCGGCTGGCGGAATACGCCGGCTGGTTCGACATCGTCGAAGTCGACGCGACGTTCTACGCGATCCAGCCGGAACGGACGATGGCGAAGTGGAAGGCCGAGACGCCGGACGGCTTCGGCTTCATCGTGAAGGCGTACGGAGGGATGACCGGGCATGCCCGCGGCGGCACGCCCTATCCCGATGCGGCGTCCATGTTCGCCGCGTTCCGCGCGTCGATCGAGCCGATGCGCGCGGCGGGCAAGCTGCTCGCCGTCCTGTTCCAGTACCCGCCCTGGTTCGACTGCACGCGGGCGCATGTGGACAAGCTGCGCGAGGCGCGGGCGCTGATGGACGGCATCCCGTGCGCGCTCGAGTTCCGGCACCGGAGCTGGTTTGAAGGCGGCATGCGGGAACGCACGCTCGCGTTCATGAAGCGGGAAGGCTGGATCCACAGCGTGTGCGACGAACCGCAGGCCGGGGAGCGTTCGGTTCCGGCCGTCGCGGAGGCGACCGACGCGGATCTGACGATCGTCCGGTTCCACGGCCGCCATGCGGCCGGCTGGAACGCCGGAGGTCCGGGCTGGCGCGACGTGCGCTACCTGTACCGCTACTCCGAACCGGAGCTGGCCGAGTGGGTGCCGCGGCTCGAGCGGCTCGCCGGGCAGTCCGGGACGGTATGCGTCATTTTCAACAACAACTCCGGAGGCGACGCCGCGGACAACGCCCTGCAGCTCATGCGGATGCTCGGCCTGCGCCCGCCGCGCGGCGGCTTCGATCCGCCCGCGGAGCCCGAACAGATGGACTTGCTGGATTTCCAAACCGAGGAGAAGGAGTGATCGTTCGATGGCCAACGTGCTGCATGTGGCCGAGACGACGACGCTGAACAACGGCGTGCAAATGCCGTGGTTCGGGCTGGGCGTCTACAAGACGCAGGAAGGGCCGGAAGTCGAGACCGCGGTGGCCGCCGCCCTCGAAGCCGGTTACCGGCTGATCGACACCGCGGCGCTGTACGGGAACGAGAAGGGTGTCGGCAACGCGATTCGGGCGAGCGGCATCCGGCGGGAGGACGTATTCGTCACGACGAAGGTGTGGAACACCGACCAGGGCTATGACGAGACGCTGCGCGCGTTCGAGGCGAGCCTGAACCGGCTCGGCTTCGATTACGTCGACCTGTACCTGATCCACTGGCCGGTGAAGGGCAAATACAAGGACACCTGGCGCGCCCTCGAGCGGATCTACAAGGAAGGCCGGGCGCGCGCGATCGGCGTCAGCAACTTCCACATCCATCACCTGGAGGACCTCATGGCGTCGGCCGAAGTGATGCCGGCCGTGAACCAGGTCGAGTGCCACCCGCTGCTCACGCAGGTGGAGCTGCGCCGGTTCTGCCGCGAGCACAACATCGCCGTCCAGGCCTGGGCGCCGATCATGAAAGGCAACCTCGACCTGCCGGTGCTGCAGGAGCTTGCGGCGAAATACGGCAAGACGCCGGCCCAGATCGTGCTGCGCTGGGATCTGCAGAACGACATCCTGACCATCCCGAAGTCGGTCCGTCCCGAGCGCATCCGCGAGAACGCGAACATCTTCGACTTCGAGCTGTCGGCCGAAGACATGGCGAAGATCGACGCCCTGAACGAAAACCGACGGTTCGGTGCGGACCCCGACAACTTCAACTTCTGATCCGCGGCGGGGCCGCGCAACGCGCGTCTCCTTCGCCGGGACGAGCATGTCCCGCGGTTTCGTGGAGAACACTACGGGCGGGCGGCGTTGACACCTCGAACTGTAACGAATATAATTACAGTAAGAAGCGAGGTGCCCCATGAACAGCGAGTTCACCATTGCGGTGCACAGCCTCGTCCTGCTGGCCTATCTGCCCGGGCGGATGGCCTCCAGCGAGACGATCGCGGAGAACGTCCAGACGAATCCCGCCCGCATCCGCAAGGTGATGGGCGTGCTGCGCAGGAGCGGCTTCGTCGAGACGCGCGAGGGGATGCGCGGCGGCTACCGGCTGGCGGTCGAACCCGGCGAGGTGACGCTCGGCGACATCTACCGCGCGATGGCCGCGGGCTCGCTCATGCCGACCTGGTGTTCGGGCGATCCGGAGATGGACTGCGTCGTCGGCTCGAACATGCGGAAGGTCATGGACGGCATATTCTGCGAGGCGGAGAAACGGCTGGAAAGCTATCTTGACAGCGTCACGATCCAGCACGTGCTCGCGCGGATTCGCGAATGCCGGGAGCGCCGAGCTTGATCAGACCCACGCATGAAGGTTTCCGGAGCGCGGCGGCGCTTCAATCACCCATTCGAAAAAGGAAAGGAGTCCAGAGCGATGGCAATCGAACTGACGAAGGAGAACTTCCAGTCCAGCATCGCCGAAGGCGTGACGCTGGTCGATTTCTGGGCGCCCTGGTGCGGCCCGTGCAAAATGCAGCTTCCGATCGTCGAGGAGCTGTCCAAGGAGCTCGAGGGGCAGGCGAAGATCGGCAAAATCAACGTCGACAACGAGCCGGAGATCGCGTCCCAGTACGGCGTCATGAGCATTCCGACGCTGATCCTGTTCAAGGACGGCCAGCCGGTCGACAAGATGGTCGGCCTCACACCGAAGGAAGCGCTCAAGTCGAAGATTTTGGCCCACGTGTAAGCGGCGGGCTTCGGAGCGGGGCAGCCTGCGCATCGCCATCTTCGCGGGGAGAAGGCGGACGCGGGCTGCCCGCTTTTTTCGGTTAGAGTAAAATTTGCGTGGGGGTAAAGTCTGGAAAAAGCGAACATAGAAAAAGAGCTTCTCCCTTGGTATGTGAATTTGCTGAAACACGCACCAAGAGGAGGAAGCTCCTGTGCAGCACTTTACCACAATCATTCCCTCAATGAAAGAGCTTGAGCAGTGGATGTTGCGGGAGATGCAGGAAGCGTTCGCCAGCGCGATGAAGACAGCGTTGGAGATGTTTGATCAGATCATCCTTGAGCAAAGGGATCGCCAGCGTTTTCGCGT
>NZ_LZRU01000037.1 GCF_002159085.1 Thermobacillus sp. ZCTH02-B1
TTCGATTTTCCGCACCAGATGATCTTCCGGGACGAGTTCATCGAGCGACACGAGGGAAAGTTGGGTGCGTCCTTCATAGCCCGTTTTCCTGAGCAACAGCAATCACTCCAACGCAGAGAATCCTTGCTATTATTATAACATATTACCGCGGTGAATGGGTAAAGTTTTATTGTATAAAAAAGACTATCGACAGGGACTTTGTCGACAGTCTGAAGCCGTCCGGATTTACCGGGCGGCTCTTCTTCTTGCCGCGCGGCGGGGGCGGGTGCGGCTGATCCGGCTCTTCTTCCCGAACCTGCCGTAGGCCGCGGCATAACGGTAGATTTTGCGAAACACCGATTTGTCCTTCAGTTTGCGGAAAATGAACGGGTCGGGCGACGTGTTCACTTCAAGGATCCACGGTTTGAGCGAGGTGTCGATTCCGACGTCAAGGCCGATCTCCTTCATGCCCGGCCAGCGCTTCTGCAATTGCCTGGCCACTTCGACGCCCAGTCTGCGGAGCTCGGACGCGAAGGCTTTCCGGCGGCCGGCGTCGAGGTGACTGCGCATGAGCGTGTGGAAGGACATCGGCGTGCCGCCGCTGTGGTAATTGGTCACGATTTTCCGCGGATGGGCCAGCCGGCCGATGATGCCGGTCGCCTCCCACTCCCCCCGGGGCGACATCTGCACCATGACGCGGATGTCGAACCGCCTTCCCCTGTGCTTCAGCAGATGAATGCCCCGCTGTACGATATAGGTGCGCTTGCGCTTGAGACGCCGCAGTCCGTCGTACAGGGAATCGATCGAGCCGTAGCGATGGGAGCGGGTGTCGATCCGCGCGAGATACCCGTCGGGCTTCCGCTCGACCCGGATGACGCCCAGACCGTACGTGCCCTTGTCCGGCTTGACATAAACCATGCCGTACCGGTCCAGCATGTCGGACAGCGCACTGCGCGAGAATTTCCGCGTTTCCGGGATCAGGTCGCGCAGTTCGGCGTGCCGCATCAACACTTCGGTTTTCGCAAGTTTGCTTCTCACGCGCTCAATGGCCAACGGTCGTGGCTCCTTTCGCCCGCGCGGGAAGCCGGCGGTCTGGAAGCTCCGGACAACCCTTGCGATGAATAATGGTATAATGGTGGGCGGAAGCGGGATTTCCGCCAATCCAGCATATGCGACGGAAGCCCCGCGCGCCCCGGCGTTTCCGTCGTCCGCGGGGATGCCGGAAGGCGTTTAATTGTGCGGATTTGGTGAAAGTAATATAATAGTCTGGAGAGCACGGATTGGAAGGATTGTCGGAAACGGCTGAATTTTCGCGGGTTTTGTCCCGGAGCATCGCGTAAGGCGCCGGCTGCGGATTCCTCCGTTTTTTCGTGAAAAGGTTTGCGGCCGGTCGGACGGAGAATCCGGGGCATCCATACGCCGAGAGGAAGATCGGGAGGTAGAGCATGGCGGAGAATCCCCGTATCAAAGATCGCGACATCAGCACGGAAATGCGCGATTCGTTCCTGGACTATGCGATGAGCATCATCGTCAGCCGTGCTCTTCCCGACGTGCGGGACGGGCTGAAGCCGGTCCACCGCCGGATTCTGTATGCGATGTCCGAACTCGGCATGTCACCGGACAAGCCGTACAAGAAATCGGCCCGGATCGTCGGCGAAGTCATCGGCAAATACCATCCGCACGGAGACGCGGCCGTCTACGAGACGATGGTCCGGATGGCGCAGGATTTTTCGCTCCGCTACATGCTCGTCGACGGACACGGCAACTTCGGTTCGGTCGACGGGGATTCCGCGGCGGCGATGCGGTATACGGAAGCGCGGCTGTCGCCCATCGCGATGGAGATGCTGCGCGACATCGACAAAGAAACGATCGATTTCGTTCCGAACTACGACGGCGAGGAGAAGGAGCCGTCCGTGCTGCCGGCGCGTTTCCCGAATCTGCTCGTGAACGGCGTGTCGGGGATCGCCGTCGGCATGGCGACGAACATTCCGCCGCACAATCTGACGGAAGTGATCAACGGCATCCAGGCGATGATCGCAAATCCGGACATCACGCCGCTTGAACTGATGGATTACGTGAAGGGCCCGGATTTCCCGACGGCCGCGATCGTCATGGGCCGCGAGGGCATCCGCCGGGCCTACATGACCGGCCGCGGGACGATCACGCTGCGCGCGCGGGCGGAGATCGAGGAGCACGAAGGCAAGCCGCGCATCATCGTGCACGAGCTGCCGTACCAGGTCATCAAGGCGCGGCTCGTCGAGAAGATCGCCGAGCTCGTGCGCGACAAGCGGATCGACGGCATCACCGACCTGCGCGACGAATCGGACCGCAACGGCATGCGGATCGTTATCGAGCTCAGGCGCGACGTCAACCCCAACGTGGTGCTCAACAATCTGTACAAGCACACGCCGATGCAGACCAGCTTCGGCATCAACATGCTGGCGCTCGTGGACGGCGAACCGAAGATTCTGAATCTGAAAGACTTGCTGTATCATTATTTGCAGCATCAGATCACGGTTATTCGCCGCCGGACCGACCATGATCTGCGCAAGGCCGAAGCGCGCGCCCACATCGTGGAAGGGCTGCGCATCGCGCTTGACCACATCGACGAGATCATCAACCTGATCCGCGGTTCGCGCACGACCGAGGAAGCGCGGGAAGGGCTGATTGCGCGCTTCTCGCTGAGCCACGATCAGGCGCAGGCGATCCTCGACATGCGGCTGCAGCGCCTGACCGGATTGGAGCGCGAGAAGCTCGAGGAAGAATACGCCGGGCTGCTGCAGAAGATCGCCGAGTACAAGGCGATTCTGGCCGACGAGAACCGCGTGCTGCAGATCATCCACGACGAGCTGGAGGAGATCAAGCAGAAATACGGCGACGAGCGGCGCACCGAGATCACGTCCGGCGAGAACGAGATCCATGACGAGGATCTCATCCCGCGCGAAGATGTCGTGATTTCGATCACGCACGGCGGATACATCAAGCGCATGCCGGTTTCGATGTACCGCAGCCAGAAGCGCGGCGGCAAAGGCGTTATCGGCATGGAGACGAAGGAAGACGACTTCGTCGAACATCTGTACGTCTCGAACACGCACCATTACCTGCTGTTCTTCACGGACAAGGGCCGGGTGTTCCGGCTCAAGGCCTACGAGATTCCGGAGCTCGGCCGGACGGCGAAGGGAACGCCGATCATCAACCTCATTCAGATCGATCCGGGCGAGACGATCAACGCCGTCATTCCGATCGAGCGCTTCGATCCGGATCTGTACCTGTTCTTCGCGACGAAGCAGGGCATCGTGAAGAAAACGCCGCTCGACGATTATGCAAACATCCGCAAGGTCGGTCTCATCGCGATCCATCTCCGCGAGGACGACCGGCTGATCAGCGTGAAGCTGACCGACGGCACCCGCGAGATCATCATGGGGACGAGCCAGGGCATGTCGATCCGGTTCCCCGAGCAGGAAGTCCGGCCGATGGGTCGTTCGGCGACCGGCGTGAAGGGCATCCAGCTCGAGGAAGGCGACAGCGTCATCGACATGGACGTCGTCGACCCCGATCTCGACGTGCTGATCGTGACGGAGAAGGGTTACGGCAAACGGACGCCGGCCAGCGAATACCGGACCCAGAGCCGCGGAGGCAAGGGCATCAAGACGCTGAACATCACGGAGAAGAATGGTTCGGTTGTCGCCCTGAAGATGGTGGCCGACGACGAGGATCTGATGATCATGACGTCCGCCGGCACGCTGATCCGCACGAGCATCGCCGGCATCTCCACGATGGGCCGCAACACGCAAGGGGTCAAGCTGATCAACATCCGGGAAGACGACGCGGTTTCGACCGTCACCTGCGTCAGTCGCTCGGAAGAAGCGGAAGAAGCGGACCGCGGATCGGAAGGTACGGACGAGAACGGAAAAGCGTAATGTCCCGCAACTGGAGGGGTGCGCATATGCCTACGGTCCCGCTCTCCCAGGTGAAGTTGGGGGATCGTCTCGCCTCCGATGTCATCACGCCGCTTGGCGGTACCCTGTTCCGCAAGGGCCGGGTCGTCACGTCGCGCGAATTCGAGATTCTGCAGGCGTTTCTCGTCAAACAGGTCGACATTGAACCGCGCGAAGGCATCGAAGAGGCCGCCGTGCCGGACGAATCGTCCCTGAGCCGGTTCGATATCGAATACGACCGCATGATCGGTCTGGTCCGCCGCATTTTCGTTACGAACACGAGCGGCATCGGACTGCCGATCATGGACATCCGGAACCAGCTCGAGAAGCTGCTCGCCCATATCGGGGAATACAACCTGCTGTCGTTCCGGCCGAAGATCCGGGATGCGCAGGATTTTCTGTACCACAAAAGCGTGCTGACGGCCGTGACGTCGTACCTGCTCGCGCAGTGGTGTTCGTTCCCGAAGAAGGACTGGGTGCAGCTTTCGCTCGCCGGACTGTTCCACGACATCGGCATGCTGCGGATCGATCCGGCCATCGTGTTCAAGCCGGGCAAGCTTTCGCCCCAAGAGCAGGAAGAAATGAAAAACCACACGAAGCACGGCTACAACCTGCTCAGGAACGTGACCGCCATCAATGAGGGCGTAAGGCTTGCGGCGCTACAGCATCACGAGAAGATGGACGGAAGCGGCTATCCGCTCGGCCTCAAGGGCGAGAGCATCCATCCGTACGCGCGCCTCGTCGCCGTGGCGGATGTGTTCCATACGGTTACGATGGAGCGGGTCTACAATCGGGCCATGTCCCCCTATCTTGCGCTGGAGCAGCTGCTGGACGAATCGTTCGGCAAACTCGATCCGTTGATGGTGAGGACGCTCGTCGAGAAGGCGACATCGTTCCACAACGGGATGGTCGTCCGGCTCAGCGACAACCGGCTGGGCGAGATCGTCTTCACCGACCGCAACCATCCGACTCGTCCGCTCGTCAACGTGGGCGGCGAGATCATCAATCTCGCAACCCAGCGGCACATCCACATCGAATCCATCATCCGCTGACGATCACGGGCAGGCCGGGTCGTCCCCGGCCTTCAATAATTTTTCCTCTTGCATTTTGGCTGCCGGATATGATAGATTGTTCTTCGCGCCTGTCGGAGCCGGTCGACGGAACGGCAGCCGGTCGGAGCAGATGCCGGAAATTGGCGCTTGCATCCGGTTGGCGCGATGTGATATATTATAAAAGTCGCTGCCTGAAAGGGCGGCGGGTTGAGGAAGATTGCTCTTTGAAAACTGAACACGAGCTTGAGTTGCCCGTCGACCTGAGGGTAAGACCCTGAGCGTGACGAAACCGGAGCGCGCAAGCTTCTATGGAGAGTTTGATCCTGGCTCAGGACGAACGCTGGCGGCGTGCCTAATACATGCAAGTCGAGCGGAGTTTCCGCGACGGAAGCCTTCGGGTGGAAGACGCGGGGACTTAGCGGCGGACGGGTGAGTAACACGTGGGCAACCTGCCCGGAAGACCGGGATAACATCCGGAAACGGATGCTAATACCGGATAGGCGGTCTTCT
>NZ_LZRU01000038.1 GCF_002159085.1 Thermobacillus sp. ZCTH02-B1
GCGTCGCCTGCGGCGGTTCGGCGGGCGCGCCGCCGGGTCTTCCGGCCCCGCCGCCGGAATTGCCCCCGGAATTGCCGGCATCGCCGCTTCTTGCGCCTTCGTCCGCGTTCGGGCCGCCTGCGCCGCCTCCGCCCGTGCCGCCGGGCGCGTCCGATTCATCCGCATTCCCGGCGCCGCCGCCGGTCTCGGTCCCGGCCGGCTCGGCGCCTCCGCCGAGACCGGCAGCATCTCCGGTTCCGCCTTCGACCGCGCCATTCTGCGCGCCGCCCGCTTCGGTGCCCGCGTCCCGCGCAGCGCTGCCGTTCCCGCCGGCCGGCGTCCCGTTCCGCCCGTCGGTCCGCGCGCCGTCCGTCCGCCCGGCGGCCGGTTTCGGCGGCGTCACATCCTGCGCCGTGCCGCCGCCCGGACGCCCCTCGTCCGCCGCCGGCTTCTGCGGCACATGGACGTTCCGCTTCGGCGTGCCCGTCAGCCCGATGTAGTAATCATACGCGTCGAAAATCTTCCGCGCGATCGGCGCCGCTCCCCGGGCGCCGTATCCGCCTTCCGGCACGACGACGGCAACGGCCAGCTTCGGCTTGTCGGCGGGCGCGAACGCGATGAACACCGCATTCTCGACGATGCCGGCGCTCGTCTGCTGCTCGCTCGTCCCGGTCTTGCGCCGGAAATCGTACGGAAACCCGTCGAACCCCCGCACGTTCGAGCGCATGCCGTCGATCACGACGTCCCAGTATTCATCCGGCAGGTCGATCGTGTTCAGCACTTCCGGCTCGAACGTCGCGACCGTCCGGCCGTCGGCGTCGACGATCCGCTCCACGAACTGCGGCTTCATCCGCTTGCCGCGGTTCGCCAGCGTCGCCGCGTACTGGGCGAGCTGGAGCGCCGTATAGCGGCCCTGCTGGCCGAACGAGGCGTAAATCAACGCCGATTGCGGGCTGCCCTTTTCCGCCTCGTGGAAATAGTCGATGACGCCCTTCGATTCGCCCGGCAGCCCGCTCCCGGTCAATACGCCGAGGCCGAACTGCTTGACCCAGTTGTCCCAGATTTCGACGCCCTTCTTGCCGTCCCTGAGGTACAGCGCGTTGCCGATCATCTCCGCCATGAACGTGTTCGACGACTTCTGGATCGCGAGCGACGGCGTCAGCCGCCCGTACGCGTTCCGCTCGGCGTTGCGGACCGAGACGCGGTGACCTTCCCGGCCGAACTGGAACACGCCGGTGTCGTAATAGACCGTCCGCGGCGTGATCAGCCCCTCCGCCAGCCCGATCAGCACCGTGAGCGGCTTCTGCGTCGAGCCGAGCGGCACGAGCGAGGACGGGTGCTTGTTCGCTTCCTCCTGCGAACCCCAATCCATATAGGCCTGCGAGATGGCGCCGTTCTTGTGATAGGCCTTCGTCGCCTCGTAATTGGACGGGCTGATCTGCCCGCCCATCCATACGTTCGGGTCGTAATCGGGCATGCTCGCCATCGCGACCACCTTGCCGGTGTCGACCTCCATTGCGACCGCATAGCCGGCGCGGGCGTATTCCGCCCGGTCGCCGCTCGACGGAGGCGCGTTGCGCAGATACTCGAGATGATCGAGAATCGCCTGCTCCGTCGCGAGCTGCACGTCGCGATGGATCGTCAGATACAGGTCGCTGCCCTTCTGCGGCTTCGTGATGACCGGTTCGCCGATGATCTCGTCCAGGCTGTTCACCGGGTAAATCTTGACCCCGTTCCGGCCCCGGAGCACGTCCTGGTACATCAGCTCGATGCCGTCCATCCCGACGTCCTCGTCGTTCAGATAATGCAGCGTCGGGTCGTTCGACTGCTTCTTCTTCTCGTAGAAATCCTTCGTCGCGGCGGACGTGACGGCCGAGTCGAAATTTTTCAGATAGCCGACGAGCTGCACCGCCACCGTATCCTTGTCGTAATGGCGGATCGTATCCTCCACGATGCTGATGTTCGGGAACTTTTCCCGGTTTTCCGAGAAGTACGCGATTTCCTGCTTCGTCAGGTTGTATTTGATCAGCCGCGGCGTGTAAATGGTGTTCTGCCGGAAGTGGATGTCCATCCGCTCGATGATCTGCTCGACCGAGATCAGCTCGTTCGGATCGCCGTACGTTCGGAACACCTCATGGAGCTGCTCCGCGATCCGACGCGCCTCCGCTTCCTTGATCGAGCGCTCCATCGTGAAGTAGAGCGACTGCGTCGACACCGAATACGCGATCGGCTTGCCGGTGGCGTCGTAGATGTTGCCGCGGATCGGCGGGATCTGCACGGTCCGGCTGCCGCTTTTCGTCCGCTCGGCCTGCAGCTCCGGTCCGCGCACGAACTGCAGGATCGCAAGCTGCACGATCAGCACGCTGAACAGGAGAAACGTGCAGAAGAAGAAGAGGTTGAGCCGGAACGAGAAATGCCGTCGATTCGCAATCAGGCGCCGTTGTTCTTCCTCCGTTCGCTGTTCGTTTGCCACGACCGCATCCCCCTTTCCGCATCCCAGTCAAAAATTCCGCCGCCGCACGCGACCGCACTCCCGCCGTCCGCCGAGACTCCCGGATGAAGGGGCGTTGTAAGGCCTGCGGATGATGCCGGCGTCGGGAACCGGCGCCGCTTCGGGAACCGGAACCGAACGGGCGGCGGAGCCGGCGGCTTCGCTTCGGCGGAAACAACAAGAGGTGCCATGCCGGATTCGGCGCACCTCGTTGCAAGCTTTGCCCCGGGCGGCACGGGAAACGAGCGGAGCGCAAGCCGCTGCCGCTCCGCAGACGGATCCGCCCGGCCGCGTCATGCTTTCCGCTTCCGAATCGGATCAGCTCCCGGATTTCGCCCGGTCGATGAACGACCCGATCGTCTCGTCCACCTTGACGCGGCCGAGCGGCGCGCCGAGATAGGAGACGTGCACCTCCGCCTCTCCGATTCTGCCCGTGATGACGAGGCTCGCGCTCTTCACCGTGAACGAGCCGTCCTCGCCGGCCGTATAGACCGCTTCCGACGCTTCCCCGGCCATCGCTTCCAGCACTTCGCGCGTCAGCGTCGCCACGGCCTTCTCCCGGATCTGCCCGCCGAGCTCCTTCAGCCTGTCGACGCGCAGATCTTCCAGCGAATAGCCGCTGTAGAGCAGCATGCCGATCACGATGACGGCGACGAGCAGCCACTTCACGACGGTCTTGACAACCTTGACGACGAGCAGCACCACGACCAGCGCAATGGCCAGCACGTACCAGCGCTCGGTCAGGAATTGTTTCCATGTCTCCAGGTCCGCCCGGAACAGTTCGTCCAGCATCGCAGCACCCCCTTTATCGGGCTGACGACGAAAAACGACGGAAGGTTCAATCAAGCGGGCCTCTTCGCGCACCCGCATGCGTGCCGACGGATTGTCCCGTGAATCCCGGTCACCCCGCCGGCACGGACAACCCCCGCCACGTCCGGCCGGCGTTCATGCGATCGGAACGCGCATTCCGCTGCCTATCACGCTTTTTCCATTATAGCGCAGGCGCCGGCGGGCGTCCAAGCGGGCGATCCCCGGCCGTTCCGGCCGCCGCCGCGGGCCTCCTGCCGCGGTGAAGCCGAGCCCGCCGCCGCGCCGGGAGCGGGGACAACCAGACATAACCCGTCCGCGCCGGGCGTATGATCTGAAGGAACCCCGGAGCCCCAAGGAAACGGAGCGTGAACGCATTGAAAACCGCCTTCTGGCTTTATCTGTTTTCCTTCATCGCCATCTTCGATCTGCACGCGCAGTATCCGATCCTGACCCCGTTCGCCGTGTCGCTCGGCGCCGCTCCGTCCTTCATCGGCCTGATGATGGGGCTGTATTCGATCACCCACCTGCCCGGCAACATGATCGCGGGCTGGAGCGTCGACCGGTTCGGCAGCCGGATCTTCATCGTCCTGAGCCTGATGTCGGCCGGTTTCATCCTGCTGCTCCAGTCCCGGGTCGACGATCCCTGGCAGCTCCTGGTCCTTCGCTCGATCAGCGGCTTCGTCCTCGCCTTCCTGTCCCCGGCGTGCATGGCGCTGCTGGCCCGGATCACCGTGGACCGCTTCGTGCTGGGCAAGCTCATGGCCGGCAACGGGCTCGTGCATACGCTCGCCTCCGTCGCCTCCCCGGCCGCCGGCGCGCTGCTTGTCGCGCGGCTCGGCTTTGAGATGTCCTTTCTCGCGCTCGGCTGGCTGCTGATCGGCACGTCGATTTGCGCCCTCCTGTTCATCCGCGACATCCCGCCGCCCGCGCCGCCGTTTCCGAAAGCCCGTCCGTCCGGCGAACCGCCGGCCAGGGCCGGGGAGCCCCCCTCCGGCATGCCGCCGGCCGGAACGGGACCAACGCCGGCGTCCGGCATGGCGATGCCGGTTTCCGCCGCCGCGATCCCGGAGGCGCACGCCGGAGCGGCACCCTCCCGGATCACCGGCCCGGCGGACGACCATCCGCCGCTTCCCTGGCCGGCCTATGTGCTGCCGGTCGCGATGTCCTGCGCGCAGGGCATCCTGTCGTTCGAACTGCCGATGCTCTCGCTGCACGGCCACGGCATCATGCAGACCGGCCTGCTGTTTTCCGTTCTCAGCCTCGGCTCCCTCGTGACGCTCGGCATGTTGTTCCTGAATCGGTATTCCCCGCTCCGGCGGACGATGTCGGGGTCGCTCGCGCTGGCCATGGCCTATTTCGCCGCCGCCCTCGGCGGGCTGGTGCCGCTGCCCGCGCTGCTGTTCATCATCGGCATGGCGAAGGGCGTCATCTATCCGGCGCTCAACACGCTGCTCATCGAGCTTACGGGAAACGCGAAATACGGCCGCACCTTCTCCGTGCTGTCGATCGCCTACTCCGTCGGCGCATTTCTGGGTCCGCTGACGGCCGGTTACATCCGCGATACGGTTTCCCCCTATTTCGTCGCGTTCCTGGTGCTCATGACCGGCGCGATGCTGCTTCCGTTCGCCGGATCGCACCGGCCGAACGCCGCCTCCCCCCGCATTGGCTGAATCCGGAATTCGACTTTTCCGGGGAAATCGGTACAATGGGAGTCAACAGAATCTTGCGGGGGATGCCGAGTGGACATCGTCATCATCGTGGAAGGCAAAAACGACCGCGCGAGGCTCCGGCGGCTGCTCTCCGGCGAGGTTGACATCCTGTGCACCTTCGGAACGCCGGGTCCGGAGCAGATCGACCAGCTGATCCGGCAGGTCGGCAATCGGGAGCTGTACATTTTCACGGACAACGATGCTTCCGGCAGGCGCATCCGCGGCATCCTGCGGGACGCTTTTCCCGACGCCGGGCACATTTACACGCGCAAGGGCTACCCCGGCGTCGAAAACACGCCGGACGAATATCTGATCCAGCAACTCGAAAAAGCCGGGCTCGAGGACTACATCATCCGCCCGGAGGACGACGAGCTCACCCGGATCTTGCGAAATTCCCCATGAGGCTCCCGGTTCCCCGCGGCGAACGAGCCTGCGGGCCGGCCGGTACGGCCCTGATGCCCTGTTCCGTCCAACCGCCCGTCACGTGACGAGCGCGATGACGATCGTGACGGTGAAGACGCTGAGCAGCGTCGAGAAAAAGACGGCCTGGGAAGAGAATTCCTTCTCGTTGTCGAACTCGACCGCGAGCAGCACGCTGCTGAGCGAGGACGGCACGGCGGAAGAGACGATCAGCGCCGCGGCGGTCAGTCCGTCGAAGCCCATGAGCAGCGTGAGCCCCCATGCCAGCACCGGTCCGACGGCGAGACGGAGCAGCGCGGACAGCCCCACGTCAACGGCCGTCTCGCGTTCGATGCGCCACGACATGCTGCCGAGCTGCACGCCGAGCGTGAGCAGCGCCGTGCCGATGAATGCGTTCGCAAGATAACCGATCGGTACCTCCAGCGCCTGCGGAATCGGCACCCCGAAGGCGCGCAATAGCAGCGCGAGCGGGATGACGTAAATGACAGGCAGCGAGAGGACGACCCTTCCGATCCGGCGCAGGTCCGCCTTGTGCGCGTTGACCGCGTACACGCCGTAGGTATTGGGCACGAGGCTCTGGATCATCGAGATCAGCACCTGGACGGACAGCGTGTACGGATTGCCGGCGAACACGAGCTGGTTGAGCGGGATGCCGTAGTTCGCGCTGTTGTAGAACATGACGCTGTTGCGCAGCGCCGCCCTCCTGGCGGGAGACGCCTTGCGGACGCGGCACACGAGGTCGGAAATCCAGTATTGCATCGCCATGAACAGAAGCCCGAACAACACGATCCTGCCGAACATGGCCGCCGAAATCTCCGTCTCGTACAGCATCCGGAACATGATCGCGGGCGAGAAGACATAGAAGTTCAGCTTCGACAGCGTGCGGATATCCAAGGAAAAAACCCGCTGCATGATGACGCCGGCGGCGATCATCGCGGACAGCGGGATCACGTTGTTCGTCAGAATCTGGAGCAGGATGGTCATCGCGTCATCGTCTCCCGTGCTGCGGGCGTCCGTACGGCGGACCGGCCCAAGGACCGGCCCAAGGCCGCCTGCGCCGGTCCGGCGCAATCAGAGCAACTTGAGAATATCCTTGACGACCGCTTCGGGATCCAGGGGCCGGTCTTCCCTGCCGCCGTCGATGTACTTGCGCAGCCGCCCCGCCTGATCCACGAGCGCAATGATGTTCGCATGCACGATGTGGTCGGGATCGGGATTGATGACCATGAGGCCGAAGCTTTTCCCGATCGCGGCGACTTTTTCCGCTTCGCCCCGCAGGAAATGCCAGCCGGACCGGTCGGCCTTGTATCCGTCGGCAAAGCGCTCCAGCACTTCCGGCGTGTCGCGGTACGGGTCGACCGAGATCCAGAAGAACTCCACCTTGCTTCCGAAGACGCCCCTCTTTTTCAACTCATTCTGCACGTCCACCATGTCGCGCGTCGTGATCGGACAGACGTCGGGACAGGTCGCAAAGAAGAAGTACACGAGCCTGACCTTGCCGTCGGAATCGGAGAAGGCGTGCGGCTCGCCGTCCAGATCCGTCAGGGTGAAGTCCGGTATCGACTCCTTGAGGACCGGCAGCTTTCCGCCGCCCAGGTCCAGTCGGGTGTACAGCAGATAGCCGGCCATCAGCAGCACGAGCGCGCCGACGGCGATCGCGAACCGATAGCGTTTGACGAAGGCCACGATTTACGCCTCCTTCCGGTTGCTTCAGGGCAGCCAGGCGCCGTCCCCCTGCGTGTTGACGACCATGACGAGGAAGACGACCATGAGATAATTGACCGAGAGCATGAAATTCTGCTTCGCCCACCTGACATCGTCCTTCGCCCGAACCCCCGCAATCGTGTGCCAGCTCCAGACGAGCCCGAACGCGACGGACACGACGAGGAATACGAGGCCCGCGTAACCCATCGCGTACAGCAGGATGCAGGCCGGCACGAGCAGCACGACATACGGGATCATCTGCCATTTCGTCCGCTTCACGCCCTTCACGACGGGCAGCAGCGGAAAGCCGGCGGCCCGGTATTCCTCGACGCGGCGGATGCCGAGCGACCAGAAATGGGGCGGCTGCCACAGGAAGAGCAGCGCGAACAGAAGCCAGGCTCCCGCATCGATTTCTTCGGTCACGGCGCAATAGCCGATGACGGGCGGCATCGCGCCCGATATGCCGCCGATCGACGTGCTCCAGGTCGAGTGGCGTTTGAGCCAGAGCGTGTAGACGACGATGTACACGAATACGCCAAGCAGGCCGAGCCAGCCGCACAGCGGATTGACCAGCAGGAACAGGATCGACAGGCCGAGCACGCCGAGGATGATGCCGCAAGCGAGCACGAGCCGCGGCGATACGCGTCCCGCCGGCAGCGGCCGGTTCCGCGTGCGCTCCATCCGGGCGTCCAGGTCGCGGTCGAGATAGTTGTTGAGGACGCAGGACGACGCGATCGTCAGCGTCGTGCCGAGCAGCGTCCAGAACAGGAGCGGCCAGTCGATCACCCATTTCGACGCCACCCAGAAACCACCGAACGTGGCAATCAGGTTGAGCCTTATGATTCCGGGCTTTGTCAAATTGATCAGATCTTTCAGCACGGCGGGCCTCCCGAATTCCGTTGCCGGTGTCGAAGTCCTGAACGTACCCGGCCCATGGAATCGTAACCTATCATACCGTAAATATTCGTCCGTTGACAATCATCGCACCCGCGGGTTCAACAATTTGACACTTTCTCGGCGCTTTCGCGGAAGCGGCCGGAACACTTGGGCTTTCGCCCTCATAGGATATTGCAGCATTCGCCCATGCGAAGGTAATCTGAACGGTGGAAGGAAGTGATGATGAACCGGATGGCCGTCATCAAAGCCAACTCCGAGGACATCAAGCTGCTCGCTCGCCTGATGCGCGCGGAAGCCGAAGGCGAGGGCGAACTCGGCATGCTGATGGTCGGCAACGTCGGGGTGAACCGCGTCCGGGGCAATTGTCTCGATTTCAAAAACATCCGCACGATCCCGCAGATGGTGTTCCAGCGCCCGGGCGGTTTCGAGGCGACGACAAAGGGCTATTTCTACCAGAGGGCGCGCGAGAGCGAAATCCGGCTCGCCCAGCGCGTCGTGAACGGCGAACGGCAGCATCCCGCGACGTACGCGCTCTGGTTTTTCCGTCCGACGGGTCAGTGCCCTCCCACCTGGTGGAACCAGACGCACAGCGGACGGTTCAAAAACCACTGTTTCTATGCGCCGTCGGGCGACGACTGCCCCGGCGTCTATCGCTGAATACACGAAGGAGGAATCCGGATCGACATGTCCATGATCACGTATGATGCCTACGGCAACGTCATCCCGTACATGCCCGGCTCGTCCGGCTGGACGTCGGGCTGGCCGTCCGGCGCCGGCGCAGGGACCGCGCCCGCCCCGGCGGGTACGGCCGGCGGCGTGCCGTTCATGCCGAGCGGCCTGCCGGGCGTTCCGAGCGGCGCCGCCATCACGCCGACGGGCGGCAATATCGTCACGATTCCGCAGGAAGAATCCTATGTGGAGAACATTCTCCGGCTCAATCGCGGCAAAATGGCGACCGTCTACGCGACGTACGAGAACAACAGTCAATGGAACGCGAAGGTGTTCCGCGGCGTCATCGAGGCGGCCGGACGCGACCATCTCATCCTGAGCGATCCGTCAACGGGGATCCGGTACCTGCTGCTGATGGTCAACGTCGATTACGTCACGTTCGACGAACCGATCAATTACGAATATCCGTTCCAGGGCGGGATCGTCACGCAGCAGACGCCGTTTCCGACATCCGCGCGCGACGACGGCTACACCGAGTGAAACATCCACATGCGGACGGTGCCGGAAGCCAGACGGTTGACGGGGTTCCAGGGCGAATCGGGCGCAAGTCTCATCGCCCGGAGGCGCTCCGCCTCCTCCCTCGTCCCGGCTTCCCAAACTTCCACGAACAGGCCGGGCTGATCCGTTCCTTCATATAAATATACCATCGGATACGACGGCCTCAGGCGCGCCATCAGTTCCAGATAGCGCTCCCGGTTCTCCTCCGCGATCCGGTATTCCGCGAAACAGATGAACATGGCGCCCCTCCCCGTCCCGTCGCATTGAATCCGCGGGACGAAACCGGTACAATGATAAGCATAGCAACAGGCGGAGGAGACGGCAAGAAGCCCGGACCCATCCGGGCTTCTCCCGGATGGGTCCGGGCTTTAAGCGGCCTTGCGATTGTCAGAATTGACGGGAACCCGCCAATTGTTGTTCGGCGATCTGGACAAGGCGCTTCGTGATGTAGCCTCCGAGCGAGCCCGCATCACGCGTCGCCATGTTGCCGTAGTAGCCGTCCTGGGGAATTTGCACCCCCAGCTCTTGAGCCGCTTCATATTTCAACTGCTCCAGCGCCGCTCTGGCCTGCGGAACGACCAGCGTGTTGCTGCTGCGGTTTTGGCCTGCCATGTCAGTCGTCTCCTTTCGTTCCTTGAGCTGTAGTGTTGATGCAAGCTTGCAAGCTTATTATGTGCCTCATCCGTTTTCTTATGCCTGACCGAAAAGACCGACATTGTGCCGAGGAGAGACGAACATGTCCAAAACCGCTTCCCTGCTGTTCGCCGTTACGGCCGTCACCCTGATGCTGGCGACGGGAGTCGCGATCAGCCACAACGGCTGGCTGGCCGCGCTGCTCTTCGTTCTGACGTTCGCCGTCATCGGCGCCGGCTTCATCTTCCGGGCGAAGGCGCTCAAACGCAAATCATGACAAGAAGCGGCCGGTACCCGAAAACCGGCCGCTTCCCTTTTGTTTCCTTCCGCGTCAGGCGGGCGGCAGGAAGCCCATCCGTTCCTTGACGAGCGCGACCGTCCGTTCCGCGACGGCCGAAGCGCGCTCCGCGCCTTCCTTCAGCACGCGGACGAGCTCCCCCGAGCCGCGGATCTCCCGGTAACGCTTCTGCAGCGGCTCCAGCACCGCCACGACGTGCTCCGCGAGATCCTTCTTGAACTGGCCGTAGCCCTGTCCCTCGTAACGGCGCTCGACCTCTTCCACCGTCACTCCCGCGCAATGCGCGTAAATGCTGATGAGGTTGCTCACCGCGGCCTTCGCCTCGGGATCGTACTTCACTTCCCGGCCGGAGTCGGTGACCGCGCGGGCGATTTTCCTGCGGATCACATCCGGCTCGTCGAGCAGCGCGATGTAGCTGTTCGGGTTCGGATTGCTCTTGCTCATCTTCTTCGTCGGATCGTCGAGCGACATGATGCGCGCGCCGACCTTCGGCATGTACGGCTCGGGCAGCCGGAACGTCTCGCCGTAGCGCTTGTTGAACCGCTCCGCGAGGTCCCGGGTGAGCTCGAGGTGCTGCTTCTGGTCGTCGCCGACCGGCACCAGATCCGCATTGTAGATGAGGATGTCGGCGGCCATCAGCGTCGGATAGACGAACAGGCCCGCGGGAATCGACGTTTTGCCGGCCGTTTTCTCCTTGTACTGGGTCATCCGCTCCAGCTCGCCCATGTAGGCCAGCGTCGTCATGATCCACCCGAGCTCGGCGTGCGCCGGCACGTGCGACTGGATGAAAATGGCCGATTTCTTCGGATCAACGCCCGCCGCAAGGTACAGCGCCGCGACCGACTCCGTCTGTTCGCGCAGCGCGGCCGGATCCTGCGGCACGGTGACGGCGTGCAGGTCGACCACCATATAGAAGCATTCGTGCTCATCCTGCAGCTTCACGAAGTTCTGGATCGCGCCGATGTAGTTCCCGAGCGTGAGCTGCCCGCTCGGCTGGATGCCGGACAGCACCCTTGCCATTTGAACACCATCCTCCTTCCTGATTTCTCTCCCATCAGCAAAAAATCCCCCGCCCGCAAGGGACGAGGGACCGTGGTGCCACCCTTCTTCGCTCCGGCGCCGCGACCGAAAAGACGGACGACGAAGCCTCGAAGCTCCGTAACGGGGAGCAGCCGGGAGACCATGGGCGGACGGGGCCGCTTTCCTGCCTCCGGCTCGGGGACCCATTCCGCCAGCCGCGATGCCGGTTCGCAGCGCCCACCGGCTCTCTGGAATCGCGGGAGTTGGCGTACTCTTTCCCGTCATTGCCGTTGGAAGAACATTATACCCGTTCGCACGCGAATGTCAAGCGTTCCGGAAGCACGGGCATGGTCACGCTTCCGGACCCGGCCTTCCCACCATGACCAACTGTGTTAGCATAAGGACCATGGAACGATTGAACGTTGTCGAAGGGCGGGATCCCGTTGGCCGAACTCAAAGTGGCGCATTGCAGGATGTGCGGCAAGGTGTTTCAGGTTACGCTCCGGAATTTGTGCCCGGAATGCGCGGAAATCCATGACCGCCAGTTCGAGGCGCTGGACCGCTATCTGTTCAGGAACCGCCATGCGACCGTCGAACAGGCGGCAGAGGCGACCGGCGTGCCGATCAGGCAGATTCGGGAATGGATCCGGAACAAAAAAATCAGCCTTTCGGCCTACCCGAACCTCACGGACATCTGCGACCTGTGCGGAAGTCCCACCCGCAACGGCCATCTGTGCGCGCGTTGCTCCGACCGGCTCAAGCATGATATCGAGAAAATGCTTGCCGAGGAAGAGCGGGAGCGCGCGCGGAAACGCGAACACACCTTCAAGATGCGGGGCGAAGTGAAGGACTGACGGCTGTTACTTTTTCCCGAACAGTGCATGTTTTCCTCTGCGGGCAGCCATACTAAAACCGCCCAAGGAGGTGAACAACATGCCTTCCAGCAAACGCAACAGCAACACGCTCGTCGTACCGCAAGCCAGCGCCGCGCTGGAGCAGCTCAAATTCGAGGTCGCCCAGGAGCTCGGCATCCAGCTCCCGCAGGACGGATATTACGGCTACATGGCGACGCGCGATGCCGGGGCGATCGGCGGATACATCACCCGCCGGCTGATTCAAATCGCGGAGGAACAGCTTGCGGGCCGATTCGCACGATAAGACCAGATCGGTTCCTCAAGCCGGACAAGAACGGGGTTTCCCGCGGACGGACCATCCGCCGGGAAACCCCGTTCCGGTCGAATGCTTCATTACACCCCCGTTCCCCTATGCAAGTTGGTCCGAGGATTCCGGCTTCCTCGGGTAACGGAACATCCAGGTCGACGTGTTGTAGTTCGACTCGTACTGTACGCTCGCCGTCCACTCCCGGTTCCGCTTGACGGCGAAATCGAACAGGATCTCGCCGTGCGTCCAGTTCTTCTTCATCCGGAGCGATTCGACCGCCATGCGCCGGAATTCGTTCACCTGCTGCGCCGTCATGCCTCGCTCCCTCGGTACGAACCGGCCGTTGACGATTTCAATCGGGTGATGACGCACGCCGTATTTCCCGACCATGTTGTTGCGAATCTGGATCGTGACCGTTCCCGCCACCGCATCCGTCAGCTCCGGCTCCAGATGGCGAAACACCTGATCGATCTGCCGGGCGAGGGGCATATCCTCCAAACGCATCATGATGCACCTCCTTTCTTCCCAAAATTTAATGGATCATCCTTTGATGGGGATTACAGCCTAGATTATACATCAATTGACATTGTGCGACAATATTGTATATTCCATATTCTTTTCGGGACGGAAGTCCCGGTCGGGCGTTGATCCGTTCGACAATGATAGACCTGTCGCGACATCGGTGTTATAATATGGCATAATTCTACGTGTAAGGGAGCATAGCAACATGAGCTGGTTGGTCAAGCAGTCCATTCGCACGAAATGCCTTGTAGCATTCTATGCGGTTGCGGCCGTCTTCTCGCTTGCCATGCTCATATCGGCGCTGGTCGGCGGACAGGGCATCCTGCTGCCGCTGGTGCTCATCGTCGTGTTGTGCGGCGGCGTGTATCCGCTTGCAATGATGTTTGAGAGAACGCTGTCAGGCTCGATGGAAGAGATGCGCAACGCCGCCTACCAGATCGCGAAGGGCGACTTTACCGTGAAGCTCGAATCCTCCGAGGAAGGAGCTTCCGGCATCGCGCAGGCGTTCAACAGCATGATCGAAAGGCTGCGCGACATTCTGCGCGAGACGTCGCAGATTACGCGGATGGTCTCCGATGCATCCCGGAACATCTACGAGCGCAACCAGCAGCTCAAGACCGTCATGGAACAGGTGACGATCTCGGCGGGCGAGCTTGCCACGGGTGCGAACCAGATTTCCGAGGATGTCTCGCAGATGAGCGAGTCGATCAGCGAGATCGAGAGCAAGGTCGCCGCGTACGCCGACTCGACGAAACAGATGAATGAACGGGCTGCACACACGCTGGAACTGGTCCGTCAGGGCCGTCAGGCCGTCGAGAACCAGACCGAGGGCATGCGCCGCAACGTGGAAGCGACCGAGGCCGTATCCCGCACGATCGAAGAACTGGCGAAGCATGCCGAGGGCATCTCGAAAATCACCCGCTCCATTTCGGAAATCGCCGATCAGACGAACCTGCTCTCCCTGAACGCCTCGATCGAGGCGGCGCGCGCCGGTGAGCACGGCCGGGGCTTCGCGGTCGTCGCGCAGGAAGTGCGCAAGCTGGCCGAAGAAGCCGGCGCTTCGACGAAGGAAGTGTTCGCCCTCGTTCGCGGCATCGAGCAGGGCATCAAGAACGCGATTGCCAACATGAAGGTGAACGAGAGCGTCGTCCGCGACCAGAACGAACTGATCCGCCAGTCCAACGAAATCTTCAACGAAATCGTGAAGAGCGTCGAATTCATTTCCGAGCAGATGGAGGCCTTCAGCCGCGAAAGCGACGCGATGCTGGAGAGCGCCCGCCGGATCGTGGCGTCCATCCAGAACATCTCCGCCATCACGGAGGAATCGGCGGCCGGCACCGAGCAGGTGTCCGCGTCGATGAACGAGCAGATGGCCGCGGTCCAGCAGGTCGTCGAAGAAGCGGAGCAAATGCAGCAGACGGTGCTCAAGCTTCAGCGCACGATCCAGATCTTCAAAATCTGACGCACAAAATCTGACGCACAACAACGAATCCCCCCGGAACAAGCCGGAGGGATTTCGTTTTGCACGCGGGTCTGTCGACGGAAACGCGATTTGCTCTACAGGATATAAACCGTGACTTGCTGCATGCCGAACTGAAGCGCCTTCGTCCGGCTGTCCGGCACGAAGATGTCGATGCGCTCACCCTTGATCGCTCCGCCGATATCCGAAGCGACCGCGTACATGCCGCCCTGCGGCAGCCCGTCGTAATGATATCCGGTGATGAACAGCTTCGAGCCGAGGGGGATGACGCCGGGGTCGACGGCGACGGTGCCAAGGGTCAACGGATTGCCGAAGTAGTCCACGGGACCCCATTGGCCGTTCTCCTCCGCAGCCGCCGTGTAGGCCGTCGCCGTCATCCGGATGACCGCCTTGTACGACTTCGGCGCTGCTCCGCCCTGTCCGGCGGCGAAGGCCGTCGCCGTCGATCCGGCGGATCCGGAAGCTGCGGCCGCGGTCCCGGACGATCCGGAGGACGCGGTCACCGCGCCGGACGAGTCCGTCGCCTTCGCGCCGCTGCCTGCGCCGTTCGCGGCCTCTGCCGCGCCCGCGTCCGGAATGACCAGCTTCAATCCCTTGTAGATGTTCAGCGGATCGACGTTCGGATTCGCCGCCATCAGCTTGTCCAGCGGTACGCCGTATGCCTTCGACAGCTTCCAGAACGTGTCGCCATCGCGCGCGACATGGATGGCGGCGACGGAACGATCCGGGTCCGGAATGACCAGTTTCAACCCCTTGTAGATGTTCAGCGGATCGACGTTCGGATTCGCCGCCATCAGCTTGTCCAGCGGTACGCCGTATGCCTTCGACAGCTTCCAGAACGTGTCGCCTTCGGCCGCCACATGGACGGACGCGGCATCAGCGGCGCCCGGCATCCCGGCCAACAGCAATCCCGCCGTGAGCAATGCGGCCCTGAATTTCCTGTTCATCGAAAAACCTCCTTCCATCAGGAGGTTAGCACGACGGCAAGGAACCGTTGTACCGGCAAATGTTGCCGCATGTCCGCAAACCCGCGTCGGGAAGCGATTATGAGAATTTTTTCATCCGCACCCCGCTCGAACCAGGCGTTGAGCGGTCCCGCGGACCGTTATCGCGCCCCTGCGTCATGTGAAACCGGACGATAACGGGCCCGTGGACCGCTATCCGGCCGATCCGGTGGAATCAAACCGCAATGTATGCCCGTTTAACGGTTCCACAGACCGTTATGCCGCCTTCGCGCCCCGTCCGACCGGTTGTTAACGGTCCCGCAGACCGCTTCCGGTCGATCCGGTAGAATCAAACCCCAATGTGCGCCCGCTTAACGGTTCCACAGACCGTTATGCCGCCTTCGCGCCCCGTCCGACCGGTTGTTAACGGTCCCGCAGACCGCTATTCGCCCTTGCCGAATGGATCGGGCCGCAATGTATGCCGATTTTTCGGTCCCGCGGACCGTTATCCCGCCTCCGCACCGTGTCCAAACGGACGTTAACGGTCCCTCGGACCGTTAGCACTTCTCCGCCGGGCAGATCCCTTTCGACAGTAAACCGAATTCCGCCGCTTCCGGATCCGTCATTCCAAACCGATCCAGTCCTTGCCCGCGCGTTCGCGCCACACGCGGCGTATTGCCTCGATTTGCCCGGCGGGCAGCGGTCCCGCTTCGAGCAGTTTCGCGTTCTGCTCCCACCGGCCCGGATTCGACGTTCCCACGATCGCGGTATGCACGCCGGGGATCGACAAGGCGAACCGGAGCGCGATGCCGACCGACGTCTCGAAATCTCCCTTCAGGAAATCGTAGTCCAGCACCTGAAGCCGCTCCCAGTACGGAACCGCGTACGGATCCTCGGGCCGCCGGCCCGTCCGCCACGCGACGTTCGCCACCGGCCGCTTCACGGTCACGCCCATTCCGCGTGCCATCGCCTCGGGAAGCGTCAGGTCGATCGCCTCCTGGTCCGCGATGTTGACCGAGGTCATGAGCGAGTCGAACACGCCGGTCCGCACGGCATACAGTGCCGCCTCGGAATCGCCGCTGTATCCGATGTAGCGGGTCTTCCCTTTTTCCTTCGCCTTGAGGAGCACTTCGATCACATCGCCCCGCTTCAGCACGTCAAGGCTGCAGCTGTGCAGATGGATCACATCGACGTAATCGGTCCGAAGCCGTTTCAGGCTGCGGTCGATGCTCGCCTCGAGCACCTCCGGCTGCCAGTCCGTTCCGGGCAGTCCGGCGGCATGGCCGCATTTAGTGAACAGATAGTACTCGCTCCGACGGTGCGAGACGGCCTGTCCGATCAGCTCCTCGCTCGTCCGGTAGCACTCGGCCGTGTCGATGACATTGAGGCCGGCGTCCAGGGCGGTTCCGAGCAGCCGCTCGACTTCGGCCGTCGAAGCGCCCCGAAAGCCGATCTCCGCACCGCCGAACCCCAGCACGCTCACCGTCATGTCGGTCTTGCCGTAACGCCGCATTTCCATTCCGTCTCATCCTTCCTTTCGATCCGATTCGCTCTTCATTCGCCAATTATACCGCGAACGGACGCGAAGACGACAGGCCTGTGCTTCCCGCGATAGTGCAATTTTCCTGCCGAAGAAGGATTCGCCGCGTCGGTGTCGAATGTAAATCGGGGTTTGAGCCATTCCCGGAGGTGCAACATGATACGTCTTCCAGGTTGGCTTCGCAGACGGTATACGCTGCTCATCATTCCCGAACATTCCGGCACAAGCAGCAGGCTGAGCCTGACGATCGTGCCGTTCCTGCTCGCGGGCGCCTTATTCGGCCTGTCCGTGGCCAGCGCCGTCATCCTGCTGGTGCTCCGCTCCGAGGATGCGCTCCGCATCCGGACGCTGCACGAGGAACTGGCGGCGGCCGCCGACGAGTACGAGGCATCGCTCGCGGATCGCGAGCAGTCGATCGCGCTGCTCCAGTCCGAGGTCCGTCGGCTGACCGAGGAAGCCGGCGCCGTAAAGCGGAAGCTCGAAGAGCTCGACCGGCTGGAGGCCGAGATCGAAGCCATCGTGGAGCTTACGCTCCCGGGCGAAAAGAACGGACTGATCTCCGATGCGAAATCCGGCGTCAAACCGCTGTCATACGGGGGAGTGGGGGGCGAGAATCATCCCGTCGAGGAAGCCGAAACGACGGAGGCGGCCAGCCAAGACAGCGTCCAACTGATGATATCGCTCCGGCATGAAGCGGAATCGATGCGCACCCGGCTCGCCGCGAAGAAGGAGGAAGCGGCCCGCGTGCTCGAGAAGCTGCGGATGCTGCCGATCGCGTGGCCGACGGATTCGGTCCGCATCACCTCCAAGTTCGGCCTCCGCTCCGATCCGTTCACGCGGAAGTTGGCAAGGCACAGCGGCATCGACATCGGGGGCGACTACGGCGATCCGGTCTACGCCGCCGGCGGCGGCACCGTGATCGAATCGGCGTACAACCGTTCGCGCGGCCATTACATCGTCATCGAGCATGACTCCGGATACAAAAGCGTATACATGCATTTGCGCACACGGCTCGTGAACGAGGGCCAGAAGGTCGCGCAGGGCGATCGGATCGGATTGCTCGGATCCTCGGGACGAAGCACCGGCCCGCACCTGCATTTCGAAATATGGAAAAATGACCAGGCCGTCGATCCGCTGCCATATCTGCATTTGTTCAAGGAGGAGAATTCGTGATGTTCAAATCCGGCAAATCCAGGTCCGATTCCCCTTCGACGGACACTTATATCGGGCCGGGCAGCGCATTCGAAGGCCGCCTCGCATCGAACGGCAGCATCCGCATCGAGGGACGCGTGTCCGGCAGCGTCCACAGCAAGGGGGATGTCACGATCGGCGAGCAGGGCGTCGTCGAAGCGGACATCAAAGCGCACAACGTCATCATCGCCGGCACCGTGTCCGGGAACGTGCATGCCACCGGCAAGCTGACGATCAAGCCGAAGGGGTCCCTGACCGGTGACATTCTGACCGCGCTGCTCGAGATCAACGAGGGCGCCCGGTATGAAGGCACCAGCCGGATGATACCCGCATCCGGAGCATCACAGGCAAGGGACGGAGACAAGCCTGCGGATCGGAAGAAGGAAGGAGAAAAACGGGAAGAGCCCCCCCGTCGGGAGGAGCAGCAGCGCCAGGACAAGCGCACCGGCTGATCCGGCCGTTCGCCCGGCTGCAATGCGAAGGCTTGGGGCCGGCCGAAACGGCGGCCGCATCGGCAACCGCGCCGGCCATCCCGCTTGGGCATCCGCATGCCGCGGCCGATCGGAAGCCGCAGGAAGAAGCCGCTCCTGAAGCCGTATATCGTCCGCGCTTCGGGCCGATACTATTTCGGGTAGCGGTTTTGCGCAAGAACGGCGGCAAACCGATCGTTCAGCCGGAGGCGATGATGCATGCGGCAGGCGGAAGAACGGCGCCCGTCCGATCCCGAACGCGAATGGCGCGACATGTTCGAGGACGCCGGGATCGCCGATCTTCTCGACATGTTCGGCGATCCGGACGGAGAATTCGCGGAAGAACCGGGCGCAAGCGCATCCCGGAACGGATCGGCCGCAGTTGAACGGGCCCCGACGAACGACGGTCCGTTCCCCGACGTGCCCGACGCCGATAAGCTGGCGTCCGGAAGCCCCGTCGATCCGGCCGCGCCGGCCGACGGATGCCACGGCACCGATCTGCTGAACGGAGCCGGATAATACAATACAGAGAACGAAAATCGAACGGGACCGGCCTGCGCCTCCGCGCCTGCCGGTCCCGCGTCATATTCACACGCTCTTCTTCGTGAATCGGTTCGCATACGACGATGCCGCATAGGATTCGGGCTTCACCCGCGCCGCGTAGACTCCCATCGCCTCGATGCGCTCGATCATTTCCTTCACGTAGCGCGACGTTTTGTTGATCGTCGGATGCGTCCCCGCATCGATGTCGATGAAATGCTCCAGCGCGGCTCCCTTGTAAATGTAGGGGAGCACGATTTCTTCCATCTTCCTCAGCGCATCCCCCATGAAATAGCTCGCCACTTCCTGCGACAACGCCGTCTCGTAAGAAAGCTTCTCCTTCAGCGAACGAAGTTCGCGCGGCACGACCGTCTGGCGATAACACGCCCACGCTCCGCGGCCGACCCGGCGAATGATGATGCCGGTCACGAATTTCGTGCAGCCGCGGTAGACCTGGCTGTCCGTGCCGACGATGAAATGGTACACCGCCTTCGGATCCTGCGCCATGAAGGACAGAATGCGCGCCTGCACATCGTCGAGGGACAAGCCGCGCTCGGATACGTTCTGGAAAACAAGCTCCTGCTTTTCTGGCAGCGGCTTGTGCATGGCTTTTTTCATCAGTCTCCACCGCCTTGCGAGTCTCGAAAACGCTGGTGCGGAGAAGCTGCGGTGATTGCTGCGGATCCTGGCGGGATCAGGATGGCCCCGTCATGGTACCAGTATACCCCATTTCGGCGCATGCTGCCTTGCATGAACGGCCGTCCGGGCGGCGTGACGGCATCAGGATCGGCCCGGCAGCTTGCGTTCGGCAAAGGCCGGAAGGGGATGCCGGATCAATCGCTTGAGGGAGCGAAGCAACCGCCTGCGTCTGCTGGAACGGGACGACGTATAGGGCCGATCCTGCGGCTTCGCGGCAAGTGTCGGGCTCGCGTTCAAGCTCAGCACCTCCTTCGATCCTGCGCTCCTGAACTCGCTCTGTCATTTTTATTATCCTCCAGAAACGCTGGTGGAACAAGACTTTTTGTACATGCGAAAATGCCAGAATTCCGCAACATTTCCGGTTTTCGTTCCGTCAGTAGGGACGAACGGCGCATGATGGTCGGGGGAATCATTTTTTGGCGGAAAGGACGGATTGCACATGCGATGGAGACGGAGTCTCACGCTGATGGCCGCGGCAGCGCTGGTCTTGAGCCTGGTCACGGCGCCGCGGGCCATCGGCCGCTCCGCCGGCGGGCAGGATAAGGAACCGCCGCGCGTCATGGCGGGCGGCGCGCCGCTCAGGCTGGATCCCGCGCCGATCGTCTCGGACGGGGCGCTCCTGGTGCCGGTCCGGCCGCTCGCGGAATGGCTCGGCGCCTCCGTCACGTTCCGGACGGATCTGGAAGGAAAGCGCGCGATCATCCTCGCGAAGGACGGCAGGGTAGCGGAACTGGCCATCCGATCGAAGACGATGATCGTGGACGGAAATGCGCGGATGCTGCCCGCGGCCCCGGTGCTCCGGAACGGTTCCGCGATGGTGCCGCTGCGTGCCGTCGCCGCGGCGTTCGGGGAGACCGTCGTGTGGGAGCCCGGGGCATCCACCGCATATATCGGAAGCGCTCCCGAGCTGCCGGTCATCGGCACGGTGGAGAAACTGCGCGAAATTCTGAAAAGCGTCCGGGAAAGCGACAAGCGCACCGGCATGCTGTTCACCGCAACGGCGACGTCCGGAGCGGCCGCACCGGAGGAACTGGCCGCCGGTTCCGCCGCGTCCCGGAGTGACACCGATTATTCGCGGACGAACGTGCAGGTCGAGGGCGTCGACGAGGCGGACTGGGCGAAGACGGACGGCCGATTCATTTACCAGATCAGCGGCCGCCGCGTGCTGGTGACCGACATCCGGCAGCCCGAATCGCCCCGGCTGGCCGCCGTGCTCGATTACGCGGATGACGGAGACCGGTTCGTGCCGAAGGAACTGTACGTGTCGAACGGCCGTCTGGTCGTCATCGGCACGGCTTACCGTCCGGCGGACCCGCAGTCGGCCGAAGAAAGCGAAACTCCGCGGAACGGCGCCTTCGGCGCGCGCGACATCCTGATCTGGCCGCCGATCCGGGATCTGTCGCTCACCGCGGCCAAAGTGTATGCGTTGAACGAGGACGGCGCGGCCAGCCTCGTCCGGGAGCTTGAGATGGAGGGACAGTACGTCACGTCGCGAATGGTCGGTGGCGCACTGTACATGGTGGCAAGCAAATATCATTACGTATTCTATCCGATGGAAGGCGACGAACCGGAGATTCACCTGCAGGATTTCGAGCCGTCCTGGCGCGATACCGCCGTCTCGGACGAGGTGCAGCGGGTCCCGCTGGCCCGGATCCGCTACTTCCCGGATTCGCCGGAGGAAGGCACGCTGCTCATCGGCGCGGTCGACCTGGACGACGCCAATGCCCCCTTCAAGGTCGAGGCCTACCTCGGTTCCGCCGGCACGGTCTACGCGTCGGCGGAGAGCCTGTATATCGCGGTGCCGAAATACTTGTGGCCGGAGAACGGCTCCAGGCGGGACCGGTACGTCGAACCGGAACTGCGGACGGACGTGTACAAATTCCGGCTGGACGGCGGCTCCGCCGTCTACGCGGCTCAAGGCAGCGTGCCCGGACACGTGCTGAACCAGTTCTCGATGGACGAATACGACGGGCATTTCCGGATCGCGACGACGTCGGGCAACATGTGGGCGGCAGGCGACGCGATTTCGAAGAACAACCTGTACATCCTCGACAAGTGGCTGCGGCCGGTCGGCAGCCTCGAGGGGCTCGCTCCGGGCGAGCGCATCTATTCCGTTCGCTTCATGGGCAGCCGGGCCTACATGGTCACGTTCCGCAACGTCGACCCGCTGTTCGCGATCGACCTGTCCGATCCGAAGCGGCCCTCCGTGCTCGGCCAGCTCAAGATACCGGGTTACAGCGACTATCTCCATCCGTACGACGAGCACCATCTGATCGGCTTCGGCAAGGAGACGATCGTGACCTCGTCCCCGGACGGGCCGAACGATCCGATGGCGTACTATCTCGGCATGAAGATCTCGCTGTTCGACGTAACCGACGTGACGCAGCCGAAGGAGATGTTCAAGGAAGTGATCGGCGACCGCGGCACCCATTCGGAGCTGCTGAACAACCACAAGGCGCTGCTCTTCGACCGCTCCAGGGGGCTCCTGGCGTTCCCGGTCGAGCTTGCGGAAGTGACCCCGGAAGCCCGGGCGCAATGGGACGGCTACGGCCCGCCGCCGTACGGCGAATTCAAATATCAGGGGGCCTATGTCTATCAGATCGATCTGGAGCGCGGATTTACGCTCAAGGGAAGGATCACGCATCTTACGGAAGAGGATCTGGCGAAATCCGGCACGTACGGGTACGATCCGATGCGGGCGGTGCGCCGGATCCTGTACGCGGGCGACACGCTGTACACGCTGTCCGACTCGATGCTGAAGGCGAACGCGCTCGATACGCTGGCCGAACGCGGATCGCTCCGCTATCCCGAGCCGGAGAACGGATACAAGGGCTTCGTCCGGCCAAGCGGACCGGTGATCTTCGCGGAGTGACGAACGCTCTTCGCGCCGGCAATCGCCCCGGAACGATCTTCCATCTCCGCTTCGCGGCGCAAATGGACTTGCGCCGCCATGATCGTGATCTTCTCGCCGAAATGACCGGCGGCGAACGACCGGCGACGAAGGCGCGGACAGACACAACCAAACGGGCTGCGCATCCGGAGCGCGGACGAACCGCGGCGCCGGACGGCAGCCCGTTTTTCTTCGGTCCCTAAAGACTTCCGTTCGCGATGAGCAGCAGGATGTCCTCCCATGGCGGCCCGATGCGCCGGAACCGCTCCAGATAACGCAGCATTTCGCAGCGCGGCTTCAAGCTCCATCTCCCGACGAGGCGAAATAATCTTCGAGTCCGAGCACGATCGCCCGCGCCGCAGCCGACTGGTAAGCTTCCGTCCGCGCCAGCTCCTCGTCATGCGGATTCGTCAGGAAACCGAGTTCAAGCAGCACGGCCGGCAGGCTGTTTTCGCGGAGGACGTGAAAATTGCCGAACGAGAGGCCCTGGCTTTCGAGGCCGAGATCGGCTTCGGCGAGCCGGCGCTCGATCGCGGCGGCCAGCGGCTTGTCCTTCGCGCCGCTGTAGTAGAAGGTCAGGATGCCCGACGCCGGACCGGCGGCCGAATTGTGGTGAAGGCTGACGAACGCGTCCCCCGCCGGAACGCTCCGCGATTGCGACCCGGTCCTTGAGAGACGGCTTCTCCTCATCCGTCACCCGCGTCATGACGACGATGGCGCCGCGGAGCTCGAGCTCCCGTTTCAGGTGAACCGCCGTGGACAGGTTCAGCGTCTTCTCCCAGGTGCCGTGCGTGGTGCCGATCGCGCCGGAATCGTTCCCGCCGTGTCCGGGGTCGACGACGATGGTCTTGCCGAGCAGCGGACTTTCGGCGGTGCCTTCCTCCCCCGCCTTGCGCAATACGATGTAGGCTGCCGCAACCCAGCCGGCCCGGCCGTCCTCCGTCACGATGCTGTACCATTCGCCCGTGCTCCCGGTGACCGTCACCCGGTCTCCCCGGTTCAGGCGGCCTTCGATCGAATAATCGAGCCCGGGGCCCGAACGGATGCGCACCGCATCGCCCAGCACATGACCGGTGCGGGCGGCGTCTTCCGCCTCCCCGGCGTCCGCTTCCCGCGGCCCGGGAGCGACGCGGATGCCCCGGCCGATCACCCTCGGCTTCGGCTGTGCGGAATCCGCCGGCTGCGCGGCATCCGTCGACCCGCCGCCCGCTGCTCCGTCCTCCTTCGCTCCGCGGCCCGCCGATCCGGCGTCATCCGCCGGTCCGCCCGCGTCCGTTCGTCCGGCTCCCGCAGGCCGTGTGCCGGCGTTTGCATCCGGCTTCTCGCCGCCGTCCGTGTCCGCCTCCGCGCCCTCCTCCGCCGCACCGCCGGCGTCGCCTGAACCGGAGGCGCTTTCATCCACCGATGCGCCGGAGCCGCCGTGCACCGGCGCCAGATAGTCCGAATGCACCCATCCGGTCAAACGGCCCAGACGGATCCGGTACCAGACGTCCTCCTCTCCCAGCTTTTCCACAACCGCGCCCTGCTTCAGCCGGCCGATCACCGGCGCTTCCAGCGAAGGGGCGGCGCGCACGTTGAGGATGTCGGCCGTTACCTTGAAGCGGGCTTCGCCCGCGTTCACGATGACCTCCGCTTCCGCGGTGATCTCCGCGGGCGCGGAGGTCTGCGGCGTCGGCGAACCGGCAGCCGCCGCGGTCCAGGGAAGCGCAAGCGCGGCCGCAAGGCACCAACCGGCCGCAGTGAACCGCACCCACGCAAACCGCGTCGACACCAACCGCGGCGAAGCGAACCGAATGTTCCCCATCGTCATCCCGCCACCCGTCGACAAAAAATGATAAATCTATTATAGCAGTCGGTTAACGGCGATTGAAGAAATAGGTTCCGACGAGCGCGCCGGCCCCGGCCAGCGCCAGCATGCCTCCGATGGCGTACACGGTGCCTGCGCCGAGCATCTGGATCGCGTAGCCGCCCGCGGCGTTGCCGACGAGCCCCCCGATGCCGGCAAAGGTCACCGCGAACACCGATTGCCCCGTCGCCCGGAGCTCGGAGGGCACGATCGACGTCATGTGATGGATCGCCGCGAGGAAGAACAGCGGGAACGTGGCGCCGTGCAGCAACTGGGCGGCGACCAGGACGGCCGCGCTGTCCGTCGACCCGTAGATGAACCAGCGGACCGCGTAGACGACCGCGGCGATCGTCATCACGCCGATCGCATTCATCTTGCCAAGGAGCCTTCCCCCGAACATCATGGCCGGCACGGTGCTCATCGTGCCGGCGAACCAGGCGATCCCGATCACCGATTCGGGGGACCCGAGTTCCTTCAGATGAAGCGACAGCATCGAATCATTCATCCGATGCGGGATGCCGATGATCAGCACGATGAACAGCAGCCAGAGCAGACGGGGACGCGAGAACAGCCTGCCGAGCGCCTTCAGGTCGACCGGCTTCGGCGTCACCTTCGATTCGCGGAGCTGAAGCGCCGCCAGGATGGCCAGAACGCCGATCGCCAGGAAAAGGATCCCCAGCCTGCCGATGCCGAACGCTTTTATGAGGTAGCCGACCGCGAGCGCCGACACGCCGACCCCGATCTCGCCCCAGACGCGCATCCGCCCGAATTCCCGGCGATGCTCCTGCGCGTACGAGATGCAGAACGCCTCCGAGAGCGGTCCCATCGGACTGCCGAAGAACATGTAGAGGACGTACATCGCGAGGATGAGCCCGAGGTGCTCCGCCGCGAACAGGCCGGCTCCGGAAAGGAGCGTGCAGACGATCAGCAGAAGCATGATGCGCCGGACCGTTTTTCTTCTGTCGCTGATATAGCCCCAGAGCGGCTGCGCGACGATCGAGACGAGCGCGCCGGTCGCGACGATCGAGCCGATCTGCCCCGCGTCGAACCCCCTGTTCATCAAATAGGGCGCCAGATAGAAGCTGACGACGCCGAACACGCTGAACAACAAGAACATGAACAGCGAAACGCGAAACATGCCGGTATGGCCTCCCGAAAAATGTCGAACCCCGATGCATAATCTCAATACTATCACAGACGGTTTGCACGAAACAGGCATGGTTTTGGCATTTCCCCGGCATTCGACACCCCTTTGCAAAAACAAAACGGAAGGACGCATCTCCCCGCTCCTTCGGGGAATCTCCTTCCGTACCGTCTCTCCGGATCCCGATCCGCGTCCCGGGTCAATGCCGCCCCCGACGTTTCCCGCCGTCAGCGCGAATGGTACCACTCCGCAAGCACCTGTCCGGCCCGCTTGCCGTAGATGTCGAAACCGACGTCTTGCTTCGCTTCCCCGATCGGGTACAGGCGGACGCTCCAGTCCCACCAGAAAAATCCGGCAAACCAGGGTTCGCCGCTGAACACCTTGAGCGCCGAACGGTAGAAATTCGCCTGTTCATCCTCGTCGAACGGCAACCCGCGGTGCATGAAATCCCACGGCATCGCCGAGCAGCCGCGCGCGCTGCGGCAGCCGATCTCGGCGAACACGACCGGCTTCCCGAACTTCCGGTGCAGCCGCTCCATCCGGTCGCGCACCGGCAGCCAGTTCGCGATCATGTCCGCTTCCGTGGCCCCCGGCCCGCCGACCGGGTAGTAGGCGCTCGTGCCGATCAGGTCCACCTGGTCGAACCATTCGACGCCCTCTTCTTTCCCGTGGTTCGCGTTATAGAGGAGGGGACCGCCGAACACCTCGCGCACGCGGGCAATCGTCTTCGTCCACCGCTCCGTCTGCGGCTCGGTGCCGATCATCTCGCAGCCGACGCAGAACAGGTCGCAGCCAAGCTCCTGCGCGAGCTCCGCATAGTGGACCAGAAAGTTCGTATAGGACTCGAACCACCTGTCCCAGTACGGAGCCGCCTCGGGCGTGTGCGGAAATCCGATGTGCGCGCGCCAGATCCGGTCCTTCGAATTGACGACCGGCTTCAGCATCACCTTGAGGCCGAGCTTCTTCGCCAAGTCCACCGCATGCGCAATGTCGCGGTCGGTCACCGTATAGCCGTAGTCAAACGTGATGCTCGTCGCGTGGATGCTCTCCTGCCAGGTCCAGAACGACAACGCCACCCACTCGCAGCCGTGTTCCCGGAGTTTGCGCAGCGACTCGGCGGCCTCCGGCGTCCGGTAATCGCCGCGCCTTCCGCCCCATCCCCAGGTCATCCCCTTCATGAACAACCGTTCCATCGATCCGCACCCCGTCGTGCCGTGATGATGCATGCACGTTGGCATTAAACCCAATATATCACGCGCGCGGGCGATCGGGAACCGTCCGGGGCCGTCATTCCCAAAAAACAAATGGACTTTCGGCGTATCCGCCGAAAGTCCCGCTCCCTATCCGGCGTCGTCAACCGACCGCCGCCGTATGCACGACGCGCGGCGAAATGACGGGCGAAACCCGGAGGTTCGTCCCGGTCCGCATCCGGGACATGCGGCCTCCGCGAACGTCACACCATGAGTTCGCAAATGTCGTTCGCGAACGCGACCGGGTCGTCGATCGGCAATCCCTCGATCAGCAGCGCCTGGTTGTACAGCAGGTTCGTGTAGCGCCGCAGTTTGTCGTCGCCCGAGGCGCGGGCGCGCTTCAGCGCTTCGTATACACTGTGACCCGTGTTGATCTCGAGGACCTTCTCCGCCCGGATGTTCTTCCCGTGCGGCGTCTGGCGCAGCACCTTCTCCATCTCGATCGACAGCTCGCCCTCCGCGGTCAGGCAGACCGGATGGGACTTGAGCCGCTTCGATGCCCGGACGTCCTTCACCTTGTCGCCGAGCACTTCCTTCATCGCCTTGAACAGCTCTTCCTGCTCCTTCGCCTCCTCGTCGGACGGCTTCTCCTGTTCATCCGGCTCGATGCCGAGATCGCCGCCCGAGATGGAGCGGAATTCCTTGCCCTTGTACTGCGTCAGCACCTTGATCGCGAACTCGTCGACATCTTCCGTCAGGTACAGGAGTTCGTACCCCTTGCTCAGCACGAGCTCGGCCTGGGGAAGCTTGTCGATCCGCTCGACCGATTCGCCTGTCGCATAGTAGATGTACTTCTGATCCTCGGGCATGCGGGATACATACTCTTCCAGCGTAACCATCTTCTTCTCTTTCGACGAGAGGAAGAGCAGGAGATCCTGCAGCTCGTCCCGGTTCACGCCCATGTCGGTGTAGAGGCTGAACTTGAGCTGCCGGCCGAACGCCTTGAAGAACTTCTCGTATTTCTCCCGCTCGTCCTTCAGCATTTGCAGGAGATGATTTTTGATCCGGTTCCGGATGTTTTTCGCGATCTGCTTCAGTTGACGGTCGTGCTGGAGCATTTCCCTGGAAATATTCAGCGACAGGTCCTCGGATTCGACCATGCCCCTCACGAAGCTGAAGTGATCGGGCAGGAGATCCGGGCATTTGTTCATGATCAGCACGCCGCTGGAATAGAGCTCGAGCCCTTTCTCGAAATCCCTCGTGTAATAGTCGAAGGGCGCCTGCTCCGGAATGAACAGGATCGCGTTGTAGACGACGGCGCCGTCTGCATGGATGTGGAGCCAGGAGAGCGGTTTGTCGTAGCCGTACTTTTTCTCATAGTAGAAATTCTCGTAATCCTCGGGCTTCAGCTCGTTCTTGTTGCGGCGCCAGATCGGCACCATGCTGTTGATCGTCTCTTCGCTCCTGTACTCCTCGAACTCGGTCTCCGACCCTTCCTTCTTCCGCGTGCGGGTGATCTCCATCTTGATCGGGTAACGGATGAAATCGGAGTACTTCTTGATGATCTGCCGGAGCCGGTATTCCTCGAGGTATTGGTCATAGTTCTCGTCGGCGGTGTTGGGCTTGAGCTTCAGGATGACGTCGGTCCCGACCGTCTCCTTCTCCCACGGCTCGACCGTAAAGCCGTCCGCGCCGGACGACTCCCACTTGAAGGCGCGGTCGCTGCCGAGCGCGCGGCTGATGACGGTCACCGTCTCCGCGACCATGAACGCCGAGTAGAAGCCGACGCCGAACTGGCCGATGATGTGATGGTCTTCCTTCGCCTCGATCTCGCGCTTGAACGCGAGCGAGCCGCTCTTCGCGATGACGCCGAGGTTTTCGATGAGCTCCTGCTCGGTCATGCCGATGCCGGTGTCGGAAATGGTCAGCGTCCGGTTCGCCTTGTCCGGAATGATTTTGATATAGTAGTCGTCCTTGTTGAACGTGAGGTTCTCGTCCGTGAGCGCCTTGTAGTAGATTTTGTCGATCGCGTCGCTGGCGTTGGAGATCAGCTCCCGGAGGAAGATCTCCTTTTGCGTGTAAATCGAGTTGATCATCAATTCGAGAAGCCTTTTCGATTCGGCCTGGAATTCCTGCTTGACCGCCATGCGTTCCGCCCCTTTCCGGAATGAAGTCGTGAAAAAAGGAAACAGCCTCCCGCCGGCGGCGCCGCGTACGGATTTCGGGCGGCTGCGGTCCGAAAGCCGGGAATTCATGAGATCCGTGATGCCGAAATCCTTGACGCCGTGCGGGATTGCCGTTCGTTGCAGCGTGTTAGCACTCTCGACCCGAGAGTGCCAATATCTATATAGCATATCCGTTTTTGGCGTGTCAACGCGGCGGGAACGGCAGAATTAGCTATTTAAAATGTTGATATTAGCTAATTCAAAAGTTATAATTGGATAAACTTGATCGATCGGAGGTGTCGGTGTTGCGGGTGCCTTCCACGGAATTGCAGAACAACTTCGGCCGTTATCTGAAATACGCCGAGGCGGGCGAAGAGATCATCGTGACGAAGAACGGCCGGGACGTGGCCCGCCTGGTGAAGGCGGAGGCATCCGAATCCCGCGGGGCGGCATCCCCTTACCGCCCGAAGAGCGAATGGGTGACCTATGGGGAATATCGGAGTCTGGTGGAGCAATCGGAGCATCGGTACGAGCTGATCGACGGCGTGCTGTACAACCTGGCGTCGCCGTCATATGCGCATCAGGAAGCGGTCAGCGAATTGCTTGCCCGTCTCCGCCAATGGTTCAAGGGCACATCCTGCGTGCCGCTCACCGCACCTTTCGACGTCACCCTGAAGAAGGCGGAGGACAACATCTGCGTCGTGCAGCCGGACCTCCTCGTCATCTGTGACCGGGAAAACATCGACGCGGACGGCAAATACCACGGCGTGCCGGCGCTTGTGGTCGAGGTGCTGGCCCCCTCCACCGCCGGCAAGGATTTGACGAAGAAGACGGAGCTGTACATGACGTGCGGCGTGAAAGAATATTGGATCGTCGACCCCGGGCGGCGGACGGTCACGGTCTACGCGTTCGCGCAGGGCGAAATCGCGGATTATGCGGTGTTCCGCGGGAACGACACGGTGCGGTCGGCGGCCTTCGACGGCCTGAGCGTACCGCTCGGGGAGTTGTTCGGGGAGTGACGGGCGATGAGGTGCCCGCCCGGCGGTCCGTTAACGGTCCCGCGGACCGTTATCGTCCGGTTGGCAGCCGCCCGGGGCCCCGTTAACGGTCCCGTGAACCGTTAACCGGCTCCGGGAGGCGGGCCGCGCCGCCGAAAGATGGCGTTTTACGGTCCCGCGGACCGTTATCGTCCGGTTGGCGGCCGCCCGGGGCTACGTTAACGGTCCCGCGAACCGTTAACCGGCTCCTGGAGGCGGGCTGCACCGCCGAAAGATGGCGTTTTACGGTCCCGCGGACCGTTATCGTCCGGTTGGCAGTCGCCCGAGGCCACGTTAACGGTCCCGTGAACCGTTAACCGGCTCCTGGAGGCGGGCCGCGCCGCCGAAAGATGGCGTTTTACGGTCCCGCGGACCGTTATCGTTCGGTCGGCGGCCGACCGGGGCACCGTTAACGGTCCCGCGGACCGTTAACCTTGCCAATCGGTGCCATTCTGCGCTACAGTCAAGCTGATGACGGGAGTATTTCCGCAGGATCGGAAAGGGGCATCCCGATGCATCTCGTTACAGCGGAAGAAATGCGCGCGCTCGACCGATACGTGATCGAACGGATCGGCCTGCCCGGCGCGGTGCTGATGGAGAACGCCGCCCGTGCGGTGGCGGAGGCGGCGATGGCGCTGGGCGCCGAATGGTACGGCGCAACCGGCAGCGGAAGCGGTGTCGTCCGGGCACCTTCGGGCGGTGGTGCGCCGTCGGGCGAACGTTACGGCATGCCATCCGGCGGCGTCGGCGCGCCCCCGGGCAGCGCGTCCGCACGGGCCTGCGAAGCGGCGCGCGGCCGCCCGCTGCGATGGCTCGTGCTCGCGGGCAAGGGCAACAACGGCGGCGACGGCATCGCCGCGGCGCGCCATCTGCTCGAGATGGGCGCGGAGGCGTCGATCCTGTACGCCGAGCCGCCCGAGCGGCTGTCCGGCGACGCCGCCCTGCAGCGCGACGCGGCCGCGAGGCTCGGCATTCCGGCGATGGTCTATGAGCCGGGCGCCGTCGACTGGCGGAGCTTCGACGGCATCATCGACGCGCTGCTCGGCACGGGTTCGCGCGGCGCGCCGCGCGAACCTTACGCGTCGCTGATCCGCGAGGCGAACGCGAGCGGGCTGCCGATCGTGGCGGCGGACATTCCGAGCGGGCTCGACGCCGACACCGGCGCCGTGCACGAGCCCTGCATCCGCGCCGCCCGCACGGTCGCGCTCGCGTTCATGAAGCGCGGGCTTGCGCTTTATCCGGGCGCGGAATACGCCGGCGCCGTCACGGTGGCGCCGATCGGCATCCCCGCCCGGCTGGCGGACGCGCACGGCGTCCGCGTGTTCCGCCTCGACGAAGCCGCCGTGCGCGGACGGCTCGGCGTCGATCCCGCGCGGCCGCGCCGCCCGGACACGCACAAGGGCACCTACGGCCGCGTCCTTGTCGCGGCGGGTTCGCCGCGCATGGCCGGAGCCGGCCTCCTGTGCGTGCGGGCCGCGCTGCGCGCGGGCTGCGGACTCGCGACGTGGGCGCTGCCCGCGGGTCTGGCGGCCGCCGTCACCGGCCGCGTGCCCGAGGCGATGCTGGCGCCGCTCGCGGACGGCGGCCGGGGCGACTGGTCCGCCGTCGACCCGGAGGCGCTCGCGGCCGAGCTGGCCGGCGCGGACGCGCTCGTGCTCGGCCCGGGGCTCGGCCGCTTCGCCGGCGACGCCGCCTGGCTCCGGCGCGTCTGGGACATCGCCGCCGGATCCGGAGGCGCCGGGCGCGCCGTGCCGTTCGTGCTCGACGCCGACGCGCTGAACATGCTGGCGGAGGCGGACGACTTCGTCGCCTGGCCGAAGCGCCCGGCGGACAGCCCGGCCATCCTCACGCCGCACCCGGGCGAGATGGCGCGGCTTACCCGCACGAGCACCGCCGAGGTCCAGCGCGACCGGATCGGCGTCGCCCGCGATTACGCGGCGCGGCACGGCGTCGTCCTCGTGCTGAAGGGCGCCGCCACCGTCACCGCGCTCCCGGACGGCACCGTGTACGTGAACACGACCGGCAACCCGGGCATGGCGACCGGCGGCAGCGGCGACGTGCTCGCGGGCGTCATCGGCAGCCTCCTCGCCCAGGGCATGCCGCCGGGCACCGCCGCCGCCTTCGGCGTCTGGCTGCACGGCCTTGCCGGAGACCGGGCTGCCGCGGCCCGTCCGAACCAGGCGTCGCTCATCGCCGGCGATATCATCGAGCATTTATGACGCCATGACCCGCCTCCCCGGATCGGCCCGGGCCGGCGGGTCACATGTTTCTCTCCGCAAGCCGCACATACAGCCCGAACAGCGCCCCGCCGTACGCGAGGGGCCACCGCCAGACGAAGGCGGCGCCCAAACCCGTCGATCCGTCCGCTGCCGTCATCCACCCGGCCAGCGGCGCGACCGGCGGCAGCAGGAACAAAAGCGGCCTTCCCCTGCCGCAAGATCCACCGGGAGCAGCAAGATCATGGCGCGACAAAGGGTCAAGGATGCCGCATGACTCCGTTTTGTGGTACGATGGCGGATGGCGGGTTCATTTTTGCAGATGGGAGATCCGACGATGAAAACCCTTCATGTTGCCGGTGCCGTCATCTTCAACGACCGAAACGAAATCCTCTGCGCGCAGCGGTCGCCGTCGATGCCGCTGCCCGGATTGTGGGAATTCCCGGGCGGCAAGATCGAGCCGGGCGAAACGCCCGAAAGCTGCCTCGTCCGGGAAATCCGGGAAGAGCTCGACTGCCTGATCGAAGTCGGCGAACGGATCGCCGACATCACGCACCAATATCCGGATTTTACGGTGAGACTGATCACCCTCAAAGCCCGCATCCTGGAGGGAACGCCCAGACCGAAGGAACATGCGCAACTCGTCTGGCTGCCGCCATCCGAAATCGAAAAGCTGGAATGGGCCCCGGCCGACATGCCGACCGTGCGTTCACTGGCGCGTTCTTCCGGCACGGGGCGGACCTGAGGCGCCGGTTGATTCCGGTTGATCTTTCACGGAAGCCGGTGTAAGATAAACTTGTCCGGTCGTTCTTTATAGTGAACATTGGTGAACATTGTCGATCTTTATACAGAAGTGAGGGGTTCCGTGGAACTCTCGAAGTCCGATTCCAACGTATTGAAGGGCGCGGCCATTCTCATGATGGTGATGCTCCATCTGTTCGCGAGAAAAAATGTGGGCGATCTGTACTATGCGGAACCGCTTATCGGCGGCGCGCCCTGGGTGTATTACCTTGCCATCATGGGCGACGCATGCCGGCAAATTTATTTGTTCGTAACGGGCTATGCCTTTTATCTCATGGTGACCAACGCGAACGGATCGCTGCTCGGAAAAAACCTCAAACGCATCGCGAAACTGTACGTCAATTTCTGGGTCGTGTTTCTGATTTTCGTGCCAATCGGCATGATGATCGGGGACGAGCGCGTGTTCACGCCGGACATCGGCCGTTTTGTCATGGGCTTCCTGGGCATTTCCAATGCCTACAACGGCGCGTGGTGGTTTCTCCGCGTCTATGTCATTCTGGTCCTGCTATCCCCGGTGCTGATCCGATTCATCAAAAGACAACCGTCAATCCTGCTGCTCGCCTGCTCTTGTGTCCTCTTCGTGTTCGGGCATTTCCAGCGATACCGGCCTTTCCTGGATGTCGGGGATCACGTCGTGGTGGCGGATCTCGCCAATCTGTGCTGGCTGCTCGCCACGTCGCAGTTTTCGTTTGTCATCGGCGCGGTTTTTGCGAAGGAGAAGCTCCTTACCCGGATCGGCAACGCCTTTGCAAACGTGCGGTACAAGAACTTCCTCTGCATCTCCGTTCTTGCCGCCCTGGTCGTATTCCACGGGATGGTCCAATCGTCGATCGTCGCGCCTTTCAATTCCACGGTGATGATCGTGGCTTATACCTTGATGACCAAGCACAAAGTCGTCACGAACGTCCTGCATTACTTCAGCAAGCATTCCACGAACATCTGGCTCATGCACATGTTCTTCTATCTCACGATCTTTCCGGACATTACGTTTGCGCCGAAGTATCCCGTTCTCATCTTTCTCTGGCTTCTTCTGATGTGCATCGCCGTGTCCTACGTCGTCAAGTTCATCACCCATCCTTTGCACCGGATGATCGAGCGGTCATCCTTCTTCTCCCGGCGCGCCATCGCGGAACATCCGTTGATGAAGTCCACTTGAAGCCCTTTGGAGCCGGAACGTTACGTGCACATCACCCGCTGCGACCGGATGTCCGCGAAAATCTCCATCCCGTCCGTCCGCGCCGCGTGCACGACTCCGGCGAGCGGCGCCGCCTCCGGCACCAGTTCGGTCAGCGCGTTGGGCAGCTTGAGCACGCGCTCCGGGTGCCAGACGACGTCCGGCTCGCCGGGCACGAGCGCGACATAGAAGATGCCCGTCTCCACGAGATCGAGGAAGAAATGGCTGCCGTACGACAGCTCGGGCGCGATCCCGGACTCCGCCGCCGCCACCTCGCACAGCACCGCCGCATGGCAAATCTCCGCAAAATGGACCGGCACCCCGAGCGACGGTGTCGTCGTCCCCCACCGTCCCGGACCGACCAGCATCGTCCGCCGGCCCTTCAATGCCCGGTTGATCCGGCCGATCAGCCGGGCGACCGCATGCTTCCCCTGCTCGGGCAGCGCAACATAGGCGTCCGGACGGACGTAGACGACGTATTCCACGGGCAGCCGGACGTTGCCGCCCATGAAGCCGCCGCGCGACGCGAAGAAGCAGCCGTCCGACGTCTCCGGCAGCTCGACCGGCCGGCCGGGCCCGCGCGCCGCAAGCGGCCGGCATTGCAGCAGGTTGACGCGGTACCCGCCGTCCGGACGGAAGTTGACCGTGAACTCGATGTCGACCGGATCCTCGTACACGGCGGCGAGACGCGCCAACATCTCCCGCATGAACGCCGGAAAATCGGTCCGCTCGAGCAGCCCGCGGAAATCGACGATCCAGGGCGCCGGCCGGTCCGCAAAGCCCAGCTCCCGCATGCGCGCGGCCGCCTCCCCATCCGGTTCGGCGATCAGCGTCCGGTCGGCCTTGATGCCGCCCGCCAGCACCCGATTCACATCGCGCGAGACGAGCCCGCCCTCCCGGAACGACAGCAGATCGGCCTCGTGCTGCGCGTATTTCCGCCGGTCGGCGGCGTGCATCGGCGGCAGACGCTTCGGATCGTCCAGACAGACGATCCGCGCGTAATCGCCCTCCGTCCGTTCGACCGCCCGCGTCCCGAGCCCGAACACGAGCCGCAGCATGCCGGCGTTCGTGTCGATGTCCGGATCCCACACGTAAAGAGTCGTCGAATGCCCGACGCCCGCCGCATGCGGGAAGTAGCCGTCCCCGTGCTCGTCGCCGGACACCCGCTGCACGAGCAGCGCCATCTGCTCGTCCTCGCCCGCAAGTCCCCTCATCTGCCGGTACACCAGCGCGTCCTCGTTCATCGCGCTGGCGTAGACGATCCGCACCGCCTGCTCGAACGCCTCGTACCGCTCCTCCGGCGTGCCGCGGTTGATGCAGAAGACGCTCTCGTATTTGCCGGCGAACGCGTTCCCGTATTGGTCCTCCAGCAGCGAGCTCGAGCGGACGATGATCGGAGACTGGCCGTAATGTTCGAGCATCCGCATGAACCGTTCGCGGATGTTCCCGGGAAACCGGCCCGTGCGCAGTTTCTCCCGCAGCTCGGCCGCGCAGCTGAAATAGCCCTCCTTCGTCTTCTGGCGCATGAACAGCTTCCACCAGCCGTTATGGACGATGTACGTATAAAACACGTCCGAGCCGATGTACCAGGAATCGTGCGGCTCGAGCCGGGCCGTGAACCGTTCTCCGCCCTCCGCCTCGAGGATGCGGCGCGCGAGCAGCATGCCGACACTCTTGCCTCCGATATGGCCGCTGCCGATCTGGCGCTCGGCGATCCGCAGCACGTCCGCAAGGGCAAAATAGCGCCCGCACAACCTGAGCAGCCGCGCATCCCGACCGGCGAGCATCCGGAGCAGCCGCATCTTGACCCGCTCCTGCCGCGCGGGCGGCGCCCCGAGCGCCTCCCGCGCCTTCGCGAACATGACGTTCCAATAGTCGAGCCGGTCCTCGCCGCGCGCGACCGCGGCGAACAGTTCGGCCGCTTCGGCGCTCGACGTGATGCTGACGGCCTCGTCGCCGTCGAGCCGGTGCGGGAAGAACATCACGGGGGTGTAGCGGTTCCACGCCTTCAGCGGGTGGATGTAATCCCTGCCGCCGATCCGGTACACGTCGATCAGGAGCTGCGTCGTCTCGCGGATGCCCGCGATCGTCGCAAACGTGTGGGCGTTGCGGATGATCGCGAAATACGCCACCGTCTCGAGCTCGAACAGATACGGACAGGTGACGCGGAAGAAGTTGCCGATCATGAGGTCGGAATGCCAGTCGGCGAGCAGGTCGGTCAGGCAGTCGAACACATAGAACGCCCGCCGGCCTTCCCGCCCGATCAGCCGGTGGACGAAGGCGGCGAACCGCTCGAAGCCCCGTTCGGCTTTGAGAACCACGACCTGCACGCCCGAATCCGGCGCGAACAGCGGCTCGTGGCGGCCGAAGCGGACGTAGATGAGCTTCCGTCCGTCCCGCTCCGCCTGCGCCGCGAACCGCGCGGCCAGCCTCGCGTATTGCGCCGTCTCGTCCACCTGCCAGACGACGTTGTCGCCGAGCCGGAGCCCGTCGACGACGCCGTCGATGCCCCGGATGCCGGTGCTGACCCGGTCGTGCATCACCGCCGCCCACCTCCGCATGGACCATCGCTTATCCCGATTCAACCAGAACCGGATTTCCGCTGTCAATGCGCTGTCAATGAGACGGAATCATTCGGTTACCATGTAATATGTGTAATATGTCAGCATGATGCTTTGCACCATGTCGGCCCGCCCACACGGCACCAGGTTCCCCGCATGCGGACAGGATCGGGTTCGGGCGGATCGCCCGCCGTCGGCGGTCCGGTCCGGCGCATTCGTCCGCAAGGCGGGATAGCGGCACGATCGTCTTCCGCGCCTTCTCGAACCTATCCCCTCGTTCGGCAAACCGCTCTCCCGCCTCTTTTTGCATCCTGTCCCCTTCGCTCCACATCCCCGCATTTCCCCGCCGGATATCGGGTGAGCGCGAAGGAAATGAGGTCAAAAACCGGAATTCGACGGGCGATGTCATGGGAGTGCATCCGACAATCTTTAATTTGGCGGGAAAAACCTTGATTTTGCACCCTTGTGAAAGCGCTGCACCTTGCTATAATGGGACACGAACAGCCAAAGACTGGATCGAAAGGGGATCACGATGTCGAACATTCCGCAACCGAAAGAGCCGCTCGTCCGGCACATCTACACGGCGGACCCTTCGGCGCACGTCTTCGAAGGCAAATTGTACATCTACCCGTCCCATGACATCGAGCACGACGGACCGTCGAACGACAACGGCGACCAGTACCAGATGGAAGACTACCACGTGCTGTCAATGGACGACCTGAACTCGCCGGTCGTCGACCACGGCGTCGCGCTGCACGTGCGCGACGTGCCCTGGGCGAGCAAGCAGATGTGGGCGCCGGACTGCGCGTACAAGAACGGGAAATATTACTTCTACTTCCCCGCGCGCGACCATGAAGGAAACTTCCGGATCGGCGTCGCGGTGAGCGACCGGCCGGAGGGGCCGTTCAAGCCCGAGCCGAACTACATCCCCGGCAGCTTCAGCATCGACCCGTGCGCCTTCGTCGACGACGACGGCGAAGCGTACCTGTACTTCGGCGGCCTGTGGGGCGGCCAGCTCGAGAAATGGCAGACGGGCACGTTCAACCCCGACGGGAAGGAGCCCGCGCCGGATCAGCCCGCGCTCGGACCGCGCGTCGCGCGCCTGAATCCCGACATGCTGACCTTCGCGGAGACGCCGCGCGAGATCCGGATCCTCGACGAGAACGGCGATCCGATCAAGGCGGGCGACGAGGACCGGCGCTACTTCGAGGGGCCGTGGATGCACAAATACAACGGCAAGTACTACCTGTCGTACTCGACGGGCACGACCCACAAGCTCGTCTACGCGATCAGCGACAGCCCGTACGGCCCGTTCACGTACAAGGGCGTCATCCTGACGCCGGTCATCGGCTGGACGACGCACCATTCGATCGTCGAATTCCGGGGCAAATGGTACCTGTTCTACCACGACGCCTCGCTCTCCGGCGGCGTCGACCATCTGCGCTGCGTCAAGTACACGGAGCTGCACTACAACCCGGACGGCACGATCGTGACGATCGATCCGTACGCGTGACCAGGCGCAAGAAAAGGGACAGGCCCGCGGATCCATCCGGCATCCGCGCCTGTCCCTCTTTTCGTTCCGCCCCCTTGCGGCCTTCCGCCCGTGAAATAAGCTCTTCGTCCGCGTACCGTCCGTCCTTTTTACGCTCCAACCGCCACCTGCTGATCCGCCCGTGAAAAAAGCCCCGTCCGCATCCCGCCCGCCTTTTCAACCCGACCTTCCCATGCCGGCCGCCCGATGTCGACCGCCTCGTCGCGGACCGGACGCCCTGCTCACGCCTCCGGCAGCCGCACCGTCACCTTGAACAGATCGCCGTCGACCTCGAGCTCCAGCGTGCCTCCGTGCAAATCGACGATCGACTTCGCGATCGCGAGGCCCAGCCCCGAGCCTTCGGTGTGCCGCGACGCATCGCCCCGCTTGAACCGCTCGAGCAGCTCGTCGACGTCGTCGCCGAGCTCGTACTTCGAGACGTTCTTGAACGCGATCTCCGCCTTGCCGTCCGCGCTTCCGAGCGTAATGTAGGCCCGGGTCCCCTCCAGCGAGTAGCGGATCATGTTCGAGATGAGGTTGTCGAAGACGCGCCACATTTTCGGGCCGTCGACGAAGGCGTAAATCGGCTTCTCCGGCAGCCGGACCCGGAATTCGACGCCCGCCGCGCCGTCCCTCGCGCCCGACTCGGCCAGCGCCTGCTCGAGGAGCTGGACGAGATCGATCCGCTCCCGGTTCAGCTCCACGCTGCCGCTCGCCATCTTGGTCGCCTCGAACAGGTCGTCGATCAGCGCCTTGAGCCGCTTGCTTTTCCGATCGATGATGTCGATGTAGTTCGCCCGCTCCTCCTCCGTGAGATCGGGCTTCTTCAGCAGATCCACATACGTGATGATCGACGTGAGCGGCGTGCGGAGATCGTGGCTGACGTTCGTGATCAGCTCCGTCTTGAGACGCTCGCTTCTCATTTCGCTCGCGCGCGACGTCTCGGCAATCTGACGCAGCCGGTTCCAGTGGCCCGCCAGCTCCGCGATGACCGACCGCCCTTTGACCGGTACATCGCCGGTGGATCGTCCCGCCGCGTGGGCCCGCGCCGCCTCGAGCAGCCGGTTCAGATAACCGGCCTGCCGCAGGACGTACAGCAGGACCACGGCGACGACCGCCGCGACCGCAAGCATATACGGAACCGCAGATTCGTAGGGGCCGACGGTCAGGGTCCCGCACATCGCAAATCCCAGCCCGAACACCACGGCGAACAGCAGCACCGCCTGTGCGCCGACCCGTAAGGAGAGGAACGCTTCCCGGACCGTCCGGTACAGCCGCATCACCAGCGAAAGCCGCCACGCCCCGCCGAACCGTTCCCCGTCCTTCCACGACCGGTACGCGAGCAGGATCAGCGCGGCGAGCACCCCGGTCACGGCCGTCTCGAGCGCCAACAGCCGGACGGTGGTGCCGGCAAGCCACAGGACGTCGCCTGCGGACAGGCGCTCATAGGGCAGGATCGCCTCCCGTTGCAGCCGGAACGCGGCGATGCCGGCGGCGGCGAGCAGCGCCGTCCGGACGTCGACGGGTATCTTCCGCCACAGGGTCCGCGCGCCGGACGGAAGGGCGGCGGGATCCGGCGCGGCCATCCCGAGGGCGGCCCGCTTCCTCCAGACCGCCGCGAGCGCCGTCAGGATGGCCAGCCCTGCGCCGGTCATGCCGTACGCATACCATTGATGCCTCCGATAGTCCGCATACTGCGCCAGGAAGCCGGGCGACTTCGGCACGCCGATCCAGCCCGAAAAATATTTCGCCGGGCGGGCCTCCATCACCCGGGACACTTCTTCCCGGACGGGGAAAAATTTCGGCGGCTCGAAAACCATCAGCCTGCCGTTCACCCGGTCGGGATACTCCAGCACGAACAACATGTCTTCCTTGGCTCTCTCCGCATCGCCGGCGTACGCGGCCAGCTCCGACTCCAGATTGGTGTACACCGTTCCCGTTCCCGATTCGGCGAGATGGAACGCGAACCGGTTCCGGTATTGGTAATAGGCGGCCCGAAAGCTCTCCAGATATTCGAAATGCTGCTTCAGATTTGCCTTCCGTTCCTCCGCAATCCGGTTTCGGATCTCCTCGTCGCTCCATTCCTTCGCTCCATCGTTCAGGCGGCGGTACCACTCGATGTCATCCCGCGTGACCGCGATTTGCCGGCTTGCCTCCTCGAACGTGACCGGCGCCAGTTCGAAAAACATGAGATACTGGAGAAATTCTCCCAGTTCCCCGACGATCCCGCTTGCCTCGATGAAGCTTTTGCCGGCATGCCTGGCGACGTCCGTGAGGCCGGCCGCCACCCCGTTCACGCCGATCGTCAGCAGGATCAGCGCCGTGAAGGCTGCCAGCCTATTTCTCCATCTTGTACCCAAGTCCCCATACCACCTTCAGATAGCGCGGATGCTTCGGATCGATCTCGATCTTCTCCCGGATTTTCCGGATGTGGACGGCCACCGTGTTCTCCGGCCGGAATCCGGGTTCCTTCCAGACGCGCTCGTAGATTTCATCGATCGAGAAGACGCGCCCCGGGTGCGTCATGAGCAGCTCCACGATGCCGTACTCGATCGGCGTGAGGCTCACCGGCTCGCCGTTCAGGCGAAGTTCCTTCGCCTCCGTGTCGAGGGTGAGGCCGTTCAGCCGGATGACGCGGCCGCCTCCCTCGTACATGCCGAGCGTCATGTAGCGCCGAAGCTGCGACTTCACCCGCGCGATCAGCTCGAGCGGATTGAACGGCTTCGTTACGTAGTCGTCGGCGCCGACCTGCAGGCCGAGCACCTTGTCCGCGTCCTCGTTCTTCGCGCTCAGCATCAGGATCGGAATGTTCCGCTTCTCACGGATGCGGAGCGTCGCGGCCAGCCCGTCGAGACGGGGCATCATCACGTCGAGGAGGATGAGATGGACTTCGTGCCGCTCGAGCATGTCCAGCGCGGCGGCGCCGTCCTCCGCCTCCAGCACGTTCAGTCCCTCGTTGCGCAGATAGATTGCGATCGCTTCGCGGATCTCCTTGTCGTCATCGACGACGAGCACGGTCTGTCCGCCCATGTCCGTCCCCTCTTTCTCTTTCGCAATCGGCCGATTACGCCTCCATTATAATGGGCGATTCTTGCGAAACGGGATGGGGAAAGATGAAGAATTTCTTAAGATGCGGGGTTCATCCGGCCGGGTCTTTCCTGTTTCAGATATTCCAGGGGCGACGCCGTATCGACCAGCCCGCTCTCCCGCAGGAACTGCAGGATCAGATGGTGGTGCGAGCAGCCGTGCATCGCGAGAATCCGGTCTTCCGGGCCTTCCGCCAGGTTCGCGATGTTCGTGTACATGATCAGATTCCGCTGGTACCACCACCGCATCCAGCCGATCCCGACGTAATCCGTCCGCGTGCCGATCCGGGCGAAATAGCGGATGTAAATCTGATGGTCGTGCAGGTTGAACGCCGGATCGTTCAGAGCCGTCAGGATTTCGGAAAACGTTCGGTTCATGCGGCCGTGAAGATCCATGCGCCGGATGTGCTCCATCATTTCCGCGTGCAGCGCGGGCTGGTGCTTCTCCGCCCATTCACCATTCGAACACGTCACCCACGCCGCGCTGGCCGGTGTTCTCCATCCAGTCGATCGCGTGCACCTTCGCATGGCCGCATCGCTCTGCAAGGCGGAACGCCAGCTGGCAGATTTCGCCGGACGTTTTCAAGCCCGACGCGAGCTCGCCGGGCCCGCGAGATAGTCCCGATAGTCGCGGTCGAGCAGATCCCCTCTCTTCACGGGCACCTCGACGGCGATCTTCGTCGGCTGGAAACGGGCCAGCTTCCCGACGGCCTCCAGAATCTCCGCCTGCCGGTCCGGTTCGTGATCCGCGTCGGTCATGTGATAGACTCCCAGCACCATGATCGTCGGTTTCAACGGCAGGGCGCCTCCTTTTCCGATTGCAAACGGTTACAAATACGATTCGACCTTTTCGCCTCCGGCTCCTCCAAATATGGAAAAACACGACCGGGTGTCCGCTGATCGCGACTCCCTCGGGGTTTCTCCCGCGCGCACCCGGCACCGCGGTCCCGGGCATGCGGCGGCATCCGTCGGGAATGGAGACGGGCCGGTCTTCATGTTCGCGGACAAGGCGTGTATGATGGGGGAAGGAGCGATTTTTCACCCTTCATTCCATTGTCGGGAGGTGGCCGGCCGCATGAAAAGGAACCGGCTGGGACAATCGGATCTTTACGTGAGCGAGATCGGACTCGGCTGCATGTCGCTCGGAACGGAGGAGGGGCCGGCGGTCCGGATCATCCACGAGGCGCTGGATGCGGGAGTCAATTTTCTCGATACCGCCGATCTGTACGACCACGGGCGGAACGAGGAGATCGTCGGCAAAGCGATCAAGGGCCGGCGCAGCGAGGTGATCGTGGCGACGAAGGTCGGAAACCGCCGCATTCCCGGGCAGGAAGGCTGGGTCTGGGACCCGTCGAAGGCGTACATCAAGCAGGCGGTCCACGAGAGCCTGCGCCGGCTCGGAACGGACTACATCGACCTGTACCAGCTTCACGGCGGCACGATCGACGATCCGATCGACGAGACGATCGAGGCGTTCGAGGAGCTGAAGCAGGAAGGGCTGATCCGGTATTACGGCATATCCTCGATCCGGCCGAACGTGATCCGCGAGTACGTGCGCCGTTCGAACATCGTCAGCCTGATGAGCCAGTACAGCATGCTGGACCGCAGGCCCGAGGAGGAGACGCTGCGGCTCATCGAATCGCGGGGCATCAGCCTGATCGCGCGCGGCCCGCTCGCCGGCGGCATCCTGACGGAGAACGGCGCGGCGAAGGCCGAGAAGGACTATCTCGATTACGGCAAGGATGAATTGCGGGAAGTGCGGAAGCGGCTCATGGAGCTGTGCTCGGGCGGGCGCACGCTCGTGCAAACGGCCCTGCGCTACGCGCTCGCCGATCCGGCGGTGGCGACGGTCATCCCCGGCGCGAGCAGCCTGGAACAGCTCAGGCAGAATCTGTCGGCCGCGGCCGCGCCGCCGCTGACCGAAGAGGAAATCGCCGCGATCCGCGCCGTCACGCGGGCGAACCGGTACGGGCTGCACCGGTGAAGACGGGCGGAACCGGCGCGGAATGGACGCGGCTGACGCCTTCAGCGGCCGCAAATCGAAGATTGGACGAGAAATCCCGGGCGAACCGGGGTTTTCTTGTTGATCCGGGTGATTGACAAGCCGTGAATGGTTTATATACTGATACTTATCTCTGATCATAATCTCCGATAAATCCAATATGTTTTCTAAATTTTGCCTGTTGCGCTTATTCGGTGGGAGGGATCGGCCTGATCATCCTGGACAACCTGGTCAAAACCTACGGGGCCGGGAAAGAAACCTTCACCGTCATCAATCATGTCTCCCTGAAGGTGGAGAAGGGGGAAATCTTCGGCATCATCGGGCGCTCCGGCGCCGGCAAGAGCACGCTGCTCCGCTGCGTCAACCTGCTCGCGCGGCCGGATTCGGGCACCGTCACCGTCGGCGGCGTCGAGCTCACCCGTCTGAACACGCGCGAGCTGCAGGCCCGTCGGCGGAAGATTGGCATGATTTTTCAGCATTTCAACCTTCTTTCGACGCTGACGGCGCGCGACAACGTCGCGTTCCCTCTCCGGCTGGAGAAGATGTCCCGGCAGGAAATCCGGCGAAGGGCGGACGAGCTGCTCGAGCTGGTCGGCATGAGCGGACATGCGGACAAATATCCGGCCCAGCTCTCGGGCGGGCAGAAGCAGCGCGTCGCCATCGCCCGGGCGCTGGCCGCGCAGCCCGACGTGCTGCTCTGCGATGAAGCGACGTCGGCGCTCGATCAGGAGACGACGCGCTCCGTGCTGGCCCTGCTGGGCGACATCAACCGCAAGCTGGGCGTCACGATCCTGCTCGTCACCCACGAGATTGAAGTGGTCCGCTCCATTTGCGACCGGGTCGCGGTCATGCACCGCGGAGAGATCGTGGAAATGGGCAGGACGGCCGATCTGCTGCTCAAACCGCGGCACCCGGCAACGCGCGAACTGGTGCAGGCGGAAGACGTCGACGTCCGGGCATGGATCGGCGGAAATGGCGGCGAAGACGGCGGGACGATCGTCCGGGTGCTTCTGTCCGGCGAAAGCGCGGGCCGGCCGGCGCTGTCCGAAGCGGTCCGCGGCACCTCCGTCCGGTTCGTCATCCTGCACGGCACCGTCTCCCGCATCCGCGACGTGCCCTACGGAAGGTTGACGATCCGTTTCGACGGACCTCCCGGCGAGACATCCGCCGTGATCGGACGGCTCCGGGACATGGGCTGGGAGGTGGAATCCGTCGATGGGATATGAAAATATTCCGTGGCCGCTCATCTGGCAGGCGACGCGCGAGACGCTCATCATGCTCGGCGCCTCGCTCGCGCTGTCCGTGCCGATCGGACTCGTGGTCGGGGTGCTGGTCTTCCTGACCTCCCCCGGGCAGTTCTGGCAGCAGATTTGGGTGCACCGGCTGCTGTCGCTGATCGTCAACGTCACCCGGTCGGTGCCGTTCATCATCATGCTGATCTACGTCATGCCGCTCACCCGCTGGCTGGTCGGCACCTCGATCGGCGTCAAGGGGGCCATCCCTCCGCTGGTCATCGCGGCCGCTCCGTTCTTCGCCAGACTGACCGAGATCGCGCTCCGGGAAGTGGACCGCGGGGTGATCGAAGCCGCCGAGGCGATGGGAACGCCGCGCCTGACCATCATCCGGCGCGTGTTGCTCCGGGAAGCGCGGACCGGCCTGATCGCGGGCATCACGGTCACCGCCGTCAACCTGGTCTCCTACACGGCCATGTCCGGCGTCGTCGGCGGCGGCGGGCTCGGAGATCTGGCGATCCGCTACGGCTATCAGCGGTTCCGGCCCGATGTCATGGCGGTCACCGTCCTGTTGCTGGTCATCCTGGTGCAGCTGCTGCAGTCGTTCGGCGACCGGCTGGTCAGACGGCTGTCCAGGAACCAATAGATAACAATTCACAAGAAGGACAGGAGTGGAGAGAAGATGAAGAAAACCTTGGGTCTTTTGTTGATGGTTTTCGCATTGGTGCTGCTGTCCGCCTGCGGCAACAATTCCGGAGGCAATGCCGGAGACAATGACGCGGCAAACGCCGGCGCGAATGCCGGCAGCATCGGGGATGCCGGCGATTCGTCCGCATCGGAGGACAGCGCCGCCGGAGAACCGGCCGCCGAGCCGGTGACGATCAAGGTGGGCGCCACCCCCGAACCGCACGCGACCATTCTGGAATTCGTGAAGGACAAGCTGGCGGCGGAAGGCGTCAATCTGGAGATCGTCGTGTTCAACGACTACGTGCAGCCGAACGTGCAGCTCTACGAAAAGCAGCTGGACGCGAACTTCTTCCAGCATGTGCCCTATCTCGAGGAGTTCAACGCGGAGAAGGGCTATGACCTCGTGAAGGTTACGGGGGTGCACATCGAACCGATGGGCGCCTACTCCAAAAAGATCGATTCCATCGACCAACTGAAGGACGGCGCGAAGATCGCCATCCCGAACGACGCGACCAACGGCGGACGGGCGCTGGCGCTGCTCGCGAAGCACAACCTGATCACGCTGAAGGAAGGCGTCGGCATTCTGGCGACCGTTCAGGACATCGCGGACAATCCGAAGAACCTCGAAATCGTCGAGCTGGAAGCGGCCACGCTTCCCCGCGTGCTGCCGGACGTCGACATCGCCGTCATCAACACCAACTACGCCCTCGAGGCCGGTCTGGTGCCGACCCGGGACGCGTTGTTCATCGAGGACAGCGATTCGCCGTACGTCAACATTCTGGTCGCGCGTCCGGACAACCAAAATGACGAGGCGATCCGGAAACTGGCGGACGCGCTCAACTCGCCCGAAGTGAAACAGTTCATCGAGGAGAACTACGAAGGCGCGGTCGTGCCCGCGTTCTGACAGGCGCGAGCCGCGGACAAGCCCCGGACATTCCGGAAGATCACACTCCGGACGTCCGGGGCTTTTCGTTGTCCGGCGCGCCCGCCGGCCGTCCCGTCCGCGCGGATGCGGCCCCCGCATGCGGCGGACCCTTTCCCCCGTCCGGCGGACATGTTCCCCGCTCGCGCCTCGTTCGGATATTTTCCCCGCTTGCGCTTCGTTCGGCGGACATTTTCCCCGCTTGCGACGAGTATGGTGGAAGTGGAGGAAGTCTGTTCTTTGCCGGGGGGAATGGAGATTGGGAGAATATATCGAAGTGGAGCCGGGCGTCCGGTTGTACGTCGAGGATCTGAATCCGTCAGGCTCGAAGACGATCGTGTTCATCCACGGCTGGCCGCTGAACCACAGGCAGTTCGAATATCAGTTCGACGAGCTGCCCGCCCGGGGGTTCCGCGTCATCGGCATCGACTGGCGCGGCTTCGGCAACTCGGACAAACCGTATCACGGATACGATTTTGACCGGCTGGCGGACGACATCCGCGCGGTGTTCGACCGGAAGCAGCTCCGGAACGTCGTCCTGGCCGGCCATTCCGCGGGCGGCGCCATCTCGATCCGCTACATGTCCCGGCACGGGGGACATGGCGTATCGAAGCTCGTGCTGATCGCCGCGGCGGCGCCGACCGCTTTCACGCCGGAGACGGCGGAACGGTTTCTGGCGGTGAACGCCGGCGACAGGCCGAACCTGATGCGGCATGTGGCGGACAGTTTCTTCTTCCGCTACGCGACCGAACCGTTCAGGGAGTGGTTCATCGGACTCGGGCTGCAGGCGGCCGGCTGGTCCACCGCGGCGATGATCCGCCTGCTGCGGGACACGAATCTGTATGCCGATCTTGCCGCAATCCGCGTTCCGACGCTGATCACGCACGGCGTCCACGACCGGGTGGTGCCATTCACGCAGGCGCTGGAGCAGCACGCCCGCATTCCGCAGTCCCGGCTCGTGCCGTTCCACTACAGCGGCCACGGTCTGTTCTGGGAAGAGCGGGAGGAATTCAACCGGCTGATCGCGGAATTCGCGGGATGACGGTGTGTCTGCCGCAAGCGCCCGCGCCATTAGCCCTGCATCCTGCATCATGCAAATTTGGACTACATGGGGGCAGCCCGGGCCAAAGCCGGCCCAACGGGCTGCATTTTTGCAGCAACAATGCGGATCCGGAACCTCCGCGGTCTGCGCCCCGATGTGCCAATGTTGCAGGACGTTGCGCTTTCGACCGCGGCCGCTGGCTGGTTCAACCCGAATCCGTGGAACGGCCGCAGCCCGCCGGACACCCGCACCGAACTACATCAGCCACCCCAGCAGCGCCGCGAAGCCGACGCCGGCGAGCACCGTCAGCAGCAGGCTGCGGGTGAGCAGCGCGACGGCCAGCGTCGGGAAGAACGCGAGCCAATCCGGATCGGCGGGCGAACGCCAGGCCTCGCCGTCCGTCAGCACCGATTGCGCCACGAGCGCCGTCATGACGGCCAGCGGCACGTGCTTCAGAAATTTCATCACCGGATCCGGCAGCCTCATCCGGCTGATCAGCACGAGCGGAAGCGTCCGCGGAATCAGCGTCACGATCGCCGAGCCGATCAGGATCCACAGAAACTCGCGGCTTATGCTCATCGCTCGGTCACCGCCCCCGCGATCGCGGCCAGCACCGCCGCGGCCATGACGGCGAGATGCCCGGGCAGCCAGAGGAAGGCAAGCGCGAACCCGCCGGCGGCGCATCCGATCACGAGCAGGTCGCGCCCGTATTGTCTGTTCTGCATGACGATGATCGCCGCGAGCCCGATGAACATGGCCGGCAGCGCATAGTGCAGCCCGAACCGCTCCGGATCGGCGATCCACCCGCCGAGCAGCGCGCCGAGCAGGTTCGCGACGATCCAGTTCGCCTGCGCCGTCACGTTCAGCCCGAACATCCACCGGTCCGCGCCGCGCTCGCCGCCGGTCAGCCTTCCCGCGGCCACTCCGAACGTCTCGTCGGTCAACTGCGCGCCGATCAGGAAATTCTTCAGCGGCGAATATCCCTTGAACTTCGGCGCAAGCGCCGCGCTCATCAGCAGATGCCGGAGGTTGACGATGAACACGGTCCCCACGACGGACAAAACCGGCGCGCCCGCCATCATCATGCCCGCCGTGATGAACTGCGCCGACCCCGCGTACAGAAACAGCGACAACAGCCCGATCTCCAGCAGGCTCATGCCCGCCGTCGCCTCGATCACGCCGGCCGCGAATCCAATCGTCAGATAGCCCAGCAGCGTCGGCACGCAGTCGACGACCCCCTGCCGGAACGTAAGCGTTTCCGCCGTACGGTTGCCCATGACGTTTTCCCCCCATCTGTCCGTGAATCTTGCTGCGCCCCGTTTCAGCGGCACGCGAAAAAGGGAGCCGCGAACGCCCCCGTCTTCGCCCCGATGCGATTGACAAACCGCCTAAATCCGGAGCATGCCCCGGAATCCCCGCGAAGCGTAGTAGGATTCTGCGCCGTTATGGTAGACGAACACCGTGTCGTATCGGCGGTCGCAGAACAGCGCGCCGCCAAGCCTTCGGATCTTCTCCGGCGTCCGGATCCAGCTCGATGTCTTCCGGTCGAACGCTCCGAGCCGCTGCAGCTCCCGATACTGTTCCTCCGTCAGCAGCTCGATGCCCATGGCCTCGGCCATGCCGACCGCGCTGTCCGCCGGCTTGTGCGCCTTGCGCGACTCGAGCGCCTCCGGGTCATAGCAGACGCTGCGCCGTCCCTTCGGGCTCTCGGGCGAACAGTCGACGAACAGGATCTCTCCGGTCTCCGGGTCCCGTCCGACGACATCCGGCTCGCCGCCCGTCCGTTCCATCTCGCGAAGCGACCAGAGCTTCGCGGGATCCGCGGCGTCCAGCCGAACCGCCACTTCTTCCCATGCAATGCCCTCGTGTCGCTCCGGATGCTTCACGAACCGTTCCTTCAGCGCCGCGATCAGCGCTTCCCGCTCTTCGGGCGCAAGTCTCCTTTCGGATTCGGTCATCGTCGGATCTCCTTTCCGCCCCTTTGAAGATGCGAAAACGGGACGCCGATTCCCTGAACCGGATGTCGGTCGTCCCACAAGCGAATGCATGCTGCTTTCAGGACGGACGCGGACCGACCCCGGCTCTTCTCCGCCGGGCCTCCGCGGCAATCCGGCCGCAAAGTCGACGCGCGGCGTTCGCCCGGCTCCGCGGTCCGGCATGTCCGGTTCCGCACCCTGTCCATTCATTATGTCTCATTATGTCCCGACTGCCCCGGAACGTCAAGGCAACGGACTGGCCGGTCTGAGTCAAGCTAGTGTGGGCACCTTTTTTGGATTCTGGATGCGAACTTGAAAAGAACCTTTCCCTTGTAAGCGCTTTTGATCTTCTTCCTTATGGGATTGGCGATTCATTTTTCTGGTATTAGTATCCTCTAAGCCCTTTCAATGCCATGCCCGTTGTGCTACTCTGCCACGGCCCCCTAAGCAACCGGATCATCCCGTTAACGTATCCTTTGGTCGGTCGTATAACGTCC
>NZ_LZRU01000039.1 GCF_002159085.1 Thermobacillus sp. ZCTH02-B1
GGACGTTTTACGACCGACCAAAGGATACGTTAACGGGATGATCCGGTTGCTTAGGGGGCCGTGGCAGAGTAGCACAACGGGCATGGCATTGAAAGGGCTTAGAGGATACTAATACCAGAAAAATGAATCGCCAATCCCATAAGGAAGAAGATCAAAAGCGCTTACAAGGGAAAGGTTCTTTTCAAGTTCGCATCCAGAATCCAAAAAAGGTGCCCACACTAGCTTGACTCAGACGTTCGGCGGCGTTCGTTTGACCGGGATATGGCGCGAATGGTAGACTCGTGGGTAAACATGACGGGAGGTGCGCGGCATGACGGTGCACGCATTCGAGGCGGAGACGCTGGACGGCAGGACGGTCAAGCTTTCCGATTACGCCGGCCAGGTGCTGCTCATCGTGAACACCGCGAGCGCCTGCGGGCTGACGCCGCAATACGAGGGGCTGCAGCGGCTGTACGAGCGGTACCGGGACCGGGGGTTTGCGGTGCTCGGCTTCCCCTGCAACCAGTTCGCGGGGCAGGAGCCGGGCACGAACGAGGAAATCCGCGCGTTCTGCACGCGAAATTACGGCGTGACGTTCCCGATGTTCGCGAAGGTCGAGGTGCGCGGCGAGGGGGCGCATCCGCTGTTCCGGTATCTGACCGGCGGCGACGACGGGCAGATCCCGTGGAATTTCACGAAGTTCCTGATCGACCGGGAAGGGAAGCCGGTGCGCCGGTACGAACCGAAGGTGACGCCGGACGAGCTGGCCGGGGACATCGAGGAGCTGCTGGATCGAGGCTGACGGTTGGCGGGGTGCGGCATGTTGACGGAAATTCTGGTCGTATTCACCGGCGGCACGATTGGCAGCCGGCGGAGCGGCGCGGTCGTCGACGTCGACGGCGGCGCGGGCTTCGAACTGCTCGAGCGATATCGGGCGCTGGCGGGCCCGCTGTCGGAGGCGGTCCGCTTCGAGACGGTTCAGCCGATGATGCTGCTCAGCGAGAACATGACGCCGGGGCATTGGCTTGGGCTCGTCCGCTGCCTGCGGGAGCGGCTCGGGGCGGAGCCGGGAAGGTTCGCGGGCGCGGTCGTCGCGCACGGCTCGGACACGCTGCCCTACACGGCGGCGATGCTGGGTTACGCGCTTGCGGATGTCCGGCTGCCGGTCGTGCTGATCGCGGCGAACCGGCCGCTCGATGATCCGCTGAGCAACGGCGTCCGGAATTTCGCCGCGGCGGTCGATTTCATCCTGGACGCGGCGCTGCCGGGCGTCTATGTCGTCTTTGAGAACGACCGGGGCGAGATGCCGGTCATGCTCGGGACGCGCCTGACGGAGGCCCGCCCGTTCGACGACCAGTTCGTGCCGACGTACGGCGCGCCGCTCGGCCACATGCGGGACGGGCGATTCGTGCCCTGCGGGCACGCGGTGAATCCGCCGGTCGCGGCGCTGCGCGCGCCGCGCGGGCCCGCGCTGCCGCCGGAGGGAATCGGCTTCGCGACGGATATCCTTTATATCCGTCCCTATCCCGGACTCGACTACGGGCTCTATGACTTCGAACGGCTGCCGCGGCGTCCGTCGGCGGTGCTGCACGGCCTGTACCATTCGGCGACCGCGTGCAGCGCCCGGGCCGGCGCGTACGCGTCGTCTTTGCCCGCGTTCGCGGCGCGGTGCGCCGCGCTCGGCATCGACGTGTACATCGCGCCGGCGAAGGCGGAAGACACCGCCCGGTACCGCTCGGCGCATGAGATCGCCGCGGCGGACGGCGTGCGGGCGCTTGCGCGCATCGCGCCGGAGGCGGCCCTCGTCAAGCTGATGGCCGCCTACGGCACGTGGCCCGGACGCGATCCGGAGGCGGTGCGCGAGCGGGAGAAGTTCCTTGCGCGGAACGTCTTTTTCGAGCATCACGAGGGCGGGGATTGGTGAAGCGGGGAAAATTGTGTATTATATGAAAACAGGTGAAAACAGGATTTCCGCGTGAATTTCCGCCGTGATGAGAGGAAGGGTTGGTCTGGGGTGGAGAACAAGACGTCTTCGAACTTCATTCGCACGATCGTGGAACGGGACCTGAAGGAGGGCCGGGTGAAGACCGTCGTCACCCGTTTCCCGCCCGAGCCGAACGGGTATCTGCACATCGGCCACGCCCGGGCGATCACGATCAACTTCGACATCGCCGCCGCCTACGGGGGCCGGACCCATCTGCGTTTCGACGACACGAATCCGCTGAAGGAGGACGTCGAGTACGTCGAGGCGATCAAGCGGGACATCGAGTGGCTCGGATTCAAATGGGACGCGCTCTACTTCGCGTCGGATTATTTCGAGGAAATATACAACCGCGCGGTGCTGCTGATCAAGAAGGGGCTCGCGTACGTCGACGACCAGTCGCCGGAGGAGATCCGCAGGACGCGCGGGACGCTGACCGAGCCGGGCATCGAGAGCCCGTACCGGAACCGGAGCGTCGAGGAGAACCTCGACCTGTTCGAGCGGATGCGCAAGGGCGAGTTCAAGGAAGGCGAAAAGGTGCTGCGCGCGAAGGTGGACATGAAATCTCCGAACCTCAACATGCGCGACCCCGTCATTTACCGGATCATCCATGCGCGCCACCACAACACCGGGGACAAATGGTGCATCTACCCGACCTACACGTTCGCGCATCCGCTGGAGGACGCGATCGAGGGCGTCACCCACTCGCTCTGCTCGCTGGAATTCGAAGACCAGCGGCCGTTCTACGACTGGGTCATCCGCGAGTGCGAGATGGAGTCGCAACCGCGCCAATATGAGTTCGCGAAGCTGCAGATCAAGGGCGCGGTCATCGGCAAGCGGTACATCAAACAGCTCGTGGAGGCGGGCGTGCTCGACGGCTGGGACGACCCGCGCGTGTACACGCTGTGCGGGCTCCGGCGGCGCGGCTACACGCCGGAGGCGATCAAGGCGTTCGTGCGCGAGACCGGGGTGTCGAAGAGCGCCGGCGTCGTCGATCCGCGGATGCTGGAGCATTTCGTCCGGGAGGATCTGAAGCTGAAGGCGCCGCGCACGATGGCGGTGCTCAGCCCTCTCAAGGTGGTCATCACGAACTACCCGGAAGGGCAGGTGGAGTGGCTCGAGGCCGAGAACAACCCCGAGAATCCGGAAATGGGCGTGCGGCGGATTCCTTTCTCGCGGGAGATTTACATCGAGCAGGACGACTTCATGGAGACGCCGCCGCCGAAATATCACCGCCTGTACCCCGGGAACGAGGTGCGCCTGAAGCACGCGTACTTCATCAAGTGCGAGGAAGTCGTGAAGGACGAGCACGGCAACGTGGTCGAGCTGCGCTGCACCTACGATCCGGAGACGAAGAGCGGATCCGGGTTCACGGGGCGGAAAGTGAAGGGGACGATCCACTGGGTCGAGGCGACGCACGCGGTGCCGGCGGAGTTCCGGCTGTTCGAGCCGCTGCTGCTCGACGAGAACGAGGTGGACGAGGAGCCCGAAGCGGGGGCGGGCGAGGACGGCGGGGAGGCCGTGTCGGCGGAGGACCGCTCGCTGCTCTCGCGCATCAACCCGAATTCGCTCCGGGTGCTGCACGGGTTCGTCGAGCCGCAGATGAAGGACGTCGAACCGGAGCAGAAGTTCCAGTTCTTCCGGCACGGGTATTTCAACGTCGATCCGAAGCTGTCGGCGCCCGGCAAGCCGGTCTTCAACCTCATCGTCTCGCTCAAGAGCTCCTACGATCCCAAAGCGGCGAATGCCTGAGTCCGGCCGCATCGGGCCCGGGCCGCAAGCAGCGAACGCTTGCGACCCGGGCCTCTTCGTTCCGCTTGCGGTTCGGGCGCCGGCGTTCGGCTTGCATTCCCGGGGCTCGTCTTTTCCCGGGGTCCGTCTTTCTTTTTGCAGTCTTCTTGCAGTCCGGGTCCCGTCGTTCTATGATAGACTGGAAGAAACCAACATGGCTGTACATCGAAACCAACGAAAAAAGGATGGAGAGCATGACGATTCTCGTAACGGGAGGAGCCGGCTACATCGGCAGCCATACCTGCGTCGAGCTGCTGAACGCGGGGTATGACGTCGCGGTGGTGGACAACCTGTCGAACAGCCGCCGCGAGGCGATCCGGCGCGTCGAGGAAATCGCGGGGCGCCGGGTGGCGTTCTACCAGGCCGATCTGCTGGACAAGCCCGCGCTGGAGCGGGTGTTCCGCGAGCATCCGGTCGAGGCGGTCATCCATTTCGCCGCGCTGAAGGCGGTCGGCGAGTCGGTCGAGAAGCCGCTCGAGTACTACTGGAACAACATCGCCGGCACGCTCACGCTGCTTCGCACGATGCGGGAGTTCGGCGTGAAGCGGATCGTGTACAGCTCGTCCGCAACCGTCTACGCCGTGCCCGATCCGCCGCGCCCGCTCACGGAGGATTCGCCGCTCGGGCCGGTCAACCCCTACGGCCGGACGAAATGGATGGGCGAGCTCATCCTGCGCGACCTGCACGCGGCCGATCCCGAATGGGCGATCGCGGTGCTGCGCTATTTCAATCCGGTCGGGGCGCATCCGAGCGGGCGGATCGGCGAGGATCCGGAGGGCATCCCGAACAACCTGATGCCGTACATCACGCAGGTGGCCGTCGGCCGGCGCGAGCGGCTGAACGTGTTCGGCGGCGACTATCCGACCGCGGACGGGACCGGCGTCCGGGACTACATCCACGTCGTGGACCTCGCGGAAGGCCATCTGAAGGCGCTGGACAACATCCTCACAAACCCGGGCTATCACGTCTATAATCTCGGCACCGGGCGCGGATACAGCGTGCTCGAGGTCGTGGCCGCGTTCGAACGGGTGAGCGGCCGCAAGATTCCGTACGCGATCGTCGACCGCCGGCCGGGCGACGTCGCGGTCTGCTATGCGGACCCGTCCGCCGCGCGTGACGGGCTGGGCTGGGCGGCGAAGCGGGGCATCGAGGAGATGTGCGCCGACGCCTGGCGCTGGCAGCGGCAGAACCCGGAGGGGTACGGCGCGGCAGAATAGCCCTGACGGGCACAGGAAAGAATCCGATGGGTGCGCGATGGACAGGCCTGCCCGGGAGCGGGCGCGTCGAGGAACAAAGCCATGCGGACAAAAGAAAGAGAGACCCCGAAGGGTCTCTCCAGACTGAAGACAAACTCCCACGTGCGACCCATCGCAGCGATCGCCGTGGGAGTTTTTCGTGCCTTTTTATGTGCCATCGCAGGAAAATGAAACAATACCACCCGTGGCTATCCCCAGGCTGACCTG
>NZ_LZRU01000040.1 GCF_002159085.1 Thermobacillus sp. ZCTH02-B1
CTTGTTTTTGCTGCCATGAATCTGAAGAAGATGGCGACCTGGCTTTGGAAGTCAGGTCCCCATCTAAAGCAAGTTGGCTTTTTGCTGGTGATTTTGGCCAACACCATAAAACAAACTCCCACGTTCCGCCTGAAACATGGGAGTTTGTCTTCAGTCTGGAACAAGGGTCGGCCGTTTGCACCCGGTCCGGAAAAAGTGCTTCCGGTCAAGCCCGGGTCAATGCTTCCATCTGACGGATCAGATCCTCGAATACGCTCATCGCCTGTTCGATCGGCTCCGGCGTCGACATGTCGACCCCGGCACGCTTCAGGATGTTGATCGAATAATCGCTGCCGCCGCTCTTCAGGAAGCCGAGATACCGCTCGACGGCAGGCTCGCCTTCCTCGAGAATCTGCTTCGCGAAGCTCGTCGCGGCCGAGAAGCCGGTTGCGTACTTGTACACGTAGAAGCTCGAATAGAAATGCGGAATGCGCGCCCATTCCATCTCGATGTCGCGGTCGACGACCATCCCGTCGCCGTAGTACAGCTTGTTCAGATCGTAATAGATCTCGCACAGAAGCTGCGGCGTCAGCGATTCGCCGGCCTCCGCCTTCTCGTGGATGATTTTCTCGAACTCGGCGAACATCGTCTGGCGGAACACCGTCGTGCGGAACTGGTCCGCGTAATACGTCAGCAGGTACAGCTTCTCCTTCGGGTCGGTCGAACGCTTCAGGAGGTAATCCATCAGCAGCGCTTCATTCAGCGTCGACGCGACTTCGGCGAGGAAGATCGTGTACTGCGCGTTGCGGTACGTCTGATGTTTGTCCGAATAATACGAGTGCAGGGCGTGGCCCATCTCGTGCGCCAGCGTGAACATGCTGTTCAGGTTGTCCTTGTGGTTGAGCAGCACATACGGATGCGTGCCGTAGGCGCCCCAACTGTAGGCCCCGCTCCGCTTGCCCTGGTTCTCGTAAACGTCGATCCAGCCGCCTTCGAAGCCTTCCTGCAGCACCCGCTGGTAGTCCGGTCCGAGCGGCGCGAGACCCTCCAGCACCATCCGCTTTGCCTCTTCATACGGAATTTCCATTTTGAACTCTTCCACCAGCGGCGCGAACAGGTCGTACATATGCAGCTCTTCGACGCCGAGCAGCTTCCGCCTGAGCTCCATGTAGCGGTACATGAGCGGAAGGTGCCGGTGGATCGTGTCGATCAGGTTCGTGTAGACTTCCTTCGGGATGTTGTCGGCAAACAGCGACATTTCGAGCGCGGACGGGTATTTGCGCGCCCGGGCATAGAACAGGTTCTTGTTCACGTTCGCGGCAAGCGTCGCGGCGAGCGTATTCTTCAGCTTGCCGTAGGTCTCGTACATTGCCTTGAACGCGGCTTCGCGCACCGAACGGTCGCGGCTTTCGAGGAACTGGATGTACGTGCCGTGGGTCAGCTCGACTTCCTCTCCGTCCTCGTTCCGGATCTTCGGAAACTTCAGGTCGGCGTTGTTCAGCATGCCGAAGATCGTGTTCGGCGCCTGGCTCATGTTGCCCGCCTGGGCAAGCAGCGCCTCCTCGGCTTTGCTCAGGACGTGCGCCTTCTGGCGGCGCATCTCCTCGAGCGTGAACCGGTAAGGCTGCAGGTTCGGGTCTTCGATCATCTTCGCGAGCGTCTCGTCGGGCAGGCTGAGCACTTCCGGCGTGATGAACGACAGCGCCTCGTTCGCCTCGACGCTCAGCTTCTTCGCCTTGTCCGCCAGCGCCATGTTGTGCGGCTCGGTCGTGTCCTCGTGGTGGCGCATGTTCGCGTACACGTAGAGCCGTTCGACGTGGAGCGACAACTTGTCTTCGAGTTCGAAGCAGGCCTTGAGTTGCGCCGGATCGGCCAGCTTGCCCTGGAATTCGGCGACCTTCGCGATCAGCCGCTTCGCCTCTTCGTACTCCCGGTCCCAGTCGGCCTGCGAGGGAAACAGGTCCTCGAGCCTCCAGTGGTACTTCGGATCGGTCTCGGAACGTTTCGGCACTTGCTTCATGTCGGGGTTCCTCCTCGGGGAGATGGTTTCGGGCCGCGCGGGCGGGCCGTCGGGGCCGCCGTCCGGGACGGGCGCAGCCACGCCGCCGGTTCGGACGGCCGCCGGTTCGGCGCCGGCGGGGGCGTGAGCCGACCAGGAGCCGGCCAGCAGGAGGGCGAGCAGGATGGGAAACCGCTTCATGGCAAGCACTTCCTTTTTTTGCCCTCTAGTATGCACCCCGGAGCGCCGCTTCATGACGGGTCAGCCGCCCATCGTCAGAAATGCGTACATCAGCATGATGAAGGCGGACACGATCATCACCAGCGCGGTCAGCGCGAGGTAGCGCCGCACCGGCGGTTCGACCGAATCCCGCTTCATGATGAGGATGGCGCCGAACGAAAAGGCGACGATGACGAAGATGACAAGCGCTGTGGTATCCATCGCATCCTCCAGATTCCGGCGTTCACAGAGCAATTCGCCGTCCGGCAGGTTTTTCCTTCCGCGGAGGCGCGGCCGGATTTCGTTCCCATCATATCCGACGGGGGATTGGAAATCAACCGAATTCCGGATATGATATTGGCAAAGGCGAACCGGACGCGGATGTCCGGAAGCCCGGTCAAGATGAGATGAGATGAGACGAGATGAGATGAGATGAGATGAGACGAGGAGAGATGAGCCCATGGCGAGGAAGTACGAGCAGGTCGGCACGGCGTTTACCTGTCGAAGCTTCGAGGAGTACAGGCTGATGTTCGCGCTGGAGAACCCTCCGGCGCCGCCGTGCGAAGTGCTGGATGTGGCGGCGGGAGCGTCGTCGTTCACGGCCGACGCGGCAACGCTGGGCCTCGGGGCCGTCGCGGTCGACCCGCGATATGGCCTGCCGCGGGAAGAACTGTTCGCCGAGGCGCGGACCGAAATCGCGGTCTCGACGGCGAAGCTGGATAAGTTGAAAGACTTGTTCGATTTTTCGCATTACGGCAGCCTGGAACGGCACCGTGCCGGCCGCGAGGCATCGCTGGAGCGGTTCATCGCCGATTTCACGACGGACGGAGATTCGGGCGGCGGCCGCTACGTCGCGGGCGAGCTGCCGAATCTGCCGTTCGGGGATGACCGTTTTGACCTGGTGCTGTGCAGCCATTTTCTGTTCCTGTACGGCGAGCATTTCGACGAGACATTCCACGAGCGGAGCCTGTTCGAACTGATCCGCGTGTGCCGCCCGGGAGGCGAGGTGCGCATCTATCCGCTCGTGACGCTCAGCTTCCGGGAATATCCGCCTCTCGAAAGGCTGGCCGAACGCGTCCGGGAGGCGGGATGCGCGGTCGGGTTCCCCGAGTCTCGCCTGCCGTTCATCCCGGGCTCCAGACGTCTGATGGTGATCCGGAAGCCGGTCTGAGCCGTCCCCGGCGAAAAAAAAATTCGCCCGCACGAAACGTTTTGTTTGCTTTTTGCCTCCCATGCGCGTATACTGTGTTCATACGCCGGATAAACGGCGTGAATTTTGGGAGGTTTTGCATTTGAAAGGTACTGTCAAGTGGTTCAATGCCGAGAAGGGCTACGGCTTCATCCGGGTCGACGGGGGCGACGACGTGTTCGTCCATTACTCGGCCATCCAGGGTGAAGGGTTCAAGACGCTGGAAGAAGGCCAGCTCGTCGAATTCGAAATCGCCCAAGGCAATCGCGGACCGCAAGCGGCCAACGTCATCAAGCTGTAAGAGCGAATGGCCGTTGCCGATACGGATGCGATGAAGCACCAAAAGACTCCGGAACATTCCGGGGTCTTTTTCGCATTTCCGGGCGGTATTTCCTTGCGCGGTATTTCCTTTCCGATCGAAGCGGATCGCGCAAGCCGACACGTGATCCGACCATTGTCGGGGAGGTTGAGCGCGCTTGCGCTGGCTGCATTGCGATGCGACCGCCCTTCATCCCGCAGCGTGGCCGTCCGGCACGCAGTTGTACAGCCACCCGGCATGCAGCCGCCCCTCATCCTGTTATACGGCCGCCCGGCATGCAGCCGCCCATCATCCTGCTGTACAGCGCCCGGTGCGTGGTCGCCCATCATCCTGCAGCACGGCCGCCTGGTACGTGTCCTCCCGGCGCGCGGCCTCCCGGCGTCTGCCGCATGATCCCGGCGGCAAGTTCCCTTAGCTCGGCGTGCATCCGTCGCGGGTTCCGGTACGTGTCCCAGTCCGGCCGTCCG
>NZ_LZRU01000041.1 GCF_002159085.1 Thermobacillus sp. ZCTH02-B1
TGTTGACGCTGGTTTCCCGTTCCGCCTTGACGCGAAAACGCTGGCGATCCCTTTGCTCAAGGATGATCTGATCCAACATCTCCAGCGCTGTCTTCATCGCGCTGGCGAACGCTTCCTGCATCTCCCGCAACATCCACTGCTCAAGCTCTTTCATTGAGGGAATGATTGTGGTAAAGTGCTGCACAGGAGCTTCCTCCTCTTGGTGTGTGTTTTGTGCCAAATTCACTTTACCGAGGGAGAAGCTCTTTTTCTATGTTCGCTTTTTCCAGACTTTACCCCCACGCAAATTTTACTCTAACCGACGGATGGGACTGCGACGCCGGACGGAGGCGGCCGCCAAGCGGAAACGGCCGCCCCCGGAGCGCTCATGCGCCGCTGAAAGCAGCCGTCCGCAAAAACCGTCATTTATGGAGAAAAGCCAGACAGAACAGACAATCTCCCTCCGTACGGAGGTGACCGTAATAGACGTTGCAGATATGAAAGCCTTCGTTATACAGACGGGCCAGATTGTCGTATCCTTCGCCGACGTACGAATGCGATTCCTCACGCCGTTCGGCGGATGCCGCATGCGCCGGTCCCGCGGCCGCCAGTTCCGCCCTGGCCGACACGCCGGCCTTCAGGAGCCTTCGGAGCTGCTGGTTCTCGATGCTGAGCCTCTTGTTCTCTTCAAGCAGCGACTTGATGGCGCGCTTCATGTCGGCCGCCTCCCGCAGCATTTGCTCGAGCGCGGCTTCCATGCGTTCGACTTGATCGAACAGATCTCTCGTCACTGTCCCACCTCGGCACCCGCGGCTCGCGTTATCCTTTCACAATGCAGTCGTCCAGCGGTATTTCCTTCGGTTTGCCTCCCGCCTCGAAGAGCTGCACGAGCAGCGTGCGCGACGCCGCGTTGATGGCCGTCACCTTGCCTTCGCCGTACGACGTGATGACGACCTTGCCGACGGCCGGCATCTCCCCGCGCACGCTCTCGTAATGGTCGTGCTCGAACTTGAGGCAGCACATCAGCCGGCCGCACAACCCCGAGATCTTCGTCGGATTGAGCGACAGGCTCTGGTCCTTCGCCATCTTGATCGAGACCGGCTCGAAATCGCCGAGCCAGGATGCGCAGCAGAGAATCCGCCCGCAAGGCCCGATGCCGCCGAGTATCTTCGCCTCGTCGCGCACGCCGATCTGCCTGAGCTCGATCCGGGTCCGGAAGACGCTGGCCAGATCCTTGACCAGCTCGCGGAAATCGACGCGGCCTTCGGCGGTGAAATAGAAGATGATCTTGTTCCGGTCAAACGTATATTCCACATCCACGAGCTTCATGCCCAGCCCGTGCTGCTTGATCTTCTCGAGACAGATGGCGAAAGCCTTCTTCGCCGCCGCCTCGTTCTCCTTCACGACCTTGGCGTCGTTCTCGTCGGCGATGCGGATGACCCGCTTCAGCGGAAGGACGACGTCCGACTCGGACACCTGTCTCCGGCCGATGACGACCTTTCCGTACTCGATTCCCCGCGCCGTCTCGACAATGACGTGCTGGTTCGTCTCCACGGGCAGGTCCGACGGGTCGAAGTAATAGATTTTGCCCGCTTTCTTGAAGCGGACACCGACGACATTGTACAAGAAATCAGCCCCCTTGTATCCTCACCAGGTGCTGCTCGAGGGCAAGCTGCGGCGATACATGGGCGCGGATGCGTTTTCCTGCTTCAAGCGTATGCTCCATGCATGCGACCCATTCATGCGGCTCCCGCATGAACGCGTGCCTGTCCATCCAGCCGATCTCGTCCGTGAACACCACCTGATCGCGCCTGCCGATCCGGACGTTCAGCAGATCCCGGTACCAGAGCACGAGCAGCGCAAGCGCGGTCTCGATCCGGTCGGACGACAGGCCGTTCTTGAAAGCTTGTCCGATGCCGACCATTGCGGCAGACAATCTGCCCAGACTGTCTTTCCCCAATTGTATCACCAGTTTTCTCGTTTCGGCAAACCCCTCTTGCTGGATAATCGCGCGGCAGGCGTCGATTCCGGCGGCGAGGTGCACCGCGGCCCGGGCAAGCAGCGGCGGCTGTCCTTCGGCGAGGAGCTTCTCGAGCATGACCTGGGGAGGCAGGGGAAGAAACGGAACAAACCGGACGCGCGAGCGGATGGTCGGGAGAATCGCCTGCGGATTTTCGGTCAACAGGATGACGACGACGGGCGAAGACGGTTCTTCGAGAAACTTGAGCATGCTGTTCGCCGCCTGGGGCGTCATCGTCTCGGCGCGTTCGATGATGGTGACCTTGCGCTTCGATCCCGGCGCGCGGAAGGACATGTCACGCTGCAGTTCGCGGATCTGGTCGATCTTGATCGCCGCGCCGTCCGGCTCCACGATCCGCAGATCCGGTTCGTTGCCGTGCTCGACCTTCCGACAGGCCGGGCATTCGCCGCATGCGTCATCTCCGCCCGCCGTGCAGAACAGCGCCTGCGCGAAGGCGAGCGCGGCCTGCTTCCGCCCCGTACCCGCCGGGCCGCCGAACAGCCAGGCGTGGTGGATGCTTCCGGTTTTCAGGGCCGCCTTGAGCAGCTTGACCGCCTTCGGCTGGCCGGTGATGTCGCTGAGCCGCATCGGGTCATCCGTCCTTTCCGCATCCATGAACACGTCTAGAACACCAGATTCATCAGCAATCCGCGGATTTCGCCGATTTTCGCGAGCAGCTCAAGCCGCCCTTCCTCGGTCTTGAGCAGCTCTTCTCCCATGCTCACGAGGATGGCGTCGATCTCTTCGACCAGCTTGTACCGCTTGATCCGGCCCCTCCGGTCCCAGCCGCGGGTCTCCTTCAGGCCGACGCCGCGCCGGACCGTGTCTTCGAGGAACCGCTTCACCATCTGGCGGTACAGCATCAGATCCCGCACCGTCATGCTGCGGGCGAGCCGCTCCCCTTGCCGATGGATGTCCTCCAGCATGCGCTGCAGCGCTTCCTGCGTCCGGGCCGTCTCCTGCTCCTGCATCAGATCGGCGAACGATTTCGACGCAACCTGGCGCTGGACGCTTTCCATCCGTGTCCGTTCCGATCCGATTGTGCGGTATCCGGGGTTGATTTTCATCGCGTATCCTTCCCATCTGCAGGTTCAGTCAGTACGCCGAAGTCCGCCGCCGATACGCAAAACTCCGCCGGCCGTCGGACCGGCGGGACGGATTCGGCCTGAAAGCCGTTCAGTAATGCTCGAAACGCTCGACGGGCAGCACCCATACCGCCGCGCCCCCGACCTGCACTTCGACGGGGAACGGCATGTACGAATCGGTTGATCCGCTCATCGGGGAGACCGGCGTCACGATCTGGTCGCGGACCTTGCAGTTGTTCCGGATGACGCGCAGCACATCCTCCACCCGTTCGTCTTCGATGCCGATCATGAATGTCGTATTGCCTGCACGAAGAAATCCTCCGGTGCTCGCCAGCTTCGTAGCGCGAAAGCCTTCCTGGATGAGGGCCGTGGACAAGCGGTTGCTGTCCTTGTCCTGCACGACGGCAATGACAAGCTTCATGCGCATCCCTCCCTGGGATGAATGTGTACCTATTTTATATTCCTGAATCCGTGAACTTCTATGAATCCTCCCGGAACCTTATTCCTGAAACCGGATCTTGACCGGACTATTTCCATGTTCATTACGAACCAACTGCTTCGCCCGCTGGCAGAAGGGCGCATCATGACTTGTACCACCGGTTTTGGCCATGTCGAACAGACCTGACGAACAAAGGTCTTTCGCCAGGCCATCCCATAACGGTTTCGTCTTCTTTCTCGCATCAGGCAAACGTCCGGTAGATTCGCTCCAGCACCGGTGACCAGGGACTGTGTTTTCCGAAGCTGAAGATCAGACTCCGCGCATGTCGAACCAGTCGCACCGCCATGTAGATGATGTTTTGAATAACGGTTCGGATTCGGCGGCGCTGCACGTTGCTGCGAATCGGTGCGTCGTCTTTGCGCAGGCTTTCCTGACCGATGATGCGCAGCAGATTGTAGGCAAACACGCCTGCATGCAGTACGAGATTATTCGTTGCAAATTTTCCGGCCGGCAACCGCTCCAGATCGAGATCCGTCTTGATTTCGCTGTGAAACTGTTCGCTGGTGGCGT
>NZ_LZRU01000042.1 GCF_002159085.1 Thermobacillus sp. ZCTH02-B1
TTGGCTAATCTGGTATGTGCAAGCAATGCCCCTACGGTTGCCAGACCGGCATGGGTGGAAAGGATAAGTTCCTTGGAGCGAACGAACTTGATTTTCATATGACACCCCGCAGGTGAATGTTATCTTGCTTATGTCATTCGCCTTCGGAAGTGTATTTGCCTGCTTTTTCTCGCATTTTCATCAGTTAATGATCACGGATTCAGGATATTATTAGACGCCGGAGCGTGAAAACCCTTTATGCGGCTGGCCGTTTCCCTGATCGCAAGTTCCAGCACCCGTTCCGGAGGCTGCTCCGCGTCGATCGTCACGATCCGTTCGGGATGGCGTTCCGCCAGCAACCGATAGCCTTCGCGCACCTTCCGATGGAATTCGAGATCTTCCAGATCGAGCCGGTTGATCTCCCGCCCGCCGGCCGACCGGATGCGCCCGAGGCCGATCTCCGGCCTCACATCCAGATACAGCGTCAGATCCGGCAGCAGATCGCCCATCGCGAACCGGTTGATCTCCCAGACTTCCCCGATGCCGAGTCCGCGCGCGTATCCCTGATAGGCCAGGCTGCTGTCGACGAACCGGTCGCACAGCACCGCCTTGCCGGCCGCAAGCGCCGGCTCCACCTTCTGCACGAGATGCTGCCGGCGGGCCGCCGCGTAGAGCAGCGCCTCCGTCCTCGCATCCATGTCGGCGTGCCGGCGGTCGAGAATCACTTCCCGAATCTTCTCGGCGATCGGAATGCCGCCCGGCTCGCGCGTGGCGACGACCTCCCACCCCTGCGCCTCCAGCCATTCCGCAATCCCCCGCAGGATCGTCGTCTTGCCCGCACCTTCGCCGCCTTCGATCGTAATGAAAATCCCCTTCTTCACCGCTCCGTCTCCTTCAACCTTGGTGGATGCGCATGACGCGGATCCGCCTTACATCCGGATCCGCCGCGCCCTGAAAGCGCACGCCAGCAGCGGCCAGCCTGCGGATCGCCGCAATCCGCGGCCCGCTGATCCGCTCGCCCGCGAGAATCAGCGGGATGCCCGGCGGATAGGGTACGATCGCCTCGGCCGCCGTTCTGCCCGCCGCATCTTCCAGCGGAATGATCTCCGTCGCATCTTCAGCGGGCGGCATGAGCGGAACCGTGATCGGTTCGCCGATGCGCTCCTCCCGGAACGCGGCGGACCAGGCTTCCGCTCCGGGCCGTCCGGCCGCGGCATGCGTGGCCGCTTCCCCCTCCCGGCCGGCCTCCGGGGCCGCCGCCAGCCCGGCCTCCTCCGCGATCCGGTCCAGCGCGTCCGCGAGCTTCTCCGCATCCGCCTCGGCCGCACGCGGTCCGAACACGAACACCACGTGCCGGTCATCGGCCATTTCAGCCCACAGGCCCCGCGCGTTGAGCAATTGCTGCAGGCGGACGCCGCCCAGCGTTCCCGTCCCGTCCTTCAGCACGATGCGCATCGGATCGACCGCCGCGCAGGCTTCGCAGACGGCCGGTTCGACGACGGCGAACGGGCCGCCCCTCCGGGCCAGCCTTTCCCGGACCAGGCGTGCCGCCTTCAGGCCGGGTTCCAGCCACGCCGGGCCGTACGCCTCGATCATTGCTCGGGCAATATCGAGCGACGCGAGAACCGGGAAGGACGGGCTGGAGCTTTGCACCGCCGACAGGGCACGTCGCAGCCGCTCCATCGGCACCCTGCCCCGGCGCACATGGAGCATGGCGCCCATCGTCAGGGCGGTGAGCGTCTTGTGCGTCGACTGGACGGCCGCATCCGCCCCCGATTGCATGGCGGACGGCGGACAGTCCGGATGAAGACCGAAGTGTGCGCCGTGCGCTTCGTCCACCAACAGCGGCACCTTGCGCCGGTGGGCCATCTCCGCATACGGCGCCAGATGGACGTGCATGCCGTAATAGTTCGGCGTGCACAGGAACACCGCCTTCGCTTCCGGATATCGCTCCAACGCCGCCTCGATGTCCGACGGCGCCGGAACGGTCGGGAGTCCCGTGACCGGTTCCAGCTGCGGTGCCACGAATATCGCCCGCGCCTTCGCCAGCGCGATGCCGTTCAGCACGGACTTGTGCACGTTTCGCTGCACGATGATCATGTCGCCCGGATCGAGAACGGCGAGCAGCAGGGCGAGATTTCCGGCCGTGCTGCCGCCGACGAGGAAGAACGTCTCGTCCGCGCCGAAGCAGCGCGCCGCGAGCCGCTGCGCATCCCGGATGACACCGGTCGGGTCATGGAGGTCGTCCGTGTCGTCCAGCTCCGTGACGTCGATGCCCATGATGTCCTTGAACAGCGCGTAAGGCTTGTCCGGCAACGCGCGCCCGTACTGGTGGCCGGGCACGTGGAAGCTGGACGGACCGCGCTCCAGCCTGCGCACAAGCCGCTCATAGAGGGGCGCCTCGAAATCCGGCATCCGTCCCCGTCCCTCCTGTTCCGTTTCTTCTATAATAATAGAAGAAACGCCGCGACACCAAATCGTTCCCGTCCGGCGTACAGGCATACAAAAAGCGGCCTACCCTTACGGATTCGGCCGCTCAGACGTCTTTTTGCACCCAGATCCTCTTCAATTGGTTGATGAAGAACGGATATTTCTCGTCCTTCACGTCGGTTCGAACCATCTCCGCTTCACAGGACTCGCAGATAAATTCGGAGATGATCGTGATGCCGGATTCCTTCTCCTGGCCGCAAATGATGCAGCAGTGCCTGACGCTTTCCTCCATGGCGACTCATCCTTCCCGTCTTTCTTCCAACTTCTATTATGCCACAGCGTCCGGATCCATATACTTGATCCCGGCGCGCATCAAATGGTTTGTTTCAATATATGACCGCCCATCATATTTGGTTCCATGCCGGTTTGGCCGGCGGAAGCGCCGTTCATCCGGTCCGGCCGGCATCCGATATAGTTGATATAGCCTGTTCAATTGGAGGATCATCCATGACGCCGCGCCGTCAACCATTGCAAGAGGATGCAACGATCTATCATTATCGGCTTGTGCGGCGGGTCCCGGTCACCAGGGCGGTCAGGATCGGCCACGCGGCGGCCGCCGCGCTGTTCGGCGCGCTGCTCGGCGCCCTGTACGGCACGACCGGCGTGCTCGCCTGGATGGTCGGTCTTCCCGGCGTGCAGCTCATCCATTACCTCATCATCCGATTGACGCTGATCCGCGTCAACGAACCGGAGTTCCGCCGCTTCCGGTGGAGCGTGGACGTGCCGTGGATCGGCTACGTGCCGGTCCGGCACATCGAGCTCGGATTGTTCCGCCGGCTGCAGCGTCATCTCCTCTGGTTCGGACTCTGCGTCATCGCCGTCGCCTATCCCTGGGTGCATGGGGCGTACATGGTCAGCCTCGTCTGCTGGCATCTGTGGACGCTGGTTCCCCGTTCGATCCTGCTGCGCAAAATGCGCGACGTCCGGCGGGACGGCAAACTGAAGCTGCATCCTTCGGAGTGCTCCGTCTATTACAGCTGACGGGCCAAGAAAAAACCAGGCCCACACTGCCCGAAGCAATGCAAGCCTGGTTCCCTCAAAAAGATATTGATTATGTAGGGTTTTGCACCCTGAAAACCGGATGCGAATGTGGGCGAGATGCCGGAGATGGATCAGGATAAGCCCTCGACCGATTAGTATTCGTCAGCTTCACGCGTTGCCGCGCTTCCACCCCGAACCTATCGACCTGGTCATCTTCCAGGGGTCTTACCGGCTTTGCGCCGTGGGAAATCTCATCTTGAGGGGGGCTTCGCGCTTAGATGCTTTCAGCGCTTATCCCTTCCGTACTTGGCTACCCAGCGGTGCTCCTGGCGGAACAACTGGTACACCAGCGGTACGTCCG
>NZ_LZRU01000043.1 GCF_002159085.1 Thermobacillus sp. ZCTH02-B1
TTGAGCCATATTCGATCTCCTCCTGAAGAATGTTGTTTCGACACCACCATTCTAACTGAGGGATTTGAATATGGCTCCCCTTATTTTTGGGAGTATAGCATTTTTACACAATTATACGGACTCAACTCCGGGAGGATTCATAGAAGTTCACGGATTCAGGTTTATAAACCACATTGCAAATGTTGTAAACCACATGAGGGAGTAGGACGTGCTCAAATCGTGCTGAGGAACTTGAGCATTATCATCGGTTGCACAAATGAGGTAATCAAATAGGATGATACTCGATAAATAAAAAATTCATCATGCGATTGCCTCGCTTCCACAGGATCCGCCGCTGACCGGGATGAATATGGACGCCTTTATCGACGCGCTGTTTCCGGAGGTTTGCGGGATTGCCGGTCAACGAACATATACGTTCTATGGAAGCGTGCTGACATCATGATCGATGAGGCGCCCGGATGATTGCGCCGGTATATTGGAATGCTTTGAAACGATCGCCGAACGATTGGCTGTGGAGGATAAATCGCTGTTTCTCGTTCTTTGAACCTGGTTTGATCGGTGAAACCTGCAGGCGATCCCGGCCTCGCGATTTTGCGGGGTCGGGTTTTTGTTGTGTAAGTATATATAACGCATTCACGTAATCATTAAAGGAGAACAAACCGTTTTCTGTACGGAAAGCATAAAATAAACAAGCGTTTTTTATTATATCTTACAAATAAAAGTCATGTAAATTGACGTTGTTGTTTCTTCACTGCTACCATGGGCTCAAACACGCAACGCGACAGGGGCCGGGTGGTGAGAGGATGCCGGCGGACAAGGCGGACGTACTGGTCAACATGGAACGGCTGGAAAAGGTGTATCCCAACGGCACGATCGCCGTCCGGGACGTGGACCTGAAGGCGGGCGCGGGCGAATTCATTTGCTTCGTCGGGCCTTCCGGCTGCGGGAAATCCACCATTTTCAAGATGATTGCGGGACTGGAGGAGCCGACGGGCGGCCAACTCGAGATTTTCGGGAAGCATCCGGACGAAGCCCGCAGACGGAACGAGATCGCCTTCGTGTTCCAGGAACATTCCCTTCTGCCCTGGAGCACGGTCGAAGCCAACGTCATGCTGCCCCTCGCGCTGCGGAAGGTTCCGAAGTCCGAACGGCTCGAGGCGGCGCACCGGGCGCTGCGCCTCGTCGGTCTTTCCGATCACGTGAAGGCTTTGCCCAGGGAACTGTCGGGCGGCATGAAAATGAGGGTGTCCATCGCGCGGGCGCTCGTCGCGCGGCCGAAGCTGCTGATGATGGACGAACCGTTCGGCGCGCTGGACGAAATCACGCGGCAGATTCTGCAGCAGGAGCTGCTGAACATCTGGCTGCAGGAAAAAGGGATGACGGTTCTGTTCATTACCCACAACGTCTTCGAAGCGGTGTATCTGTCCACCCGGGTCGTGGTGATGACGCCCCGCCCCGGCAAGGTGTCGGCCGTCGTCGACATTCCCATCCCCTTCCCCCGGGACGACACTTTCCGCACCTCTTCCGAATTCGGTCACTATGTGGGCCTTGTCTCGCAAGCCCTCAAACATTGATCCCAATCCAAACCCGAAAGGAGAAGATCGCCATGGCCATGGCCGTCCGATGGAAGCCGGAGATCGTCGGGGAGCTGATCGGGCTGGTCGGCGAGGAACAGGTCAGGCTGGACCCGGATTCCCGCGAGAAACTGTCCAGGGACTATTACTGGTACTCCCCGGTCCTGATCGATCTGCTGAAGCACAAGCAGGCGGATGCCATTGTCATTCCGACCCGGGAAGACGAGATCCCGTCCATCCTCGCCGCGGCGTGCCGGCATCGCATTCCGGTCACGGTGCGCGGGGGCGGAACGGGCAATTACGGGCAGGCCGTGCCGCTCTTCGGCGGCATCGTTCTGGATCTCAGCCGCCTGACGGACATCGTGGAAGTCGGCGACGGCTACGCCACCGTCCAATGCGGCGCCAGGCTCAAGGCGCTGGAGCTCGAGCTCCGGAAGCGGAATCGGGAGTTGTGCGTCTATCCGAGCACGTACGCCATCGCCACCGTCGGCGGGTTCGTCTGCGGAGGCTCCGGGGGCATCGGATCGATCACCTGGGGCAACCTGTGGGACGGCAATGTGCTGGGCGCCGTGATCTACACGATGGAGGAGTCCCCCCGTCGGCTCGAGGTTGCCGGCGACGAGCTCCGGAACTACATCCACAATTACGGCACGACGGGCGTCATGACGCGGGTCACGATACGGGTCGCGCCGAAGACGGATTGGTTCCAGGCCGCCCTCCAGTTCCCCGACCCGGAATCCGCGATGCGGTTCGGGGAGAAGCTGGCCCGGGACGAATCGATCCGCAAACGCCTGGTCAGCATATCGGAACATCCGATTCCGACCTGGTTCATCCCCATCGCGAAGCGCTTTGCTCCGGGCGCCGCGGTCGCGCTTCTGGAGATCGAGGAAGGCGCCTTGGAGGCCGTGGCCGCGACGGGCGCGGAATTTGGCGGCAGCGTGGCGCACACGATCCCGGCCGACCGGTATCAGAAGACGCTCGGGCTGTCCGACTTCAGCTGGAACCATACGACGCTGTGGGCGCTCAAGTCGGACCCGACGATCACCTACCTGCAGGCCGCCTTCCATGAGACGGACTATCTCGAGCAGATGCGCCGGATCAAGGAGCGGTTCCCCGACGAAGTGCTGTTCCACTTCGAATGGGTCCGCAACGGCGGCGTGATCGCGCCGTCCTCCCTGCCGATCGTCCGTTATCGGAACAAGGAGCGGCTCTACGAGATCATCCGGTTTTTCGAATCGGTCGGCGTCCGGATCTTCGACCCGCATACGTTCGTCCTGGACGTCGGCGCGAGAGCCGATTATGCGGGCATGGTCCGGAGGAAGCAGATGAACGATCCCTTCGGCCTGCTCAATCCAGGAAAAATCCGAATGCCCGGATGACAGCCGAATCGGAACGTCCATTCCGGAGCGGGGAGGATGATACGAATGGCCAATACGGATCTGCCGGTGCTGCGATACGGCAAACCGGAAACGAAGGAAAGGCTGAAGCCGGTGATTCCATGGGCGAAATGGAGACAGAAGCTGTTGCCTCCCGCCGCCGCGTTCGTGGTGTTCATCGGCGGGTGGGAACTGATCGCCGGGCTGCTCGGCATCCCGGCATACCTCTTGCCGAAGCCGAGCGACATCGTGCGCGCCGCCTGGGAGAATGCCCACAACCTCGGGGTATCGGTGTTCACGACGCTGTCCGAGGCGATCGTCGGCTTCCTGTTCAGCATCGTGTTCGGCGTGCTCGGCGCCGTGGTGCTGGCATTGAGCAAGACGATCGAGAAAGCCGTGTTTCCCTACGCCATCATGCTGCAGACGATCCCGATCGTCGCCATCGCGCCGATCATCGTGATCTGGTTCGGGGCCGGGGCCAACGCGATCATCATCATCTCGTTCCTGATCGGCTTCTTCCCGATGCTGTCCAACACGCTGATCGGACTGAATGCGACGGACACGAATCTGAAGAACCTGTTCTTCCTGTACAACGCCTCGAAATGGCAGACGATGTGGAAATTGCGCCTGCCGGCGGCGCTGCCTTATATCGTGGCGGGGCTGAAAATCTCCTGCACCCTGGCGGTGATCGGCGCCATCGTCGGCGAATACATCGCGGGAATCGGCGGCGGAAAAGGGGGCCTCGGCTATGCGATCACCGTCGCGGCAACCCGGCTGCAGACGGCGTACCTGTTCGCCTGCGGGTTATCCGCCTCGATCATGGGAATCGCCTTTTACCTCGTCGTGAATTATTTTTCCAAAGCGATGCTCAGTTCGTGGCATGAGCTGGAAATGAACAACAAATAACCGGACCTGGGAAAGCGTGACGGCAGATCGGGAGGGTTCGCGATGGATCTCGCTGGCGTGAAGGTGGAATTCGATCAGGTCTGCGTCCTGCGGGACGGGACGCGGCTTCTTGCCGACGTCTATCGTCCTCCCGGTCCCGGCCCGCATCCGGTGCTCCTCATGCGCCAGCCCTACGGCAAATCGCTGGCTTCGACGGTCACCTATGCGCATCCGGTCTGGTATGCCCGGCACGGATTCATCGTCGTGATCCAGGACGTGCGCGGCCGCGGCAAATCGGAGGGCGTGTTCAGGCCGTTCGTGCAGGAGGTGGAGGACGGCTACGACGCGGTGGAATGGGCGGCGTCGCTGCCCGGTTCCAGCGGCAAGGTCGGCATGTACGGCTTCTCCTACCAGGGGAGCACGCAATGGGCGGCCGCCGCCGCACGGCCGCCCCATCTCGCCGCGATCGCGCCCGGCATGTGCGCCGCGGACCTGTATCACGGAATGTTCTATCCCCACGGGCGGTTCCAGCTCGGCAGCACCCTGCCCTGGGCGTTCCAGCTGGCGCGGGACGAGGCGAGGCGGGCCGGGGACGGCGCGACGGAGACGGCGTGCACGGAGATCATGCGCCGTCCGGATTCCCTGGTCTGGCGCATGCCGGTCGGCGGGGAGCATCCGATCCTGACCCGCTATTTTCCCGAATATTACGACTGGTGCGCCCATCCGGTCTATGACGGCTATTGGGAGGAGCGGAACTGGCTCGGGAAGGTGCTCGAATCCCCGCTTCCGGCGCTGCACATCGGCGGCTGGTACGACCCGTACCTGGCCGGAACGCTGCAGTCCTACGAGGCGCTCGAGAACGGGGGCCGTTCGCGGGATTGCTTCCACCGCCTGATCATCGGGCCGTGGGCCCACATTCCGTGGGGCAGGAAGGCCGGCGGCTTCGACTTCGGCCCGGATGCGGCCGGCGACCTGCTTCGCGAACATCTCCGGTGGTTCCGCCACTGGCTGGTCGAACGGGACGAGGAATTGGAAAAGGAACCGCCGGTACGCTACTTCGAGTACGGCAGCCGGCTCTGGCGCACCGCCCGGCGATCCCCGTTCGGAACGCCGCGGGAAGCGACGGAAGAAGGCGCCGGGACGATGCGGTGGCGGCTCGAAAACCTCGGCCGGCCGGCCAACGGCGCCTCCGGCGGCGGCGTCCTCGTCCGGGAGCCGGCGCAGCGCGAACCGGCCGTCGACGTTTTCGTGTACGATGCCAGGCTGCCGATGTCCTGCGATTCGTATTTGCCGGCGGACCGCAGCGCGCTGGAGGACCGGTTCGAAATCCTGAACTACACCGGCGAGCCGCTTGAGCGTCCGCTTCATGCCGCCGGTTCGCCGAGACTCAAGGTCCGGTGCAAGGCGGCCGGCGGACCGACGGATCTTGCGGCCATCCTTACGCTGGTGGAGCCGGACGGCGCTTCCCGCTTCCTGTCCATCGGGGTGGCGGAAGTGCCCGGTTCGTCCGACGGGCGGGACGAATGGACGGAGCTCGTCATGGCCATGCGGCCGTTTGCCGCCGAACTGCCGGCGGGCGGCCGCCTGCGGATCGAGCTGACCGGCAGCGCGTTCCCGCTGTTCGCACGGCATCCGAACGGCATGCCCGCCGCGCGGATGCCGGAGGCCTGCCCCGGCGATCTGAAGATGGCGACGGTCGCGGTCCTGACCGACCCGGCGCTGCCTTCCATGCTTGAAATTCCCGTAATCCATTACGACGAGGAGGATGGAGATTCATGACGATCATGACGAAGGAAATGCTGGCCGGGACCCTCACGGATTGTCCGGTGATGAAAATCTCCGCGAAGGACACGAACAAGTTCGTGCTGCTGTGCGACGGACAGCAAACGGGCTTCGTCTCGGTGGTCGAGATCTTCGATGTCGGCGGCAAGACGCCTCCGAACATCCATCACGGAGCCGTCGAGTATTTCTACGTCATGAAGGGCACGGGCAAGGCGTATGTGAACGGTCAAAGCGTGGATCTGAAGCCCGGCTCGTTCCTGTTCGTGCAGCCCGGACACACCCACGAAGTTCACAACACGGGCGATTCCCGGCTGTACGTGCTCACCACCATGGTCCCGGACGAGAAGTTCTCCGACCTGATCAAGGCGGGCATCCCGGCGGAACTCGACGAAGCAGATCTGGCCGCGTTGCTGTGATCGGACGCAATGACGGGTGAAGGGGCGGATGATCCGTGTTCAATCGCTATGAAGGCGCCGCCTGGGAAGAGCGGTTTCTGCCGCGCCTTACCTCCGCGGAAATCCGGGATCTTCCGAAGACGCGTGCGCTGGTGATCCTTCCCGTGGGCGCCATGGAGCAGCACGGCCCCCACCTTCCGGTGATGACGGATGCCCTGATCGGGGAAGCCGTCGTCACGCGCGCGATGGAGCTTTTGCCGAAGGACTGCGATGTCTGGCTGCTTCCGCCCCTGGCGTACGGCAAGAGCAACGAGCATCTCGATTTCGCGGGAACGATATCCCTGTCGGCCCAGACATTGCTCCAGGCCGTCATGGACATCGCCGCCGGCGTGAAGCGAAGCGGCTTCCGCCGGCTCCTCCTGCTCAACACCCACGGCGGCAACCAGGATCTGCTGCTCCTGGCCGCGCGGGAGATCCGCATCGCCACCGGCCTGATGGTGTTCTATCTCAGTCCCGGCAGCCTGGCCGACCTCGGGGATTTCTGCACCGAAGAGGAGCGCGAGTTCGGCATCCACGCCGGAGACTACGAAACGTCGCTGGTCATGGCCGTCAAGCCGGACTGGGTTCGCGCCGGCGAGCGGACCCGGGAAATGCCGGATATGGCCCCGTACCGGTACCTGACCCTGGAAGGCAGGATCCGCTTCGCCTGGGTGATGTCCGACATTTCCGAAAGCGGCATATCGGGCGATGCGACCGGCGCGACGGCGGAGAAGGGCGAGATCCTGCTCGGCCGCATCGCCTCCCGTCTCGCGGAGGCATTGAAGGAAATGTGCGCGTTCGAGATTGCCGACGTGAAACGGAAACCGTCCGTCCCGGCGCAAGAGGGTTTCGGCATGAAGGCGGCGGAGGACGTCACGGCATGACGGATCGGTGGGGAGCCTTCTGCGACGATCGCATCCGCCTCGATCCGCAGGCGGCGGGGCCGCTCGGCGGGATGACGTTCGCCGTGAAGGATGTGTTCGACATCGCGGGATACGTATGCGGCGCGGGAAATCCGGATTGGAAACGGACGCACGCGGCCGCCGCAAGGCACGCCGACGCCGTCGACACGCTCCTCGGCGCCGGAGCCCGGCTCGTCGGCACGACGCACACCGACGAGCTGATGTTCGGCCTGAGCGGTGAGAACGCCCATTACGGCACGCCGGTCAATCCGAGGGCGGAGGGGCGCGTCCCCGGCGGTTCGTCCAGCGGTTCGGCCGTCGCCGTCGCCGCGGGACTGGTCGATTTTGCCCTCGGCACCGACACGGGCGGATCGGTGCGGGTTCCGGCCAGCTATTGCGGCGTATACGGAATTCGCCCGACCCACGGCGCCGTCTCCATGCGCGGCGTCGTTCCCCTGGCGCCCAGTTTCGATACCGTCGGATGGTTCGCGGGCGATCCCGATACGCTGCTCGCGGTCGGAACCGTGCTGCTGGCGGATGCGGACGACGGACCGGAGCCCGGGGAGACGTTCCGCCGGGCGCTGGTCGGCCGCGACCTCATCGAGCGGATGGATCCGGCCGACGGCGAGGCGCTGACGGCCGCCGTCCGGCGCGTCCTGTCGGCGGCCGGCCTCGACGTGCGGCCCGTCACGGTGGCCGGGGAAGGAATCGCGGAATGGATGGGAGTGTTCCGCAGGCTACAGGGCCGGGAAATCTGGCAAACCCACGGGAATTGGATCCGTGCGGTGAAGCCGCGGTTCGGCCCGGACGTCGCCGAACGGTTCAGATGGAGCAGCACGCTGGAGGGGTACGATCCCGGCAGGGATATCGAAGCGAGGGAACGGATCCGCGGGCGCATGCTGGAACTGGTCGGCGGCGACGGGCTGCTCTTCCTGCCGGCGGCGGGCGGGACGGCCCCGCCGTGCAATATGCGGGGCGAAGAATCGGAGAAGGTGCGGGTCCGGACCCTGATGATCAGCTGCGTGGCCGGTCTGGCCGGCTTTCCGCAGATCGTACTGCCGTGGTGCACATCGGGCGGTCTTCCGCTCGGACTGTCGATCATCGCCGGCCCGGGGCAGGACTTGCGGCTGCTGCGCTTCGCCGCCCGGCTGGCGCGGACGGTCGGAACGCCGCAGACGGCCTCCGGACGACCGGTCCGCAGGCCGTAGCGGTCCGCGTCGCAAAGGCCTCCACGGCCTTCACGGCCGGAAGGCCAGTCCGCGGGATGCTCAGGCGAGAGGGGTGGGAGTGATGATGCACAGATTGGGCAATCGCCGCAGGTATTGGCTCGTGTCCAAGGAGCACGTGGACATGGCGCCCGAGGGGCCCGCGCCGAAGCGGATCACGCTGGAAGCGGAGCCGCAGCGGGTGACGCTGGATCTGGCCAGAACCGCCATGATCGTCGTGGACATGCAGAACGATTTCTGCAGCGCGGGCGGATGGCTGGACCACATCGGCGTCGACCATACGCCGGCCCGGGCGCCGATCGAACCGCTCAACCGGCTGCTGCCGGCGCTCCGATCCGAGGATGTGCCCGTCATCTGGCTCAACTGGGGCAACCGTCCGGATCTGCTCAACATCAGCCCGGCGCTGCTTCATGTTTACAACATGAGCGGGGACGACGTCGGCCTCGGCGGCATCATCCCGGCCACCGGCTCCGCGGTGCTGGAGAAGGACAGCTGGGGTGCCGCGATCGTCGACGAGCTGACCGTCGAGCCGTCGGACATCCGCGTGGACAAATACCGGATGAGCGGTTTCTGGGACACGCCGCTGGACAGCATTTTGCGCAATCTGGGGATCGACACCCTGCTGTTCGGCGGGGTCAACCTTGACCAGTGCGTGTTGACGACGCTGCAGGACGCGGTGTGCCTGGGTTACAATTGCGTGCTGCTCAAGGATTGCAGCGCCACGACCTCGCCCGGTTACTGCCGGGATGCGGCGCTGTACAACATCCAACAATGCTTCGGGTTCGTGTCGTCGAGCGACGCCGTCCTGTCCGCCCTGGGAGCCTCCTGAGGGGCACCCGGATAAGGCGTTTGCGTTTCCCCGGGCGGAGGATGCCGCCAAAGGACGCGCACCCCGGAAAAGCGTACTCGATGAAATTCGATCAACCGATCAGCCTCGCGCGGACGTTCGGTCCCGGCGGGGTTTTTTTCGTGTACGAAAAAAGGATTTGGGCACATCCGGGATGAACCTTTTATTGCAAAGACTCTGTTGGCCTTCGTTCGCCGGAAGACGGTTCATGTGAAATGGTTGGTTGATGGAAATCCTCGGGGTGAGTTGGCCGTTAGGAAAAGTTGTATCAGTTTTGCGACCATACAAGTTACGGCCGGTGACGGGCATATGGCTGGAAGATCCACCCTTTGTCGGAAGAAAAAATCGTGAATTGCAAGGTATGCGGCAGAACAGGCCGCAATACCTCTTGAATATGCGCGAAATCCTGAAGCCAGGTCGGTCGTTTGACCGGAGCGGAACAGCTCCGCGTGGATTTTTGTTTCATTCGTGGAAAAGGGAACCTGTAGCACTCCGCATTCGTATGTCATATCGGATAATCGGAGCGGAAGCTTCGTCAAACATTCCGGCGAATGCCGAATGAGCGGAGGATCCATGCGAATCCAAAACATGAAACCGGCCGCAACGATCGCGGTCTACGCCGTTTGTGCCGTGCTGGCCGTATGGTTTGGCGTTTATTATTTTTCCGTGAAGGTGTTCGAACTGGAATTCCGCACTTATCGGGCCGCGGAGAAGACCGGGCAGTACATCCGTTATGCCAGCGACGCGGGGCCGCCCGTCACGGTTCGCGTGGACAGATCGGACCGCGTGGTGACGATCGAAGGGCAGGATTACCGGATTCGCGAAGAGCAGACGCCCGGCATGGGGTATCGGGTCCTTTATCCGGACGGCAGCACTTACAAAGTTGAAGAACAGGGCAGCATGCTGCTGGCCTACGACGAGAACGGGGAACTGCTCGTCGGAGGCGGCATGGTCCTCGATGCCAACGGACAGTGGATCCCCAGCGAAGAGGAAGAGCCGCGCTACCATCCCACCGGGTTGGTGAGAGCCGCCTATCCGAAGTATCACGAGACGCGGGGATACCCGTGGTTGTATGTGGCGGCCGTCCTCCTGTTTGCGTTCGGATGGGCCAATTTCCGGTATGAGAAATTTCAGCGGGCCATGTTCTGGCTGTCGCTGGAATGGCTCTGGGTGGAAAATCCCGAACCGAGCGAATTCTATTTCATCATGACCAGAATTTTCGGCATTGTGAGCATGGCGTTGGCATTCGTGTTTTTCCTGCAGTCGCTGACCAGGAACCATATCCTGCTTGTGTTTTGACGGATTTGGTTTCCGGCGCATAACGGCTTTCGGGGGTGATGCCGGTGCCCATGGTACACCAATTCGGGATCATGGACGAAGTGGATGAGCAGAAAGAATACGTGGAATACGCGCCCCGTCAATACGATTGTGTGGCCGTACACGACGATATGCTCAGCAGCCTGGAAGCGAAATTGTCCGGCATCCGGACGTACTTTCATTCGCTGGACCGCCCGGGACATGGATTGGCCTGGTCAGGCATCACGCTGATTCCGCCTGAATCGTTGCCCGCGCTGTATGAAGCCGTAACGTCCTCTGCGAATTTCGAACATTCACCTGAACTTCGCGGTCTGGCTGACAAGATTGCCCGGGCCATTCGGGCCGACCGGTACATGATTCATTTCGGAATCTGAACGACGCGCAACCGGATCATAACGAAAGGTGAAGGAGCGCCGGAATGAGAATCTACGACGAGGATCGCGACCGGACGCTGGGCCGGGTCACCCTGCTTTTGAGAGAAGCCGAGGCGAGAGAATTGCTGGATGGCTTGAGGTGGCTGCTGGAGAAGAAAGACGGACATGTCCATGTCAATGTGGCGAAAAAATGGACGCCGAAGAACAGTCTGGAAAAAGTCGTGCTGATCCTGATCATCGTTGCGATGTTGGGGATTTCCACCAGTCTGTTCGAAAACGTCAGAACCATCGGTTGGCTGACCGAAATTGTGTGGACGGACAAACTGAAAATAACCGAGGATCGAAGATATGAAGACCAAGTTACCAGGAACGATTCTTCTTCACCGTGGACAACGGCCGGGGCGGGGAGCATACGGTCGAGGTGATCTACGGCGACGGACGGATGGGGATCAGAGACGCGTTCATTCCCGAGTTCCAATAAAGATGAAGGTAGCGGAGTTTATCAAGCATGAACTCGACGTGGACCGGCTGCGGGTTTCCAACGAAGTCAGGCATTTCGTCAGCCGGGGGTGATGGAACTGTCCTGTGAAGAATCATACAAAGTGTTGTTTTCGTTTTTGATGCGGGAGATTTCGCTGCCGAATTTCGAGAAGTGGCTGTACGAACACGACGAGCTGCAACGCTGCATCCCGTCCGGGGCGTATCATGAACTGTTGTCGATCAGACACAGGGGGATCGGGACGAAGCTGCTGGAGTTTTGCGAGAAGCTGGCAAGATCCAGGGGCGCGGGCAGCATCCGGCTGGAGACGAACGCAGACAATACGGCTGCAGGCAAGCTGTACGAGAAGGCCGGTTTTGTCGAGTTTCCGCAAAGACGGGTGTTTATGAAGTTCCTGGATCCGTGATCGGAGCGGGAAATCGTCGCAGAGCGGCCAAGGCGGAGCTGCGGAGACGGAAGATGATACCAACTCGAACGGTTTATCAGCACGTCAACGAACGGCTCGAGCTGAGGACCGGAACCTGCATATCCCGGCCGGAAATGCTGCCGAATGTCGATGCGGGCGGTTGGGAGTGGCTCGACGGGCAACATCGGCTGTTCTGGGAAGAGTATGACGAACTCATGGAGTACGCGCAGAAGGTCGCCGGGGAATTTTCTCGTCCCTGAACGAGGGCATGACCGGCCGAACCCGCAGCCGGCGCATCGGGCGACGTGAATCCATGAAAATGCAGTCAGGGAGTTCATGATTCATGATCCGTGCGTTCATTTTCGACATGGACGGCGTCATCATCGACAGCGAACCCATCCATTTCGAAGTCGATCTGATCACGGCTCGGCATTTCGGCGCCGACATGGACAAGGAAGATCTGGAGCGGTTCGTCGGGATGACGAATCCCGAGATGTGGGCGATCATCCGGGCAGAATACGGCATTTCCCATACGGTGGACGAGATCATCGAATACCAATCGGGGAGGAAAATACGCTGGCTGGATGAAGCGGACATCGAGCCGATCGACGGGATCCGGGAGCTGTTGCAGGATTTGCGCGGGCGCCGGATTCCGACCGGGCTCGCGTCGTCCTCGCCGCGGCCGTTCATCGAGGCCGTGTTGGCGAAGTTTGGAATCCGGGAATCTTTCGACTGCGTGATCAGCGGCGAGGAAGTGCCGAACGGCAAGCCGGCCCCGGACATTTACCTGGAAGCGGCGAAGCGGCTCGGGGTGCCGCCGGCGGCGTGCGCGGTGCTCGAGGACTCCCGGAACGGCGTGCTTGCGGCGAAGCGCGCGGGCATGTATTGCATCGGCTTCGCGAACCCGAATTCCGGCAATCAGGATTTGTCACTCGCGGACCGGGTTGTATCCGCGATAGACGAGATCCATGTCGAACATCTTCTTGCAGCAGATGGACGACATGATCGGACGTTGAGGTGAAACGATGGAGACGGACATCATCCGCCGCGCGAAGGATACCGCCGTGAACGCCGTGCTGAAGGCCGGGCGCATGGCGAAGGAGCATTTCGACCGGAACGTGGTTTCCCGCGAGAAGGGCGAATACGTCGACGTTGTGACGGAAGCGGACTACCGGGCCGAGGCGATCATTCTGGACGAGATCGCGCGCGCATTTCCGGATCATCGGATCCGGAGCGAGGAAAGCGGCTTGAGCGGCGGGGACAGCGAATGGCTCTGGATGGTCGACCCGCTGGACGGAACGAACAATTACGCGATCGGTCTGCCCGTCTTCTCGCATTGCGTGACGCTGCTGCGCGGAGGGGAAACCGTCCTCGGCGTCATCTACGAACCGATGGTGGACCGGCTTTATGTGACCGTCTGGAACGAAGGTTCCTGGTGCAACGGCCGCCGGATGGAGGTTCGCAAGAGGGAAGAGCTCGCGAAGGGCACGGTGGGCTGGATTCAGGGGCATCAGGTGCAAAATGAACCCGCCGCCGTCAGACTGAAGCACTACATCGACGTCAAGTTCAAGCGCATGATCCGGTTGTGGGCCCCGTCGCTGCAATGGTGCATGCTGGCCAAGGGCGATCTGGACGGCATCGTCCTGTACAACTCGGAAGGGGACGACCTGTACGCCGGCATTCTGATGGTGAAGGAAGCAGGCGGGATCGTGATCGATTTCGACGGGAACGATTTTGCGGGCATGAACGAGGAGCCGTACCTGATCGCCTGCCATCCCGAGAGCAAGGACTTTTTCATGCAGGTTGTGAGGGAGGGATTGGGAAGACCGGTGTATTGAGGCGTATTGATATGTATGATGTATTCAGATCTTTGCGTCCGGCTCAGTTGCAGAGATGCCGGCAAGCGGAAGGAGAGATGTGAATGTTTGCGTCGTCCGAATCCAAGTCGGCGAACAAGAGCGAATTCACCATCATCAACTTCTACACCTGGAAGAACGGTTTATTGCTCGCCGGCCTGCCGTTATGCACGGTGATGAGCATTCTGGGTTCGCGATTTCTGGATTCGAGTTATCGGCACGCGGTGACGGCGGCCCTCATTGTCGTGATCGTGGCCCTGGTGTTCCTGTATGTGAAGGAATCCAGGAGAACGAGCACGCTGATCGTGGCGGACGACAAGCTGCAGCATGAGGCGGAAGTGAATTTGAATGCAGCAGGGTTCTATCCCCGAAAAGTTTCGAGCTGTCAGCCGGCTATTTGGTTTGCTGGCTCGTATGCATGATAGCCGCGCTTTTCGTCGAGACGGATTCTGCCAAAATGTTCCTGATTTCATTCTTCGGCCTGCTGGCGATCGTGTTCTTGGTCCTGAAGATCATCGAGATGACGAAACCTGTCAAATTGGTCGTGGATGACCACAGACTGCTCTGCGCATCGAAAGAAATAGGGCCGCAGGAAATCGACAAGATCATCCTTTCGTACGGCACTTTGGTGATCAAGCGCAAGCAGGGGAGATGGTCGCATCTCAGCCTGCCGCTGAAGAAGCCGGAAGATTTCGGGCGCCTGAAGGACCGCATGGCGGCGTTCGCCCAAGCGCACAACATCCGGTTCGAGGTCGGGAAATAGGCTTGTGACCGTTGGGACGCCCGGACCATCTGCTTTATCATGCCGGCAGGCTGCAGAGCCGGCCGCAGTACGAGCGGGCGCTGGCGTATTTCCGTGAATGTGCGGCCAGACTGGACTGAGCACCGCATGATGAATCGCTGACGGCCCCTGGCTTGCCGGGCCGTCATGTTGCTTGTTCCGGGACCGGGAAGGCATGTCGCCGAAGATGCGAAGACATCGCGGCGGCATGTCATTTTTTTGGCATGCTGCAAGTTGGTGACACGTGTCACATTAATGGCGGGTCGGCGGCGGTACACTGATGGCGAAAACCACAACCGCGGAAAAGGGAGGACGGAGCATGGAAGAAGCGTTCAACGGTTCCGAGCGGGTTGGCGACATCGTGACCGTGTTTCCCGGCGCCGGCAACCTGATGAAGGCGTACCGGATCGATTTCTGTTGCGGCGGCAACCGCACGCTGAACGAGGCGCTGGAGGAAAAGGGGATCGACCGGACGGATTTCCTCGAACGGCTGAACGGGTTGTATCGGCAGGCGCGGGAGCGCAACATAAGGTCCGTCGACTGGCGCGAAACATCTTCCGCCGAACTGATCGACCACATCGTGCGGACCCATCATGCGTATCTGCGGGAGGAACTGCCGCTGCTCAGCGATTTCGTCACGAAGATCTGGCGGGTGCACGGCGACGCGCATCCGGAGCTGGAGGCGCTCCATGACCGGTTCCACCGGATGAAGGAGGAGCTCGAGCGGCATCTGGCTGCGGAGGAGGAGAAGCTGTTTCCGCTGATCCGGCAGGCCGAGCGGAGCGGAACGCCGGCGGACGGATCGGAGGCGATGAAGGCGATGGATGAGATGGAGGCCGAGCACGGCGAGGTGGGCGACCTGCTGAAGGAGATGCGGGAGATCACGCGGGATTACCGGCTGCCGGAGGACGCGTGCCGGACGTACATGCTGGCGTTCCGGAAGCTCGAGGAACTGGAGGCGGACATGTTCGAGCACATCCATCTGGAGAACAACGTGCTGTTCCCGAAATTCAGAAGCCTGTGCGCTTCCTCATAATATCGCGAAGGAGTGAACGGTCATGGATCAAGGGAATCACCAATGCGGCGCGGCGATGTTCGGCGGACGGGGCCCGGTGAAGCTGTGCGAGCCGCTTGCCCGGCTGCAGCTCGAGCACGGACCGCTCCGGGAACAAATGAACGCCTTCGCCCGCGAGGCGGCGGCGATCGGGCGGGACGGCGCGGTCGCGGACTGGAGCGGACCGCTCGCGGAGCTGAAGCGGAAGATCGACGCCTTCGTCGGCGATCTGGATCCCCATTCGGAGCGCGAAGAAGGGGTGCTCTTCCCGATGATGGCGAAATACATCGGCAGGGAGACGGGGCCGATCGCCGTGATGGAGTACGAGCACGATCTGGCCAAGGCGAACCTGAAGAAGTTCCGCGAAGCCGTGGAGCGGCTCGAAGGTGCGGTGGACGCCGAGCGGGCGAAGGAGATCGCCTCCTACGCGATCCAGGCCCATGATGTGCTGACGGATCATTTCATGAAGGAAGAGAACGTGCTGTTCCCGATGGCGGAAAACATGCTGAACGCGGAGGAGAAGGCGGAGCTCGGCCGGGCGATCGGATCGGCCTGACGAATGCGTCCGGCGATCCGGCCGGTTCCGCAACGGCGTGATGGTGCACGGGAACCTTCGCGGCGCAGACGCGGCGTGACGGTGCGGCGTCGGGCCTCGTCACAGATGCGATCCGCAATCCCGAGCCGGACCGGATCTTCCGACAGTTCCCGTTCGTATCCATGGGTAGAATCCTCGGATCGCTCCGGGCGGTGGCAGAATTGGGTGCGCTGTTCGGGGCTCGGGGCGATGTCTTTCATCCATTCGTCGATTGCCGCCTGCTCCTTCGGCACGCCACAGCCGCGCGGCCAGAACCGTTCGATGAGCCGTCGCAGGCCGTCTTCGGGAGCGGGCGGTTCGCATGCAACATTTGGATGGATATTCGCGTCGACTAAAAACGATGAAAGAGAAAAAGGAGAGGATACCCATGGATGCATCGGGCGCGATCAAGAAGCACCGCGAGATGACGGCGTTCAAACCCGATCCGATGCCCGCGGAAAACCTGGACAAGCTGTCCCGGGCGCTGTACCTCTCATCGTCGGAGCGGGCCTTCCATCGGGGGAGGTTCGGGTCATGAAGACGATCGGCCTTCTGGGCGGCATGAGTTGGCAATCGACGATTGAATACTATCGGATCCTCAACGAAGAAGTGGCGAGCCGTTTGGGCGGCTTGCATTCCGCGAAGATCGTGATGTACAGCGTCGATTTTGACGGGATTGCGGAGATGCAGCGCCGCGGCGATTGGATGACCGCCGGCCGGGTGCTGGCCGAAGCCGCGCAAGGGCTGGAGCGGGCGGGCGCCGATATGGTGTTGATCTGCGCCAACACGATGCATATCGTGGCGGATGCGGTGCAGCAGGCCGTTCGCATTCCGCTCGTCCATCTGGCGGATGTGACCGCCGCCCGGGTGAAGCGGGCCGGGCTCACCCGCGTCGGCCTGCTTGGCACGCGGTACACGATGGAGAAGGACTTCCTGAAGGACCGGCTGGCTTCGCACGGCCTGACCGTGCATGTGCCCGAAGCGGAGGATCGGGAGGAGGTCCACCGGATCATTTACGAGGATCTGTGCCGCGGGATCATCACGGAGGAGTCCCGCCGGCGCGTCAAGGACGTGGCGGAGCGGCTGGCCGCGCGGGGGGCGGAGGGCATCCTGCTCGGCTGCACGGAGTTGCCGCTTCTGATCCGACCGGGCGATCTGTCGGTTCCCGAGTTCGACACCACGCGCATCCACGCCGAGACGGCCGTGGAGATGGCTTTGTGTGAGTAAATGATGTGTGGCGATTGTCTGCCTCGTGGCGGGCGGCCGCTTTTTTATTTGTTGTTAAGATTGCGAAATGGTTATAAAATTTTACACAAGCAGCCGATCAGCAGGTAGTATGGTTGATCTTCATTGGAAACGGGTTATTCGGTTCAGGGGGCCATGATGCTGGAAGCAAAGCTGATCCGGATCATGAAAACCTATGAGCACTTGATGAGGGATTTGAGACTTGTTCAGGGACTGGGATTATCGCATTGGTGCATTGCCGCCGGTTATGTCCGAAACCATGTATGGGACTATCTGCACGGTTATTCGGCAAGAACACCTTTACATGACGTGGATGTCATCTATTTTGATGCTTCCGATCTTACCGAGGAGTCTGAAAAGCGGTACGAGCATCTTTTGAGAAAAGAAGTGAACGACTATAATTGGTCCTTCAAGAACCAGGCCCGAATGCATGCCAGAAATCGGGAAAAGCCGTATGCGTCCTTAACGGATGCGATGAAAAGATGGCCGGAGACGGCCACTGCGGTCGGCATAAGCCTTGAAGGGAATGATATCAAGGTTACCGCTCCGCACGGACTGGACGATTTGTTCCATCTTGTCATACGCAGGAGTCCGTACTTTACGGATCAGGACGATTTTTACGCGCGAATCGAACGCAAGAAATGGCTGGAATACTGGCCTCAACTGAAGATCGTTGACGAGTGAAGAAGACGGAAGCATGGATGGTAACCGGGAGCAAACTGTGCACCGTCAACCAAGCGTAGCCGGAGGTTGGAATGTTCCAGGTCAAATCTTATATCATTGAAACCCGGTCGCAACGTGACGGATTTGGACGATGTGGCGCGTAATCCCCAAAACGATTTCGTTGAAATCACGGATTTGAAAGGCCTGGAATCCATTCGTCGCAAGCTGGATTTCAAACGGCCAATACGCGCGCGAATTGGAGAAAGTAAAAAGATTGAAAGAGAAATTGCAATTCCGGCCCGGTTGAGTCTTGCCGGGGAGAGGCCGTTCAAGCGCAGATGGATGGAATACGTCATCCTGTTGGTTGACATCGACGGCCGGAGCATCCGGACAACGGTCGAATCCGGCTGAACGGAACCGCCTGGAGCAGACTTCATGGCGTTGACAGGAAATTACATGTTGATGGAGTAACTGGAAGGATTTTTCGTCAAAGACAGAGAAATAGAAGCCATAAACGAAAAAAGCCGGCAAATCGTCCATTGATCAACCTGGAAAATCCGTTGCTGGATGTTCGGGAGGCCGTTATGATGCGGGTTTTCATGTGCATGTTACTCGTCCTGCTGTTGCTGTCCGGGTGCTCGAATGATCCCAATGTACAGGAGCATGCAATCGCAACGCCTGACGTCGGGGAACGCGTGGAAGACCAACCGGCGGATCAGGATTCGGGCGTTCAAGACGGCAATACCGATACGGATCGAGAGGAGATGTCCGACACCGGCTCCGAAGAATCCGAACAGGCTGAGGATCCGAAATCCCCGGACCTCTCGACCGCCTACGATGAAGCCGGAAAGCTTCTGGACGCTTTGAAGGCTCGTGATGCATCGGTGCTTGCCGGGCTGCTGGAATACACGGGGCAATTTCATGCCATTCCGTTCGACCAGGGGATGGCGGAGAACATCATCAAAGGATTCGAAATCAACTTCGATCTGGATTCCCTCGTCGCGGAGGCGAATGAAGAAGGAACTTCGTGGTTGCCCGAGTCGGGACAATTCGAATTCATTCTGAAGGACAACGGGGATGCGAGCCGGTTTGATGACCACGAGAACGTGCTGTTGGTCAGTTTCGGAGAAAACGGTTCCCAGGTTTATTACTACAACCCCTATATCCGGTATTTCCCCTTTGCATTCGACATGGTCTCGAGGTACATGCAACTGATCGAAGCCGAAGATGCGCAAGGGCTGGCCGCGTTTCTCAATCCGGACGACCTGGATGTTCCCGTTTGGGTGGCGGAAGAGACGATCAACCAATACAAGAAGTTCCTGGACGGCGCGAGTCCGGCGGTACGCTATCAGGACAAATTCTTATTCGTCGTGAGCAACGGCCAGGGAGAGGAACACCTCTTTCAAATTGTATATGGCGACGGACTGATGGGAATCCGGGACGAGTTTATTCCCGAATTCTGACCGGAAGGGGCCGATTCGCCCCTTCCATCCGTTTGGGATGCGGATTGCGGATGAATGCGATGAGACCCGTGAGACGAAGCCGGCCAAGGATCTGGCTGGGCAGAAAATACTATCGCCTGAAGCGGTATTGGGAATGGCATTTCGGCGGCAAAACGTATGCTTCCCGTCGGGAGAGCTCGCTGCTTCCCCATGTCATCTTCACCCACAGGACTCCCCTGCTTCGTCAGCTCAAAAATGTGGACATGTGGCTGCAGCACAACAAAGTGCGGAATCTGCGCATCGCCGCCCGGAAGGTGGACGGGATCATCGTGATGCCGGGAGAAACCTTCTCCTTCTGGCGGTTGATCGGCAATCCGACGAGAAGAAAAGGCTACGTGGAAGGCATGGTGCTCTTTTACGGGAAAGTGGGGACGGGCGTGGGCGGAGGGCTGTGTCAACTGTCGAATTTGATTTACTGGATGACCTTGCACACGCCGTTGACCGTGACGGAGCGATATCGGCACAGCTACGATGTGTTCCCCGATTCGGGAAGGGAGCAGCCCTTCGGTACCGGAGCCACGGTCGCCTACAATTATCTCGATCTGCAGATTGAAAACCGGACCCGCGACCCGTACCAATTGATCATCCGTTTGACGGATACGCATCTGGTCGGAGAATGGAGATTGACATCGCCGCCGCTTTTGAAGTACGAGGTATACGAAAAAGAGCACTGGATTACGCAGGAGTATTGGGGCGGTTATGTCAGACACAACAGCATTTACAGGAAGGTGTACACGCCGGATCATGAACTGGTTGACGACGAATTCATCACGGAGAACCACGCGATCATGATGTACGAGCCGATGCTGACGGAAGGGTCCGGCATGGAGGGGGCGGAACCCGTGAAATGACCGGAGCATCCGGCGCGAAAACCATCGATGGCGGGAGCATCCGAGTCACCCGCCGAAGAAGACGGAAGAGAGGAACCCCTGAAGGAGGCGGAGTTCGCGGGCCGGCACGACATCCGGTTCGACATTTTGAAATAAGGTCCGCCAGAAAGGCGAAGCCGGCCGCAATGCGGGCCGGCGTTCGTGTTTTTCCGCCCCTGCTTCGGGTGTTCGATCGGGACGTCCCGATCAGGGACCGGGCGGCCGTTCGGACCGGCCCGGCGCGCCGGATTCCATCCGCCGTTCGAGCCAGGACCGCAGCACGGCGGCGTGATTGTGCACGGGATCCCTCGCGGCGTAGACGAGCGTGACGGTGCGTTCGCGGGCGATCGCGCACAGACGGTCCGCCAGCGCGAGCCGGACCGGATCCTCCGCGAGTTCCCGCCCGTACAGGCGCGCGAACGCTTCGAAGCGCTCCGGCCGGTGGCCGAACCACGCGCGCAGCTCGGGACTCGGCGCGATCTCCTTCATCCACTCGTCGATTGCCGCCCGCTCCCTGGACACGCCGCGCGGCCAGAGGCGATCGATCAGCACGCGCAGGCCGTCGTCGGAGTCGGGCGGTTCGTATATGCGTTTGATCCGGATGGCGCGTCGGTGCGATGCCGTCATGGGGCGTAGACCTGCCTTTCGCGGGCAAACGGGATGATTCGCCGTTGATTCCAAGTCTATTCTATCCGCCGGAAGAATGCTTGCTCCATAACCATACTTGACGCTGCCATGCACGGGCAAGGGCCTCTCCGCAAAAAAATCGCATCTCCGCAAAAAAGTCCAATCCCCTGAATCCCCCCTGCGCAAAATTGTGCGATTGCCTGAAAACGCTTCCTCCCGTACCTTCGGAGTCGGGAGGGAGCCACTTGCCGACCAACGAAACCCATGCCAATCCGCCGGCGGGCGCCAAGACGGTTCAAATGGAAGCGCTGGACCGGGGGCTTGCGGCCGTACGAACCGATGAAGGGATTTATCTGAGCTGGCGGCTGCTCGGCACGGAAGTGACCGGGCATACCGACAGCGGCATGGCCGGGCCGGCTTTCCGAATTTATCGGGACGGCGTCCGCATCGCCGACATCGGGCATTCCACGAACTACCTGGATCCCGACGGAACCCTGGATTCGCGTTATTTTGTATGCGCTGTCATCAACGGGCGGGAAACGGACCGCAGCCGGGAAGTCCGTCCGTGGCCGGGACCGTACCTCGAAATTCCGCTGAAGAAGCCTGCGGACGGCGTCACGCCGGACGGCAGGCCGTACACGTATGCCGCGAACGACATGAGCGTCGGCGACGCGGACGGGGACGGCCGATACGAATATTTCGTGAAATGGGACCCGTCCAACTCGAAGGATGTGTCCCAGCCCGGATACACCGGCAGCGTCTATATCGATTGCTACCGCGAGGACGGGACGCTGCTCTGGCGGCTCGACCTCGGCGTCAACATCCGCGCGGGCGCCCACTACACGCAATTCCTGGTCTACGATTTCGACGGCGACGGCCGTGCGGAGCTGATCTGCAAAACGGCGCCGGGCACGAAGACGATCCGCTTCGGGGCGGACGGCCTTCCCGAGCGGGAAGCATACATCACGATGCCTCCGGAGGACATCGCGGCCGGATACAGCCACGCCGACGACTACCGGATGAGCGCCGAAGACTATGCGGAGCACGTCGTCCGCATGTTCATGCGTTGGCATGAGCACGAAGAAGTGAAGGCCGGGCGCTGGCCCGCCCGGGTGGAGGAGGCGCTCGGCTGGAACCGGCGGTTCGATTATCCGTTGTCCCGCGCGGACGCGGAGCGGCTTCGCGACTATTTCTTCGATGTTTACGCGCCGGGCCGCGATCCCCGCAACCGGCTGCGCGAGTTCGAGGGATTCATCCTCGGCGGGCCGGAGTATCTCACCGTCTTCGACGGCGCGACGGGCGAGGAACTGCGGACGATCCGCTACAAGCCCGGGCGGCACGACGACGGCCTCCTGTGGGGCGACTACGCCTGGCGCCGGATCGAGCCGGGCAACCGCGTCGACCGGTTTCTCGCCGCCGTCGCCTATCTCGACGGCGAGCGGCCGTACGCGGTCTTCGCGCGGGGCTATTACACGCGCGCGGCGGTCGTCGCGTACCGCTGGGACGGGCGCGAGCTCCGCGAGCACTGGAGCATCGACAGCGGCTGGGTGCCGATGGACAACCCGTTCAACGACGCGCTCCGCGCGGAGGACGGCCTCGATCCGGCTTACGGTGCGCTGGCGGGCCAGGGCGCCCATTCCCTCGCCGTCGCCGACGTCGACGGGGACGGGTGCCAGGAGCTCGTCTACGGCGCGGCGACGATCGACCACGACGGCACGTTGCTTTATGTGTCGCGGGGATTGATGTCGCCGGGGAGCGCCGCGCCCGGCCGGCTCGTCAAACTCGGGCACGGCGACGCGCTCCACGTCGCGGACATCGATCCGGACCGCCCGGGGCTCGAGATCTTCATGGTGCACGAGGGCGGCCGCCACGTTCCGTACGGGTTCGCGCTGCGCGACGCGGCGACCGGCGAGGTGCTGTTCGGCGCCCCTGCCGAAGGCGATGTCGGCCGCGGCATGATCGGCCAGGTCGACCCGTCGCGCCGCGGCCTGCAGGTCTGGGCATCGGCCGACCACGCCGGGCGCGAGCCGTTCGGGCTCATGACGTGCCGGGGCGAACGGATTTCCCGGGATGCGCCCGGCACGAACATGAACATCCGCTGGGCGGCCGACATGACGACGCAGATCGTCACCGGCACGTTCGACGAGCCGGCGGCCATCGACGATTGGAAGCGCGGCCGGCTGCTGACGGCGCACGGCACCCGCACGAACAACGGCACGAAGGGCAACCCGTGCCTCGTCGCCGACCTGTTCGGCGACTGGCGGGAGGAGCTCGTCGTGCGCACGGCGGACAGCTCGGCAATCCGCATCTACATGAGCACCGAGCTGACCGATCGCAAGCTGTACACGCTGATGCACGATCCGCAATACCGGGTCGGCATCGCGAACCAGAACGTCGTCTACAACCAGCCGGCCTATCCGGGTTTCTATTTGGCAACGGACATCGATTGGGCAAAGGTGCCGGTTCCGCGCATCCATACGCCGCACGCAGGAAGGATGGAGCCCTCCGCGGATCCGGCGTCCATGGCCGGATCGGCGCCGCCCGCATCCGACAGGGAGGTGACCGCCGGATGAAGCCGACCGCGACTTCAACCGCGGCCGCTGCCGGCGCAGACGCGACCGTCGCCGGACCGGCGGCCGCCCGGATGGGCGGATCGACGAAGTGGGGCCGGCTCTGGAAGAACCGCTGGCTGTACGTTCTGCTCGCGCCGGGACTTCTCTATTTTCTGATCTTCAAATATGTCCCGATGTGGGGCGTGCTGCTCGCGTTCCAGAACTTCTCGCCGTACCACGGCTTCTGGAAGAGCGAATGGGTCGGGTTCGAACATTTCCGGGTCTTCTTCACGAACCCGGAGTTCTTCATGCTGCTGCGGAACTCGCTGATCCTGTCGTTCTACAACCTGATCTTCTTCTTCCCGGCGCCGATCATCCTGGCGCTGCTGCTGAATGAAGTGCGCATCGCGCTGTTCAAGCGGACGATCCAGACGCTCGTCTACGTGCCGCACTTCATCTCGATGGTCATTGTCGCGAGTCTCACCTACGTCTTCCTGACGACGGAGGGCGGCATCGTGAACGAACTGCTGGACCATTATTTCGGCTTTAAAATCAGCTTCCTGACGGACCCGGCGTGGTTCCGGCCGATCATCATCCTCCAGACGATCTGGAAGGAGTGCGGCTTCGGCACGATCATCTTCCTCGCCGCGCTGGCGAGCGTCGACGTCGAGCAGTACGAGGCCGCGATCATCGACGGCGCGAACCGCTGGCAGCAGATGTGGCACATCACGCTGCCGGCGATCCGCAGCACGATCGTCATCCTGCTCATCCTGCGCATGGGTGACGTGCTCGACAACGGCTTCGAGCAGATCTACCTGATGCTGAATCCGCTCAACCGCGAAGTGGCGGAGGTGTTCGACACCTACGTGTACTTCATGGGCATCACCCAGGGCGCGTTCAGCTACAGCACGGCGGTCGGCCTGTTCAAGTCGGTCGTCGGCATCATCCTGGTGACGCTGGCGAACTGGACCGCGAAGAAATTCGGTCAGTCCGGCATTTACTGACGCGGCGGACGGGAGGAGCGAGGAGCCATGAGGCATTACCGTACCATTCCCGGAACGATTTTCGACATCTGCAACTACCTGTTTCTCAGCCTGTTCGCCCTTGCGGCGGTGCTGCCGTTCCTCTACGTCTTCGCCGGCTCGTTCGCGTCGGACACGGAGCTGACCCGGCGGGCGTTCTTCCTCATTCCGGAAAGGTTCACGACCGCCGCGTACGCGTACATCTTCTCGACCGACACGATCGTGCGCAGCATCGGCGTCTCGATCTACGTGACGACCGTCGGGACGCTGATCAACCTGTTCTTCACCGTGACGATGGCGTACGCGCTCTCGAAGCGGCATTTGGCGGGCCGCAACTTCGTGCTCAACCTCGTCGTGTTCTCGATGCTGTTCGGCGGCGGCATGATTCCGACCTATCTGGTCGTCCGTGAGCTCCATCTGCTGGACACGTACTGGGCGCTCATGCTGCCCGGCGCGATCAGCGCGTTCAACCTGATCATCGTGAAGAACTTCTTCCAGGAGATACCGGCGGAGCTCGAGGACGCGGCGAAGATCGACGGCTGCCACGATCTCGCACTGCTGTGGCGGATCGTGCTGCCGCTGTCGATGCCGGTGCTGGCGACGTTCACGCTCTTCTACGCGGTCGGCCACTGGAACAACTACTACTCGGCGCTGCTCTACATCAACGAGCCGTCGAAGTGGCCGCTGCAGGTCATCCTGCGCCAGATCGTCATGCTGTCCCAGATGGCGGCGGGCGATCTGAACGCCATGGACCCGAATTTCGAGAAACCGCCGGACCAGTCGATCAAGCTCGCGGTCATCGTCGTCGGCACGATTCCCATTCTGATCGTCTATCCGTTCCTGCAGAAACACTTCGCCAAGGGCGTGCTGCTCGGTTCGGTGAAGGGGTGACGGATATGCGATACCATTTTCAGCCAAATGAAAAGGGAGGTTTCTGCGGCATGAGAAAAGCGAAACGATGGGCCGCCATCCTGACGGCGCTGCTGCTCGTGCTCGGCCTGCTGTCGGCGTGCGGCGGCGGCCAAGCGGGCAATTCGGGTTCGGGCGGCGATGCCGGCGGCTCCGGCGGCAATCCGGAAAGCCGGACGGAATCCGGCGCATCGAACGCGGGGAACGGCGGAGACGCGAACGCGTCCGAACCGGAGCCGCCGATGGAGATCAGCATCATGCTGCCGATCTTCAAGACGAATTATCCGTCCGACGACAGCCCGGTCGTGCAGGAGATCAACAAGCGGGCGAACGTGAAGCTGCATTTCGAATGGGTGCCGAACTCGTCCTACACCGACAAGTTCAACATCACGCTCGCTTCCGGCAAGCTGCCGACGATCATCTACGTGCCGGACGTGAAGAACCCGAACTTCGTCAACGCGGTGAGGGCGGGCGCGTTCTGGGAAGTGGGCGAGAAAATGAAGAACTACCCGTACCTGTCCCTGGCGAACCCGGTCATCATGCAAAACTCCTCGATCGACGGCAAGAACTACGGCGTCTATCGCGGCCGCGCGCTCGGACGCAACGGCATCAATTACCGCAAGGACTGGCTCGAGAACCTGGGGCTCGAGCCGCCGAAGACGATCGACGATTTCTACAACATGCTGAAGGCGTTCAAGGAGCAGGACCCGGACGGGAACGGCAAGGACGACACCTACGGCATGGTGCTCGTCAAATGGACCGGCCAGTGGGCGAGCGGCTTCGACATCATCAAACTGTGGTTCGGCGCGCCGAACAAATGGGGCGTCGTCGACGGGAAGCTCGTGCCGGAACACGAGACGCCGGAATATCTCGAAGCGCTCCGCTTCATGAAGAAGCTGTATGACGAAGGGCTCATCAATCAGGACTTCGCCGTGTTCGACTCCGCGAAGTGGAATGACCCGGTCGTGAACGGGCAGGCCGGCGTCATCGTCGACGTCACCGACAACGCGGCGCGGCTCGACGACGCGATCCACCGGATGCTCGCGGAGCAGGGCAAGGACCAGCCGGACGTCCATTTCGTCGACAACATGATCGGCGTCGTCGGCGATCACGGCCTGCGGGCGCTGCCGACCTCCGGTTTCGCGGGGCTGCTCGCGATTCCGAAGTCGTCGGTCAAGACGGAGGAGGAGCTGGACCGCGTCCTCGCGTTCCTCGACAAAATGAACGAGCCGGAGATGCAGACGCTCGCGAACTTCGGCATCGAGGGCGTCCACTACACGGTCGAGGACGGCTACGCGGTGAGGATCAGCGACACGGTCAAGCTCGAGTCCGAAGTCGAAGGCCTGAACCAGATGCTGCCGTTCATTCCGGAAGACCAGGGGCTGAAGGTGAAGCAGACGCCGCTCCGCATCAAGACGGAGGAACTGCAGAAGGAAGCCGAGCAGTACGTCGTGCCGAACCCGGCGGAACCGTTCATCTCCACCGTCTATTCGCAGAAGGGGCAGCAGCTCGACAACATTATCAACGACGCCCGCATCAAGTACATCGTCGGCCAGATCGGCGAGGAAGAGCTGCTCAAGGCGTTCGAGACGTGGAGAAGGTCGGGCGGCGACGATCTGGTGAAGGAAATGAACGAGCTGTACGCCGCGGCGAACCGGTAAGCCGCGCGCGGGTCCGGTCGGCCGCGTCCCTCCGGGGCGCGGCTCTTTACGGTTCATTCCGCCGGAAAATCGGAGGAATTGCACGGAAAATTGAATTTTTCTTCCGGCCGGAATGCGGTACGATCGGAGGCAAAAGACCCGCAGCGGGACGGGCGGCTTGGGGAGCGGGGGATGGATGCGTGTGGAAGCGGATCTTCAGCCTGCCGGCCCGGATGGCGTCCGGCGGTCATTTCTATCGGCGCAGCCTGATCTTGCTGTTCGTCGTGTCGGGCGTGCCGGGATTCATCATCGGTTCGATCCTGTACGGGCTGACGGCGGGCCGCGTGGAGCGCGAGCTGCTGGACAACCACGTGAGCCAGATCGAGCAGCGTTCCGTGCATCTGGACAACCAGCTCGGAAACCTGGAGCTTCTTCTGTCGCATTGGGCATTCGATCCGAAGTTCGACTGGCGCCTCAGGGAGACGGACTTCGTGCGCGAATTCAACGTGACGCAGGAACTGACGCGGACGCTCGTCGCGATGCAGGGATCGAACGCGATCGTGAAGTCGGCGGAGCTGTACGTGGGCGGGTCCCGCCCCGTTCTGCTCCATCCGGAGTACATGGCGCTCGACGAGACGCGAGCCGAGCGCTACGAGGTGCTGATCCGCTACCGCCGGTTCACCTACTGGACGTATTGGGCGTTCGATCCCGACCGGCCGGACGAGCGGGAACCGGCGCTCGTCCATCACGTGCCCGCCGGCAGCCTGGAGCCGTTCGGCGTGCTCGTGTTCCGCATCGATCAGGCGAGATTGGCGGAACTGCTGCGCACGCTCTCGCCCTATGACGAGGGCGTGACGTTCACCTGGGACCCGGCCGGCAGTTTCTGGCTGTCGGCGGACGGGAGCTCCGCCGATTCGCCGTTCGTCCGCGCCCTGATGGAGCGGATCGATGCGGCGGGGGGAAGGAGCGGCTCGTTCCTGACCGAATGGAAGGGGCAGACATACGCCGTCTCCTACGGCACGCTGTCGCGCATCGCGAGCGACTGGCGGTACGTGTCGGCGTCGCCGATCGGGAAGATTACGGCGCCGGTCGTGTTCATCTCGAAGGCGATCCTGCTGGTCAGCCTGGCCGCACTGGGGCTTGCGGCGATCCTCGCGTGGCTCGCTTCCCTGCGCATCTATTCGCCGATCCGGCGCCTCGTCGCGCTGTTCGCCGGCGGCCGCGGCGCGCCCGCCGGCGACGAGTTCACGCTGATCGAGCGCGAATGGCTCGACCTGAACCGTGAGCGGGCGGAACTGCACAACCGGATCCGGGAGCAATTGCCGTTCGTGAAGCACGGCTTCCTGCACCAACTGCTGCAGGGCCACCTGCACGCCTATTCGGAGGCGGATCTGCGCCGCCGCATGGAGCGGCTGTTGCCGGGGACGGAGGGCTCGCGGTTCGTCATCGTCTACGTCCGGCTGATCGGTCCGCTCGGCGGCGAAGGCAAATTCCGCGAAGGGGACGAGGGGCTCGTCTCCTTCGCCGCCGCGAACCTGCTCGAGGAGCTTGCCGCGCCGCGGTTTCCGCGCAGCGAGACGATCCATTTCCACGACATGTCGGCGGGCGTGCTGCTGTTCGTGCCGCCCGGCTTCTCCCTGATGGAGGTGATCGAGGCGTTCTGCGGCGAGGCGGCGGCGAGGATCAACCGCATCCTGCACCTGCACGCGGTGTTCGCGTTCGGCGAACCGGTCGAGCGCATCCGGGACGTGCCGCTCGCCTTCGAGCGGGCGCGGCAGGCGGCCGGCCGGCGGCTGATGGACCGCGCGAACCAGATCATCCGCATGGAGCGGGAACTGGCGGACGAGGACGCGGCCGCCGAACTACGCTATTCGTTCGCGCTCGAGCGCGAGCTGATCCACGCGCTGCGCACCGGCGACGAAGCCGGCGCCCGCGCGCATCTCGCGGCGTTTCTCGACTCGCTCTGCGGGGGCGGCGCGAAGGAGATCGACGTGCAGCAGGGAATGCTGCAGCTCCTCGGCCTGATGCAGCACGCGATGATGGCGTCGGGCTTCCATCCGAACCGGCTGTACGGCGGTGCGAACCTGTACGCCGAACTGGCGCGCCTGCGGGAGCCGAAGCGGATGCTGGGCTGGTTTTTCGACCGGGTGTTCGCGCCGTATTTCCGCGCGTGGGAAGCCCGTTCGGACGCCCGCGTGAAGCGGCTCGCGGAGCAGGCGGCCGAATATCTGCAGCGCCATTACATGCATGACGACATCTCGCTCGAGAGCTGCGCGGAGACGCTCGGCACCAGCCCGTACGTGCTGAGCAGGGCGTTCAAGCAGGCGACGGGCGTGAATTTCATCGACTATCTGACCGCGCTCCGGCTCGAGAAGGCGAAGCAGCTGCTCCGCGAGTCGGAGTTGAAGATCCACGACGTCGCGGGCATGGTCGGCTACCGTCACAGCTATTTCAACCGGATCTTCAAGAAGCTGGAGGGCGTCACGCCGACCATGTACCGCGAGCGGAGCAGAATGCATGACGGGAGGGCGGAAGCATGACGGAGAGCCGTTCCGGCACCGTCCGGGATCCGGCGTCGGTTCCGCAAGGCCTCATCCGGGTGTCCGGGGAGCGGATGCCGCCGGCAGGCGAAAGCCGCCGCGAGAGCGGGCAGTCCGCGCCGGCCGTCTCCGGCGGCGAACGAACATCGAACCAGCCGGTTCTGATCGCGTCCCTCGACATCCGCGCGGCCGGTCCGCGCTGCCGGCTGCTCCTCGGCGATCTCGACGGGGACGGCCGGATGGAGCTTTTGTTCGTGCAGCCGGACGAGCGGCAGGATGTGCGCCACATCCCCCATCAGGTCGGGGCGCTCACGGCGTTCGATCTCGACGGGCGGCTGCGCTGGCAGGCCGGCCGGCCGAGCCGATGGGCCGGCGGTCCCGGCTCGGACTACCCGGCGCAGATCGTCGACTTCGACGGCGACGGACGGCTCGAGGTGCTGTGCGTCATGGACGGGCGGCTCCAGGCGCTCGACGGGAGGAGCGGCCGCGTGAAGGCGAGCCTGCCGCTGCCCGCGCCGCACGCGCACGACTGCATCATTCCGGCGGACCTGACCGGACGCGGCTACAGCGGCGAATGGCTGCTGAAGGACCGCTACCGGAACGTCTGGGCGATGGACGGAAGCGGGCGCGTCCTGTGGCATCACGAGGGCAATCCGGGCCATTATCCGTGGGTGTACGATTTCGACGGCGACGGCCGGGACGAGGTGATGGCCGGCTATACCCTGCTCGACCACGACGGCCGGCCACTCTGGACGCTGGCCGGGCTTTCGGAACATGCCGACTGCATCTGGGTCGGCGACGTGAACGGGGACGGCGAGCCGGAGATCGCGATCGGCGGCAGCGCCGTCGTCCTGTGCGACCGGCACGGCCGCGAGCTGTGGCGCCACGAGGGCGCGGTCGAACCGCAGCATCTCGCGCCCGGCCGCTTCCTCCCGGAGCTCAAGGGCCTGCAGATCGCGGGCGTCGACCGGATCGTGCGCGAGGACGACGGGCGGGGCCGCGCGGGGCGGGACGCGTTGTTCCTGCTCGACGCCGGCGGGCGGCTGCTCTGGAAGGAGGAGCGCCGGACGCCGGGCTGGCTTACGATCCTGGAGCCGCTGTCCGGCTGGACCCCGGATGCGCCGGACTGCATGCTCGCGTACCGGCGCGGCGGCGGGCTGCCGCCGGCCCTGTACGACGGCCTGGGGCGGACGGTCTGCGCCTTCCCGCTGGACGGCTATGCGGCGTTCGCGGATCTGGCCGGCACCGGCCTCACGCAGGTCGTCCTGCATGATGACGAGACGGCGGCCGTGTTCGCGAGCCGCAGGGTCCGGCTCCATGCCGTGCCTTCGGCCGGACCGCTGCCGCAGCCGAAGCGGCTGTCCCACTCGACGCTTTATCCCGGCGGGGAAGCGTGATCCATCAACCGAGCGAGGAGAATTGCACGATGTCCGATTTCCGACCGTTTACGATTTTTCTGGCGGGTGACTCGACGATGGCCGACCAGCCGGCCGACGTTTGGCCCCTCACCGGCTGGGGGCAGATGCTGCACCGGTTCGTGCCGGAAGGCGTCCGGGTGTCCAACCATGCGATGTCCGGCCGCAGTTCCCTCAGCTTCATTTTCGAGGGGCGGCTGGATGCGCTGCTGAAGGAGGCTTCGGCGGGCGACTGCCTGCTCGTCCAGTTCGGCCACAACGACGAGAAAATCGGGGATCCGACCCGGTACACGGATCCGGAGACGGCGTTCCCGGCGATGCTTCGTCGCTACATCGAGGCCGCCCGGCTGCGGGGCATGCGGCCGATCCTCGCGACGCCGGTGCAGCGGCGCACGTTCGGCGAGGGCGGCCGGCTCGTCGAGTCGCACGGCGCCTATCCGGACGCGGTGCGCCGGCTCGCCGCGGAGGAGCGCGTGCCGCTCATCGACCTGGCGGCGAAGACGCGGGAGCTCTACGAGCGGCTCGGACCGGAGCAGTCCAAGGCGCTGTTCGTGCACGCGAAGCCGGGCGAGCTTCCGAATTACCCGGACGGCGCGGAGGACAACACCCATTTCAGCGAGCTCGGCGCGCTGCGCGTGGCGGAGATCGCGGCGGAGGCGCTGGCGGAGCGGGGCGTCATCCCGCACGTGCGGCGGCCCGGGGGATGAGGATTCGGTGCGGTTCGGCGGCTCGTTTTTGCGGAATGCGGGAAGGAGTTTCCCGGCACGGAGACGAAATGGAATCGGGATGCCGCATGATCGGTTGACCGCAACGCACCAAACGGAGGGATGAAGATGCCGAGGATCGTGCTGGCTTTTCCGGAAGGGCGGCACAAGGCGCTCACGATGAGCTACGACGACGGGAAGGAGGCGGACCGGCGGCTCGTCCGGATCTTCAACGAATACGGCGTGCGGGGAACGTTCCACCTGAACGGCGGGCTGCTCGGAAGCGAAGGGCGGATCGGCGCGGAGGAAGCGGCAACCCTGTACGCGGGCCACGAGATCGCGGCGCACACGTTGACGCATCCGACGATCGCGCGCTGCCCGAAGGAGACGATCGTGCACGAGATCATGGAGGACCGCAAGGCGCTGGAGCGCATTACCGGCGAACCGGTGCGCGGGCTGTCGTATCCGAACGGCTCGCACAACCGGATGATCCGGGACATGCTGCCCCGCCTCGGCATCGCCTATGCGCGCGTCGTGCCGTCGTCGGGCGGGTTCGGGATGCCGGACGACTGGTACGAGTGGATGCCGACGTGCCACCACAAGGACCGGCTGATGGAGCGGGCGGAGGCTTTTGTCGGCTTGAACAAGCGGCAGTATCTGTATCTCATGTACGTGTGGGGGCACAGCTACGAGTTCGACCAGGACGGCAACTGGGATCTGATCGAATCGTTCTGCGCATTTATCGGCGGACGTGCGGACATCTGGTACGCGACGAACATCGAAATCCGCGACTACATGGAGGCGTTCGAGCGGCTGCAGTTCTCGGCGGACTGCCGCATCGTGCGGAATCCGAGCGCGACGAGCGTCTGGCTGTACGCCGACGACCGGCTCGTCGAAGTGCCGGGCGGGGCCGGGGTCGTGCTGGCGTGAGCCGGGGCGGCCGCTTCAGGTTCGGACGCGGACAAGTGCAATTGTGCACCGGGATTTTTTCGGATTCGGAGCCATCATGCCAAATTGGCCCCGAAATGAAAACGGCCGGTCGGAAATCTGTCTTCCGACCGGTCGATGCATTGAGCGGGCCGTCACCGCATCGCCTCCGCCTCGCGGATCGCGCGCTGCGCGAGCAGCCGCATCGTCACGTCGTCCATCGGCGGGTTGGAGAGGCCGAACCGGACGTCGCGGTACAGCCGCTGGAGCGGGTGGCGCATCGCGAGCCCGTGGGCGCCCGTGATGCGCAGCGCCTTGTCGACGACCGCGATCGCCGTCTGCACCGCGAACGATTTCGCGGCGGCCATCTCCGCCGGGTAAACGTCCGGATCATACGTTCCTTCGTCGTATTTCGCCGCGACGGCGTACAGGAAGTGCCGGGCCGCGGTCAGCGCGAGATCCATCTCGCCCAGCAGCTGGCCGACGTTCGGCGTATAGAGGATCGGCCGTTCGAGCGAATTCGGTTGGTATGACGCCGCGAACTTCAGCGCCTCGCGGCGCGCCGCCAGCGCGATGCCGAGATAGCAGGCGGGGACGTGCAGCAGGAACGGGTTCGGCGCGTGAACCTGCTTCGTCGTCTCGAGGGCGCGCGCCTCCCCGGGCACGAGGACGCCGTCCAGCACGAGATCGTGGCTCGCCGTGCCGCGCATGCCGACCATGTCCCACGTCGGTTCGATCGTCATGCCCTCCGCGCCGGCCGGGATCAGGAATTCCGTCAGCTCCCCGGTATCCCGAAGGACGGCGGTGACGATGAAATAATCCAGCACGGGCGCGAACGTCGAGAACGTCTTGCGGCCGTGGATGCGGTAGCCCCCCGGCACCCTGACCGCGTACGTGGCCGGCTTTCCGCCCCGGGACGGGCTGCCGGTGACCGCCTCGGATGCCATTTTGTTGATCAGCGCGCCGCGCTTCACGGTATCTTCGAAAATCCGGTCGAGCATTTCGTCCGGCCATGGCCGGCGCTGCACGACATCGGACAGCACGCTCACATGCCAGCCCATGCCGAGCGCGGTCGCCGGGTCGCCCTGCGCGATCCGCTCCTGATACAGCACCATTTCGTAGACGGTCATGCCCTGACCGCCCCGCTCGCGGGGCACGGGCCAGCCCGGATAGCCGATATCCCGCAGCGCCCGGACGAACCCCTCGGATATGCGATTCTCACCGTCGGCGGCGTGCGCGTCCGCCATGAAGCGGTCGGCCAGTTCGCCGAGCCGGGCCAGCCGTTCGTGCTGCCCGGCGGTCCGCGCGAAGGTGTCCATGATCGCCATCACCTGCACCGTCTGCGTCAAAATCGGTCACGGATTCGTTCCCCTGATATTGGCACAACCGGCCGCCGGGTGTCAAGTACGGCCATCACGGGACGGGCGACGTCGCGCTAATTAAAGACATAATAAAGACTTGTCTTTATATAATGTGGCCGGTATCATGGAAATTGGGGAACCATATGGCTGGACGGCCGCGGCAGACAGACCGCCCGGCATACCTGGAAAGGGGATGGAATCGGATGACCATCAGGATCGGCGTCATCGGAGCGGGCTCGATTTCCGAGTTCCATCTGGACGCGTACCAGGCGCAACCGGACGTCGAGATCGCGGCGATCTGCGACGTGAACGGGCAGCGGGCGCGGGCCAAGGCGGAAAAATACGGCGCTTCCCGCGTCTTCACCGATTACCGCGAACTGATCGCACAGCCGGACATCGACGGCGTCAGCGTCTGCACCTGGAACAACACGCACGCGGAAATTTCCATCGCCGCGCTCGAAGCCGGAAAACACGTCCTCGTGGAGAAGCCGCTCTGTAAGACGATGGACGAAGCGCTCCGGGTCCAGGAGGCGGTGCGGCGAACCGGCAAGGTGCTGCAGGTCGGCTTCGTTCGGCGCTACGGCGCGAACGCGGAAGTGCTGAAGCAGTTCATCGACAACGGCGAGTTCGGCGAAATCTACTACGCGAAGGCTTCCTGGCTCCGTCGGCTTGGCAATCCGGGCGGCTGGTTCGCCGACATCGAGCGTTCCGGCGGCGGCCCGCTGATCGACATCGGCGTCCATGTGATCGACATCTGCTGGTACCTGATGGGCAGGCCGAAGGTGAAGTCGGTCAGCGGCAACACCTACCGGAACCTCGGCAACCGCGCCAACGTGAAGCATCTCGAATACTACAAGGCGGCCGACTACGACCCGTCGTTCAACACGGTCGAGGACCTCGCGAACGCGCTCGTCCGCTTCGAGAACGGCGCGTCGCTCATGGTCGACGTCAGCTTCACGCTGCACGGGACGCAGCGCGGAGTGGAGGTCAGCCTGTACGGCGAGCGCGGCGGGATCATTCTGGAACCCGAGCTGAAAATCATCACCGAAAAATACGACACCATCCTTGAAATCACGCCGCAGATGGACCATCCGACGTTCGACTTCCACCAGGCCTTCGTGAACGAAATCGCCTGGTTCGTCGCGGCCATGAAGGGCGAGAAGGAGACGCTCAGCCCGGTCGAGGATGGCGTGGAAATGATGAAGATCCTGACCGGCATCTACGAGTCGGCTCGGATTGGCAAGGAAATCCAATTCTGAACGGATGTCGTCCGAAACGGGGGACAGAACATGGTGAAGCTGAACAACAAAATCGGCGTCATAGTCGACAGTTTCGGCGTCGGCGTGCGGGAGGGCCTGAAGAAGGCGAAGGCGGTCGGCGCGGAGGGCGTGCAGATCTACGCCGTCAAGGGCGAGATGGACCCGGACAACCTGTCCGCGGCCGCACGCAAGGAACTGAAAAAGGTCATCGAGGCTCTCGGCCTCGAAATCTCAGCGCTCGTCGGCGATCTCGGCGGGCACGGCTTCCAGGACGAGCAGGCCAACGCCTGGAAGATCGAGAAATCGAAGCGCATCCTCGACCTCGCCGTCGAGCTCGGCACGAACATCGTGACGACCCACATCGGGATCGTGCCGGACGATCCGAACAGCCGCATTTACGCGACGATGCAGGCGGCCTGCCGGGAGCTAGCGGAATACGCGGACTCCCTGAACGCCCATTTCGCGATCGAGACGGGTCCGGAGACGGCGGCCCATCTGCGCGCTTTCCTCGACACGCTCGGCAGCAGGGGCGTGGCCGTCAACTTCGACCCGGCGAACTTCGTCATGGTGACCGGCGACGACCCGGTGAAGGGCGTCCATATCCTGAAGGACTACATCGTGCACACCCATGTGAAGGACGGCGTCCGCCACAAGCCGATCGATCCGCGTTTCGTCTACGGCGCCGTCGGCTTCGACTCGCCGGATCACGACCGGGTCATAGAGCTGCTCAGGAGCGGCGAGTATTTCGAGGAAGTGCCGCTCGGCGAGGGTCAGGTCGACTTCGACGCGTACTTCCAGGCGCTCGTTGACATCGGCTACACCGGATACCTCACCATCGAGCGCGAGGTCGGCGACGATCCCGAGGAGGACATCCGCAAGGCGGTGGAATTCATCCGGGCCTACCGGCAGGCGTGACATCACGCGAAAGGAGCGGACGGACGTGAAGCTGGGATTGAGCAGCTACAGCCTGTACCCGGCGATCCGCGACGGGCGGATGACGATCGTCGACGCGGTGCACTGGACGGCGGAGCAAGGATTTGAGCACATCGAGATCGTACCGGTCGGATTCGATTTGTTGAACCATCCGGACCTCGCCGACGAGATCCGGCGGACGGCCGAAGCGTGCGGCATCGCGATCTCGAGCTACACGGTCGGCAACAATTTCATCGTCGATTCGGAGGAAGCGTTTGAAGCGCGGATCGCGGAGCTGAAGAAGCACGTCGACATCGGCGCGCGGCTCGGCGTGAAGCGGATGCGCCACGACGTGGCCTCGGTGCCGGTGCCGGAGGCGACGATCCACCGGTTCGAGCAGGAGCTGCCGTGCCTCGTGGAAGGGTGCCGCCGCGTGGCCGATTACGCCGCGCAATTCGGCATCGTGACGAGCGTCGAGAACCACGGCTATTTCATCCAGGCCGCGGACCGGGTGCAGCGGCTCGTGCAGCTCGTGGACCGGCAGAATTTCCGGACGACGCTCGACACGGGCAACTTCATCTGCGTGGACGAGGATCCGGTCGCCTCGGTGAAAAAGAACCTGCCGTACGCGTCCATGATCCATCTGAAGGACTTCTACGTGCGGCCGGCCTGGATGGAGTTGGGCAAGGGCTGGTTCAGGACAGCGGCGGGCCATTGGTTCCGCGGCGCGATCACGGGATACGGCGATCTTGATCTGCGGTCGATCCTGAAGGCGATCAAGGAGTCCGGGTACGACGGCTATATCTCGATCGAATTCGAAGGGCTGGAGGACTGCTTTGAGGCGTCGCGCCTGTCGCGGGAGCAGGTCCTGCGGCTGTGGGAACGTGTCTGAACGGGCGGAGGCGCCGGAACTGAAGACGAAGCGGAGGACGCTGGCGATCGGCATGGTCGGGCTCGACACGAGCCACGCCGTCTCGTTCACGCGCCTGCTGCACGACGAGCGTCATCCGCACCACGTGCCGGGCGGACGGGTGGTCTGCGCCTGGCCGGGAGGCTCGTCGGATTTCGAATTGAGCATTTCGCGCGTCGGGCGGTTCACCCGCGAGATGGCGGAGACGTTCGGCGCGGAAATCGTCGCTTCGCCGGAAGAAGTCGCCGAACGGTGCGACGCGGTCATGCTCCTGGCGGCCGACGGACGGACGCATCCCGGGCTGTTCCGCCGGATCGCGCCGTACGGCAAGCCGGTGTTCATCGACAAGCCGCTTGCCGTTTCGTCCCGGGACGCGGAGGAGATCCTGCGGCTCGCGGAACGGCACCGGGTGCCGGTCATGAGCTGCTCGTCGCTGCGGTTCGCGCTTGGGCCGGAACGGTGGGCCGGGGGCGGGGTGGACTCCGCGACCGCGCCGCGCGCCTCGGGCAGTCCGGCTTCCGACGGAAGCGGGCCAGCCCGTTCCGCCGGCCGGACATCCGCCGACGGAGATGCGGCCGCCGAAGAGGCGTCCATATATGGCGCGGACGATGCCGTCACCGGCGCGGACGTGTTCGGGCCGATGCCGTTTCAGCCGCCGCAACCGGGCTATTTCTGGTACGGCATCCACGCGGTGGAGATGCTGTACGCGGTGTTCGGCCCGGGGTGCGCGGAGGTCAGCGCGATCGCGGCGGGCGATCACGAGCTGATCGTCGGCGTCTGGGCGGACGGCCGCATCGGCACGGTTCGCGGCAACCGCACGGGAAGCGGCGCGTTCGGTGCGCTGATCCATCACGGGGATCGACGCGATCTGGTCGAACCGCCCGCCGATTATATGCTGCTTTACGCCGCCCTGCTCGGTCGGGTGCTGGAGCTGTTCCGCACCGGGCGGCCGGCGGTCGCCCCGCATGAGACGTTCGAAATCATCCGTTTCCTGGAAGCGGCGAACGAGAGCCGGGCGGCCGACGGAAAGATCGTCCGGCTCGGAAGACGGGAGTTGTAGCGGATTGGGGCTGTCCCGCATGCCATCGGCGATGATGGATGCGGGCGGCCTTTTTTTATGTTACAGATGCCAGTGAACCCCTGCGGAGTCTGCCACCCGCCGTAACGCGGATACCACGTTACAGAGACGGGTGAACCTTCCGCGGGCGAACCTCCCGCCGCGGCTCCCGCACGGGACGATTGCCGCGGCAGATTGAACGATCCTCTCATTGCGGCGTTTGCGGCCGCCCCGGTAAGATGGTGGCGAACACCGCGACCTGCCGTCGCGATGCGAAGAAAGGGGATGCCCATGCTGCAAAATCTCGCGTTCGGGGATCCGGAACCTCTCGGGGAGCCCGTGCGGACGCTCCTCGGACAGGCGGCCGCCGTCGGCGTCCGGGACGGCCGCGACGCGGAAATCTACTTTGCGGCCAACGGCTCGACGGCGGTGTTCCATTGCCTCGATCTCTGGACGGGCCGGTGCAAATTCCGGGCCGAAATTCCGGGGGAGGACGTCGTCTGGGGCATGACGGTCGGCCGGGACGGACGCGTCTACCTGGCCGGCGACCTGACCGGTGTGCTGTACCGCTATGACCCCGACAGCCCCCGTCTGGAGAAAATCGGCGCGCATCCCGCGGATCCTTTCGTGTGGGACCTCGCACCGCGGGGCGATTCGATCTTCGGCGCCACCTACCCGAATGCCCGGATCTTCGAATACGACCCGAACCGATCCGCCTTCCGCGACTGGGGGATGGCTGACGAGCGGGAACAATACGCCCGGGGAATCGCGGCGGATGAACGGTATCTGTATGTCGGCCTCGGCAGCACGGCGGGGCTGGTCAGGATCGATCCCGCGGACGGCAGCCGGACGAAAATCCATCTGCCCGGCGTCACGGGAAAACAGGGATTTATCGAACGGCTGTGGGTGTTCGGCGACCATCTGGTGTTTCAGGTGCAGAAAGGGCACATGCACGTGCTCGATCTGCGGGAATACCGGATCGTCGACCGGTTCGAAGCGGACGGGTTCGCCTGCGCGGAACCTCGGGAAGGCGCGCCCGGCGTCGACACCGGCCTACGGCTCTTTTTCACGAAGGGTACCGGCCTGTACCGCTGGGAAGGCGCGGGGCGCATTCGCCGGCTCGCGGTGCTGCCGATGCGGACGTGCGACGAGAAACTCCGGATCAAGGCGATGGCCTGGGTCGGCCGGAAGGGTACGCGGACTCCGGGCGGCGCGGGCGGAGGCGCGGACGGCAGGGTGCTCGCGATCGTGACGAATTACGGGGAATGCTTTCTGTACGATCCGGCCGTCGGCGACGCGCGGCGCGTGGAACTGGAGATCGAGCCCGGGCCCGTGCAGGTACAGGCGCTCGCCTTCGACGGCGAAGGACGTCTGATCGCGGGGGGCTATCAGCGGGGGCTTGCGCGCTGGAATCCGGAGGACAACCGGATTGAATGGGAACTCCTCCATTTTCCCCAGACCGAGGGGATCGCCGTCGGCGATGACGGGAGCGTCTATTTCGGCACGTACACCCAGGCCGTGATTTACCGCTACGATCCCCGGAAACCGTTCCGTCCGCTTCCCGGCTTCAGGGGGCCGGGCGCCAACCCGGAGCGGCTGTTCGCTATCGGGGAAGGCCAGGACCGCCCGTTCGCGATCGCCTCGGGCGACGGTTTCGTCTTTTTTGGCACGGTGCCGGATTACGGCTTGCTGGAAGGGGCGCTGACCGTCTATCGCCCGAAAACTGGCGAAATCCGCGTCTTGCGGGGCATCGTGCCGCAGCAGAGCATCGTGAGCCTCGCTTACCGTGACGGCGTGGTGTACGGCGGCTCCTCGATCGCGGGAGGCCTCGGAAGCCGCCCCGTTCATGACCGGGCGGAGCTGTTCGCGTTCGACGCGCGCGAAGGCCGGCTGCTGTGCCGGTTCGCGCCCGAGATTCCCGGCCTCGGCGTGCCTCCGAAAATGATCGGCGAGCTCGCCGTCGGGCCCGACGGCCTGCTGTGGGGCATCGCCTGCGGCGCCGTCTTTGCGTACGAACGCGGCGCGATGCGCCTGGTGAAATCCCGCGTCTATTTTCCCGGCGAAAGCCCGGGCAGCCTGTACCGCCCGCCGGCCCTCCGCTTCGGCCCGGACGGCCTCCTGTACGCCGAACTGGCGGGGAAGCTCGTCGTGATCGATCCGGAGACGCTGGAGCATCGCGTGATCGACGAGGAGCCGTTCGAACTCCTGGCGATCGGTCCGGACGGCCGTCTGTATCAGGCGCAGGGATCGCGCGTTTTCCGGCGAAGCGTCATCCGTCCGGCGGAGGGCGAAACGTGACCCGCCGGCGGGTCGCGGCGGCCCGAGCGGGCGGCGGATAACGTTTGAACGATTGTACGGGTAAATCGAAAGATTGACTAATGGAAAGCGGTTTCGTCCGTAACTACAATGAAAATAGCCACGGGGCGACAGGATTCGCGGAAAGGAGAGCGCCATGGACCGTGCGTCGTCGATTCCGGCGCCGCCGGAAAAGCGGAGATCGGGGCCGGCCGGACTGCTGAAATTCGTGGTGCGCAACCGCGCGCTGTACATCATGCTGCTCCCCGGCCTGGCCTATCTGGTCATTTTCAAATACATTCCGCTGTCGGGGAGCGTCATCGCCTTCCAGAATTTCAACATTTTCAAGGGCATCTGGCACAGCGAGTGGGTGGGATTCAAATGGTTCGAACAGTTCTTCACCTACCCGCAGCTCCGGCGGCTGCTCGTCAACACGCTCCTCATCAGTTTCTACCAATTGCTGTTCGCGTTCCCGGCGCCGATTCTGCTGGCCCTGCTGCTCAATGAACTGCGCAGCATGGTCTTCAAGCGGACGGTGCAGACGATCGTCTATCTGCCGCACTTCTTCTCCTGGACGATCGTGTTCGGGTTCACCTATATGATTCTGTCGGTCCAGACCGGCCTGCTGAACAACCTGATCGAATCGCTCGGCTTCGAGCGGATCAATTTCCTGCAGAAGGCGGAATATTTCCGTTCGATCATCGTCGGGACCGGTATCTGGAAGGAGACGGGGTGGAGCGCGATCATCTTCCTGGCGGCGCTGGCCGGGATCAGCCCGACCCTGTACGAGGCGGCCAAAATCGACGGAGCCAACCGGTTCCAACAGCTTCTGCACATCACGCTCCCCGGGATCATGCCGACGATTGTCATCCTGCTGCTGCTCAGAATCGGCAACATTCTCGATCTCGGCGCGGAGCAGATCTACATGTTCTTGAACGAGCTCACCTACAAGACGGGGGACGTGCTCGACACGTACACCTACCGGATCGGCATCCTCGGCGGCCAATACAGCCTGACCACCGCGATCGGGCTGTTCAAGTCCGTCGTCGGATTCCTGCTGATGGTCCTCGCGAACCGTCTGAGCAAAAAAATCACGGGCGAAGGCCTGTATTGAGCCGGCCGGGGTGAAAACAGATGGCGATCAAGCGGTCATTGGGTGAAAAAATCTTTGACGTCTTCAATGTGTTCGTCCTGACGATCGTGTGCCTGCTTGTCCTCATCCCCGTCATTCACGTGATCGCGGGTTCCTTCAGTTCGACGCAGGCGCTGATCCGGAATCAGGTGTTCCTGCTGCCGGTCGACTTCAACCTGGACAACTACAAGCTGGTCGTCCAGAACAGGACGTTCTGGAACACGTTCAAGAATTCCGTCCTGCTGGTCGTCGTCGGCACGGCCGTCAACATGGTCATGACGCTTCTGACGGCCTATCCGTTGTCCAAAAGCTACCTGAGGGGGCGAAAGTTCTTCATCCTGGCGTTCGTGTTCACGATGATTTTCCACGCCCCGCTCATTCCGACGTACATCCTGATCCGGAACCTCGGATTGCTCGACACATTCTGGGCGCTGGTCATTCCGCCGGCGATCGGGATGTTCAACCTGATGCTGTGCATCACGTTCTTCCGTTCGCTGCCCGAGGAACTGTTCGAGGCGGCGCGGGTGGACGGCATGAGCGAATATCGCATCCTGTGGCAAATCGCGGTGCCGATCTCGATGCCGATCATCGTCACACTGCTGCTCTTTTACTCGGTCAATCACTGGAACAGCTACTTCAACGCCCTCATTTACATCACGGACCGGAAACTGTACCCGTTGCAGTTGTATCTCTACCATCTTCTCGCCGAAGCGAACGCGATTGACAACTACCGGGGCGTCACGACCGTCAACCTGGACACTTCGCCGCAGGGGCTGCAGCTCGCCACGATCGTCGTCGCGACGGTGCCGATCGTCGTCGTCTATCCGTTCCTGCAGAAACATTTCATCAAGGGAGCCATGCTCGGTTCCCTGAAGGAATAGCATTCGTCCCGGCTCCCGACCGGAGATCCGCGGATTCCGCCCCGGCCTCCGGAGAAGCCGGGGCCGGGGGAATTCCGTCCGAATCATATTACCCTGGCGGGAGGTGCATGCGTGACCGTAAATCGTTTGTTGCAGCCGTTAACGCCAACCCATCGAAGCAAACGCAACATCACGGAGGGAAGACTTGGATCATGAAGTGGAGAAGACTCGCCATTCTGGGGGTTGCGCTGATGCTGCTGTTCTCCGCCGCCTGCTCGTCCGGCGGAAACAAAGACAACGGCGCAAGTGGCGCAAACGGTTCCTCTTCCGCTTCCGGCGACAATGCCGGCGGTTCGGCGTCCGGGTCGGATTCCGGCTCTTCGAACGAACCGGAAGAAATTCCGACGATCAAGATTCTGACCAGCGACCTGGCGAAGGTAGCGCCGGAAGATCCGTCGAATGACCGCACGATCCAGTACATGGCGGAGAAATCGGGCGTCAATCTGGACATCACGTTCATCGCGAACGCGAACTACCACGATCAGGTGCAGCTCAAGTTCGCCGCAAACGAGAAATTCGACGCGTTCCTCGGTTCGGGCCTGAACATCGGCGTCGCCTCGTTCGCGCGCGAAAAGCTGCTGCCGCTCAACGATCTCATCGAACAATACGGTCCGAATCTCAAGAAGTACATTCCGCAGGAGGCCTGGGACGCTGTCACCGTCGACGGCAAGATTCTCGGCATCCCGCAGCCGGCCGTCGTCAAGTCGAGCCGCGTCCTGTACGTGCGGAAGGACTGGATGGACAAGCTCGGCATCGCGGAATATCCGAAGACGTCCGGCGAGTTCCTCGATCTTTTGCGCGCGTTCCGCGACAACGACATGAACGGCAACGGCGACAAGAGTGACGAACTGCCGTTCTCCACGCGCCAGGGCTTCAACTGGGTCATGGACCCGATCTGGGGCATGTGGGGCCTGTCACCGATGGGCGGCTACGAATACAACGGCGAGGTCGTGCCGGGCTTCGCGCATCCGCGCTTCAAGGAGCCGCTCAAGCTGCTGCAGACGATGTACCAGGAAGGGCTCATGGATTCCGAATTCCTGACCAACTCGTCCTCGATCTGGGCGCAGAAATTCGAATCCGGCCGCGTCGGCGTTCTCGGGTTCCAGCCGGAGTCCGCGTGGACGTTTCACAAGCGCATCTACGACAACGCGGGCGATCCGAACGTGAACCTGATGGCAATGCCCACGCCGCGCGGCGAAGGCTGGGACGGCCCGGTCGGCGCGGAAATCTACACGGTCGCGCGCACGTATCACGTGACGACGGATTCGGAACATCCGGAAGCGGTCGTCAAGTTCTTCGACTGGTTGCTCAGCGAGGAAGGACAGATCTTCACCGAGCTGGGCATCGAGGGCATGAACTACACGATCGAGAACGGGCAGATCAAGTACGATCCCGAGTCGGAAGCCCGGGAGCAGACGGAATGGCGCGAAGTATTCCGGATGCATGGCTTCAACGAGACGACGTTCGCGGCGAAATATCCGGGCGAACAGGGCGAGAAGCTGCGCCACGCCTTCAACATCGCGAACTCGGAAGGCTTCAGCTCGCTTACGGCCGACATGCCGCCGCTGGATCAGGAACTGCAGATCCTGCTCGAGAACTCTTTCCAGGAAACGGCCGCGGAAATCGTCGTCAACAACAAGCCCGTCGACGAAACCTGGGACAAGTTCATCGAAACGTGGCGGAAACAGGGCGGCGACCGGTTGATCGAAGCCTTGACGAAGTGGTATAACGAGAACAAGTCCTGAAGGGAGAGCCGCTCTCCCTTCCTTTCTTTTCCACCATGCGTTTCGGCATGTTGTTCCGTCCGCATCGCCCGGGAGTGAGACCGCCGTGAAAGTGCTCGATGCGATTCGCCGGTCGATCAAATGGAAGCTCGTGACGCTGCTGGCTTCCGTGCTGCTGTCTGTCATCGTGACGATCGTCTTGCTGACTTACCGGATCACCTCGGAGACCGTCATCCGCGACGCCGAAGCGCTCGCCAGCCAGATGCTCAGGCAGGTCAACCTCAACCTGAACCAGTATCTGAAGGGCTACCAGCAGAGCTTGCTGTCCATCGCCTCGAACCGGGACACCGAGCGCTGGTTCATGGTCGAACCGGGCGACGATCTGGGGTCTTACATCGCGTTTCAGGAGATCGTCCGGAACTATCTGCAGGTGTTCATCTACCACCATCCCGAAGTGATGTCCCTGACGTTCTACAACACGAACGGCAACGAGATGCATTTCACGAACCAGGACGAGCTTCGGGAGGAATACACGTTCGGTGCCGAGCACTACATCGAGCTGCTGGGAAAAAGCAACGACATCCACTATGAAATCACCTTCCCGGAGCACTACAGGCGGAAAAACCAGCCGGTGCTGACGATGGTGAAGCGCGTGGCGTTCGGCAGGCGCACGGGGTACATCAAGCTCGACGTCGACCTCGGCCCGGCCCTGCGCATCGTGACGGACACCAATCCCGGTCTTCCGGGGACGACAATGGTGACCGACGAAAAGGGGGAGATCATCGTCCATCCGGACCTCGGCCTGGTAAAGACCTTCGCGGACGCCGACATCGTGCCCCGTCTCGCGGAGACGAGCGGGACCTTTTACCGGGAGGACAGCGGGGAGATCGTCATGTTCCAGACCGTCCCGGCCACGGGATGGAAGGCGTTGGCCGTCATCCCGTATTACGAGTTTGCGAAAAACGAGCTCTACATCCGGAAGGTCACCATCGCGACCCTCCTGGTCGGCCTCGCGCTGTCGCTCGTGATCGTGTTCGCGGTCGTGTCCTCCGTCACGCGCAGGATCGGGCTACTCCGGGTGGCAATCAGCCGCGTCAAGATCGGCGATCTGGGCGTGCGGGTGCCGGCCGCCGGCAACGACGAACTGGCGGATCTCGGCCACGCGTTCAACCTTATGCTCGACCGGCTGAATGATTCGGTGCAGGAGCTCGCGGAGACGCGGATGCGCCAGCGGGCGGCGACGATGTCGGCGCTCCAGTCGCAGATCGACTCCCATTTTCTCTACAACAGCCTGGAGACGATCAACGCGATGGCCAACCTGGCGGGCCACCGGGACATCGAACGGGTCGCGGTGGCGCTGTCGCGGATGCTCCGGTACACCTCCGATTACCGGAAGATGTTCGTCACCGTCGAAGACGAGCTCCGGCATCTCGGGCACTATCTGGACATCTGCCGGATCCGCTACGGCGACAAGCTGATCTTCGCGATCGAAGCCGAGGACGAATGCCGCCGGTCGAAATGCCTCAAGGCGATCATCCAGCCGTTGGTCGAGAACAGCATCCGGCACAACCTCGACGTGAACGGACGGCCGCTTCGCCTGGAGATCCGCGTCCGGCGCGCGGAACCCGGCCATGTGCGGATTGACATTCTCGACGACGGGACCGGATTTGCGCAGGAGAAGCTCACGCGACTGCGGGAGAGGATCGCGAGCCTGAGCTCGCGGCCGCTCGGCGAGCACGCGGGCGGCGTCGGGTTGCTCAACGTCCATTTCCGGATCCGCGTCTGCCACGCGTCGGATCCGCTGGCCGGCGTGTCCGTCTCGAACCGCGAGGGCGGAAGGGGAGCGGCGGTTACGGTCATGTTTCCCATCGAGTACGATCGTGAAATCACGGAGGACGGCGATGAAACGCATTCTGATCGTGGATGACGAACCGATCATCCGGCTCAGTCTGGCCAAGAAGGCCGGAGCGTGCGGCGAGGGGGCTGTCGTGGCCGGCGTCGCGAGCGACGGCCGCGAGGCGCTGGACTGGCTGGAAGCCCATTACGCGGATCTCTGCATCACGGACGTCAAGATGCCCGTGATGAACGGGCTGGAGCTGATCCGCGCGATCCGCGAGCGCCATCCCTGGATGCGTTGCGTCGTGGTGTCGAGCTACGGCGAGTTTGAATTTGTGAAGCGGAGCCTGGAGCTCGACGTCGTCGATTACGTGCTCAAGCCGGTCGACTCCGACGAACTGGAGAAGGTCATGTCCAGGGCGTTCGCGGAGATCGACCGAAGCCGCAGGGATGAGGCCGCGCGGCTCCTGATCGGCAAGTTGCCGCTGCACCGGGACATGCTCGAACGCTGGGTGCAGACGATGGAGACGCTGCAGTCCGGCCAGGTGCCGCTGCTCGTCGTCGACACGCTCGCGATGATGGAGGATTGGCTCGACGGCAGGTATCATCTCCTTCCCGAATTGGCGGGCGGATGGTTGGACGTCGTGCATGAAACGCTGTTCAAGGAAAGCAGATGCGAGCCGGATCCGGCCGTTCCCGGAGAGATCGCGAAATCGTTCGAGCGGCTCGAGCGGAACCGGGTCCGCACCTGGTTTCGGGCGAGCGCGGCCGGCGTACTGGAAGCGGGGGCGGTCCGGTTGATCGACTGCGCGGCGAAGCGGCGAAGCCTCAAGGGTTCACGCCTCATCGCGCAGGTCAAGGAATATGTCGACAAGCATTACGCCGAGCGGATCACGCTGCAGGACGTGGCCGACGCGCTCATGGTAAGCCGGACGTATCTGGCGAGCCAGTTCAAGCAGGAGACCGGCATGACGTTCCTGAACTATCTCGTATCCGTCCGGATGGAGCGGGCGCGCGAACTGCTGCTCAACACCCCGATGAAGGTCTACGAGATCACGTCGTCCGTCGGATACGAGGACACGATTCATTTTTCCAGGCTGTTCAGGGAATATTACGGTCTCAACCCGATGGAATACAAGAAGCGGATGGGAGGGTGAAGCGCGGCGCGGCCTGTTTTTTTGCCGAATTAAAGACGATAAAAAGACTTGTCTTTATATGTTTGAAGGCGCTATGATGGGGATGGGAGTTCCCGGCGTGCAGAGGAGGAGAGACATGAGAAGCATCGGGGAGCTGGAAGACAAGCTGACGGAACCGTATGAGGAGCTGATCCGGGATCTCGCCGGCGTCGACGGCGACATCCTGATTCTCGGAGCGGGCGGCAAGATGGGACCGAGCCTCGCGAAGCTCGCGGTGCGCGCGATCCGCGAAGGCGGGCTCAACAAACGGGTCATCGCCGTGTCGCGCTTCTCCGATTCCGCGGTTCGCGGGGATCTGGAGCAAAGCGGCGTCGAGGTCATTTCCGCCGACATCCTGAACGAAGAGGAGCTCCGGAGCCTGCCGGACGCCGCCAACGTGATCTACATGGTCGGCTACAAGTTCGGCACGACGGGCCGGGAGCACCTGGCGTGGGCGATGAACACCTACCTGCCCGGACGGGTGGCCGAGCGGTACAGGCATTCCCGCATCGTCGTCTTTTCGTCGGGTAACGTCTACCCGTTCACGTCGATCCACGGCGGGGGCGCGGACGAGGGGACGCCTCCGGAACCGGTCGGCGAATACGCGCAATCGTGCCTGGGCCGCGAGCGGATTTTCACGTACCACTCACACAAGAACGGCACGCCGATGCTCATCTACCGGCTGAACTACGCGATCGACATGCGCTACGGGGTGCTGCTCGACATCGCGCAGGCGGTATACGAGGGGCGGCCGATCGATCTCACGATGGGCCACGCGAACGTGATCTGGCAGGGGGACGCGAACGCGATCGCGCTGCGCTGCCTCACCCGGTGCGCGGCGCCGCCGGAGATCCTGAACGTGACCGGTCCGGAGACGCTGTCGGTACGCTGGGCTGCGCGGAAATTCGGCGAGCGGTTCGGCAGGGAGCCGGTCTTCGAAGGCGCCGAATCGGAGACGGCGCTGCTCAGCAACGCGGCGAAGTGCTTCCAATGGTTCGGCTATCCGAGGGTCTCGCTGCTCGAGATGATCGACTGGGTCGCCGAATGGGTGCAGGCCGGCGGCGTGACCTGGAACAAGCCGACGCATTTCCAGGAGAGGAAGGGGAAGTTCTGACATGACGCAAGCAACCCGAACGCTGTCGCCCGAGAAAATGCGGGCGCTGCACGACGGTCTCGTCATCCCCGCCCATCCCCTCGCGCTCGATGAGAACCGCAGGCTCGACGAGCGCCGTCAACGGGCGCTCACGCGCTATTACATCGCCGCAGGCGCCGGCGGCGTCGCGGTCGGGGTGCACTCGACCCAGTTCGAAATCCGGGATCCCGAGCACAATCTGCTCGAGCCCGTGCTGCGGCTCGCTGCGGAGGAAGTCGAGCGGGCGGGACTCGATCGCCCGTTCCTGAAGATCGCGGGCATCTGCGGCCCGACGAAGCAGGCGCTCAAGGAGGCGGAGCTCGCCGTCTCGCTCGGCTACGACGCCGGCCTGCTCAGCATGGGCGGCCTCGCCGACTGGAGCGAGGAGGCGCTGCTCGAGCGGACGCGCGAGGTGGCGCGGTTGCTGCCCGTGTTCGGGTTCTATCTGCAGCCCGCCGTCGGGGGCCGGGTCTTCTCCTACGACTTCTGGCGGCGGCTGGCCGACATTCCGAACGTCGTGGCCATCAAGATCGCGCCGTTCAACCGCTATCAGACACTCGACGTCGTGCGCGCCGTCTGCATGTCCGACCGGCGCGACGAGATCGCACTGTACACCGGCAACGACGACAACATCGTCGTCGACCTGCTGACGACGTTTGAGTTCGACGCAAACGGCGTCAAGGTCCGCAAATCCATCGTCGGCGGCCTGCTCGGCCACTGGGCGGTCTGGACGAAGAAGGCCGTCGAGCTGCTGGAAGAGATCAAGCGGGTGCGCGGACGGGACGAGATTCCGAGCGAACTGCTCACCCGGGCTGCCCAGGTGACGGACGCGAACGCCGCGTTCTTCGATCCCGCCCACGGTTTCGCCGGGTGCATCCCGGGCATCCATGAGGTGCTCCGCCGGCAGGGGCTGATGCGCGGCATCTGGTGCCTGAACCCGCACGAGACGCTGTCGCCCGGACAGGCGGAGGAAATCGACCGCGTCTGCCGCGCCTACCCGCATCTCAACGACGACGACTTCGTCGCCGCGCACCTCGGCGAGTGGCTGGACGGCTGATCCGCGGACCGGAGCGGGTGGAACGGAAATGCGGTACAGGGACGTCTTCTCGATCATCGGTCCGAGCATGGTGGGGCCGTCCAGCTCGCATACCGCCGGAGCCGTCAGGCTCGGTCTGACGGCCCGGGCCCTGTTCGGCGGGACGCCGGAGGAGGCGGAGATCGCGTTGTACGGATCGTTCGCCGCCACGGGGCGCGGCCACGGTACCGATCTCGCGATCGCGGCGGGCATCCTCGGATTCGGCCCCGACGACGAGCGGATCCGGGACGCATTCCGCCACGCGGAGGAAGCGGGCGTCCGCCTGCGCTTCCGCACGGCGCACCGGCCGAACGTGCACCCGAACACGGCGACGATCCGCCTGCGCGGCGGCGGCCGGGAGATCGGCGTAACGGGATGTTCGTACGGCGGCGGCAACATCGCAATCACGGAAGTGGACCGGTTCGAGGTGAAATTTTCGGCCGACTATCCCACCGTATTGGTGTTCCACGAGGACCGGCCCTCCATGATCGCGGAAATTGCGGAAATCCTCGCCGCTTCCGGCGTCAACATCGGCTACATGGAAGTCGACCGCACGGTGCGGCGCGGGAGCGCGCTGACGGTGATGGAGCTGGACCAGGAGCCCGGTGCCGGCGCGATCGGGCGGATCGCGGGGCTGGACGGCGTCAGCCGGGTATGCGCCGTTCCGCCTGTCGGCAGGGCGGCGGGCGGAACCGACGCCTGAAGCGCGGCGCGTTTCGGCCCGGGGTCCGCGGTTGACGCGTGGCGCGCGGGCGCTTCGGCTTCTGTGATCCGACCGAGGGTACGCATGAAATGCGAAGGGGGCGAAACCGGATGAGATTTTCGACCCTTCAGGATCTCGTCCTGCTGTGCGAACGGGAGGGCGTTCCGATCGGCCGGCTGATGCTCGGGGAGCAGGCGCGGGAGACGGACGAGCCGGAGGATCGGGTTTTCGAGCGGATGCGCGGCTATTACCGCGTGATGAAGGAGGCCGTGCGCAAGGGAATCGAGGAGGCGCCGGTGTCGCGCAGCGGACTGACGGGCGGCGACGCCCGCCGGGTCCGCGACTACCTGGACGCCGGCGCTTCCGCCCTCGGTGCTGACGCGGGCAAGGCGATGGCCTACGCCCTGGCCGTGTCCGAGGTGAACGCCTCGATGGGGCGGATCGTCGCGACGCCGACGGCTGGCTCGTGTGGCGTCATCCCGGGCGTGTTCGTGAGCGCCCAGGAGCGGTTCGGTTGGAGCGACGACGACATGGTGTACGGCCTGTTCTGCGCCGGCGCCATCGGGTACGTGATCGCGAACAACGCCTTCATCTCGGGCGCGGAGGGTGGCTGCCAGGCAGAGATTGGCTCGGCCATCGCGATGGCGGCCGGCGCCCTGACCGAGTTGCGCGGCGGCACGCCGGAGCAGGCGGTGCACGCGGTCGGGCTCGCGCTCAAGAACTCGCTTGGCCTCGTCTGCGACCCGGTGGCCGGGCTCGTCGAGGTGCCGTGCATCGTCCGCAACGGCCTCGGTGCGGTGACGGCGTTGGCCGCCTCCGACATGGCGCTGGCCGGCGTGCGGAGCGTCATCCCATCCGACGAGGTGATCGGCGCCATGCTGGAGATCGGCAGCCTGATGCCCGAGGCGTACCGGGAAACCGCGAGGGGCGGCCTCGCCCGCACGCCGACCGGCAGGAAAATCGCGCAGGATATCCGCCTGGAAAGAAGGAATTCCTGACATGATGAGCGACGCATTGCGGGACGCGATGCCGCTGGCCGAAGAGCTGATCGCGATCCGGCGGCATCTGCACCGCCATCCCGAACTGAGCCTGGAGGAAAAGGAAACCGCCGCCCTCGTCGCGCGCGAGCTCGCGAAGCTCGGCCTCGGGATCCGGACGGGCGTCGGGGGGCACGGCGTCGTCGCGGACCTGAAGGGCGCGCTGCCGGGCAAGACGGTCGCGCTCCGCGCCGATATGGACGCGCTGCCGATCCAGGAAGAGACCGGTCTCGAATTCGCGTCCGAGCGGCCCGGCGTCATGCATGCCTGCGGCCACGACGCCCATACGGCGATCCTGCTCGGCGCGGCGAAACTGCTCGCCGCGCGAGCGGACCGGCTGCGTGGAACCGTGCGCTTCATCTTCCAGCCGGCCGAAGAGATCAACGCCGGCGCGAAGGTGATGATCGCCGCCGGCGCGCTCGATGGCGTCGCGGAAATCTACGGACTGCACAATCTGCCCACGCTGCCCGCCGGCAAGGTCGCGACCTGTGCGGGGCCGATAATGGGATCGGTGGACCGGCTGGAGATTGACATCGAAGGCCGCGGCGGACATGGCGCCATCCCGGATCAATGCATCGATCCGATCGTTTGCGCTTCCCAGATCGTGCTGGCGCTGCAGACGATCGCGAGCCGCGAGCTGTCACCCTTCGAGCCCGCGGTCGTCACGATCGGCAGCCTGAAGGCGGGCGAGGCGAACAACGTCATCCCGCACCGGGCGGAGATGACTGGCACGATCCGCACGTTCGATCCGCGCGTGAAGGCGGCGATACCGGAGCGCGTGGAGCGGCTGGTCCGGAAGATCGCGCTCGCGCATCGCTGCCGGGCGGAGGTCCGCGTGATCGACCAGACGCCGGTGCTCGTCAACCACGCGGCGAACGCCCGCCTCGTCGAGGAGGCGGTAGACGGGACGATCGGCGCCGCGAACCGCGTCGCCGCCGTACCGACGATGGCCGGCGAGGATTTTGCGGTCTACCTCGAGCGCGTGCCGGGCTGCTTCTTCTGGCTCGGTTCGGGGCCCGCGGAGCGTGCGGAGGAGGCTTACGGCCTCCATCATCCGAAATATGTGCTGAACGAGGATTGCATCCCGCTCGGCGCCGCACTGCTCGCCAACATTGCGGTCAGGGCGCTGGGGGGGTTCTAGTTCATGGCGCATTCGGCGGAAACGGCGCATTTGACGGCGCCGTCCACCTTTTTTATGATGATGCCATCTGAACGGGGAGGCATTCAGTGCATGTTTGACGTGGCGGTGCTCGGCGGCGGCCCCGCCGGAATCGCGGCCGCGCTCGCCGCGGCGCGCGCCGGCGCGAGGACGGCCCTCGTCGAGCGCTACGGTTTTTTGGGCGGCATGTCGACGGCCGCCCTCGTGTATCCGTGGATGACGTTCCACACGGAGTCGGGCCGGCAGGTAATCCGCGGCATCGCGCAGGAGATCGTCGACCGGCTTGCCGCGCGCGGCGCCTCGCCCGGCCATTTGCGGGACACGATCGGGTTCGTCCATACGGTGACGCCGTTCGACCCGGAAGTCTACAAGGTGCTCGCGCACGAGATGCTGAGGGAAGCGGGCGTCCGCGTGCTGCTCCACGCCTGGGCCGACGACGTCGAGACAAGCGGCGGACGGATCCGGCGGTTGACGCTCCGCGGCAAGTCCGGCCCCGTGACACTCGAGGCCCGGATGTATGTCGATGCCACGGGAGACGGCGACATCGCGTTCCGGGCCGGCGCGCCCTGGGAGCAGGGCGACCGGGAAGGGCGCGTGCAGCCGATGACGATGAAGTTCCGGATGCGCGGCGTGGACGTCGGGGAGATCAAGGCGTACATGAAGCGGCACCCGGAGGAATTTTACGGGCGGTCGCTCATTCCGGAGCTGGACCGGCTGCCGCTGACGGGCGTCATGGGATTCTACTCGATTTGGAAACGGGCGGCGCTGCCGATCCCGAGGGAAGGCCTCCTGTTCTTCATCGGCCCGCGCGGCGACGAGGCGCTGATCAACGTATCGCGGGTGTCCGGTCTCGATCCGACGCGCATGGAGGATCTCACGGAAGCCGAGCTCGAGGGCCGGCGGCAGGCGCTCATGCTGGAGCGGTTTTTGCGCGAATCCGTGCCGGGATTCCGCCATGCGGCGCTCGCGCAGGTCGGGACGCAGATCGGCGTCCGCGAGACGCGGCGGATCCGCGGCCTGTACATGCTGAGCGGGGAGGACGTGCTGTCGGGGCGGCGCTTCGCGGACTGCATCGCCCGAAGCGGCTATCCGATCGACATCCATGATCCGTCCGGAGCGGGCGTCACGACCGGCATGATCCGGGGCGGCGGCGCCTACGACATTCCGTACCGGTCGCTCGTTCCGCTGGGCGTGGAGAATCTGCTCCTCGCCGGCCGCTGCATCTCGGCGACGCACGAGGCTCAGGCGACCGCGCGGCTGACGCCGAGCTGCATGGCCGTCGGCCAGGCGGCGGGCGCGGCCGCGGCGATCGCGGCCAGGGAAGGGCTCGCGGCCGCGGAGGTGCCGATTCACCGATTGCAGCGGTTGCTGCTGTCGCAAGGGGCCGAGCTCGGCCTCGACGGGGAGGAAGGGATCGGCGAAGCGCCCGACGGAAAGACGGAGCGCGACGGAACGGAGCAAGCCGAAAAATAGGGAGGGAAACCGATGAAAGCCGTCTCCGCGAGAAACGGACGCATTTTCGTTACGGAAATGGAGGAGCCCGAACTGGAGCCCGGACATGTGCTCATCCGCACCGAATATTCCGCGATCAGCCCGGGCACCGAAATGTCGATGGTCCTCGGCAGCGGGGACAGGACCGTCGTTCTCGGCTACAGCGCGGTCGGGATCGTGGAACGGACGGGAGAGGGCGTGGTCGGGCTTGAGCCCGGCAGCCGCGTGGCGTGCTACGGCGCGCCCTACGTGCGCCACGCCGAGCGGCTCGCCGTGCCGTCCAATCTGACGGCGAAGGTGCCGGATCATGTCGATCCGCGGGAAGCAGCCTGCTCCGGTCTGGGAGCGATCGCGATCCACGCGCTGCGCACGGCCGGGCTGCAGTTCGGAGAATCGGTCGTCGTGGTCGGGCTCGGCATCCTCGGCAACCTGATCGCCCAGATCGCGAACGCGGCCGCCTATCGGACAGCGGGAGTGGACCTGAAGAAGGACCGGGCGGCGAGGCTGCGGGAACTCGGCGTCCCATGCGTCTACACCGATCCCGCGGTTCTGGAGCGCGATCTCGCCGATATCACCGGCGGGGCCGGGGCGGACGCGGTGCTGCTGTGCGCCTCCGGTTCGGGCGAGACGCTGATCAACCGGGCGCTCGAATGGATTCGGGACCGCGGGAAAATCGTTATCGTCGGCGACCTGACCCTGTCGTTTTCCCGCGCCGTCATGTTCGCGAAGGAGGCGCAGTTGCTCATCTCCCGCGCCGGCGGGCCGGGGCGCTACGACGCCGGATACGAGCGCGAAAACCGCGATTATCCGATCGGTTACGTGCGCTGGACCGAAGGGCGCAACGTTGCCGAATTCGTCCGCCTGCTCGCGGAGAAGCGCATCCGCGTCGCTCCCCTGATCACCCACGAAGTGCCGTTCGAGCGCGCGCCCGAGGTGTACGAGCTGTATCGTCGGGAATCGTCGGGCGTGATCGGCGCGTTGCTGTGCTACGGGGACGGGGCCTGACCGGATTCGCGATTGAATCGGGCAAAATGGCAAGCGGGGGCCGGGTTCGGACCCCCGCTTCCGTTTGTCGACAAAGCCGGATTTCCCGGGTTTTGCCCGTCGGAGCTGCCGCATGCACGAGGACCGGCTTTCGGCCGCGAATTTAGGTCTTCCGCCGCGGTTGTGCCTCGGTATCGCGTGCTCGGCCTGATGGCGGCCGTTAACGGAACGCTGTTCCGCCGGAGGGGCGGAACGTGCCGCCGAACCGGCTTTGACGGAATGGTTCCGCCAACGGACCGAAAAACGCCCCCCCATCGTGTCACAGCTCCGGTTCCCGCCCGCCGATCCAGATCCGTCGAAGCACGAGGTCCTCGTCCAGCAGCAGGACGTCCGCCCGCTTGCCGGGCCTGAGCGATCCCGTCTCGCGATCGGCGCCGATCTGGCGGGCGGGGTTGAGGCTCGCCATCCGGCTCGCCTCGGCAACGGACACGCCGACCTTCCGGACCGCGAAGCGGAACGCTTCGATCATCGTGAGCGTGCTCCCCGCGAGAATGTCCAAATCACGCAGACGGGCGAGGCCGCCGCGCATCGTGACGGACAATCCCCCGAGCTCGTACTCGCCGTCGGGCATGCCCGCGGCGGCCATCGCGTCGGTCACGAGGATGACCCCGCCGGAGCCCTTCGCGCGCAGGAGCAGTTCGACGCCTGCGGGATGGACGTGGTGTCCGTCGGCGACGACCTCGGCCATGATCCGGTCGTCGGTCAGCACGGCGCCGACCGCTCCCGGTTCCCGGTGGTGGAAAGGGCGCATCGCGTTGAACGTGTGGACGGCGTGGCGCAATCCGCGGTCGGCGGCGAACCGGATCTCCGTCCAGGAAGCGTCCGTATGCCCACAGGCGGGCACGATCCCGAGCTCGGACAGGCGTACGATGTACTCGAGGGCGCCTTCCGTCTCGGGCGCGAGCGTCTGGATCCGGATCAGCCCGGGCCAGCGCGCCGCCCAGTCCTCCAGCCAGTCCGGGCGCGGCGGGACGATGAAGTCGGGATTCTGCGCCCCTTTCCGCCTGACATTCACAAACGGTCCCTCGAGGTGGACGCCCAGGATCCGCGCATAGGGCATCGGCGAGGCCATGTACCGGCTCGCGGCCTCGAGCGCCGCGTCCAGCCGCTCCTTCGAGGCGGTCAGCGTCGTGGCCAGCATGCCGGTCGTGCCGTGCCGGGCGTGGAAGCGGGTGATCGCCTCGAAGCTCGCCTCGTCGGCGTCCATGAAGTCGCAGCCTGCTCCGCCGTGGACGTGCAGATCGATGAAACCCGGCAGCGCCCAACCGCCTTCGCCGTCCACCCTGCGCGCGGAAACCGCGTCGGGCGGCGGCTCCTCATCCGCCCTTCCCAGCGCCGCGATCCGGCCGTCCCTCATGTACAGCCACCCGGAAAAAGGTTCCCCTTCTTCGGGCACGATGCGCGCGTTTGTGATCAAAACACCGCCCTCCATGCGCTCACACCGTCCTTCCGCCCGGCGCCGCCGCGCCCAGTGCGGCCGGCGACAGCTTCGACGCCGCATCCCGGTCCAGCAGCACGATGAGCTGCGGATGGGTCTGCAGCAGTGAAGCGGGACAATCGGTCGTGATCGGACCCTCCAGTGCCCGCCGCACGATGTCCGCCTTGTCCGTTCCCTTGGCGATCAGCGCGATCGTCCGGGCCTTGAGGATCGTCCCAACGCCCATCGTGATCGCCCGCCGGGGCACCTCGTCCACGGAGCGGAAAAACCTCGCGTTCGCCCTCCGCGTCTCCTCCGCGAGTTCGACGACGTGCGTGCCGGTGACGAGCGCCGGTCCCGGCTCGTTGAAGCCGATGTGGCCGTTGTGCCCGATGCCGAGCAACTGCAGATCGATGCCGCCCGCTTCCTCGATCAGCGCGTCGTACCGGCGGCATTCCGCCTCGAGATCGGCGGCGTTGCCGTTCGGCAGATGGGCCCGTTCGGGCGGCAGATCGATATGGTCGAACAGGTTGCGCCGCATGTAGGCGTGATAGCTCTCCGGATGATCCTCCGGCAGGCCGACGTATTCGTCGAGATTGAAAGTGGTCGCATGGCGGAAGCTGACGAGCCCCTTCCGGTAATCGTCGATCAGGCGGCGATAGACGCCGAGCGGCGTGCCGCCCGTCGCGAGGCCGAGCACGGCGCGGGGTTTGACGCGGAGCAAGCCTTCGATGAGATCGGCGCAGGCCTCGTCCAGTCGGGCTTCCGATGCAAACACCTGAATGTTCAATCCGGTACACGCTCCTTGTCTCTCATGCTGTTCATCCTCGGGAGATATCGTTTGACATTTCGCCCGCTTCATATTATATCTTATATCATAAAATGACACAGTCTTTATTTTGTCTTAAATTATTTTTTCGATCAAGTTTCAAATCGCCGGAAAGGACGAGCGTTCATGCAGATCAAGATCGGTGTCATCGGACATCCGGAAACCGTGAAGCGGCTGATGACGGTCATCAGGGAATTTCCGACGTTTCGCCCGGTCGTCCGCGAGATCGGCCGGGTGGAGGAAGCGCCGGAGCGCGCCGTGGAGCTGGCGGGGGAGACGGAGGTGCTGTTCGTGTTCGGCCCGGCGATGCACCGGCTCGTGAAGGAACGGGTGCACGCGTCCGTGCCGGTGGTGCAGGCGCCGCTGACGGGCGCCGCGCTGTACCGCGCGCTGTTCTCCGCGTTGAAATCGGGCCGCCTGAACGGCGGCATCTCGGTCGACACCCTGACGAAACGGATGGTCATGCGGACGCTGCGGGACCTCGGCCTCGAGGACGTCCGCATGGCGATCTATCAGGGCCCCGCCTGGGCGTCCCCGGAGAAGCTGGTCGCCTTCCACGCGCAGCAGGCGGAAGCGGGACTGAGCACGCTCGCCGTAACCGGCGTCGCATCGGTGGCCGCGGAACTCGCCGCCCGCGGCATCGCCGCCGAGTATCTCATGCCGTCCGAGCAGGACATGGTCGTGGCGCTCGAACGGGCGCTGCTCTCGACGGAATCGCGCCGCAACAAGGAGGCGCAGATCGTCGTCGGGATGCTCGCCGTCGATGATTTCGCCGGCCTCGTGATGAAGAAGAGCAGCGAGCTCGAGGTGCAGAAGCTGAAGCTGGACATCCACCGGATGGTGCTGAACTACGTCGAATCGCTGGACGGGTATCTTACGCAAATCGGCGAAGGCGAGTACCTGTTCTTCACGACGCGGGGCATTTTCGAACGGGAGACCGGCGGCTACAAGACGATCTATCTCGCGAAGGACGCGAGGGCGACCCATGGCATTACGCTCAGCCTCGGCGTCGGCTTCGGCGCGTCGGCGAACGAGGCCGGCATGCACGCGCGCGCGGCGCTCCGGAAAGCCCGGGAGGCCGGCGGCAACGCATGCTTCATCATCCGCGAGGACCAGACGCTGATCGGCCCGCTCGAGATGTCCGATCCCGTGCAGGCCGTGCTGCCGCCGACGGACGCCGAACTGATCCGCAAGGCCGAGAAGGCCGGCATGACGAGCGCGTACCTGAGCAGGCTGCTCACCCACGCGTCGAAGTCGGGCAAATGCGACTACAAGGCCCACGAGCTGGCGGAAGTGCTCGGCGTTACGGTCCGCAGCGCCCACCGGCTGCTGCAGGCCTGGACGGACAACGGGCTGGTCAAGGTCGTCGACATGGAGAAGCTGTCGAAGGGCCGCCCGCGTCAGATCTACCGTTTCACGTTCCTCGCGGGCAGGGGCGGCGACCAGACGGCGGTCCGGCAAGACTGAATCCGGACGGCCGGTCGATGCCCATCGCGGACCGGCAGCCGGACCGGTCCGGCCTCTTTTTTTGTTTTTATTAAAGACAATATATAGACTTGTCTTTTTATTCGTGAAAGAGGTAACATAAAAGGGACGGTTTTTATATTTCCACCGCTTTTGATTTTTCCACACCCCGGGATCCCTTGATACACAAGGGTTTTTCGGTTTTTCGCGCCGCCGGACCTTCCGGTTTTGCCGGGTGGATGAAAACGCTTTATTTCACGGCGTATTCGTCCCGGATAGAATGGATGGCGACGGCGGGTCGCAAAATCGACCGCACCGGAACAAGCCGGCGGCCCGTGCCGGCGGCTTGCGAAAACAAAACACCAAGGGGGTGCGAGGGGCGGAGACTCGGTACATGGCTGAAGGTTCGTAATTTGCCGGTAAGTCTTTTTCCATCGCACAACCACCATCACGTACCGAAATCACGTACCGAAAACACAAAACCGAAAAGGACTGAATGACGGAAAAAAGAGAGGGGAAAACATGCGCGGAACGAAGCATCTGTTTGCCGTGCTGCTGGCGCTGACCATGCTGGCGATGCTGATCGCGGCCTGCGGCGGCGGCAGCAAGAACGAAAATAACAATAATTCATCCACCACCACCGCCAGCTCGGAATCGTCCGAGTCGGGCTCTTCGAATTCGGGCTCGTCGGGTTCCGAATCCGGGACGGCCGAAACCGAATCTCCGTACGGCGACACCGGCGGCCTCCAGCTTCCGATCGTCGACAAGCCGGTGACGATCACCTGGATGCTGGTCGGCGACGAGCCGGTGAATGACAAGCTGATCGCGAAAGAGATCGAGAAACGCACCGGCATCAAGGTGGATTTCCAGGTCTATTCGTCCGCGACCTATGCGGAGAAGCTGCGCGTCACGGTCGCATCGGGCAAGCTGCCCGACATCTTCCACGGTCTGACGCGGGCCGAACTGCGCAAGCTCGGCCAGCAGAACGCGGTCGTCGCGATCAACCAATACGCCGACATACTGCCCAACTTCCGCAAACTGTACATCGAAGAAAATCCGTGGGTCATCGCGTCCTACGGCGACGAGAACGGGAACATCTATACCTGGCCGATTTACGACTTGCAGCGCGCCGTGAACCACGGCTTCATGTACCGCAAGGACATCTTCGACAAGCACGGCATCAAACCGTGGACGAACACGGAAGAGTTCTATGAAGCGCTGAAGAAGCTCAAGGAACTGTACCCGAACTCCTATCCTTACGCTTCGAAGACGAAGGAATCGATCTTCAAGGATTGGGCTTACGGCTGGGGCATCGGCAGCGCGAGCTATCCGGCCTACTACGACGAAAGCGACGGCTTGTGGAAATTCGCGCCGGTGAGCGAGCAGCACAAGGATATGCTCGATCTGATGAAGCGGATGTACAACGAAGGCTTGCTCGATCCGGAGTTCCTGACGGATACGCAGGATTCCTGGACCGCGAAGATGACGACGGACCAGGCGTTCGTCACCTGGGACTGGATCGGCCGCATGGAGCTGTTCTACAACCAGGTCAAGGACCAGAATCCGGATTACGACCTGCGCTACGCGAATCCGATCGGTCCGACGGGCCGCATCCGCACGCTGCCGCTCATCGAAGACTTCAGCATCGCGGTCGCAAACAACGACAACAAGGAAGTCGCGCTGAAACTGCTCGACTACCTGACCAGCCCGTCCGGCGGCGCGCTCGTGACGCTGGGCGTCGAAGGCGAAACGTTCTATTTCGACGAGAACGGCAAGCCGGTTTATCCGGAACTGGAAGGCCAGGCCGTCGACATCAAGGTGCTCGAGAAGCATTACGGCCTCTGGCTTGAGGGCATGTACCTGCGTCCGGACCACCGAAGCGTCTACTACAACTTCACGGAACGCGAGCAGGAAGCCCAGGACATGATGATTTCACAGAACAAGTTCGAACCGCTCGATCCCGTGCTGAACTTCACCGACGAGGAGAACTCGCGGATCGCCGAGCTTCAGGTCGCGCTCGAGAAGGCGGCCGCCGAGTTCAACGCCAACTACATCCTCGACAAGAAAGCCGGCGACAAGGAATGGGAAGCCTGGGTGCAGAATGCGAAAAAGCTCGGCGCTGACGAATTCATCGAAATCTTCAACAGGGCACAGCAACGCTACAACGCCATGGTCGCGCAGTAACGCGGATCCGGGCGCCTGCGCGACGGGGACACCCGGGACCAACGGGTCCCGGGTGTCCCGCTCGTTGCGGGTGCGTTCCATTTTTCACATGTAAAGGAGGAGACAGGATGGAGTCCGCTGCCAGCCGGGCCGGGAATGCCGCGGGCAAGCCCTCCAGGCTCGCCGCCGCCCTGAAGCACATGAAGCGGGATCGGCAGCTGCTGATGTTGTTTATTCCCTGCCTCGCGTTCTATCTGATCTTCCGATACGGACCGCTGTACGGTCTCCTCATCGCGTTCAAGGACTACAGCGTGTTCCAGGGCATTTGGGACAGCCCGTGGGTGGGACTGAAACACTTCGAGAAGTTTTTCAGCGGCAACGATTTTGCGCTTTTGTTCCGCAACACCCTGCTGCTCGGTTTCCTGAACCTCATCTTCAGCTTCCCGTTCCCGATCTTGCTGGCGCTCATGCTGAACGAGGTCAGACTGAAGTGGTTCAAGAAGTCCGTCCAGACGCTGAGTTATCTGCCGGCGTTTCTGTCCGTCGTCATCATCTGCAGCATGGTCATCGACTTTCTGTCGCCGACGCACGGCATCGTCAACAAGATCATCCAGGCGTTCGGCTTCGAACCGATCTACTTCCTCGGCGAGAAGGCCTGGTTCCGGCCGGTTTACATCATCTCGGAAATCTGGACGAACATGGGGTACGAGTCGATCATCTACCTGGCCGCGATCGCCGGCATCGATCCGACGCTCTACGAAGCGGCCCGGGTCGACGGCGCGAACCGCTACCACATGATGCGGCACATCACGATTCCCGGCATCCTGGGCACGGTGGTCGTCATGTTCATCCTGAAGACCGGCTCCATGATCCGGATCGGCTACGAGAAGGTGCTGCTCCTGTACAGCCCGATGACCTACGAGGTGGCGGACGTGTTCTCCACCTTCGTCTACCGCAAGGGGCTTCTCGAAGCGAACTTCAGCTACGCCGCCGCGGTCGGCCTGTTCGAGGCGCTCGTCGCGCTCGTCATGCTCCTCGCGGCGAACCTGGTCAGCAAGCGGATAGGGGGCAGAGGCTTGTGGTAGGTCAACCCCGTTTCACCCTGTTCAGTCTCATCAACGGATTTCTGCTGATATGCGTCGCGATGGCGACCCTCTATCCGGTGTGGTACATTTTTGTCGTTTCGCTGAGCGACACGGCCCATGTCGTGCAGGGCAAAGTCTTCCTCTGGCCGAAGGGCCTGAATCTGGAAGCCTACCGGGAAGTGCTGGAAGACAGCAAAATTCCCCGGGCGTATCTGAACACGATCTTCTACACGACGCTCGGCACCACGATCAATCTGCTGATGACGGCGGTCGCCGCCTACCCGCTCTCGCACAAGGATTTCTTCGGGCGGAAATGGTTCATGCTGATGATCGTCCTGACCATGTTCCTGAATCCGGGCATCATTCCCAACTATCTGCTCGTGCAGAAGCTGGGCATGATCGACACGTTCTGGGCGCTGGTCATACCGAACGCGATCTGGACGTTCGAGCTGATCATCCTGAAATCGTTCTACGAGAGCATGTCGTCGTCGATCCGGGAAGCCGCGAGAATCGACGGCGCGTCCGAATTCCGGATCCTGTTCAGCATCATCATCCCGCTCGCCAAGCCGGCGCTGGCCTCGATCGGCCTGTTCTACTTCATGGGGCACTGGAACAGCTACTTTCTGCCGATGATCTACCTGAACGATTCGGTGAAGTATCCGCTCCAGGTCGTGCTCCGGGACATGCTGATCTTCAACGAGGGCAACCGGTCGAACCTGGTGGACGCCGCCGCGCTGGCGCCGCAGGCGCTCAAGAACGCGACGATCGTGCTGTCGATGATTCCCGTCCTCATGATCTATCCGTTCGCGCAGAAATATTTTGCCAAAGGAGTCATGCTCGGAGCGGAGAAAGGATAAGTGGGCGTTCCGTCGGTACGTGCTTTTCGCACGGGGGGGCTGGTCATGAGAAGATGGTTCTTCAATCTGGGCGTGCTGCAGGTGTTCGGAGCCATGCTGCTCGTGATTCTGGTGATGTCCGTGTCCAACTGGATGATCTATCGGAACTCGATATCGGATATTTACAACCAGATGGTCGACCACAACGCCAAGGCGGTCCAGTCCATGATCCGGTCGTTCGACGACAGCTTCAGGGCGGTCAACCATCTGATCTACACGATCCACAGCCTGCCCTACGACAACGTGCTCGACACCGACGGCTCGGTCGATATGTCCAAGGTGTACACCTTGCAGCAGCAGGTCGAATCCCTGATGTCCTCGAATGATATGGTGGAAGACGTCATCGTCTTCTATGACAACGTTCCCGTCGCGATCACGTCCAGGGGCACGAGCAGCCTGCGGCATCTGTTCGAGCAGAAATACCGCCATCCGGTGTACGACAGCCAGTCATGGTTGAAATTCCTGCGCAGCAAGCATGACATGCAGGTGTTTCCGGCCGAAAACTTCACGATCCTCACGGGCTCGACGCAGGAATACCTGATGAAGAAGCTGATGGTCATTACGGGCGGCAATCGCATGGCGCTGTCGAACAAGAACATCGTCGTGCTCATCGACGTCGACAAGCTGCTCGCGCAGGTGAACCGGGTATCGCTCATCCCGGGCGCGTCGCTCGTCGTCATGGACCAAAACCGCCAGGTGCTGATGGGAACCGGGGCCAACTGGGACCTCGTGGAAGTGATCAACACCTTCAAAGGCAACGTCCGGGACGAGACTTCACTCACCCGCGAGAACTACGAGTACCATGTCTACCAGTCGGATTACAACGGCTTCATCTATATCCACCGGGTACCGTACCAGTTCCAGAACCTGGAGTCCGTGACCCGTGCGAACCGTTCCATCATTCTGACCTCGATCGCCAGCGCGCTGATCCTGTCCGCGCTGCTGAGCGTCTATCTGCACCGGCCCGTGCGGAACATCCTGCGGTTGCTCGGCGGCGGCAGCAGCAAGGGGAACGATTTCCGCAAAATCTACAGCGGCATCGTCAAGCTGCAGACCGAAAACCAGCAATACCGCAGCCGGCAGCAGTTCCTCGACAGCGAGCTCAGGCGCGCCGTGTTCCTGCGCGCCCTCGAAGAGCCGCCGCATTCGGAGGAGGAGCTCCGGGAGATGGAGACATGCAAGCCGGACCTTTTGCCGCACCGGTATTTCGTGATGGGAGCGCTGCTCCTGGAACGACCGGCGGCGGACGGGGATACGGTTCCGGCTGGCACGCTGTCGGCCGTCCTGCAGCGGGAACTTCGGAACGTGCGGCCGGACGCCGTCGTGGTCCACGTGCGGGCGCTGCGCTTCCTCGCGCTCTTCCCCCTGCGGGAGACCGGCGAGCGGCCGACGCTTCTGCGCCGACTGCGCGAGGCCGTCAGCGCAATGGAGCAGGGCGCCCTGGAAGGCTGGCGCATCCGCGGCTGCCTGAGCAAAGCGTACGGCGCGGATTTCCGGCATTTTCCCGAGGCGTACGAGGAAGTGCGGGAAGGGATGTACAACCGTCCGGTGAACGCGGAGGAAGCGATTCTCGACGCGGCCGGGCGAGCGGACCGGCGGGGCATGCACCTGCCGCTCGACCAGCTCGAGAAGCTGTCGAACTGCCTGATCGGCGGAAAGCACGAAGAGACCGCCGCGATCATCCGCGACATCCTGCAGCGAAACGCCGGACAGAACATCGGGTTGCGCCGGATGGAGCACGTCGCGCGGACGCTTTTCTATCACATGTTCCGGCTGGCCGAGGCGTCCGGCCTGGACGGCGACGCGCTCGAAGCGCTGGAGCGCCGCTTCCACCGCGCGCTTGAAGAGGAAGGCGATATCGGTCGGGCGGAGCGGATATTGATCGAGGCGGCCGGGCACATCGGCAGCCGGATCCGGGCCGTGAAGCCGGACAGGCTGAACCCGGCGTTCATCAGCCAGTACATCGAGCTGCATTACATGGAAGACTTGTATCTGGACCACATGGCGGAGGTTCTGGGCACGACGCCGAAATATTTCTCCAACTACTTCAAGAAGACGTTCGGCGTCACGTTCGTCGATTATCTGAGCAAGGTGCGGCTTGCCCACGCGCGCGAGCTGCTGCGCAACACCACGCTGTCGATCGCGGAAGTCGGGGAGCGGGTCGGCTATCTGAACGCCTCCACCTTCGCGACGACGTTCAAGAAATATTACGGCATATCGCCGAGCGACTTCCGCAAGCAAGAACTCGGCGCATGATGCGATTTGACGTTCCGGGGTGCTGGACATGACGGACAAATGGTATCTTGGCATCGACATTGGCGGCACGTCCATCAAGGTCGGCCTGTGCGATGTGGACGGCGCGCTTGCGCACACGTACGAAGGTCCGACGGAGACGGATCGGGGCCGGGAATGCGTGCTGGACAACATCGCCGCGTACGCCCGCCGGTGCGTCGAAGAAGCGGGGATGGACTGGGGGCAGATCAGGGGCGTCGGCGTCGGCATTCCCGGCCAGATCGACGCGGTGCGGGGTGTCGTCGAATTTGCCGCCAATCTGCCACTTTCGGGCGTGCGGCTCAAGGATCATCTGGAGAAGGTGCTGGGCAAGCCCGTGCGCATCGGTAACGACGCGAACGTCGCCGCGCTCGGAGAGGCTTTGTCCGGCGCCGGCCGCGGCGCGGCGAACAGCGTGACTTACACGCTCGGCACCGGCGTGGGCGGAGGCATCGTCGTGAACGGCCGGGTTGTCGACGGCTTCTCCGGCATGGGTGGCGAGCTGGGCCACATGACGATTGTGCCCGACTCCGAAGCGGTTCGGTGCGGATGCGGCCGAATCGGCTGCCTGGAGACGGTGGCGTCGGCAACGGGCATCGTGCGCATGGCGCGCGAGGCGTTGGAACAGGGCGTCCGGACGACGCTTTCGGAGGCCGGCGCGCTGACGGCGAAAGCGGTGTTCGACGCGGCGAAGGCCGGGGACGATACGGCGCGGCGCATCGTCGACCGGGCGGCGCATTATCTCGGACTGTCGATGGCGCAGGTGGCGGTCATCGTCAACCCGGAGCGGTTCATCGTCGGCGGCGGCGTCGCCGCGGCGGGTGAATTTTTGCTTGAGCGGGTGCGGAAGTCGTTCCGGGCGCACGCGCTGGATCGGGCGCGCGAAGGCGTCGTGATTGTCGCCGCGGAGCTCGGCAACTGCGCCGGCATGATCGGCGCCGCGGGGCTCGTGCGGGATCTGTGAGTTCCGAAAATTTGCGATGCGGAGCTTGTGCGTGATCACATGAGCTCCGGAGATCCACGCCCGTGGGCTCGTGTGGGTTTTTGAGATCCGAAGATTCGCGATGCAGGGGTTGTGAGGATCATGGGAGCTCCGAAGATCCGCGCAGCTCGCAGCTTCCCGTAGGAGAAGGGGCGCGGTTGTCCTTGCGGCTCTGAATCAAGGACCGCAGCCGCGGTACCGGCGGTAGAATCCGGGAACCGATGATGATGCGGTTGGCGTCGGAATCAGGGAACAACCATGATGCGGAAGGCGTCGGAACGCGGGATAATCCGTGAATCCGAGACTGGGTTGATTTTTGTCGAATTTTCGTGCATGACCGTCCTGCCTTCGCGTGGTAAGATTAGGAAGAACGATGACGACTGCGGGTGGTGGAGAACGTTGCGCTTTCAATTCGTCTGGGGAAGCTTTTTTGCCTTGTTCTTCTGGGCCGTCGGGCTGCTCGTCATGTACATGGTCATCTACTTGGCGGTCAAGCATGCGATCAACAACGCGCAGACGCTGCGGGAACTGCGAGAAGAGATAAGGGCGCTCCGCATGTCCGGGTCGCCGCGCAACCCGGATTTCGGACCTGCGGGACCGGGCTGGCATGACGACAGAAGGTGACGGACCTGATGGACCCCGTCCGCTTTTTTGCGCCGAACGGATGCGCGGGACGGGCTCCCGCGGGCCGGACACCGGCAACGGTGGGGACGGGGTTCAAAAAAGTGGTTGAATTCCGGCACGATTCGGATATATGATGGTGACATGACCGGAATAACAACGTTGTTATCCGCTTCATGAAAACAAAACGCAGGAGAAAGGCGGGATCCGGATTGGCCAGACGTTTCATGGACGAGGATTTTCTGCTCGGGAGCGAGACGGCGCGGCGGCTGTATCACGAGCACGCGAAGCCGCAGCCGATCATCGACTACCACTGCCATCTGAATCCGCGGGAGATTTGGGAGAACCGTACATACCGCGATCTCGCGGAGGTGTGGCTCGGCGGCGACCATTACAAGTGGCGGGCGATGCGTGCGAACGGCGTCGACGAGCGGTACGTGACCGGCGACGCGGACGGATATGAGAAATTTCTGGCCTACGCCCGCACGCTGCCGCAGGCGCTCGGCAATCCGCTCTACCATTGGTCTCATCTTGAGCTCAAGCGGTATTTCGGCATCGAGGAGCCGCTCAATGAGCGCACGGCGCCGTCGATCTGGGAGCGGGCGAACCGGCTGATCCGGGAGGGTGGCTTCGGCGCGCGCGACCTGATCAAGAAGTCGAACGTCGAGGTGATCTGCACGACCGACGATCCGGCCGACTCGTTGGAATATCATCTGAAGCTGAAGGAGGACCGGTCGTTCCGGACGAAGGTGCTGCCGTCGTTCCGCCCGGACAAGGCGCTCGAACTGAACCGGCCGGGATTTGCGGAATACATCCGCAGGCTGGGGCTGGCGGCGGGCATCCCGATCCGGACGTACGACGACCTGCTGGCCGCGCTGAAGGGGCGGATCGATTTCTTCCACGAGGCGGGATGCCGCGTCTCGGACCACGCGCTCGACGTCGTCGTATACGAGGACGCGTCGGATGCGGAAGCGGCGGCCGCCTTCAGCGAGGCGCTCGAGGGCCGTACCGCAAGCGATGAAGCGGAGCGGAAATACAAGACGCATCTGCTCATTTTCCTCGGCAGGGAATACGCCGCGCGGGGATGGGCGATGCAGTATCACATGAATGCGCAGCGCAACAACAACTCGCGCCGGATGGCCGAACTCGGTCCCGACACCGGCTTCGACTCGATCGGCGACACGGCGATCGCCCGGCCGCTCGCCCGGCTGCTCGACGCGCTCGACCGGGAGAACGCGCTGCCGAAGACGATCCTCTATTCGCTCCATCCGGGCCACAACCCGATCGTCGCTTCGATGATCGGCAACTTCCAGGGCGGCGGCATCCCGGGCAAAATCCAGTTCGGCTCGGCCTGGTGGTTCAACGACACGAAGGAAGGGATGATCGCCCAGCTCAAGACGCTCGCCGACATGGGCCTGCTCGGCCGGTTCATCGGCATGCTGACCGACTCGCGCAGCTTCCTGTCGTATACGCGGCACGAGTATTTCCGCCGGATTCTCTGCAACCTGATCGGCGAATGGGCGGAGAACGGCGAGGTGCCGGATGACATGGAGATGCTCGGCGGCATCGTGGAGAACATTTCCTATCGGAACGCGAAGGAATACTTCGGTTTCGACAACGTCGGGTGAGGCGGATTCGTCCGGCGGGCGGGACGGACCGCGGCGCGGAGCACGCCGGGCGGGCGGACCGCCGCGTCCGATCCGTTCGAAGGGGCGCACCTCCCGCCGTTTCTGCGGTCCATGTCCCGGTTCCGGCGTGCTATTCCGTCGACGGCGGAGGGGCGGTGGACCGGCGGATGACGAGCGAAGGTTCGAGCGTGACCGTCCCGACCGATTCCGGCCGTTCGGCCAGCCGGAGCAGGCTGTCGGCGATCAGCTCCGCCATCGCGTCGATGTCGGCGCCGACCGCCGTCGCGGGCACGTCCAGTTCCGCCATCTGCGGGATGTTGTCGTAGCCGGCGACCGACAGCTCCTCCGGGACGTCCAGCCCGGCTTCGGCGGCCGCGCGCAGCACGCCGCGCGTGAGATCGTAGCTGCCGCAGATGACGGCGGTCGGCCGCCGGAGCGCGTTCCCGCGCCGCGCGCCTTCGAACAGCGCCCGCGCGGCGGCGTAGCCGTCATGCGTCTCCATGCCCTGCGTGTCCACGACGGGCGCGTCGGACGGACCGATCCCGAGCGCTCCGGTCTCTTCGCGGAACGCCGCGATCTTCACGTCCTGCAGCGGTTCGTGGTTCTTCGGCCGCCCGATGTAGGCGATGCGCCGGTGGCCGAGCGATGCCAGGTGGCGGACGGCCAGCCGGATCGCGTCGCCCCGGTTGACGTCGACGGTCGGGAGCGGCCCTGCGCCCGCCGAGCCGTAGGACAGCACCGGAATGCCGCCGGAATCGGGGATGCGGGCTTCGCCGTCCTCCATCCCGCCGAAGACGAGGATCGCGTCGACCTGGAACCGGCGGAACGTCGCGAAGGCCGCTTCCATGCCGCCGATCGACAGCAGCATCGCGGTCCCGCGCCGCTCGAGCCGGTCGTTGACGCGCGTGATCAGCGTCGATAACGCCGTCCGCTCGATGGACGGCCAGACGACGCCGACGGCGCCGCTTCGCTTCGAGACGAGCCGGCGGGCCGCAATGTTCGGCTGATAGCCCATCTCGCGGGCGATCGCGATGATGCGCCGCTTCGTCTCGGGCGTGACGAGCGGGCTGTCCCGCAGCGCCTTCGACACCGTCGAGAAGCTGACGCCGGCCGCCTGCGCGATGTCCTTGATCGTCACCATGGGGCGTTTTCCTCCCCGAATGCCAACGTTGTTATCCTGCGATACCATCATAGTATACAAACGACCGAAAGACAAACCCCCACAACCCCCGGAGGTGCCTGAACCCATGAAGAAATATGCGATCTGCGGCGTGAGCAACCGGGCGATGGGCATGTTCCTGAAGCCGATGCTGACGACGTTCCGCGGTCAACACCGGCCCGTCGCGCTGCTCGACAGCGATCCGCTGCGCTTTCAGGTCTGCAAGCAGCTTTATCCGGAGCTCGCCGATCTGCCCGAATACGGTCCGGACGACTTCGACCGGATGGTGGATGAAACGAAGCCCGACGTCGTCATCGTCGCGAGCCGCGACGACACCCATGCGCGCTACATCCTTGCGGCGCTGAAGCGGGATCTCGACGTCTTCACCGAGAAGCCGATGGCGACGACCGCGGAGGACTGCCGGCGCATCCTCGAGGCGGAGGAGGCAAGCCGGGGCAAGGTCACCGTCACGTTCAACTACCGCTACAATCCGATTCACACGCGGATCAAGGAAATGATCCTCGAGGGCCGGATCGGCCGCGTCGTCTCGGTCGACCTGAACTGGTACATCGATACCTACCACGGCGCGAGTTATTTCAAGCGTTGGAACCGGATGCGGGAATTCTCCGGCGGTCTGTCGATCCACAAAAGCTCGCACCACTTCGACCTCGTGAACTGGTGGACGGGCCAGCGGCCGGTCGAGGCGTTCGCGTACGGCGCGCTGAATTTCTTCGGCCCGGACGGCGAGTTGAACCCGAGCCGCAGGGACGGCCGGCATTGCACGACCTGCGACGAGCGGTCCGTCTGCGCCTATTACCGCCGCTGGGCGACGCGCACGGACGACGTGAGCGCGAAGGACGACCACATCGGCGCGCTGCCGATCGCGGGCAAGTATACGGGGTACAGCCCGGACATGTGCATCTTTGACTCCGAGATCCGGATCGAGGACACGTACGCCGTGACCGTGCGCTACGACGGCGGCGCGATGCTCAGTTACTCCGTGCTGTTCTCGGCGCCGTTCGAAGGCTACCGGCTCGCGATCAACGGGACGAGGGGCCGGATCGAAACGCAGGAATTCCACGAGCTGTCGCGCGTTCCGTTCCCGGTGCCGGAGCAGACGATCGACTATTTCCCGATGTTCGGTTCGAAGGAGACGATCCATGTCGTGCGCCGCAAGGGCGGACACGGCGGCGGCGACCCGGCGCTGATCGAGGATCTGTTCCTCGGACCGGATCCGGCCCGGAGCTATCCGATTCTCTCGGGCAGCCTGGACGGCGCCCTGGCCGTCGCGACGGGCGAGGCCGTCTGGCGCTCGGTCAAGGAAGGCCGGCCGGTGCGCATCGACGAACTGCTCGGCATCGGGGGGCCGGCACAGCCGCAACTTCAGCCGTGACGCGATCGGTTTTTCGCATCCGTTTCTGCGGGCGATCTCCCGCAGGACGAAGCGGTGCGCAGCGGAGGCGGGTGCTTCATCCCGCCTCCGCGACCGGCGGCGAAGCGCCGAAGCGGATCGAAGGACGGATGCCGCCGCGTCAGGCGGTCAATTTTCTCCCCAGCAGGACACAGGGCTGATCCGGTCCAAACGGGTCATACGGTTCATGAATGACTTGCCAGCCGGTGCGCTCAACCAAACGGCGCGCCGGCTTGTTGTCTGGCCGGGTGGCGAGGATGGCCGTCTTCGCGTCCGTCTCGTCGAGCAGCCGCGCCAGCAGGGCCGTGCCGTATCCCCGGCGGCGCATGGCCTCCCGGACGGCGAGTTCGGGGATTTCGAAGCGGTCCGTCATCCATACGTCATAGGTTCGGGCATCGGGGAATCCCCTGGTCAGTTCATTTGAAAGATTGCCCCGGAGCGGAGCGATAGCCGTATGCGAACCCGACGAGGCCACCCCGTCCACGATCCGGTAACCGTTATAGCCTCCATGGGACGCATGGCGCCGGAACCGCTCGAGAGCCGTCTCATCCCGCCGGCCCAGACGGCGTTGAAAAAATCGGCAATCCGCGGCAGATGCCGTTCCTCGATGCGAATCCAATCCATCCCGGAGCCTCCCTCAAGAGCGGAAAATTCCATTGCTTGTTGAAGCGCCAGTCGCGGAAGAAAGCGCTTCAATCGCGTCGGGCGCCCGGCCGGCGGAATCCGGCATCCCCCAATACATCACCGACACATTCCAACAAAATCCCACAGAAAATGGCGACCAAAAATCAAGCTATACAAAGAAAAACAAAAATGATAGTATAAAATCACAAACAAACGGATATCCGTTTCGGAGGGAATGGCAACGATGGTGCAAAATCTGTGGGATCCGTCCGAGGCGTCACGGCTCATGGGCGGGCTCGACGAACTCGTCTACCGGTCGAACCTGCTCGGCCGCGACCGGCGCGTCTGCAACTGGGGAGGCGGCAACACGTCCGCGAAGATGATCGTGAAGGACTTCCGCGGCCGCGACATCGAGGTCATGTACGTCAAGGGGAGCGGCTCCGACCTGGCCACGATGAAGGCGCAGCATTTCACCGGCCTGCGCCTGGACGATATCCGTCCGCTGTTCGAACGGGACGACATGACCGACGAGGAGATGGTTGCGTACCTCGCGCACTGCATGATCGACGCGAAGCATCCGCGCGCTTCGATCGAGACGCTGCTGCACGCGTTCCTGCCGTTCAAGCATGTCGACCATACGCATCCGGACGCGATCATCAGCATCTGCTGCGCGGACAACGGGCGCGAGATCGCGAAGGAGATATTCGGCGACCGGTTCGTCTGGGTGCCGTACATCCGCCCGGGCTTCCGGCTGTCGAAAATGATCGCCGAAGGCGTGCTCGCGAATCCGAAGGCGGAGCTCGTGCTGATGGAAAAGCACGGCCTCGTCACGTGGGGAGACACGTCGGAGGCGTGCTACGCGCAGACGATCCGCATCATCAACGAAGCGGAGGCCTATATCGAGGCGCGCGTCAACGATGCGAAGCTGTTCGGCGGGCTGAAGCACGCGCCGCTCCCGCCGGAGACACGCCGGAGGATCGCCGCGGCGGTGATGCCGGCCGTGCGCGGCGCGGTGAGCGGCGACAGGAAGATGATCCTCTCGTTCGACGATTCGGACGACGTGCTTGCGTTCGTCGGCGGCGCGGATGCGCCGGAGCTGTCCCGGGTCGGCGCCGCCTGCCCGGACCATCTCGTCCACACGAAGCGGGTGCCGCTCTTCGTCGACTGGACGCCCGACGCGGACGACGTCGAAGGGCTCAAGAAGAAGCTGGTCGACGGCATCGCCGCCTACAGGGAACAGTACACGGCCTATTTCGAGCGCAACCGGAACGCGGGCGACGTCATGTTCGAACCCGTTCCGCGCGTCATCCTGATTCCGGGAGTCGGCATGCTGAGCACCGGGAAGAACAAGGCGATGGCGAACGTCAGCGGCGCGCTCTACCACCGCGCGATCGCGGTCATGCGGGGCGCGACGGCGCTCGGCCGTTTCGTGTCGCTCAACGAGAACGAGTCGTACAACGTCGAATATTGGCCGCTCGAGCTCTACAAGCTGACGCTCGCGCCGCCGGAGGCGGAGTTCTCCCGCCAGGTCGCGTTCATCACGGGCGGCGCCGGCGGCATCGGCAGCGAGACGGCGCGGCGGCTCGCGGAGGAAGGCGCGCATGTCGTGATCGCCGACCTCAACCTCGAAGGCGCGCGGAAAGTGGCCGACGAGATCAACGCGAAGTACGGCGAAGGCCGGGCGCTGGCCGTGAAGATGGACGTCACGAAGGAGGAGGAGGTGAAGGCCGCCTACGCGGAAGCCGCGCTCCATTACGGCGGCGTCGACATCCTCGTGAACAACGCGGGGCTCGCCACCTCCAGCCCGTTCGAGGAGACGTCCCTCGACGAATGGAATTTGAACATGAGCGTGCTCGGCACCGGCTATTTCCTCGTCGCGCGCGAGGCGTTCCGGATGATGAAGGAACAGAACACGGGCGGCAGCATGATCTTCGTCGGGTCGAAGAACTCCGTCTACGCGGGCAAGAACGCGACGGCCTACAGCGCGGCCAAGGCGCTCGAAGTCCATCTCGCCCGCTGCATCGCCGCCGAGGGGGGACCGCTCGGCATCCGCGTGAACAGCGTGCTGCCGGACGCGGTGCTGCAGGGCTCGCAGATTTGGAACAGCGCATGGCGGAACGAGCGGGCGGCCGCCTACGGCATCGAGCCCGACCAGCTCGAGGAATATTACCGCAAGCGCACGACGCTGCTCGTAAACGTATTCCCGCGCGACATCGCCGAAGCGATCGCGTTCTTCGCCTCGTCGAAGGCGTCGAAGACGACGGGCTGCATGCTGACCGTCGACGGCGGCGTGCCGGCGGCGTTCACCCGATGACGGTCTCCGGCGCATCGGCCGGTCCGCCATAAACCAGTTTGAGGGAGGGCGCAGGCATGTACAAAGGTTTCGGTCACACCCACTGGATCATTCCGGACGGCTACATTCCGGAGAAGAGCAGCGGCGAACTGGTCAGCCACGAATCGATCTGCGTGCTGAACGCGTCGTCCGAGGAGGCGCTGCTCCGATTTACGATCTATTTCGAGGACCGCGACCCGATCGAGGACATCCCGTACGTCGTGCCGGGCCGCCGGACGAAGCATATCCGGACGAGCGCGCTCGTCAAGGACGGGCAGCGGATTCCGGCCGGCGTTCCGTATGCGATCGAGGTCCGCAGCGACATTCCGGTCGTCGTGCAGTACAGCAGGTTGGACGCGACGCAGGCGGCGAATGCGCTGATGTCGGTCATGGCATACCCGGTGAAATAAAGGAGGATCCGAAATGGAACGGAGCATCGAGCAGGCCTATGAGGCGGCCAGGGAGCTCTACGCGGCGCACGGGATCGACACGGACAGGGCGATCGGGCGCCTCGGATCGGTCAAGATTTCCCTGCACTGCTGGCAGGGGGATGACGTGCAGGGCTTCCTCTTCCGCGGCGGGGAGCTGGGCGGCGGCCTGGCGGTCACCGGCAACTACCCGGGCGCGGCGCGCACGGCGGACGAACTCCGCGCCGATCTCGACAAGGCGCTGTCGCTCATCCCCGGCAAGCACAAGGTGAACCTGCACGCGATCTACGCCGACACGAGCGAGAAGGTGGATCTGGACGGGCTCGAACCAAGGCATTTCGGAAGCTGGGTCGACTGGGCGAAGGAGCGGGGACTCGGGCTCGATTTCAATCCGACCTGCTTCTCCCATCCGAAGGCGGCCGACGGCTTCACGCTGAGCCATCCCGACCCTGCCATCCGCCGGTTCTGGATCGACCACTGCAAGGCGTCGCGCCGGATCGGCGCGTACTTCGGCGAGCAGCTCGGGCAGACGGCCGTCACGAACGTCTGGATTCCCGACGGGTACAAGGATATGCCGGCCGACCGGCTCGCCCCGCGCGTCCGGCTGATGGAAGCGCTGGACGAGGTGTTCGCGGAGCCGATCGATCCGCGGATCCATCTCGACGCGGTCGAGAGCAAGCTGTTCGGCATCGGCTCCGAAGCCTATGTCGTCGGATCGCACGAGTTCTACATGGGGTACGCCATCCGGAAGGGCGTGCTCCTCTGCCTCGACGCGGGCCACTTCCACCCGACCGAAAGCATCGCGGGGAAGCTGTCGGCGCTCTCGCTGTTCACGAACGGCCTGCTGCTCCACGTCAGCCGGCCGATGCGCTGGGACAGCGACCACGTCGTGATCCTCGACGACGAGACGCAGGAGATCGCGCGCGAGCTCGTGCGCTGCGATCTGCTCGACCGGACGCACATCGGGCTCGATTTCTTTGACGCGAGCATCAACCGCGTCGCCGCCTGGGTCATCGGCGCGCGCAGCGTGCTGAAGGCGCTGCTCAAGGCGATGCTCGAGCCGGTGGACCGGCTGAAGCAGGCCGAACGCGAGGGCGACTACACGACGCGGCTCGCGCTGGCGGAGGAATTCAAGACGTACCCGTTCGGCGCGGTATGGGATTACTTCTGCCTGAAGACGGGCGTGCCCGTGCGTGAGGCGTGGCTCGGCGAAGTCCGCGCGTACGAGCGGGACGTGCTGGCGAAGCGCGAAGGCTGACGGGAGGCGGATGCGGCATGGCGGTGCTGGCGTTCGATCTCGGCGCCGGAAGCGGCCGGGCCCTGCTCGGACGGCTGACGGACAACCGGATCGAGGCGGAGGAGATCCACCGCTTCCCAAACGATCCGGTCGCCGTGGGGGAACGGCTGCTCTGGGACATTCTCCGCCTGTATCACGAGATCAAGCAGGGGCTCCTGATCGCCGGACGGCGGGGCGGGGACATCCGGAGCATCGGGATCGATTCCTGGGCGGTCGATTACGGTCTGCTGGATGCAAACGGCGAGCTGATCGGCAACCCCTACCATTACCGGGACAGCCGGACGGACGGCATGATGGAGCGGCTGCTGGCGAAGGTGCCGGCGGAGGAAGTGTTCGCGCGGACCGGCATCCAGTTTCTTCCCTTCAATACGATCTACCAGCTGTACGCGATGAAGGAAGCGGATCATCCGGCGCTGCGAACGGCGAGGCGGTTCCTGATGATTCCCGATCTGATCCGGTATTTCCTGACCGGCGAGGCGGCGAACGAGTTCTCGAACGCGACGACGACACAATTGTTCAATCCGTCGAAGGGCGACTGGGACGACCGGCTGCTCGGGGCGATCGGCATCCCGCGGGACTGGTTCGGTCCGGTGCTGATGCCCGGGTCGCCGGCGGGCGAGTTGCGCGCATCCGTCCGCGCGGAACTCGGGCTCGGCGCGGTGGGCGTCACGGCCGTGGCCGAGCACGACACCGGGTCGGCGGTCGCGGCCGTTCCGGCGGCGGGGGACTCGTTCGCTTACCTGAGCTGCGGCACCTGGTCGCTGCTCGGCACCGAGGTGCCGGAGCCGGTCCTCACGGAGGAGGCCCGGAAGCTCAACTTCACGAACGAGGGCGGCGTGAACGGCACGTACCGGCTGCTGAAGAACATCATGGGCCTCTGGATTCTCGAGGAGTGCCGGCGCGCCTGGAAACGGGAGGGACGGGACGCGTCCCATGACGGGCTGCTCGCCCGGGCGGAGGCGGCGCGTCCGTTCGCGGCGCTGATCGATCCCGACGACCCGTCGTTCCTTCCGCCCGGCGGCATGCCGGCGCGGGTGCGGGCCTACCTCGCCCGCACCGGGCAGCCCGGGCCGCCGGACGACGGCGCCATCGTCCGCTGCGTGCTCGAGAGCCTCGCGCTGAAATACCGCTTCGTGCTCGAACAGACCGAACGGCTGACCGGCCGGAAGTTCGACAAGCTGCACATGGTCGGCGGCGGCATTCGGAACCGGCTGCTCTGCCAATGGACCGCGAACGCGATCGGCCGTCCGGTCTGGGCGGGACCGGTCGAGGGGAGCGCGATCGGCAATCTTGCGGTACAATGGATCGCATCGGGAGATTTCGCGGACATCCGCGAGGCGCGGGCCGCGATCCGGGATTCCTTCCCCGTGGAGGTGTACGAGCCCGATCCGGCCGCGGCGGCCGCCTGGGAGGAGGCGTACGGCCGCGCCGTCGGGCTGTGGGGAAGCGGCGCCGCGGAATGACGGACGCGATCGGGAAGGTGAACGAGATGCTGGCTGCGGAACGGCAGGAATTGATCGTGCGGGTGGTGAACGAGCGCGGCAGCGCGCGCGTCTCCGAGCTGGCGGAACTGTGCGGCGTGACGGAGGAGACGATCCGCCGGGATCTCGACCGGCTCGAGGAAGCGGGCCGGCTCAAGCGGTCGCACGGCGGCGCCGTCAGCCTGCTGCGGGATCCGGATGCGCCCGGCGCGCAGCAGGAGATCCCGTATTACGTGCGCGAGATCACCCGCGCGGAGGAGAAGCGGCGGATCGCGGCGGAAGCGGTGAAGCACATCCGGCCGGGTGACCGCATTCTGCTGGACGGCAGCTCGACGGCTTGGTACGTGGCGCGCATTTTGCCGGACATGCCGCTGACGGTGCTGACGAATTCGGTGAAGGCGGCGGCGGAGCTCGGCGGCAAGGAACGGATCGAGGTGCTGACGACGGGCGGGCTCATGTCGCACCGCTCGCTGTCGTTCGTCGGACCGCTCGCCGAGCGGGCGCTGGACGACTTCCATGTGGACAAGGCGTTCCTGTCCTGCAAGGGGATTCATCCCGAACGGGGCATCAGCGAGTCGACCGGCCTGCAGGCGCAGATCAAGCGGAAGATGGCCGAAATCGCGGACCAAGTGTATCTGCTGGCCGACGCCAGCAAGTTCGGCGTGCAGGCGTTTGCGCGGGCGCTCGATCTGGCCGCGGTGCGCACGATCATCACGGACCGCGGGCTCGACGAAGCGACGGCCGATGCGTACCGCGCGCTCGGCATCGAGGTCATTGCGGTATAGCCTATTGCGGTATGGCCTGGGGGTGCGCCGGTTGAAAATTTCCCTTTTTATTACATGCATCTGCGACGCGATGTTCCCGTCCGTCGGCGAGGCGATGGTCCGGCTGCTGGAGCGGCTGGGGGTGCGCGTCGATTTTCCGGAGGGACAGACGTGCTGCGGCCAGCCGGCGTTCAATTCGGGCTACTGGGCCGACGCCCGCGCCGCGGCGCGCACCTTGCTGGACGCGTTCGACGACAGCGACTTCGTCGTCGCGCCGTCCGGTTCGTGCGTCTGCATGATCCGCCATTACCGGGAGCTGTTCCGGGACGATCCGGAACGGCTGGAGCAGGCGGAGCGCCTTCGGGAGAAGACGTACGAGTTCTCGCAATTTCTCGTCCGGGTGCTCGGCGTGCGGGATCTCGGCGCCTTTTTTCCGCACAGGGTGACGTACCATCCGTCCTGCCACGGCAGCCGGCTGCTCGGCATCGGGGACGAGCCGCTCGAGCTGCTCTCGGCGGTGCGGGGTCTCGAGTTCGTGCCGCTGCCGATGGCCGAGGATTGCTGCGGCTTCGGCGGCACGTTCGCCGTGAAGATGGCGAACATCTCCGGCGCGATGACGGACGAGAAGGCGGAGCACGTGCTGGAGACGGAGGCCGAGGTGCTCACCGGGCTCGACATGGGCTGCCTGATGAACATCGGGGGCCGTCTCCGCCGGAAGGGCGCGAACATCCGCGTCATGCATCTGGCGGAGCTGCTCGCCGAGGGGGTGGAGCGCGCATGAGTTCCGAACCGCAAGGTACCGTGAAGGAACGGGCGGAGGCGGCGCTTGCGAACGATTTTCTCCGGCAGGCGGTGCGCTTCACGACGGAGAAGCTCCGCACGGGCCGGCGCCAGGCGGCCGAGGAGCACGGCAACTGGGAAATCTGGCGCGAGCGGGGCCGGCAGATCCGGCAGCACACGGTCGCGCATCTCGACTATTATCTGAACCGGTTTGCGGAGAACGCGCGGGCGAACGGCGCGCAGGTGCATTTCGCGCGGACGGCGGACGAGGCGGTGCGCATCGTGCAGTCGATCGCCCGCCGCGTGCAGGCGAAGACCGTCGTCAAGTCGAAGTCGATGGTGACCGAGGAGCTCCATCTGAACCGGGCGCTTGCGGAAATCGGCGTCAAGGCGATCGAGACGGACCTCGGCGAATACATCATCCAGCTCGCGGGCGAGGCGCCGTCACACATCATCATTCCGGCAATCCACAAGAACCGCGGGCAAATCGCGGAACTGCTGTCGAAGGAAGCGGGGGAGAAGCTGCCGCCCGACACGAAAACGCTGGCGGGTTTCGTCCGCCGGAGGCTGCGGGAAGCGTTCCTGACGGCGGACATCGGCATGACCGGCTGCAATTTCGCGGTGGCGGAGACGGGTTCGATCTGCATTTTCGAAAATGAGGGCAACGCGCGCATGGTGTCGACCGTGCCGAAGGTGCAGATCACGCTGATGGGAATGGAGCGGATCGTGCCGACCTGGGCGGATCTCGAGGTGATGGCGACGCTGCTGCCGCGCTCGGCGACCGGGCAGAAGCTGACCGTCTATCTCTCGGGCATCAGCGGCCCGCGGCGGCCCGGCGACGCCGACGGACCGGAGGAGCTGCACATCGTGATCGTCGACAACGGCCGGTCGAACCAGCTCGGCGATCCGGAGTTCCAGGAGCTCCTGCACTGCATCCGCTGCGGCGCATGCCTGAACGTCTGCCCGGTCTACCGGCACATCGGCGGACACGCCTACGGCGGCACGTACAGCGGGCCGATCGGCGCGGTGCTGACGCCGGCGCTCAAGCGGAACGTCGCCGAATGGGACGACATCGCGAACGCGTCGAGCCTGTGCGGGGCGTGCTGGGAGGCCTGCCCGGTGAAAATCCCGCTGCACGACATGCTCGTCTACCTCAGGCGGCGCAAGGCCGAAAGCCCGTACCGAAGCGCGGGGGAAGCGGCGGCGATGAAGGCGTACGGCCTCGTGATGGCAAGGCCGGAGCGGCTCTCCGCCGCCCTGAAGCTGGCGAGGCTCGGCCAGCGGTTCGCCGGGCGGGACGGCGAGATCCGCGCCCGCATCGGCCCGCTCGGCGGCTGGACCCGGCATCGGGCGCTGCCGATGCTGCCGGCCGAATCGTTCCGGGACCGGTGGAAGAAGATGCGGCCGGACGGGGATGGGCCGCTCGATCCGGACGTGGAGGAGCGGCTGCGCGCGGCGCTCGCGGAGCGCTACCGGAACGGCCGCGCGGCCGGGGCCGCGGCGCATCCGGAGGCGGATCGCGGATCTGCGGAAAACGCGGCGGGTTGCGGGGCGGCCGGCGGACAACCGGCGATCGGCGGTCAACCGGCGGCCGGAGCGGCTGCCGGTCCGGCCGGCGGGGCGTACGGTCCCTCCCCGGAGCCGGCGGATGTCCGGTCGCCGGGGACGGCGCCGATGCCGGACGACCAGCGCGCCATGCTCGGGCATATCGCGCATCGGCTGTGCCGTCCGCTGACCGCGGCGCCGGAGGACCGGACGCCCGGCGCTCCGCCGTTCTGGCGGATGTTCGAGCTTCCGCCGGAGGAGCGCCGCGGGCGGTTCGCCGACCATTTCCGGGCGGCCGGCGGCCATGTCGCGATCGTGCCCGATCTGCGCGCGGCGGCGCGCTACATCGCGGAGCAGGCGGCGGCGCGCGGCGCAACCCGGCTGCTGCTGCAGGATGCGCCGGAATTGACCGACGGCCTGGCGCTCGAACGCGCGATGCCGGACGCGCGGCTCGTCATCTGGAACCGCGATCCGGCGAAGGATTGGATCGCGGAGGCCGCCGCGGCGGACGCCGGCGTCGTGCTCGCCGACTGGGCCGCGGCCTATACGGGCACGGTGGTGCTCCTCTCGTCGAAGGAGCGCGGCCGGGCCGTCAGCCTGCTGCCGCCCGCGCTGTTCGTCGTGCTGCCGGCGGAGCGGATCCGCACGCGGCTGGGCGAGATTTTCGAAGCCTTCGACCGGGGCGGGCGGAGCGCGATGCCCGCGGGCGTCCATCTCGTCTCCGGCCCGAGCCGTTCGGCCGACATCGAGAATGACCTGACGATCGGCGTGCACGGACCCGGCGATGTGCATGCGATCATCGTCGGCGCCGACGGCTAGCGCAGGCCGGCCGGATTGCATGTCGATCCTGCCCGTTTCGACGGATGCGGGCGCCAGGCGGCGCGGGATGGGGGATGCCATGTTTCGCGGTCCGTTCGCAGTCGGGACCGTATCAAGGGGATTTCGAATTTCGTCCGATTCCGGCCGGAGCGGATGGCCGCGTCCGGCCGGCGCGCGCCTGCGCCGCCCGAATAGGATTCGATGCCCCGGCGAACGCTAACGGCTGGGCAATCGAATCGCGTTTACGGGAGGTGCGCGTCATGCAGCGCGCGAAAGCGGCGATCGCCGTGCTGGCCGCCGGCGCGTTGATGCTCGCCGGCTGCACGACGCAGGGCGACGTCGGCAACCGCAACATCGTGCAGAAGCGGGTGCTCCGGGACGGCAACGGCAACCTCGTCATCGACAAACGGTTCGCGGACGACCAGTTCAACGAGCAGAACCGGGTGCACGGGCGCCGGCTGAACAGCAACAATCTGATCGGCAGCCATCGGAACTACCGGATGGAGGCGAGCCAGGACATCGCGAAGCGGATCCGCGAGGCGGAAGGTCTGGACGACGTGTACGTGATCCTGACCGACCGCAACGCCTACGTCGCCGTGAGCCGGCGGGACGGCGCGGACGGCCGGACGAAATCGGCGGAAGCGGACGGTCCGGCGAGCTCGCGGACGGCGTCGCGGGCCGGACTGAAGAACAGGGCGGCCGGCAAGACCGGCGGAACGCTCGAGGAGCGGATCGCCGCCCACGTGAAAGAGATGGCGCCGCTGATCGAACGCGTCTACGTGTCCGAGGAGCCGGAATTTGTCGGCCGGATGGGCGAATATATCCGGAAGGCGAGCCGCGGCGAGCCGATCCAGGGGTTCATCGCGCAGTTCAACGCGATGGTGGAGCGGCTGTTCCCGGCGGAGTCGGGCATCCGCATCAGCCGGACCGGCAATGTCGACTTGTACGATTGAACGGGAAGCTAAGCGAAAGCGGCCGATCAGGCGAACCTGGTCGGCCGCTTGCTTGTTGCTGGCGCGCATTACCGCGACCGGCCGCGCGGAGCCTCCGGCTTCTCCTCCGGCGCCGGCCGCGGTTCGAGCCGCGCCAGCGGTTTCTTCGCCGGCCCTTCCACGACGTTGCCGTCCATATCGAACCGCGAGCCGTGGCAAGGGCAGTCCCATGTCCGCTCGCCGGGGTTCCATCTCACCTCGCAGCCCATGTGGGTGCAGGTCGTGTCCACCAGGTGCAGATTCCCCTGCGGATCGCGGTAGGCGCCCGCCCGCCGGCCGTCCAGATCGACGACGGCGCCTTCGTCCGGCCGGAGCGACTCGGGCGTCCGGCCGGGTTTCGACAGCTTATCGGAGATGAGCGAACCCGCGACCTTCAGGTTCGAGGTGACCAGCGTGCGCAGGTCCGGGTCGGCGTGGAAGCGCACCGGCGTGAACAGTTCCGCGTATTGGTTCTCCCGGTAGAGCGCGAGATCCTTCAGCAGCATCGCGGCGGCGGTGCCGCCGGTCATGCCCCATTTGCGGTAGCCGGTCGCGACGAGAAGGTTCGGCCTGCTCTTGTCCGGCGGACCGACGTACGGCACCTTGTCGCTCGTGATGATGTCCTGCGCGGACCATCGGCAGGCGACGGATTCGACGCCGAACAGCCGCTCGCCGAACTCGGCCAGCGCGGCGTATCGCCGATTCGCGTCCTCCGCTTCGCCGACGGGGTGGTTCTCGCCGCCGACCAGCACGAGCGGCCCGTCCGGGCTCTCCGCCAGGCGCAGGGAGCGGCGCGGCCCGTCGGCGCTGATGTACATCCCGCCGGGATACGGCCGCTTCGGCCGGATCGCGACGACGTACGACCGGTCGATGTGGAGACGCGCGAACATTCCGCCGATCTTGTCGAGGAACGGGTAATGGCTGGCCGCGATCACAACCTTGCACCGCACCTTCCGGCCATCGGCTGTATGCACGATCGCGCGCCCGCTCTCCGCCTCCGCCTGCACGGCCGTCGTCCGCTCGTGGACGCGGACGCCGAGCCGCACCGCCTCGTCGAGCATCCGGCGCATGTAGAGCAGCGGATGGAAGCGCGCCTGCTTCCGCTTCACGAGCGCCGCTACGGCTCCGACGGGCGCCGGTATGTCCGTCGCAAGTTCGCCCGCGATGCCCAGCGCGTCATAGGCGCGCAGTTCCTTCTCCAATTTTCCGACCGAGCGGTGCTCCGTCACGTAGACGTACGCGTCCTCCTCCGCCCAGCCGCAGTCGAGGTTCCATTCCCGCACCCGGTCGCGGATGAATTCGAGCGCGTCGCGGTTCGCTTCATAGTACAGCCGCGCGTGGTCCCGCCCGAAGTGGGCGATCAGCTCGTCGTAAATCAGATGGTGCTGCGTCGTCACCTTGGCTGTCGTGTGTCCCGTTGTTCCCCGCAGCACGCGGTTCGCCTCGAGCACGATGACGCGCGCGCCTTCCCGCGCGAGCAGCCACGCGGCCGTCAGCCCCGTGATGCCGGCACCGACGATCGCGACATCGGCCTCCGCGTCTTCGGCGAGGGGACCGAATTCCGGCATCGGCGCGGATTCGATCCAATACGACCGTGACGTCTCCGGCAGGCCGGATTTTCCGTCCGTCATTCCCGCGGTATCCTCCTTCGCTTCCTCCGGATCCGGAGGGATTCTGGCATGCGCGGGAATAGTTTCTCTTGCGGGACCGCCCGGCATTCACGGGCCGTCGGAACAGGCTTTCCGCATGCTTTCCCGTACGGATGGGCGCCGACGCCGTCCTTCCGCATGTGCGCGGGCGGGAAGCGTTTTTTGTCGACGGGCGCCGTTTTGCATTCTTCGCATATTCCGGATGGGCTTTCATCCGCCGCCGTTCCGCCGCCGGGTGTGCGGAAGCCCGAAAATCCGCGCCGCTCAAGCCCATTTCTGTCGCTTGCCGCACCACCAAATCGCGCCAGACATAAGATAAGTTGACTGAATCCCTTAACCTTGTAATTCATCACTTTGCAGACAAGGAGGGGTGACAACTTGAAAGGCAGCGAGCACAAAAGCAAGCTTCTGACGCAGCGCGAACGGGAAGTATTCGAACTCCTTGTGCAGGACAAGACGACACGCGACATCGCGCAACAGCTGTTCATCAGCGAGAAGACCGTGCGAAATCATATATCGAATGTCATGCAAAAGCTCAATGTCAAAGGCCGTTCCCAAGCGGTTGTCGAGCTGATCAAGCTCGGGGAGCTCAAAATATAGCGCAACGGCGCATCAGCCATACGGAACCTTCTGTTCGCTCCTTCCGGGGGCGGAAGGAGGTTTTTTGTTGCGGCTTCCGACCGACGCGGCAAACGGAAAGGGGGCAAGCTGCGCGCCCGGGCGGGACAAGCGCCCGCGAAAAGGCGAAGCGCCCCGAACCGAGCGGGTTCGGGGCGCTCCGGCTTGCGCGATCGCGCCCGTTCGGGGCGTCCCCGGGCCCGGGGGCCCGGGGCGCCGTGCCGTCCGGCGTCACAGGCGGGATGCGCGGAGGATGATGACGAGCAAAATGAAGAGGACGAGTATGGCTCCGGTATCCGGGCAGCGCTTCACCGGCACGGGGTGGCAATAGCCGGTGCCGGCTCCGCCGTACATTCCCGGATGGACGGCCGCATAAGGGTGATGCCCGATCGCGCCCGCCGCGGCGCCGCCGATGTGGATGTCAGCGCCGAAACCCGCGGCTCCCGCCGCGCCCAGGTTGCCGTATTCCGCCATGTCCCATGCACTCCTTCACGGTGTTTTTGAATTTGGTGGTTTGCACATTGACAATGTATGCGCAGGGGACATACGCGGGATGGCAATCCGCCTACCGAAGGCAAAAATGGGTCCTTGCCCCGTCCGCCGTCCGCGTCAGGTGTCGATTTTGAAATGAAATTCGGGATGCCGGTATACCCGTTCAAAGTTGGGATCGGAGCCGAGCACGCTGTCGAGGTCTTCCGGCGTGAACAGGAAGTAATCGTTGTAGAGCGGATAGCCGGCCCCGTAATAAAAGCACAGCCACACCAGCTTGGAACAATAGATGGAACTCCAGGGATCCTCGAGCGGCGTGACCGGCGAGAAGGAGAAAGGCGGGATGATCAGGCCCCGCGCGTAATTGGCCTGGCAGGCCCGGTGATAGTCGGCGGCGAAACGTGCGGCGCCGTTGGCCAGCCAGCCGGGAATCGGCCGGTAATGCGCGTGTTTCGGATGCTGCGCGAAGAAGTTCGCCGCCGGTCCGCGCCGTACGAACGGAAACGTCATGACCGCCTCGACGATCTGATCCGGACCGACGGCGATCGCGCTGTGGCCGAGGAAGCCCGCCGGCACGGCCAGCACGTTGTCGCAGGACGTCAGCACGTCGCCCGGTCTCAGTTCGCGGTGCGCGATGCTCATCCGAATCACCTGCCCACACCACTATATGCGGCGTGGGCGGATGTCGTGATTCGGATTTTTTTCAGCCGTTGACGATTTTGCCGCCGTTGAGGTGCAGCGTCTGACCGGTCATGTAGGTCGAATCATCGCTCGCGAGGAAGACGTAGGCGGCGGCGAGCTCGGACGGCTGGCCGGGCCGCTTCATCGGCGTGTCGGAGCCGAACGACGCCGTGTCTTCCGCGGAGAAGGTGGACGGGATGAGCGGTGTCCAGACGGGACCGGGCGCGACCGCGTTCACGCGGATGCCCTTGTCCGCCAGATTCTTCGCCAGGGCGCGGGTGAACGCGACGACGGCGCCCTTCGAGGCCGAATAGTCGATCAGCGTCGGATTTCCCTCATAGGCGGTGACCGATGCGGTGTTGATGATCGAAGCGCCCGCCTTCAGGTGGGGCAGCGCCGCCTTCGTCAGGTGGAACATGCCGAACACGTTCGTACGGAACGTCCGCTCGAGCTGTTCGGCCGTGATGGCCTCGAGGGATGGCTGCGGATGCTGCTCGGCCGCGTTGTTGACGAGGATGTCGAGCCTGCCGAACGTCCGCACGACCTCGTCGATCGCCCGCTTGCAGAACGCCTCGTCGCCGATGTCGCCCGCGATGGGCAGGCATCGCCGGCCGAGCTCTTCGATGCGGCGCTTCACATGTTCCGCGTCGGTATGCTCGTTCAGATAGATGATCGCCACGTCGGCGCCTTCCTTGGCAAAGGCGACGGCCGCGGCGTGGCCGATGCCGCTGTCTCCGCCCGTGATGACGGCGGCCTTGCCGGTCAGCTTGCCCGCCGGCTTGTAGAGCGGCGATTCGATCTCCGGATGGGGCCGCATTTCGGTCTCGGTGCCGGGCTGATGCGTCTGGTGCTGCGGCGGGAAAATTTGCTTGGTGCCGGCCATGTTTGTTCGCCTCCCCAGGGGTTCGGATGTCTGCGGCGGCCGGATCCGCCGCAAGCTTAGGTTGGGAAGAACGGGGAGCCGGCATGCATCGCTTCCCTTTTCCTTGGCTGCCTCCCGGACCGGATGGTAAGATAGTGCCGTAACCGGCAACCGGGAAGAGGGGTGCGCCATGGGCAAATTTATCCTGTTCGGCCTTCTTTGGTATCTGCTTGGAAATCCGTTCGTTGCCATCATCGTGCTGATCGTCATGCTGTACATCCTCGACCGCCGGTTCATCGGGCTGTCGCCGAGCGTGGTGAAACCGTTCCGGCGCGCGCGGCGGATCGGCCAGCTCAGGCAGCAGCTCGCGCTCAATCCGAACGACATGTCGGCGCGGATGGAGCTCGCGCATCTGCTCCTCGAGCGCAAATCCTACCACGAGGCGCGGAAGCTGCTGGAGCCGGCGGCGGAGACGATGGCGCATTCGGCCGAGTACTGGGACAACCTCGGCACGGCGCTGCTCCACACGGGCAGCCGGGCGGAGGGCGAGAGCATGATCCGGCGGGCGCTCTCCATCAATCCGCGGGTCAAATACGGGCAGCCGTACCTCCGGCTTGCCGCGGCGAACCGGGATCAGCCGGAAAAGGCGCTGAAGCTGCTCGAGGAGCTGCGGGCGATCCATACCTCTTCCTGCGAGGCCTACTACCGGATGGGACGGATTTATCAGGCGCTCGGCCGCAGGGAAGAAGCGCGGCGGGCGTTCGACGAGGCGGCCGAAATCTACCGCACGCTGCCGCGATACAAGCGGCGGGAGGAGCGGCCGTGGGCGATCCGGAGCCGGCTGGCCCGGCTGTTCACGTGAGGCGGAATCGCCGGGGCGGAGGACCGGATGACGGCATCGTCCGGAGAGGGGACAAGCAATGGCTCATCTGGCGGATGAACGCACGGACCGGTTGCTGCGTGCGCTGGCGAACGGCATGCCTCCCGACCGCGTGATCCAGGGACATGCGCTGTATCGCGGCGGCCGCGTTCCGGTCATGGAAGTGGTCATGAATACGGTATACGGCGCCGTGAACGACGGCGCGGTGCACGCCGTCACGCTGGATGCGGACGACATGGCCTACAGCACGTGCACCTGCCCGGAAGAAGCGATGTGCGCGCATATGGCGGCGCTTTTTTTCCGGTATTGCGAGTCGGAGGGCTGGGATGCGGACAGGGTGCTGAAGATCGTGACGGAGGGCGGCTCCCTGGACGGGGACGGCAGGCCCGGTCCGGCGGACGGGCCGGAGGCGTGGGCCGGATGGTTCGCCGAACGGTTCGGCGGCGTGTGGCGGGAATGCCGCCGTTCGCTCCATCCGTTGCAGCCGGTGCTCCAGGAGGCGAAGGGCTGGGCGAGGGACTGGCCGCCCGCGATGCGCCGCCTGCACTGGCTTCAGACGGTGCTGCTCGTGCTGGAGCAGGCGGAGCTCGCTTTTGCCGGGTCCGATCCGGAGAACCGCTATTATTTTCAGCTCTCGTTCTCCCGTTCCGCCGAACCCTGGATGCGGCACTGGCTCGAGCTGCTGCACGAGGCGGGTCCCGTGCCGGCCGATGAAGCGGAGGAGCGGTGGCTGCGCGCCGTCGCGGTCCGGCTGCGGAACGCCGCGCTGAACGGGCGGTACGGGCTGCTGCGGTGGGACGAACTGTATGTCGCGTGGTGGGATCATTTTGCCGGATGGCGGGAGGCGGTGCTCGAGGAGCGGGAAGTGATCGCACGGCTGGCGGAGGGAATCGGCGGCGCGGAGTCGGGATTTAAGGATGCGGGAGCGCGGGAACCGGGTGCGTCCCCGGCGGACGTGGCTTCGACGGGCGCGACGGCAGCGGATGCGGTGGCGGCGGGCGTTTCGTCGGATGCGTCTGGCGCGGGTAAGGTTGCGGCGGACGTGGCCTCGGCGGGCGCGGATTCTGCGGGCGCGGATTCTGCGGGCGCGTCCGCGACGCATGCACCCGGCGCCGCCGCTTCCGTCGGGGCACCCGGCGGGGGTGCGCTTCCGCCTTCATCCCGCGAGACCGCCATCCTGACCGCTCTCGCGTTTTTCCGTTTCCGATCCGGCGATCATGACGGCGCAATCGATGCGATGCGGAAGACGCCGTTCCGGCACACGTCGACGATCGCGGGCAGGTTCGCCGAGCGTTGCCTGGAGGACGGCGATTTCGACGCGCTGGAGCGGTGGTTGCATCATCTGCACGACGGGCTGCGTCAGATCCGGGACACGGCGGTCCTGAAGGCGCTCTTCAGGCTGTGCCGTGCGGCGGATGACCGCTGGCCGGACCGTCCGCTGGGCGTTCGGCTGATGCGGGAATGGCTGCCCCTGTCGTACGGCGAGCTGTCGGCGCATTATCTGTCGCGCGGCCGGCTGCGGGATTGGGCCGACCTGCAGCTCGCCATGGGCGTCAAGCCCGAGGATCTCGACGCCGGGCACCTCCGCCTCGTGGCGAAGGAGGCGCCGGAGCTGCTGCTGCCGCTGTTCCACCGGGCGGTGGACGAGGCGGTGCGCAGCCGCGGACGGATGGGCTACCGCGCGGCCGTCCGGCATCTCAAGCGGCTGGAGAAGCTGTACCTCGCCGCCGGCCGGCAGGAGCGGTGGCGGGAATTCATCCGCCAGTTCCGCACCCGCCACGCGCGGCTGCGCGCGCTGCAGGAAGAACTGCGATTCGCCAACCTGGCCGGGGATTGACGGCCGGCGTCCCTGCATTGCCCCATGCTTGTGTTCCCGGCTTTCCGGATCACATGTTTTCGGACAATTCGTCCAGCGTCTTGCTGAAGCTCGGCGCGAAGTGCTTGAGGAACCATTCCGCCTCGGGCAGCGCAAGCTGGTCGAGCGAGGCCTTGATCTGACGCCGGGCAACCGCGAATTCCCGGTTGCCCGAGGCCAGCTCGATCGTGCATTTCAGGTAGGCGTCCAGGAGATCGGCGGCTTTCAGATATATCCGCAGCCCGGCGTCGGGATCTTCGGCGGCTTGCTCCGCGTTCCCGCCTTCTCCGGCTCCGACTCGCTGCCACGTCTTGCCCTTGAGGAGCGGAGCGTACGCCTCCCGGAGCGGTTCGGGCACCATGGCCGCCAGCCGTTCCGCGGCCAGCGCCTCGATCTCGCGGAAACTGTCCAGCATCCGCGGGTTGTGGTGCTTGACCGGCGTCGGAATGTCGCCCGTGAACACTTCGGTCGCGTCGTGGAACAGCGCCATCGCGGCCGCGCGGTCCGCGTTCAGCCGCCTGCCGAAGACGCGATTTCCGATTTCGCACAGGATATGCGTAAGCAGCGCGACGTGAAAGGAATGTTCCGCGACGTTCTCGCGCGTCGTGTTGCGCATGAGGCTCCAGCGTTCGATGTGGCGAAGACGGTACAGGTACGCGAGAAAATGGCTTTCCACTTCCGCCGACTCCCTTTCTCTCCTACGGATTCGATATTCCCGAAACCGTCGACGGGATGAGGCTGCCGCTTTTTGCGGCCGGCCTCCGGCATTTGACGGTCAGCCGAGCCGTTAAACGCGCCGTTGGGGCCGCCTGGCGCGCCGGATGGGGGCCGTTAACGGTCTGCGGTGCCGTTAAGTGCGGCCCGGCGCGGCGGGTGGCCCGGTTAACGGTCCGGCGAGCCGTTAAACGCGCCGTTGGGGCCGCCTGGCGCGCCGGATGGGGGGCGTTAACGGTCCGCGGTGCCGTTAAGTGCGGCCCGGCGCGGCGGGTGGGCCCGGTTAACGGTCCGGCGAGCCGTTAAACGCGCCGTTGGGGCCGCCTGGCGCGCCGGATGGGGGCGTTAACGGTCCGCGGTGCCGTTAAGTGCGGCCTGATACGCCGGTTCATCATCCGTCGACAGTTTTCTCTATTCTACCATACTTCGCCGGCCCGCCGGGGCGTTTCCCCGGACACGGACGCGGAAGGTTCCGCCCGTCGCCGCGTTTCGGAGGAAAAGAGGGCGGGCGCAAACCGCCGCGTTTTCCGGAGGAAGACGGGTTCGCCCCCGCTTGCGCAAATGTGATATGATAAATAAAGCAAGCAAAGTTCCGAGAGAGGAGCCGGCTGTACATGATCGAGCAATTCGAAGAAAGCATATACCGGCTGATCGTCGAGACGTCGACCAATCTGCCGGGCGACGTGCGCCGGGCGATCCGGGCGGCCCGGGAGGCGGAAGACCGCGCGACGCGGGCGGGGCTGTCGCTCAGCACGATCGCGTCCAACATCACGATGGCCGAATGCAACGTCTCGCCGATCTGCCAGGACACCGGCATGCCGACGTTCTATCTGCACGTGCCGGTCGGCGCGAACCAGATCGTCATGAAGGAAAAGATCCGCAGCGCGATCGCGCGCGCGACGAAGGACGGCAAGCTGCGCACGAACTCCGTCGACTCGCTCACGGGCGCGAACTCGGGCGACAACCTCGGCCCGGGCACGCCGGTCATCCATTTCGAGCAATGGGAGCGCGACGACATCGAGGTGCGGCTCATCCTGAAGGGCGGCGGCTGCGAGAACAAGAACATCCAGTACAGCCTGCCCTGCGAGCTGGAGGGACTCGGCAAGGCCGGCCGCGACCTCGACGGCATCCGCAAATGCATCCTGCACGCCGTCTACCAGGCGCAGGGCCAGGGCTGCAGCGCCGGCTTCATCGGCGTCGGCATCGGCGGCGACCGGACGACCGGCTACGAGCTCGCGAAGCAGCAACTGTTCCGCCGCGTCGATGACGTCAATCCGGTGCCGGAACTGCGGCGGCTTGAGGAATACATCATGGAGGCCGCGAACCAGCTCGGCATCGGCACGATGGGCTTCGGCGGGAACGTGACGCTGCTCGGCTGCAAGATCGGCGCCATCAACCGGCTGCCGGCAAGCTTCTTCGTCTCGGTCGCCTATAACTGCTGGGCGTTCCGGCGCCAGGGCGTGCTGCTGGATGGCGGCAGCGGGGAGATCAAGGAATGGCTGTATCCGCGCGGCGACGAGGTGCCGATGGACGAAGCGCCCGCGGCTGAAGCGGCCCAACCCGCCGACGCCGAACCGCGCCGCGAGATCCGGCTGAAAACGCCGCTGACGGAGGAGCAGGTGCGCTCCTTGCGCGTCGGCGATATCGTGATCCTCGACGGCGAGATCCACACCGGCCGCGACGCGCTGCACAAGTATCTGGTCGACCACGACTCGCCGGTCGATCTGAACGGCGGCGTCATCTACCATTGCGGTCCGGTCATGCTGAAGGACGAGAAGGGCGAGTGGCACGTGAAGGCCGCGGGCCCGACGACCAGCGCGCGCGAGGAACCGTATCAGGCCGACATCATCCGGAAGTTCGGCGTCCGCGCCGTCATCGGCAAGGGCGGCATGGGCCGGAAGACGCTGGAGGCGCTGAAGGAATGCGGCGCCGTCTATCTGAACGCGGTCGGCGGCGCGGCCCAATACTACGCGGAGTGCATCAAGCGCGTGAACGGCGTGCATTTCCTCGAGTTCGGCATCCCGGAGGCGATGTGGCACCTGGAGGCGGAGGGATTCGCCGCGATCGTCACGATGGACGCCCACGGCAACAGCCTGCACGCCGACGTCGAACGGGATTCGCTCGCGAAGCTCGAACAATTCAAGGAACCGGTCTTCAAGTAAAAACGGCCCGCGTTCCATGAAAAGAAAGCGTGATTCCCACGAATACGTTCGCTTCCTTCGCATCCGCGTTCAACCGGTGGGTTGACCGCCGGTTGTCCCTTCTGACCCCGGGAGCGCTGCTCTTGGGTTTCTTGTGTTCGGACGCGCTGATTGCCGGCGTTCCGCTCGTGCCGTGGCTGTTCGCGTACATCACGTTCGCGATGGGGCTCGGCATCCGCGCACGGGAGGTCGCGCGTGCATTCGTCCGGCCGCTGCCGATGCTGGCGGCGCTCGCCGCCGCCCATATCCTCCTGCCGCTCGCCGCGCGGGGAGCCGGCGGCGCGCTGTTCGGCCCGGACTCGCCGTATACGGTCGGCTTCGCGCTGTTCATGCTCATCCCGCTCGGCATCTCGTCGCTCATGTGGGTCGTCGTGTCGGGCGGCCGGCCGGCGCTGATCACGGCGCTCGTCACCTTCAGCTCGCTGCTCAGCCCGCTCGTCGTGCCGCTCGGGCTCGATCTGATGTTCGGCGCCGCGATCGAAATGGACACGCGCGGCATCATGCTGGACCTGCTGCTCATCGTCGTGCTGCCGACGGCGGCGGGCATCGCGCTGAACGAGGCGACGCGCGGCCGGGCGCACGCCGCGCTGCAACCCGGCGCGGCCTTCGTCTCGAAGCTCGCGTTCCTCGCCGTCATCGTCCTGAACGCGGCGGCGATCGGCCCGCACGTTCACGCGCTGGGCGGCGCCGTCCCCGCCGTCGCGGCCGCCGTCGTCACGCTCGTCGCGCTCGGTTACGCCGCAGGATGCATCGCCGCACTGCCCTGGCGATCTCCGGATCTGACGGCGACGCTGGCGTACGGCTGCGGCATCCGCAACATTTCGCTCGGCATCGTGATCGGCCTCGAATATTTCCCTCCGGAGGCGGCGATGCCGGTCGTGCTGTCGATCCTCATCCAGCAGCCGGGAGCGGCCGTGTTCCACAACCTCCTGCGCAGGATCCGCGGGACGGGGACGGGCGGCTGACCGGCTCCGATGGCAAAAAGCAACCAGTCGCCGATCCCCGACCGGAAAGGACGGCTCGGCAGCCGGCTGCTTTCCGCGGGGGGGGGGGGACGAGGCGGAAATGCGCGGCGGGACGGGGCGGAGATCCGGCGGAATCGAAACAGAGCGGCAATGCGCCGGGAACGGGACGAAGCGTTGGACACGCTAAGACCGCGGAGGGGTGCAGGATGAACCGTTTCCACACGCGGCTTGCGGCGGTGATGATCGGTCTTGTCGGCCTTGCGACGGCGGCCGCCGGAATCTGGGTGGCCGTCTCGTTCGAACGCAGCCATTACGAAGCCCTAAGGGACAATCTTGTCCGCGAGATCGGGCTGATCGAAGACGCGCTTTCCCGGGAGCCGGCGGACGGCGCGGACCCGCACGCCCGGTTCACGGAGCTGGCGCGCCGCTACCGTGCGATCACCGGCGCCCGCGTCACGTTCATCAGCGGCGACGGCACCGTGCTCGGCGATTCGGATCACGATCCGCTGGCGATGGACAACCATCTGAACCGGCCCGAGGTTGCGGAGGCGCTGCGCGAAGGCGTCGGCCGCGATATCCGGCGCAGCGACACGACGCATCACAACTTGATGTACGTCGCCGTGAAGCGGGATACGGGAGAAGATCCCGCCTTCATCCGGCTCGCGCTCGGCGTCAGCGAGATCGAACGGGGGATCCGCCGGCTCTGGCTCGGGCTGATCGCCGGTCTCTTCCTCCTGCTCCTGGTCGCGGCGGCGGCGAGCTGGCGGATCGCCCGCGGCATGACGAAGCCGCTGGAGGCGGTCATCCGCACGGCCCGGCGCATCCGGAACCTGGATTACGGGGCACGGGTCGACGTCGATGCGCGGGGGGAAATCGGCGAGCTCGGGCGCGCGGTCAATGCGATGGCCGAGAGCCTCCAGCGGCAGATGCAGCGCATCCGGGAGAAAGAAAGCCAGCTCGAAAGCGTGCTCGAGAACATGACGAGCGGCATCGTGAGGGTCGACCGTTCGGGTACCGTCGTGCTGCTCAACCGGGCGGCCGGAACGCTGCTCGGCCTGTCCGCGGACGAACTGATCGGCCGCCACTACACGGAGGCCCGGCGGCAGTACGAACTGACGCAGCGAATCGGCGAAATGCTCGAGCGGCGCGAACGGGCGCGCGATGAGTTCACGCTCTACCATCCGGAGGAGCGGCAGATCGAGATCCATTTCGTGCCGATCGAGGACCGGGATGACGGCGGGCTGCTGCTCGTGCTACAGGATGTGACCGCGATCCGCCGGCTCGAGCGGATGCGGAGCGAATTTGTCGCGAACGTCTCGCACGAGCTGAAAACGCCGATCGCCGCGGTCAAGGGGTTCGCCGAGACGCTGCTCGCCGGCGCCGGCGACGATCCCGAGGCGCGGCGCGCGTTCCTTGCGATCATCCATCACGAGAGCGATCGGCTGAACCGGCTCGTCAGCGATCTCCTGGAGCTCTCGAAGATCGAGTCGGGGCGCGTGCCGCTCCAATTCTCGCCGGTCGAACTCGGGCCGTTCATCGCGAAGACGGTCGGGCTGCTCGCGAAGGAAGCGGAGCGGAAGAACATCCGGATCGAGACGGAAGTGGACGAGGCGCTGTATGTCGAGGCGGATGAGGACCGGCTGAGCCAGATCGTCGTGAACGTGCTGTCCAATGCGATCCATTACACACCGGAAGGCGGCCTGGTGCGGATCCGGGTGGAGCCGGTCGCGCCGCGGGGCGATGTCGACGACCGGGACAAACGGGCCGACCGGATCGGAGCCGCCCGCACGGGGCCGGACGCCGGCCCGCGCGGCCCATTCCCGGAGGGCGCCGACGAGCGCGCGGAGTACGACGCGATCCGCATCCGTATCTCCGACAACGGCATCGGCATTCCGAAGCAGGATCTGCCGCGCATCTTCGAGCGGTTCTACCGGGTGGACAAGGCCCGTTCCCGGAGTTCGGGCGGCACCGGATTGGGGCTGTCGATCGTCAAGCATCTCGTCGAGCTGCACCGCGGCTCGATTTCCGTCGAGAGCGAGGTCGGCGTCGGCACGACGTTCACGATCGAGCTGCCGGTGCTGCAGGAAAGCGGGGACGAGGCGGGGCGATTTTTACAATAGCTTAACACTTCGGTGGGCTGTCCGTGGTATAGTGGTGATGGAAGAAGCGAAGACACCGCTGGGTTGGGGGCAGGCCATGGCGGAACGCATTCTGGTCATCGAGGACGAGCCGACGCTGGCGCGGCTGCTCACCTACAATCTGTCACAGGAAGGATACGAGGCGACGGTCGCGGACAACGGCGTCGAAGGGCTGCAGCTTGCGCTCCGGCAGCCGTTCGATCTCATCCTGCTCGACATCATGCTGCCCGGCATGGACGGCTTAGAGATTTTGACGAAGCTCCGGAGGCACGGCGTCCGCACGCCGGTCATCATCCTGACCGCGCGGAACGCGGAGGACGAGGTGGTGCAGGGCCTCCGGCACGGGGCGGACGACTACATGACGAAGCCGTTCGGCGTCGCGGAACTGCTGGCGCGCGTCGCGGCGGTGCTGCGCCGCTCGCGCGGCGGCGAGGAACGGAAGGCCGGGGAGGAGAACGTCATCCGCGTCGGCAATCTCGCAATCTATCCGGACAAGTACGAGGTGACCGCGGACGGCGAGCCGGTGGCGCTCAGGCCGAAGGAGTTCGAGGTGCTGCTCTACCTCGTGCGGCGCCCGGGCGTCGTCGTGACGCGCGACGATCTGATGAACGCGGTGTGGGGGTTCGACTACATCGGCGGCCAGCGGACGGTCGACGTGCACGTCAGCTCGCTGCGCAAGAAGCTCGAGCTGGGCCCGCGATCCGCCCGCATCGAGTCGATCCGCGGCGTCGGCTACAAGCTCGTGCTGCCGAAGGAAGAGGGCGTGCCGGGCTGACCGGAGCCCGGCATTCCCTGACATCGCAAGAAGGCGCGCCCCGCGGGCAGCGGGTCCGCGCCTTAATTGTTGCTCCTGGAGAGCATCCGCTTCTGGTAGGCTTTCGGCGAGCAGTCGTTGTATTTCCGGAACATTTTGTAGAAATGCGCCATGTTCGGAATGCCGATCATTTCCCCGACCTCCGCCATGCTCCGGTCCTCCGTCAGGAGAATCCGCTCCGCCCACTTGATCTTCCGGAAGTTCACGTATTCCGTGAAGGACATGCCCACCGTCTTCTTGAAAAACTTCACGAAGTAGTAATAGCTCATGTTCGCGAGCCGGCAGACCGTGTCCACCTGGATGCGGCCGGACAGGTTCGCCTCGACGTAGTCGAAAACCGGCTTGAGCCGCTGCAGGTCGAAGCTGTCCAGCTCCTCGAGCATGCGGCGGTTGTCGTTGCGCAGGAGGAGCAGCAGGATGCGCTTCAGCAGGATGTTCACGGCCAGCTCGTAGCCGATCGTCTTGGCGGCGGCCTCGTCGAAGATGCGCTTCACGCATTCGGCGATTTCCGCGGCGACTTCGGGCTGCTCGCGGAAGATGTAGTTCAGGCGGCTGAGCGGATGCTGCGTTTCGTTGAAATAGCGGAGATAGGGCATCGTGCTCGCGTCGAAAAATTTGTCCAGATCGAACTGCAGCACGTAGTAGTCCAGCACCCGCGAAAGCGCGCGGTCGCAGTGGAGCTGGTTCGAACCGATCAGGACGATGCCGCCGGGTCCGATATAGTGCTGCTCGTCATCGATCAGGACGTGCAGCTCGCCGCTTTCCACGAGCAGAAGCTCGATCTCCCGGTGGTAGTGCCAATTGATGAACAGATCGTCGGTGCGCTTCGGGCGGAAAATTTTCAACGACAGCAGCGGATTCTCGTATTCGACTTTCTCCCTGTAGGCTTCCACGGATCAACACCGGCTTTCGCAAAATCGCATAATTGCGCAAACGTTTCCTGCGGCCCGTTTACTTTATTCTAATGAGGGGAAAGGACAAAAATCAACAGTCCGTTCCGGCCGGATCGGCGCGGGAGCATGCCTGACATTGGATGGAACTTTTCATGGAAATGTTCGTATATCCTACCGGTAGCACCGGAATCGGCTTGCGGGGAGGGAAGCGAATGGAAGCGCTCTATTGGGCATGCCTGACCATCGGCATTCTGTACGCGGCCGTCACGATCGTATTCGGCGACATGCTGGGCGACTTGCTCGACGGCGCGCTCGGCTTTCTGGCGGACGGGCCGGATTGGCTCCATCCGACGACGATCGTCGGCGGGGTCACCGTGTTCGGCGGCGCCGGGATCCTGCTCGGCCGGTACACGGACCTCGGCGCGGGCGGGGTTGCCGCCTTGGCGTTGCTGGCCGCCGTCGTCATCGGCGCGGGCGTCTATTTCTTCTACGTCCGGCCGATGCGGTCGAGCGAGAGTTCGACGGGCTATTCGCTCGAGGAGATGGCGGGCAAGATCGCCGAGGTGCTCGTCCCGATTCCCGCCGACGGTTACGGCGAGGTGATGCTCCGGATGGGGGCGGCCGGGGTGACGAACCGGACCGCGGCGAGCTTCGACGGGGAGCCGGTGGAAGCGGGAGCGCAGGTGGTCGTCGTTGAGGTGAAGGACGGCACGCTGTACGTCTCCAGGCTGGATTCCGATTTTGCGGGCAATCTTACGTTGAAAGGAGACAGGACATGATCGAATGGATTCCGATTGCCGTCGTCGTCGTGCTGGTCGTGCTCGGTCTGGCGTTCTGGGCGCGCTACAAGACGGTCGGACCGGACGAGGCGATGATCGTCACCGGCTCGTTCCTCGGCAACCGCAACACGCTCGTTGACGAGGGAGGGCGCAAGATCAAGATCGTCCGCGGCGGCGGCGCGTTCATTCTGCCGATCTTCCAGCGCGCCGAGTTCCTCTCCCTGTTGTCGCACAAGCTGGACGTGTCGACTCCCGAAGTGTACACCGAGCAGGGGGTGCCCGTGCTGGCGGACGGGGTCGCGATCATCAAGATCGGCGGCTCGATCGAGGACATCGCGACGGCGGCCGAGCAGTTCATGGGCAAACCGATCGAGGCGCTCAAGGCGGAGGCGCAGGAGGTGCTGGAAGGCCATCTGCGCGCGATCCTCGGCTCGATGACGGTCGAGGAGGTGTACCGGAACCGCGACAAGTTCGCCCAGGAAGTGCATGCCGTGGCGGCGAAGGACCTGAAGAAGATGGGTCTGCAGATCGTCTCGTTCACGATCAAGGACGTGCGCGACAAGCACGGCTATCTCGAGGCGCTCGGCAAGCCGCGCATCGCGGCGGTGAAGCGGGACGCCGAAATCGCGGAAGCGGAGGCGATCCGCGATGCGCGCATCCAGAAGGCGCGGGCCGAGGAAGAGGGCATGAAGGCGGAGCTGCTGCGCGACACGAACATCGCCGAGGCGACGAAGGAGAAGGAGCTGAAGATCGCCGCCTTCAAGAAGGAGCAGGACATGGCGCGCGCGGAAGCCGACCAGGCGTACGCGATCCAGGAGGCGCGCACGAAGCAGAGCGTCGTCGAGGAGCAGATGAAGGTCGAGCTCGTGCGCAAGGAGCGCGAGATCGATCTCGAGGAGAAAGAAATTCTCCGTCGCGAGAAGCAGTATGACGCGGAAATGAAGAAGAAGGCGGACGCCGAACGGTACGCGGTCGAACAGGCTGCGGAAGCGGAGAAGATGCGGCGCATCCGCGAGGCCGAGGCGCTGCAATTCAAGATCGAGGCGGAAGCGCGGGCGCTCGCGGAGCAGAAGCGGCTCGCCGGCCTCGCCGAGGCGGAGGCGGAGCGCGCCCGGGGCGCGGCGGAAGCCGAAGTCATCCGGCTCAGGGGGCTGGCCGAAGCGGAGGCGAAGGAGAAGCTCGCCGAAGCGTTCGCGAAGTTCGGCGAGGCGGCCGTGCTCGACATCATCGTCAAGATGCTGCCGGAGCTGGCGGCGAAGGTGGCGGAGCCGATCCGGAGCATCGACAAGCTCACCGTCGTCGATACCGGCAGCGGCGAAGGCGCGGCGCGCGTCAGCAACTATGTCACGTCGCTCATGGCGACGGCGCCGCAGATGCTGAAGGACGTATCGGGCATCGACGTCGAGGCGCTGATCAAGGGGCTGACGAACCGGCTGGCCGCGGGCAACGCGGATGCTTCCCGGGCCCCGGAACCGGCATCGACGGCGGCTCCGGAGACGCCGGCGGAGGACGTCGTGCAGGATAAACAGGATAAATGAGCGGGACCGGCCGGCAGGCCGCGTCCCGGCGCCGTAACGCGCCATGCACAAAGGATCGGAGGAACGCTTCATGAAGGTCCGTTTTCCCGAACTTGACGACGCATTCCGCCTCGGACGGCTGCGCCATCCGGAGGGAAAGGTGCGGATCGTGCTCGACACCGACGCGTACAACGAAATCGACGACCAGTTCGCCGTCGTCTTCGCGCTCGGTTCGCCGGACCGGCTGCAGATCGAGGCGCTGTGCGCGGCGCCGTTCCACAACGGGCGTTCGGACGGTCCCGAAGACGGCATGGTGAAGAGTTTGAACGAACTTCGGCGCATCGCCGGGATCGCGGGCGTGGAAGGAAACATTCCGATTCTCGAGGGCTCCCGCGCATGGATGGACGGTCCCGGCCGTCCGGTCGAGAGCGCCGCGGCCCGGCGCATCGCCGAGCTGACGCTCGCTTCGCCGGATGACGATCCGCTTTACGTCGTCGCGATCGGCGCCATTACGAACGTGGCGTCGGCCATCCTGATGGAACCTTCGATCATCGGGAAGATCGTCGTGATTTGGCTCGGCGGGCACGCGCCCTGGTGGGACCACACCCGCGAGTTCAACATGATCCAGGATGTCCACGCTTCGCGCGTCGTGCTGGACTGCGGCGTGCCGCTGGTGCTCGTGCCGTGCATGGGAGTCGCCTCGCATCTGATCACGACGAAGGCGGAGATTGACGCCCATCTCCGGGATTGCGGCGAGATCGGCCGGTATCTCGCCGAGACGTACGCGTCCTGCAGCGATGACCACTACGCGTATTCCCGCGTGATTTGGGACATTTCGACGATCGGCTGGCTGCTGGACGAGTCGAGCGTGCCGTGCCGCATTGCGCACAGCCCGATTCTGAACGACGGCGGCACTTTCAGCTTCGACGGAAGCCGGCATCTGATCAAAATGGCGCATCATGTGCGGCGGGATGCCGTTTTTCGGAGTTTGTTCGACCGGGTGCGGAATCTCGACGCGCGACAACGGGGATGACGGATCAATCCGGAAGAACGGCGGGGAACCGGAGCGTGACTTCGGTTCCCTTTCCCGTTTCGCTTTCGAAATGGATGGAGCCGTTCATCGCTTCGATGATGCGGAACGTCACCATCAGGCCGAGGCCGGTGCCCTTGGTCTTCGTGGAGAAATAGGGCGTTCCGAGCTTCGCGATCTGCTCCTCGTCCATGCCGCTTCCGGTGTCGCGGATGCGGATCACCGCCTGATCGCCCTCCCGGTAGGCCCGGACCGTGATCTCGCCGCCGTTCTCCGTCGCTTCGATGCCGTTCTTGATGAAATTGATGATCGCCTGCTTGAAGCGGGAGGAATTGCCCTCGATGCGGAGTCCGTCCCGGACGTCGAACTTCAGGGCGACGCCGTTCAGCGAGGCGTGCGGGGACATGATCGCGTGGATCTTTTCCAGTTCGTCGGACAGATCCAGCACGGTGAACTCCTCCATCTCCGGCTTCGCGAAGGTGAGGAAGTCCGTGATGATGGACGAGGCGCGGTCCAGCTCCTCGATCGCCATGTCGTAATAGCGGCGGTTCGACACTTCCCGCTCCGCGAGCAGTTGCAGGAAGCCGCGCGTCACCTGAAGCGGATTGCGGACCTCGTGGGCGACGGAGGCGGCGAGATCGCTGATGATTCGAAGCTTCTCCGCGCGCTGCAGCCTGCGGTTGTATTCTTCGCGCTCCTTCGCGTAGGCGATCAGGGCGGCGTGATTGCGCGCGAGCTCGGCGGACAGGATGACGGTCAGCGTGACCAGCAGCGCGAAGGTGCCGAATTTCCACAGAACCGGTTCGTACGCTTCATCCCTGGCGAAGTACAGCGCGAAATCGGCGGCCGCCGTCGACGTCAGGAAGAACACGCCCGCGCACAGGACGGCTCCGTTCCGGTTGCCGCGGAAGGCGTCCACGGCGGCCAGCACGGCGGTGATCGCGAACGCGGCTGTCATCGCAAGATTGAGCAGCCTGACCGCGATCAGCTCGTAGGCCGGTTCGAACCCGCCGGGCAATCCGGCGTGCAGCGCGTACGTCAGGAAGGACAGCGCGGCGTATCCCCACAGCGCCCGGCGAAACCGTGAGTAGAGCGGATATCGGCCCTGGAACACGATGTCCGCGAACTGCATGAACGCGGGGGCGGATACGCTGAACGCGAGTTCGAACGCCGTCTGCAGCCATGCATGGCGGGACTCGAACAGCATGTAGGGCAGGGGCGAACTCGTGAACACGAGCGTTCCGGCGGACAGCGCGATGAGCGAGAGGGACAGCCAGAACTTCCGCGTCTCCCTCGTCAGGAAGCCGGAGCAGGCCAGCATGATGAGGCCGATCATGATCATTCCGCCGCTGAGCGCCATGTCGTCGATCTCCGGTCGGATGAAGCCGGCGTTCAGCGCGTCGAATTCGCCGATCCGGACGTTCGAGTAAACGCCCCCGCGTCCCACCGTCTCGTCGATGCGGATCAGGACCGCCGCAGGGTCGGAAGTGACCGGAAGCGGCAGCAGCAGCTTGTGCACGTCGAACCGGACCGTGCGGTTCGTTTCGTGCAGCACTTCGCCGTTCAGATAGACGGCCAGCCTGCGGCCGTACAGCCGGTCGATGAGCAGCGCCGGCTGGCGCCAGGAATCGGTGGGCGGGATCTCGAACCGGACCCACAGCCCCGCGGCGTCCGCCGGCATGCGCGGCGGCCGCCCCGCGGACGCCGCGGTCCAGGACGGATCGTCCTCCCGCGGCGGACCGGCGTTCGACTCCGCGGCTTCTCCGTCGTATATCCACCGGATTTCCCATTTCCGGATGAGCTCCGGCCGGTCGTCCGCCGCCTCTGCGCGATGGGCGGAGCACAATCCCGCCAGAATCGCAAACAGCAACAGATAACGCAACCAGCCCAAGCCGTCGCCCCCTGTTCCGTCCGAATGTGAGCGCCCGCAGCAGCCGCCGGCGGACCGTACCGGACCGCCCGCGGGAGACAAACGCGGGCGCGCAGTGGCAAGCGGAAAACGCTCCCTCGCGGTGTACCCGGGACGGGCGCGGGGAGCGGATGCGCGGAGGTCAACCCGCGGACGGGCCGTTCAGGCTGTCGAAGAAGCGGCTGATGGCGTAGCCCGCGGCTCCGCGCACCGCGGAATGTTCGCCGAGCTCGGCGAACAGGAGGCGCAGGCCCGCCCGGTTGTAGCTCTGCGTGCGGGTCGCGATCTCGCGTTCGATGGCGCCGCGGACGAACCGCTCGGCGATGCAGACCCGGTTGCCGAGGATGACCGCCTCCGGATTGAAAATGTTCACGATGTTCGCGATCCCGATGCCCAGATACCGGCCGATCGCCCCGAGCAGGCGCGCGGCCTGTTCGTCGCCGCCTTCTGCCGCGGCCGTCGCCGCCTCGAAGGAGGCGTACGGTTCGCCGTGTTCGAGCAGCGATTTCTCGGAGGCGTACAGCTCCCAGCAGCCCAGATTGCCGCAGCTGCACCGGCGGCCGTCCGCCTCGACGGACATGTGGCCGAGCTCGCCCGAGGAACCGGACTTGCCGCGGTACAGTTCCCGGTTGATGATGATGCCGGTGCCGATGCCGATCCCGACGCTCACGTAGATCTGGTCCTGAAAGCCGCGTCCCGCTCCGTAGGCGAGCTCGCCGGCGGCGCCGGCGTTCGCCTCGTTGTCGACGACGCAGGGCAATTGGAAACGCTCCGCGATCAACTTCCCGAGCGGCACGTTCCGCCACTCGAGGTTCGGCGCGAACAGCACCGTTCCGCTTCCGTCCACGATGCCCGAGACGCCAACGCCGATGCCGACGATGCCGTACCGGCTCGGCGGCGCCTCGGCGATCAGCTCGCCGATCGCGTCGTACAGGAGGGGCAGCACCTCGTCCGGTCCGCGCCTCGCGATTCGGATCTCGCGGCGCGCGACCGGGTTGCCCGCCAGATCGGCCAGCAGCCCGCGGATATAATTCACGCCGACGTCGATGCCGATCGCGTGGCCGGCCCCGGCGTTGAACAGCAGCAGGACCGGTTTCCGGCCGCCGCTCGACTCGCCGGTGCCGATCTCCGACACGAGGCCGGCGTCGATCAGGCTGGCGACGAGGCTGGACACCGTCGCCTTGTTCAGACCGGTCCGCTCCGAAATGCGAGCGCGGGAGAGCGGCGATTCGTTCCGAATGCATTCCAGCACGATGGCGGTATTGATTCGTCTGATGAGGGCGGAATCGCCCGTGCCGCTCAGTCTGTGCATCGTCCAATCCCTTCCGTGCCTGTCCGTTCGCCTTATCGTGGGTCGCCCGGTGTGCGCCGGGTTTCGACAAGGCGCATCCCCGTAATCATAACATAGAAAAGGCGGACGGGCGATATGCAATTGCAAAAGGATGTGACAATTCTCACAATTTCCCGCGGACGGCGGTGCTACAATTTTCAGCTTGATCGTGCCCGCGAAACATGCGGATCTTCCGGTCGCGACAGCCGGTGAAGCCCGGAAAACTTAAAAAATTACAAGAACTTTCTTAGTTTGTTTAATAGACAAACAAAGTGGAGCGCGCTATAATAGAAATCGAAGCGTTTTCATGCGCGCAAGTTTTTCTTCGAATTCCAATGCAAGGAGGCGTCAGTCGGCAATGGCCTATTTCGAGAACGTCGGCAAGATCGAGTACGAGGGCAGGGGCTCGGACAATCCCTACGCGTACAAGCACTACAACCCGAAGGAAGTCGTGCTCGGCAAGACGATGGAGGAGCATCTCCGCTTCGCCGTCGCGTACTGGCACACGTTCACGGGCGCCGGCACGGACCCGTTCGGCGCCGGCACGATGATCCGGAGCTGGGACAAGTACGACGGCATGGACAAGGCGAAGGCGCGGGTCGAGGCGAACTTCGAATTTCTGGAGAAAACGGGCATCAACTTCTATTGCTTCCATGATGTCGACATCGCGCCGGAAGGCGACACGCTGCAGGAGACGCACAAGAACATCGACACGATCGTCGCGATGCTGAAGGAGTACCAGCAGTCGACGGGCAAGAAGCTGCTCTGGAACACGGCGAACCTGTTCACGCATCCGCGCTACGTGTTCGGTGCGGCGACGTCCTGCAATGCCGATGTATACGCCCATGCCGCGGCCCAGGTGAAGAAGATGCTCGAGGTGGCCAAGGAGCTCGACGCGGCGAACTACGTCTTCTGGGGCGGCCGCGAAGGCTACGAGACGCTGCTCAACACCGACATGGCGCTTGAGCTCGACAACCTGGCCCGCTTCTACCACATGGCGATTGAATATGCGAAGGAGATCGGCCTGAAGGCGCAGTTCCTGATCGAGCCGAAACCGAAGGAGCCGACGAAGCACCAGTACGACTTCGACGCGGCAACGACGATCGCCTTCCTGCAAAAATACGGCCTGAAGGATCATTTCAAGCTGAACATCGAGGCGAACCACGCGACGCTGGCGGGTCACACGTTCGAGCATGAGCTCCGCGTCGCGGCGATCAACGGCGTGCTCGGCTCGATCGACGCGAACCAGGGTGACCTGCTGCTCGGCTGGGATACCGACGAATTCCCGACCGACATTTACAGCGTCACGCTGGCGATGTACGAAATCCTGAAGGCGGGCGGCTTCACGACCGGCGGTGTCAACTTCGACGCGAAGGTTCGCCGCGGCTCGTTCGAGCCGGAGGATCTGTTCCTCGCGCACATCGCGGGCGTCGACACGTTCGCTTGGGGCCTGAAGGCGGCCGCGAAGATCATCGAGGAACGCGTCCTCGACAAGATCATCGAAGAGCGCTACGCTTCGTTCCGCGAGGGCATCGGCAAAGACATCGTGGAAGGCAAGGCGACGCTGAAGAGCCTCGAGGCCTACGCGCTCCAGAACAAGCCGATCGTCAACCGCTCGGGCCGTCAGGAACAAATCAAGATGATTCTCAACGAAATCATTTTCAGCGTATGACGGGCTTGTCGGACCAGACGAACGCAGCCGGCCGCTTATGGCCGGCTGTTCGTCCCTGACCGGACGGAATTCCGAAAATCCGGGAGCCGGGAGGCTCCCTGCGGGAGGAATGTTGTGCATGAGCTACGTCATCGGCGTCGACCTCGGCACGAGCGCGGTGAAGGTTCTGCTGGTCGACCGGGAAGGCAAGGTGCGGGCGGAAGCGTCGAAAAGCTATCCGCTGTTCCACGAGCGTTCCGGCTGGAGCGAGCAGCGGCCGGAGGACTGGGTCGAGGGGACGATCGGCGCGCTGCGGGAACTTACGGCAACCGCCGGCGTGCGCCCGGAGGAAATCGAGGGGCTGAGCTTCTCCGGCCAGATGCACGGCCTGGTGCTGCTCGACGAGGCGAACCGGCCGGTCAGAAACGCGATCTTGTGGAACGACACGCGGACGACGGCCGAATGTCGCGAGATCGAGCGGACGCTCGGAGACAAGCTGCTCGGCATCGCGCGCAATCCGGCGCTCGAAGGGTTCACGCTGCCGAAGATTCTGTGGGTCCGCAAGCACGAACCGGACACCTTCGCGAAGGCAAAACGGTTCGTGCTGCCGAAGGATTATGTGCGGTACCGGCTGACGGGCGAAATCCGCATGGACTATTCGGACGCGGCCGGCACGCTGCTGCTCGATGTGGCGAACAAGCGGTGGAGCCCGGAGATTCTCGCCGCGTTCGGCCTGCCGGAATCGTTCTGCCCGCCGCTCGTCGAATCGCATGATCACGTCGGCGGCCTGCTGCCGGAGATCGCGGAGAAGACCGGCCTGGCAGCCGGCACGAAGGTGTTCGCCGGCGGCGCGGACAACGCCTGCGGCGCGATCGGCGCCGGCATCCTGTCTCCGGGGCTGACGATGTGCAGCATCGGCACGTCCGGCGTCATCCTGACCTACGAGCAGAGCCGGGATACCGACTACGCCGGCAAGGTGCACTTCTTCAACCACGGCAAGGCCGACGCCTTCTATGCGATGGGCGTGACGCTCGCGGCCGGCTATTCGCTGAGCTGGTTCAAGCAGACGTTTGCGCCGAACGAATCGTTCGCGGATTTCCTGCGCGGCGTCGGAGACGTGAAACCGGGGTCCGGCGGCCTGCTGTTCACGCCGTATCTGGTCGGCGAGCGGACGCCGCATGCGGACTCCGTCATCCGCGCGAGCTTCATCGGGGCGGACGGCTCGCACACGCGGGACCATTTCGCCCGGGCCGTCATGGAGGGCATCACGTTCTCGTTGAACGAGTCGATCGCGATCTTCCGCGGAACGGGCAAGACGATCAACCGCGTCATTTCGATCGGCGGCGGCGCGCAGAACCCGGTCTGGCTGCAGATGCAGGCCGATATCTTCGACGCGACGGTCGTTTCGCTCGAGAACGAGCAGGGTCCCGGGCTCGGCGCGGCGATGCTGGCGGCGTACGGCTGCGGTTGGTTCGACAGCCTCGACGCGTGCGCGGCGAAGTTCGTGAAGCATGCCGCGTCCTACGAGCCGAATCCGGAAGCGGTGGAGGCTTACAGGGGCCTGTTTGACATTTACCGCGAAGTGTATGCGCAGACGCGGCCGCTCAACCAGAAGCTTGCCGCCTATCGCGGGTAACCGGCATCCGACGGAAAGGAGACGACGAGAGGCATGGGCGTCATTTCGGCTGCCATCGGCGAATATCAGGGCGAGCGCGCGGTATGGCTGCGCGCGGGTTCGTACGAAGCGGCGCTGCTGCCGGAGATCGGCGGCAACCTGATCGCGTTCCGCGACACGGCGCGCGGCCATCGCTATCTGCGCGAGCCGGCGCCGGAGGAAATGGAAGCGTTCAAGGCGAATCCGGCGGTACACGGCATCCCGGTACTGTTCCCGCCGAACCGGTACGAGGACGGCCGGCTCAAGTGGCGCGGCAACGTCTATCAATTGCCGGTGAACGAGGAATCGACGAACAACCACCTGCACGGCTACGCGCACAGCGCGGTCTGGGAGCTGGTCCGGCACGGAGCGGACGGCGAGGAAGCGTACGCGGAAGTGAAGCTGACGGTGGACAAGGGGCAGAAGCTGTTCGAATACCTGCCGTTCCGATTCACGATCCGGCTGCGCTACGCGCTGGGAGCCCGCGGGCTTTCGCAGCATCTGACGCTGGTGAATGAAGGTGAAGAGGAGATGCCGGTGCTGCTTGCCTTCCATACGGCGATCAATGCGCCGTTTGCGCCGGGCAGCACGGCGCGGGACTATAAGCTGAAGCTGACGATCGGCAGCCGGTGGGAGTTGAGCGGGCGGATGCTGCCGACCGGCCGCAAGCAGCCGCTCTCCCCCGAGGAAGAAGCGATGAAGGCCGACGGCGTTTACCCGTTCTTCGCGCCGATGGACAACCATTACACGGCGGCGCCGCAGAACGGCCGCAACCGAATGGAGCTGACCGATGAACGGATCGGCGTGACGCTGATCTACGATGTCGGCACCTCCTGGAAACATTGGATGGTCTGGAACAACGGCGCCCGCGAGGGCTTCTTCTGTCCGGAACCGCAGGTCAACCTCGTGAACGCGCCGAACGTCGATCTTCCGGCGGAGGAGATCGGGCTGTTCAGCCTCGCGCCGGGCGAGATCTGGGAGGAGACGTCGCGGCTCTACGTCCGGGAGAAGCGCTGATGGCGAAGGCGCGCTTCCGCGTACGGGCGGTCCTTTTTGACATGGACAACACGCTGCTCGCTTCCCGGATCGACTACGCGGCGATGCGGCGCGAAGTGGGCGGCTGGCTCATCCGCGAAGGATACCTCACGTCGGGCGAAGCGGAGGATGGCACGACGGTTTCGCTCATTCAGCTCGCGGTCGGGCGCGGACTCGACGGCGATGCGCTGGATCGGGTCTGGGAGATCTGCGCCCGACACGAAGCGGAAGGGCTGCGCGGCGCCTCGCTGGAACCGGGGGCGCGGGAGACGCTGGAGCGGCTGCGCGGGCGCGGCCTTACGCTCGCGCTGCTGACGAACAACGCCGAGGCCGCCGCGGAGCGGGCGCTCTGCGAGACCGGCATCCGTCATTGCTTCGACATCGTCGCGGGCCGGGAATCGGTACCGGAGCTTAAGCCCTCGCCGGCCGGCATCCGCGCCATCCTCACGCGACGTCCCGACATCCCGCCCGATCGCTGGCTTGCGGTGGGGGATTCGTGGATTGACGGCGCGGCGGCCGCCGGCGCCGGCGTCGCGTTCGCCGCCTATCGCCCGAGGCACGATCTGGCGAAGCACGGCATCGTTCCGGCCGCAAGGATCGATCGGCTGGACGAGCTGCCGGAGCTCGTGGAAGGAGCGGAATGAAAAACCCGCCCCGGACAAGGGGCGGGTTATCGTTGCCCGTTTCGGAAAGCGAGACGTTCTTTCAGCGTTCGCTTCATTCTGGTAGAGACGGTGGAATATTTGCTGGATTTCGTTACCGTATCGCTGAAGAAGACCAGCAGCCGCTCTTCGTCGAACCGCCTGATCTTCCCGAGATTGCTCAGATTCGTCCGGTCCAGGCGCAGGAATCCGAATCGCTCGAGGTGCGTCTCGAGCACGGACAGTTTCGGAATCAGCGGATAGAAGATTTCATCCCCGCGGTGGAACACGACATAGCCGGACGAATGCGTCTCGATGAAGTCGACATCGCTCAGGTCCAGTTCGATTACTTCGGTGAAATTGCCCGGATCGCGGGTTACCGGGAAGCGCATATCCAATCCACTCCATAATCGGGACCAAGGGCTGTCCGCGGCGAAACCCCCGCGGGCAGCCCTTGATGCTCGGCGCGGTTACTTCTTCAGCTCTTCCGGGATCTCGGGACGGTACAGCATCGGGGATGCCGTTTTCACGAACATCCCGGCAATACCGTTCAGGACACCGGACAACAGCTTTGCCGCCAGTTGCTTCATGTCGATTTCACCTCCTTGTTCCGAAATAACAGGGTGAATCCCTGTACGGCCAGCACGATGGCAGCCGTTTCCGAAAAGAAAAGGAAATTGCTGCACACAATTAATGCGGAAACAATTTTTAACAGCGGATAGTATGTTTCGGGAATCGTATTGTATCCTTTCATGTTGGCGGGAGCCAACAGCAATACGAGTATCAAGGCTATTCCCGTCAGGATCGGCGTCCATTGTTCGGCCATGTCCATGTGCGGTGGAACGGCGACAATTAAAAAGGTTATCAGCATGCACGGTAACGGACGCTCGAAATGGTACCCGCCCGACAGCATGCGTAAACACAAGAGATAACTTACTGCCGTCAGCGTTTCGGCCCCTTTACCGGTCGAAATGCCGAATGCCATGGCGGCGATAACCGGAACCGTAAAATTGATGACGATGATCAGAGCGAATTTCATGACGGGAACGCTTGCGGTTTGTTCCGGATTCGCCTGCTTGATTTTGATCGCCAATTTCTCGGCCCAAGATTCAACCAAACTCATGGTACTCCTTTTTGAAGACATGATACTGGAGAATCCCCAACGCTATGGCACCCAGCGACAACACCACGAACGGCCTGAAACCCATAAAATAAAGGAAGTTGTACAGGGAATTCACGATATAACCCAAAATGATCATAACGAGCAAACGGACATTGAGTCTGTTCCAGGGAACTTTCACGCGTTCGGCGTCCGGCACGAAGGTAAAACCCCAATTCGAGCGAATCAAGAGCCAGGCAATCAGAAAAGCAATGCCGGCGGTCAGCGTTTGGGCGCCGAACGCCTCGGCCTCGTTTGGAATGATCGTAATGCCGAGGGCTTGAAAAACGATCAGAATGGCTGCCTGTGTCAAGGTATAGAAGACGTAACCATTCACCACCATCAGTCCGGCATAGAAAACTGGAATCCGGAAGTTTTGCCAGAAATAAAGGATAACGATCGGAATCTGGATCAGGGGTCCGTACATGACCAGTTCCAATTCCATGAAAATCATGTAGGACACAAGCGAAAGCATAAAGGAAGCCAATAACAGCCGTCCCCAGTATCCGGGGAGCTGAAACTTGAAAATGGCGAACGTAAAGACGATCAAAGCCAGCCATTCGAGTGCCGAGAAGAAAAGAAAACCCAAGACATCCAAGACGTCCATTTTGACGCTCCTTGCCGCTCTCCGCGCGCCATGGAGGCCGCGGTGTTCCCTGCACGAACATATTTCGCCAGCGTTCGCGGGAATTCCTTCTAATGGAGGATTCGTAACGTATTTTTTTGAAGGGATTCCAGAGCCGATCTTGATCATCCGATGACCGTTTCCGTCATCGGATGTTTTCATATGGCCGGCATGATGCCGATCCCGATTGCCGATGGTTGCCGCCGTCGGCTTTTGGTTTTCCCGTGACGCCTCACAATTTACATTTAACATTCGCTTTACAAAGCATGGGGCCGGATATGACATTCGCCCGGTAGCATAAGCGGTGGAATCCTTCAGCATACCCTGACAAATCACAAGGAGTGGTACGCGAATGTCGATGCTGCGCAAGGGATTTCTGCCGTTTGTCATGGCGGCCGTGATGGTGCTCGCGGCGGCTTGCGGAAGCGGAAATGGCGAAAACGGCGGCAATGAAGGGGGTACGACGAGCGCTGCCGGCGGTTCGGGAGGCTCGGGCGGATCGGTCGATTCGCAGGCGAAGGCAGCGAAGGAGAATGCCGGCGGCGGGAACGGCGAGCAGCAGCCGAAGCTGTCCGGCTCGATCGAGATCGACGGTTCCAGCACGGTTTACCCGCTGACGGAAGCCGTGGCCGAAGAATATGCGGCGGAGCAGCCGGATGTACGCGTGACGGTCGGCACATCGGGCACGGGCGGCGGGTTCGAGCGGTTCTGTGCCGGCGAGATCCCGATCGCCGACGCGTCCCGTCCGATCAAGGATTCGGAGGCGCAGGTCTGCGCCGAAGCCGGCATTGCATACACGGAGCTGAGCATCGCGTATGACGGCCTGTCGGTGGTCGTGAACAAGGACAATGACTGGGTCGACTACCTGACGATCGAAGAGCTGAAGCGGATCTTCGTTGCAGGCAGCGGGGTCAGGACGTGGGCGGACGTCCGCGAAGGCTGGCCGGCGGAGGAGATCACGCTGTTCTCGCCCGGCGCCGATTCCGGCACTTACGATTACTTCAACGAAGCCATCCTGGAAAAAGCGGGCATCCGCAGCGACGGCCAAATCAGCTTCAGCGAGGACGACAACACGCTGGTGCGGGGGGTTGCCGGGAACAAGGGAGGCATCGGCTACTTCGGCTATGCCTACTACGAGGAGAACACGGACAAGCTGAAGGTCGTGCCGATCGACGGCGGCAGCGGTCCGGTCGCGCCTTCGCTTGATACGATCAAAGACGGCACCTACTCGCCGCTGTCCCGTCCGCTGTTCATCTACGTCAACAACCAGGCGCTCGAGGAAAGGCCGGAAGTGAAGGATTTCGTCCGGTTCTATATCGGGAACGTCGGCGGGTTGGCAAAGGACGTCGGCTACGTGCCGCTTCCGGACGAGAAGTACGCGGAAGAAGCGGCCAAGATCGGGGCCTGACGGATGCGCCGGCCCGGCAGATACCGGGTGCATGTCGTGATGCCGCGCGGCGGCATCGCCTTTTTTCCTCACAGGTTAAGGAATCGTAAAGACGGAGGGTTCGCTGCATGAACGTCGAACGTCTGCGGACCGGGCAGGCCGTCGGGGCGACGGGCCCCAAGCCGAAACGGGCCCGCGCCGCCGGCGCCCGGGCATTCCGGAACGGGCGCCGATCGGTCATGAACCGGCTGATGCCCGTGCTGCTCGGGCTGTGCGCTTCGGTCTCGATCATCACGAGCGTCGGCATTGTCTATACGCTGGTGTCGGAGACGATCTTTTTCTTCCGTGACGTTCCGATTGTCGAATTTCTGACCGGCACGCGGTGGTCGCCGCTCTTCGAGCCGAAGTCGTTCGGCATACTGCCGCTGCTCGCCGGCACGCTGCTCATCACGGTCATCGCCTGCGCCGTCGCGATGCCGGTCGGGCTTGCGAGCGCGATCTATCTCAGCGAATACGCGCCGCGCCGGATGCGGAACGTCGTGAAGCCGATTCTCGAGGTGCTCGCGGGCGTTCCGACGATCGTCTACGGTTATTTTGCCCTGAGTTTCATGACGCCGATCGTGCGGGCGATTTTTCCGGAGACCGGCATCTTCAACGCGCTGAGCGCCGGCATCGTCGTCGGCATCATGATCATTCCGATGGTGACGTCGCTCAGCGAGGACGCGATGAACGCCGTGCCGAAGAGCCTGCGCGACGGCGCGTACGCGCTTGGCGCCACGCGGTTCGAATCGGCGCTCAAGATCGTGCTGCCCGCGGCGCTGTCGGGCATCGTCGCCTCGTTCGTGCTCGCGTTCTCGCGGGCGGTCGGCGAGACGATGATCGTCACCGTGGCGGCCGGCGCGACGCCGAATCTGACGGTGAATCCCCTCGAGAGCATCCAGACGATGACGGCCTACATCGTGCAGGTCAGCCTCGGCGACACGCAGCGCGGCTCGATCGAGTACGGCAGCATCTTCGCGGTCGGGACGGCGCTGTTCGTCATCACGCTCCTGCTGAACCTGCTGGCGCAGTACGTGGCCGGGAAATTCCGGGAGGAATATTGACCATGGACCTTCTGCGCAGTGCGAACCGGGAGCAAATCGCCCGCCGCCGGAAGATCGATTTTTGCCTTCATCTGTTATTCGCCGCGGCGACGTCGGTCGGCGTCGTCGCGCTGTGCGCGCTGCTGATCGACATCCTGATCGACGGGATCGGGCGCCTGAGGCCCGAGCTGTTCGAACATTTCCCGTCCCGCCGCGCGGACCGCGCCGGCATGAAATCCGCGATCGTCGGCTCGATGTACATGCTGGGCATCATGCTGCCGATCAGCTTCATGTTGGGCGTCGGCGCCGCGATATGGCTCGAGGAATACGCGGGCCGCGGCCGCCTCACCCGGCTGATCCGGCTCAACATCCGCACGCTGGCCGGCGTTCCGTCGATCGTCTACGGCATTCTGGGGCTCACCCTGTTCGTTCGCATGCTCATGCTGCAGCGCAGCCTGCTTGCCGGCGCGTTCACGATGACGATCCTCGTGCTGCCGATCATCATCGTCGCCGCGCAAGAGGCGCTGCGCGCCGTGCCGAAGTCGCGCCGCGAAGCGGCCTACGCCCTCGGCGCGAACAAGTGGCAGACCGTGTCGCGCGCGGTGCTGCCGTCGGCGCTGCCCGGGATCCTGACGGGCGTCATCCTCGCGATGTCGCGCGCGATCGGCGAGACCGCGCCGCTCATCATGATCGGCGCGCTCACCTACGTCGCGTTCCTGCCGAAGAGCGTACTGGACCCGTTCACCGTCATGCCGATCCAGATATTCAACTGGATGTCGCGCCCGCAGCCCGAATTCCACGAGCTGGCCGCCGCCGGCATCCTCGTGCTGCTCGCGCTGCTCCTGCTCATGAATTTCGCGGCGATTCTGCTGCGCAACAAGTACTCGAAGCAAATCTGACGATCCGGAGGAATGCCCCATGTCCATGACGATGACCGACGGCTTTGCCGGCCGCGCGCAGCTCCGACCGATGCGAACGCTCATCGAGATTGAACGGCTCAATCTGTACTACGGCGACTTCCACGCGCTGAAGAACGTGACGCTCGACATCCCGGAGCGGGCCGTCACCGCCTTCATCGGACCGTCCGGCTGCGGCAAGTCGTCGCTGCTCCGCTCGCTCAACCGGATGAACGACCTCATCCCGGGCGCGCGGGTCGAAGGGCGGATCCGGATCGACGGGTTGGACATCTACTCGCCGGAGGTCGACGTCGAGACGCTGCGCAAGAAGGTCGGAATGGTGTTCCAGCAGCCGAATCCTTTTCCGAAATCGATTTACGACAACGTCGCCTTCGGTCCGCGGCTGCACGGCATCCGGAAGAAGAGCCGGCTCGACGAGATCGTGGAGGCGAGCCTCAAGGCCGCCGCGCTGTGGGACGAGGTGAAGGATCATCTGAAGCGCTCCGCGCTCAGCCTCTCGGGCGGCCAGCAGCAACGGCTCTGCATCGCCCGGGCGCTTGCGGTCGAGCCGGACATCCTGCTCATGGACGAGGCGACGTCCGCGCTCGACCCGATCTCGACGCTGAAGATCGAGGAGCTGGTGCAGCAGCTGAAGGAGCGCTACACGATCGTGATGGTGACGCACAACATGCACCAGGCGGCGCGCGTCTCGGACCGGACCGTGTTCTTCCTGAACGGCGAGGTCGTCGAAAGCGCGGACACGGAGAAGCTGTTCTCGAATCCGTCCGACAGGCGGACGGAGGACTACATCAGCGGCCGGTTCGGATGACGGATCATCCGGCGGAAAGGAGTGGAACGCGCATGATCAGGCGGGTCGGTTTTGATGAAGGCCTGGAAGAACTGAAGGAGCTGCTGCTCGAAATGGGCGAACGCGTCGAGCGGGCGATCGAAGCGGCGATGCGGGCGCTGCAGACGCTCGACGGCGAGGCCGCGCGACGGGTGATCGCGGAGGATCCCGGGCTCAACCGGCTGGAGGAGCGGGTCGCCGAGCTCGGCACGCGGCTGATCGCGACGCAGCAGCCGGTCGCGAAGGATTTGCGGCGCATCCTCGTCGCGTTCCGCATCTCGAACGATCTGGAGCGGATGGGGGATCTCGCGGTCGACATCGCGAAGGCCGCGCTGCGCCTCGAAGGACAGGAGCTGATCAAGCCGCTCGTCGATCTGCCGAAGATGGCGGAGCTCGTGCAGACGATGACGCGGGAATCGATCCGTTCGTTTCTGCACGAGAACGTCGATCTCGCGTACAAAATGGCCCGCGACGACGATGCGGTCGACGCGATCTACGGCAACGTGCTGCGGGAGCTGTTCGCGCTCCGGCCGGCCGATGCGCAGGATTCGACGCAGGCGATGCTGCTCAGTTTCGTCGGCCGCTATCTCGAGCGAATCGCCGACCACGCGACGAACATCGGCGAGGCGGTCGTCTATCTGGTGACGAACCGCAGGCCGGATTTGAACCGGTGAATGCCCGGGCTGCAACGGTACAACGTACCGTTCGAAGCGCAAGGGACGCATGCCGCCGCGTTCCAACGGTGTACGCCGCCCATTTCGACCGCCCGACGCCGATGAAGGAAGGGGACAAGGGCCTCAGGGTGTGGCTGCGGGGGTTCGCGGATTTCTTTTTCGACGGGCTGACCGACGGGGAAAAAGTAACCGCGATCGCGGCCGGCGAATCCGAAACGCGCGACTCCCTGTTCACGGACGGGGCCTGGCACATCGACTACAAACGGCTGCGCATTCTGGCCGTAAAGCCAATGGAAGCACAACGCAGAATATCGCGGATCGTCGCCGCTTCCGAATTCGGAGGCGGCGTTTTTGCCTGAAAGCGGGCGACGGACGGGCGAATGTGTTATAGTAGTCGGTAGACGGTTCATAGCGAGGTGCGGCCAGTGGACAAATGGGTCCTGATTGACGGCAGCAGCATCGCGTTCCGCGCGTTCTTCGCCATGCCGACGCTGACGAACGCCGCCGGCATGCACACGAACGCCGTGTACGGGTTCGCGACGATGCTGCTCAAGCTGATTGAAGAAGAGAAGCCGACGCACATGCTCGTCGCGTTCGACGCGGGCAAGGTGACGTTCCGGCACGAAGGATACGAGGATTACAAGGGCGGGCGCGAGAAGACGCCGCCGGAGCTGAGCGAGCAGTTCCCGCTCATCAAGGAGCTTCTGGACGCGCTCGGCGTCGCGCATTACGAGCTCGAACATTACGAGGCCGATGACATCATCGGCACGCTGTCGCGGATCGCCGAGGAGGCCGGCAGGGAGACGCTGATCGTCACGGGCGACAAGGACATGCTGCAGCTCGTCTCGGACCGCGTGACGGTGGCGATCACCCGCAAGGGGATCAGCGAGGTGGAGCGGTACACGCCGGACAAGGTCCGGGAAAAATACGGGCTGGAACCGCGGCAGATCATCGATCTGAAGGGGCTGATGGGCGACCCGTCGGACAACCTTCCCGGCATTCCGGGCGTCGGCGAAAAGACGGCGCTCAAGCTGCTGCGCGAGTACGGTTCGGTCGAGAACGTGCTCGCGAACGCCGCGAACCTGAAGGGCAAGATGCGCGAGAACGTCGAGCGGCACCGGGAAGACGCGCTGTTGAGCAAGAAGCTCGCGACGATCTTCCGCGAGGTGCCGCTGGACCGCGGCGAAGCGGAGATCGCGTTCAACGGATGGGACCGGCACAAGCTGGCCGCCGTGATGAAGAAGCTCGGCTTCCGCTCGCTGATGGAGCGGCTTGGCCTGAACGACGCCGGAGCGGAGCCGGCGGACGGGGCCGCCGGGGCGGAACAGGCGGAGCCGGTCGAGCTGCGGATCGTGCGGCATACGCCGGCTACGGCCGGCGAGCTGGACGCGGATGCGCTCCGGCGGGCCGAGTCGGTCCTGATCGAGACGGCCGGCGAGAATCCGCACCAGGCGGCGCTGCTCGGCGTCGCGATCGCGATCGGCGACGCCGTGCACGTCCTCGATCCCGATGCGCTGCGGTCGCCCGGCGCTTCCGCCGTACGGGAATGGCTGGCCGATCCGGAGCGGCCGAAGACCGGCTATGATCTGCACAAGGCCGCGCTCGTCCTCGGCTGGGACGGGATGGAGCTGGACGGCTACGGCTTCGACGTGCTGCTGGCCGCCTATCTGCTCGATCCGACCGGAGGCGGCGACGACATCAGCAGCCTCGCGGCGAAATACGGGCTGCCGCCGGTCCGGTCGGATGACGACGTATACGGCAAGGGCGCGAAGTTCGCGGTGCCGGACGCGGAGACGCTGGCCGGACACCTCGCGCGGAAGTGCGACACGATCCGGCGGATCGCGCCGCTGCAGCAGCGGGAGCTCGAGCGGCTCGGCATGCGCCGGCTCTACCATGAGCTCGAGCAGCCGCTCTCGCGTGTGCTGTGCGGCATGGAGCGGCAGGGCGTCGCGGTCGACGCGGACGAGCTCGAGGCGATCGGCCGCGAGCTCGAGCGCCAGATCGCCGATCTGATCTCGGCGATCTACCGGCTCGCCGGCACCGAGTTCAACCTGAACTCGCCGAAGCAGCTCGGCGAGATCCTGTTCGAGAAGCTCGGGCTGCCCGCCCGGAAGAAGACGAAGACGGGCTATTCGACGGACGCCGAGGTATTGGAGGAGCTGGAGCCGTACCACGAGATCGTCGGCCTCATCCTCAAATACCGGCTGCTCTCGAAGCTGCAGTCAACCTACATCGAGGGGCTGCTCAAGGAAATCCGCCGCGAGACGGGCAAGGTCCACACGTACTACCGGCAGACGATCGCCGCGACCGGAAGGCTTTCGAGCCAGTTCCCGAACCTGCAGAACATCCCGATCCGGATCGAGGAGGGCCGGCGCATCCGCAAGGCGTTCGTGCCGTCCGAGCCGGGCTGGTACATCCTCGCCGCCGACTACTCGCAGATCGAGCTTCGGGTGCTCGCCCACATTTCCGGCGACGAGCGGCTGAAGGAGGCGTTCCGCTCCGGCATGGACATCCACACGAAGACGGCGATGGACGTGTTCGGCGTGCCGGCGGATCAGGTGGACGCGAACATGCGCCGGCAGGCGAAGGCCGTCAACTTCGGGATCGTCTACGGCATCAGCGACTACGGGCTCGCGACGAACCTGAAAATCCCGCGCAAACAGGCGGCGGCGTTCATCGAGCAGTATTTCGCGGTGTTCCGGGGCGTGCGCCGTTACATGGACGACATCGTCGAGCAGGCGCGCCGGGACGGCTACGTGACGACGCTGCTCGGACGTCGGCGGTATCTGCCGGAGATCAACGCGTCGAACTACAATCTCCGCTCCTTCGCGGAACGTACCGCGATGAACACGCCGATCCAGGGCACGGCCGCGGACATCATCAAGCTCGCGATGGTAAGGATGGACGAGGAGTTGAGGGCCCGCGGGCTGCGCAGCCGGATGCTGCTGCAGGTGCACGACGAGCTCGTGTTCGAGGTGCCGGAGGACGAGCTCGAGACGATGAAGGAGCTCGTGCCGCACGTGATGGAGAACGCGATCGCGCTGGACGTGCCGCTCAAAGCGGATGTGAGTTATGGAAAAAATTGGTACGAAGCGAAATGAAACGGCCGCCGGAGGAGAGGGGGAGACGACATGCCGGAACTGCCTGAAGTCGAGACCGTGGCGCGCACGCTGAACGAACTCGTCGCCGGCAAGACGATCCGCGCCGTGACGGTGCGGCTTCCCCGCATCATCCGCCGGCCGGAGGAGCCGGAGGCGTTCGCCGCGGCGCTCGAGGGACGGACGATCCGGAGCATCCACCGGCGCGGGAAGTTCCTGCGGTTCGTGCTGGACGACCTCGTGCTCGTCTCGCATCTGCGCATGGAGGGGCGGTACGGCGTCTGCCCCTCGGACGAGCCGGTCGAGAAGCACACCCACGTGCTGTTCCATCTGACGGACGGCACGGATCTCCGCTACCGGGATGTCCGCCAGTTCGGCACGATGCACCTGTTCCGGCCGGGAGAGGAGTTCGAACAGCCGCCGCTGAGCAGGCTGGGGATCGAGCCGCTGGAGGACGATTTCACCGCGGAGGCGCTGCGCCGGCTGCTCGGCCATCGCAAGGCGCCGATCAAGCCGCTGCTGCTGAACCAGGCCTATGTCGCGGGGCTCGGCAATATTTATGTGGATGAGTCGCTGCACCGGGCGGGCATCCATCCGGAGCGGCCGGCGTCGTCGCTTCGCCCGGCCGAGTGGACGCGGCTTCACGAAGCGATCCGCGCGACGCTGCGGGAGGCGGTGGATGCGGGCGGCTCGTCGGTGAGATCCTATGTGAACGGCCAGGGAGAGATGGGGATGTTCCAGCTCCGCCTGCACGTGTACGGCCGGGAGGGCGAGCCGTGCCGGACCTGCGGGACAGCGATCGTGAAGACGGTGCTCGGCGGGCGCGGCACCCATGTCTGTCCGGTCTGCCAGCCGTACCGAAAAGCCCGCGCGCGAAGTCCCAGGGGCAAGGCGCCCGCCGCGATCCCGCGGCGGATATCCCCCACGTAATCACCCCGGTTCCATCCCCGCATATGATGGCATAGTCATCTTTGGGCGGCCCTCGGGGGCCCGTGCGGGGAGGGGCGTTCCATGTTCGCAACGGGCGCGTCGCTGGCGCTGCTCGCGCTGGCGGTCAGTCTCGACGGATTCGGCGTCGGCGCATCCTACGGCATTCGCGGCATCCGGATTCCGGTCCCGTCCGTCCTCATCATCGCGGCCTGCTCCGGAGCCGCCGTCTGGCTCGCGATGACGGCCGGCGGCTGGCTGACAGGCTTTCTGCCGCCGACGGTCGCGCAAGCGGCGGGCGCCGTGCTGCTGATCGCGGTCGGTCTGTGGGCGCTCGCGCAGCTGCGGCGCGGCGACGACGGCGGGGACGGATGCGAAGCGGACGGGAGGGAGCCGGCGGACGAAGGGGCCGGGGAAGCGACCCTCGCGCGCATCGAGCTGCGCCGGCTCGGCCTGGTTATCTGTATTCTGCGCGCGCCGCATGCGGCCGATACGGACCGGTCGGGCACGATCTCCGCGTCGGAGGCGGTGCCGCTCGGCTTCGCGCTGTCGCTCGATGCGCTCGGCGCGGGGATCGGGGCGGCGATGGTCGGCTATCCCGCGCTTCCGGCATCCGTGCTGATCGCCGCGGCGAGCGGCACCTTTCTGCTGGCGGGACTGAAGTTCGGCCGGAAGTTCGCGCTCCGGTTCGGCGGCGCGAAGGCCGTGTCCGTCCTGCCCGGACTCATTCTGATCGTGACGGGCATCGCCCGACTGATTGACATGTGATGAGGTGACGGTATTGATCATCGGATTGACCGGCGGCATCGCGTGCGGCAAGAGCACGGTTGCCGCCATGCTGGCGGAACGCGGCGCCTTCGTCGTCGACGCCGACCGGATCGCCCGCGAAGTCGTCATGCCGGGCGAGCCGGCGCTGGCCGAAATCGCCGTCGTCTTCGGACAAGCCGTCATCCGCGATGACGGCACGCTGGACCGGCGGAAGCTGGGCGAGATCGTGTTTGCCGATCCGGAGAAGCGGAAGCGGCTGGAGGCGATCACCCATCCGGCCATCCGCGAGCGCATGTGGTCGCGCATCCGGCGGGTCAAGGCGGACGAGCCCGGCCGGATCGTCGTCGCGGACGTTCCGCTGCTGTACGAGACCGGCCAGCAGGGACTGTACGACGGCGTGGTGGTCGTCTACGCGCCGCGCGAGGTGCAAATCAGGCGGCTGATGGCGCGGAATCCGGAGTTGACCGAAGCGCAGGCCCTGGAGCGCATCAACGCCCAGATGGACATCGAACGCAAGAAGGAACTCGCGGACTGGATCATCGACAACGGCGGAAGTCTCGAATCGACCGGGCGGCAGGTGGAAGCGCTCTGGCGCGAGCTGGCGGGAAATCGGAAGCCATGAGGCGGCGCGGAAGCAAGAGGCGCGGATGGCTGCTGGCGGGATTATTGCTGCTCGCGGCGATCCTGTATGCCGAACAGAGCCCCTGGGTGAAGCAGCGCCTGTATCCGGTCGCCTACCGGGACGACATCCGGGCGAGTGCGCTGGTCCACGGCGTCGAGCCGCATCTCGTCGCGGCCGTCATCCGCGTCGAATCGAACTTCAGGACCGGAAGGGTGTCGTCCAAAGGCGCGCTCGGCATCATGCAGATCATGCCGGATACGGCGGAATGGATCGCGCGGCGGGCGGGCTACGAAGGCGTGACGCCGGACAACATCCGGGACCGCGCGGACGTCGGCATCGAGCTGGGCACCTGGTATCTGGCCTCGCTGCTCCGGCAGTTCGACGGCAACACGGCAGCCGCCGTCGCCGCCTACAACGCGGGCCCCGGAAACGTGCGCGCGTGGCTCGCGGAAGGCGTCTGGGACGGACGACTCGAAACGAGCGACGACATTCCGTTCGGCGAGACGCGGCGGTATGTACAACGCGTTCATTACTTTTATAATAAATACAAATCGATCTATCCGGAGTGGTGACGGATCCGGCCGCTTTCGCGCCCAATGAAAAAGGCCGGATGCCCGCCGCCCTTACGGCGGAAGCACCTGGCCCGACGATAAAGCCTCATTTGCCGCGATGGATCGGTTTCGTTACCTGTACTGACCCGCCAGCGTTTGTTCGGCGATTTGCACCAGCTTCCGCGTGATGTAACCGCCGATGGAGCCGGCTTCACGCGTCGTGATGTTGCCGTAGTACCCGTCCTGCGGGAGGGCAATGCCCAGCTCCTGGGCAACCTCATACTTCATCTGGTCCAGTGCGGCATTCGCTTGCGGCACGACCAGTTGATTGCTGTTGCGGTTTGCGCCCGGCATCTTCGCTCACCTCCCTTGCGTGTGGTACCTGTATTATGTGCGATTCGACGCGCATCATGACGGTTCGGCGCTGGTGAATTGTTCCCATGCCTGCCCGATGATCCCGCCACGTCTGGAGGTTGCGTAACCGATGAAATGTCCGTATTGCGAACATCCCGGCACGAAGGTGCTCGATTCGCGGCCGGCCAACGAGAACAAATCGATTCGCCGCCGCCGCGAATGCGAGCGGTGCTTCCGCCGCTTCACGACGTTCGAGACGGTCGAGGAGACGCCCCTTTTCGTCATCAAGAAGGACGGCCGGCGCGAGGAGTTCAGCCGCGACAAGATTCTGCGCGGTCTGCTCAAGGCCTGCGAGAAGCGGCCCGTCCCGGTCGAGCGGCTCGAGGTGCTCGTATCCGAGGTCGAAAAGGAAATCCGCGCGACGGCGAAGGCCGAGGTCGAGAGCCGCGAGATCGGCGAACTCGTCATGGAGCTGCTCTATCCAGTCGACGAGGTGGCGTACGTCCGGTTCGCGTCCGTCTACCGGCAGTTCAAGGACATCAACATGTTCATGCGCGAGCTGACCAATCTGCTCGAAAAACATGCGATGGAAAACAAGTCAGATGGTTGACAGGCGGGCCGGACTCGTGCTATATTATCTTCCGTTGCCGCATTTGATTCCATGCGCGGCCGATCGAACGACTCGGGCCTTTAGCTCAGCTGGGAGAGCGCTTCGCTGGCAGCGAAGAGGTCGGCGGTTCGAGCCCGCTAAGGTCCACCATACCGATGAACGAGGCAGCCCCTCCGGGGCTGTTTTTCCTTGGCCTTGCGCAGACCGGTCTTGCCGGGCATGTCCACGAGCGGTTCCGGCATCCCGAGCGGCGGCACCTGCCGTCTGCCGCTTGCATGCAGTCGAACCGGATTCGACGCGTCCGGCAGACGGCGGACGGCGAAACGAATTCAGGAGGCTTCGCATCTGGCAAAATTTTTTTGCGCAAAGATGTTGACACGGACTTGTCGAACGTGATATCATCTGCGTTGGGTTCTTAGCTCAGTTGGTAGAGCAGGTGACTCTTAATCATCAGGTCCAGGGTTCGAGTCCCTGAGAACCCACCATTACCCGAACATAACCGTCGGCTGTACGGCCGGCGGTTTTTCGTTTTTCCGGTGATGTTGCGGAAAACGAGGTCGGCCCGTCGCGGACGACGGTGTGGTGCTGCGGATCGGACGGCACGAGCGGTCGTTCGGCTGGGGATACATGAGTTCGGCAGGGGATACATGACGCCGCGGGGCATTGCGCCCGGCCTGCATCTGGCGGATTTCGACACGGACGGCGAAGAGGAACGGGCCGTCGTCCTGCATGTCGGATCGGGCACCGGCGTGTCCGTCGATGAACGGGCATGTCGTCGAATTCGATGCGTCGGGCCGGATGGAGGATTTGCGTCTTAGCAGAGGAAGACGATGCCGGCCCGTTGGAGGAACGGCTCCGGTTCCGGCCTCCTGCACCGGGATCCGCGACGGGCGCCCCTCTCCGTCCGTCCCATTCCCGGCTGAGGGCAGGATCGGCGCAAGAAAGCCCGGCCGCATCCCCCGTTCGGAGGAGACGGCCGGGCTTCTTCGTGCGCCCGCGGGCGTGAACTTCGTCTTGCCGGATTTGGATCATCGGGAAGGATTTTGGATCATCGGGAATCTGACCGTCGGGATTTTGCGTCAAGCATGGCTTCCGGCCCCGGCGCTCCGGCTGTCGGCGAGCATCCGGACAGCGAGGACGAACATCGCGTGCGACCAGGTGAGCGGCACGACCCATGCCGCCTGGCCGCTGTCCTTGTCGATCTGCTCGGGCAGCAGGCCGAAGGACGTCTGATGGTCGATCGCCCATTCGATCAGCCGCTCGGCTTCTTCCGTTCGTCCCTGGGCGATCCGGAACTGCGCCAGCCACAGCGTGGTCAGCATCCACGGGTTGCCGCCGATGTACCGGTCGTCCTCGTAGCGCTTGATGCCGCCGACGTCGGGAACCCACAGTAGCTCCTGCACCCGGTCGGCCGTCTTCGCCATCCGCTCGTCGTCCGGGTCGAGCGCCGCAAACGGAATCGCAAGGCCCAGGAGGCTCGCGTCGACGACGGGATCGACGTCCAGCACATACTTCACATAGCCCTTCGCCGTCCGCTGCACCGTGCCGCCGGCACCCGCCCGGACGGCCTCGCGGTACCGTTCTTCCGGCACGGTCAGGCGGATCGAGCGGTAATGGCATTCCCGCGACCCGTCCCACAGGCGGGCGGAGATGCTTTCCCGCACGCGTTGCGCCGCTTCGCGCCACACGTCGGCCCGATCCCGGCGTCCCCGCGCTTCCGCGATGCGCGCGGCCGCTTCGAGGCCGCCGTAAACGGCCGCCGAGGAATAGGCGTGCTGCGCGACCCGTTCTTCCCACAGGTCATGGGTCGGCTTCGGCAGGCCGTTGTCGTCCAGCATGCGGACCAGGAAATCGGCGCCCGCTTCGACCGCACGCCATACCTCGTCGCTCAGCACCCACTCGCTGCCGGTCAGTTCGCGGTGGCGCCACAAGCCCCAGAGGATCGAGGCGCCCTCGTCGATCTGCAGCCCCCATGACGGCGCGAGCGTTCCGTCATGATAGTGCCGCTGCTGCCAGGCGCCCGAGCGGTCCTGCGCGGCGAGCGCCCAGCGGAAAAATTTCTCCGACAGTTCGCCGAGCCCGGCGAGATCGAAGGCGCTGGCGATGAACGCGGCGTCCCGGCCCCAGCAGTAGCCGTATCCGCCCGAGCGGGCGTATGATTCGTCCATCTCCGGCGCGGCGATGACGGCGCCGGACAGCTCGTCGCTCATCAGCTTCATGACGAGCAGCGAGCGCTCGTACAGGCTGCGGATCCGGTCGTCGGCGATCGGGCACGGACGGGCCGCGCGGAGCCATTCCCGCCACCAGGCGGCGGTCCGGTCGTGCAGTCCGGCGAACGTGGCGGCGCGCAGCTCCGCAATTTTGTCCAGCGCCGGTTCGATCCGGTCCGATGCGGCCAGGTACAGCGTGAGCTCGACGGCATCGCCGGGTGCGACGTTCGGGAATGCCCAGGCCAGCGCGCCGCCGGCGCCGAGCTGCGCTTCCTGGCCCTCCAGACGGCCGGATTCCGCCTGCTCGCGGGTAAGGCCCGCGTGGAATCCGGTGCAGCTCCGGTCCGCCGAGATCGCGAAGACGCGTGCCCCCCGGTAATGGACGAGCGCGTCCGCCGGTTCGTCGAAGAGCACCGCCTGATGATGCGGCGTCTCGCCGATCCAGAAGGAGGAATAATGGATGAATTCCAGGCGCAACGCCCGGCTGCCGTTGTTCACGATCCGGTAATGACGGACGAGACCGTCGGCGTCCGCCGCAACGAAGTGCGTCGACCGGATCACAACCGGGCATTCGGGATGGGAGGCTTCGACGTGCACGATGTTGGTGCCCGACTCGTAGCCGCCCTCGAACCGCCAGCCGTCCTCCTCGCTGTCGAACCACAGCGTCCGGCCGCCGTCCACCCGGATGCCGGTCCGCCATTCGTCCAGATGCTGCGGAGTGTCGATGTGCGGCCACCACAGGCGATACATGCGCCCGCCGGCGCCGAGGGCGGCCAGCATCCGGGAATTGCCGATGACCGCGTCGATGAGATGCGGTTTCCTGGACAAGTCGATGGATTGCCGTTCAGTCTGCTGCAACCGTGTCAACTCCTTGCGTGTGATGATGGCTTCCGATAAAGGCAGGTTCATTTGACGGAGGAACCGCGGACGACCAGGCGATGCGGAATGAGGATTCTGTTCTGGTGCAACGGCTCCTTGGCGATCACCTTGATCAGCGTCTGCGCCGTCATGTATCCGATCTGGTACGCGCCGATGTCCACGCTCGTCAGCGGCGGCGACGTGTGTTCGGACATCGGGAGGTTGTTGAAGCCGACCAGGCAGATGTCCTGCGGCACGGAATAGCCGAGTTCGTTCAGCCCGTGCATCACGCCGTAGGCGACGATGTCGTCGATCACGACCAACGCGGTCGGCCGCTCGGGCAGGCTCATCAGCACCGACATCGCGCGGTAACCGGTCTCCTGCAGAAATTCGCCTTCGACGATCCAGTCCTCCGACACTTCCAGCCCCGCTTCCTGCAAGGCCTTCCGGTATCCCGCAAGCCGGTCCTGCGAGACGGTGAGCTCCCGCGGGCCGCTGACGAAGCCGATCCGCACGTGTCCCTGGTTGATCAGATGGCGGGTGGCGTCACAGGCCGCCTGCACGTTGTCGTTGTCGACCGTCGGCACGTCCGGGAAGTCCTGCGAACGGCCGATGATGACGAACGGGAACCGGGATTCGTTGAGGAAAGCGATCAACGGGTCCTTCATCTTCGACGAGAGGAGGATGACCCCGTCAACCCTGCGGCCGCGCACCAGCCGCTTGACGGTCTCGAGCTCGTCGGACTCGCTGGTGCCGGAAGCGATAAGGATATCATAGTCCGAACGGTTGGCCTGCGCGAGGAGGCCGCGCAACACTTCATGGAAGAAATAGTTCTGGAACAGCTCTTCCGCCGGGCGCGGAAGGATGACGCCCAATATACGGGTGGCTTTCGAGACGAGCCCCTTCGCCAGGCTGTTCGGATGATAGCCGAGCTCTTCCATGACGCGGGTCACGCGCTCGACCGTCTCCTTGCTGATCCGCGGATGCTTCGAGATGACGCGCGATACGGTTGAAGGCGACACACCTGCCTTCTTCGCGACGTCCTTGATGGTGACGGACATGTCGATTTCCCTCCGTGCAATCGTTACCACAACGAATGTTATCAACAATACTACAGGAAAACCCTTAGATTGTAAAGATTCGATCGGGAGAATCGGGAAAACGCCGGAAAGCCCGGCGGTTTCGGTGTCCGTAACAACCGAAAACAGGCGAAAAAGACACGTAACCGGAGAATTCGAAAGAAAAAGCCGATGGTTTCCGGCGTAATCGTCGATAACGACCGACAATGGAAGGTGCAAACGATTTACTAATTTATCCCCATCCATTATGATATCGGTAAGCAATAAAGCGCTTACTTGAGCGAAGGGAGTCGCGGTCATCGGTTGAAAAAGCGATTGCTTCCGCCTGATGATCGCCTTTTTTCGCGAATTTTGTACAAACGTTTGCTCAACGTGCGGGGCAAAGCGCCTGAATGTCGAAAAGGGGGGGTTCGGCAACTCAAGCCAGGACTGGAAAGCGGAACGCGGGAGAATGGCTGATCGGCCGATTCGAGACACCGCATTCATTTGCACAAAGTTTGCACGCATCACATGCTTCGGAAACCGAATCCAACGGAAAGGGGATCTCTACCGGGATGGACACGAGAAACAAAAAATGGACAGCGATGATCATCGCGCTGGTGCTCATGCTGGTGCTGGCCGCCTGCGGCGGCGGAAAAAGCGGCAATTCGGGCGATAACGGCTCCGGCAACGCTTCCGCGCCGAGCGGGCAGAACAGTGGCAATGCCGGCGGGAATGAATCCGGCGGCGACGCGGACGCATCGGTTGAACCGCAAATCGAGGAAGGCGCGCAGCTCCTGGTGTGGGACAACGCCGATGCCGAACTGGAATGGGCGCAATATGTGGCGGAAGAGTTCACGAAGCGCTACGGCGTTCCGGTCACGGTCGAAAACGTCAACCATACGGACGCGCCCGGCAAGCTGCAGACGGACGGCCCGGCCGGCCTCGGTGCGGACGTTTTCCTTGCCCCCCACGACCATACGGGGAACATGGCGGCCGCCGGCCTGATCCTGGAAAACTTCTACGGCGAAGCGATCATGAACGAGCACATTGAAGCGGCCATTGCCGGCGGCTCCTACGACGGCAAGCTGTACGGCTATCCGATCGCGGTCGAAACGTACGGCCTGTTCTACAACAAGGACCTGACCGACAAGGTGCCGGAAACGTGGGAAGAGCTGTTCGAACTGGCGAAGGCGTTCAACGATCCGGCGAACCAGAAGTACGGTTTCATGTACGAGGTCGGCAACTTCTACTATGACTTCGCGTTCATCGGCGGCTACGGCGGCTACGTGTTCGGCAACGGCAACACGGACCCGCACGATCTCGGCCTGAATTCGGAAGCCGCGGTGAAGGCGGCGCAGTTCGTCAAGCGGATCCACGACGAGATCCTGCCGATCAAGAAGGAAGACATCACGTACGACATCAAGGATTCGCTGTTCAAGGAAGGCAAGATTCTGTTCCAAATCAACGGTCCGTGGGCTGCTGAGGGCTACCGCGACGCCGGCGTGAACTTCGGTGTCGCGCCGCTGCCGAAGCTGGACAACGGCGAACGTCCGACGAGCTTCTCCGGCATCAAGTCCTACTACGTCAACGCGTACACGAAGTATCCGGAAGCGGCTTCGCTCTTCGCGAAGTTCGCCGCAAGCAGGGAAATGCAGCTGAAGCGGTTTGAAATCACCGGCCAGGTGCCGACCCACAAGAGCCTCACCGAGGATCCGGCGATCAAGGGCGATCCGGTCGTATCCGGCATTCTGGAGCAGGCGCAATACGCGATCCCGATGCCGAACATTCCGGAAATGCAGACGGTCTGGGGTCCGATGGCATCCGCGTTCTCGCTCATCTGGAACGAGAACATCGATCCGAAGCAGGCGCTCGACGACGCGACGAAGCAAATCGAAGACGCCATCCAGCTGATGCAGCAATAACGGCGGTCTGTATTCGCGGAGGGAACCGTGTCCGATGCGGCGCGCATCGGACACGGGTTCCTTTTTCCAATCGCGCACAGGACCGACTTCCCGCTTCTTGAGCAAAACGGTTTCGATCGCCCGGCGGGCGGCGGCAGCCGTTTTGCCCAAACATGCGAACCGTACGGGTGGTGGTAAATCTGAACGGCAAGGTACATGCGCGCACCGGCGCGTTGCTGTCGCTGCTCTTCATGGGCCTGGGACAGATCTACAACCGGCAGTTCGTGAAGGGGATCCTCTACGCGCTGCTCGAGCTTTATGTGCTGATCTTCTGGACGAAGCCGTTCCTCGAAGCGATGCACGGCCTGATCACGCTGGGCGAAACGCCGCAGCAGCGCAACGCCCGCGGCGCCATCGTCGTCCAGGGGGATCACTCGATCATCCTGATGATCACGGGGATCATCTTCTTCCTGCTGCTCGTCATCTTCCTCGCGGTCTACGCGATCAACGTGCGGGACGCCTGGAAGGTCGGCAAGGGGAGGGACGAGGGACGGAAGCCCCGCAACTTCGCGCAATCCGTCGCGCACGCCTGGGAGCAGGGGTTCGCATACATTCTGCTGACGCCGGCATTCGTGTTCGTGCTCTTCACGATCGTCCTGCCGCTCATCTTCGGCATCCTGATCGCGTTCACGAACTATTCGGGTCCGAACCATCTGCCGCCGAAGAATCTCGTCGACTGGGTCGGATTCGAGACGTTCACGAGCCTGATCCGGTTCAGGGCATGGAGCAACACCTTCGTCGGGGTGCTCATCTGGACGATCGTCTGGGCGACGCTGGCGACATTCACCACGTATTTTGTCGGACTCTTCTATGCGCTGCTGCTCAACCACCGGGCGGTCAAATTCAAGAAATTCTGGCGCACCCTGTTCATCCTGCCCTGGGCGGTTCCGGGCATCATCTCGCTGCTCATCTTCCGCAACCTGTTCAACGGCGAGTTCGGGCCGATCAACCAGTATCTGAAGCTGATGGGGCTGGCGCCGATCCCGTGGTTCTCGGATCCGTTCTGGGCGAAGTTCGCGATCGTCATGGTGAACCTCTGGTTCGGGTTCCCGTACTGGATGGCGCTTATGTCCGGCGTGTTGACGAACATCGACCGGGAACTGTACGAAGCGGCCGAGATCGACGGCGCGAACGGATTCCAGCGGTTCCGGAGCATCACGCTGCCGCTCATCCTGTTCTCGACATCGCCGCTGCTCATCATGAGCTTCGCGCACAACTTCAACAACTTCAACATGATCTATCTGTTCACGTCCGGCGGTCCCGCCAACCCTTCCTACAGCTACGCGGGTTCGACCGACATCCTGATCTCGTGGATCTACAAGCTCACGCTCGAGCAGAACAAGTTCAACATGGCGTCCGTCGTGTCGATCTTCATCTTCATCGTGGTGGCCTCGTTCTCGATCTGGAATTTCCGCAGGACGAGGGCGTTCAAAGAGGAGGACATGATCCAGTGATGAAGACGCCGGGAAAGGGAGGGAACGATGATGCAGGCAGGCTCCAGGCCGGGTGACAGACTTGCGGCCATCGTCATTTACCTGATCCTGATTCTGACGGCCATCGTCGTCATCTATCCGCTCTACTGGGTGGTGCTGGGCGCCCTGAACCCCGGTTCGTCGCTGTTCCGCACCTCGATCCTGCCGACGGGGCTGACGCTGGACCATTTCCGCGAACTGTTCACCGAGACGGACTATCTGCTCTGGTACCGGAACACGCTGTTCGTCGCGGTCATGAACATGATCCTGTCCACGGTGCTCGTCGTGACGGCCGCTTACGCGTTCTCGCAGTTCCGCTTCCCCGGCCGGCGGCAGACGCTGATGGCGATGCTCGTGCTGCAGATTTTCCCGAGCTTCATGGGGATGATCGCGATCTACATCCTGCTCCTGCAGCTCAATCTGCTGGACAATCTGTGGGGGCTCATCCTCGTGTACGCGGGCGGATCGATTCCGTACGGCGCGTGGCTCGTGAAAGGCTACTTCGATGCACAGCCCAGGAGCCTCGTGGAGGCGGCGAAAATCGACGGCGCCTCGAACTTCACCATCTTCCGCAAGGTGATGATGCCGCTGTCGGTGCCGATCCTCACGTTCGTCGCGGTCAACAATTTCATCGGGCCGTGGATGGACTTCATCTTCGCCCGGCTCGTGCTGCGGTCGAGCAGCAAGTACACGCTGGCGATCGGCCTGTTCAACATGGTCACCGGCCGTTCCAACACCGATTTCACGAAATTCGCGGCCGGCGCGCTGCTCGTGGCGATTCCCGTCACGCTGCTGTTCCTGCTTCTGCAGAAATATATCATTGAAGGCCTGAAGGCGGGAGCCAACAAGGGATGAGGAAACTCAGGCTGTTTGCGATCGTGTTCGCCGCCGCCGTCATCCTGTTCTCGAGCGCGGTGCTCTGGATCGGCATGCGGCAGCAGCAGCTGGACCGGGAGCGGATGGAGGCGGCGCGGGACCGGGATTCGAACGTGTTCTACGAGATCTTCGTCCGTGCGTTCCACGACAGCGACGGCGACGGCAAGGGCGATCTGAACGGCATTGTCGCCAAACTGGATTATCTGCGGGAGATGGGCGTGTCGGGCATCTGGATGACGCCGATCCATCCGTCGCCGAGCTACCACGGCTATGACGTGACGGACTATTACGCGATCCATCCGGACTTCGGCACGATGGAGGATTTCGAGCGGCTGATCGGAGAAGCGCACCGGCGGAACATCAAAATCATCATGGATCTCGTCGTCAACCATACGAGCAACAGGCATCCGTGGTTCGTCGAGGCGAGGTCGGGCGCGGACAATCCGAAGCGCGACTGGTACATCTGGGCGGACGAAGCGACGAACGTGAACGCGACCAGCGCGATCGGCGGCAAGGCGTGGCATTCGGTCAGCACCGGCAGGTATCTCGGCATCTTCGGGGAAGGCATGCCGGACTTGAACCTCGACAATCCGGAGGTGCGTGCGGAGTTCATCCGGATCGCCCGGTTCTGGCTGGAGAAGGGCGTGGACGGCTTCCGGCTCGACGCCGCGAAGCACGTGTACGAGGATCTGCAGGGCGACAACCGGAGGCCGGAAGTGGCGGAGAAGAATGTGGCCTGGTGGCGGGAATTCCGCGCCGCGCTGGAAGAAGTGAAGCCGGACGTCTATCTCGTCGGCGAGGTGTGGGACGCGCCCTCCGTCATCGGTCCGTATCTGGACGGGGCGTTCGATTCCGGGTTCAACTTCGAACTGGCCGGCAAGCTGATCCAGCTCGCGAAGTCGGAGCGGGCGACCGACATCGCCGCCGCCGTGCGCCGCATCCACGATTATTACGCCGAGGTGTCGGGCGGGCGGTTCATCGACGCGACGTTCCTGTCGAACCACGACCAGAACCGCGTCATGAGCCAGCTCGAAGGCAACGTCGACCATGCGAAGATGGCCGCGGCGCTGCTCCTTACGCTTCCCGGACGGGTTTTTCTCTACTACGGCGAAGAGATCGGGATGGAGGGCGTGAAGCCCGACGAGAATCTGCGCCGTCCGATGCCGTGGGATGAGGTCGATCGGCAGCACAACGAACCGGATTCGCTGCTCAACCATTACCGCAGGCTCGTCAACTGGCGGAAGCTGGAGCCGGCGCTCGCGTTCGGCACGGTCGAGTCGTACGCGACCGGCCATCGCAGCGTCGTCTCGTACATCCGCGAGCATGAGGGCGAACGGCTGCTCGTGCTGCACAACCTGTCCGGCGAGCCGCAGCAACTGGCCCTCGAGTCGAAAGCGGACATCGAGGCGGAGAAGCTGGCGGTGACGCTGGCGTCCGCGCCGGGCATCAAGTTCGAACGCGACGAAGTGTCGCTGCCGGCGTACAGCACGGCGGTATTGAAAGCGAAATAAGCGGGAAGGCTTGCAAGACGTCCTCGTCGGACGTCTTGTTTTTTTGGAGCTGGCCGGGAGTCCCCGCCCGTTACAGCAGGGAAACTTCCGGAGATTGACCCAACCCACGAGAAAGCAAGTTTTACAGAGAACCGTGCTTCTTTTTTGGCGAATTGGGCACGACGGAGGAGCGCCCGGGGGAGGGGGGTTGCGGAGGTGCCCCTCCTGCCCGATGCGGATGTTGCCGCAATTCCGATAATGTAAGATAATGCGAGAGAGGTGATATTGGTTGAAGCCGTTCCGAATGTTGCTGACAACGGCCGTCATGGCGGGCCTTTTGATAACGTCTCACGCTTACGCGTCCGCCGATGCCGGTTCGGCGGTGAACATCCGCCACGAATCCCGGTTATTTCCCAACTATCCGGAGACGACGAAAGAGGCGTTCATCGCGAACGGCCGAACCTGGCTGCCGGTCCGGGATGCAGCCGCCATGCTTCAGCTCAAGGTTCACTGGGACGACCGGCAGAAAACCGCAACCTTCATCCGGCCCGACAAGAAGCTTACGCTGGACGTCAAGAACGGCGTCATCCGCGCAAATGGAAGCACCCGGAAGCTGGATGATCCGGTCATCATCCGAAACGGGCGCATCTATGTGCCCGTCCGCTTCGTTGCGGAATGGTTCGACGGCGAGGCCGTGTGGGAAAAGGATACGAGAACCGTCGTGATCCGGGACCGTTTGCCCTTCATCTCGGCGTCGGCCGGCCAGGAGATGTATTGGTTTGATCATTCGAAGGGCAAGCTCTACCGCAGCGCCGGAACCGGAACGCCCGTCGAATTGGGAAGCTTCAAGGTGCCCGCCGGAAGCGGGAGGGAATCGACTTTCAGCAATCTGGATGTCGAGAAAATGACCGAATCCAACCGATTGCTGAACCTCTACCTGTCGGTGCACGGGGCGGGGGGCGGCCACTATGTCATTGTCCTGCATGGTCTGTTCCTCAAAGGTGATCAGATCCTGCATCATGCCGAACTGGAGTACAGCGAGATCTATCCGTTTAAGCATGCGGACCGGTATGACGGATATGCCGTATTGTCCGACGGCATTCATGTCCGCATCGTCAACGCCGAAGGGGAAATCGCAAAGGAATACGACCTCCGGGCCCTGACCGGCGTGGATGACCGACTGATGATCGAGAACGTGACGGATCGATACATGCTGGTCAGACCTTTCAAAACGCCGTATCTGATTCTGGTCGACCTGATCAAGCGGGAAAGCGTCAAGCTGTACCAGCTGTTCTATTCGGAAGAAGAACAGATCATCAGCGAAAACGTCGGATACGGCAGCTACGAGTTTCAGCACTATTTCGACCTGAGACTGGAAAAAGAAGAAGGCGACACCCTGTACTTCACGAGCCGGTCGATCGAAACCGGCGAAATCCGGACTTATGCGTATACCATCGGCCATTGACGCAATAAGGCGGAGCTCCGGGGACGTCCGGAGGAGTCCCGGGGTTCCGCGTAAACAACATCCGCCGGCTCAATCCGGCCGGCAGATTCCGCGCCGCGGGTTTATGGACAGGTTTCTTCCGGGGACGGGCAACGGATTTCAACCGCTTCCCGGACAAACTCACGGATGCATTTTCTGAACGAGGTGAAATCCGCCGGCACATTAATGTCGTAGGCGAGGATCACGCGGATCAGTTTTTCGACAATTTCCTGTTCCAGATCTTCCCGCTCCTGAAAAATCATTTTTCGCTTTACCTTTTTGATCAGCGGGTCGAACCGCCGGACGATTTCCATCAGGGCGTGTTGATCCCCGCTTTGGGCGGCTGCCACCAATACGCGGAGACTGTCCCTTCGTTCCTTCATTTTTGCTTGCCTCCTTCCCGGATAATTTGAGCCAGAGACTGGATCGATTGAGTCAAATGATCAATTCTTTTCTCGAATCGCATAAGCAGATAGCCTGTGACCACGATAGGAAAACCGAAATTTCCAATGGCCGTCATGACAAAGGATGACCATTCGGAGCTGTTCATCTATTTTGCCTCCCTTCTTTTGCGGAGTTGCAGATTGGCGCAATCGAAATGTCTTCTGAGATTGGATAGCGCCGCGTTCCTGGCTTTTGATACCGCTTGCGGCGTAACGGACATTTTCTCGGCGATCTCTTTGTCCAGGTAGCCCATGGCGTAGGAAAAGGTCAAAATGATCTTCTGGTTTTGCGTAAGTCCGGAAAACGCTTTGCAGATCGTCTCATTGGACAGCGAGTCCAGCATTTTTTGCGGATCCGGACGCAGGATCAGCCAGATCTCGTCGTCGTTTCGCGACACATATCGTTCGCCGATCGTTTCATCGTGATCTTCATGCGCCGGCATATCCAATATGGCCATGTTCCGCTCCGCTCTTCTTCTCTTTCTCTCGAAATCCATGTACGCAAATTTGATGGTTGAACTGAGATATTTGGTGAATCGCACTTCAAAACAGAAATGTCAAGCGTCTGTGAATATGTCAGGTTAACTGTTCTATGAAAATGTCAGGGATGATAGCTGATTAAACAGCCGCCGTCCTCTTGCAGACTAGCCGGATGCTGTGCTACGCTGTAACTGCTTGCTGGAGAATGTTTTCTCCAGGGATGGTTTGCAGCGGGCTTGCGGGGGGACGCAGGCGCCGCTTCTTTTTTGGCCGTTGTTGGCGCCGGGGTCTGTGTGGCCTGTGTCTCCACACAAGGCCAGGCCCGCCCTTGATCCCACAGCCACACTTGTCCATCCATGCCGACACGCACTTCGACGACGCTCTTCGCTTCCCAGCGCGGAACACCGGGGACGGGCTTTGGCATGTAGCATTTCCCTTTCCAGGAGAACGTCTGCCCGCCGCTGATTCGCCGGTATTGCCGCCGGGCGAAGATGTGCTCCAGGGGTGTTTCGGGCAGCGGACGGTAGGCCGGTTCGGCATTTTGTGGTGCGACAGCGAACTGGCGGTTGTGCTTGGCGATGAGTTCCGGTAACACGCGATTGGCTTCCTCCATCGTGCACACGTTGCGCAGCCTAAGTTCGATCACCAGGCGATCCTGAAAGGTTTGCCAGAGCCGTTCGATCCGTCCTTTGGCTTGGGGTGACAGCGCCTCGATATGGGTAATGCCCAGATCGGCGAGGGCCTGTCCGAAGGTGGAAAGCGACGGCGGCTCACCGGCCAATTCCTGCTCGAGGGTTGGCTTGCCCTTGGGCGGGGGGGATTTTGAGG
>NZ_LZRU01000044.1 GCF_002159085.1 Thermobacillus sp. ZCTH02-B1
CACTTTGCGGGTACTTACGCCATGGACATACGCCTCCTGAACCACGGCAAGGAGGGCTTTTTCCGCCCGCCGGCGAGGTTCAAGCAAGCTGGGAAAGTAGCTGCCCTGCCTGAGTTTGGGGATTTTCAGCTTCAGCGTGCCGACGCGGGTATCCCATAGCCGCTCCCGGTAGCCGTTGCGATAAGTGGTCCGGTCTTCGCTTCGTTCATAGCGTTCGGCGCCGATTTGGGCGGAGACTTCGGCTTCCATAAGGGATTGGACCAACACCTGGAGGGCTTCTTTCAGGAAGTCGACGTCGCCATCAACACCACACTTGCGCAAAAGCTCCAAAAGTGTCATTCTATTTGTAGAAGCCATCGTGTGAGACCTCCTGCTGTGGTGATTGGCGTCTCTATAGCAGAATCCACACGATGGCTTTCATTTTGTCAAGTGTTCCCCATCGTTTTTACACCACTACTAGGGACTATAACAAAAGCAATTGGAGGCTCTTGAAGCTGAAATGGAGAAACAAAACCAAAAGCCGGTTGACTATGCCGCCCTGCACAATTTATTAACCCAGATTCAGAAGGCGCTTATGCAAGCAGATGCGGATGAACAAAAAGCTTTGCTTCGGTTAATGGTGGAAAGCATCCACATTACAAAAGAAGCGCCCAGGCGAGTCGGACGGCGCATTACCAAAATCAATTTGCATTTCGACTTTACTGTCGACACACTCCAAAAAGATTCGGTTATCCTCCTTTCCCGCATTGCGTCTATACAACAAAACGACTTCATCGCGCCGCTGGAACATACCGTGCTGGATAGCATGAACAACATAACGGAAGAGAAACTCGGGGACTTGATGAAGTCCCTTAATATTTTACCTTTAGCGATGATACGGTTCCCCCCGGTTGATCTTGATCGCCCGGTAAATCTGCTCCGCGAGCACGAGCCGCATGAGCTGGTGGGGCAGCGTCATGCGCCCGAAGCTGAGTTTGTGCTGCGCGCGCTTCAGCACGGCGGGGGAGAGGCCGGTCGAGCCACCGATCACGAACACCGCGTGCCCGCCGCCGTACACGGCCGTCTCGCGCAGCTTCGCCGCGAGCTGCTCGCTCGTCCAGAGCTCGCCGTCGATCGCGAGCGCGATGACGAGCGCGTCCGGACGGATCAGCGCGAGCAGCCGCTCTCCTTCGCGCTCCCGCGCCTGCGCCTCCTCCGCCGGGCTCATCGTCTCCGGTACCTTCTCGTCCGGCACCTCGAGAATTTCGAACTTCACGTAAGGCCGAAGCCGCTTTGCATACTCCGCGATGCCGTCCGCGAGATATTTCTCCTTGATCTTCCCGACCGCCGCGATCTGAATGTGCATGAGAAGTCACCCCCGATCCGGCCGGCTTGTCCCTGTCCCGGCCGGGTATCCGTCCGCCCGCCGATCCGCACACAGACGAAACCCGCGGCCCCGTATCCAACGGAAGCTCGCGGGTCTCCCCCGATGATCCTGCTGTTACACCACCAGAATCTCCGGCGGCCGGTCGCACATGTCGCACGTCGCGGGCGGCTCCCACGCGGCGAATTTCGTCGTCCTCAAATCGACCAGGTCCGGCGCGTCCTCGTACTCGTCGACGAACCGGTCAATGGCCAGCTCCACGTGTTCCTTGCATACGCAATACATCCGCAGATTCAACGCCTTTCTTCCGCTTCATGCGCTGGTCCGATGCCGCGGAGCGCCGGGCCGGCCGGTCATTCGTCTTCCTCCTCGATCCGATCGGCCAGCACCAGCTCGACCGTCTCCAGCTTGCCGTCCCGGTAAAAGTACACCTTCACCTTCTCGCCGATCTTCTTCTGCCCGTACAGATACTTGCGCAGCTCCATCGTGCTGCCGATCGGCGTGTCGTCCAGCTTGACGATGACGTCGTTGGACATGAGCCCCGCCTTCTTCGCCGGGCCGACCGCCTCGAGCACGACCACGCCCCGCTCCACATCGTCCGGAAGCTTCAGGTCGTCCTCGTTCCCGCCGTCCTCTTCGTCCGCTTCGTCCTCTCTCAGCCACTCTTCGTACAGCTGTTGTTCCCAGTATTGTTCAAGATCCATCGTATATACGCCGAGATACGGCCGCGGCACATAGCCGAGCTTGAGCAGCTGTTCGACGACCGGCATCACGTTGTGCATCGGAATCGCAAAACCGACGCCTTCCACGCCGTAATCGGCCACCTTCATGCTGTTGATGCCGACGACTTCCCCGTTCAGATTGACAAGAGCACCGCCGCTGTTGCCCTGATTGATCTGGGCGCTGATCTGGATGACTTCCTGCTCCCAGTCGTAGACGCCGTTCTGGCCGAGCGATACCGGAATGACCCGCACGTTTTTGCTCACGATGCCCATCGTCAGCGAATCGCTGAGCCCGAGCGGATTGCCGATCGCGATCACGATGTCCCCGTCCCGGATCTTGCGCGAATCGCCGATTGCCGCCACCGTCTCGACGCCCGAACCGTCGATCTCCAGCACCGCGAGATCCGAGATCTGGTCCTTGCCGACGATCCTCGCTTCGCGGGCTTCGCCGTTCGAAAGCACCGCCTTCACCTGGTCGGCGTTTTCGATGACATGGTGGTTCGTGATGATGTACGCCTTCCCTTTCTCCTTGCGGAAGATGACCCCCGAACCGAGGCTCGCCTGCTGCAGCGTCAGCTCCGCCTCCGGATCGCGCCCATCGCCTTGGCGGAACCAGCGCCCGCCCTTCGGCAACAGCTGCTCGTTGATGATGCTGACCGCCGACATTTTGCCGATGTGCGACGCCTGCACGATCCTTTCCGCCGTATCGACGGTCATCATGACGGGCCCGCTGACGGCGGTCGCCGAACCTTCCCCGCCTCGGCCGCCGAATCCGAAGATCAGACCGAAAAGCAGCACCGCGACGAGGGCGCTCACCGACGAGGAGATGAATGCCAGATAAATCTGGCGGAATCCGCCTCCTCCGTCGCCGCGCCATCTGCGCCAGCCGCTTCGGCCGCCGAAATGCCAGTCCCGTCTGGCGCCATCCCGCGTGCGCCGGGATACGCGGGTTGAATAAAAATCGAAATCGTCGTCGAACAAGCTCATGGGTCCGTCGCTCCTCCCGATGGCCGAGGCGTGCATCCGGCATTGTGAAAGGCGTTGTTTTTTATCTTTATCTATCTAATTGCCCTTTATATATAAGCATAAACGATTTTCGGGCGTCCGGCATCCGGCTTCCGGAAATTTCCCGCAGCCGACCGCGTCAACCGATCACGCGCTTCGTCACGTCGTCCCAGGGCGTCGCCCGGTCGTGCCAGGTCGGCTGCAGAAGATTGCTTTCCTTCTTCAAAATTATGCCGCGGTTTTCCAGAACAGACTCCACCGTCATCCGCGCCAGTTCCTGCATGTTGTGGTCCAGGCTCAGGTGGGCGAGATAGACGCGCTTCGTCCGGTCCGTCATCAGCTCGGCCAGCGCCTCGCCCGCCGCCTCGTTCGACAGATGGCCGACGTCGCTCAGGATGCGGCGTTTGACATTCCACGGATAGCGTCCCATGCGCAGCATCTCGACGTCGTGATTCGCCTCGAGCACGACCACATCCGAATCGATGACCGCTTCCTTCACCTTGCCGCTGAAATAGCCGAGATCCGTCACGAAGCTGAGCTTGTAACCGTCCGCGATGAAGCAATAGCCGACCGGTTCCGCCGCGTCGTGCGAGACCGGGTACGAACGGACGATAAGCCCGCCGAACTCGATCTCCCCGCCCGTCGCGAACGTCTTGCGGTTCGCGTCCGCGATGCCGGCGGTCTGCCGCTCCATCGCCGCCCACGTCGCTTCGTTCGCGTAGACGGGCAGGTTGTATTTCCGGGCGAAGGCGCCGAGTCCGCTCACATGGTCGGCATGTTCGTGGGTTACGAGCACCGCGTCGATGTCGGCGGGTTGGATGCCGCGTTCCCGCATCCGTTCCTCCAGCTTCCTCGCGCTCAGCCCCGCGTCAATCAGCAGCGTCGCCTCGTCCGTCCGGACGATCGCCGCGTTGCCCGTCGAGCCGCTTGCCAAAATCGTAAACCGAAGCCCCATCCGTTCCGTCCTCTCCCGTATCCGTTCGTGCGTCTTGTGCCCTGATGCCGCGGGGCGCGATCCCTTCCGTCGTCCGTCCGTCCGGCGGGGAAGGTCAGACGCCGTCCGCTTCTCCGGCCGCGTCCTGTTCGGTCGCCACGTCACCGCTGATGGCATTGATATAATAGACCGATCCGTCCTCGAGCAGCACCCGCCACGACGGTTCGGCCGCCTGGATGTCGTCCGTGTTGAAGAGCTGCCCGTGATAGCCGAGCCGGATTTCCCGGATGACCGCCCCCGGCTGCAGGTAGTTGTCGATCAGCGGCGCCAGCGCCTTGGAGGCGGGCAGCACCTTCTGCTTGTCGGCCTCGTCGACGGGCACCGTCTCGATCCGGTCCTGCCGGTAGGCGACGATCTTCTGGTTGCTGTAATACAGCTCGAGCTTCACGTCGAAGATCGGCAGGCCGTCGTCGGCGATGCGGGTGAAGACGAACGCCCCGTCCGTCCCGAGCGACGGATCCAGCCGGTACAGCTTCAGATCGGCGATCGTGTCGCCCAATCCTTCTATCAATTCGCGTTCGGAGAACACAATCCTGCTGTCGACCTGCGGATCGAGCGGAATTTTGCCGGCGGCCCGGCTCCCGTCATAGCGGAATTGCAGTCCGCCCATCCTCGGCGTGTCACCGGGCACGTTGGCCGTGATCGTGATGCCCTTCTCCTGCATGATCCGCCGCGTGTCCTCGGGCAGCGCGGACAGGCCGACGTTCGCATCGACCTGATCGCGAACATTGAGCCAGAGCTGGTATCCGAGCAGCAGGTTGAGCACCAGGAACGAGAAAATCAGCACGCTTTTCGCCCGGCCCCAATCCATCGCGCTTCACCTCCCGCGCCCTTCAGCCGTCTTGCCCGTTTCCGCCCGCGCCGGCACCTCCGTACCCGCCTGCCGAAGATGCGAATCCCGCGGTTCCGGTGCGAAGGCTCCGGTGCGGCAGCGGAGCGGTCATGCCGCGGCATCTTCGTCCGGCCGCGCATCCTCCGGCTCCCCTTCCGCGCCCGGCAGCCCGGCTCCCGCTTTCGCCGCTCCGCCCTCCGGCTCCGCGCCCGCTCCTCCGTCGGGCGAGCCTGCCGCGGTTCCTTCCCCGCCTTCGGCCTGCCCGCCGGATGCTTCCGGTCCGGCCTCCCCGTCCGTGCCTGCGACGCCTTCCGCATCTCCCTGCGCGCCGGACGGATCGGCCGACCGTTCTCCGGCCGCGTCATCCGGCCCGGCCCCTTCTCCCGGCCAGGCTTCCCCGGAACCGGAGGCCGGTTCGCCGTACGGCGCTTCTCCTCCGGACGGAGAGGACGGCGTACGCTGCGCCGCGGCCTTCATCACCGACTGGATTGTCCCGTCGGCAAGCCGCACCGCCCACACCGGCTCCATGACGAGCGTCCGATCTTCCGTGAGCGTGACGAACAGCGCCGGGAACACCGCCTCGATTTCGCGCAGCCGTGAATACGTTTCCAGCGTCGCCCGCAGCCGCGCCCCGCCCTGCAGCCAGCGGATCTCGGCGTGTTGCTGCCGTTCGCCGAGATTGAGCAGCGACCGCTCGTAGACGACGGTCGTTCCCTGTTGCATCATGAGCCGGATCTGCCCGAACCGGACGTTGCCGCCGATCAGCGGATACCGCTCATGGTATTGCTGGAACACGATGTTCCGCCCGCTCCCGTTCACCGCGCGGGGCATGAACCGGTAGCGGCCGTCCCAGCCGCCGTGCCGGTTCACGAACTGTACCGCGGCCATGACGTTGTCGGCGAGATTTTCTGCGCTGTCCTGGGTCGGCACCGGGTCGGTGAACACCATCCAGGTGTCGCCGGACTCGAGCTGCAAGCCCCGCTTGCCGTCCGTATAGATGACCTGCCCGTTGCGGTCCTCGAGATACCGGGTCCTGTTCGGATCGAAGAACAGGCTCCGCTGCATCTGCTGCGGCGAGAAGGCCGTGTAGCCGAACGTGTACGCGACCGCCTCGAGCGGCTCCGTCGGAAGATAAATATCCCCGCGCCACAGCGTGTAGGACGGCTGGCGGGCGCCCAGTCCGGCGAGGTCCGAGATATCGTCGGCGGTCAGCGGCGAGCGCGAGGCCGTGTATACCGTCTGCCCGTCCGCGCTGAAGAAATAGATCTCCGCCGTCGTTCTGCCGGGGTAATTCCGCCTCACCATCCAGATGCGCTCGATCGAATCGTTCAGGAACAGGATGTCGCCGTCGAGCTGCATCGTTTTCTGAAGCAGCGCGACGGGAACGGCGCCGCCGAATCGGAGCTCGACGCCCTGCGTGTTCCGCCTGAGCTCGTCCCAGTTGCGCATCGAGACGGCGAGCCGCTGGAAGCCGCGATACTCGCCGGCCGTTACCTGGTCATAGATCCGGATATAATGGGCCGTCTCCGGATAGAGGACCGTGTGCCGGTCGCCGCCCATGTGCAGGACGATATCCTCGGGATACAGCACCTCGTCGATGCGCAGCGGGTCGCCCATCCGCTCGGGAGAGATGTACTCCTGCTCCGTGCGGACCGTCGCGCCGATCTCGGGGTAGCTGTAGATGAGCAGATAGCTCTGCACGAGGCTGAGCGCGACCAGGACGGTCAGAAGCGCGGACTTCAGCTTCTCGATCAACCCGCGTCACCTCCCCGGCGGAGCGGCAGCGTGAACGTCACCGTCGTGCCGCGGCCCAATTCCGACTCCAGCTCGATCGTGCCTCCGTGCGCCTTGATGATTTCCCGGGCAATGGACAGGCCCAGTCCGGTGCCGCCCATGTTGCGCGAGCGCGCCTTGTCGACCCGGTAGAACCGCTCGAAGATGCGGGCCTGATCCTTCTCCGGTATGCCCATGCCGTTGTCCTTCACGCTGATCGACACCGTATCCGGCGTGGGCTTCCGCGCCGAAATCTCGATGTGGCCTCCGTCCTGCGTGTACTTGATCGCGTTGGACATCAGGTTGTCGAGCACCTGGTCGATCTGGTCCCGGTCGAACCACGCGGTCTCGATGCCGTCCTCGATCAGCACCGAGCCGCCGATCCCCTTCTGCTTCATCTGGAAAGAAAAGCGGTCCGACACCTCTTCCAGCATCTCGCGGACGTTGACCTCGGTCGGCCTGAGCCGCTCCTGGTTCGAGTCGAGCCGGGAGAGGTGCAGGAGATCGTTCACGAGCCGGATCATCCGGTTCGATTCGGCGCGGATGACGCCGACGAACCGCTTCGCGAGCTCCGGTTCCTCGAGCGCGCCTTCTTCCAGCGCTTCGACGTAGCTCTTGATCGTCGTAAGCGGCGTGCGCAGTTCATGCGAGACATTCGCGACGAATTCCCGTCGCGCGCGCTCGAGCTTTTCCTGTTCCGTGACGTCGTGCAGCACCGCGATCGCGCCGGAGATGGACCGGTCCCGGCGGTAGATCGGCGTCAGCGTCACGCGCATCAGCCACTCGCCGCCGCCGTCCGCAAGCGGCCGCGTGACGATGGTCGAATGCTCGACTCCCGTCTGCAGCTCGTTCAGCCGGTCCTTCGGAATGCCGAGCAGCTCGTCCATCGGCATGCCGAGCGCGTTCTTCACGCCGAGCATCTCGCGGGCGCGCCGGTTTGTGACGATGACGTGGCCGTTCTCGTCCGCCGCGACGACGCCGTCGCTCATGTTCGCGAGGATCGACGCAAGCTTCTCCTTCTCCTCCTCGTTTGCGGAGAGCGCTTCCTGCAGGCGTCCCGTCATGTAGTTGAACGCCTCGCTCAGCCGCCCGATCTCGTCGTTGCCGTAGACCGGCACCCGCTCGTCGAACCGGCCCTCCGCCACGGCCGTCGCCTGGCGGGTCAGCGCCTTGATCGGATTGGTGATCGTGTGGGCGAGCAGGACGCCAAGCACGCCGGTAAGCCCCAGGGCGATGAGCATCCCCGTGACGAAAATCCGGTTGATCCCCCTGAGCGTCGCGTACAGATCCTCCATCGAGGCGACGACGTAGACGACCCCGACGACCCGGCTCTGGCCGCGCGACGTATCGAAGGCGGGGCGGGCGATCACCTTTTTCCGGATATTGTCCGTGTCGATGATCTCCTCCTCGTTGTCCCGGATGCCCTGCAGCGCGCGGCTGACGGCGAGCGTCGTGTTCTTGCGGCCGATGATGTCCCGCCGCTCGGGCTCCGACGTCGCGATCACCCGTCCGCTCGCATCCAGCACCTGAATCTCGGCCTGGCTGATGTTGAACAGCGAGCTGACCAGGTTGCCGAGATCCTCGGCCACCTCCGCTTCGGCCGCCTCTCCCGCTTCCGTACGATCCGAGGTCAGCACGTCCTCCACCAGCACGGTGAGCATGTTGACCTGGTCGTTCAGATTGTCCGAGAACGACCGCGTCAGCGAATTCTTCGTCGTGCTGACGAAGTAGACCCCGATGAGCTGCATCGCGATCAGGATCAGCAGCACGTAGATGATGATCAGCTTGACCTGGATCGTGTGGAAGAAGCGAATCCGCTTCATGCGCCCCCGAAGCCTCCCGCCTTCGGGTTGCGCATCATGTAACCGAGCCCGCGCCGGGTCAGGATATACTCCGGCTTGCTCGGATCATCCTCGATCTTCTCGCGGAGACGGCGGATCGTCACGTCGACCGTACGCACGTCCCCGAAATACTCGTATCCCCACACCGCCTGCAGCAGATGCTCGCGCGTCATGACCTTGCCGCAGTTGCGCGCGAGATAGTGGACGAGCTCGAACTCGCGGTGCGTCAGATCGAGCGGCTCGCCGTTCTTGTAGACGACGTACATGTCCGTATCGATGAACAGGTTGAAGATCCGGATGCCCTGCCGTTCGGGCTGCCGCTCCGACGCTTCCGAAGCGCCCGCCGCGGCTTCCTGCAGCTTCCGCTGGCGCCGGAGGTGTGCCTTCACCCGCGCCAGCAGCTCGCGCGTGCTGAACGGTTTCGTCACGTAGTCGTCCGCGCCGAGCTCGAGGCCGAGCACCTTGTCCAGTTCGGTATCCTTCGCCGTCAGCATGATGATCGGCGTCTGCATGCGCGCGCGCACTTCGCGGCAGACGTCCATGCCGTCCTTCACCGGCAGCATCAGATCGAGCAGGATGAGATCCGGCTTCTCGCGGAACGCCAGCTCGACGGCCTGTTCTCCGTCGAAGGCGAGAATGACCTCGTACCCTTCCTTCTCGAGATTGAACTTCAGAATGTCCGCAATCGGCTGCTCGTCGTCCACGACGAGAATTTTGCCCTGCATGCGAATCACCGCCGTATGAAGTGAAGTGCCCTGCTTACAGTGTACCATATCCGGACGGCCGAGTCCCGCCGAATGTGCGGCGCCGCTTCAACGCAAAGAAGCACCGCTCCGCGGGGAGCGATGCTTCCTGACGTTCGGAATGACGGATGCATGATGGCCGATCACAGATAATTGAGCGGATTCTTCGGCGTGCCGTTCTTGTGGATCTCGAAATGCAGATGCGTGCCCGTCGAGTTGCCGGTGCTGCCCATGACGCCGATCTTCTCGCCCTTCTCGACGACTTGGCCCTTCTTCACGTTGATCTTGCTGAGGTGGCCGTACACCGTCTGGTAACCGTTCTGGTGGTTGATGATGATGGCGTTGCCCAGCCCGTTCTTCCGGCCCGCGAACGTGACAACCCCGTTGTCCGCCGCGAGGATCGATCGGTTGCCGACGATGTCGATGCCCTTGTGCTGCCGGCCCCAGCGCTTGCCGAACTTGCTCGTGATCTTCGCGCCGGTGACCGGCCAGGCGAATTTGCCCGTGCCGACCCCGCGGATGACCTTCGTGCCCTTCACGACGATCTCCGGCACCGCCGGCTCGAGCACCTGCTCGTCCACGATTTCCTCGCTCATCAGCCAGCCGTTGTGCTTCACGAGGCGGTAGGTCACGCGCTTCGATCCCGGCACGCCGGCCTGGATCGTCTTCTGCAGGCCGGCCCGCATCTCGTCGTCCTTCCGGACGATCACCTCGGGCTCGATCTCCTCGATCTCCGACACCAGCTCGACCGTCTCGACGGTCACGAACGGCTGCAGCACCGTAAGGTCCAACTCGTCGCCGACCCGGATCAGGTCATCCTCGATCCACGGGTTGTTCTTGTAGATGACCTCGGGCGAAATGTCGAACTTGCTTGCGATGCAGACGATGCAGTCGCCCTTCTGCACGACGTAGGTCCTCTTCTTCGTCGTGCCTTCCACGAGCCGCTGGTAGAGCGTCTCGCCGTCGGAGATGCGCCCGGGGTCGATCGGGATCCGGCGCATGTCCACCTGCTCCACGATCCGGACCGACTCCACCTCCGTCTTCGGCGCCTGCGCCGACGCCTCCGCGCCTGTGTCATGGGCCAGCGCCTGCACGGCCGGCGGCCTGACCGCCGCGTCGTCCGCGGGATCGCCGCCGAACTCCGACTTGATCTGCTCGAGCACCTGTCGGGCCGTCTTTTCGTCCGGCACGACGGCGATCAGCTTTCCGTTCACCCGCACCTCGACGCCGACGGCGTGGCTGTCCAGCAGTCCCTCGAGCATCGCGAGCGCCGCCTCCGTCTCCGGCTGCGCCTTGTACCCGCTGCGCTCCACGTAGGTCAGTTCGCCGGTCTTCAGCTCCATCGTGACGCCCGGGTTCGCCGCCTCAAGCTCCTCCCGCTTCGCATTCAGGAACGCTTCGACGGCTTCCTTCGATTCGACCGTGCCGATCAGCTCGCCGTCCCGGTACAGCTCGAAATAAGTCACGGTGTTCGCCTTCACGTAAGCCTGACCGTAGACGATGCCTCCGATCAGCAGAATCGCGGCGCAGCCGGCTGCGAGCAGCCGTTTCGCGCGGGGGCCGGAGAACGCACGTTCAACCGATCCCGCCGTTCTCCGGATCTTACCTTTCCAGTCCGTGATCCGGGGCGCGAAGCGCGCGCATGCGGCGCGGGCCTTCGCCCTCATCGCCCGGATCATTGCCCTGTAATCGGTCATGGTTGTCTCCCTTGCGATGCGTCCGACGAATTCGGAACGTTTTGTCAAAATTCCGAAAAAAACATAGGCGCGACGACCCATTCCGGCCGTCACGCCTAATACTGTAGCACAGGCTTCCAAAAGCGGGCAATGCGCAGATCGCCCGAGATCGATTAATATTTCCTCAGATTTTTTTAAGAATTTCCTCAGAATTTGTTCAAAATCCCCATCAATTCTTCATATTCTTCGCGGTCGAGGTGCGCCGCGACGATCTGCTGCACCCGGAGCAGCTCGTCGGCCGTAAATCCCCCTTCCGCATATTCGGAAATGCGCTGCCACTCCTCCTGCGGAACCTTGCCGACCAGAATCGCGAACAGCCGGTTCCGCTCGTCTTCGGTGAGCCGCGACTTCGCCTCGAGGAGCTCCTCCGTCGAGACGACCGTTTCACCCGCCCCGCCGCGGGCCTCGGGCCCTCTGCCGTAACCGGTCTCCCCGCCTCCGGCGGAGAAATCGTCTCCGGCGCCTTCCCGGCTTGCGCCGTCTTTCGCCGATTCTCCGGCGCCGCTCTCCGCATCCGGCAGATGGACGGCCCCTTCATCCGAAGCCCCGGTTCCGACCGGCAGGATCGCACCGTCCCGCAGGCTGCCGCCCGTCAGATCCGTGCCTTCCCGCGGCCCCTGGCCGTCCTGCAGGTCCGAACCGACCGACGGGCCCGCGCCGTCCGGCCGGTTGCCGCCGTCGCCGCCTGCCGGCTCCTGCGTCTCGCCGCCGCGGTCCGACGGGGTCCGGACGCCGTCCGTGCGCCCGGCGTCCGAGTTCCGGCCGCCGGACCAATTCCGCGCGTCTTCGAAGCCACCGATCGGCTCCCGGTCCGCGGTCAGCCCGGCCCCGGCTCCGTCCACGCCCCACAGCCTGCCCCACAGGCCGGAGAGCGCGAACGGCGGCTTCTCCAGCGGAATCCCGTATTCCTCGAGCAGCGCCTCCACATAGCTGTTTACGATATAGCCGGTCGTCCAGATCGCGAGAAAACTGGCGAGCAACGCGGCCGCTGCCGCCTTCCACAGCCAGTCGAACATTTTCCACATGCTGCATCTTCCTTCCTGTCCCGAAGTGCGTTTCAGGCTATTTTTACCATTATGGACGGGAAGTCGGACGCGCATTCGCCGCTTCTCCGCAGAAGGCCGTCCCGATCGATCTCCGGCCCGCGCGGATGGTGCGACCGGCGCGGACGGTGCGGCGCGGACCGGCATCCCCGCGGCCGCCGCGGCGCGCACGCCGGCGCGGGACGTCATCGCGGCGCCGCCATGCCCGTCCGGATCGGCGACCGCACCGGCATACGAAAACGGCCGGTCCGGGGCGTGAATCCCCGAACCGGCCGTTTGCCGAACGTGTGCCGTTCACCCGGCTTCAGTAAATCTTCATCACCTGCACGGTCTGGTCGCGGTTGCGGCCGACCGAGAAGATCGCGATCGGAATGCCCGTCAGCTCCGACACCCGCTCGACGTAGCGCCGCGCGTTCGGCGGCAGATCGTCCAGCGACCTCGCGCCGGAGATGTCCTCGTGCCAGCCCGGCAGCTCCTCGTACACCGCCTCGCATTCCGACAGCACCTTGAGGCTGGCCGGATAATGCTCGATCCTCTCTCCCCGGTACGTGTAGGCCGTGCAGATCTTCACCGTGTCCAGCCCGGTCAGCACGTCGAGCGAATTGAGCGACAGCCCCGTGATGCCGCTCACGCGGCGGGCGTGGCGGACGACGACGCTGTCGAACCAGCCGACGCGACGCGGCCGGCCGGTCACGGTGCCGTATTCGTTGCCCTTCTCGCGGATCAGGTCGGCGATCTCGTCGTGCAGTTCCGTCGGGAACGGGCCGTCGCCGACGCGCGTCGTGTAAGCCTTCGCGACGCCGATCACCTGATCGATCTTCGACGGGCCGACGCCGGAACCGATGCAGACGCCGCCCGCGGTCGGGTTCGACGACGTGACGAACGGATACGTCCCCTGGTCGATGTCGAGCATGACGCCCTGCGCGCCCTCGAACAGCACGTTCTTGCCGGCGTCGATCGCCTCGTTCAGCACGATCGACGTGTCCGTCACGTACGGCCGCAGCCGCTCGGCGTAGCCCAGATATTCCTCGATGATCGCTTCGGCGTCCAGCGGCTCTCCGCCATAGACGCTCTGGATCATCCGGTTCTTCTCTTCCACGAGACGGCGGGCCTTCGCCGTGAATTCCTCCGGATCCATCAGGTCGACCATGCGGATGCCGGCCCGCGCCATCTTGTCCATGTAGCAGGGGCCGATGCCCTTGCGCGTCGTGCCGATCTTGCCGTCGCCCTTGCGCTCTTCCTCGAGGCCGTCCAGCACGATGTGATACGGCATGATGACATGGGCCCGGTCGCTGATCCGCAGGTTCTCGGCCGTGAAACCGTTCTCATGGATGTAGTCGATCTCCTCGACGAGCGCCTTCGGATTGAGCACCGTCCCGTTGCCGATGACGCAAATCTTGTCACGGTAAAAGATCCCCGAAGGGATCATGGTCAGCTTGTATTTCCTGCCCTCGATGAGGATGGTATGGCCCGCGTTGTTGCCGCCCTGATAACGCGCGACGACGTCCGCGCCCTCCGCCAGAAAATCGGTGATCTTCCCCTTGCCTTCGTCGCCCCATTGCGTACCGACGACAACGACCGTGGACATGCGCATTCCTCCCGTGGCGAGCCTCCTGCGCAAAGGAAGGCACGCCGAATTTTGCCGCCTTGCCGGCCGGCGGATGGCGGAGCGCGGAAAGGCAGCAAGAACAGTGTATCAGTCCGCATCGGCCCTGTCAACGAACGAAAACGAACATTTGCAAGCATCCAATTGCGAACGTTCGGTTTTTTTCGGCGGCGAACGCCCGGTTTGACCGCGGCGCGTCCCCGGCGCATTCGGAGCCCGTCCCGGCGCTCCGCGGCACATTCCCCGGCACGCGCCGGCGGGGGTATATCAGGAGGCCATGTCGGCATCTCCGTGATGGCGGTCGAGGCTGACGAACTTGTTGTAATTCTTCAGGAAGACGAGCTCGACCGTGCCGACCGGACCGTTCCGCTGCTTCGCGATGATGACCTCGATGATGTTCTTCTTCTCCGTTTCCCGGTCGTAATAGTCGTCCCGGTACAGGAACGCGACGAGATCCGCGTCCTGCTCGATCGAACCGGATTCGCGCAGGTCGGAGAGCATCGGCCGCTTGTTCTGCCGCTGCTCGACGCCGCGGCTGAGCTGCGAGAGCGCGATGACCGGCACTTCCAGCTCGCGCGCGATCTGCTTCAGGGTGCGGGAGATCTCCGACACCTCCTGCTGCCGGTTCTCCCCGGGCCGGCCCCTCCCCTGGATCAGCTGCAGATAATCGATGATGACGAGGCCGAGGCCGCGCTCCTTCTTCAGCCGGCGGAGCTTCGCGCGGATTTCCATCACCGTCAGGCCCGGCGTGTCGTCGATGTAGATCTCCGCTTCGGACAGCGCGCCGATCGCCATCGTCAGCTTTTCCCAGTCGTCGCCCTCCAGCCGACCCGTCCGGAGCCGGCCCGCGTCGACGTTCGATTCCGCGCAGATCATCCGCTGCACGAGCTGCTGCGCGGACATCTCGAGGCTGAAGATCGCCACCGTCTCGCGCGCCCGGACGCCGACGTTCTGCGCGATGTTGAGGGCGAACGCCGTCTTCCCGACCGACGGCCGGGCGGCCACGATGATCAGGTCGCTGCGCTGAAAGCCGGACGTCAGCCGGTCAAGATCGGGGAAACCGGACGGGATCCCCGTCACGCCGCCCCTGTGCTGGTACAGATGCTCGATCCGCTCGAACACGTCCATCAGCACGTCGCGGATCGAGACGAACCCGCTGTCCGTCCGGCGGCTCGAGATCTCGAAGATGCGCTGCTCCGCTTCGTTCAGCAGCCGGCCGACGTCATCCGCGCCCTCATAGCCTTCCCGGACGATCTCCGTCGCCGTCCGGATCAGCCGGCGGAGGAGCGCCTTCTCCTCGACGATCCGCGCGTAGTAGTCGACGTTTGCCGCCGTCGGCACGACTCCCAGCAGCTTCGACAGATAATCGACCCCGCCCGCTTCCTCCAGCCGCTGCTTGTCCTGCAGCGCGGCGGTGAGCGTCACGAGATCGATCGGACGGCCCGCTTCGCCGAGCTCGATCATCGTCTCGTAGATCATGCGGTGGACCGGCTGGTAGAAATCCTCGGGCCGCAACCGCTCCATCGCCGTGACCAGCGCGTCCGAATCCAGCAATATGGAACCGAGCACCGCCTGCTCGGCTTCGATGTTCTGCGGCGGCACCCGGTCGAATCCGAACTCCGTGTCCGTCATATGCATCCTCCCGCACGCCGCCGCGCCTTTCGTCCCGCGGCGGCCATCCGGATCCCGGCGGAGCTTATTCCTCTATCACCTGGACGCTGAGCGTCGCCCGCACCTGCGGATGCAGCCGGACCGGCACCTTCGTCACGCCGAGCGCGCGGATCGGCTCCTCCAGCTCAATCTTCCGCTTGTCGATCTCGATGCCTTCCTTCGCGAGCGCCTCCGCGACCTGCTTGCTCGTGATCGCGCCGAACAGCCGCCCGCCCTCGCCGGCCTTCGCGCGGATGACGACCGTCATCTGCTCCAGCCGCTTGCCGAGCTGTTCGGCCTCTTCCTTCTCCTGCTGCTTCCGCCGCTCCTCCGATTGTTTCCGCACCTCGAGCGTCTTCAGATTGCCCTTCGTCGCTTCCGTGGCCAGGCCGCGCGGAAAGAGATAGTTGCGGGCGTATCCTTCCGAGACTTCCTTCACTTCGCCCTTCTTGCCCTGTCCCTTCACGTCCTGCAGGAAAATGACCTTCATTCGAACAACCCCTCTTCCCTGTGGATTTCATCCAGTATCGCGATGAGGCGGGACGCCGCCTCCTGCACGGTACCCTCCATCTGCGCGGCCGCGTTCGTCAAATGGCCGCCTCCGCCCATCCGCTCCATGACCACCTGCACGTTCATGTTGCCGAGCGACCGGGCGCTGATGCCGATCATGCCGTCCGGCCGTTCGGCGATGACGAACGAGGCGTAGATGCCGTTCATGTTGAGCAGCTTATCCGCCGCCTGCGCGATCAGGAGCTGCGGATATTGCTTGCCCGGCTCGGCGGTCGCGATCGCGACGTGATCGTAATGGATGACCGTGTGCCGGATGATCTCCGCCTTCTTGTTGTATTCCTCCAAATCTTCCTTCAACATCTGCTGGATGAGCGCGAGATCCGCCCCGTTGCGCCGCAGGTACGACGCCGCCTCGAACGTGCGGGCGCCGGTGCGGAGCGTAAAGTTCTTCGTGTCCACCGTCATGCCGGCCATGAGCGCGGTCGCCTCAAGCGTGTCGAATGAGATCCGGTCGTGGATGTATTGCAGGAGCTCCGCCACGAGCTCGCAGGTCGAGGACGCGTACGGCTCCAGGTAGACCAGGACCGGATTGGCGATGAATTCCTCGCTGCGGCGATGATGGTCGATGATGACGATCCGCTCGGTCCCGGCGAGCAGCCGCGGCTCCTTGAGCAGCGATTCCCGGTGCGTGTCGACGACGACCACGAGCGAGCGCGGGCCGATCAGCGCCAGCGCGTGCTCCGGCGAGATGAACCGCTCGTGGAGCTCCGGCTCTTCGCGGATCAGGTCCATCAGCTTCTGGATCGACGGGTTGACGCCCTCGAGCACGATGTACGCTTCCCGGTTCAGCACCCGGGCCGCCTTCAGCACGCCGATCGCCGCGCCGATCGAGTCCATGTCCGGTATCTTGTGGCCCATGATGATGATATTCGCGCTGTCCTTCATCAGATCGCGCAGCGCATGGGCGACGACGCGGGCGCGGACGCGGGTCCGCTTCTCGACCGCGTTCGTCTTGCCGCCGTAGAACGTCTGACGCTGGCCGACCCGGACCGCCGCCTGGTCACCGCCGCGGCCGAGCGCGATGTCGAGCGCCGCCTGCACCCACTGGCCGACCTCGATGACGCTCGAACCGCCGGAGGCCATGCCGATGCTGAGCGTCATCGGAATCTTCTGGTCCATCGTCATTTCGCGCACCTCGTCCAGGATGACGAAACGCGACGCCTCCAGCTGCTTGAGCGTCTTCATGTCGGTCACGATAAGGAACCGGTCCGAGCTCAGCCGGCGCAGATACATCTGGTAGCGCTGGGACCATTCCGTGATCTCGGCCGTCACCTTCGACAGCAGCGCCGACCGGTGCTGGTCGTCCATCCCCTGGGTCACTTCCTCCAGGTTGTCCATCATGACGACGCCGAGCGCGAGCTGTTCGTCCTCGTATTTCCGCGCGAGATTCCAGTATTCCGTGATGTCGAACACGTAGACGAGCCGCTGTGACGGCCGGTATTGCAGCCTGTAGATCCGATCCCCGAGCGTCGCCTCGAACTCGCCATCCCTGTCCCGGTCCTTCCCGCCCAGGACGGGGAACAGCTCGGTCAGCGGCTGGCCGACGGCCGAATCCCGTTTCAGGATGTCCGCCACATAGGGGTTGTGCCATTCCACGATCTGTTCGTCGTTGAACAGCAGGACGCCGAACGGCAGCTCGTGGATCACTTCGCTTCCGATTTTGCCGATCCGGTACCGGAGCGATCCGAGATACCGCTTCAGCTCGCGCCGGAACGCGCGCTCCGCGAGCATCGCGTAAACCGCCATCGCGCCGGTCAGCGCGAATCCGGCCAAGCCGAGCCACCATTTGTACCAGGCCAGCGCGAGCGTCATCAGCGTCATCAGGATGAGCGTCCAGACATGATGCAGCCCGTACCAGCGCTTGATCAAATTTTTCGGCATCCGGAACGACTCCTCCTTACGATTTGCCGATCGACTTGCGGAGCGGAAACGCCGTGTCGAACACGCCGATCAGGCTGAGAGGCTGGAACAGAAGCACCGGCACCGAGAGCAGAAGCGGCACGATGCGGTGCCACCCTTTCTGATGGGCCAGATAGAAGAAAAAGCCGATCGTCTGGCACGCGAACGCGAACCAGATGAGATGGTACAGATTGACGATGATCATGGCGAAATACGACCGGTCCGCGGGCGATCCGGCGGTCAGCTGGATCATGTAGAGCACGAGAACCGCAAGATAGACGTACACGAGCGCCCGGGGCAGCATCCATTCCCGCGCCCGGCGGAACGCCGGCACGTCCAGCCCCGCGCGCGCCAGCGCCCGGCGCGACAGCCAGTGGGTGACGACCGCGAACGTGAAGGCCGCCAGAATGAGCATCCGGGGCAGCGACTGGATCACCGAAGCGGTGAGCGCTTCGGTCATTTCGTCATCCCAGCCGGGGGCAAGCATCCCCTGGGCCTCGAGCCGCTCCGCGTTGCCGCGGATCACCTCGGCCAGCACCTCCGTCAGGTTGACGTCCAGGAAGGTCGAGAGGAACAGCAGCTCGAGCAGGAACAGCGCCAGCATCGCCGCGCCTCCGGCCGTCATGACGGTGCGCGCCGGTGCGCGCCGCCGGTAGAAGTAGCCCATCGCCACGGCCGGTATCAGGAAGAACAGGCCGACAAGCAGGATTGCCGGCCCGACCAGCAGACTCGCCAGGAATAATATGACCGCCGCGTGTGCGGCAAACAGCATCGGTTTGAGCGTAACGCAGAGAACCGTGAACGGAACCGCGAGCAGGAACACGGCCGGCACATTCAGGGCGGGCACCGCCGTCATCAGGAGCAGGATGAGCGCCGCGGCGCTCCATGCCAGCGGCCGGATGCGCGATTTCAAGTCATCGTTCACTCCCCGGTTCGCATGAGCTTTACGCTTCATTATAGCATAAACTGCCTGACGCACGAATGGAATCGTACAAGGAAAAAGGGACTTCCCGCGGCGGGAAGTCCCCGTAGTTCCCGAATCCGTATTTTTCGTTCACCGCTCGACCGCGATCACGTCGCCCTCGTCCGACACGCGGAGCCCGAGCCCGTCCAGGAACGAGACCGGCGCGAAGACGCGGCGGCCGATCGAGATCAGCTCCGCCTCCGCGCCGCCGGGCCCCTTCGCGACGAATCCCCGTTCGAGCATCAGCGTCCCCTGCTCCGGAAATTCCCGCGGATCGGCATCCGCCGCCGGTCCGTCCACACCGGCCCCGCCCGCCGTCACCGTGTACGTGCGCGACACGCCGTCCCATTTCAGGCCGAACCCGTGCTTCGCGAGGGCGGCCAGGTCGACGTAGCGGCCTTCCCGGAACGCGACGAGCGGATATTCGGCGCCGTCCCAGAGGAGCGTCCCCGCCGGTTCCGACACCCGGACGAACTCGCTGCGAATGGCCCGGCCCGGGCGGACCTTTTTGTTCACGGTCCCGTTCTCGAGCACGACCTGCCCCTCGACCAGCACGTATTCGATGCCCTCCGAGGGCAGATCCGGCCGCTCGACCGTCGCCCGGTCGATGATCGTATCGAAATCGAAGATGACGATGTCCGCGTCCATGCCCTTCGCGATCCGGCCCTTCTTCCGCAGCGCAGGCACCTGCTTCTCCAGCCGCTTGGCCGGCATCGTGCTCAGCTTGTCGATCATGTCGATGAGCGGCACGACTTCGAGCTCGCGCACGTACTTCCCGATCGCCCGCGCGAAGTTGCCCGAAGCCCGCGGATGGTTGTTGTGGCCCGGCTCGAGGATCGCGTCGGAGCCGATCATGACGAACGGCGATTTGAACGCCTCGACCACGGATTCCGGCGGGATCGCGTAGGCGACGGCCAGCTTCCCTTCGGCACGGTACTTCGCGAACGTCTCCGCCGTCAGCCGCTCCGACGTGCCCGCGATCTGCAGGTCGCCGTAATCGATCCGGAACCGCTCCTGCCAGCCCTTGTCGAACCGGGCGGAGTTCAGATAGGTGCCCCAGAAATCGTAGGCGTACGTGCAGGCGGTGATGTCGAGCCCCTCGGCGCGCGCCTGTTCGATGAGCGCAAGCGCCCGCTTCATGTCGAACGTGCCGCCCGTGCTGTTGATGTGGTCGATGTGGACGGCCGCGCCCGTCGCCCGCGCGTAGCCGATGACCTCCTCGACCGCCTCGATCTCCGTGCCCGGTTCCTCGGGATCGGAGTAACGGGCATGGAAATAGACCGGCACGTTGTACTCGGCGGCGAGCTCCGCCAGCGCGAGCACCTCGTTCGCATCGGTGCCCGGCGCGTACTCGAGGCTGAACGAGATGCCGAGCGCACCTTCGTTCAACGCCTTCTCCGCCATCTGCCGGAGTTTCCCGATCTGGGCGGGCGTCGCGGCGCTGTAGCGGCCGATCCCCAGCGAGTTCCGCGCCTGCATGACGAAGAAGGACGCGCCGAAATGGACCGGCGGCTTCTCCCGCTCGTAATGGTCAAGCCACACCTTCGGATTCGTCGTGCCGCCGTGCATCGCGATGTTCGTCGTGACGCCGTCGGCGATTTTCGTCCAGACGCCGAGCGCGTTCGGATCGTAGGACAGGTTGTCGATGAAGCCCGGCGCGACGACGAGCCCCGTCGCATCGATGATCCGCTCGCCCTTGAGCGGATGCGAGGTGACGACGGCGATCGTCTTGCCGATGATGCCGATGTTGAGCCCTTCGCGGTCGAGCCCCGTCTCCGGATTGATGACGCGGCCGTTCGCGATGACGATGTCGTAAACCGCGTCCAGATCCTCCGGCGTCACCTCATCATCCGGATCATACGGTTTCTCCCCGCCGGATTCCGCCGGTTCCTCCGATGCCGCGTCTTCCCCGGCGGCCCCGTCGTCCGGTTCCTCCGCCGCTTCGCCGCCCGCGCCGTGATCTTCCTCCGTCCGGTCGTCCGGCTGCCCGGCGATGTGATCCGGCTCCCCCGCCTCGCCGCCGTCGCCGCTCCGCGTGAGCCACCATGCCGCCGCGGCCGCCGCCACGAGGACGGTGAGCACGAGCACCGCAATCGCAAACAGCCGGACGCGCCGGCCTGTGCCGCCCTGTTGTCCCGTCATGTCCGCCTCCCGTCCGCTTCTTCCGCCGCCGGATTCGCGGCACGTCCGCGGCCCGGCAGCAGCCCTTTCTCCATCATGACACTCGTGCAATAATCAATGATGTCGCTGCGCCGCACGATGCCGATGAAACGGTTCATGTCGTCGGTCACCGGCACGAAATTCTGCAGCTTGGCCAGCGCGATCAGATCCGCCATCTGGGCATCGATGCGGACCGCCTTGTGGTCAAACCGGAGCGGCACTTCCCGGAGCGGCACGCGGTGTGTCTCCGCGAAGCTGAGCTCCGGCCGGTTTTTCATGAACCAGAGCAGATCGCCCTCCGTTACCGTTCCCGCGTAGCGGCCTTCCGCATCGAGAATCGGAACGGCCGAATAGCGATGATACTCCATCCGCTCGAGCGTCTGCCTGAGCGTCGAATCCTGCGTCACATAGACGACTTCCCGCTTCGGAAGCAGAAAAAACGCGATGTTCATGCCGTTCCCCCGTTCCCGCGGACCGGTCCGGGAGCCGATTCACGCCGGCCCGGACGGATCCGGCTTCGGCAATTCCTGATAGGCCGCGTCGGCATCCAGCCAGGCGCGGATCCACGCTTTCGCCCGCTCCGCGTCGCGCTCGTCCGCGAAGAAGTACCAGATTCCGTCCTCCATCCGGCCCGCGCCCTTCAGCGTGTGGCTGTGGACCGGATGCGGACCGGCGGCAATCATCCGCTCCGCCAGCCGCACCATCTCGTCCGGCGGGATGTCCGTCGCGAAGTTGTTCCCCATGATGTCGATCAGCTCGGGAATCCTGCGCCATTCCCCGATCTCCGACGCCCTGTCGAGGATCGCCCGCAGGAAGATCTGCTGGCGCCTCGCGCGGCTCGCGTCGCCGCCGGCGTCCTCGCGGAACCGGACGTAGTTCAGCGCATCCTCTCCATTGTAAAACGGCTGTCCGGCTTTGACAACGAAATGCTCGTGACCCGGGTCGTCGTTCACGAGATCCTTCTCGACCGGCAGCCGGATGCCGCCGATGGCGTCGATCGCCTCGCGGAACCCCCGGAAATTGATCGACGCGTAATGGTCGATGCGAAGGCCGAGGAATTTCTCCACCGTCTCGACCGCGAGCGCGGCTCCGCCGTAGGCGTAGGCGTGCGCGATCTTGTCGGGCTTCTTCCGTCCCGGAATCTCCACCCGGGTGTCGCGCGGAATCGAGACGATGAGCAGCGCGGCGTCGCGCGGCCGGACGACCGTCACGATCAGCGCATCGGACCGCCCCCGCTCTCCCTTACGGCTGTCGATGCCCAGCAGCAGCAGGGTGAACGGCCGGTCGGCGGCCGCCGCCGCAACCTCCGGCTCCCCGCCCGTCCCGATCGAGGCCCTCCCGCCCTCCGGCGCCGTGCGGGCGATCGGCTGGTAGGACTGCTCCAGCTTCGCCTTCACCTTGTCCGCGAACAAAAGCTCGAACGCCGCCAGCGCGATCTGTGTCCGAAACCAGTACCCGGCCAGCCCCAGAAGCGCGATGCCCGCGGCGATGCCGGCCGCCCAGACCTTTCCGCGCGTCAGCCTCATTCTTCCCGTCCTCCCGATCTTTGCCGCCCGTGGGCCGTTCTATCCCCGGCGGCGTCCGAATACGTATGCAACAGAATACAGGGGCAAGCGGTCCCGTGCTTCCGCCTTGCCCGGCGTGAGGTGATCGCCTTGAACGGCCGCTCTTCCACCGGTCTGGAAGTCCGCATCGCCGCCATGCTGTGCTATGCGCTCGGCTTCGTCTCCGGGCTGATTTTTCTCGCCGTCGAGAAGAACAGCCGCTTCGTCAAGTTCCATGCGCTGCAGTCCACGCTGCTGTTCGGTTCGCTGTTTATTATAAACGTCGCCTTCTCCTTCATCCCGCTGATCGGATGGCTCCTGAACCTGCTGCTCGTTCCGCTCTCGTTCGTCTGCTGGATCGCCTGCATGCTGCTGGCGCTTCAGGAGCGGAAGTTCATGGTGCCGTTCATCGGGCCGATCGCCGACCGGGAAAGCGCCCGCTTCTGAACGAGCCGGAGCGATTCCCCCGATGCGGCCGCATCTCCCGTCTGCGTATTGGACGAAGGAACGGCCCGCAAGGTTTCGCGATCGGCGGCAAAAAAGAGCGCCCCGCTTGCGCTGGCGGATTCCGCGTTGCGCGTCAGGGCGAAAGAACGCCTGTCCGTGCCACCGCAGAGAGGACGCCCGTGCCGGGCATACAAAAATCCCGGACCTTGACAAAGGTCCGGGATTTTCCTGTGCCGCTCAGTCCGTCGTATACGGCAGCAGCGCCATTTGACGGGCCCGCTTGATGGCCGTCGTCAGCATCCGCTGATACTTCGCGCTCGTGCCCGTCACGCGGCGGGGCAGAATCTTGCCGCGCTCGCTGATGAACTTGCGGAGCAGCTCGGTGTCCTTGTAGTCGATGTACGTGATCTTGTTCACCGTAAAATAGCAGACCTTGCGGCGCTTGTTCCGGCCCTTGCGTCCGCTGTAACGGCGCTCGCGCTCCTGCCGCTGTTGTTGTTGTTGCGGCTGTTGTTGCGCTTGTTGCGCCTGCTGTTGCTGCTGCGCCTGTTGTTGCTCGCTCATGGTCCGTCCTCCTTTGCTTCGGGATTGATCCGGTCACAAGCCGGCATCAGAAGGGAAGATCGTCTTCCGATATGTCGATCGGGCGTCCGTCGTCAAACGGGTCATCGTCGCGGACATTGCCGCGGCCGCCGCCATAACCTCCGGCCGTGCCGCCGTAGCCGCCCGGGCCGCCGTAACCGCCCGCCTGGCCGAGTCCGAAACCGCCGGCGTCGTCGCGGCCTTCCCGGTTCGGCGGTTCGAGGAACCGCACGTTGTCGGCCACCACTTCGGTCACATACACCCTGCGGCCTTCGTTGTTGTCGTAATGGCGCACCTGGATCCGGCCTTCGACCGCCGCGAGGCGGCCCTTGCGCAGATAGTTCGCGCAGGTCTCGGCCAGCTGGCGCCAGACGACGATCGGTATGAAATCCGCCTCGCGCTCCCCGGCGCTGTTCGTGAACGGCCGGTCCACCGCGAGCGTGAACTGCGTGACGGCAACGCCGGAAGGCGTATAGCGCATCTCGGGGTCCCGCGTCAACCTCCCGATCAAAATGACCCGGTTCAACATGGCCTGAACCTCCCAATCGGTATGTGCGTACGCCGGCTTCGCCCGATTACGCGACGTCGTCGCGTTCGTCGCGCACGATCAGATGGCGGATGACTTCGTCCGAGATCCGCATCACGCGGTCCAGTTCCTTCACGACCTCGGGCGGCGCGCTGAAGTTGACCACCACGTAGATGCCGTCGCGGAATTTCTTGATCTCGTAAGCCAGGCGGCGCTTGCCCATGATTTCGGACTTGATGACCTGGCCGCCGTTCGAGATGATCGCGTTGAACTTTTCGACGACCGATTGGAGCGCCTCCTGTTCAACATCCGGACGGACGATGTACAGCACTTCGTACTTGCGCATCTCCGTTCACCTCCTTGTGGACTGAAGGCCCCCGCAAGGGAGCAAGGAGCGATCGTCATTGTCCGAGACAACAATGACTCGCATACCTGTATACTATACCAGAAAATCGTGGTTTTCTGCAAGCATTTGCGATAAAACGGCATCGGTTTCGTGCACGTCGACCGACGCCCCCGGCCGGCCGGGTCCAACCCTGCCGATCTGTCCCTCCTGCGCCGGACGATCCCGGACATGTCCGCCGGGCCGGCGGCGAACAATAGGGAAGCGAACCGCGCGCCGGCGCAGCCGCCGGCCGGGAAACGGAGGAGTTGCATACGATGGGCGAATGGACCGAATTCGACGCCGGCCACACCGCGCCGAACGACGGGTGGTACATGGAGGTCGGCGACGACGACTTTCCGACGGGCATCAACCATCCGCGCAAGATCTATCTGCGCAAGGGCGAGAAGTTTCCGGAACCCTCGAATCACCGCCGGAAATGGAAGCGCGTGAAACACTGATCCGCACGTGACGGATTTCCGGAGACGAAAAATGCGACTCCGATTCGGAGTCGCATTCGTCTTCTTGCGCAAATGGCGGAGAGGGTGGGATTCGAACCCACGCGCGGCTTGCACCGCCTAGTTGATTTCGAGTCAACCCCCTTGGACCTCTTGGGTACCTCTCCGTGTCGGCACAAGCAGGATTTATATTATCACAGGGGGCTTGCCGTTGCAAGAAGAAATCTCGGCCATGCGGATGCACGGATAATTGACCGAACATTCGGACGATTCATCCGCACCCGACCGCGCCCGCCGTTCAGCCGGAAGAACCCGGATCCGCGCCGGTTTCCGCCTTCGGCTGGGCCGGACGAATCACTTTCTTCATATATTTCTCGAATTTCGCGCGCGGGATCAGGACGCTGTGCTTGCAGCCTACGCATTTGATCCGGATGTCCATCCCCATCCGGATGATCTCCATCTCGTTCGTGCCGCAGGGATGCGGTTTCTTCATCTGCACGATGTCTCCCAGACCGAACTGCTTCCGCTCCACGCTCTCCCCTCCCGTCCGTGTTCAGGATGTTGCCCGGTCCGCCGGCGTAGAACCCCGGCTCAGCCCTCCGGCAAGGTCCGCAGCTCGTTGAGCGCCCGACGGATCAGCACGTTGAGCGACCGGGCAACCTCCTCGTGCGTGTTCGGCTTGCATTCCGCGACGACCCGCACCGTCGCGCTGGACGCGCTTGCCGCCACGACCCCGAGCACTTCGGGTTCGCGCACCACATGGTCGCTTCTCAATTGCCGCGCCGTCTCGCCGATGACGGCCATTGCCCGCTCGAGGTTCACGTCGCCCTCCACCTCGACGTCGACCACGGCCAGCGAATTGTGCAGCGAATAGTTCGTCACGTCGTTGATCTGTCCGTTCGGGATGATGTGCACCTCGCCCGTCCAGCTTCGGATGCGCGTGGTGCGCAGGCCGATCATCTCGACCTTGCCCTTGTACGAACCGATCTTCACCTCGTCGCCGACGCCGAACGGATCCTCCAGGAGGATGAACAACCCGGAGATGACATCCTTGACCAGGCTCTGTGCGCCGAACCCGATCGCGAGGCCGGCGATGCCGGCGCCCGCCAGCAGCGGCGCGAGGCTGATGTCGAACTCGCCCAGGATGAGCAGGAAGGCGACGAAATAGATGCAGTAGGACACCGTGTTGTTCAACAGCCTGCCGACCGTCTGGACGCGCCGCGGCTGCAGCCGGAACCGCTCCGGATGCCGCTCGATCAGCAGGCGCCCGATCGCGCGGTGCAGCAGCTTGGCCGCGATCCAGGTGGCCAGCAGGATGAGCGCGATGCGCAGCGCCGATACGCCGAGGCCGATCCACATCCCCTCATCCGCCGGATCGATCGGAAAAAAGCGATTCGCCGCCGTCATTCGTCCATTTCCCCCGCATCCGCAAGCATTTCCGCCGCCGCGGGCACATAGCCGCGATCCGTCAAGATGTATATTCCGCGGATTTCCACGCGTTCCTGCCGGATGATGCGCAAAATTTCCGGAAGACACGCGTCGGGAAATTCGATCGAGAGCGCGCAGCCGGCCGTAATCTCCTTCGGTGTCGGACGGATATCGATCTCGATCCCGGCGTATTCGAACAGCAATTCCGCCCGCAGCGCCTGCTGGGTGGAATCGAATGCGGCCAACATCGCGGCGCCCCCTTTCCCGAAAGTGATGCCGAAGTACCGCCCCTTAGCCCCTCGGTCCCGTTTTGGGTCCCTCCAGTATAAACCGGGAACGATGTCCATATACTAGTAACACGCTGTTTGCGGAGGGGATGCCATGAAACCGGCCGTTCGAAGAGAGCCGCCGCTCAAGGTCGCGTATGCGGACGCGAACGCATGCGCACTGCTCACCGAACGTCTGACCCGTTACATGACGACGATGGCGGAGGATCGCCGGATCGTCATCGTGTGCGTCGGCACGGACCGTTCGACCGGCGATTCGCTCGGCCCCCTGGTCGGCACGAAGCTGTCCAGGTACCGCAGCCCGCATTTCGATCTGTACGGCACGCTCGAGCATCCGGTCCACGCGATGAATCTGGAAGAGACGCTTCACGCGATCGAACGGAAGACACCCCGGCCGTTCATCATCGGCGTCGACGCCTGTCTCGGACAGGCCGCCAGCGTCGGCTGCATCCAGCTCGGCGAAGGGCCGGTCCGTCCGGGTGCCGGCGTCAACAAGGAACTGCCGCCGGTCGGCGACATTCACATGACCGGCATCGTCAACGTCGGCGGTTTCATGGAATATTTCGTTCTGCAGAACACGAGGCTGCACCTCGTCATGCGCATGGCCGATCTGATCGCGCAGAGCCTCATCAACGCCGTTCATGCCGTGCGGCGGGAACGGCCGCTGGCTGCGGTCCGGCCTGCGCAATCGCCTGCCGTTCCTCGGGTGTAAGCGGGTAGGGCGACTCTCCGCCGGTCACCGGTTTCGCATATACATACGTCTGGTCCCGGCTGTAAATGCCGCTCAGCACGACGCCGCTCCGCTCGTCGTTCACGATCGCGACCGCGAAGCTGAGATCGCTTCCCTGCTCATTGAATGCATTGTAACGCAAGACTCCGACCCGGCCGGCCGACAGCCTGACCTTCTCCTCGAGCCGGCCGAGCGCTTCGGACAGCCGTCCGATCTCCCGCTCGGCGTCGACCGTCCGCTGCTGCAGGCCGCCGATCACCGTTTCCAGGTCGGCTACGCCCGTTCCGCCGATCATCGCCCGGTATTGCCGGGAAAGCCGGCTCAGCCGGCGGCTCAGCACGGCAATCCAGACGAGCAGCACCACCGTCAGCAGGCCGACCGCCGCGGCCGCCGCATACAGGATTTCGGTTTCTTCTACTTTCATTGACGTTCCCCCGCGATTCCGATCTCCGAAGTTGCCGTTTCTCTCTGTTGATGTTTCTCCGGCGCCGACAGCCGGCCGTTCAATAGTACCGGCTGATCTCCTTCACCGCTTCGATGAGCGCGTCGACGTCCGCCTCGGTCGTGGACCAGCCGACGCTGGCACGCACCGCGCCGGTGTCCCCGGTGCCCGCCGCTCCGTGCGCGAGCGGCGTGCAATGATACCCCGCGCGCACGGCGATGCCGTAATGCCTGTCCAGAATGAACGCCGTCTCCGACGGATCGGCGCTGCCGACGATGAACGATACGATGCCGGTTCTCGGCTCGCCCGCCTCCGGTCCGAGCACGCGCACGCCGTCGATCGACGCCAGGCCTTCCATGAGCCGCTGCGCCAGCAACCATTCCTTATTATAGATTTTCCCGACCGTCTCATGCAGGACGTACCGGACGCCGGCTGCCAGCCCCGCCAGGCCCGGCGTGTTGACGGTGCCGGATTCGAAGCGGTCGGGCCGCACGTCCGGCTGATCCGCCGACTCCGACTGGCTGCCGGTGCCGCCGTGCAGGATCGGTTCGAGCTCGATCTCCGGATGAATGTACAGCCCGCCGGTCCCCTGGGGGCCGAGCAGCCCTTTGTGCCCCGGGAACGCCAGCATATCGATGCCCATCGCCTCCACGTCGATCGGCAGCACGCCCGCGCTCTGGGCCGCGTCGACCAGCAGACGGATGCCCCGCCTGCGGGTCATCTCCCCGATCTCCGCGACCGGAAGGATCGAGCCGAGCAGATTCGAGCTGTGGTTGACGATGACCAGCTTCGTGTCCGGAAGGAGCGCTTCGCGGACCCGGGACGGATCGAGGCGGCCGCGCTCATCCGTCTCCACGTAGGTCACCTTCACGCCGATCGTCCGCTTCAGATATTCGAGCGGGCGCCGCACCGCGTTGTGCTCCACGGCCGTGGCGACGACATGGTCGCCGGGCTTGAGCAGCCCCTTGATCGCCATGTTCAACCCGATCGTGGTATTGAACGTCAGCGCGATATCGTTCGGGTTCGCGATCCGGAACAGTTCCGCCAGCGCCTGGCGCGCCTCGAACACGATCCGGCCCGCGTCGACCGCCATCCGGTGGCTTCCCCTGCCGGGATTCGCTCCGTGGAGCAGCATCGCATCGCGCACCGCTTCGATCACTTCCGGCGGCTTCGGCCAGGACGTCGCCGCATGATCCAGATAGATGATCCGATCCGAATGGTTGTCCATTCCGGCCACCCCGCATTTCCGCCGTTCATCTGAAAATGGCATACCTTAGTGTAAACGTTCCGCTCCGCGAAAACAACCGGTTCCGCCGATCATGTTCACGGATTCGGGCGTCGAGGCGCCGAACGGCGGCGGATTTCGGCCTTCCTTCGGACCGGCGCCGCGCCTGCGCCGTCGGACATCCGGCCCCGAACGCGCCGTTCCCGCCGGAGGCATCCGCCCCCGGTCCAGCAGGAAGGGCGCCTCCGGATCGGCATTGCCGGATGGCGCCCCGTCGCCAACTTTTTCTGATCAGGAACGCGGAACAGCCCCGCGCGCTTCGGTTTCTCCGCCGTCCGGTTCCGTTCGCCGGAAGTCCAACGCCTTCAGGCCAGCCGCTCCAGCATTTCCAGCAGCCGTTCCAAATCCTGCCGGCCGTAATACAGCAATTCGATCCGGCCCCTGTCCTTCTGATGGCGGATGCGGACCGTCGTCTTGAACCGCTCGCGCAGCGTCTCCTCGATCTGCTCGATGTACGGATCGCGTTTCTTCGCCCTGGCCTGCGGCTTCTTCGCGGCGGCGTTTTTGCGCCCGAGCTGCTGGATCGCCTCTTCCAGCTGCCGCACGCTCCATTCGTTCTCGATCGTCTGGCGCGCCAGCTCCTTCAGTTGCTTTTCATCCTTCAGGCCGGCGAGCGCCCGCGCATGTCCCATCGACAATGTTCCACGTGAAACATGTTCCTTCACTTCAGCGGGAAGCGTAAGCAGACGGAGGAAGTTCGCGATGTGGGAACGCGATTTTCCCACCCTGAGCGACAGTTCCTCCTGGGTAAGCTGAAATTTCTCCATGATCGACTGGTAAGCCTGGGCCAGCTCGATCGCGTTCAGGTCTTCCCGCTGCAGGTTCTCGATCAGCGCGATCTCCATCACCTGCTGATCGGAGAAATCGCGCACGACCGCCGGAATCGTCGCATTGCCGACGAGCTGCGACGCCCGGAAGCGGCGTTCGCCCGCGATGATCTCGTAGCCCTTCACCGCGTTGCGCACGATGATCGGCTGGATCACGCCGTGCTGCCGGATCGATTCCGCCAGCTCCCGGATCGATTCCTCGTCAAACGTCTTGCGCGGCTGATACGGGTTCGGACGGATCTGGGCGAGCGGAATCTCGACGACCTTGTCGTCGTCGCCTACCTCCAGAGAAGATATCAGCGCGTCAAGCCCTTTCCCCAGCCGTCTGCTCATGGGTAATCACTTCCTTCGCCAATTCGAGGTAGACTTCCGCGCCCCTCGATTTCGGATCGTACGTGATGATCGACTGCCCGTGCGACGGCGCTTCGCTCAGGCGGACGTTGCGCGGGATGATCGTCTGATACACCTTCTGCTGGAAGTATTTCTTGACTTCCTCGATCACCTGGATCCCGAGGTTCGTGCGCGCATCGAACATCGTGAGCAGCACGCCCTCGATCTTCAGCGATTTGTTCAGATGCTTCTGGACAAGGCGCACCGTGTTGAGAAGCTGGCTGAGCCCCTCCAGCGCATAGTACTCGCACTGGATCGGGATGAGCACCGAATCGGCGGCCGTCAGGGAATTGATCGTGAGAATGCCGAGCGAAGGCGGGCAATCGATCAGGATGTAATCGAACAGGTCCCGCACCAGCGACAATGACTTCTTCAGCCGAATCTCCCGCGAGATGACAGGCACAAGCTCGATTTCCGCTCCGGCCAGCTGAATCGTGGCGGGTATCACCTTGAGTCCCGGAATGCTGGTGTCCATCATGGCATCGCGCGGATGGACATCATTGATCAGCACGTCGTAGATGCAGTTTTCGACATCCGCCTTGTTGATCCCGATGCCGCTGGTCGTGTTGCCCTGCGGATCGATGTCGACGAGCAGCACCTTTCTTCCCAGCGATGCCAGCGATGCGCCCAGATTGACGGAGGTCGTCGTCTTGCCGACCCCGCCCTTCTGATTCGCGATCGCAATGATTTTCGACAAACCGGTTCACCTCTCACCAGCTGAGTTGTCTTGCGTCCGTCGGTTCCTGTGCCGGCCGCCGGCGGAAGAGCGTGCCGCGGGCGACACCGCGTGGGACGGTTCCCGTCGCAAGGCTACCTTTTCTTCGGAATGCGGATCACGATTTCATAATGTTCGCCGCAATCGCGTTCGTCCGTCCGGATGTCGATGCCGGTTCCCGCCACCATCTCGACGGACTGGCGGATCGTGTTGAGCGCGAGGCGGACGTCCTTCGCGAACGAGATCCGCTTTGATGATTTTTTCGGCTTGGAAGCGGCTTCTTTGTAGAACGCGGCGCGGGCTTCCGTCTGTTTCACATTCAGTTCTTTTGTGATGATGTCTTCCAGCACCTTCACCTGGAGCTCTTCCGAATCGAGCGTGAGCAGCGCCCGGGCGTGCCGTTCCGTGATCTTGCGCTCCATGAGCGCCTTCTTTACCGGTTCGCTGAGGTGCAGCAGGCGCAGCTTGTTCGCAATCGTCGACTGGCTCTTGCCGAGCCGCTGCGCCAGGCTTTCCTGCGTCAGATTGTGCAGTTCCAGCAGCTTCTGGTAGGCCATCGCCTCTTCGATCGCCGTGAGCCCTTCCCGCTGCAGGTTTTCGATCAGCGCGATCGACGCCGCCTGGGAGTCGTTGAATTCGCGGATGATCGCCGGAATGGTCGCGAGTCCCAGCTTCTTGACGGCGCGCAGACGGCGTTCTCCCGCGATGAGCTCGTAGCGGCCGTTGCGGACGCGCACGACGATCGGCTGGATGACGCCGTGCGTGCGGATCGTCTGGCACAGCTCGTCGATCTTCTCGTCATCGAACACGGTCCGGGGCTGATAGGGGCTCGGGTCGATCTCGTCGACGGGGATTTGCTTCACTTCATCCTGATTTGCACGGTCGCCCAGACCGAACAGCCGGGAAATTTGCTCCTTCATCATGTCCTTCCCTACCCCATTCAGTATGCCGCCGCAGGTTCGCCCGGGCGGAGCTCCGCTCGCCGCGCCCGGACGGCACCGCATGCGTCCGTGGCAAGCAAAACGGATGGTGCATCATCGGATGCACCTACCGTCTCGGATACCGACAAAGACAAGCCCGACCACAAGCTCGCTTGTGCAAAGCCTATCCGCCAAAGCAACAGGGCAGCGCGGCAAACAATGCCGGACGCGGCGCGCCCCGAAACAAAACGCCGATGTTCCATCGGCGTGACGCGATTTGATCCGTTGTTGCCGCACTGCGCTGAACCATCGCCACTTGCAAACTTTTAGATTCGAGAAGGAAAAATCGATTTCCTGCTTGACAGAGCGATTTTTCGCATTTGTTCACGGAAAATGTTCCACGTGGAACACGGCCGCGAAAACGCCTGCCGCAGCCGTCAGACGATCGGCTGCTTCGCCGGAACGCCCGCCTTGCGCGGATACCGCGCCGGCGTCCGGCCCGTCTTGCGCACAACCACGATGTGCCGGCTCGCCTGCTCGAACGGAAGCCGCAGCGCGTGCACCGCCTCGATCCTGCCGCCCAGCTCGGACAGCGCGCGCTCCGCCTCCGCGATCTCCCCGGCGGGATCGCTTCCCTTCATCGCGGCGAACAGCCCGCCCGGACGCGCGAACGGAAGGCAGAGTTCGCTGAGCACGTTCATCCTCGCGACCGCGCGGGCGGTCACGAGATCATAGCCGTCCCGGTGTTCCGGTATCCGGGCCGCATCCTCGGCCCGGGCGTGCAGGCAGGTCACGCCGGACAAGCCCAGCTCCGCTGTCAGATGCTCGAGGAACCGGATCCGCTTGCCGAGCGAATCGACGATCAGCACCTGAAGATGCGGGAAGCAGATCTTGAGCGGCAGGCCCGGAAATCCGGCGCCGGAGCCGATGTCCGCGATCCGGCCGATCCCGTCCGGGTCCAGATGGAACGCGAGCGTCAGCGAATCGTAGAAATGCTTCTCGTACACCGCCTCGCGCTCCGTGATCGCCGTCAGGTTCATCCGTTCGTTCCATTCCGTAAGGAGCCGATAGTAGGTCTCGAACCGCTCGCTGCGCTCCGGCGTCATCTCCACGTTCCGTTCCGCAAGCAGCTTGACGAACCAGGAAGGGGCGCCCAAATCTCACGACCCCCGCGCCGCCGTGACGCGGTTGTAATGCTCGAGATGCACGAGCAGCACGGACAGGTCGGCGGGCGAGACGCCCGAGATCCGGGATGCCTGGCCGATCGAAATCGGCCGGATCGCCGTCAGCTTCTGCTTCGCCTCCGTCGACAGCCCGTGGACGGCGTAATAGTCGATGTCTTCCGGAATCCGCTTCGATTCCATCTTGTTCAGCCGCTCCACCTGCTGCATCTGCTTTTCGATGTAGCCCGCGTACTTGATCTGGATCTCGACCTGCTCCTTCATCTCGTCGGTGAGCTCGACCGGCGGCGGCGATACCGCCTCGATCATCGCGTACGTCACCTCCGGCCGGCGGAGCAGGGTCGCGAGGTCGACGACGTCCCGGACCGGAGCGGATCCGGCCGGCTCCAGCACCCGCTGCGCCTCCTCTGGCTTCAGCCTCACCGTCTTCAGCCGCCCGATCTCGTCCTCGACCTTCTTCTTCTTGTCGAGAAACCTGCGGTAGCGCTCCTCGCTGATGAGCCCGATCTCGTAGCCGATCGGCGTCAGGCGCAGATCGGCGTTGTCGTGGCGCAGGAGCAGCCGATACTCGGCGCGCGACGTCAGCAGCCGGTAGGGTTCGTTCGTCCCCTTCGTCACGAGGTCGTCGATCAACACGCCGATATAGGCCTGGGCGCGGGACAGGATGACCGGCTCCTTGCCCTGCACCTTGCGCGCGGCGTTGATGCCCGCCATGATCCCCTGGGCGGCCGCCTCCTCATAGCCGGACGTGCCGTTGAGCTGGCCGGCCGTGAACAGCCCCTCGACGAGCTTCGTCTCCAGCGACGGTTTGAGCTGCGTCGGCACGATCACGTCGTACTCGATCGCGTAGCCGGGGCGCATCATCTCGGCCTTCTCGAGGCCAGGAACCGAGTGCAGCATCTTGAGCTGCAGCTCCTCCGGCATGCTCGTCGACAGCCCTTGCACGTAATATTCCTTCGTGTTCCGGCCCTCCGGCTCGAGGAAGATCTGATGCCTCGGCTTGTCGGCGAACCGGACGATCTTGTCCTCGATCGAGGGGCAGTAGCGCGTCCCCGTTCCTTCGATCAGCCCCGAATACATCGGCGCCCGGTGAAGGTTTTCGCGGATGATCCGATGCGTCTCCTCCGACGTGTACGTCAGCCAGCACGGCAGCTGCTCGACTTCGCGGTATTCCGTCTCGTAGGAGAAATATTTCGGCTTCTCGTCGCCCGGCTGGATCTCCATCTTCGAGAAATCGATCGTGTCCCCGTGGATCCGCGGCGGCGTGCCGGTCTTGAAGCGAATCAGCTCGAAGCCGAGCGAGCGCAGCGATTCCGACAGCTTCACGGAGGGCTGCTGGTTGTTCGGGCCGCTCTCGTACATCAGCTCGCCGATGATGATCTTCCCGCGCAGATAGGTGCCCGTCGTGAGGACGACCGCCTGCGCGTAATATTCCGCACCCGTCCTCGTCCGCACGCCCTTGCACCGGCCGCCTTCGACGATCAGCTCCTCGACCATCGCCTGGCGGAGCGTGAGCCGCTCGGTCCGCTCGAGCGTCTGCTTCATCGTCAGCGAATAGAGCGCTTTGTCCGCCTGCGCCCGCAGCGCGTGGACCGCCGGCCCCTTGCCCGTGTTGAGCATCCGCATCTGGATGAACGTCTTGTCGATGTTTCGTCCCATCTCGCCGCCGAGCGCATCGATCTCGCGCACGACATGGCCCTTGGCCGGCCCGCCGATCGACGGGTTGCACGGCATGAACGCCACCATGTCGAGGCTGATCGTGAGCAGCAGCGTCTCGCAGCCCATCCGCGCCGCGGCGAGCGCCGCCTCGCAGCCCGCGTGCCCCGCGCCGACGACGATGACATCATAATGTCCCGCTTCATATCCCATGTGATTCACCCGCCTTCCGATTGAACAAACAACCCGCCGCCCCGGCCCGTCATTTTCCGAGACAGAACTGCGAGAAAATCTGATCGATCAGCGATTCCCCGGCCGTGTCGCCCGTGATCTCGCCGAGCCGTTCCCAGGCCGTCCGGACGTCGATCTGCACGATATCGATCGGCACCCCGGCATCCGTCGACTCGATCGCGTCGACGAGCGACCGCTCGGCCTGCCTCAGCAGCGCGGCGTGACGGGCGTTCGAGACGACCGTCTCCTCCGCGCCCTCCAGCTTGCCGCCGAAGAACAGGGCGGCGATCGCCTGCCCGAGCTCCCCGAGGCCCCGCCCCTCCTTCGCCGACATCGGCACGACGGCCGCCCCGGGCAGCAGGTTCCGCACCTCGTCTTCGTCGAGCTTCGCGGGCAGATCGGTCTTGTTCAGGATCACGATCGCCTGACGGCCCGCCGCCTGGCGCAGCAGATCGCGGTCGTCGTCGTGCAGCGGCTCGGACCGGTTCAGCACGACGAGCAGCAGATCGGCATCGGCCAGCGCCGACCGCGACCGCTCGACGCCGATCCGCTCGACGACGTCGGTCGTCTCCCGGATGCCGGCCGTGTCGAGCAGCCGGAGCGGGATGCCGTTCACCGTCACATACTCTTCGATGACGTCGCGCGTCGTGCCGGGAATGTCGGTCACGATCGCCCGCTCGGCGCCCGCCAGCAGATTGAGCAGCGAGGACTTGCCAACGTTCGGACGCCCGACGATCGCGGTCGTGATCCCTTCGCGCAATATTCTGCCTTCGTTCGCCGATTTTAGCAGCCGCCGGATCTCCTCCAGCGCTTCCCCGCACCGTTCGCGGAGAAAAGCGCTCGTCAACTCCGGGACATCGTGCTCGGGATAATCGATGTTCACCTCGAGATGCGCGAGCAGCTCGACGAGCCGCTGCCGGATCTCGCGGATCTTCCGCGAGAGCTTCCCCTCGACCTGCTTCAGCGCCACCTTCATCGCCCGCTCCGACTTCGAGCGGATCAGATCCATGACCGCCTCCGCCTGCGCCAGGTCGATGCGGCCGTTGAGAAATGCGCGCCGCGTAAATTCACCCGGCTCCGCGAGGCGGATGCGGCCGCCGGCCAGCAGCAGATCGAGCACCCGCCGCACCGGCACGACGCCGCCGTGGACGCTGATCTCGACGACATCCTCGGCCGTGAACGACTTCGGCGCCCGCATCACCGTGACGAGCGCCTCGTCGACCGTCTCGCCGGTCGACGGATCGATGATCTTCGCGTATTGCACCGTATGGGTAGCCGCGTCCGCGAGGCCGACCTTCGCGCGGACGTAGGGCGCCGCCGCTCCGATCGCGTCGGGTCCGCTGATCCGGATGACGGCGATTCCGCTCTCGCCGACGGCCGTCGCGATCGCGGCGATCGTGTCGTCCTGCATGTCTTCCTTCCTTCCTTCAAAAAAAGGCAATGCCTCGCGTGACGAGCCATTGCCGCGGTAAAGTCGCATGATCGCTTGAACGGAAGCTCTATTTGAGCGTGATGACGACGCACCGGTTCGGTTCTTCGCCCTTGCTGAACGTCTTCACCTCCGGATGATGCTGCAACGCCATATGGATCACCTTGCGCTCCTGCGGGGTCATCGGCTCGAGGACGACCTCCTTGCCGGTCTTGACCACCCGCCGCGCAAGCCGCTCGGACAGCTCCTCCAGCGTCTTGCGGCGCCGCTCGCGGAAATTCTCCGCATCCAGCAGGATGCGCACGCGTCCGCGCGTACGGCGGCTGGCGACAATGTTCGCCAGATATTGCAGCGCGTCGAGCGTCTGCCCCCTGCGGCCGATGATGAGGCCCATGTCATCGCCTCCCGACATTGACAGCAGCAGGCCGTCACGCGTCATGTTCCGGCGGATTTCGACCGTGACGCCCATCGCTTCCGCGACTTCGCGCAGGAACCGCTCCGCCGCCTCCGCGGCTTCGTCGATGTTGCCCGGTTCCGAGCGCACATCCCCTTCTTCCGTTTCCGAATCTTCCCCGTCGTCGAAAAAGTACGGTTCCCCGTCTCCGGAACCGCCGGCATCCGTCGAGACGACCGCGTCTTCATCGGCTGCTTCTTCCGCGGGCGGTTCCGCTTCGGGCGCGGCGAATGTTTCCGCCTCCGGTTCCTCGATGAGCACGAGCTCCACCCGGGCGGACCTTGCGCCGAACAGGCCGAACAGACCGCGCGTGGGATGCTGGAGCACGTTCACCTTCACGCGGTCGATCGTCGTTCCGAGTTCGGCTAGTCCGCTGTTCACCGCAGCCTCGATCGTCTTGCCGGATGCCGTGACCTTCTTCATTTCGCGGGGGCCTCCTTCGGTTTGCCCTTGTCAGACGAGCGCACGTACAGGAAATAGTTCTGGATGATCGTATAAATGTTGCTGTACACCCAGTAGAGCGGCAGGGCCGCCGGGAACGACAGCGCCATGACGAAGATCATGACCGGGAAGATCATCAGGATCGCCTTCATCGGTCCGGTCGCCTGCTGCGGCATCATCTTCGACTGGATGTACGTCGTGGTCGCGGCGATGATCGGCAGCAGCCAGGCGATGATGCCCTGCTCCTGCGGCGCGAGGCCGAGCTGGATGCCGAGGAACGAATACTCCCGGATGTCCGGATTCCAGTAGATCGCATTGTACAGCGCGATGAAGATCGGCATCTGGACGAACAGCGGCAGACAACCCGCCATCGGGTTGATCTGGTGCTGCATGAACAGCTTCATCATCTCTTCGTTGAGCTTCTGCTGGTTGTTCTTGTACTTCTCCTGCAGCTTCCGGATCTCCGGCTGGATCGCCTGCATCGCCTTCGAGCTCTTGTACTGTTTCAGCGTGAGCGGCAGGATCAGCGTGCGGACGATGACCGTCAGCAGGAGAATGGAGAGTCCGTAATTGCCGCCCAGCCATTCGGCGAAGGTGTCCAGCATGACCGCAAAATAATAGACGAAGTTTCGCTCCCAGAAATTCCCGTGGAGCAGATCCTCCGTGCTGGCCGTATGGTCAACCGGCGAGCAGCCCGCGAGCAGCAAAAGCGCCGCCGTCGCCGCCGGAAGAAGAAATCGTTTCCCTGGTCGAGACAACGGGCAAAACTCCCCTCTTGAGAAGACAAACATTCCCCTTACACTATATCACAATTTATGATCCGAAGAAAACTTGCTTAAACCTCCCGCCGGGGCTGCGTTTCCGGCCCGGCCCCGGATCCGGATCCGTTCCGTCGTCCGGACCCGCCGGCGGGCTTTCCCCCCTTCAGGAGACCGGCCTTGCGCAGCACATGCAGAAGGCTTCTCTCCAAATCCCTCGTCTTCATGCCGAGCGCCGGCCGCCGTACGATCACGATGAAATCCGTCCGGTCCGCGATCTTGTCCGCGTTCAGGCGGATCAGCTCCTTCACGACCCGGCGGATCCGGTTGCGGACGACGGCGCCGCCGAGCTTCCGGCTCACCGACACGCCCGCGCGGAACCGTTCGGTCTCGGGACGCTTGAGCCAATAGACGACGAACTGGCTGTTCGCGAACGAGCTGCCCGTCTTGTATACGCGGGTGAAATCGCTGCGGCTGCGCAGGCGAAGCTTTCTCTGCATCACCATCACCGAACCTTCCGTCCGGAAGACGCCCGGCACCGGACGGAGCGAATAAAAAAAGACCACGCTTCGTGGTCCTCCGGATCAAGCGCTCAGCACTTTTCTGCCCTTCTTGCGGCGAGCCTTCAGCACCTTGCGGCCGTTCTTCGTGCTCATCCGCTTGCGGAAGCCGTGCACTTTCTTCCGTTTGCTCACGTTCGGCCTGAACGTCGGTTTCATCGCCGGACACCTCCCGATTCCGAAATTCAGTTCCAACAACGCTTCCATCCATCCATACCGAAAGCCGGCGAACCGGCTGCGATACGTCCGGAAAAACGCCCCTACAATTAAACCACACCGTTCTTTCAAAGTCAAGCTTGCCCCCGCATGCCAAAGCGCGCGGGACGCAATCGGACGTCCGCCGGGTATCGGTTGCCGGGGGTTGTTGATAACCGATTGCCGAACGCCGTCGAAAATCCCCGGGTTGTCGACAACTTTTCAACAATTTCGAGGGTTGTTCATAAATTTTGTGCACAGATGCGGGAATTGTGGATAGTTTCGGCACAAGCGTTGAAATCAGGGGCTCGGTCTGCTATGATAGATTTGCTTCAAGCTGTGGACATCTCTCGTGAATCCTCGAATTTATCAACAGACTGTGTACAACTTTGTGAGCAATTCACTCCCCTCTGGATGACTCACAGCGGGATTTCGTTCATTTTGTGGATAATTTGTCCCGCGCTCGCTTCTTTTCGACATGATGCGGCGCACAAACCGCATCGGACGGCGCAGGCCGCATCCGGTGAACGGACTTACATAAGTTAATGCCTACGCATGCGCAAGCCGAAGGAGAGGCTTGTTCCTTTTTGCTCTTTTTTCCGGATACGGTTGCGATCGCGTTGGAGAACGGGCGATTATCCCCAATGGGCGGACGAACAGTCGGTAAGGAGTGACAGGCATTGGACAGCCAACCCCGTGACATCTGGCAGCAGGCGCTTTCCATCATCCAGACCCGGGTCAGCAAGCCAAGCTTCGACACGTGGTTCAAGGAGACGAACATGCGCTTCCTCTCGGACCGGCTCGTGCTCATCACCACGCCGCAGCCGTTCGCGGTCGAATGGCTCGAGAGCCGCTATACGCGGTACATCAGGGAAGCGCTCGAGGAATGCCTCGGCTATCCCGTCGACGTGAAATTCGCGCTCGAAGAGCAGAAAGCGGCGGAACCGCAGGCCGAACCGCCGGTCGTGCGCCGTCCCGTGGTCGTTCATGAAGAGTCCGCCGGCAGCATGCTCAATCCGAAATACAAATTCGAAACGTTCGTCATCGGCGCCAACAACCGGTTCGCCCACGCCGCCTCGCTCGCGGTGGCCGAGGCGCCGGCGAAGGCGTACAACCCGCTGTTCATTTACGGCGGCGTCGGGCTCGGCAAGACCCATCTCATGCACGCGATCGGCCATTATATATTGGAACACAATCCGGGCATGCGGGTGCTGTACATCTCGTCCGAGAAGTTTACGAACGAATTCATCAACGCGATCCGCGACAACCGGGGCGAAAGCTTCCGCAACAAATACCGCAACATCGACGTGCTGCTGATCGACGACATCCAGTTCCTCGCCGGCAAGGAGCAGACGCAGGAAGAATTTTTCCACACCTTCAACGCGCTGCACGAAGAGCGGAAACAGATCGTCATCTCGAGCGACCGCCCGCCGAAGGAGATTCCGACGCTGGAGGAGCGGCTCCGTTCGCGGTTCGAATGGGGGCTCATCACCGACATCCAACCGCCCGACCTCGAGACCCGGATCGCGATCCTGCGCAAGAAGGCGAAGGCCGAGAACCTCGACATTCCGAACGAGGCGATGGTCTACATCGCGAACATGATCGACACGAACATCCGGGAGCTCGAAGGCGCGCTCATCCGCGTCGTCGCCTATTCGTCGCTGACCAACCAGGACATCACGACCCATCTCGCGGCGGAAGCGCTCAAGGACATCATCTCCTCGAACCGCCCGAAGATGATCACGATCCAGGACATCCAGGCCAAGGTCGGCGAATATTTCGGCCTCCGGATCGAAGACTTCAAGGCGCGCAAGCGGACGAAGGCCGTCGCGTTCCCGCGACAGGTCGCGATGTATCTCGCGCGCGAGCTGACCGACCATTCGCTGCCGAAGATCGGCGACGCGTTCGGCGGCCGCGACCACACGACGGTCATCCACGCCCACGACAAAATATCGAAACAGCTCGAGACGGACCGCGAGCTGCAGCAGATCATCCGGACGCTGACCGAACGGATCCGCAGCGGACAACCGTGAACAACCCGTCAGGCCCGTGCACAGGCTTATTCACATGTGAATAGGCCGTTTTTGTCGAAGGCTGCGCGCTTATCCACAAATTCAGCCGCACTACTACGGATACGGCCAATTAATGTTATGATATTCTTCATTAAGGAACAGACTACGACGACCGCCGACGGGAGGAACGCATGAAACTGACCATCCGCAAAAACGAATTGAACGAAGCCGTCCAGCAGGCCGCGAAGGCCGTCTCTTCGAAGCCGGCCATTCCGATTCTGTCCGGAATCAAGTTTGAAGCGGACGCGAACGGTCTCACGCTGACCGCCAGCGACACCGAAATTTCGATCCAGACCTTCGTACCGGCGAACATCGGCGACGAGCCCGTCGTCCGCGTCGAACGGCCGGGAAGCATCGTGCTGTCCGCCCGTTTCATGGCGGAAATCGTCAAAAAACTGCCGGAAGACGAAATCGAGTTTGAACAGCAGGGAAGCTTCAACGTCACGATCCGCTCGGGCGCGACGGACATCCAGATGATCGGCCTGGACGCCGAGGAATTTCCGGTGCTGCCGGATCTCGGCAGCCTCAAGACCGTCACGATACCGGGTGACCGGCTCAAGAACATGATCCGGCAGACGATCTTCGCCGCTTCGACGAACGAGCAGACGCCGATCCTGACCGGCGTCCAGTGGCGGCTTGCAGGCGGCGAGCTGAAGTTCACGGCAACCGACCGGCACCGCCTGTCCACCTGCACCGCGGCGGTCGATGCGGCGGAGGACGAGCGCATCGACAGCATCGTCATCGCGGCGCGGACCCTGAACGAGCTGTCCCGCATCGTTCCCGACGCGCCGGATCCCGTCGAGATCGCGGCGGCCGACAACCAGGTGCTGTTCCGGATCGGCCGGGTGTTGTTCTACTCCCGCGTGCTTGACGGCTCCTATCCGGACACGTCGCGGATCATCCCGCAGGAATTCAAGACGGAAATGGAGATCGAAACGCGGAGGCTGACGGACGCGATCGAGCGGGCCTATTTGATGTCGCGCGAGGAAAAGACGAACATCGTGCGCATCGTGACGCTCGACGGAGGCGACATCGAGATCTCGTCCAGTTCGACGGAACTCGGCCGCGTCACCGAACGGATGCGCGCGATGCGGCTCGAAGGCGACGAGCTGCGCATTGCGTTCAACTCGAAGTACATGCTCGACGCGCTTCGGGTCATCGACAGCGAACGGATCTTCATCGGCTTCAACGGATCGATGAGCCCGATCGTGATCCGTCCGACCGACCAAAGCGACCGTCAGCTCCACATCATCCTGCCGTACCGCACGACCGGCTGAAAGGAACATCCGCATGAGAACGATCGCGATCACAACCGAGCCGATCACGCTCGGCCAATTGTTGAAGCTGGCCGGCTGCGTTGACACCGGCGGCCAGGTGAAAGCCCTGCTGGCCGAAGGCGCGGTGCGCGTCAACGGCGAGCCGGAAACGCGCCGCGGGCGGAAGCTGTACGCGGGCGACCGGATCGAGGTCGAAGGATGCGGCGCGTTTGCGATCGAGGTCGTGAAGAAGTGAAGCTGAAGAAAATCGAATTGTCGCAATACCGGAATTACGAATCGCTCCGGCTCGAGACGGATCACATGGTCAACATCTTCATCGGGCCGAACGCCCAGGGCAAGACGAACCTGCTCGAGGCGATCTTCGTGCTGGCGCTCGCGCGCTCGCACCGGACGTCGAGGGACCGGGAACTGATCCGCTGGAACAGCGCGACGGCGCGCGCGTACGGAGAGGCGGAGCGCCGCCATGGCCGCGTCACGCTCGAGATCGTGTTCACCGAGCAGGGAAAGCGCGCGAAGGTGAACGGCCTGGAGCAGCGCCGGCTCAGCGAATTCGTCGGCACGCTGAACGTCGTCATGTTCGCGCCCGAGGATCTCGAGATCGTCAAGGGCGCTCCGGGCGTGCGCAGAAGGTTCCTCGATATGGAGATCGGCCAGATCCATCCCGGCTACCTTCATGCGATGCAGCAGTACGGCAAAGTGCTGATGCAGCGCAACCGCTATCTGAAGACCGCCGGCCCCGGCGCAAGATCCGGTTTGCTCGAGGTGTGGGACGAGCAGCTCGCCGCTTGGGGTGTTAAATTGATGAAGAAAAGGCAACACTTTATCGTAACCCTTCAGCGGTGGGCGGCTTCGATCCATGCCGGCATCACGGGCGGAAGGGAAGAGCTCGCGGTGGAGTACCGGCCTTCGTTCGAGATGGAGGAAGGGGAAGAAGAAGCTGTCCTGGCCGATCGTTTTATGGTAAAGTTATCACAGGCGAGGGAACAGGAGCTGCGCCGCGGCATGACGCTGGTCGGTCCGCACCGGGACGACCTCGTGCTGCGCATCAACGGCATGGAGGCGCAGACCTACGGTTCGCAGGGCCAGCAGCGGACGGCGGCGCTGTCGCTCAAGCTGGCCGAGATCGAGCTGATTCGCGAGGAGACCGGCGAATATCCGATGCTGTTGCTGGACGATGTATTGTCGGAGCTCGACCGGAGCCGTCAGACGATGCTCATCGACACGTTCCAGCACAAGGTGCAGACGTTCATTACGACGACCAGTCTGGACGGCGTCGATCGGGAGAAGCTGCGCGACGCCTGCCTGTTCCAGGTGAAGGACGGCCGCGTGGAGAAAGCGTAGAGCCGATGCGGAAGGAGCACGAGCGACGATGTATGTCCATCTGGGCGGAGACCGGATCGTACGGGCCAGCGAGCTTGTGGCGATTCTGGATATTTCGATCGAGCAGTCTTCGCGGGTTACCCGACAGTTCACCGCCTGGGCTTCGAAGAGCAAGAACGTGGAAGTGATCGGCGAAGAAGAGCCGAAATCGATCGTCGTGACCACCCGGAAAATCTATTATTCTCCGATTTCTTCCTCCACGCTGAAGAAGCGGACGCATCAGCTGCCGGACGCGTGATCCGTCGCGGATCGGAGGCAGCAGTCGAGAGGAGCAGTGAACAGGGCATGACCGACAGCCGGCATGTTTATGATGAAAGCCAGATCCAGGTGCTGGAGGGGCTTGAGGCCGTACGCAAGCGGCCCGGCATGTACATCGGTTCGACCAGCTCGAGAGGGCTTCACCATCTCGTCTGGGAAGTCGTCGACAACAGCATTGACGAGGCGCTCGCCGGCTTCTGCACGCGCATCGAGGTGATCATCCGGAAGGACGGATCCATCACGGTGATTGACAACGGCCGGGGCATCCCGGTCGGCGAGCATCCGAAGATGAAGCGGCCCACGCTCGAAGTCGTGCTGACGGTGCTGCACGCGGGCGGGAAGTTCGGCGGCGAGGGCTACAAGGTGTCCGGCGGTCTGCACGGCGTCGGCGTTTCCGTCGTAAACGCGCTTTCCGAGCATCTCATCGTCGAGGTCAAGCGGGACGGCCGCATCCATCGGCAGGAGTACAGGCGCGGCGTTCCGCTTTACGATGTGCGCGTCGTCGGCGAGACCGAAGAGACGGGCACGACGGTCACATTCAAGCCCGACCCGGAAATCTTCACCGAGACGACCGAGTTCGATTACGAGACGCTGCAGACGCGGATCCGCGAGCTCGCGTTCCTGAACAAGGGCATCGAGATCGTGCTGCGCGACGAGCGGACCGGTGTGGAGGACATCTACAGGTACGAGGGCGGCATCATCGAGTTTGTGCAATATCTGAACCGCAACCGCGAGCTGCTGCACGAGCGGCCGATCTACATCGAGGGCATGAAGGACAACATCCAGGTCGAGATCGCGCTGCAGTACAACGACGGCTACACGGAGAACATCTATTCGTTCGCGAACAACATCCACACGCACGAAGGCGGCTCGCACGAAGCCGGGTTCAAGAGCGCGCTGACGCGCATCATCAACGAATACACCCGCAGGATCGGCCTGCTCAAGGACAGCGATTCGAACCTGACGGGCGAGGACGTACGGGAAGGGCTCACGGCGATCATCTCCGTGAAGATTCCGGAGCCGCAGTTCGAAGGGCAGACGAAGACGAAGCTCGGCAACAGCGAGGTGCGCGGCATCGTCGAATCGATGTTTGCCGAGAAGTTCCAGGAATTCCTCGACGAGAACCCGTCCGTCGCGCGCCGCATCGCGGAGAAGAGCGTGCAGGCCGCGCGGGCCCGGGAAGCGGCGCGCAAGGCCCGCGAGCTGACGCGCCGCAAGAACGCGCTCGAGGTGAGCGCGCTGCCCGGCAAGCTGGCCGACTGCTCATCCAAGGACGCCTCGATCTGCGAACTCTACATCGTCGAGGGCGATTCCGCGGGCGGTTCGGCGAAGCAGGGCCGCGACCGCCACTTCCAGGCGATCCTGCCGCTCCGCGGCAAGATTCTGAACGTCGAGAAGGCGCGGCTGGACAAGATTCTCAACAACGAGGAGATCCGCGCCATCATCACGGCGATCGGCACCGGAATCGGCGAGGACTTCGACCTGTCGAAGGCGCGTTACCACAAGATCATCATCATGACCGACGCGGACGTCGACGGCGCCCACATCCGGACGCTGCTCCTCACGTTCTTCTACCGGTACATGCGCCAGATCATCGAGGCGGGTTACGTGTACATCGCGCAGCCGCCGCTTTACAAGATCGAGCGGAACAAGGTCGTCCGCTATGCGCTGAACGACAAGGAGCGCGACCAGATTCTGGCCGAATTCGGCGAGGGCGCGAAGGTCAACATCCAGCGTTACAAGGGCCTCGGCGAGATGGACGCCGAGCAGCTGTGGGAGACGACGATGGACCCCGAGAATCGCACGATGCTGCAGGTGACGATTCAGGATGCGATTCAGGCGGATGCCATTTTCGACATCCTCATGGGCGACAATGTCGAACCGAGGCGCGAATTCATCCAGGCCAATGCGAAATTCGTCAAGAACCTCGACGTCTGAACGAAGCCGTCCGGATTTACCGGGCGGCTCCAGACTGAAGACAAACTCCCATGTTTCAGGTGGAACGTGGGAGTTTGTTTTATGGTGTTGGCCAAAATCACCAGCAAAAAGCCAACTTGCTTTAGATGGGGACCTGACTTCCAAAGCCAGGTCGCCATCTTCTTCAGATTCATGGCAGCAAAAACAAGCATCGCCTGCATGGTGACCTTCTCCAGTCCCCTCAAGGTCGT
>NZ_LZRU01000045.1 GCF_002159085.1 Thermobacillus sp. ZCTH02-B1
ACTTCAGCCCCAGGATGCGATGAGCCGACATCGAGGTGCCAAACCTCCCCGTCGATGTGGACTCTTGGGGGAGATAAGCCTGTTATCCCCGGGGTAGCTTTTATCCGTTGAGCGATGGCCCTTCCATTCGGTACCACCGGATCACTAAGCCCGACTTTCGTCCCTGCTCGACCCGTCGGTCTCGCAGTCAGGCTCCCTTCTGCCTTTACACTCTCCGCATGATTTCCAACCATGCTGAGGGAACCTTTGGGCGCCTCCGTTACCCTTTGGGAGGCGACCGCCCCAGTCAAACTGCCCGCCTGACACGGTCCCCGCGCCGGCTGACGGCGCCAGGTTAGAACTTCGATACGATCAGGGTGGTATCCCAACGGCGCCTCCACCGATGCTGGCGCACCGGCTTCCCAGGCTCCCACCTATCCTGTACAGACCGTACCAAAGTCCAATATCAAGCTGCAGTAAAGCTCCACGGGGTCTTTCCGTCTAGTCGCGGGTAACCTGCATCTTCACAGGTACTAAAATTTCACCGGATCTCTCGTCGAGACAGCGCCCAAGTCGTTACGCCATTCGTGCGGGTCGGAATTTACCCGACAAGGAATTTCGCTACCTTAGGACCGTTATAGTTACGGCCGCCGTTTACTGGGGCTTCGGTTCACAGCTTCGCCTCGCGGCTAACCGCTCCCCTTAACCTTCCAGCACCGGGCAGGCGTCAGCCCGTATACTTCGCCTTGCGGCTTCGCACAGACCTGTGTTTTTGCTAAACAGTCGCTTGGGCCTCTTCACTGCGGCCCCCTCGGGCTATTCACCCTACCGGGGCACCCCTTCTCCCGAAGTTACGGGGTCATTTTGCCGAGTTCCTTGACGAGAGTTCTTCCGCGCGCCTCAGCATCCTCTGCTTGCCTGCCTGTGTCGGTTTCCGGTACGGGCACCTTCGCCTGGCTAGAGGCTTTTCTCGGCAGCCGGAACCCATGACCTTCGGTACTCATATTTCCCTCCCCATCACAGCTCAGCCTTCGCGGCGTGCGGATTTGCCTGCACGCCAGCCTCGCTGCTTGGACGGACTATTCCGGCAGTCCGCGTCACTGTCCTTCTGCGTCACCCCATCGCTCATAGCGGCTTACGGTGGTACAGGAATCTCAACCTGTTCCCCTTCGGCTACGCCTTTCGGCCTCGCCTTAGGCCCCGACTTACCCTGAGCGGACGAGCCTTCCTCAGGAAACCTTAGGCTTCCGGCGGATGGGATTCTCACCCATCTTTTCGCTACTCATACCGGCATTCTCACTCGAGCACGCTCCACCGGTCCTCACGGTCCGGCTTCCACGCATGCCCGACGCTCCCCTACCACGATGCATCGCTGCACCATCCATAGCTTCGGCGGCGTGTTTAGCCCCGTTACATTTTCGGCGCAGAGTCACTCGACCAGTGAGCTATTACGCACTCTTTGAATGATGGCTGCTTCTAAGCCAACATCCTGGTTGTCTTCGCAACTCCACATCCTTCCCCACTTAACACGCACTTCGGGGCCTAAGCTGATGGTCCGGGCTGTTCCCCTCTCGACCACGGATCTTAGCACTCGTGGTCTGACTCCCGGGCATCAAGTCCACGGCATTCGGAGTTTGACAAGGCTTGGTAACCCTTGCGGGCCCCGCACCCTATCAGTGCTCTACCTCCGCGACTCTAAACCCGAGGCTAGCCCTAAAGCTATTTCGGGGAGAACCAGCTATCTCCGGGTTCGATTGGCATTTCACCCCTACCCCCACCTCATCCCTTGGCTTTTCAACGCCAACGGGTTCGGGCCTCCAGTCCGCGTTACCGAACCTTCACCCTGGACAGGGGTAGATCACCCGGTTTCGGGTCTGCGCCTGCGTACTCATGCGCCCTCTTCAGACTCGCTTTCGCTGCGGCTTCGGCTCCCCGCCTTAACCTCGCACGCAAACGCAACTCGCCGGTTCATTCTACAAAAGGCACGCCATCACCCGTGACGTTTCCGAAGAAAGCGTCATAGGGCTCTGACTTCTTGTGGGCACACGGTTTCAGGTTCTCTTTCACTCCGCTCCCGCGGTGCTTTTCACCTTTCCCTCACGGTACTGCTTCGCTATCGGTCACCAGGGAGTATTTAGCCTTGGCAGATGGTCCTGCCTGCTTCCCACGGGATTCCCCGTGTCCCGCGGTACTCAGGATCCGTCTCGGAGGGCGCTCGCTTTCGGCTACAGGGCTGTTACCTCCTATGGCCGGCCTTTCCAGACCGTTCGCCTAGCAAGCGCCTTTGTCACTCCATGTGAGACGTCCTGCAACCCCGGAAGGTAAACCTCCCGGTTTGGGCTCTTCCGCGTTCGCTCGCCGCTACTGACGGAATCACATGTTGTTTTCTTCTCCTCAGGGTACTAAGATGTTTCAGTTCCCCTGGTATGCCCCCGTCGCGGCTATGTGTTCACCGCGCGGTGACCGGGCATTACCCCGGCCGGGTTCCCCCATTCGGACATCCCCGGATCACAGCCTGCTTACGGCTCCCCGAGGCAGTATCGCCGTTCGCCGCGTCCTTCATCGGCTCCTGGTGCCCAGGCATCCTCCGTGCGCCCTTTCCAGCTTATCCTGAGGGATGCTTCGGCTTTCTTTGCCCCTCATTCGCTATCCGGTTTTCAAGGTGCAAGGCTTCCGGACACGCATCTTGCGCGCATGTCCTTCCCATGCATTCAGGGCCTCGCCGCAACTCCATCGGGCTTGCGGCAAGCCCGCCTGGCAACGTCCTACTCTCCCGGGACCCTTCGGTCCAAGTACCATCGGCGCTGGAGGGCTTAACGGTCGTGTTCGGAATGGGAACGCGTGGATCCCCTCCGCCATGGTCACCAGACGGGCCCTTGCCCCCGAGGGATCGCTCCCTCAAAGCTGAACACGAGCTCCGAAGCGCTTTTGAGTTGCCCCTTCTTCCCGCCGGCCTCTCCGGCCGACGCCATTCGCTTCCTTAGAAAGGAGGTGATCCAGCCGCACCTTCCGATACGGCTACCTTGTTACGACTTCACCCCAATCATCTGCCCCACCTTCGACGGCTGGCCCCCTTGCGGGTTACCCCACCGGCTTCGGGTGTTGCAAACTCTCGTGGTGTGACGGGCGGTGTGTACAAGACCCGGGAACGTATTCACCGCGGCATGCTGATCCGCGATTACTAGCAATTCCGACTTCATGCAGGCGAGTTGCAGCCTGC
>NZ_LZRU01000046.1 GCF_002159085.1 Thermobacillus sp. ZCTH02-B1
GCGGGACGCAACCCGCCTTCCAGCAGAATGCGGCGGACCGAAGAGACGCTTAAATGGATGTTTTCGTGTTCGGCCAACAGCTCGGCAAAGTGGGTGGCATTGCTTCCGAAGTAGCGCTCCTGATACAGGAGCATAACGCGTTGATTAAGCGAATCGGCCAAGGTATGAGCGGGCTTACGGCCCCGATTCCCATGAGCGATGGCTTGTGCACCTCCGAGGCGATATTTGGCCTTAAGCCGATACGCTTGCCGAATACTGATGCCAAGAATGCGCGCGACATCCTGTTCCGCGAGATGGCCATCGATCCATTTTTCAAGAACCATAGCGCGTTTCAGTTCGCTCTTCGTCAAGGTGATCTGCTCCTTACCCATACTGACATTTTCTCGGATCAGTTACACCCTGACAATATCACAGAACAACGACAGGCACTTCAAAACAGAAATTGACAAAGGCTTCCTCCAGCTTCTTCCAACCTTCCGGTGACGGATTGTCAAGGTACGAACGGAGAAGATGTTCGTTTTGGGGATATGAAAAGAAACGCTCGACCATAAAATCGGTTGAGAGAGAACCCGACTTCTTCTTTGCCCTCTTTTGCGCCTTGCCTTTGGAGTTGTCATAAATCGCGGCAACCCGATTCATGCACATCTCCTCCTTTTATCTGATATTCCTGTAATTTACAGTGTTTCGGAAGCCGGCAAAAACAACCAACTTACAAGATGTGAATAAATTTCAATTAATAGACAAACGGGAAGACCAAAACGATGTGATGGTTAATGATGTGAAGTATTCTTCGTCAATGATTCATGAGGTTTCATGGACAACCTGGATCGTTTGCGGGTAAGTTGGCGGACCAAATGCAACTTTTCGTCAGACGCATCGTCTAACCAATAGGAAATAGCTACTTGAAATGGACGAATAAAGTTATTCGGACAACCGAAAGAAAAAGGCAAGATGAACAAGGGAGGATGACACGATGAAGAAAAAGCTGGCGGCAAGCTTTCTGCTGGGCGTGCTCACGGTTGTGGCGGTTGCCGGGGCGGTGATCGCCGCGGGAAACATCAAGCTGATCATCAACGGGAATACGATCGCGGCGGATGTGCCGCCCAGAATCGTGAACGGCCGGGTTCTGGTGCCGATCAGCACAATCGCGAAGGAACTTCACCAGGATGTCCGGTGGGATGCGAAGAATCAAGCGGTTATCGTCAACCCGGACATATGGAAAAGCGAGATGGATATCAGCCGACCCGAGTGGGTCTCGGCGAGGAACAAGGCGTTGGCATTTTTCATCGCTTACGACGAGCAGGACCTGGAAAAGATGCAGTCCTTGCTGTCCGAAGATTTCACATCCGATCGCGAATTCGTATACAACGGCGGCGTAACCGGAAGAATCGTCGATTTTCGGTTTCGCGATCTGGCCTATGTCGATTCCGTCTGGAGAATGCGCGTTCAGGTCGTATTCAAAGGGGACCGGGATGTTCTGAAAATGGAAGATTGGGACTTTACCTTCTCCGGACCGAATATTTATCAGGGAAAAATCGCATCGATTCAGATATCCAACGAGCGGGAACTGACCGAATATACGGTTTTCCCGGGACTTACGGTCGACAATCAGCATTATTACAAATGACGAATGACACGACGGGAGGAAGGCCATGGATGGGTTCCATGGCCTTCCGGTGTTCAGACGACTTCGCACAGCAGCGCGACAGGCATGGCCCCGCCGCCGCCGTGGGCCAGCTCCACTTTGACGGGGACGGTCGATCGCTTCGGGACAAGCACCTGATGAATTTTGACTGCGCCGGTTAATTGCGATATCTTCGGGACACCATAGGTGGTTCCGTTATTCACCCTCACCGCGCCGATATAGGTTCCTCCCCTTGCATTGAGATAAAGGATTGCTGTTTTATCCGAGTCGGTATTGTTATTCAGGTCGACATTGACCGTATAATTGGCCCCATAGTGACCTTTGTTGTCCAGCGCATTGGCCGAGTCGTAGGAACTGCCGGCCGTAAACAGGTTATCGGTCGATCCATTCGAAATATTGACGCTCTGTCTGCCGCTCCCGAGGTTGAAGGTGATCTTGTTGCCGACAAGGTCTGAAAAGCTCCATGAACCTCTGGGATGCGTTCCGTCGGAAGTTACCGGCGCGCCTTGATGGTTCCTGAAGTTGGCCGTCGAAGAGTTGGCGGCCACCGTACGAACCTTGTACAGCATCTCCGAATTGTCGGAGCTTGCAATATCGAACTCCAGTACGGCACCCCTCACATAGCCGTTGCTGATCTCGAATTCTTTGACGATCCCGAGTCTGTTGGATTCAACGACGCTGTCAACGGGTGTCGTGGAATCGAGGGTTCCGCCAAGCTGCGCCTTGGCGAGGCACAGCCCGGAGCCGGTGAGAAAATCCCGGTTGTTCGGAATTTCCGATGACAATTGCCAGCGCACATTTTCAATTTTCAATTTGCTTGTCGTCGAAGCGTTGCCGACCGTTACGGCGATTCTTGCCTTTGTGCCCAGGTTGTTATAGTGCCAGATGTATACCCGATAGGAAACCCTGGTGAGCCCCCACGCCGTATCATGCCACAGCGTGGCCATGTTGTTGGTGAAGATTCTGCTGTCTTTGAGTTCCTCGGGGTTGTCGCTCACAAACAGCCTGCGACTGGTCCCGCTTCGGGAAGCGCCGGAAATGCTGGTAGGCGTAGGAGCATTCGTTATCGTTGTCGCGGTAAGATCGGTTTGCGAACAGGACATTGTGGAACATCCCCCTTGATCATTTGGTTTTGTTGACAGGCAACATGCCGGGTACGATGGGGGCGTCTGAAACTTTCCCCCCAAGTTTCAGACTTTCTCGTCCCATGCAAGAACAAAGATGAAGCACGTCTGCTCCGGTGGCGGCCGCTTCGTCTTTGTTCTTGTCAGATAAAAGTGTGGCGAGATCCGAAACAAACAACCTGCCGCGAAATTTGAATTCAAAAAAAAAGCGCCCGGCCATCCGATGCGGGTTCAAGCCCGCCTGCCGGGCGGAACGGCATCCGAGCCGCCGCAAGGGATTCCGGTTTTCCCGTCAATCCAACGATTGACAGCCATTTGAGAAAGCGCTATCCTGATTCATGCTAAAACGATCATGCAGCCAACGGAACGGAGGTATCCCATGATCAAAAAGGCCAGCGTCACCGTTCACCCGTCGTACAAAATCGGCATCGTGGACAAGCGGTTGTTCGGCGCGTTTCTGGAACCGATCGGGAACTGGGTGTACGGCGGCATCTACAACCCCAATCATCCGACCGCCGATGACATGGGGTTCCGCCGGGACATCATCGATGCCGTAAGGGAGTTTGATCTTCCCGCGATTCGCCTTCCCGGCGGCAACTTCGTGTCGGGGTGGGACTGGAAAGCGTCCATCGGGCCGCTGGAGCAGCGCCGGGTGCAGCTCGATCTGGCCTGGTTCAAGCTCGAGCCGAACATCATCGGCCATGACGAGTATCTGGAATGGGCCCGCCGCGCGGGTACGGAACCGATGTACACGATCAACCTCGGAACGGAAGGCATCAAGAGCGCCGCGCAGCTCGTCGAGTACTCGGTCCATCCCGGCGGCACGTACTGGTCGGATCTCAGGCGGAAACACGGCCATCCCGATCCGTATCCGATCCGGACCTGGTATCTCGGCAACGAGATGGACGGCCATTGGCAGATCGGCTCCTGGGAGAAGGATCCCGTCGGCTTCGGCATCCGCACCCACGAGATTTCCAAGGTGATCAAATGGATCGACAACAAGGCGGAGACGGTGTTCGCGGGCACGTCGGATCACCACAAACATTTTCCCGAATGGGAGATGGCGGCGCTCGAGCAATGCTACGAGTCGGTCGATTACGTGTCGCTGCACCATTACCATGTCGTGCCGGAAGGCGACATCGCGAACCTGCTCAACTTCTCCTCCGTGCTGGAAGATTACATCCGGACGACCCTTGCCATCTGCGACTATATCCAAACCAAGATCCGCACGCCCAAGAAAATGTACATTTCCTTCGACGAATACGGCGCCCGTTTCGGCAAGCCGGTCGAGGTGCCGTTCGGCCGAAGGGGATGGCACGACGTCACGAAGAGCTACTTCCAGTTCGCGCCGCGCGAGAATGTGTTCAAAAATCCGTTGGATTGGCTGGACGGGGAAGATGCCGAAAGCACGCGGCGGTTCCATGACCATCAGATGCTGACCGCCCTCGCGATGGCGTCGGCGTTGCTCACGTTCCTGCGCCATGCGGACCGGATCAAGATCGCCTGCATGACCGGCGGGCTCCGGAACGCGATCGCCTTCGACGGCCGGCACGTCTGGAAGAACGCGGCCTATTATCCCTTCCATCAAATGAACCGGCTGGCCCGGGGCGGCATGTCGATTCTGCCCGTGGTCGACGGTCCGACCTTCAACACGGAGCAGTTCGCCCTGTCCGGATCGGTCCAATGCCACGCCTACGAGAACGTGCAGGCGATCGAGGCGGCCGCCGTTCACCACGAAGACAGGGGCGAAGCCGTCGTCTTTCTCATCAATCGTTCGGCCGAGCATGACATCCTGGTCGAACTGGACGCGAGAGGATTCGAAGGATACCGGCTTGTCGAGCATCTGGAAATGTACACGGACGATCTGAACAAAGGGAACCGTCACGACATGCCGGACGCGATCATTCCCCGGGCGAATCCCGGAACCCGGATGGATGCCGGGAAGGTGTCGGCGCTGACCAGGAAACTGTCGTGGAACGTGATCCGTCTCGCGAAACCCTGACCAACCGGGAAAGCCGTCATTCCGGCATTCCGGATTCCGGCGTTCTTGACATCTTTCCCGCCATTTCTTATAAAAGGGGTAACACAAATGGAACGGGAAGTATGGGAATGTCCACGATCAGGGAAATTGCCAGGCGGACGAAGCTGTCGGTCGGCACCGTGTCGCTCGTGCTGAACGGCCGCGGCGATGAAATGCGGATCTCGAAAAAGACGCAGCAGCGGGTGCTCGAGGTCGCGCAGGGCCTCGGCTATCTGCCCAATATTTCCGCAAGGCGGCTCAGGCAGCCGGACCTCCGGAACCTGCCGTCCATCGCCACCTTCTGGCCGTCCGATCTCGCGCCGGAACTGCTCGGACGCTTCTTCACGGGGGCGCAAAATCCGATCCTCGAGCAGGAATGCGAGTTCGAAATGACCATTCAGCCCTACAAGCGCGGCAATGTCGACAAAATCAAGGAGATGTGCGACCGGGGCATTTATCACGGCGCGATCATCACGGGCGTATCCGCCGAGGAACAGCGCTGGCTCGAAAACAACAAATTCAGCGTGCCCGCCGTGCTGTTCAATCGGGAAAGCAGCGTCTACAGCTGCGTCTATGTCGATACCTACGAGACCGGCCGCAAGGTCGCGGAGCTGTTCGCCAACCGCGGCCACAGGAAAGTCGGCGTGATCGCTCCGGAACATCTGGTGAACGCGAGGAACAATCATCGCTTCCGGGGATTCGTCGAATCGTGCGCGCGATACGGCCTCGAACTGGAAGACCGCCACATCCAGGTCGCCCCGATGTCGATGGAAGGCGGCAACAGCGCCGCCCGCCGGATCGTGGAAGGGGGAGGCGAGAGGCCGACCGCCATCTTCTTTCCGATCGGCATCATGGCGGTCGGTGCCCTGCCCGTGTTCCATCAAGCGGCCATCCGCATACCGGAGGACCTGGAGATTGTCACCTACGGCGACCATGAAGCCGAGCGATACAGCGTTCCGCCCCTCACGACGGTGAAGCTGCCCGTGGAAGAGATGGCCGCGGCCTGCATCCGGCTTGTGATGGGCCTGATCCAGGATCCTTGCGCGAATCCGAAATCGGTCGTGTTCGAGACACCGTTCATATTCCGCGAGTCCTGCGGCGGATTTGTCAGGGAACTGTAGAACGGCGAAAAAACGGATGTCCGGCCTGCCGTGACATGCGCGGCAGGCATTTTTGTTTTCTTCGGCGCCGGAATGATAACCGATTCCGCTGTTTTGGTCGAAAATTAGACACCATTATCCTTAATGGAAAAATAAAGGTAATTTTTTAGATAATTTTATTTGAAAAATAGGTCCGGGGAATCAGAAAGCGCTTTCGTTTCTTGCCGAAATAATGATTAATTGCCCTTTGAAGGGCGTAAAGGAGGTGAAAAAGAACATGTACGGACGGATGAAATGTTTGCCGCTGCTCCTTCTGCTCTTTGCCGCATTCGCGCAGGCGGCGTCCGCGGATGGTTCTGAAAAATCGACTCAGCAAAAATTCGCCGAGTTGGTTGAGGCCGGATATTTCGAAGGCTTTCCGGATGGCAACGCGGAAGACGGTTCGGTGTCCCGGGCACAATTGGCGAAGTTGCTCGCCATGCTGGAAGGATTGTCGACGGACTCTTCAAGCGGAGAGAATGCAGGCGAAGGAGGGGCATGCGGGTACACGGATGTGGACCCGGCCGACGTGTATGCCCCCTACATTGAGGCTGTCACAAAGGCCAAGCTGATGAATGGCGTCGGCGGCTGCAAGTTCGATCCTTACGGCGATGCGACGATCGAGCATTTGGTCGCCGTGACGGTGAGGGCGCTGAACCTGTCGACATATGAGGATGTTTCTGTCGAAGGCGAAGTGAGCGACTGGGCGAAACAGTATGTGGCGGCGGCGCTCGAGAACGGGCTGATCGGGCCGAGGAACAATTACAAAGTTGCCGCCGATCGCGATTCGCTTGTCGAGGCAGCTTATGGCATGAATGAGCAACATGTCGGGCAAAACGGATTCGGCATTACAACCGCGAAACAGATCGGCGGAAAGCGGGTCGAGGTTCGCCTGAACGCCCCGCCCGATCCGTCGGACATGGAGATCGCGGTCGTCCGCGGCTCCGATCGAACGCCCGTCGGCATCGAGTCGCTCGAATGGAGCGAGTACGGCTACCGGGTCGTCTTGCAACTTGCAGAACCGCTGGACGGCGGGCCTTACGAGGTCTCCATTTCGGGTTCGGACTCGATTGATCCGAATCAGGCCGCGTACGGGTTCACGACGGAGGCGGAGCGGGTGTCCGGGCTCGAATGGGGCGGACCGGATACGCTGCCGTACAACGACCATGTCGAGGTGCCGTTCTTCGTCCTGAACCAGTTCGGCGAGGCGATGGACGCGAAGGACATGGAAATCCGCTTCGCCGCGACCAACGCGTCGATCGAACGGATACCGGAACGGTCGGCTGTTCTGGTGCATCTGCTGGAAAAAGCCAAACCGGGCGACAGCGTCGATCTTGCCATCCTGCATGCAAATTCCGGGCTGCTCGAGACCAAAACCTATCAGGTCGGTGAAAGCCGGGTCGTCTCGGCGATCGAAATCGACGGCGTTCCGGCCGAGCCGCTGGAGCCCGGCCGGTCCGCGGAGCTGATCGTCCGCGTGTACGATCAGTACGGCGGTCTGATCAAGGACGTGGATTGGCTCATGCGCGAACTGGTCGCCGTTTCCGGGAACCTGCGCCTGGTCGTCGTCTCTCCGCTTGAGATGGACGGCTCCGGCAACATCGTCCTGCGGGCAAATGCGAGCCTGTTCGTCCGGGAGGATGCGATCGTGACCATCACGGTGAGAGCCCGCCCGGGTTCGCCAAGCGCAACGGCAACCCTGGCGGTAAAGCAGGGGGAGGACTTCTTCCCCGTGCCGATCGTGTTCATGCCGCCCGGCAATCCGACGGTGACCGACGAAGTCTATACCGTCGGGAGCAATTTCGCCCATGTGACGATCGAGACGGACGATGCGACGCAGGTTTATTACTACTATGAAAGAAAAGACGCGTCACCGGATGTGTATCCGGCATCCGAGGTCATGAACCGGGCGCTCGCGAAACGGCAGGGCGACAGTGTCGCCGTTTCTGCCGACAAGGCGTCTTTCACCCTGATGGATCTGGATTTCGGCCGGGAGTATGAACTGTTCGTGGTGGCCGCCGATTCGTCGGGCCGGCTCTCGGACGTGCAGGTTTACGAACTCACGACAGGGTATCTGAGCAGTTATTTGCATCTGGTGTATGACGGGAGCAATCCCGACACGGGCAGATGCGTCTTCGTATTTGACGCGGGTCACGAATTCAACCCGAATGCCTACTACCTGCTCGCCGACGAGCCCGTACATGCGACAGTCCGTGAGATCATCGACCGCGGAACCAGGGTTGACCACGGCATGTTCGTCTTCGAGCTGAACGGCCGGGTGCAATATCTGTATGTCGTCTATGAGATCGGCGGAGAGTACGAACTGTTCGCCTACGCATCCGATTCGTTCCCCGAGTTCTGATGACCGCAGCACCACCGTCTTGCCCTCTCCTGCCCCGGCGGCCTGACCGCCCGGGCGGGCTTTTTTTTCGGACTTGAGGTTGGCGGTACACGAAAATGGATATCACCCGACAATTCCGTTATAATGGTCACAGGCATCACGACCGTCAAGGGAGGGAGATAGCCGCTCAATGGACCATATCATCTTTGAGGTCGGTACCGCGCTTCTGCTCATCGCATTGTTCTCGCTCATCGCCGGCAAACTGCGGATGTCCATCATCCCTTTCCTGATCGTGCTCGGGATGCTGGTCGGGCCGCACGCTCCGGAGCTCGGCTTCATCGATCTGACCTTCGTCGGGAGCCAGGAAGTCATCTCGTTCCTGGGCAAAATCGGCGTGCTGTTCCTGCTCTTCTATGTAGGGCTGGAATTCTCCGTATCGAAGCTGGTCCGATCGGGAAGAAAGATCGTGTTCGGAGGTTCCGTTTATGTTATTTTAAATTTTGTGCTCGGCCTCGGATTCGGTCTCATCGCCGGATTCCCGATCTATGAAGCGCTGATGATCGCGGGGATGATGTCCGTGTCGTCGACGGCGATCGTCGCGAAGACGCTCGTGGACCTTCGCCGGACGGGTAACTCGGAGACGGAGCTCATTCTCGGCATGGTCCTGTTCGACGACCTGTTCCTGGCCGTCTTCCTGTCCATCATGTCCGGCCTGCTGCTCGGGGGCGGGACGACGGTACTGGGCGTTCTGACGTCCGTCGGCATTTCGGTCGGCTACATGCTGCTGTTCTTCCTCATCGGCAACCGGGGCAGAACGATATTGAACAGGCTGCTCAACATTACGTCGAACGAGATTTTCATCATCGTCATCTTCGCCATCCTGTTCTTCGTCGCCGGTTTTTCGGAGAAGCTGCATGTGGCGGAGGCGATCGGCGCGCTGCTGCTCGGCCTGGCGCTCTCGGAGACCGAACACAGCAAGCGCATCGAGCACCTGGTCGTGCCGTTCCGCGACTTCTTCGGCGCCGTCTTCTTCTTCAGCTTCGGTCTCGGCATCGACCCGACCTCCCTCGGCGGAGCCGTCGGGTACGCCGTGGGCGCGGTCGTCATCACGCTCATCGCCAACATCGCGGCGGGCATGATCGCGGGCCGCAGGGCCGGTCTGTCGCACAAGGCGTCGATGAACATCGGGCTGACCGTCGTGGCGCGGGGCGAGTTCACGATCATCGTGGCGAACCTGGCGGCTGCGGCCGGGCTGGCCTCCATGATTCAGCCGTTCTCCGCGATGTATGTCCTCATCCTGGCGATTGCCGGACCGCTCCTTGCGAAGGAGTCCAAACATATCTACGCGGTGCTGAACCGCATCTTCGGCTGGAGCAAGGCGAAAGAGCCTCTCAAGCACAGGGGTACCGAATAATCGAACGGAGGATGCAGTGAGGAATGGCTATCATTCACGAGTCGGACTTGCCTGGCATCGGCAAGAAATTTCAGATCGACGCCAATTCGGGGGATAGACTGGTCATCGTCATCCATGACGATGGCAGAAGGGAGCTTTACCATTTCGAGGACGACGATCCGGAAGAGACGATCTCGCAGGTGACGCTCGACGACGAGGAAGCGAGACAGGTCGCGTCCATCATCGGGGGCATGCAGTACAAGCCGAAGCAGCTCGAGATGCCCCAGGTGTCGCTGGACGAACTTGTCATCGAATGGGCCAAGGTGGAGCCCCACAGTCCGAGCGTCGGCAAGACGATCGCCGAGCTGCAGGTTCGCCAGCGGACCGGAGCGACGATCCTGGCCTTCGTGGAGAAGGGCAGGCAGAAGATCAACCCCGGGCCGGACGACCGGCTGGAGGCCGACATGACGGTCGTCGTCGCGGGCGACCGGCAGCAGATCAAGAAGTTCAACGAATTGCTGCACAACGGCTGATCGCATTTCGAGGGGGAGAAAAAGGCTGGTCCCGCGGATCGGCCTTTTTCTGCTTTCGGACGCTTGCGGGTCACGATCATCCGTCGGCAATGACAACAGGAGAAAGGAGCTGGCCGATGTACCGCTCATTGGAAGCCTGCCTGCTGGATCTGGAACGGCACGGCCATCTGGTCCGGGTCCGCGAGGAAGTGGATCCCGAACTGGAGATGGCCGCGATCCATCTGCGCGTGCACGAGGCCGGCGGACCGGCGCTGCTGTTCGAGAACGTGAAGGGGACGCGCTACCGCGCCGTGTCGAACCTGTTCGGCACGCGCGAGCGGAGCCGGTTCATTTTCCGCCGCACATGGGAAGCGGCGCAGCGCGTGATCGCGTTGCGGAACGATCCGGTGCGGGCGCTCCGGGAGCCGCTGCGGCACGCCGGCGCCGCTCTGGCGGCGCTGAACGCGCTGCCGAGGCGCGTGCGCCATGCGGCCTCCGCGTTCGAAGAGATCGCGGTGGCCGATCTGCCGCACCTCAAGTTCTGGCCGAAGGACGGCGGGGCGTTCATCACGCTGCCGCAGGTGTATACGGAGGATCCGGACAAGCCCGGACCGATGCACGCAAACCTCGGCATGTACCGCGTGCAGCTCGACGGCAACGAGTATGTTCCGGGCCGCGAGATCGGCCTGCACTATCAAATTCACCGCGGCATCGGCATTCACCAGCACAAGGCGGCGCGCAGGGGCGAACCGCTCAAGGTGAGCATTTTCGTCGGCGGTCCGCCCGCCCACACGCTGGCGGCCGTCATGCCGCTGCCCGAGGGGCTCAGCGAGCTGCTCTTCGCCGGGTTGCTTGCCGGCCGCCGGTTCCGGTACGGTTACGACGCGGACGGTCACTTCATCAGCGCGGACGCCGATTTCGTGATCACGGGCGAGATCCGTCCCGGCGAGACGAAGCCGGAAGGGCCGTTCGGCGACCATCTCGGCTATTACAGCCTCGTGCATCCCTTTCCCGTCATGCACGTGCGCAGGGTGTACGCGAAGCGGAACGCGATCTGGCCGTTCACGGTCGTCGGCCGACCGCCGCAGGAGGACACCGTCTTCGGAGAGCTGGTCCATGAGCTGACCGGCGAGGCCGTCAGGCAGGAGATTCCCGGCGTGAAGGAGGTGCACGCCGTCGACGCGGCGGGCGTGCATCCGCTGCTGCTCGCGATCGGCAGCGAGCGGTACACGCCGTATGCGGAGCTGCGCCGGCCGATGGAACTGCTCACGATCGCGAACCGGATCCTCGGCACGGGGCAGCTCAGCCTGGCGAAATATCTGTTCATCGCCGCCGAGGAGGACCGGCCGCTCAGCACGCGGCGGATCGAGGCATTTTTCGGCTGGGTGCTCGAGCGGATCGATCTCAGGCGGGACATCCATTTTCAGACGAACACGACGATCGACACCCTCGACTATTCCGGCACCGGGCTGCACGAGGGCAGCAAGGTCGTCTTCGCGGCATGCGGCCCGAAGCGGCGGAGCCTGTGCACGGAAGTGCCGGCGGCGCTGCGGGAGCTCGGGGAATTCGGCGGCGCGCGGCTCGCCATGCCGGGCGTCGTCGTGTTGGAAGGGCCGGCGTTCACCGGCTACGGGAAGGCGGAGCGGCAAATGCGCGGGCTGACGGACGCGCTGGCCGCGCGCGGGCCGCTGGACGAGTGTCCGCTCATCGTGATCGTCGACGACAGCGGATTCGCCGCCGCATCGCTGCGCAACTTCCTGTGGGTGACGTTCACCCGCAGCAATCCGTCGCACGACATCTACGGCGTCAACGCCGGATACGCCTGGAAGCATTGGGGCTGCGACAACGTAATCATCGACGCGCGGTCGAAACCCCATCACGCGCCGCCGCTCGAACCCGATCCGGCGGTGGAGAAGCGGATCGACCGGCTGTTCGCGCGCGGCGGCAGCCTGGCCGGCATTCTGTAGGCGGCCGCGCCATGTCCGCCGTCCGCGGTCCGGACGGCGCGCGGAGCGGGCGCGAACCGTTTCCGGGCGCGAACCGGAGTTGTGCGGGCCGGTCGGGACGGATCGAGCCTGTGCCGTCCGGTCGGGGCGCGGGGCGGTTCAGGGCGCGGGTCGTTCCGGGCGAGGACCGGAAGGAGTTCCGGCATCCGGCGTCGAATCCGGAAAAGGAAACGTTTTTCTTCCAAGGAGCTGGGAACGTTGTACCTTCATCTGCTGCAGAAACCGGAGCACAAAATCGCCTTCATGAAGCTGGCGCGCCATCTGGCAGGCGCGGACGGCTTCGTCGCAAGCAACGAACGCAGCTATCTGCACGCCTTCATGGACGAACTCGGACTTTTGGAGGAACCGGAGACGTCTTGCGACGCTCCGGCCGATATCGAAAGCTGGCTCAGGGGGATTCAGGATGAGCCTGTCAAGCGCGTGTTCCTCGCGGAGCTGATGCTGCTGGTGCTGGCGGACGGCAACATGGGCGAGCACGAGCGGCGGATCATCGGGGAAGTGAAGCGCGTGTTCGGGTTTTCGGACGAGGTGTTCGAGCGGTTCCTGGACTGGGCGAACCGGATGGATCGGCTCCGAACGGAGGGCGTGAAGCTCATCCTCGATCCGGAACGGTGACGCGATCCGGGCAAAGACAAGCCTCCCGGCCACGGGGCCGGGAGGCTTTCCTGCTTGCGGCGGGCGATGCCGGCGCGAACGGCCGACCGGATGACGGAACCCTCGTCCGGGCACGGCTCGCCTGCCGGCGGATCACCCGGACGGGCGGAAAAGGGCGCGGCCGCGGGAGAGCCGGCGGCCGGACGGCATCAACGCATCCGACGGACGGCCGGACGTCAACCGGCCGTCTTGTACCAGACCCGGAAGCCGAACGGCTCGAGATCGACGTCGGCCAGGCCGCCGGGCACGTCCAGCGCCTCCCGCGTGCGGACGTCCGTCCACTTGCCTTCGCCGAGCGGAATCTGCGCCGACGCGGGCCGGTCCTGGTTGTTCACGACGATCGCGTATTGCTCTTCTCCGGCAACGCGCGCATAGGCGAACACCCGATCGCCGGGTTCGGCGCGCAGTACGCGGAACTCGCCGGTGCGCAGCGCTTCGGCGCCGCGGCGCAGCGCGATCAGCCAGCGGTAGAACCCGAGCAGGTCCCGGTTCTGGCGCGCCGGGTCCCATTCCATGCATTTCCGGCAGCCGGGGTCGTGGCCGCCCGTCAGTCCGATCTCGTCGCCGTAGTAGATGCAGGGCACGCCGACGAACGTGAACTGCACGAGGGCGGCGAGCTTCATGAGCGCCGTGTTCCCGCCGCACCGGGTGAGCAGGCGCGGCGTGTCGTGGCTGCCCAGCAGATTGAAGGCGACCTCCGTCGCCCTCGTCGGATAGGAGGCGAGCAACCGGCCGAGCCGGTCGGCGAACCCCTTCGCGTCGAGCGTCCGCTCGACGAAGAAGTCGAGCACGGCCGTGGTGAACGGGTAGTTCATCACCGCGTCGAACTGGTCGCCCTGCAGCCAGGGCAGCGCGTCGTGCCAGATCTCGCCGAGGATGTAGGCGTCGGGCTTGACCGATTTCACGGTGTCGCGGAACTTGCGCCAGAACTTGTGGTCGACTTCGTTCGCGACGTCGAGCCGCCAGCCGTCGATGCCGGCCTCCTCGATCCAGTAGCGGGCGACGCCGAGCAGATATTCCTGCACTTCCGGATTTTCCGTATTGAACTTCGGCATGTGGTCCGTAAACGCGAACGTCTCGAAGGTCGGGATGCCGTCCTTCACGCTGAGCGGCCATTCCCGCACGTGGAACCAGTCCGCGTACCGCGATTTTTCTCCCTTCTCCAGGCAATCCTGGAACGGCGGGAAGGTGCGGCCGGCGTGGTTGAACACGGCGTCGAGCAGGACGCGGATGCCGCGGGCGTGGCAGGCGTCGACGAGCTCCTTCAGCTTCTCGTTCGTGCCGAAATGCGGGTCGACCTTCAGGTAGTCGCGCGTGTCGTATTTGTGGTTCGAAGGCGCCTCGAACACCGGCGTGAAATAGATGGCGGTGACGCCGAGCTCCGCAAGGTAGTCGAGATGGTCGATCACGCCCTGCAGATCGCCGCCGAAGAAATTCGACGGCGTCGGTTCGCCGCCCCAGGGCTCCACGCCTTCCGGATCGTTGGACGGATCGCCGTTCGCGAACCGTTCGGGGAAAATCTGGTAGAACACCGCGTCCTTCACCCATGCCGGCGGTTCGAAGATATCGCACGGGTTGATGTACGGATATTCGAACAGATGCTGCGGGCCGGCGGGTTTGTCCGGCGAGAAGCCGCGCTCGGTGAGCCACATTTCGCTTTCGCCGTCGACGATCCGGAACGCGTAGCACAGCCGTCGGTAAGGCGGCGTCACGGGCGCCCGCCAGTAGTCGAACAGCGCGTCGGAGGCGAATTTGCGCATCGGAAGCAGGACGGACGTCCGATCCCACGCGTATTTGTCGCCGGCGAGCACGCTCACGTCCCGCACATCGTCCCGCTTCGTCCTGATCCTCAGTTCCACCGTGCCGGGGCCGATGGCGCTGGCCCAATTCCCCTTGGGCCGGTGTTCGATCGCTTCGAGCAGCATGGTCCCGATTCCTCCCGTATGGCGTCCAGATTGTGTCCTCCGTGGTCAATGGTCCCGACAAAAAAAGTACAACCCCGAGCCCGAACCAGCCGAGGTTGTACCCTTTGGGGTAGCATTGCCTTCAGATTGTCGATTCCAGTATATCAGGCGGCTTTTGCGCAGGTCAAGGCCGCGCGGTCCCCCTCCTCGCCCCCCAAACACGCTCTCCCTGCCGGGGTTTTGGATGGGATGGACGGCACGGGTGCCCCTGTTGAGCGAAAGGAGATGGTCAAGGCCCGTACCTTCTCCGCACCGCGCGCATATGCTGTCGGCAGGACAGGTATCCGTTTTTTCGGGGGAGGAGGCGAACGGCATGACGCGCGAGCAGTTTTTCCGGACGCTGGCGCCGATCGCGATCCGCGTCCGGCGCGAAGGTTCGCCGCTTTTCGTATCGGTCCGGCTGGCGCAGAGCCTGCTCGAGACCGGAGGAGTGATCCCGTCCTGGAACAATGTGTGCGGCATCAAGGTCGGCAGCGGCAAGCCGAACGCGCACTGGCGGGGCAAAACCGTCAACCGCAACACATGGGAGGTGCGCGACGGCCGGAGCGTCGTCGAGGCGGCCGACTTTCGGGCTTATGACAGCGTCTACGACTGCTACAAGGACCAGGACCTGCTCCTGCAGCTTCCGCGCTATGCGCCGGTCCGCGCCGCCGACACGCCGGAGCGTCAGGCGCGGGCGCTGCAGGCCAGCGGTTACGCGACGGACCCGCACTACGCGGACAAGCTGATCGACATCCTGAACGCCCACGACCTGCGGCGGTATGACCGGGAAGCGGACGGAGCGCCGGCAAGCGGCACCGTGCCGGAGGCGGACGGGCCGGAAGGGGACCGGATCATGCACGGAACGCCGGTCGTGATCGAGCTGAACGGCGACCGGATCGCGGACGGCTTCGTGATCGCGGGGGTCACGTGGGGACCGGCACGGTTGATCGGCGAAGCGCTCGGCGCCATCGTCGGCTGGAAGACCGGCGAGGTGCTCATCAACGGCGAGCCGTATCCGACGAAGTTGGTCGATGGTTCGGGCTTCGTGCCGGTCCGCCGGCTGGCCGAATCGCTCGGCGCCCGCGTCGCCTGGGACGGCGCCGCGCGGAAAGTCTCGATTTGGCGTTGAGGCCGGAGGGGTGGGATCGAAATGGCGCTTCACGTCACACCCGGACTGGTCCTGTCGTCTGCGGGAGCGGTGCTCGGCTCCATCCTTTCGTTCGCGTACGGCGGCTGGTCCGAGGCGCTCACGGCGCTCGTCGTCGCGATCGGGGTCGATTACGTGACCGGCGTGGCGGCGGCGGTGAAGCAGAAGCAGGGGCTGTCCAGCGCGATCGGCTTCCGCGGACTCGCGATGAAGGGGGTCATGCTGCTCGTCATTCTGCTTGCCCACCGGATCGACGTGCTGCTCGGCAGCGGATCGGCGGTCATGAGCGGTGCCATCTATTTCTACCTGGTCAACGAGCTGATCTCGATCGCGGAAAATTGCGGCGAACTCGGCGTGCCGTTTCCCGACAAGCTGAAATCGCTGATCGCGGTGCTGCGCGACCGGCAGCCGCCCGACCGGCAGTGACGGGAGCCGCCGGGGCCCGGCCGGGCGCTCCGTCCGCGCCCCTTGACCCCCGCGCCGATCACCGGCTATAATAAGAACACATGTTCGCATCATGGAGGGATCCATATGGCCGCGGAGATCAGCGCACGGACGGGAGGCGACGGAACGGCGTCCATGCCGGTCGCCGCGGTGCCGGCGGCGGACGGACGGACGCCGGCCGGCATCGCGCCATCGGAGGGCGAATCCGCGCAGCCGGAGGACGAGCCCGCCTGGCCGGGAGCCTGGACGGGCGACCCCACGGGCCGGAACGCGCCGCCGGGCATGGCATCCGGCCGGCCGCGGGACGGGACCGGGCGGCGGGCGGAGGCGTCCGGGCAACCGGCGGATCGTTCCGGGCATCCCGGGGCCGCCCCCGGACAGACGGGCCCGCAGCCGCCCCGGCCTCCCCTGCCGGGCGACGACGAACTGGAGGCCGTCAAGCGGTACGTGCTGCTCGGCATCGCCGTCCGCATCCTCGATCACGACATCCGCGTCGTCGGCTCGTCGAAGCTGAAGCTGCCGCGCTTCTACGAATCGGTCCTGCGCGGGCTGCAGGACCGGGCGCTGCTCGAGCTGGCCGCGCTGCGCCGGCTGTTCCGTTCGTCCGGCATCAAGGTGTACGAGGAGCGGAAGGAGGCGGAGGGGCTTACGGCGGCCTGGGTCTGCCGGGGCTACCACCACCGGTTCACGATGCCGTGGAGTTTCGTGCGGGCGGAGGCGGAGAGGCTGCTCAAGCGGTACGCCGCCCCGGAATGAATGTTCAACGTTTTGTCACACATGGCCGAAAACTTTGTGTCTTCCCGCAGTTGGTGGTTGAGAAGTTTCCATCGGGTTGGTTAATATAAGGGGTGGACATTTTACCGCACGAAGGGGAGCACGTGGCAATGCACAAATGGATCATGTTCGGCGTCTTCATCGCGGCATGCGTGTTCGGATTGTATCTGCTCGCGTTCGAGCTTCCGGAGAAGCCGGTCGATGAGTCGGAAGGTCTGCCGGAGGGCATGACGCTGCTCAAAATCGAGGCTTACAACGACTTCACGTTTGACCAGACCGAATACCGCGTGAAGCAGGGCGAGAGCGTCCGTCTCGTGCTGAAGAACGTGAGCGGCATTCACGGCATCGAGATCAAGGAACTCGGCATCAGGCTGGAAGGCGACAAGCTGCAGCAGGACGTCGTGTTCGACCAGCCCGGCGAATACGAGATCGCCTGCTCGGTCGCGTGCGGCATCGGCCATGCCGACATGAAGGCGAAGCTGATCGTGGAAGCGGCGTGACTGGCGGCGAGCCCGGCATGACGAAGGAGTCCGCGGGAAAGGCGGGCTCCTTTTTGCGTGCGGCGTTGCGGGCAGGTCAGGCCGGTGCGCGCTTTCGGTTCCGTCCGCGGCGGATCAGCCGGTCCGCGATCCAGCCGATCAGCGCGTAGGTGAGCAGCGTCAGCGCGTACAGGAGCAGGACGCTCGTCTCGTGGATGTCGACGATGAGGTCGGCCACCCACGCCGGCGGACTGAACATGAAGAAGAAGAGGTTGTGCGGATCGTATCCCGTGTAATTGTACAGGCAGAGCGCCAGCGCGATCAGCGTCATGACGATCGTGACGGGATATCGCATCGGGCATGCACCCTCCTTCGGCCGGGGCGGTTGCCCGGAATGGTGATCGTGGTATATTATGTGACCGTAAGCGCAAGGCCATGCATTTCCGGGGAGGAATGTCGGGGTGATCACCCATGTCGTCTTGTTCCGTCTGAAGGACCGCAGCCCGGAGAACATCGCGCGCACGGCGGAGGTGCTGCGCAGCATGGAAGGGAAGATCGACGAGCTCCTGTCGCTGGAGGTCGGCGTCGACGTGCTGCGCTCCGGCCGGTCGTATGACATCGCGCTCACCGCGAAGTTCGAATCGCTGGAAGCGCTGGGCGCATACCAGATTCACCCCGTGCATCAGGAGATCGTCAAGTACATGAACGAAGTCGGCGAGACGAGCGTTTGCGTCGATTACGAGTCCTGATTGGAATGCAAGTCCGAACCAATGGACAGCGAATCCGACCGGAAGGAGCGGGTGCGGCGGCATGAGCGACGTTTATGAAATGATGACCTATCTGCTCATCATCATCGTCAGCTGCGTTGTCATGACGGTCTGGTTGAAACGCAAGGCGCGCAAGCGCAATTCGCAGTAACGGAGGAACGGTCGGGTGTACTACGTCAACCGCGAACAGATTGACCTGCGCCTGAGCGCGCTGTCCGACGTCGCCGATGCGCTCGAATCGCTGGCGGCCGACTGGCAGGGCACCCTCCTGCAGGGGCTCGCGCAGGAGCGGGCGCTGCATCTGGCCGGCGAGATCGTGACGGACGTCGGCAGCTATCTGATCGACGGTTTTCTCATGCGCGATGCGAGCAGCTATGAAGACATCGTCGAAATCATCGGCGAGGAAGGGGTGTTTCCGGCCGAGCGCAAGGCGCCGCTGGCCGAGCTGGTCCGGCTGCGCAAGCCGCTCGTGCAGGATTACTGGCGGTGGGACCGCGCCGCGCTCCATCCGCTGACGCCCCGGCTGCCGGACGTGCTGCGCGCGTTCCGGCGGGATGTCGAATCGTATCTCGAGCGGGAGCTCGGGTAAGCGCCGCGCGGCAGCGTGTGGTCGACGGTGGGGAAAGAACCGGACACCGGTATCAGCGAGCCATCGCGCGGCTTATCGGTGAACGCCGCCATATCCCGTGTCGGATGCCATCGACCGCCGGTCCAGCGACCGGCGTTTTTTGTCGATTTACGAATCACATGCCGTAAGGTACAATATCAATATTCAAGGAGATGATTCGGGGACCCGGAGGTGGGCGCATTGACGGCTAGAAGCAGCAGGGAGCGGCTGTCCGGCGATGTCCGGCCGATCGGGCGGCACGACGGTCCGACCCGGCAGACGGTGCTGAAGCTGCTGAAAATCCGGGGATCGGCGACCGCCGGCGAACTCGCGCGCGAGCTCGGCCTGACCGAAATGGCCGTCAGGCGCCACCTGACGGCGCTGGAGCGCGACGGCTATGCGGTGTCGAGGCCGGTGAGGCAGCCGATGGGCCGTCCCGCCTACGTCTATGAACTGACGGAGGAGGCGGAGCAGTTCTTCCCGAAGAATTACCACCTGCTCGCGCTCGATATCCTGGAGCTGCTGGATCGGGAGGCGGGAGGCGAAGGCGCGGCGGAGCGGATGTTCGAAGCGCGCCGGAACATGCTGTACAACCGCCATGCCGGCCGGATGGCAGGCAAGACGCTGTCCGAGCGGGTCAGCGAACTGGCGGCGATCCAGAACGACGGCGGTTACATGGTCGAGGTCGAGTCCGCTTCCGGCCGGGAATACCTGCTTCACGAGTACAACTGTCCGATCGCCCGGATCGCGGAGCGCTACGAACAGGCCTGCGAATGCGAACTCGCGCTGTTCCGCGATCTGCTGGAGACGGACGTCGAACGGATCGAATGCCTCGCGAAGGGCGGGAACAAGTGCACATACCGCATTTCTGCCCGATCATGACCGAACGGCGGGAGACGCTCTCTCGCCGTTTTCATTTTGCTCGCGAGACAGGTAGCTCCTGCTCCACATTACAAATTCAACCGTAATGAGCCAACGCAAATCCGGAACCAGGCACGATCAGCCCGCCGCAAAATCCCCGCCGGACACCCGTCCCGCTGTGTCAGGACAAGCGCCCGCCGACTATAATGGCTATACGAATTGGGCATTCGTCCAGAACGCGGCCGAAGGGAGGGGCGGATATGGCGGAGTGGAGCGCGGCCGTCGCCGCGGCGTCGCTCGTCGTCCTGACGATCGCGCTGCTCGCCGTCCTGCGCGATGTTCGGAAGCGGATCGGCCGCTTCGAACAGGCGGTCCGCAGCATCGAGGCCGAGGCCGTGCCGCTGCTGCGCGAGATCCGCGGATTCGCGGCGGAGGCGGAGCGGCTGGCCCGGCAGGCGGAACGGCCGGTGGAACGGCTCGACCGGATGCTGGAGGCGGCACAGCGATGGGAAGAAGCCGTCCGCCGGTCCGCATCGACGGTGAGCCGGATCGCGGACGCGGTCGACAGCGCGGCGGCCGTCCATGTCGAGCGGGCGATCCTGAACAGCCGGGCGCGGATCGCCGAGACGCTCGACTGGGCCGAGCTCGGCTGGTCCGTCTGGAAATGGTGGCAGGCGAAGCGGGCCGAAGCGTCCGACTCCGGCCGCGCAACGGGCGAAATGCGCGATCCGGAATGAAAGGAGCGATATGCGTATGGCAACGAAACGCGAGATCAAGGGCTTTCTGATCGGCTCGGCCGCCGGCGCGGTGGTCGGGGCGGTCACGGCGCTGCTCTTCGCGCCGAAGGAAGGCAGGGCGCTGCGCCGGGACATCGCCGAAGGCGCGCGGAAGACGGTGAAGGCGGCCGGCGAAGCGGGCGAACGGGCGGGCAAATTCGCGGCGGATCTCATCGACGCCGCGGCCGTCTGGCGCCGGAAGAAGCGGGAGGGCGCGGAAGAGGCGAACGCCGAAGGCGCCGCGGAACCGGACGGAGCGGCCGGCGAGCAGGCGGTGTGACCGGAGCGGTTCCGACCGGCGCAGCGGGGAGGCGCCGACCCCTGCGTGCTGAACCGGCCTGAATCGGCGGTCCGGACTTACGGGACGGACCGGACGGGGAAGGAGACCGCACGCCGCCGGGGTCCGGCCTCTACGGAATCAGGCCTTCCCCGCGTCCTCGCGGCGCTTCCGGTTGCGGTAATCGGTCGGCGACATCCCGCTCCATCTGCGGAACTGCTTCGAGAAATAGAGCGGATCGCCGAAGCCGACCGAGGACGCGACCTGCTCGACGGGCAGGTCCGTCATGAGCAGCGACGCCGCGCGCTCCATCCGAATCTTCAGCAGATACTGCTTCGGCGACAGGCCGACGGCCCGCTTGAACATCGTGGAGAAATGGGTGCGGTGATAGCCGAACGAGCGCGACAGCCGGTCGATCGAAATCGGCTGCGCGTAATTCGTCGACAACAGGCGGACGGCCTGCGCGATCTGCCGCTCCATGACCGGAAGGTTCTCCCGCTCGTCCCGCGGAGCGGCGGCCCTTCCGTAGGCGGCCAGCAGCACGCGGAGATAGCCGGCGCTTTCCAGATCCGCGAGCTGCGGCGATTCGGCCCGCTCGAGCACCGCGCGGATCCGGCGCAGCAGCGGAAGCGCCCTGCGGGCGGCGCCGCGGATGACGGGCCGGTCCGCCGTCACGCCGTTTCGCGTCAGCAGCCCGTATGCGGCCGTTCCGGTGAACGCGACCCAGGCATAGCGCCACGGGTCGTGCCTGTCCGCTTCGTAGCTGAACAGTTCGCCGGGGAAGATGACGAATGTATCCCCCGCTCTGCATTCAAACGTCTGTCCGCCGGCGACGAACAGGCCGCAGCCGGAAATGACCGTGTGGATCAGGTAGTAATCGTGCACCGCCGGGCCGATCTTGTGCCCCCCGACAGGATCGCCCTCTCCGCAGAAAATGACGGACAGTTCGCCGGAACCGGGAGCGGGATTGATGCCCAGCAGGAAGCGGGTATGGTCCGTAAGCATGGCCGTCGACACCCCGATGCGATGTTTGCTGCTACCCGATGATAGCGGAGCGCCGGACATTTGTCCATATGCCCCCGGCGCACCGGGGCCCCTGCGGCCGGCAACGCCGCATCCGCCCGCTATCGTCCGGCTTCCGCCGCGCCCGCGCCGAGTCAAATCCGCTCCGACGCAGGTACGTTTCCTTCCGCCCCGTCATAGTGTATGGTTGACGGCACCCGGCGGAATGAAGACGAAGAAAGCGGTGTATTTGTGCGACAACCGATTGCGATACTGGATTCCGGTGTGGGCGGGCTGACGGTCGTCAAAGAGGTGATGCGTCAGCTCCCGCGCGAACGAATCGTCTATTTCGGGGATACGGGGCGCGCGCCCTACGGACCCCGGCCCGCGGAGGAAGTCATCCGCTTCACGCGGGAAATCGTCGATTTCCTGGCCCGCTTCGACCCGAAACTGATCGTCGTGGCCTGCAACACGGCGACCGCGTACGCGCTGGAGGCGGTCCGGCCGCTCGTGAAGGTGCCCGTCGTCGGCGTGATCCAGCCCGGCGCGCGGGCGGCCGTCAGGCGCACGGTGACGGGGACGGTCGGCGTGATCGGCACGGAGGGCACGATCCGGAGCGGCGCCTACGAGCGGGCGCTCAAACGGCTCTCTCCCCGGATCGAGGTGGTGAGCCTGGCGTGTCCGATGTTCGTGCCGATCGTGGAGAAGGGCGAGTTCCGGTCGCCCGAGACGTACCGGATCGTCGCCGAGACGCTGGAACCGCTGCGCCGCGCGCCGATCGACACCCTGATCCTCGGCTGCACGCACTATCCGTTCCTCGCGGACGCCATTTCGGCCGCGATGGGACCGGACATCGCGCTGATCAACTCGGCGGAGGAGACGGCGCGCGACATCGGCGCGATGCTGCAGGAGTCGGACCGGCTGTCCGGCGAACCGGAGACGCCGGCCCATCAGTTTTATTGCAGCGGCGATCCCGGACTGTTCCAGGCGATTGCCCGGCAATGGCTGCGGGAACAGACCGCCGGCGTGCCGATCCTCTGGCAGGTCCCGTGCATCCGCTGATTCTTCCGGTTGAACTTCACCGGCCGGTTCATTACAATAAGATGAAGCGCGGCCGGGCGGCCGGCGTCCGCCGTCATCCTGACGCGGGCGCATGCGCGGCAAGAAGGGAAGGATCGCGGATGAAGGTCGGCATTTCCCGCACCATGGGCGTCATGCAGGACAGGAACGGGCCGTTCTCCGGCGGCGTCGGGATCGACGGTTTCCTCCCGCCGCGGGGAAGTTTCGGGATCGCGCTTCCGTCCGGGAGCCGCTGCGGTAATCCCTGAACAGGCCGGGACGGAAGCGGAGCGCCGGACCATGGCCAACGATATCCGCATCTGCGACAAATGCCGGTTCATCCGGGTGAAGACGCTGGTCCCGAAGCTGAAGAAGCTGGCGCCCGACGCCGAGATCCGGATCGGGTGCCGGAATTACTGCGGTCCCTGCTCCCGGAAGGCGTTCATCTGCGTCAACGGCAGATACGTCACCGCGCCGACCGAGGACGAAGCGCTGGCGAAAGCCGCTCAATACATCCGAAAATCCTGATCGACCGGGCGAAGATCAGCCGGCCCTGCCGGCGATCTTCGCCTTTTTGCCGTCCGTTTCCGCGCCGCGCCATTGGCCGACGAGGCCGTGTTCCACCACGCGCGCGGAGGCGGCGATTTCCGCTTCGGCCGCGCGCCGGGCTTCCGCGCAGCGGGCTCCGTCCGTCGGCCGCCCGGTCTCGAGATCGAAGCAGACACCGCCGCCTTCTTCCGGCGGCCGCGCGGCGTAGTAGAGGCGGCCGTCCGTACACGAGCCGTTGCGGAAGGCGATGACCCGCCCCGCCGTCTCCGGGTCGGGCACGGGCCGATTGGCGCGATCCGCCGCGGGACCGCCTTCCGGTCCGGTGATGAGCGGCAATCCGGCCATGATCCGCCCGCCCGTGCCGATGCCGAGCAGGTGGAGAATCGTCGGCGCGATGTCGATCTGACCGGCCGGAACGGAACGGACTTCGCCCGCGAACGCGCCGTCCGGGAGGCGGACGATGAGCGGCACCGAGCGCAGCAGAAGATGCCGTTCATGCTCCTCAAGCGGCCTGCCCAGGAACCGCTCCCACAGTTCCCGGTCCGTAATGGAAAGGTCGTGATCCCCGTAAATGACGACGATCGAACGCTCCCAGAGCCGTTCCGCCTTCAGCCGGTCGACGAATTCGCCGATCGCCGCGTCGACGTAATGGACGGCGGCCAGATAGTTTCCGAACAGCGTGCCCTCCAGCCCGCCGGCGTCGAACAGGGTGGCGGAAGCGGGCAGATCGTAGGGGTGGTGTCCGGACAGCGTAACGAGAAACGCGAAGAACGGCCGGCTGAGCCCGTCGAACCGGTTCAGGGATTGCCGCAGGAACGACCGGTCGCCGAGCGACCAGCCGACCGGTTCGTCCATGACGAAATCCTGCCTGCTGAAGAAGCGGTCGAACCCGATCCGCGCGTACATGACGTTCCGGTTCCAGAATCCGCCGTCGTAGGCGTGGAACGCGGCCGTCCCGTACCCGGCTTCCTTCAGGATGCCGGGCAGGCAGTCGAAGTCATGGTCGGTGTGGCGGACGAAGACGGAGCCCGCGGCAAGCGGATGCTGCGAGCAGAGCGCCGCGAATTCGGCGTCCGACGTCCGGCCCTGCGCCGTCTGGTGGAAGAACCGGTCGAAGTAGACGCTTTCCCGGAGCAGTTCGTTCAGCCTCGGCGTGATCGGCTGCCCGTTCCATTCCCGGCCGATGACGAAGAACTGCAATGCTTCCGCCTGGATCACGATGACGTTGCTGCCCGCATACCGCCCGAACAGGCCGTCCCGGGCCATCGCTTCCCGCTCCGTTCCGCGGTGCGCGAACCAGGCGGCCGCCTCCGCCTCCGCTTCCGCGGCGAGCGGTTTGCCGGCGAACTCCTGCTTCATGTAGCGGTAAACGTCATAGGCGTGAAATCCGAACAGCCCGACCACGTTGTAGATCGAGACGTTCCACCAGTCGGCGCCGAACAGCCCGGCAGCCCAGCCGGTCTTCGCTCCGCGGACCGGCAGCGCGGCCATCAGGAAGCCGGCGGCGTACAGCCCGGCGCAGATCGCGGCCCGGATGCCGAATCCCGAGCCCGTGCGGCCGCCGCGCCCGTGTCTGCCCGCAAGCAGCGGCGCGAGCAGGGCGAGCGGCCAGTCGGCAAAGAGCAGCAGGTCCTTCGGCTCGGTCAGCGCCGCGATGCTGCCGCCGAGCGCGCCGACCTGTCCCGCCTGAAGCAGCGCCGGCACGGAGATCAAGTCCCGGAAATAGCGAAAATACAGCAGATCGGCGTACAGGATCATCGTGAGCGACACGTTCAGCACGGCGAGCGCCATAAGCCGGGCGCGGACCGGAACGATCAGCGTCCAGCCGGCGAGCAGGAGGAGCGTGCCGCCCGCGACGAGGACGTCGTCCACGGTCCATTCCATGTAGCGGACGCCGATCCACCGGTTGAACAAAGCCAATTTGACCATCATCGCGGAAACGAACAGCGCAAGACCGCACCGGAGAAAAGCGGACGGCCGAAGCGGCGCGCTGTCCCCCGCGAACCCGAACAGACGCATGCCCTTCGCCTCGCGCATCCGATTTCGCTTCCGGAACGGGCCGGCAAGCGATACAATCCAGTATGGGCGAACGGACGGAGAATAGACGCGCAGGATGATCCGAAGGCAAGGGAGGATACCCGGAATGAACGATATCGAAGCATACGTGAGCCGGCTGCTCGGAACCGATCCGGATCTGGAACGCGCGATGGAGGGGATCAGGGAGGCGGACATGCCGGAGGTGTCGGTCGCGCCCGGATACGGCCGTCTGCTCACGATCCTCGCCATGGCGGCGGGCGCGCGGGATGCGCTCGAGATCGGCGCGCTTGGCGGGGTGAGCGCCATCTGCATCGCCCGGGGCCTTGCGCCGGGCGGCGCGCTGATCTCCCTCGAGCTGAAGCCCGAATACGCGGCGATCGCCCGCTCCCACGTGGAAGCCGCGGGATTGGGCGATCGCGTGCGGTTCATGGTCGGCGACGCGCTGGAGTCGCTCGGGAAGCTCGAAGGGGAAGGCCGGCGGTTCGATTTTGTTTTCATCGACGCGGACAAGGGCCGGTATCCCGACTATCTCGAATGGTCGATCCGGCTCGCGCGGCCGGGCGCGCTCATCGTCGCCGACAACACGCTGCTGCGCGGCCGGGTGGCGGAGCCCGGAACGCCCGGGCCGTCCGTCGCCGCCGTGCGGGCGTTCAACGAGCGGCTCACCGGCGATCCGCGCCTCGTCGCGACGCTGCTGCCCGGTTATGACGGCCTCGCCGTCGCCTTCGTGAAGGAAGTGTGAGCGACCAGCGCAGACGTGAGGAGGAAGAGGGCGGCCGACAGCAGGAACAGCCCCTCGATGCCGATCAGGCCGCTCGTCAGCCCGCCGAACACCGGACCGATCATGTTGCCGAGGGCGAAGATGCTGCTGTTGAAGCTGTAGGCCCGGGTCTCCATGCCTTCCGGCGCGTGCCGGCGGATCAGCGCGTTCACGCTCGGCACGAGCCCGCCCAGAAAGACGCCGAGCAGGAAGCGGATCGCGAGGAGCTGCCACACCGCCTTCACGAACGCCTGCGGAATGAACATGAGCCCGGCGCCGGCGAGCGAGAAGCCGAGCACGCGGTGGGCGCCGATCCGGTCGCTCAGCCGGCCGAGCAGCGGCGCCGCCAGCATGTTCGATATGCCGGTCACCGCGCCGACCATGCCGGACCAGAACGCGAGGTTCGCGGTGCCGTGCAGCTCCTGCACGAACAGCGGGAGGAGCGATTGCGAGTTCATCTGCGAGAACTGGATCAGGAACGTGCAGCCGAGCATCACCATGAGCGGGCGGATGCGGCGCAGCTCCCGCCAGCCCTGCAGCACCGACGCCTGGGGCGCGGCCGCCGCCTTCTCGCGGTCGAAGTTCTCCCGCACGAGGAAGAGCGCGAGCAGCGACGCGCAGAACAGGAGGCCGCCCGTGATGTAGAAAATCGGGCGGAAGCCGAACCGGTCCGCGAACACGCCGCCCATGAGCGGCCCCAGCACCGTGCCGGCGATCATGCCGGACTGGAGGACCCCCATCGCGAACCCCATCTTTTCCCTCGGCGTCGTCGCCGAGACGAGCGCAACGGCCGCCGGGTTGAACCCCGAGATCGTCCCGTTCAGCAGCCGCAGCGCAAGCAGCTGCCAGGGGTCCGTCGCGAATCCCATGAGCAGCGTGACCGTCGCCATTCCGAAGCCGGAACGCAGCAGCATCACCTTGCGGCCGTGCCGGTCCGCGAGCCGGCCCCAGATCGGCTGGAACAGGAACGCCGTGACGAAGTTTCCCGCGAAGATGACGCCGGTCCAAGCGGCGACCTCATGTTCGTCGGTCAGGCCGAAGTCGGACTGGAGATACAGCGACAGAAACGGCATGATCATCGTCATGCCGGCCAGCGCGAGAAACTGTCCGCACCAGAGTACGATGACATTGATCTTCCACCGTGGCATGATCCCGCCGCCTTTCACAATCTCTACTATACCACAATTCGATCGGGTCCGGGCGGCGGCCGGCTTTCGGCGGATTCCGGCGGCGGGGGCATGCGACGGTCCCGCGCATCCGGCTGAGAAGGCGGCCGACGCCTTTTTTTGTAAATCATCCCTCCGGACGGATGCGCGCCCGGATTGATTCGATGCGCGATATCGGGTACAGTTAAACGGGATGACACGTTCCATCAGGGGAGGGAGGAGCGGCATGGAACCGAAGCGAGTGGCCGGCGCGCGGATGATCGTTTCGCTGGCGGCGGGGTTTTTGCTGTGCGCGGTGCCCGTGCCGTTTCCTTCTCCGGACGAAGCGCAAGCGGACAAGCCCGGAGCGGAGGTATGGACGGATGCGCCGCGGGACAGGCTCGGACCGGTCTCCCGGCAGCCGTCCGGCGGGCCGGTCCAGGACGGACCGGACGCATCGGCTTTCCGCCCGGACGGCGGAAGGCGCCCGGGGCTGCGGCCGGATTCGTCCGGCCTGCACGCGATGCCGGATTGGCCGGAAATCGTCGATTTCCGGCTCGTCCTGCTTGCGCCGCTCAAGTTCGCGACGAATTACGTGGACGGCGGTTCGGCACGCTAGGAGCGGACGCATGAAGAGGACATGTTGGCGTGAAACATGATTCTGACGCGAAATGACGGAGGCACGATCGCACTGATGAAGACGAACAAAAACCGGTTGCTCGGATTGATATTGACCATCCTGATCTCCCTGACGACGGTGGCCCTTACCTCGTCGACCGTGCTGAAGGGTCTCAGGCTCGGCCTGGACCTGCAGGGCGGGTTCGAGATTCTGTACGAGGCGGAGCCGCTCGTCGAAGGCGGCGAAGTGACGAAGGATGCGCTGCGCCAGACGGCGAAGGCGCTGATGATGCGTGCCGACAAGTACGGCGTGGCGGAACCCGAGATCGTGCCGGAGGGCTCGAACCGGATCCGCGCGCGCATCGCCGGCGTGTCCGACGAGGCGACCGTGCGCGAGATCATGAAGAAGCCGGCCGAGCTGACGTTCCGCGGGCCGGACGGGACGATCGAGCTGCGCGGCGTCGACTTCAAGGAAGGCGCCGCCAAGGTCGCCTTCAACGAGTTCAACGAGCCGATCATTCTGATCGAAGTGAAGGACCGGAAGAAATGGGAGGACGTCACGCGGAGGCTGCTCCACCAGCCGCTCGCGATTTATCTGGACGATGATCTGATCTCCGCGCCGGTCGTCCAGTCCGTCATGACCGACGGCAAGGCGCAGATCCACGGCAGCTACTCGCTGCAGGAGGCGAGGGAGCTCGCCGAAATCATCAATCTCGGTGCGCTGCCGCTCAAGCTGACGGAGAAATACACGCAGTCCGTCGGCGCGACGCTCGGCAAGCGGTCGCTCGAGCAGACCGTCTACGCCGGCATTCTCGCGACGATCTTCATCCTGCTGTTCATGATGATCGTCTACCGGCTTCCCGGCGTCATCGCGAGCGTCTCGCTCATCGTTTACAACTGGGGCATTCTGCTCATTTATTACTGGATGAACGCGACGCTGACGCTGCCCGGCATCGCGGCGTTCGTGCTCGGGGTCGGCATGGCCGTCGACGCGAACATCATCACGGCGGAGCGGATCCGCGAGGAGATGCGCTCCGGCAAGTCGCTGATCGCGGCGCTCAAGTCCGGCTCGCGCAACTCGCTCCGGACGATCATCGACGCGAACGCGACGACGACGCTGGCCGGCGCCGTGCTCTATTTCGTCGGCACCGGGGCCATTCAGGGCTTCGCGATCATGCTCATGCTGAGCAACGTGTTCAGCATGGTGACGAACGTCGCGTTCTCGCGCTTCATGCTGAATCTGCTCGTGCGCAGCAACGTGTTCAGGAAGCCGGGATACTACAACGTCAGGGAGAAGGACATCCGTCCGCTCTCCGAAAAACGATCGTTTGACGACGAGCATTACTACCGCATCTTCGACTTCGTCAAGCACCGCCGCGTCTTCTTCTCGATCTCGGGGGCGCTCACGGTCATCGGCATCGTGTCGCTGCTCGTCTTCGGCCTCAACTACGGCGTCGACTTCAAGGCGGGCACGAGCATGGACGTTTTCGTCGGCAAGGCGGTGACGCAGGAGGAGGCCGAAGCGGTGATCCGCGAGGCCGGCTTCGAGGCGGAGTCGGTCGTCGTCGGCGGGGGCGGCGAGCGCGTCTCGATCCGCTTCGACCGGGTGCTGGATGCCGAGGCCGGCGAGTCGAACCGGCTGCTCGCCGCGTTCCGCGAGAAGTTCGGCGACCAGGTGTCGGCGGAGGAGAACACGGTCGACCCGGTCATCGCGCAGGAGCTCGGCATCCGGGCGATCATCGCGGTTCTGTGCGCGAGCGTCGGCATCATCGCGCTCATCATGCTGCGCTTCGAATGGCGGTTCGCGCTGGCCGGCATCATCGCGCTGCTGCACGACGCGTTCTTCGTCGTCACCGTGTTCTCGCTGCTCAGGCTTGAGGTCAACCTGCCGTTCATCGCGGCGATCCTTACGATCATCGGCTATTCGATCAACGACACGATCGTCATCTTCGACCGGATCCGCGAGAACATGCGGTTCGCGAAACTGCGCACGTTTGACGATCTGTGCCGGCTCGTGAACGTGAGCCTGTCGCAGACGCTCGTCCGCTCGGTCAACACCGGGCTGCAGGTGCTCGTCGCGGCGCTGCTCCTGCTGCTCTTCGGCAGCGAGTCGATCCGCCTGTTCTCGCTCGCGATGACGCTCGGCACGGCGATCGGCATCTACTCGTCGATCTATATCGCCTCCCAGCTCTGGATTGTCATGAAGTGGCGTTCGATGCGGAAGAAGCCCGCTTCGCCGTCCGCGGCGCCGGCGGCGGAGCCGGTCTGATGAACCGGATCAAATGTCATCGAATTGTCATCGTTGCCGCCGCCGGTCCGGTTGTTGTCCCGGGATGAAAAGGGCATAATGAGAAGAAAAGCCATCGGAACGGAGTGCGGCGATGCGTTTCAATGACCGCTTCCTGCGCGCCTGCCGCGGCGAACGCACGGACCGCGTGCCCGTCTGGTACATGCGGCAGGCCGGGCGCTACGACCCGGAATACCGGAAGATCAAGGAGAAATATTCGCTGCTCGACATTTGCCGCAATCCCGAGCTCGCCGCCGAGGTGACGATGATGCCCGTGCGGAAGCTCGGGGTGGATGCGGCGATCCTTTATTCGGACATCATGAATCCCGTCATGTCGCTCGGCGTCCAATTCGACATCGTGCCGAACGTCGGGCCGGTCGTCGACGAGCCGATCCGTTCGAGGCGGGACGTCGAACGGCTCCGGCCGATCGACGTCGAGGGCGATCTCGGGCACGTGCTCGAGACGATCCGCATCCTCGCCCGGGAGCTTGACGTTCCGCTCATCACCTTCGCGGGGGCGCCGTTCACGATCGCGAGCTACCTGATCGAGGGGCGGCCGTCGCGCCGGTATCTCCGCACGAAGGCGCTCATGTACGAGGACCCCGGACTTTGGCGCGAGCTGATGGACAGGCTCGGCGACATGGTGATCGCCTACGCCCGCGCGCAGTTCGCCGCGGGCGGCCGGGCGTTCCAGCTTTTCGACAGCTGGGTCGGGGCGCTGTCGCCGCGCGATTTCGAGCGGTACGTGCTGCCGGCCATCCGCCGGATCTTCGACGGACTGGCCGATCTCGACATGCCGAAGATTTATTATCCGGGCGTAAGTTCCGGCGAGCTGCTCCCTTCGCTCAGGGGCTTGAAGGCGGACGTCATCGGCCTCGACTGGCGCGTGACGATCCGCGAAGCGCGTCGCCGGCTCGGCGGCGGCTACGCCGTGCAGGGCAATCTCGATCCGGCCGTGCTCACGGCGCCGATGGCGGTCATCGAAGAGCAGGCGGCGGAGATCATCGACCAGGGGATCGAGGAGCCGGGCTTCGTGTTCAATCTCGGCCACGGCCTGTTCCCGGAGGCGTCCCTCGACAAGATCGCGGCGCTTACGGAATTCATCCATCGCTATTCGGAACGCCGTCTGCGGGAATTCGGGCCCGTGCCCGCGGCGAAGGAGGAGAAGCGCGCATGACGGACCGTCCGATCGGGGTGCTGGTCATGTCGTACGGCACGCCAAAGTCGATGGATCACATCGAAGCGTATTACACCCATATCCGGCGGGGCCGTCCGCCGACGCCGGAGCAGCTGGCCGAGCTGACCGAGCGGTATCGGGCGATCGGCGGCGTCTTCCCGCTCCGGGAGCATACGGACCGGCAGGCGGCGGGACTGCAGGCGCGGCTCGACCGGGAACATCCCGGCGCGTACCGGATCTACCAGGGGCTGAAGCACGCGGAGCCGTTCATCGAGGACGGCGTCAGGGCGATGGCGGCGGACGGCATCCGCGAGGCGGTCGGCATCGTGCTCGCGCCGCACTATTCGGTCATGAGCGTGGGCTCCTACATCGATCGGGCGCGGAAAGCGGCCGAGGCCGAAGGCATCCGGATGGCGTTCGTCGAGTCGTATCACCTCCATCCGAAGCTGATCGAGGCGATTGCGGTCCGGCTGCGCGAGGCGCTCGCCCGGTTCGGAGGTCCGGAGGAACAGCGGCGCGTGAAGGTGCTGTTCAGCGCCCACAGCCTGCCGGAGCGGATTCTGTCCATGGGCGACCCCTATGTGGATCAGCTGATGGCGACGTCGCGCGCAGCGGCGGAGGCGGCGGGCGTTACGGATTGGGAGTTCACGTGGCAGAGCGCCGGCCGGACGAACGAGCCGTGGCTCGGCCCGGACATCCTCGAGACGCTGGAGCGCCTCGCGGGCGAAGGCGTGAAGGCGGTGCTGTCGGCGCCGATCGGTTTCGTCAGCGACCATCTCGAGGTGCTGTACGATCTCGATATCGAAGCGAAACAATTTGCGGCGGAGCGGGGCATCCGGTTCGAGCGGATCGACATGCTGAACGACGATCCGCTCTACATCGGGGCGCTGGCCGAACGGGTGACGGAGGCCGCCGCCGGCCTCGCCGACGGAAAGCGGGGCTGACGGCATGGCGGCAACCGGAAAGCCGATCGTCGTGGTCGGCGGCGGGATGACCGGGCTCGCCGCCGCTTACTATTTGCGGAAATTCGCCGGCGACGCGGGGATCCCCGCGCGCGTAACCATCGTCGAGGCGTCGAACCGGCTTGGCGGCAAGATCGAGACGCTGCGGAAGGACGGGTTCGTCATCGAGAAAGGACCGGACTCGTTCCTCGCGCGCAAGAAGGCGATCCTCGAGCTCGCCGCCGATCTCGGCATCGAGGATGAACTCGTGCCGATCAATCCGTCGGGGAAGAAGTCGTACATCGTCTTCCGCGGCAAGCTGCATCCGATGCCGGACGGCCTGATGCTCGGCATTCCGACCGAGATCGCGCCGATGCTCCGCACCGGCCTGCTGTCGCCCCTGGGGAAGCTGCGCGCCGGGCTCGATTTCGTCCTGCCCGCGCGGAAGGGCGGCGGCGACGAGTCGATCGGCGCGTTCCTCACGCGCCGGCTCGGACGGGAGGTCGTCGAGCGGATCGCCGAGCCGCTGCTCGCCGGCATCTACGCGGGCGACCTGGACAGGCTGAGTCTCATGGCGACGTTTCCGCAGTTCCGCGAGGCGGAGCTCAGGCACGGCAGCCTGATCCTCGGCATGCGCCGCGCGATGCGGCGCCGTCCGGCGGCGGGAGCGGACGGATCGCCGGCGGCGCGCGCGGGCGCGGAGGCGGAGGCGCGGTCCGCCGCGTCGGGGAACGGCGCGGAGCGGTCCGGGGCGGAGCCGCATGCCCCGTCCCCGGCGGACGCGATCCTCGCCCGGTTCAGGGGCGCGCCGTTCCTGAACTTCCGCCGCGGGCTGGCGACGATCGTCGAAGCGCTGGAGCGGGAACTGGCCGGTGCCGATTGGCGGCTCGGCCGGCGGGCGGTCGCGCTGCGGAAGGGCGGCGCGGGCGATTCCGGCGCCCGATACGCGGTCGTCCTCGAAGACGGGGAGGAGTTGGCGGCCGACGCGGTCATCGTGACGGCGCCGGCCTGGGAAGCGGAGAAGCTGCTCGGCGATCACGTGGATTGCGGCATGCTGCGGAACGTCCGGTACGCGTCCGTCGCCAACGTCGTACTCGCGTTCGACAAGGCGTCCTTCGGCCGCGAGTTCCACGGCTCCGGCTTCCTCGTGCCGCGCGCGGAAGGCCGCCAGATCACGGCCTGCACCTGGACGTCGTCGAAATGGCTCCACACGAGCCCGCCGGACAAGGTGCTGCTGCGCTGCTACGTCGGGCGCGCGGGCGACGAGGATGCGGTGTCGCTGCCGGACGACCAGCTCGTGCGGCTCGTGCGGCGGGATCTCGAAGAGCTCATCGGCGTGACGGCCGCGCCGGAGATGACGGAGATCACGCGGCTCCATCGCTCCATGCCGCAATATCCGGTCGGCCACGTCGAGGCGATGCGCGATTTCCGGCGAAGGCTCGCCGAAGCGCTGCCGGGCGTCTGGGCGGCCGGCGCGGCGTTCGACGGCATCGGCCTGCCGGACTGCGTGCGGCAGGCAAGGGAGACGGCGGAAGCCGCGATCCGCGAATGGCGGGACATCGCGCCCTGACGACGGGACGCCGGCCGGGGATTCCGGCCGGCCTTTTTTGTCCACCCGCAGGCTGCCGGGAATTCGTTTGGCGGCGGAGAGGGAAAACCATGCGGCGGAACGCAGCAAGTGACAAGAAAAAACTCCCGCGGCGCCGGCGCACGCGGGAGTCGGTTTTCGGCCGGGAAGCCCCGCAACGGGAGCTCCTTTGATTCAGGAAATTTCTTTCCCGGCGTTCGCAATCATGTCTTCCATTTGCTTGATGAAGTCATCCAGCGAGAGTTCGCCGTTCAGGTAGAACTGCAGCAGCACCGGCGTTTCTTTGTAAATGACCGGGAAATCGCGGTAGAACGGCGACGTGACGGACTTCTCGATGATGTTGTACAGCGTCGTCTTCCATTCCGCGTCGATCTTGTCGAAGTATTCGGCGATCACCGGCAGTTTGCCCCACACGGACGCGGCGTTCGCCTGGACTTCTTCATCCATCAGCGCTTCCTGGATGAACTTGATGGCCAGGTCCTGCGCCTTGCTGGCCCGCGGCACGATGATGCCGGCGGAGAAAGCGAAGGAACCGTTCGTCTCCATGCCGGGCGCGCCGAACACCGTCGCGTTTTCCGCGCCGATCGTCGGAGCGGCCTCGGGAGCCCGTGATCCGCTCTCGAACAGGATGCCGACCTGACCGGCCTTGTAGTTGTTGCGTCCGGCATCCTTGTTCGTGTAGGTATCGATGGAGAAGACCCCCTCGTCCCTGCCCTTCTTCCAAATCTCGAGAATTTGCCGCATTTCCGGCGTATCGAAGGTCAGGACGCCTTCGTCGTCGTAGAAGCTGCCCCGTGCGGCCTGTTCGGTGGCGATCATCGTATACAGGGCATTCGGTCCCCATTGGAGCGTCATGCCGGTCTTGCCGTCTTTATGCATCTTCCTCGCATATTCGAGCACTTCTTCCCAGTTGGCCGGGGGAATGATGTTGCCGTTCGCGTCCGTCAGTCCGGCATCGGCGAACATGGCCTTGTTCGCGTTGAATGCATACGCTTCCAGCGCGAACGGAATGGCGAACTGGAAGTCGTTGTACGCCCCGAAACTCAGCACGTTGCCGACGAAGTTTTCCTTTGCCGTCTTGCCCTCGAAGAAGTTCGTTTCATTGAAATTGATGATCAGATCGCGGGCCATGAACTGAACCGCGTTGGAAGTACCGTCGATGATGACGACGTCCGCATCCGTTTCGCCCTTGGCCCATTGCAGGGCAAACGAGGACAGCACCGTCGGGTCCGCGTACGGCACCAGCTCGACCGTGTATTCCGGATGCGCGGCGTTGAACTTGTCCACCGCTTGCTGGACAAACAGCTTTTCCACCATCCAGGATTCGGCGGCTACCGTCAATTTCGTTGCCCCGGAAGAACCGGCGTTCGGACCGCCGCCCGATCCGGAGGCGTTCTCCTGACTTGCGCCGGATCCGGTTGATGTGTTGGCGGATCCGGTAGACGCGTTGTTTTCGGATTTGCTGTTGCTGCTCCCGCACGCGGCAAGGAACACCAGCATGCAGGTCAAAAGAACGAGGCTCGCTTTTCTCCAGATTCTCTGCATCTTTTACATCCTCCCCTTTGACTGCGTGAAGTTTATGTATGGACAACGGCAGGCGTCAGCCCTTAACCGCGCCCTGGGAGATGCCTTCGATCAACTGTTTCTGAAAAATCAGAAAGATGATGATCGGGGGCAGCATCGAGAGCACGATGACGGAAGACAGCATGCCGAAAGCCCAAACCTCACCCTTGAACAGCGTCAGTCCGACCGTCAGCGGCATGGCGTCCGGCTTGGTCGCAAGCGACTTGGCCAGCGTGTATTCGCCCCAGATGTTGTAGAAGGCGTGAATGATCACGATGACGGAGCCGTTCTTGACCAGCGGAAGCATGATGTTCCACCAGGTCCGGAATATGCCGCAGCCGTCGATGAGCGCCGCTTCTTCGAGCTCTTTCGGAATGCCGATGTAATTGGCTCGCATGATGAAGATCGCAAACGGCAGAACGACGGCCACGTTCGGCAGGATGAGACCGAGATTGGTGTTCAGGATGCCCCAGGCGTCCTCCATCAGATAGATCGGGACGAGGAACACGGCCAGCGGGATCGTGATCGTCATCAGGATGGCGGCCAGCATCACGCCGCTGCCCCTGAACGGAAGTCTGGCAAAGCCGTATCCCGCCAGCGCGCTCAACACCAGCACGATGAACACCCCCGTGACGGTGATGATCGTGCTGTTGGCGAAGTATCGGAGGAAACTGTTGCTTGCCTTGAATATGGCTTCGTAATTGCCCGTATAGAGCGCGTCCGGCAACAGCGATTGGGGAACCCGGAAGATTTCGTTTTCCGTCTTGAAGGAAGTGAGCACCACATACAATAGCGGCGTGATGAAAAAGAGCGAAGCGAACCCCAATACCGTATACATGAAGCCGTCGATCCATTTGCTTTTCACGCGCTCCGCCTCCTAGTCCTTCGCCCGGTTGACGTACATGTTGAGCAGCGAGAACGCCAGCGCGAGTATCGCGAGGATGTACGCCTCCGCCGAGGCGTATCCCATTTCAAACCGGTTGAAAGCGTTGTAATACACTTCCTGGTACACGACCAGCGTCGCGTTTCCGGGTCCTCCGTTGGTCATGACGTTCGGTTCGACGAACACCTTCAGGCCATGGAGGATGGCCCAGATGCCCGTTATCACATAGGTTTCTTTCAGGTTGGGCAGGATGACGTAGAAAATGCGCCTGATGCCGTCCGCTCCGTCCACCACCGCGGCCTCGAGCATTTCGCGTGATAGCGCTTGCATTCCACCCAAAAACAGGATCGTTTCAAAGCCGATGGTCGCCCACAGGCTGACGCCGATGATGCTGGCCATTGCGGTCGGCCCCTCGTTCAACCACGGTCTGGCGAGCGCGGTCCATCCGAGCACGTCCCGCAGCAGGTAGTTGAGAAGGCCGTAATTCTCCTGCAAAATCCAGAGAAAGACAAGCGCCGACAGCGATACCGGAACGACGATCGGCATGAAGATGGCGGTACGGAAAAAACTTTGGAATCGCCTGACGTGAAAGAGCATCAGCGCGATGACCAGCGATACCGCCATCACGAGAACGAAATAGAAGAAACTGAATACGATCGTGTTCTCGAGCGCCCTGCGGAAAGTCGGGTCTTTCAGAGCCTTCACGTAATTGTCGAACCCCGCAAACACGGGAGACGGATCGAACACGTAATTGTATTGATGAAGGCTCATATAGAGCGAGTAGACGACGGGATACAGCATGAAAGCAAAAATAAAGAGAAACGCGGGCAGGACGAACAGGAATCCGTACCATTGCCTTCTGCGATTCAGCGCAATGATGCCGTGTCGCTTGCCCGGATTGACGGAGGAACCGGCCATTTTCCTCCACTCCCTCTTGTGTCTGATGTGACAGAAATCGATTACTGTATATGCCAATTATAATCATTCCTCCTTGCCGCTTGTCAATATGATCATTGCTGCCTTTTCCGGGAGCAACTTGCCTTCTGCAAAACAGGTATGGTAATATCCGATGAGAGAATGAAGCATGTTCGGAGAAACGGAATCTTTTTTTTTTCGCAACAGGACGAGTAATCGATTGCTGAAGGAGGCTGGGATTGAAAAGAATGAAGAAAAAGGTCACCATTCACGACATCGCGCGCATGGCCAATGTCTCCGCCGCGACCGTATCGCGGGTTCTGAGCAACAGCGATTATCCGGTCAGCCAAAGCCTTCGGGAAAAAATCCTCAAAATCGCCGCCGAAACCAACTACGTACCGAACCTGCTCGGGAAACAGCTGAAGAAGAACACGAGCACGACGATCGGAGTCGTCGTTCCCTCCATTGTCAACCCTTTCTATTCCTCGGTCATTCTGGGAATCGAACAAACGGCCAGACAGCGGAAATACACGGTCATCACCTGCAATTCCATGCATGATCCGGAGCTGGAAAGCGAATACATCCGGATGCTGATGGAGAAGCAGGTGAAGGGTCTGATCATCGCGTCCATTGCGAACGACGGCGGGATGTTCAAACAGTTGGCCGACATGGGCATCCACGTCATCGCGATCGATCAGAGGGTGGATGCGGAAGGCATATCGAAGATCGATTTCGACTTTGTCAAGGGTGGACAAATGGCGACCCGGCATCTGATCGACAAAGGACATCGCCGCATCGCCTACTTGACGGCTCGGATGGACCGCCCCAGCCGGAGGAGCATTTTCCGGGGTTATCAGGAGGCCATGAAGGAAGCCGGACTGGAGCCGATCCTCGTGGAGGCGAACGCGGACGACGATCACAATCCGCTGTCCGATTTCGATACCGGCCGGGCTTTGGCCCGCAAGCTGCTGGCCGCGAAGGTTCAGGCCACGGCGGTTTTCACCTGCAACGACATGCTGGCCATCGGCGTGATCAACGAGTTGTCGAGCCGGAACATCCGGGTGCCGGAAGAGATCTCCGTGATGGGATTCGACGGAATCGACGTCGGCCAGATGATCCATCCGCCGCTTACGACGATCAAGCAGCCCGATTACGAAATGGGCAAAATGGCGTGCACGATGTTGCTGAATATGATGAACAACGAAAACAACCACCAGTTCGAAATCATTCTGCAGCCGAAGCTGATCGAACGGCAGTCGGTCGTGTCACGCGGGGGGCATTCGGAAACCTCCGGACGGTGAGCGGGCCGCTGCCGTTTTTTTTGCCGGTTTCATGGTGGTCAAAAGGGAAAGAACATGCTACAATCATGCTGACAGAAATCGATTACTGAAAAAATATTCCCAATTGACAGAAAAAATTATTGCGACGAATGCGACCACTTCAGCTCGGGAGAGGATCAGCCATGAAACTGACGATTTGCGAGACGGCGGACGAGCTCGGATTGGCGGCGGCGAGGGAATGCCGCAATCTCCTGCAGGAGGCGATCGAACGGCAGGGGGAAGCGCGCATCGTGCTGTCGACGGGCGCTTCGCAGTTCGAGTTTCTGAGTCATTTCGTGAAACAGGATATTGAATGGGACAAGGTGGAGATGTTTCACCTGGACGAATACGTCGGTCTGCCGGAATCCCATCCGGCCAGCTTCCGCAAATACCTGAAGGAGCGTTTCCTGCAACATGTCCCGGTGCGGAAGGCCTGGCTCATCAGCGGCGAGGGTGATTTGGAGCGAACGCTGAACCTGCTGAACGGGGCGATCCGCGAGAAGCCCGTGGATGTGGGGCTGATCGGAATCGGCGAGAACGCCCATATCGCGTTCAACGATCCGCCCGCCGACTTCGAGGCGGAAGAGCCTTACCGGATCGTGACACTCAATGACGCCTGCAAGCGGCAGCAGGTCAGGGAAGGCTGGTTTCCGTCAGTGGACGACGTGCCTCCGCGGGCCATCTCCATGTCCGTCCGGCAGATCCTGCGCTGCCGCCAAATCGTATCCGTCGTGCCGCGTGCGTCCAAGGCGGATGCCGTTTACAACACGTTCATGAATCCGGTTGATCCGAAGGTGCCGGCGACCATTCTGAAAACCCACCGGAGCTGGCGGCTGTTCCTGGACAAGGAATCGGCGGCGAAGGTGTACCGATGGGCCTGATGCCGCGGGAGTACGGCGCGTTGCGGAAGGCGGTGGCTTGTTGAATGCGATGGATCGGGAGATTGACGGATACCGGAGAAGCGGTCGTCATTGAAGCAGAGGGTGGAATCATCAAGGGCATCGGCAGGCCGGAAGGGGCAGACGTGTCCGGCCTGCCCTGGATATCACCGGGCTGGCTCGATCTGCAGGTGAACGGATGCGGCGGGTTTGATCTGAACGCCGATGCGGTTACCCATGAAGAGGTGGAAGGGGTGACGCGGACGCTTCACCGGCACGGCGTCGCGGCGTACCTGCCGACGATCATCACGGGGGATTTCGACCGGATGCGGCGCGGACTTCAGGCGATCGCCGCCTACGTACGCTCCGGGCAATACGCCCATGAATCGATCGTGGGCATCCATCTGGAAGGCCCGTATTTGTCCGAACTTCCCGGCAGCCGGGGCGCGCATCCGGCGCAATACATGCGCGATCCCGACTGGGAGCATTTCATGAAGCTGCAGGAGGCCGCAGACGGACTGATCACGATGGTGACGCTGGCGCCGGAACGCGACGGCGCGGTGCCGTTCATCCGCAAGCTTACGGAAAACGGGATCGTCGCGGCCATCGGCCATACGGCGGCAAGCGGCGAGCAGATCGGGCAGGCGGTGGCGGCCGGAGCGACCGTCTCCACCCACCTGGGCAACGGCTCCCAGACCATGCTTCCGCGCCATCCCAATTATATCTGGGATCAGCTCGCCGAAGACCGGCTGTGGGCGACGTTCATTCCGGACGGGCATCATCTCGCTCCGTCGGTGCTGAAGGCGATGTTGCGGGCCAAACGGGACAAGGCCATTTTCATCAGCGATTGCACCCGGTTTGCGGGCATGCCTCCCGGGAGATACGAAAGCCCGATCGGCGGTATGGTGGAGCTGACGGCGGAAGGACGGCTGCATATGGCGGAGAACCCCGAAATTTTCGCCGGTTCCGCGTTGCTCCTGGATACCGGAATCGGGATCGCCGTGCGGCATACGGACTTGACGCTGGCGGAGGCGGTGCAGGCCGTGACGCTGCGCCCGGCCCGCGCGATCGGCCGCGAAGCCCTGGGTGCGCTGGCTGCCGGCAATCCGGCGAACCTGACGCTGTTCGATTTCGATCCGGAAAGCGGAATCGTCTCGGTCCGGGAAACCGTGGTGGCGGGCCGTACGGTTTACCGCGGGCGATAAGCCTGAGCGCGGCGATCGGTCGGTAACGGCGCCGGATGCGGCGGTCCGGAAAATGTTCCGGCTGCGCGTCGCACCGGCGCCTTTTCCTGTTATAATGGATGGGAAATATTTGCCCGAGGGGAATCGCACGGAATGGTGCTATCGCGGACAGAATCGCGCGCGCGGGAACGGAGGAAGCGCAGGCGGCGGATGCGCCGGCTCGCGGCGTTGAACATCATCATGCTGATCGCCATTGCCGCCATGGTGTACGGGCTTGCCCGGGGAGATCGGATCGGAGGCGGAGAAGGCGGCGCCGGCGCGCCGAGTCCGGCGGTGGCAAACCTTGAAGAGACGGCGCCGGAACCCGGTGATGGCGTCCGGCCTTCCGGCGGGAACGGATACACGGATGACGGTCATCCGGCGGAGGATGAGGCCGCCGGGCCGCCCGGCAGCGGGGGCGGCGAGCCCGCCCCGCCGGAAGGGAATGCTCCGGAACGGGCCGACGGGACGATCCGGATCGCGTTCGTCGGCGATCTTCTGCTCGCGTCATCCGTCGAGAAGCTGATGCGCCGCGAAGGTCTGGATTATCCGTTCGCCAAGGCGAAACCGTATCTGTCCGAACCGGATCTTACGGTCGGCAACCTTGAACATCCGGTTACGACGCGCGGCACGCCGGCCGAGAACAAGCAGTACGTGTTCAAGGGCAGCCCGGACCTGCTGCCTTCGCTCCGCGAGGCGGGATTCGACTTCGTCGCGCTCGCGAACAACCATACGCTCGACCAGGGCGTCGAAGGGCTGCTGGATACGATCGATCATCTGAACGAAGCGGGCATCGCGCACGCGGGAGCCGGGAGAAACGACGAAGAGGCGTTCAGGCCGGCCGTTTTCGAAGTGAAGGGAAGATCGATCGCGATCTTCAGCTTCAGCCGCGTCGTGCCGGAGGTGTCCTGGAAGGCGGACCGGAACCATCCCGGCGTCGCGGAGACGTATGATTCGCGCCGGGCGGTGGCGGCGATCAGTCGGGCGAAGGAAGCGCACGATCTTGTCATCGTATACGCCCACTGGGGCGAGGAGCTCAGCTACACGCCGCGCGACATCGAGAAGAAGCTGGCCCGGGAATACATCGACGCCGGAGCGGATATTGTCGTCGGCTCGCATCCGCACGTGCTGCAGGGCTTCGAATATTATAATGGCGGGTGGATTGCCTACAGCCTCGGCAATTTCGTGTTCAACCCGACGAAGAACACGGAAACGCGCGACACCGGCGTGCTGAACGCGGTATGCCCGAAGGACGGAAGCTGCGGGCTGGCGTTCGTGCCGATGCGGGCGGTCGAGCCGGCGCGCCCGGAACCGCTGGAAGGCGAAGAACGGCGGGCGATGTTCGAACGCCTCGAGCAGCTCTCGTTCGGCGTCGCGATCGATGAAGACGGCCGGCTTCGTCCGGCTCCGGTGCGTTCCGGCGGGGAGACGGAGGAAGCCGGAGAAGCCGTAGAAGCCGGGACGCCTTGAGCGGTACGGCCGGCGCGGCTAGCGATATGGAAGGAGAACAGGCGACGATGGGAATGGCCAATCCGTGCTGCGCACACCGGGGGGCTTCCGGTCTTGCGCCCGAGAACACGCTTGCCGCAATGAAGCGGGCGCTCGATTTTCCGTTCGTGGAATGGATCGAACTGGACGTGCAGCTTTCGAAGGACGGTGTGCCGGTCGTCATCCACGACGACACGGTGGACCGGACCACCGACCGAAAGGGGCGCGTGGCCGATTTCACGGCGAAGGAGCTTCAGGCGATGGACGCGGGAAGCTGGTTCTCGCCGGAGTTCCGCGGAGAGCCCGTGCCGACGCTGGAGCAGGTGCTGGATCTGATTGCGGGCCGGTGCAAGCTCAACATCGAGCTGAAGACGTACGGCGGCCGCTATCCCGGGCTGGAGGCCGCGGTCGCCGGCCTGCTCCGGCGACGCGGCCTGATCCGGGACGCCGTCATCACGTCGTTCGATCCTCTCGCGCTCAGGCGCGTGAAGGAGGCGGAGAGCGGGATCCGAACGGGGCTCATCATCGACGCCGCTCCGCCCGGGCTTGAGCAGGCGCTCGCGCGGATCGGCGCGACGTTCCTGTCGATCGGCTGGACGAGGCTGACGGCGAAGCGGATGGCGTCGTTCCGCCGAGCCGGACTCACCGTCATGGCCTGGACGGTGGACCGGAAAGCCTCGATGCGGAAAATCGCCGCGATGGGCGAAGACATCATCATCTGCACGAACCGGCCCGACCGGTACGGAGAGCTGCGGGAAGGACGCCGTTTGGCGTGGTTCGGATGACGGCGGATTCGTCCGGCGCGCACCGCATGACGGCGGAAGCCGGGCGACGGCCGTTTGACGGCGGAAGCGCCCGAAGACGGATTCCCTTGACGCGATGGAATCGCGTGGCGACGGATTCCCTGGACATTGGAATCGGAGAAGACGGATTCACCGACGGCGGAATGACAACGGCCGGCAGGCGCCTGCGGCGCCCGTCCGGCCGTTGTTTTCTCATTCCTGCAGTTCGTCCCTGTAACGGTCACGCACTTCGAGGATGCGCGGCAGCTCTTCCATGAAGACATCCACGAGCTGCGGATCGAAATGCCGTCCGCGCTCCTCGCGGAACAGGGTGAGGATGCGGTCGAGCTCCCAGGCCTTCTTGTAGACCCGGTCGCTGCCGAGCGCGTCGAACACGTCGGCCACCGCCGTGATTCGTCCGTACAGGTGGATCTCCTCGCCCTTCAGGCCGCGCGGATAGCCGGTGCCGTCCCACTTCTCGTGGTGCTCGTACCTTGACGTGGTTGCCCGTCTCCTTCGACCGGCTCTCGCCGACCTCTCCCATCCGGAAAATGATCTCCTTCTGCGTGGCGACGATCTCCTCGTGCAGCATGACCGATTCGAGCGACTTGCCCGCATAGGAGGCGGCGAGCGACAGATATTCGAGATCGCGCTGCGTGAAGACGCCTTCCTTCGTCATCTTGTTGATGGCCTGGTAGGCGCCGATGACGTTGCCGTCGCTGCCGACGAACGGCACGGTGATGACGGACTTCGTCCGGTAGCCCGTCTTGCGGTCGTTCTCCGCGTTGTGGCGCGGGTCCTTGTACGCGTCCTCGATCAGCAGCGGCTGGCCGGTCGCGATCGAATAGCCGACGAATCCCGAGCAGATCGGGACGCGGATCTCGACGACCCCGTGGGCGAATATCGTGAACAGCTCGCCCCGTTTGTGGTCGATCAGCCAGACGGTGCAGCGGTCGGACAGGATCATCTCCCGCCCCATGTTCGCCATCAGGACAAGCACATGGTGCAGATTGCGTTCGTTCGCGATCTTTGCGGTATAATCGGAAATGATGCGAAGGAGCTGCCCGGGGGTGTGCGCCTCCTTCAGCCGGGGCTCCCGTTCGAATTCGGTCGGATCATCGGGCAAACCGCGACACTCCTTGCAGGCGGCAAACCTCGTCTTCCGCAAAAAAATGGAACTTGCATGAAAAAATTCGACACAAATCGCACAACTCCTGCCGTTTGCGGCAGCATCTTCTCCGTTCGGCGGGAGCGATTCCGAAAGGGAGTACTGCGGATGGTGGAAGCATGGAACGCCCCGTTGCCGCTGCGGTGGGCGGCGGGGCTTGCGGGCGCCGGGCTGATCGCCTGGATCGCGTGGCGCGGACGGGCGCTCACCGCGTCCGGCGCCTGGTCCGCCGCGGCGATGGGCGGGGGCTACTTCGCGCTCGGCGGGCCTTTCTGGTACGGCCTGCTGCTTGCTTTTTTCATGACCTCCGTCTTCTGGTCCCGCTGGAAGCGTCATGCCCGGAGCAAAAGGGAAGCGGAGAAGCGCTACGCGAAGACCGGCCGGCGTGATGCCGGCCAGGTGTGGGCGAACGGCGGCGTCGGCCTGGCGCTTCTTGCGGCCTATGCGATCCGTCCGGAACCGCTGATCGCCGCCGCCTTCGTCGGCGTCATGGCGTCCGTGAACGCGGACACGTGGGCGACGGAGATCGGCGCGCTCAGCCGGGCGGAGCCGCGTTCCGTGCTGACCGGCCGCGCGGTGCCGGCAGGAACGAGCGGCGGGGTGACCCCGCTCGGCACGGCCGCCGCGCTGGCGGGAGCGGCGCTCATCGGCGCCGCGGCCGCGCTGCTTGGCGGCGGCGCCGCCACGGGCCTTCCGGCGGGTGCGCTGGTCGCCCTCGCCGCGGCGAGCGGACTCGCCGGCGCGATGGCCGACTCGCTGCTCGGCGCCTGGCAGCAGGGGCTGTACCGCTGTCTGGTGTGCGGTGAGCTGACGGAACGGACCGTCCATTGCGGCGAGCCGGCGCTTCACGCCCAGGGGCGCCGCTGGATGACGAACGATGCGGTCAATTGTCTTTCGTCGGTCGTTGCCGGGGGGATCGCTGCACTGATTGCGCTGCCCGCGGCCATATGAAGAACGACCGACCCGCAAGGGTCGGCCGTTTCAGACTGTCGACAAAGTCCCTGTCGATAGTCTTTTTTATACAATAAAACTTTACCCATTCACCGCGGTAATATGTTATAATAATGGCAAGGATTCTCTGCGTTGGAGTGATTGCTGTTGCTCAGGAAAACGGGCTATGAAGGACGCACCCAACTTTCCCTCGTGTCGCTCGATGAACTCGTCCCGGAAGATCATCTGGTGCGGAAAATCGAA